>NZ_CP132157.1:0-1867500 GCF_042939535.1 Nereida sp. NH-UV-3 | reverse complement strand
TGATCCATCGAATGAACCAAACCGCCCACATATCTCTTCAAATACCAGCAATTTCAAACAACGTGAGGAACAAAAGAGACCAGATGCGCCCTAAATCATACGGCGCGCCCCGCCTCAAATACCTCTAATTTCTTCTCCAACCTCAGAACTAAGTCAGCCTCTCAGCGTCTCCCTAGCCCCTCTGGCGACCCGCGCTGCATCTCTGCGCCGCCGGTGAAGTGGGGTTTAGGTCTAACAAACAAAACACGCAACCCCCTTTTTGAATTTCATGTGAAGTTTTTCGAACAAACGTAATTACCTCAATAAAAACTACATTTTCGACCTTTGGGCCAAGTACAAACAACTGCTCAAACCGAAGTAAATGACCCGCTGTTCATGAAAAGTGCAGAATCTAAGCCAACACTAAGCTGAATAACGAGTAAATCAGAGTGAACCGCCCACCAATGCCCCATGCACGAGTCGAAATTAATCCGAATTTTTTCCAAATTAAGGGGAATCGCCACTCCAAAAATTTGTTTCACACCATAGCGCACAGAATCGCGTTAATTACATCGCTCGCGATTCTTAACAACTGCGGCGCGCTCTACATCAGCCCAACGGTTCCATTGAACGATCCGGATGTGCAGATCGTCGAAGTGACACAAGGCGTTGTAAAAATTGCGAACGGCTCTGCTTACTCACCGCGCGCTCTACCAAGGCCTAGGTCCGCAGATGTAACCGCAATAGATCTGCAGTCCGGCCAGCCAATGCTGCCACGCGTCGCCTCGCGACAACAAACCATCAGCGCTCCGCCGGTATTGAGGCTACCTCCGCAAACCAAAACAAAGCGGTACCAAATTGGAGTGGGTGATGTTGTCTCCCTCATAGGGCGGAGCAATCCCATTGCGATCTCGGGAGCTGAAGATCAGCGGCGATCAAACAGTTACACAGTCCAAGACAGCGGCGCCATCGCGCTTCCAGACGTTGGTTCGATCAAGGTAGCCGGCCTCACAATTGAGGATGCCCATTCAGCGGTATTCAAAAGAAGGGCCGCAAACCAAATCACGGATACCTTTGCTCTTGATATAAGTGAATTCAACTCACAACAGATTATCGTCGGTGGTGCGGTCAAAACCCACATCCGTATCCCCGTCACGTTTGCACCAAGCACATTAAGCGATGCGATAGCTGCGGCAGGCGGAATCGTAACCAAAGACGAGCGCTCCACTTCAATTAAGATATACAGATTGGGCGAGCTCTATCAGCTACCGTTTGCAGATTATTTACAGACGTCAGACTTGCAGCGCCTGCCCTTAATGTCTGGTGACGCCGTCTACGTACATGTTGGTTACGATTTAACTACTGCGCAGGCTTATTTTTCGGAACAGATTGCGCGAACCGAATTATCCATAGCCCTAAAAACCCAGCGGACCGAACAAATCGCAGCGCACCTAAGCGCGCTCGATCTACAACAACGCACTGAACAAGCTGCTATTCAGATGCGCGTCGCGACGGGTAGCTTGCAGCGTGACTACGTTTACTTGACTGGCGAAGCGAGTAAGCAAACGCGGTTCCCACTACCGTTTGAGCACCATGCAAGTCTTGCTGATGCCCTCTTTGACAGTGGCGGCATTCCGACGACCACGGCAAACATTAGCCAGGTCTACATCCTACGGAAACGCAGTTCCGGTCGCCCGATTGCAGCATACAGGTTTGATTTTTCGAATACTGCGAATTTGGTGCTTGCGACCGAATTTCAGTTACGCCCAAACGACGTTATCTTTGCGGCTGAACAACCGATTACAAAGTGGCATCGCGTTATCCAACAGATTACGCCCAGCTTAATTACCACCGGCGTCGGGGCCACAAACTAATTATGCCACGCTCGGCGCTCCAAAATGAAAAAGCCCCCGCACGGTTCCATGCGGGGACTTTTCTATTCTAAGTAAACACGTTGCTTACCAGTCCTCACGGACCACTACGCGTGTTTTGATCGGCAGCTTCATCGCTGCAAGGCGAAGTGCCTCACGCGCGATTGGCTCGGGTACGCCGTCGATTTCGAACATGATGCGGCCAGGTTTTACCTTAGCTGCCCAGAAATCCACGGAACCTTTACCTTTACCCATACGAACTTCGACAGGCTTAGAGGTAACAGGCAGATCCGGGAAAATCCGGATCCATACGCGACCCTGACGTTTCATCTGACGCGTCATCGCACGGCGAGCCGCTTCGATTTGACGTGCGGTGATACGCTCGGGTTGCAGTGCTTTCAGGCCGTATGTGCCAAAGTTAAGATCCGAACCGCCTTTGGCGTCGCCGCGGATCCGGCCTTTGTGCATTTTACGGAACTTAGTGCGTTTTGGTTGAAGCATCTTTCAATCTCCCCCTTAGCGACGACCGCCTGCACCGCGAGGTGCTGGGCCGTCTTGGAGTTCTTGTGCTTTACGGTCACGCGCAGCTGGATCATGTTCCATGATCTCGCCTTTGAAGATCCAGACTTTAACGCCAATGATCCCGTAGGCAGTCATGCCCTCTGCGTGTGCGTAATCGATGTCGGCGCGAAGTGTGTGCAGCGGCACACGACCTTCACGGTACCATTCAGTACGCGCAATCTCTGCGCCGCCCAAACGACCAGCAACGTTTACACGAATGCCCAAAGCGCCCATGCGCATTGCGTTCTGTACCGAGCGCTTCATCGCACGACGGAAAGAAACACGACGCTCAAGTTGCTGAGCAATGGATTCAGCAACGAGGGCTGCGTCCAACTCAGGCTTGCGAACTTCGACGACATTCAGGTGAAGCTCAGACGCAGTCATTGATGCCAACTTCTTACGAAGTGTTTCAATGTCAGCACCCTTTTTACCGATGATAACACCGGGGCGCGCTGTGTGGATCGTAACGCGGCACTTCTTGTGCGGCCGCTCGATGATCACGCGGCTTACGCCAGCTTGCTTGCACTCTTCTTTGATAAATGCGCGCAGTTTCAGATCCTCAAGCAGCAAGTCACCATAGTCTTTGGTGTCTGCATACCAGCGGCTGTCCCATGTGCGGTTTACCTGAAGGCGCATACCGATTGGATTGACTTTATTACCCATTACGATTGCTCCTCAACTTGACGAACCTTGATGGTCAGTTCCGAGAACGGCTTTACGATCTTACCGAACCGGCCACGTGCACGAGGACGACCGCGCTTGAGTGTCAGGTTCTTACCAACGTAAGCCTCTGCAACTACCAGCTCGTCAACATCGAGGTTGTGGTTGTTTTCCGCGTTCGCAATCGCAGACTGAAGGCATTTCTTCACGTCTTCAGCGATGCGGCGCTTTGAGAACGACAGGTCAGTCAACGCTTTGTCAACTTTCTTGCCGCGGATCATTGTCGCAACCAGGTTTAGTTTCTGCGGGCTTGTACGAAGCATGCGCAATTTCGCCATTGCTTCGTTTTCGGCCACGCGGCGGGGGTTTTTATCCTTGCCCATGACTTACTTCCGCTTCGCTTTTTTGTCAGCCGCGTGTCCGTAGTATGTACGGGTTGGTGAGAATTCACCAAACTTCTGGCCGATCATTTCTTCAGACACATTCACTGGAATGTGCTTTTTGCCGTTGTAGACGCCGAACGTGAGGCCAACAAACTGTGGAAGAATCGTAGAACGACGCGACCAGATTTTGATGACTTCATTGCGGCCGCTTTCACGGGATGCTTCTGCCTTTTTGAGGACATACGAGTCGACAAAAGGACCTTTCCAAACAGAGCGAGTCATAGATTAACGCCCTTTCTTCTTGGCGTGCCGCGAGCGGATGATCAGCTTGCTGGACGCTTTGTTCTTGTTCCGGGTGCGGGCACCTTTTGTGGGCTTACCCCATGGTGTCACTGGGTGACGACCACCAGAAGTCCGGCCTTCACCACCACCGTGAGGGTGGTCGACGGGGTTCATAACAACACCACGCACAGATGGGCGGATGCCCTTGTGACGGTTGCGGCCCGCTTTACCGAAGTTTTGGTTAGAGTTGTCTGGGTTAGACACAGCACCAACAGTCGCCATGCACTCCTGACGAACCAAACGAAGTTCACCAGAGCTGAGGCGGATTTGTGCGTAACCACCATCACGACCAACGAATTGAGCATACGTACCGGCAGCACGTGCGATTTGACCGCCCTTGCCTGGCTTCAGCTCGATGTTGTGGATGATTGTACCGATTGGCATACCAGAGAACGGCATTGCGTTGCCTGGCTTGATGTCTGCTTTAGCGGACGCGATGATTTTGTCACCGATGGCCAAACGCTGTGGTGCAAGTACATATGCTTGCTCGCCATCATCATATTTGATGAGTGCAATAAACGCTGTCCGGTTGGGGTCATATTCGATCCGCTCAACGGTGGCAGCGATGTCCAGCTTGTTACGTTTGAAATCAACGATACGGTAGAGGCGTTTTGCACCACCACCTTTACGACGCATTGTGATCCGTCCGGTATTGTTCCGGCCGCCGTTCTTCGTCAGACCCTCAACGAGTGCCTTGACTGGGCGTCCTTTCCAAAGCTCCGAACGGTCAATCAGAACCAACCCACGTTGGCCAGGCGTCGTCGGTTTGTACGACTTAAGTGCCATGCTTTCTGTCTTCCATTTGCTTTGCGGCTCATTCGGCTTTCGCCATCAGAACCGGAAGTTATAGGCCCCCGAAGGTGCCCGTAGAATGCGTTGCGCAGCAAGCTGCACAAAACAACAACAAAGCCCCAGACGAATCTGGGGCTGAGCCGATGGTGCTTACTAGGGGGCTGACCCATTCGGGTCAAGGGCCAAGCACATTTTACCTAAGTACAATAAGCAAGCCGCTACCCAGCCAGACCACAAAAGCTACTTCTTATCGCGCGCAGCTTTTTCTTCTTTGGTCAGCTTATTGTTCCACTGGTTGTTACTCAGACCCAATTCCGCGGGTGCTGGCTTCGTCTTGCCCTTGGTGACAGTGCCGCCCTTATTGAGAAATTCCTGAATAAGAGCATCATCAGTGGTTTGTTTGGGTACATGTTTCATGCCAGAAACACTGCCGCAAATCGATCAGCCCTACAAGCGTAGTAAACAAACAAAAAGCCCCGCTCGTCAAATGACGGCGGGGCTTTTCCAATTATACTGGTCTAATTACAGACCTGTGTTCACGTCGATCGTGTTGCCGTCTTCGAGCATAACATATGCCTTCTTGACGTCTTTACGTTTACCAAGCTGGCCGCGGAAACGCTTAGCCTTACCTTTGGTGATCGTTGTGTTAACCGCTTTAACCTTCACACCAAAGAGCGTCTCAACTGCTTCTTTGATCTGTGGTTTGTTTGCGTCGATCGCTACTTCGAAAACCACCGCGCCATTTTCAGACGCCATAGTTGCTTTCTCAGTGATGATCGGCTTGCGGATCACATCGTAGTGTTCAGCTTTCGCACTCATTTCAAACGAGCCTCCAGAGCTTCGACACCTGCTTTGGTGATCACAAGAGTGTCACGCTTGAGGATGTCATACACGTTTGCGCCCATTGTCGGCAGGATATCCAAACCTTCGATGTTGCGCGCGGCTTTCAAGAACCCTTCGTTCACAGAAGCACCGTCGATGACCAATGCACGCTTCCAACCGAGGTTTTTCACTTGCTTAGCCAACGCTGCAGTCTTGCCTTCTGCTTCCGCGTTCTCAATCACAACCAACTCACCCGCTGCTGCTTTTGCAGAAAGCGCGTGCTTCAGGCCAAGCTTGCGGAATTTCTTCGGCAGCTCGTGACCATGTGAACGTGGTGTTGGGCCTTTGTAGATACCACCCTTACGGAAGATCGGCGCGTTACGGTCACCGTGACGTGCGCCACCGGTGCCTTTTTGGCGATAGATCTTCTTTGTTGAGTAGCTGGTTTCAGACCGTGTCTTCACCTTATGAGTGCCGGCCTGCGCATTGTTACGCTGCCAACGAACCACACGGTGCAGAATGTCTGCGCGAGGCTCAAGTGCGAACAGCTCGTCTGAAAGCTCAACAGAGCCAGCAGTCTTGCCGTCAAGTTTGATCACATCAAGTTTCATTCTTCACCTCCAGTCGCAGGTGCTTCGGCCGGAGCTTCAGCTGTAGCTGCGTCGGATTTTAGGCCTGCTGGCATCGGTGCGTTGTCAGGAAATGGCTTCTTAACCGCATCCTTAACAGTCACCCAACCACCTTTGGAGCCAGGAACAGCGCCTTTAACCATGATCAAGCCACGGGCGGCGTCAGTTTTAACAACCTGCAGGTTTTGCGTAGTAACACGAGCAGCACCCATGTGACCGGCCATTTTCTTACCTTTGAAAACGCGGCCAGGATCCTGACATTGGCCTGTAGAGCCGTGTGAACGGTGTGAGATAGACACACCGTGTGTCGCGCGAAGACCGCCAAAGTTCCAGCGCTTCATCGCCCCTTGGAAACCTTTACCGATCGATGTGCCAGCAACATCAACGTACTGACCTTCGAGGTAGTGATCAGCAGAAATTTCTGCGCCCACTTCGATCAGCGCGTCAGCGTTAACGCGGAACTCAGCAACTTTACGCTTTGGCTCGACTTTTGCCGCAGCAAAGTGACCGCGCATCGCAGCAGATGTGCGCTTTGCTTTCGCAGAACCAGCACCAAGCTGAACAGCAGTATAGCCGTCTTTTTCTTCGGTACGCTGAGCAACAACCTGAAGGTTGTCTAGCTGAAGAACAGTAACCGGGATCTGCTTACCGTCTTCCATGAACAAACGGGTCATGCCCATTTTCTTTGCAATAACTCCGGAACGGATCATTGTTTCAAATCCTCCGATTAAGATTGCAGTTTGATCTCGACGTCCACACCAGCTGCCAGGTCGAGCTTCATAAGCGCGTCAACAGTTTGGGGAGTCGGATCAACGATATCCAGCAAACGCTTGTGCGTGCGGATTTCAAATTGGTCGCGAGACTTCTTATCTACGTGTGGGCCACGCAGAACAGTGAACTTCTCGATTTTGTTTGGAAGCGGAATGGGACCACGAACGTTGGCACCAGTACGCTTGGCTGTGTTGACGATTTCCTGTGTGCTGGCGTCCAGTACACGGTAGTCAAACGCTTTCAGCCGAATGCGAATATTTTGGCTTTGCATTTTCATTGCCTTTAATTGGCGTGAGGCGTTGAGAGGTGGATGGCTGGCTCGTCCAGTACCCACATCAAACCCGTAAGACGGGCCTAGAGGGCCCGCCTTAAATCTTGTCACGCAGTGACGCAAGCGTCATTGCGTATAAATCAATCAGCTTAGGCGATGATTTTTGCTACGACGCCTGCGCCTACTGTGCGGCCGCCTTCGCGGATCGCAAAGCGCAGACCGTCTTCCATCGCGATAGGCGCGATCAGCTCGACTTCGAACTTCAAGTTGTCGCCCGGCATAACCATCTCGGTACCCGCTGGAAGCTCAACTGTGCCTGTCACGTCAGTTGTACGGAAGTAGAACTGTGGACGGTAGTTCGCAAAGAATGGCGTGTGACGGCCACCTTCTTCTTTGGTCAGAATATAAGCTTCTGCCTCGAACTTTGTGTGAGGAGATACGGAACCTGGCTTACAAAGAACCTGGCCACGCTCAACACCTTCACGGTCAACGCCGCGAAGAAGCGCGCCGATGTTGTCGCCTGCTTCACCGCGATCAAGCAGCTTGCGGAACATTTCAACACCTGTGCAGGTTGTCTTCGTGGTATCACGGATACCAACGATCTCGATCTCTTCACCAACGTTGATAACGCCACGCTCAACACGACCGGTTACAACTGTACCACGGCCAGAGATTGAGAACACGTCTTCGATCGGCATCAGAAACGGCTGGTCAACAGCACGTGCCGGTGTCGGGATGTAGCTGTCAACAGCTTCCATCAGCTTGTCGATAGACTCTTTACCGATGTTGTCATCGCGGTCTTCCAGAGCGGCCAGAGCAGAACCGGCTACAACTGGGATGTCGTCGCCTGGGTACTCGTAAGATGACAGAAGCTCACGGATTTCCATTTCAACCAACTCGAGCAACTCTTCGTCGTCAACTTGGTCAACTTTGTTCATGTAAACAACCATGTAAGGGATACCAACCTGGCGACCCAACAGGATGTGCTCGCGTGTTTGTGGCATAGGACCATCAGCTGCGTTAACAACCAAGATCGCGCCGTCCATCTGAGCAGCACCAGTGATCATGTTTTTCACATAGTCAGCGTGGCCTGGGCAGTCCACGTGTGCGTAGTGACGTGTCTCTGTTTCATACTCAACGTGAGCAGTAGAAATCGTGATACCACGTGCTTTTTCTTCCGGCGCGCCGTCAATCTCGTCGTATGCTTTGAAGTCACCAAATTGCTTGGTGATCGCTGCAGTCAACGTCGTCTTACCGTGGTCAACGTGACCAATCGTGCCGATGTTTACGTGCGGTTTAGAGCGTTCAAACTTTTCCTTAGCCATGAGAGGCCTCCTTCATTTTCCAGTAGAACGGTGGCCCTCATGGGCCACCGTAAAAGGTGTCAGATCAAGCGTATTTAGCTTGGATTTCTTCAGAGATGTTGCTTGGTACAGCTTCATAGTGATCGAATTGCATCGAGAACTGCGCGCGGCCCGAAGACATAGAGCGCAATGTGTTGATGTAACCGAACATATTCGCAAGCGGCACCATTGCATCGATGGCAATCGCATTACCGCGAGTATCCTGACCCTGAACTTGACCGCGACGTGATGTCAGGTCGCCGATGATACCACCGGTGTATTCTTCAGGAGTGATAACTTCCACTTTCATGATTGGCTCGAGCAGTTTCGCGCCAGCCATTTTCATGCCTTCACGCATACACATACGCGCAGCGATCTCAAACGCGAGGACTGAGGAGTCAACGTCGTGGAATTTACCGTCGATCAAAGCAACTTTAAAGTCGATGACGGGGAAGCCAGCCAACGGGCCGCTGTCCATAACCGATTTAATGCCTTTTTCAACACCCGGGATGTATTCCTTTGGAACCGAACCACCAACGATGCGGCTCTCGAAGGAATAACCTTCGCCTGGCTCTGTCGGTGTAATGATGAGTTTAACCTCACCAAACTGACCTGAACCACCAGATTGCTTTTTGTGCGTATAAGAATGCTCAACTTCGCGGTCGATGGTCTCACGGTAGGCCACTTGTGGCGCACCAATGTTCGCTTCAACTTTGAACTCACGCTTCAGACGATCAACGAGAATGTCGAGGTGAAGCTCGCCCATACCCTTCATGATTGTCTGACCTGACTCGATGTCAGTCTCTACGCGGAAAGACGGATCTTCCGCTGCAAGACGTGCGAGGCCTGTCGACATTTTCTCTTGGTCGCCTTTCGTCTTAGGCTCAACCGCGATCTCGATAACTGGATCTGGGAATGTCATTGTTTCGAGGACAACAGCGTCGTTCTTGTCACAAAGTGTATCACCAGTTGTCGTGTTCTTCAGACCACCAAGCGCGATGATGTCACCAGCGAATGCTTCGGTGATTTCGTCACGATCGTTGGAGTGCATCATCATCATCCGGCCAACACGCTCGGTGTTACCTTTAGTTGAGTTCAGCATTGAGTCGCCCTTACCGAGCGTACCTGAGTAGATACGAACGAACGTCAGGGAGCCAACAAATGGGTCATTCATAATTTTGAACGCGAGGCCAGAGAAGGCCATGCTGTCATCGGCACGACGTGGGATGTTACGAACTTCTTCTTCGTCGCCTGGCTTAAAGCCCATGTAGTCGACAACGTCGAGTGGCGAAGGAAGATAGTCAACAACAGCATTCAACAGAGGCTGAACGCCTTTGTTTTTGAATGCAGAGCCGCCAAGAACAGGAACAAATGCCAAAGCCAACGTGCCTTTACGGATCAACGCGCGCAGTGTTGGAACGTCAGGCTCGTTGCCTTCCAGGTACTCCATCATCGCTTCGTCGTCCATTTCGACAGCAGCTTCGATCATTTTGCCGCGCCATTCGTCAGCCATGTCTTTCAGGCTGTCGC
Source organism: Nereida sp. NH-UV-3 (assembly GCF_042939535.1). Taxonomy (NCBI): domain Bacteria; kingdom Pseudomonadati; phylum Pseudomonadota; class Alphaproteobacteria; order Rhodobacterales; family Roseobacteraceae; genus Nereida; species Nereida sp. NH-UV-3. Next base: position 1,857,546 of record NZ_CP132157.1, on the reverse strand, counting down.
GAACTGGCACTTTGATCCAAGAGGCGCCAAGGTCTTCACCCTGCCACAACCACTCTTCCATGGTTACGAGATCAATCAAACCTTCCAGCTCAGTCTCGGCACCAATCGGGATACCAACTGGAACAGCGCGTGCACCAGTGCGGTCTTCAATCATGTTTACGCAGTTAAAAAAGTCCGCGCCGATTTTGTCCATTTTGTTAACAAAAACGATACGTGGAACTTTATAACGGTCAGCCTGACGCCAAACAGTTTCAGTCTGTGGCTCAACACCGGCGTTGGCGTCGAGAACACAAACAGCACCATCGAGAACCGCAAGCGAACGCTCAACTTCAATCGTGAAGTCAACGTGGCCTGGTGTGTCGATGATGTTCATACGGTGCTTAGGCGAGTCTGGTGTTGCACCGTCTTCGGTGCGCTCCCAAAATGTCGTAGTCGCGGCGGACGTGATGGTAATACCACGCTCTTGCTCCTGCTCCATCCAGTCCATCGTTGCTGCGCCGTCGTGGACTTCGCCGATGTTGTGGGACTTGCCTGTGTAGAAGAGAATACGCTCGGAGCAGGTGGTTTTACCTGCATCGATGTGCGCCATGATACCGAAGTTACGGTACAGCTCTAGGGGATATTCGCGTGCCATTGGAATGGGTCCTTGGACGAAAAGTGAAAATTACCAGCGGTAGTGCGAGAACGCTTTGTTGGCATCTGCCATCTTGTGCGTGTCTTCGCGCTTTTTAACAGCTGAGCCGCGTGACTGAACAGCGTCCAGAAGCTCACCAGCAAGGCGCTCTTCCATTGTGTTCTCGTTGCGCGAACGGGATGCGTTGATCAACCAACGGATGGCCAATGCTTCGCGACGCTCAGGGCGCACTTCAACCGGCACTTGGTATGTTGCACCACCAACACGACGTGAGCGAACCTCAACGGCGGGTTTGATGTTATCGAGTGCTTCGTGGAACACTTCAACGGGGGCGCGTTTGATCTTGCCTTCAACGCGGTCGAGTGCGTTGTAGACGATGCGCTCAGCGGTAGATTTCTTACCATCGAGCATCATGTTGTTCATGAATTTTGTCAGAACCTTATCGCCATATTTGGCGTCGGGCAGAACTTCGCGTTTAACAGCGGCGTGACGACGTGACATCTGCGGCTCTCCTTATTTAGGGCGCTTGGCGCCGTATTTCGAACGACGTTGTTTACGGTCTTTGACGCCTTGGGTATCCAGAACGCCGCGCAGGATGTGGTAACGCACACCGGGAAGGTCTTTTACACGACCGCCACGGATCAGAACCACAGAGTGCTCCTGAAGGTTGTGGCTCTCACCAGGAATGTAGGAAATAACCTCAAAACCGTTGGTCAAACGCACTTTAGCAACCTTACGCATCGCCGAGTTCGGCTTCTTAGGCGTGGTTGTGTAAACGCGTGTGCAAACGCCACGTTTTTGAGGGCATTGCTCCAAGTGCTGAGACTTGGAGTATTTACGTTTAGGCTGACGCGGTTTGCGGATCAGCTGTTGGATAGTCGGCATTGAGGACTTTCCCCTTTGTTGCAACTTCTTCGTTTTGGGGGCCTAGGTCCCCGTTTCATTCGTGTCGTGCAAGCGCGTCCGCAAACACAAAACCCCGCATCGGGTAACCCTACCTGGGATCCGAGCGGTGGATTTTCAGAGGATCGGAACAGCAGTAGTTCGGATCGTGACCACTAATTTCTTTGACAAAAGGGGCGTACCCCCTCTTGGGATGTGCGGGCTATACTGAGAGTCGCCTCCCCTGTCAACAGCACCTCATGAACGCATCAGATCAGCGATACGTGCTAAGCCGGAGAAACCCTCTCGCGCTCGGCGATCCGCCGCTCGCGGTAGAACGTAAATAGGCCCGATCCAGTAATGATGAGCGCGCCCAAAATGGTCAGAATACTCGGCCATTCACCGAAAAGGACAAAGCCCAGAACCAGCGCCCAAACCAAAGCCGTGTATCGGAACGGTGCCACAAACGAGATATCCCCAACCCGCATGACCATCACGCTAAATACATAGCCGCCGATGATGAACAGAGATGCACCCAACACCAACCAAATTGACCGCGATGTGAACGGCGCCCATTCGATTGTGGTACTAAACGCGGCGGCCCACAAAAACACGCCGATAGCTGACAACAGCGTCACCGCCATTGTGTGCGTGTCAGGCGACAGGCGTCGCGTTACCAGATCACGGACGGTAACGAAACCAACGGCAATCAGCGCGTAGATCGAGAATACGTTAAACCCGTCCGCACCGGGCCGCACGATAAGCAGCACACCGACGAACCCCACAACAATGGCAAACATGCGCCGCCAGCCCAGCATCTCGCCCAGAAAAAGTGCGCCTGCTAAGCTTACTGTGAGCGGAAGGGTTTGCAGAATGGCCGTCGCGTTGGCGAGCGGTAGATTGATCAAGGCCGTAAGAAAGAAATATGCGGCACCAATTTCGGCACCGACACGTGCTGCAACCAATGGCCAATCGCCTTTGGCGATCCCTTTCCGGAAAGCGCCCATCACAGCAGCCATGATCGCAATTAGGATGACAGTGACAAACCCGCGGACGGTCAGTGTCTGAAACAAAGGCCATTCCGTTGAGATCGCTTTCAAGCAAGCGTCATTTAGCGTGAATGCCGCCATAGAGCACATCATGAGCGCGGCACCGCGCGTGTTTTCTTGCAAAGTTGCCATGGCAAATCGAATACACGGCCCGCAAGAAAAGGGAAGCATTGTTGTTCAGCCCAAACGAAAAAGGCCCCCGCACTGCGGAGGCCTATCTCAACACTTAAGGACGGTCGCTTTAGTCGCGGCTGTCAGTATCGCCTGTCATGATGGTGTCAAACTCATCACCACCCACAACGTCTTCGGCTGTCGGCGCGGCCAATGCGGCAGCTGCTTCGGCTTCTTCACGACGTGCTTCCAAAACAACGTTGTCACGATCCTGAGCAACACGCTGCATCTGCTGAGTTGCGCCACCGGTACCGGCTGGGATCAGACGACCCACGATGACGTTCTCTTTCAGACCAATCAGCTTATCGCGCTTACCTTGAACCGAAGCTTCAGTCAGCACGCGTGTCGTTTCTTGGAACGATGCGGCTGAGATGAAGCTGCGTGTCTGCAACGATGCTTTCGTGATGCCGAGCAAGATAGGCTCGCCCTTCGCCAAACGACCACCGCGTGCAGCGGCTTTCTCGTTTGCAAGGTCAAACTCTTGCTTGTCCACATGTTCGCCCTTGAGCAGCGTTGTTTCACCGCTGTCGAGGATTTCCCACTTCTGGAGCATCTGACGCACGATAACTTCGATGTGCTTGTCGTTGATCTTAACACCCTGCAGTCGGTAAACCTCCTGCACTTGGTTGATCATATAGTCAGCAAGCGCTTCGACGCCCATAACCGCAAGAATATCGTGCGGCGCAGGGTTACCGTCCATGATGTAATCACCCTTCTGGACGTAATCACCTTCCTGAACAGGAATGTGCTTACCCTTAGGCACCATGTATTCGACTTTCGCCTCATCGGCGGCTTCGGGCGTCTCGGCTGCAGGAACAATCGCGATGCGGCGCTTGTTCTTGTAGTCTTTACCGAAGCGTACGTAGCCATCGATTTCAGCGATGATCGCGTGGTCCTTTGGACGACGTGCTTCAAAGAGTTCCGCAACGCGTGGCAGACCACCGGTAATGTCTTTTGTTTTCGCGCCCTCACGAGGAATACGCGCAACAACATCACCTGGGTTTACCGTGTCACCATCTTCAACAGACAAAATCGCGTCTACTGACATCGGGTATGCAACAGGGTTGCCATCGTCCTTCAGAACAGGCTCACCATTTGCATCCGCCACCAAGATTTTTGGTGCCAGCTCGTTGCCTTTTGGCGCCGAACGCCAATCAGTAACGATACGCTGCGTCATGCCGGTTGCGTCATCTGTGTCTTCACGAACTGCGATACCCGCAGTCAGATCAACAAACTTAATGACGCCGCCTTTTTCTGCGATCATTGGAAGTGTGAATGGGTCCCATTCAAACAACTTATCGCCACGTGCAACATCAGCACCTTCTTTGACCAAAAGCTTGGAACCGTAGGACACTTTATGTGACGCACGCTCTTTGCCGTCTGGACCAGTGATGGACAGCTTCATGTTACGGCCCATAACGATCTGCTCGCCTGCGGCGTTCTCGATCAACTGGCCATCAGCGAAGACAACTTTACCCTCTTGGCTAGCTTCTTGGAACGATTGTTGGCCACCGCCCTGCGCAACACCACCAATGTGGAATGTACGCATGGTCAGCTGTGTACCTGGCTCACCGATAGACTGCGCCGCGATGATGCCGACGGCCTCACCTTGGTTCACAATTGTACCACGTGCGAGGTCACGACCATAACATGCCGCACAAACGCCTTCTTCACTTTCACAAGTTAGCGGGCTGCGGATGCGCATAGACGCTACGCCAGCTTCCTCAAGACGGTCAGATGCGCGCTCGTCGAGCAACTCACCTTTGGTTGCCAAAACATCGCCAGTCACAGGGTGCAGAACATCTTCCGCACACACACGACCCAGCACACGCTCTGCCAAGGTTGCAACAACCTCACCATCATTAACCGCTGCTTCAGCCGTGATCGCCACTTCAGTACCACAGTCATGCTCGCGCACGATGCAGTCCTGAGCCACATCCACAAGACGGCGTGTCAGGTAACCTGAGTTCGCAGTTTTCAACGCCGTATCCGACAGACCCTTACGAGCACCGTGGGTAGAGTTGAAGTACTCAAGAACAGTCAGACCTTCTTTAAAGTTCGAGATAATTGGCGTCTCGATGATCTCACCGTTTGGTTTGTTCATCAGGCCGCGCATACCGCCGAGCTGTTTCATCTGAGTGACCGAGCCACGCGCTTTGGAGTCAGCCATCATGAAGACGCTGTTTGGCTCCATCTCTGCGCCGTTTTCATCGGTTTTGATCGAAGCGATCGTACCCATCATGGCGTCAGTGACTTTGTCGTTACACTTTGACCAGGCATCGACAACTTTGTTGTACTTTTCACCCTGAGTAATCAGGCCGTCCATGTACTGCTGTTCGAATTCAGCTACTTGTTCACGAACGCCATCAACGATTTCCCATTTGTTGTCTGGGATAACCATGTCATCCTTACCGAACGAAATACCGGCGCGGAACGCTTCGCGGAAGCCCATGGTCATGATCTGGTCACAGAAAATGACAGACTCTTTCTGGCCGCAGTAACGGTAAACAGTGTCGATGACTTGCTGAACTTCGCCTTTTTTCAACAGACGGTTCACCAATTCAAACGGCGCTTTGTTGTTCATCGGCAGCAATGCACCAAGGCGCACACGGCCCGGTGTTGTTTCAAAGCGTTGGATGACGGTGTTACCTTCTTCGTCAATCTGAGGAACACGTGCTTGGATCTTGGCGTGAAGATGGACTTCACCCGTATCAAGTGCGTGCTGCACCTCATCGATTGAACCAAAGACCATGCCTTCGCCCTTCATACCCGCACGCTGTAGTGACGTGTAGTAAAGGCCCAAGATCATATCCTGTGATGGAACAATGATCGGCGCGCCGTTCGAGGGCGACAGAACGTTGTTGGTAGACATCATGAGAACACGTGCTTCAAGCTGTGCCTCAAGTGACAACGGAACGTGAACCGCCATCTGGTCACCGTCAAAGTCAGCGTTGAACGCAGAACACACCAGCGGGTGCAGCTGAATTGCTTTACCTTCGATGAGAACCGGCTCAAACGCCTGAATGCCCAAACGGTGCAGCGTAGGCGCACGGTTCAACATGACGGGGTGCTCACGAATAACTTCGTCGAGGATGTCCCAAACTTCTGGACGCTCTTTTTCTACCAGCTTCTTAGCCTGCTTAACTGTCGAGGACAGACCTTTGGCTTCAAGGCGGGAGTAGATGAACGGCTTAAACAGCTCGAGCGCCATTTTCTTAGGCAAGCCACACTGATGAAGCTTCAACTCGGGGCCCGTGACGATGACGGAACGGCCAGAGAAGTCGACGCGCTTACCCAAAAGGTTTTGGCGGAAGCGACCTTGCTTACCTTTAAGCATGTCAGAAAGTGACTTGAGCGGACGCTTGTTTGCACCGGTGATCACACGACCGCGGCGGCCGTTGTCAAAGAGCGCATCAACCGATTCCTGCAACATACGCTTTTCGTTACGTACGATGATGTCAGGCGCGCGCAGCTCAATCAGGCGCTTCAGACGGTTGTTACGGTTGATTACGCGACGATAAAGGTCGTTCAAATCAGACGTCGCAAAGCGACCACCATCAAGAGGCACGAGTGGGCGCAGCTCTGGCGGGATCACAGGCACAACAGTCAGGATCATCCACTCAGGACGGTTGCCGGACTCAATGAAGCTTTCGACGATTTTGAGACGCTTGATGATTTTCTTCGGCTTCAACTCACCAGTTGCTTCAGCAAGATCAGCGCGCAGCTGCTCGGCCTCTGCTTCCAGATCGATGGCTTGCAACATCTCGCGGATCGCTTCCGCACCGATGTTTGCAGTGAACGCATCCATGCCGAAGTTGTCTTGTGCGTCCATGTACTCTTCTTCGGTCATCAACTGACCGTAAGTAAGGTCAGTCAAGCCAGGCTCGATGACGACATAGTTTTCAAAGTACAAAATGCGCTCAAGATCACGCAGTGTCATGTCCAGCATCAAGCCAATCCGAGATGGAAGTGACTTGAGGAACCAGATGTGTGCTACTGGTGATGCCAACTCGATGTGGCCCATACGCTCACGGCGTACTTTTTGAAGCGTAACTTCAACGCCACATTTCTCGCAGACAACGCCGCGATATTTCATGCGCTTATATTTGCCGCACAGACATTCATAGTCTTTGATCGGGCCAAAGATACGCGCACAGAACAGGCCATCACGCTCAGGCTTGAACGTGCGGTAGTTGATGGTTTCTGGCTTTTTAATTTCACCGAATGACCAAGACAAAATGCGCTCTGGCGATGCCAAAGATACTTTGATTTCGTCGAACACCTTTGTGGGTGTCAGTGGGTTAAACGGGTTATTTGTGAGTTCCTGGTTCATTTTCAGATCCTTAAATCAGGGGGGAGGAAGGGGTGAATGAGGGGCTAAGCCCTCATTCACCATCCTCCGCATCCAGGAGTTCCATATTCAGGCCGAGGCCACGGACTTCTTTGACAAGAACGTTGAACGACTCGGGTACGCCCGCTTCGAAGTTGTCCTCGCCTTTGACAATGCTTTCGTAGACTTTCGTCCGTCCAGCAACGTCGTCCGATTTGACCGTAAGCATCTCTTGCAGGGTGTATGCAGCGCCGTAAGCTTCCAGAGCCCAGACCTCCATCTCCCCGAAACGCTGACCACCGAATTGCGCTTTACCGCCCAATGGCTGCTGTGTGACCAGCGAGTATGGACCCGTTGAACGCGCGTGGATTTTGTCGTCCACGAGGTGGTGTAGTTTCAGCAGATACTTGATGCCGACTGTGACAGGACGGGCAAACTGCTCACCAGTACGACCGTCAAACAAGATTGACTGACCGCTCTGGCTGAAGCCTGCGCGAACCAACGCATCATTGACGTCAGCTTCTTTGGCACCGTCGAATACAGGCGTCGCAATTGGCACACCGCGTGTGACGTTGCCCGCTGCTTCAACAACAGACTGCTCATCCATGCCCTTGATGCCTTCGTCATAAACGTCGTCACCATAAGCAATTTTCAACGCATCACGGACAGGTGTCAGATCGCCAGAACGCTTGTACTCGCCAAGCGCTTCATCAATCTGAATACCAAGGCCACGTGCAGCCCAACCCATGTGGGTTTCAAGGATCTGACCAACGTTCATACGTGACGGAACACCAAGCGGGTTCAGAACGAAATCAACCGGCGTACCATCGGCGAGAAACGGCATGTCTTCCATAGGTACAACCTTGGAAATAACACCTTTGTTACCGTGACGACCCGCCATCTTATCGCCGGGCTGCAGCTTACGCTTAACGGCGACAAAGACTTTAACCATCTTCATAACACCTGGGGGCAGATCGTCGCCGCGGCGAACTTTCTCTACCTTGTCCTCAAAGCGCGCATCGAGGGTCCGTTTCTGGATCTCATACTGCTCATTCAGGGCCTCAACGATTTTCGCATCGTCTTCGTCCTCAAGAGCAAGCTGCCACCACTGACCGCGGCTAATGCTATCGAGCAAATCTGCGTCAATTTTAGAACCGGCTTTAACGCCTTTTGGTCCTTTGACAGCAATTTTGCCTTCGATCATGTCGCGGAGACGGGCGTAGATGTTGCGATCGAGAATGACCAACTCGTCATCACGGTCACGGGCCAAACGCTCAACTTCTTCACGCTCGATCTGAAGTGCACGCTCATCTTTTTCAACGCCGTGGCGGTTGAAAACGCGGACTTCTACGATTGTACCGAAATCGCCTGGTGGCAGACGAAGTGATGTATCACGCACGTCAGATGCTTTTTCACCAAAGATCGCTCGCAAAAGCTTCTCTTCGGGTGTCATTGGGCTTTCGCCTTTTGGCGTGATCTTACCAACAAGGATGTCAGCCGGACCAACTTCCGCACCGATGTACACGATACCCGCTTCGTCGAGGTTGCGCAGAGCTTCCTCACCGACGTTTGGAATATCGCGTGTGATTTCCTCTGGCCCAAGCTTGGTGTCACGTGCCGCTACTTCGAACTCTTCGATGTGCACGGAAGTAAACACGTCATCACGCGTGATGCGCTCGGAGATCAGGATGGAGTCCTCATAGTTGTAGCCATTCCAAGGCATAAACGCGACAACCACGTTTTTACCAAGGGCCAGCTCACCCATGTCAGTTGACGGACCGTCGGCAATAACTTCACCTTTGGTCACCAAATCACCAACCTTCACCAACGGACGTTGGTTAATACAAGTGTTTTGGTTTGAGCGTTGGAATTTACGCATGCGGTAAATATCAACACCAGCGTCGCCAAGTTCGAGGTCTTCGGTTGCACGAATAACGATACGTGTCGCATCGACTTGGTCGATGATACCCGCACGTTTCGCCATGATCGCCGCACCGGAATCGCGGGCCACAACTTCTTCGATACCAGTACCAACGAGTGGTGCCTCGGCTTGCAGAAGTGGAACCGCCTGACGTTGCATGTTCGACCCCATCAGGGCGCGGTTAGCATCGTCATTTTCAAGGAACGGGATAAGCGAGGCCGCGACAGAGACTAGCTGCTTTGGTGAAACGTCGATCAGGTTCACGCTGTCGGACGGTGACAATGTGTAATCACCAGACTTACGTGTCGAAACCAGATCGTTGACGAACTTGCCGCCTTCATCAAGGTTCGCGTTGGCCTGCGCAACTGTGTGACGCATTTCTTCCGTCGCGGACATGTACTGAACTTCGTCAGTCACCTGACCGTCAACAACTTTGCGGTATGGTGTTTCGATGAAACCGTATTTGTTAACGCGTGCGAAAGTTGCCAGCGAGTTGATCAGACCAATGTTTGGACCTTCCGGCGTTTCAATCGGACACATCCGACCGTAGTGCGTTGGGTGCACGTCGCGCACCTCAAAACCCGCACGCTCACGTGTCAGACCGCCTGGTCCAAGCGCTGAGAGGCGACGCTTGTGCGTCACTTCGGAAAGCGGGTTTGTTTGGTCCATAAACTGTGACAGCTGCGATGAGCCGAAGAATTCGCGAACTGCGGCGGCTGCAGGTTTCGCATTGATCAGATCTTGCGGCATCACTGTGTCGATTTCGACAGAGGACATACGCTCTTTGATCGCACGCTCCATGCGGAGCAGACCAACGCGGTACTGGTTCTCCATCAGCTCACCAACGGAACGCACGCGGCGGTTGCCGAGGTGGTCAATGTCGTCGATGTCGCCACGACCATCGCGCAGATCAACCAGCGCTTTGATACATGAAACGATGTCTTCTTTGCGCAATGTGCGCTGTGTGTCTTCTGCATCAAGCGCAAGACGCATGTTCATCTTAACGCGGCCAACTGCAGACAGGTCATAACGCTCGCTATCGAAGAAGAGCGTATCAAACAGAGCAGAAGCAGAATCTACGGTGGGTGGCTCACCCGGACGCATCACACGGTAGATGTCCATGAGCGCAGTTTCGCGGTTCATGTTTTTGTCTGCCGCCATGGTGTTACGCATGTAAGGGCCAACGTTGACATTATCGATGTCGAGTACAGGGATTTCAGTGATACCAGCGTCCAGCAATTCTTTCACAGAACCGCCGATTGCATCGCCGTCTTTGTCGACTTCCCATGTCAGCTCATCACCGGCTTCAACGTAAATCGCGCCGTTGTCTTCGTTAATGATGTCTTTGGCAACATATTTACCCATGATCTGATCGAACGGAAGCAGCAATTCAGTGACTTGGCCTTCGTCGATCAATTTCTTGACCGCGCGTGGTGTCACCTTCTTGCCCGCCTCAGCAATTACTTCGCCCGAAGCTGCATCGATGAGGTCATATGTTGGACGTGTGCCGCGAACGCGCTCTGGGAAGAACTTCGTGACCCAGCCTTTACCCGCTTCATAACGGTAAGACACTGTGTCGTAGTATGCATCCATGATGTCTTCTTGGGTCAGACCCAAAGAATACAAAAGCGTCGTTACAGGCAGCTTGCGGCGACGGTCGATGCGCGCAAAGACGATGTCTTTGGCGTCGAACTCAAAGTCCAGCCAGCTACCACGGTAGGGGATGATGCGGCATGCAAACAGGAGTTTACCTGATGAGTGGGTCTTGCCTTTGTCGTGATCGAAGAAAACGCCCGGTGAACGGTGCATCTGGCTCACGATAACACGCTCGGTGCCATTCACAACGAACGTACCGTTTGGCGTCATCAAAGGCATGTCGCCCATAAAGACATCTTGCTCTTTGATGTCTTTGACAGATTTCGCGCCTGTATCTTCGTCAATTTCAAACACGATCAAGCGCAGCGTCACTTTCAGTGGCGCGCTGTATGTCATGTCACGTTGCTGACACTCCTCAACGTCATACTTCGGCTTTTCCAGCTCGTAGTTGACGAACTCAAGGATCGCGGTTTCGTTAAAGTCTTTGATCGGGAAAACCGACTGGAAGACGCCTTTGATGCCTTCGCCGTCGAGCGGCTGAAGCTGGTCACCTGACTTCAAAAAGAGGTCATATGATGACTTCTGAACCTCAATAAGGTTCGGCATTTCTAGGACTTCGCGGATTTTACCGTAGTATTTGCGCAAGCGTTTCTGGCCGAGGAAGGATTGAGCCATGTGCGTTGTCACCTTTCATGTGTTCTCACTGGATCGCTACACCGTCGGGCATCGGTGCGCGGCCCTTTTGAGACAGGAAAACCAAGCCAATACCTGCGTATCGTCCCACCGACACGCTCCCGCTTGGACCTTCCTTAGAAGCGGCTCTGCATTTGAAAGCAGCTTCTAAGACAGGTTAAGCTGGGCACGGAATTAACCATGCCCAGCCAATATTGTGCGCGGGACTAAGCCCCACACCCAGCCAATTAGGCCAGTTCGATCTCTGCGCCAGCTGCTTCCAGCTTAGCTTTGATGTCTTCAGCTTCTGCTTTGTCGACACCTTCTTTGACTTTACCGCCAGCTTCGACGAGGTCTTTAGCTTCTTTCAGGCCAAGACCTGTGATGCCGCGGACTTCTTTGATGACTGCGATTTTCTGTGCGCCGGCGTTCTTCAGAACAACGTCGAACTCAGATTTTTCTTCAGCAGCTGCACCAGCGTCGCCACCTGGGCCAGCCATCATGACTGCGCCGCCAGCTGCTGGCTCGATGCCATACTCATCTTTGAGGATGGTTTTCAGTTCTTGTGCTTCGAGAAGGGTAAGACCAACGATCTCTTCAGCAAGTTTTTTCAGATCAGCCATTATACTGTTTCCGTTTCCTAAGGTTGTGTTCCAACGTGTAGCGATGTTGCCCACGAGGGTTTCCAGTTGTGCTTATGCAGCTTTCTCTTCGATGGTCGAAAGAATGCTCGCGATGTTCGAAGCAGGTGCGCCAATTGCGCCAGCGATGTTGGAAGCAGGTGCGCCGATACAACCCACGATAGAAGCAATAAGCTCCTCGCGGCTTGGCATCGATGCAACGGCTTTCACGCCAGCAACATCCAGAGCAGTATCACCCATTGCACCACCAAGGATAACGAGCTTGCCGTTTTCCTTTGCGTATGCATCAACCACTTTCGCCGCAGCGACAGGGTCTTCTGAATAGGCGAGAACTGTCATCCCTGTCAGGTACTCAGACACGCTTTCGCATGGCTGACCGTTCAGGGCGATTTTGGCGAGCCTGTTTTTGGCAACACGCACAGACCCACCCGCTTCGCTCATTTTAGCGCGCAAGTCCTGCATTTCAGCAACTGTCATTCCCTCGTAGTGGCTAACCACTACGACGCCAGAGCTTTCAAAGATTTGGCCGAGTTCGTCGACGACTTTTTCTTTTTGTGCTCTATCCACAGTTTTTCTCCAAATATGGCAGGTTACCCCGCCGGCTCAGTGTACCGGATTGCTCCGGCGGTTGGGTCCTTCAAACGGGACGCCCGAACCGCCAGTGACCAAAACGGCCGCTGAAGAAACTGGTCTGATCCCGTCTCAGGCAGGAATTAAAGGACAAAGGCCCAAACCCACCATCTCGGACGAAACGCAAAAGAGCGCGTGACGAATCGCGCGCTCAACTGCAATGACGTGGTTAGACAATTGTTAGTGTTTTGCCAAGCCCCGTTTCACCGCCACGATTGCTACGCGCACAAAGCCGGCGAAAACCCACCGACTACAGGTTTGTTGTTTTTCAAATGCCGCGCAACAAGTTGCCTGATCTGCCTTCCCCTGGGAATGAGCCGTGCTGGCCGTGCTGCGGTTTGCAACAATTCGGGAAAGAAGTCTGCGATCTCTGTAACTGCATCGGGGCCAATCGCTTTGCAGGCCTGCGCGCCGGTAAGTAGTGACTCGGTCGGTGCATCATGGGCATAAATAATCTGATGCTGATCAAGAAGTAGGTGGAAGTAGGTCACCGTGTCCCAATCCTCAATAAGCTGAACACCCGGCAAATCCAGCAGCTTGATAGCGGGGACCAAAACTTCGGCTGTGCCTGTCATCCTTTCAGCGATTGGCGATACAAACAACATCCGATGCTGCTGTGAGACGATAAGATCCTTACTCGGAATCCCTGCACCAAGCGCACCAGCCTTAATGCGAACAGGTCGAAAATTATCGCGAGCAGGACGGCTTGCCTTGCCAATCCACCGGATGGGCTGCAGCCCCCCATCACGTGTGACCACCAGATCACCCACCTGCAAGTCTTCAACTCTGCGGTTGCCCTGAGGCGTAAGGATTTCCATCCCTTTTACAAAGCACGTGACAAAATTGAACGCCTCACGATCCCCGAACAAACCCACGGAAGCATTGGTGTCCAACGCCCCCAAAGTAACAGAACGGATGGCGGCCGCTTCAAGTGCTGTTTGGTTAGCACTTGGGCCGAAATCCGGCGCGAGGAACGTGTCACCATTGGTATCCTGAAAGACCACAGCGGTAATTTGCGCGCTTGTACCGTCAACGTATGTGAGCGTCGCGTTGTATACGGCAAGCGCATCGAAGATCCGAACAGGACCCCCATCAATTGAAAACTGATCATTGGAAAAGAAGTTATTTTGATCGTAAATTCCGCCAAAACCGAAATTGAACCCGTTACCAACGGTTGAGAACGAACGAATATCGTTCACGAGCGCATTGCCAACTCCCCCAAAGGTTTGCTGCTCCAGAAGATTAGCGTTTTCAGCGAAAAAATTACCCTCGATAGGGTCGATGATTGACTGATTGCCAAGGGAAATAACGTTAAACGTTGTAGGCATACGGTGACTGAGGCGCGCGGCGCCAACCCTTCATGGAAACAAAACACTCCTTAGTAAGGAATTGTTAACCAAGGGAATATGGCCGAATTTGGCCTCAATCTGCATCAATTCATGTCAAAGAAAAGGATTGTTAGTGTCCGCGCAACAAACGATAGGGTTCGCTAAGGTGTGCGACCCAACAACATCCACAAAAAGAAAAAGGCGAGCCCCGAAAGGCCCGCCTCAAAATACTCAACAACTGAGCACGTAAGATTATTCTTGTGCAGCGTCGTCGATAGATACCGTTACACTTGGGCCCATTGTTGAGCTTAGTGTGATCTTTTTCATGTAAGCGCCTTTGGCACCGGAAGGACGAGCCTTCTGAACCGCACCGATGAAAGAGCGAACGTTTTCGATCAACTTTTTCTCACCGAATGACGACTTGCCAAGACCTGCGTGTACAACACCAGCTTTTTCAGCTTTGAACTGCACTTCGCCGCCTTTTGCAGCTTCGACAGCCGCCTTGACGTCCATAGTCACTGTGCCAACTTTTGGGTTTGGCATCAGGTTGCGTGGGCCGAGTACTTTACCCAACCGACCAACGATTGGCATCATGTCAGGCGTCGCAATGCAGCGATCAAAATCGATGGTGCCGCCTTGGACGATTTCCATCAGATCTTCTGCACCAACGATGTCTGCGCCAGCCGCTTTCGCTTCGTCTGCTTTTGCATCACGTGCAAAGACAGCAACACGAACTGATTTACCAGTGCCGTTTGGCAAAGATACAACGCCACGAACCATTTGGTCTGCGTGACGCGGATCAACACCGAGCTGCATGGAGATTTCGACTGTTTCATCGAACTTTGCTGTAGCGTTGGCTTTTACCAGTGCGACCGCCTCATCAACGGTGACGTTGGATTTGCCCGCGAATGCCTCGCGTGCCGCAGTTGTGCGTTTTCCAAGTTTTGCCATCTTACTTCACCTCAATGCCCATAGAGCGGGCAGAGCCCAGAATAATCTGCATCGCGGCTTCGATATCGTTCGCGTTCAGATCTTTCATTTTCGCTTCAGCGATCTCACGTACCTGCGCAGCAGTTACCTGACCAACCGTCTCACGGCTTGGGTTGTTCGCGCCAGATTTAACCTTGGCAGCTTTCTTCAGGTAGTATGATGCTGGTGGCGTTTTGATGTCCATGCTGAAGGACTTATCAACGTAATACGTGATAACCGTTGGGCAGGGTGCACCTGGCTCCATATCCTGTGTCTTGGCGTTAAACGCCTTACAGAATTCCATGATGTTGATACCACGTTGGCCAAGCGCAGGGCCTACGGGCGGTGATGGGTTAGCTTGACCTGCAGGAACCTGCAGCTTCATTGTGCCAGCGACTTTTTTAGCCATTGGACTTCTCCTTGCTCAACTCCCACTCCAGACGCGTCTGGCGGGATGGGTTGCCGTGGTCCGGTTTGACAGCGCGCTGCCAAAACCTCCCACGATTTGCACGATCAGGCCTGCTTAGTGACCTGCGTGTATTCCAATTCGACCGGCGTTTCGCGACCAAAGATTGATACTGTAACCTTGAGGCGCTGGTTGTCGTCGTCGACTTCCTCAACCATGCCGTCGAAATCTTCGAACGGACCGTCGTTAACTTTAACTTTCTCACCGACTTCAAAGTGAATGAGCGTACGCGGCGCTTCTTCACCTTCTTGAACGCGGTTAAGAATTTGGTTCACCTCTGCATCACGCATCGGCATCGGGCGGCCTTGCGGGCCCAAAAATCCTGTGACGCGGTTCATGGAATTGATCAGGTGATAGCCTTCATCCGTCATTTCCATGTGAACCAAAACGTAGCCAGGCATAAAGCGACGCTCGGTCGGAACTTTTTTGCCGCGGCGAATTTCGATGACTTCTTCGGTTGGAACCAGAACTTCGTCGATCTGGTCTTCCAACTCAGCCTCAGCCGCAGCGACTCTGATGCCTTCAGCGATCTTTTTCTCGAAGTTCGAGAGTACGCTAACTGAATACCACCGTTTTGCCATTGCTGTCGGTCCTTTTGTGCCGCACGCGAAAGCGCGCAAAATCTTATGTTAATTCAAACAGTTACACTGCCTTCTCAAAACAAAAAGCGGCGCGCTACACGAATCGAAGCACGCCCATCTGTCTCAAGTTGTTGCGCAATACCGCCGAAAACATGTTGTTTCAAGGTGTTATACGCAATTTAGAAAGCAGCTACGTGTTAGCCGTTCAGGATAAACGATAGTCCCGAGCGAATAATCCAATCGACGAAAAAGAAGAAGATAGCCGTCAAAACGGCCATCATGAACACCATGATTGTCGTCAAAACTACTTCACGGCGCGTTGGCCATGTGACGCGACCAACTTCGGTGCGGACTTGTTGAATAAACTGAAGCGGATTCGCCATGTGTCGTTTTCCTATAGATTTCATTGGCAGATACTTGGGCCAGACTGGTTTTTCAAGCCTTGAGCAGATGAACCTTGGGCATTGCTGCAATTTCCGCCATATCGGCCGCATATCTTTGCGCTGACATTTCCAGATCAGCGGCCTGCCAAGGGTCGAACTTTGGATATTGCGCCCCTGTCGGAAATGCATCGCGCGCTGCCTGTGCAATCGGCCGGCGGGGGATTTTGTGCAGACGGCGATTATGACCGGGATCACGTGCTTGATGGTCCCGCAGGGCCACAACAGCCTGCTCGGACAGCCCGGGGTGGGACCGTTCAGGTACCAACGGAATGGTGCCCAAATTTTGACCAATCAGACCTGCAAATATTCTCTGGGTCAACACGCCATAGTCTTCATAGCGCCAGACCATGATCCGGCGGACGTTTGGCAAAGCATGGATGCGATGAACCAAGTCCACCCACGTGCAAACATCATAACTTGAGCGCGCGATAAAACGCTCAAACGATGGAAAATACCCCCCCATCAGCGTTTGGGTGTAGAGCGATCGGAAGTAGCCCGCGTAATCCCTCAGCGAAATCGCTACATCAACCTGCTGCTCAGGCGCGCCCTGCCCCATCTGCGCAATCAACTGATGACCGCGTTCATAAAGAACAGGGTTCGGACCCTCGCCCATTTTGTAGGGCAGCCGCAGCATGTTCTCCTCGGAAATGAGCAACCGATCATGCCCGTCCAACATTTGTTGCACACCACTTGCAAAACGCCCCTCAGCAAGGCGCAAATGATCCGCAACGTCACTGCCACCCGCGCGAAGCGTCTTTGGGTCCCAGTAACTTACGCCCGCCGCGTTGAGCCGTGCCCGTGACAGGCGCAAACTGGCCTGCATATGCGTCGTGGCAGTTTTGTGCACGCCAACGTGCAGCATAATATGTGTCATGGGAAAATTCGCCTGGCAGGGGCGGAGGGGATCGAACCCCCGGCCGTCGGTTTTGGAAACCGATGCTCTACCGCTGAGCTACACCCCTGCAGGCAGGAATGCGAATAAGCGAGGTCTGGGGTAAGATCAAGACAGCAATTCATCTCGTGGCTCAATTACCGCTCATGCGGGATATCAACAGCCCGCTGTTTAGCAATCACCGCACGCTGAAATCCAGCGTTGTGGATGACATCAGCGGGTTTCGCGCTGTGCACGTCGTAAAAAGCAATCATGCTTTCAAGTCCGTCAAATTCGGTGAAGTCCCGCAACAGTTCATCAGCCACCCATTTGATCGGCAACTCCAACAGCGTTTGTGCTTTTTGATAGTGGTAACAAATCACATTGAGCAGCGCTTGCGGCTTAATCGCACCAGCTTTGTTCCATTTCACATCGATCATACTCATCTTGAGCCCCGCCAGATGCGTTGCAACAGGCAGACTTATCTGATCGAGCGTGGGATAGATCCCTTTCGCCAATCGTCGCGCTTCAATCGCAAGCGCCGTATCGCGCCAAATTTTACCGAATTGATCCCCGTGGTACGCCACAAAGCCGGCCGACATACTTGGCGCAACATAAGATCCGCTGGGCCGCGCAAGCCTGCCACGGGGCAGTTCCATATCAACTGAAGCATAAGCCGCGCGCCACGCATCTACAGTTTTGCCCCACATCCAATCGCCAGTTGGCCTGCCAGACACTGCACCAACGCGCAAAGCGTCCCCAAGGAAAGCGGGCTGCAACATGAACATGTCTGTATCAAACAAAATTGTGGCGGGCGCTGCGCGGCTCGCGGCACAGGCATAAAGCTTATTACCTTGGGGATAAGGTACCTCAAACTCAGGTGATATCGGGGCAAGCTGTACGCCGTGCCGTTCAAAAAAGCGCACTGTTTCGGGATGTAACTGATCAATCAGATGCGAACGGCAATAAGCGTGGAGGGCCACATCATCCGCAGCGAACGCCATCAATGAGGACGCCAGAAGAATGGCTGGCCACTCATAATGGCCCGGTTCGACCATAAAGACGCAAGAAAGCTCGGCTTTGTCATGATGGATGAGGGTCATAGCGTCTCCGCAAAAGTTACGAGAGCGGGCTATGACACAATCTGGGCAAAACTATGGAAAACGGCCGCCCCAAATGAATGGAGCGGCCGCTGTATCGTTTTGAATGCGCCCAAAAGGCGCAATCAGCTTAGGCGATGATTTTTGCTACGACGCCTGCGCCTACTGTGCGGCCGCCTTCGCGGATCGCAAAGCGAAGACCGTCTTCCATCGCGATAGGTGCGATCAGCTCGACTTCGAACTTCAAGTTGTCGCCCGGCATAACCATCTCGGTACCCGCTGGAAGCTCAACTGTGCCTGTCACGTCAGTTGTACGGAAGTAGAACTGTGGACGGTAGTTCGCAAAGAATGGCGTGTGACGGCCACCTTCTTCTTTGGTCAGAATATAAGCTTCTGCCTCGAACTTCGTGTGAGGAGATACGGAACCTGGCTTACAAAGAACCTGGCCACGCTCAACACCTTCACGGTCAACGCCGCGAAGAAGCGCGCCGATGTTGTCGCCTGCTTCACCGCGATCAAGCAGCTTGCGGAACATTTCAACACCTGTGCAGGTTGTCTTCGTGGTGTCACGGATACCAACGATCTCGATCTCTTCACCAACGTTGATAACGCCACGCTCAACACGACCGGTTACAACTGTACCACGGCCAGAGATTGAGAACACGTCTTCAATCGGCATCAGGAACGGCTGGTCAACAGCACGTGCCGGTGTCGGGATGTAGCTGTCAACAGCTTCCATCAGCTTGTCGATAGACTCTTTACCGATGTTGTCATCGCGGTCTTCCAGAGCGGCCAGAGCAGAACCGGCTACAACTGGGATGTCGTCGCCTGGGTACTCGTAAGATGACAGAAGCTCACGGATTTCCATTTCAACCAACTCGAGCAACTCTTCGTCGTCAACTTGGTCAACTTTGTTCATGTAAACAACCATGTAAGGGATACCAACCTGGCGACCCAACAGGATGTGCTCGCGTGTTTGTGGCATAGGACCATCAGCTGCGTTAACAACCAAGATCGCGCCGTCCATCTGAGCAGCACCAGTGATCATGTTTTTCACATAGTCAGCGTGGCCTGGGCAGTCCACGTGTGCGTAGTGACGTGTCTCTGTTTCATACTCAACGTGAGCAGTAGAAATCGTGATACCACGTGCTTTTTCTTCCGGCGCGCCGTCAATCTCGTCGTATGCTTTGAAGTCACCAAATTGCTTGGTGATCGCTGCAGTCAACGTCGTCTTACCGTGGTCAACGTGACCAATCGTGCCGATGTTTACGTGCGGTTTAGAGCGTTCAAACTTTTCCTTAGCCATGAGCCAACCTTCAATCTATTCAGGGGCGCGGCGGAAAACACCGTTATCGCAGCCCGTTTCCAACGGTGCGGCGTGTATGAGGTTTACACAGATAAATCAAGTCATTCCGCATCGTTGAGTGGCGCGAACCATGCGGCATTTTCGATCAACCAATTTTCGATCTTTATCGCGGCATTTGCGCTTAGGCCCGCCATTTGTTCTTCACGCGATCTGGTAAGCCCTGAGCCAAGCAGGCTACCACCGGAAAAGCTCTCAAAAACAAGGATTTGTTCGGGCGTTTTATTGATCTTTTGGCCCTTGGCGTTGTCCCAAACAGTGACTGAAACTTGCAAGATCGACTTGGGCGACAACACAAGTGGCACGCCGGGGGCGGCCAAGACAAATTGATCAACGCTTACACCCAAATGATAGAGACCACCTGCATCGTAGCGACCGATCTGGGCATCAATGGCAGAGCTAAGGCTTTCGACCCACTCCTCCGCCGTCGCATCCCGAGACAAAGGCCCCTTCTTGGCCGTCGTTCCGATCACAACGTTATGACCCAGATCAAAGCTGCTGAGCGCAGGCGAAGGGGGTGTCATCTCAGCGGTTATGCCCCCACATCCCGCAACTGCGAGCAGCGCAAGCAAACCAACTATCATTTTCCACACGGGCACACACCTTTCATAACCGGTTGAAAGTTCCTAACGCAGTTTCAGGGCCCTTCACAATGGACAGCGCGAAGATGTGACTTACCTCCAAGGGGTCACCATTATGAACGGCAACAGGTAACGGAGCGATCAAATGTCAGACAAACTGCCAGCGCGATGCAAACTCGTGACCGAGCCGTTGGGCATTATCGAGACACTGCGTGTCGCGCGACGGAACTTGGTTGAGATCATTCCGGACATCGCCACAAAGCAACCAATTGTTTCGGGCAAAACCGCTGTGGTGCGTTGGCATATGGTGATGGAACCGGATGCGTTACGCCACATTCTGAAGGACGCCGTGGATGTGTATCCCAAGTCGGACGTCACCAAAAACATTCTTGAACCTGCCATCGGCAATTCCCTTTTCATCGCTGAAGGCAGCCATTGGCGTTGGCAAAGACGTGCCGCAACGCCCGTTTTCAAACATCGCAATATCGCAAACTTGGCTCCGATCATGGGCGCGGCTGCTGATCGCTCAACCAAGCGGCTGGCAGCATCCAAAG
Organism: Nereida sp. NH-UV-3; assembly: GCF_042939535.1. NCBI lineage: Bacteria > Pseudomonadati > Pseudomonadota > Alphaproteobacteria > Rhodobacterales > Roseobacteraceae > Nereida > Nereida sp. NH-UV-3. The sequence goes on along the minus strand of NZ_CP132157.1, from coordinate 1,836,764 downwards.
GCCGTGCGGTCGATGTGTTTGCCGAAATGGTGCAAGCCACGTTTGAGGTGATCTCGGACGTCACGTTCTCCGACGGCGATAGTGTGGACGCAGGCGCAGTTCACCGCGCCATTGATGCCTACATCGCACAGACTGCCAAAGTGTCACTGCTTGATATTATTGGCGTGCCTACGTGGGTACCGCGCCTGAACCGCATCGGATCATCTTCAGCTATGAAGGATATGCGCCGTATCGCGGATGCTTCGATTGAAGAACGGCGCAACGCAGGACCCCGTGACATTCCTGATCTACTTGATCTGTTGCTGGAAGGCGAAGATCCGGAAACAAAACGCCAGATGAACACGGATGAATTGCGCGACAACCTTTTGACCTTCATCGTTGCAGGACATGAAACAACTGCCCTCACCTTGGCATGGGCGCTTTATCTGTGTGCCTTTGATGAAGACGTACAGCAAAAGGCCCGCGCCGAGGCAAGCGAGGTTTTGAACGGGCGCACGGCCACGGCAGACGATATCAAGGCCCTGCCCTACATTCGCCAGATCATTGATGAAGCTTTGCGCCTCTATCCGCCTGCCGCTTTCATCAGCCGCACTGCACAACAATCAGATACGCTGTGTGGGCGCGAGGTGCGCAAGGGCGACACAGTCATGCTGCCCATCTATGCCCTGCACCGTCATAAAGACCTGTGGGAAAATCCTGACGCCTTTGACCCTGACCGCTTTGCGGATCCAAAGGCCGTAAACCGCTTTTCATACCTACCCTTCGGGGATGGTCCACGGGTGTGCATCGGGGCGTCATTTGCCCTGCAAGAGGCGGTGATCATTCTGGCTACACTGCTTTCGCGGTTCAAATTCACGGCCGTTAAAGGACGTGATCCGCGTCCGGAACTGATCCTGACACTACGGCCAAGTGGCGGCGTGTGGCTTCAGGTTGAAGAGCTTAGCAGCTAGCCACAAATCGTCTGTAGATCGCGCCACGCTTGCGCATTCAAAACGGGCCGATAGGTCTTGCCCTGCTGTACATTGTCCCGCGCGTTTTGGGCACGCAGGCTCAGCGAGGGATGCGATGATAACCATTCAAGAGCACCCGTCATATCTGGGCTGTCCTCTTTAAGCGTTTCAAAAAAGCGCGCAAAGGCCAGTGGAGATATCTCAGCCTCATCCAAAAGTTTCAGGGCAAATTCGTCTGCTTGAGCTTCTGCTTTACGGGTGTGGCTCGCGTTCATCACCTGATCTGCCGCGCCTGCAATAATCAAACCTCCGGTTGCGTCGCCAAGCATCAGCGACAACAATCCCGCAGACCCCGCCGCACGCAACGTCAGGCGCATCGGGTCGCGGTTAATCACGTGGCCTAATTCATGGGCCAGAACACCCGCCACTTCATCTGCGCTCTGAGCAGCCTCCAACAAACCACGGAACAAAATCACCTGACCACCGGGCAATGCAAATGCGTTAATCAAAGGGTGATCCACGACTTGAACGTTCAAGGTGTAGGGCACATCCAGCGGCCCCAACACACGGGTGACCATCTGGGCCAAAGCCGCATCACCTGCGGCTGATGAGCATTGCCAACTTTCATCAGCACTGTCGTCTTGCCAAACCATCGCACGCTCAATCTGAGAAGAAACAACTTTACCGATACGCTCTTCACGCTCAGTCGGAATGACAGTAGCGAGTTGATCTGACAGGCTGGGAATGATTACGAAGAGCATCACCGCCAAGGCAGCCGCCGCGGCCACACTCCAACCGATTACTTTTCGAACCAGCGGTCCAATGGGCCGCCGTTTATCAAGGTTAGGGGCGAGCGCCGCCAAAACCGTCTCATCGTGCAAATTAAACGGGTAAAGACGCGCTTCATCTGGATCACCAGCCAAATACAAAACCGTGCGCGATCCGTCTTGCATCCGCCGCAACCGCTTTAATGGCCACTCCGCAAGCACATCGCCTTGGGCATCACAAATCCGCAAAACCTCTGCAGTCGCCGCAACTTCGATGTAGACGTCGCGCTTTCCAGCGGTCTTTCCATCTACGAAAGAGGCAAGGCTACTTTGCAACGCCATCGCTTAAAACGCACCGCCCACATCAAGAGCATCCGCAAAGCCTTCGGCGTCAGGCATATCATCGGCAGCACGTTGTTGAATGGTGTCGAAATGCTCGGGATAACGCACAGCGCATGTTTCTACGATGTGACCAAAAATCGGTTGGGTAATGAATGCCATGGTCGAAGCGCCGCCCATCACAAGCGCAACCACATAGCTCAGCACGGCAATGATTGTGCTGAAAATCTGCGCGCCACCGAACCCACCGGCTGCACCAATTTGGCTGGCCATGAATAAAATCACACCTGCCGGAATTGCCGCCGCAATAGTCACCAACATCGTTAGCAACGACCCTTTGATGTAATGCCCAACGACACGGCCAGTTTGGGGTGACGCCTCAAACTCAATCGCCCCATCATCAAGTGTTTTGTACCGCGCCATTATCGCAAAGCTTTGCAAGCGGTAGTGCACAAACCCGATCACGATCAGGACCGTCCCAACTACCATGACCGTGATGCCAAGACCCTCGGAACCTGACGCGCTGACAACTGCCCCCACAATGCTGACCCCAAGTCCAAGAAGTAACACAGATGCCGCGCGATAAAGCATTGTCCAGCGGCCACCTTGTTCAAATTGCGCATCGCCGTACCAAGTGCGGTCAGTCTTAAATTTCTCCAACTGAAATGTACCAAGCGGGGCAAGAATACCAAGTGAGACAACCGTGATGACGCTGTAAACAATCGCGCGCCACATATAGCCAAGCGACGCCTGATCCATGCCAAACCGCAAACCCCGCCACCGCGTGCGCGACAGCATGTAACGACGGCCGCGATATTGGGCGATAAAGATAAGCGGGACAATCGCGATCAGCGTGGCGTATGTCGCGCCAATGCTTGCAAATATCTGCGCCTCGCTAGCCCCCTCATCAGGAACCAAATCAAGCAGGCTGAGACCGGCAAAAGTCAGCAAGACCTGCAACAATCCCAAATAAACGGCCAGCACCACCAAAGCGATCAGAAAGCCAATGAATTTTTCAACGCCTGTTCCCGAGTATTCCATTGGATCACCACCGGGCTGAACCGCATTCCACACATAACGCCGCACACGCGATTTGGCCCAAAACCGGTAAATCCCAAGGGTCAAAACAGTCAAAATGCCCGTTTGAAGGACCAGCAAAAAGATGGGACCACGTTGCCCACCGTATCTGCCTTCAAGTGTGTCGCCCTGCTCCATTACTCGTCATCCTTCTTACTCACACACCAGCTACCTAGGTGAACTTATTATCCCTCGGGAACCCGCGCGGCGCCATACGGCCAGCACCCGCGCGCTTACCCGTCCATTCCGCAAGTGCCGTTTCAGTACGGGTACGACCAGCCGGATCAAGCCAGCTCAACCCTTCGCTGAAATCAAACGTGGTCGCATCACTAAGACCGCCGTCTTTATATTTCTGAAGGCGAACCCCTTTGCCCCGCGCCATTTCCGGCAATTCATCAAGAGCAAAAACAAGCACTTTGCGGTTTTCACCAACCACAGCCACATGATCACCCAAGACGGGACGACATACAGCAGCAGTGTTTGGTGCGCGCACGTTCAACACTTGCTTGCCACCACGGGTTTGCGCGATCACCTCATCTTCAGGCACCACAAACCCATCGCCCGCACTTGATGCAAGCAGCAGCTTGCGCCCCGGCTTATGGATGAACAGCATCAAAATTTCGACGTCTTGAGGCAAATCAACCATCAGTCGCACGGGCTCGCCCATGCCCCGGCCACCGGGCAAAGTGCTGGCCTGCAACGTGTAGAAACGCCCGTTCGTCCCAAGCAGCAAAATCTTGTCGGTTGTCTCGGCGTGGAAGATAAACCGCGGGCCGTCCCCATCTTTGAACTTCAGTTCGCGGCCAAGGTCGATATGGCCCGACATAGCGCGGATCCATCCCATTTTTGAGCAGACAACCGTGATCGGCTCACGCTCGATCATCGCCTCAAGGGGAACGTCTTCCACTTCGCCTGCTTCGGCGAATGTGCTGCGCCGTGCGCCAAATTCAGATTTCGCACCAAATTCCTTGCGGGTCTGACGCAGTTGCTCTGAAATAGTGGACCACTGAATTTCTTCGCTATCAAGAAGGTCTTGCAGACCGGCGCGTTCTTCCATCAAGGCGTCACGCTCGCGTACCAGCTCCAACTCTTCAAGGCGGCGCAGCGACCGAAGGCGCATGTTCAAGATAGCATCAGCCTGAACTTCACTCAGCTCGGTACCCAGATCACGTGACGGGGAAACATAATCTTTCTCATCCGTCGCGCGCACAAAGTCTTGCGACCAGCTTTCATGCATCAGGGCGCGCTTTGGGTCTTCGTCATATCTGATAATATCAATGACACGGTCCAAGTTCAGGAACGCGATGATAAAGCCTTCGAGCACTTCAAGCCGGTGATCAATCTTGTCGATCCGGTGCTTTGAGCGGCGCAGCAGAACGTCACGGCGGTGATCCAGAAACGCGCGCAGAACTTCTTTTAGGCTGCACACTTTTGGTGTCAGACCATCAATCAGCACGTTCATATTCAAACTGAAACGCACCTCAAGATCAGAGTTGCGATACAGCATTCCCATCAACACATCGGGATCAACATTCTTGGACTTCGGCTCAAGCACGATACGTACGTCGTCGGCACTTTCATCGCGCACATCCGCAAGGATCGGCACTTTTTTAAGCTGAATGACCTCGGCCAGCTTCTCGATTAGTTTCGACTTTTGCACCTGATAGGGGATTTCAGTGACGATGATTTGCCACATCCCACGATCAAGCTGTTCAATCTCATAACGGCACCGCAGGCGGAACCCGCCCTTACCGGTGCGATACGCCTCGGCGATATTTTCACGCGGCTCAACAATGACACCGCCAGTTGGAAAATCAGGACCCGGCACGTGTTCAAGCAGCGTTTCGTCCCGCGCATTCGGCGCCTTGATCAGATGCAAACACGCGTTGATCAATTCTTCGATATTGTGAGGGGGGATGTTCGTGGCCATGCCCACGGCAATACCGCTTGATCCGTTCGCCAACAGGTTTGGAAACGCAGCTGGTAAGACCACAGGCTCAGTCAACGTGCCGTCGTAGTTTTCGCGGAAATCAACAGCATTCTCGGCCAGACCATCCAGCAGCGCCTCGGCTGCGATGGTCATGCGCGCTTCAGTGTAACGCGACGCGGCGGGATTATCGCCGTCGATGTTGCCAAAGTTACCCTGCCCGTCAACCAACGGATAGCGGACGTTAAAGTCCTGCGCCAAACGCGCCATTGCATCGTAAATCGCGGCGTCCCCGTGCGGGTGATAGTTCCCCATCACGTCACCGGAAATTTTAGCTGATTTACGGAACCCACCTGTTGGGCTTAGCTTCAACTCGCGCATCGCGTATAAAATCCGCCGGTGCACAGGCTTCAGACCGTCACGCGCATCAGGCAAGGCCCGGTGCATAATGGTGGACAATGCGTAGGTCAGATACCGGTCACCCAAAGCACGGCGCAATGGCTCTGCGACGGCGGGGACGTTTTGATCATCTGTATCGGGCGGTAAATTAGTCATGGCTTTGTGTAACTGTGGCTGAATCGCGCGTAAAGCGAACAAAGTTGAATATTTGCCTTTGCCTGCTCACAGAATCGAAAAACTCATGCTAGAACTTTAAGTGTGGTTGTAACGAGTTAGCGCTTCGGCGTGCGGAGTAGTGTGATGTGGCGAGTGATCCTTCTTTGTTTCGGTTTTTTGGCTTTTGCGTTTTATGAATTGAGCGGGGGCGATGAGTTCGTGGCGGAAAGTTGGCCGGATGGCAGCGAGCTTGTTCTAATCGCGCGTTATGAGCCTGCTCCAGAACCCGCCCTTGAAGATAATCAACAAGCAGTCGAAGTTGCCGTGACCAAAGCGATTACCAGCGACGCTTTCGGACTTGCCGAGCTTGCCAACCCACCCAAAATCAACGCTGCAGAAGCCTCGACCAGTGACGCAGTCATTACCACAGTTGCACTGTCAACAGCTGTTGAGGACGCTCTTGAGGCTGAGGACATCCTCCCCGCAGCGCCACCAGAGGTAATTAAGGTAATCACGGGCAGTGTTGTGAACATCCGTGGCGGGCCGGGCACTGTTTTCGGCGTTGTGACAAAGCTGAACGCCGGTGATGAAGTTAAGGTCATTGATGATCTTGGCCGTGGGTGGGTGCAAATTCGAACGGCTGAGAACCGCATCGGCTGGGTTGCAGATTTCCTTTTGGGCGACGGATAACCCTTGCGGGACACCGCTGCGCTTGCCACAACAGCGCAATGAAATCAGTACTCATTACAGGATGCTCAAGCGGCATCGGCTATGATGCAGCCCACGGGCTGCGCGACGCAGGCTGGCGCGTTTTTGCATCGTGCCGACAACAAAAAGACTGCGACCGCCTGAAGGCAGAAGGCTTTGAAAGCCCCCTTTTGGATTACGCTGACAGCAACAGCCTGAAGGCAGGCCTTGCCGAGGTGCTTGATGCCACAGGCGGCACCTTGGACGCACTTTATAACAACGGCGCCTTCGCAACCCCGGGCGCAGTTGAGGATTTGCCACGCGACGCACTGCGCGCGAATTTCGAAGTGAATGTGTTTGGCGTTCATGAACTGACCAACCTTGTGATCCCAGTCATGCGCAAACAAGGACACGGGCGTATTGTGAACTGTTCATCAGTATTGGGACTAGTCGTGCTGCCGTGGCGCGGGTCCTACAACAGCACCAAATTCGCACTCGAAGGGCTGACGGATACGCTGCGTATCGAGATGAAGGGAACTGGCATTCACATCATCTTGCTTGAGCCAGGCCCCGTTACCAGCAGCATTCGCGCAAACTCTATTCCGCATTTTGAAAAGTGGATTGATTGGAAAAACAGCGCCCGTCGAAGTGCCTATGAAGCGGGCCTGTCCAAGCGATTATACAAGGATAACGGTCCCGATACTTTCGAATTGCCTGCCTCGGCGGTGACCAAAAAACTGCGTCACGCGCTTGAACATCCTAGGCCAAAACCACGCTATTACATCACAACGCCGACCTACATTATGGGCTTTGCCCGCCGCATTTTGCCAACCCGCGCATTAGATTGGCTGATATCCAAGGCCTGACCCCTCGCCTTTCGGCCAAAGCGGGTTATCTCGCAGGGAACTATACAAAAACAAGGACTGACCATGCTTTCCGATCCACTATTTATCGTTGCTGCTATCGCTTGCGTAATTGTGCTTGGCATTTTGATGTTGGGCATCGGTGGCTTTGCCAAAGGCGGTGACTTCAACAAAAAGCACGCCAACAAAGTTATGCGCTGGCGTCTTTATGCACAGTTTGCGGCGGTAATTTTGATCGTTGCTTGGGTCTTCATCTCACAGACATTCGGAGCGTAAACCATGGTCGTACTCAACAAAATCTACACAAAAACCGGTGACAAAGGCCAAACAGCTTTGGGCAACGGTGAGCGTGTCGCAAAACACTCCATGCGCGTGAACGCTTATGGAACTGTTGACGAAACCAACTCAATCGTGGGCCTTGCGCGGCTACACGCCACTGGCGAAATCGATGCGCAGTTGGCCATGATCCAAAATGACCTGTTCGATTTGGGCGCCGACATGTGTCGCCCTGACATCGCCAAAGATGCGGAAGCAGAATACACACCGCTACGTATCACAGACGGCCAAGTCGCCCGCCTCGAAAGCGAAATTGATGCGATGAACGAAGCGCTTGAGCCACTTCGCAGCTTCATTTTGCCGGGCGGATCAGCCCTTGCTGCATACCTGCACCAATGTCGCACCGTTGCACGCCGCGCAGAACGCCTTTCCGTTGAACTGGCCAGCGTTGAAGACGTGAACACCGCAGCCGTCAAATATCTGAACCGCTTGTCAGATTGGTTTTTTGTCGCATCGCGGGTGGCGAATAATGACGGCAAAGACGATGTTTTGTGGGTTCCTGGCGCCAATAGGTAAACACCAAAAAAGGCAACGCGGCGTCGAAGAGCCCTTTGGTGTCGATTTTGCCCTGTTTTCGTTTGTTCTGCATTGCTAGACAACCAAGGAAGATTATTGCGCAGCGAATCTGCGTAAAGGCTTACCAACAGGAGAAACGCCATGAAGGTCCTCGTGCCCGTCAAACGCGTGATCGACTATAACGTTAAGGTTCGTGTGAAAGCGGACGGCAGCGGTGTTGATCTTGCAAACGTCAAAATGTCGATGAACCCATTCGACGAAATCGCAGTAGAGCAGGCGATCCGCTTGAAGGAAGCCGGAACGGCTGACGAAGTTGTTGTGGTTTCTATTGGCGTAAAACAGAGCCAAGAGACCCTGCGCAACGCGCTTGCGATGGGTGCTGATCGCGCCATTCTGGTTGTTGCTGCTGATGACGTGCACACTGACATTGAGCCGCTTGCGGTTGCCAAAATCCTCAAGGCTGTTGTCGACGAAGAGCAGCCCGGGCTTGTCCTTGCTGGCAAACAGGCGATCGACAACGACATGAACGCGACCGGCCAAATGCTGTCGGCGCTTTTGGGGTGGTCACAAGCAACCTTTGCGTCTGAGTTGGCCGTTGATGGCGACACAGCGACCGTGACACGCGAAGTCGACGGCGGCTTGCAGACCATTAAAGTGAAGATGCCTGCTATCGTCACTGTTGATTTGCGCCTGAACGAGCCGCGCTATGCGTCTTTGCCAAACATCATGAAGGCCAAGAAGAAGCCGCTCGATGAAAAGACCGCAGCTGATTACGGTGTTGATGTCTCACCACGTCTGCAAATCGTTGGCACGTCCGAGCCCGCAGAACGTGCGGCTGGTATCAAAGTTGGCTCAATTGATGAGCTGGTCGAGAAACTCAAAGAAGCGGGGGCTGTATAATGGCTGTTCTTCTGATTGCTGAAGTAAATGGTGGCGCACTTAACGTAGACGCGACCGCAAAGGCCCTAACTGCGGCCAAAGCATTGGGCGATGTCACTGTCCTTTGCGCAAGCGAAGGCTGCGCTGGCGCTGCAACGGCTGCTGCTGCGCTGGACGGCGTTGGCAAAGTGCTTTGCGCAGATGCCGCCGAATACGGCCATGACTTGGCCGAGCCTGTTGCTGATCTGATCGTATCGCTGGCTGGTGATTATGACCACATCGTTGCGCCTTCTACCGCTGCGTCCAAGAACACCTTGCCCCGTGTGGCGGCGATTCTGGATGTGATGGTCATTTCTGAAGTGACTGCTGTGATCGACGCAGACACATTCGAGCGCCCGATCTATGCGGGCAACGCAATCCAGACTGTGAAATCAGCAGACGCCAAAAAAGTCGCAACCATCCGGACGTCAACATTCGACGCTGCGGGCGAAGGTGGCTCGGCAACAGTTGAGAACATTGCAGCCGCTGGCAACGCAGGCCTGTCCGAATGGGTCGAAGACAAAGTCGCAACATCTGATCGCCCCGAGCTAACATCAGCCGGTGTAGTTGTTTCCGGTGGCCGCGGCGTTGGATCAGAAGATGATTTCAAACTGATCGAAACACTTGCAGATAAGCTTGGTGCCGCCGTTGGCGCATCACGCGCAGCCGTGGACAGTGGTTACGCGCCAAACGATTGGCAAGTGGGCCAGACTGGCAAAGTCGTCGCACCTGACCTTTATGTTGCTGTCGGCATCTCCGGCGCGATCCAGCACCTTGCTGGCATGAAGGACTCCAAGATCATCGTGGCAATCAACAAAGACGAAGAAGCACCTATCTTCCAAGTTGCTGATTACGGCTTGGTCGCAGACCTCTTCGACGCAGTGCCCGAATTGACCAGCAAACTGGGCTAAACCTATTTTTTAGACACAGTAGAAAGGCCCGCAATTTAAGCGGGCCTTTTTTATGGTCAGCTGTTTATATCTTCATCAAACGTGCGCACTTGACCGGTCTTGAGTTGAAAAAGCGACCGCAGCACAAGCCACGCAACAAGTGACGCCACAGCAAACAACAGTGACAGCCAGATCAACGACAGGCCGACGTTGAGCCAAACCAAAACAGACACCAGCGCCGCACCAATGGCGAACCCCAGCAGGACAAAGCCTGGGGCCAGCACCTCAAGGATCGCCAAAACAAGGGCAAACGCAGCCCATGCCCACCACGTGTTTGCCAATGCATCCATATTAACCGCGCCCTTTCAGCATATTGAACGCATTGCCAAACGCCTCAAGCGCATTTGCCGGCACCACGATCGTGCTTTTTCCATTACCATTTCCAAGTGTGTTCAGGGCTTCGACCTGCTTCAAAGCCACTTGATACTGTGCTGCTTCCAAGCCGTGCGCATTGATCGCGTCAGCAACCGTCGCAGTTGCGTAGGCCTCAGCGTCTGCTTGAATACGGCGCGCCTCAGCCTGCTTTTGTGCCGCATAAAGATCAGCGTCCGCCTGCAACTCAACCGAGCGTTTCTCACCTTCTGCACGGGTTACTTGCGCGCGGCGTTCGCGTTCGGCGTTCAACTGTTGCAACATCGCGTCGCGGGTTGCTTGATCAAGGTTCACGTCCAGAAGTTCTGCGCGCGTGACCTCAATGCCCCAGTTATCTACGGCCTCTTCCACCAGCGCCTTGATCTGTTCAATCAGTTGCGCACGGTTCGATCGCACCTCGTCAAGTTCCATCTTACCGATCTCGGCGCGCACAATACCTGCTACTGTTGTTGCGATCGCTGCGTCTACGTCGCGGATCCGGTAAACTGTTCGCTCAGGTTCTGTGATGCGATAGAATACGGATGTCTCAACCCGTACCAAAACGTTGTCCGACGTGATCGCATCCTGTGAGGCATTCGGAAGCTGTCGCTCAAGGATCGAAATCCGGTGCGCCACGCGATCAAGGAACGGCACAATGAAGTTAATGCCGGGCCCAAGCACCGCCTTAAGCCGACCAAAACGCTCAATGACAAACTGCTCTGACTGCGGAACGATCCGAACACCAAGCAGAATACAAATAATGATAAACGCGGCTAGCAACACCACAACGATGTTGCCGCCCAAAATACTAAATAAAACCTGCAAAACCTCTTCACTCCCCATGGTCAGCCTCTCCTATTGAGTTAGCCTGACTATGGCGGCTTATCAGGCGCTTTTGAAGGTAAATCCGCGTTTGTTGCCTTGTGCGCCACCTTTTGACGCAAAATGCTCTTGGACAGACGCACCAACCAATGCCGCGGTTGCCGCCGACAACGTCCAACCCAAATGCCCGTGACCTGTGTTGTAGAAAACACCTGCACGTTTGCCGGCGCCAACGCGCGGCATCATGTTTGGCATCATCGGGCGCAGACCGGCCCAAGGCACCACGTGTTCGGTTGAGATTGATGGGAAATGCGTTTCCACCCACTTGGTCAGCGGCTCAATGCGGTCTGCTCGAATATCACGGTTTTCGCCGTTATATTCCGCCGTCCCCGCAACACGGAAACGGTCTTTACCCAGACGAGACGTCACAATCTTTGCATCATCATCAAGCAAAGACACCATCGGCGCACCATCTTGGCTGATTGCATCCGGCATATTCACAGTGATTGAATAGCCCTTAACGGGGTAAATGTTAACGCGGTCGCCCAGCTTTTTGGCCATCGCACGGCTACCAACGCCGGCGCAAACGACGACGCCGTCAAAAGCTTCACCGTTCACCCGGGTCTCACCATTTGCACTGCTAAGTTGCTCAACCGGTTTGCCCATGCGGAAATCAACGCCCTGTGCCTCAAGCCACTTTGCAAGGCCGAACGTGAATTTGTGAATATCGCCGGTGCTGTCACTTTCCGTCCAGAACCCACCAGTGATGGTGCCACGCAGGTTTGGTTCACGCGCACGCACCTGATCAGGCGTCAACTCAACACGCTCCACACCGCCTTGCGACAAAAGCTCGTTCACTTTGCGAGCGTGCGCCATATCTTTTTCGTTTTTATAGAAATGCAGAATGCCCGCCGGAGACCAATCAAAATCTAGTCCCGCACGGTCCGCCATGGACTGCAATCCAGCGCGCGCCTTAACCGCCAACGCCGCTGTTTGAACTGTGTTGTTTTTGTAGTTCGGAATGTTACTCAAAAACTCAGCCATCCAGCTGATTTTATGCCAGCTTGGGCGCGGATTCACCAACAAGGGCGCATCGCGCCGCGCCATCCATTTGATACCCTTCAGGACCGTCCCGACTGTGTTCCAAACCTCTGCGTTTGATGCGGAAAGCTGCCCACCATTGGCAAAACTGGTATCCATCGCCGCGTAGCGATTTCTGTCGAATACAACAACATCAAGACCACGGCTGACCAATTCAAAAGCTGTTGTCACACCGGTGATGCCAGCGCCAATTACTGCGATACGAGTCATGTTTTCACACTCCAAACGGTTGGGCGCATTTGCCCAAACAACCCCGCTCCGTTCGCTTTACCTGAGCGATGCACGGTCCATAAGGGAACCGCTTGCGCCTTCGGTGCGCCTTGCAAGAAGGCGTCTCTCCAGAGTGTGACACGTCCGCCAGTCCTGTTGCCTGAGAGGTGACCGGGGTGGTTGCTCCTTCGGCGGTGGCATAATCCACGCTCTCCCGAGCGGACATGTTTCCTATGGGAAACCCCTACACGTGTCGTATCTAATTGCCAAGAAAAATCTCGTAAACGTTGCTGACACCCTGTACGGCGCGTATCACAGCATTATGCCTGCAATTTGTCGCGACTGCTTAACCACTTACTCTGCGCAAGAACCGCGACGCTGCGTGGATTGCGGCAGTCCGCGTATGTTGGCGCATCCCGAACTGTTTGATTTGTCAGTCGCCCATATGGATTGCGATGCCTTTTATGCAAGCGTTGAGAAACGCGACAACCCAGAGCTTGCGGACAAACCCGTTATCATAGGCGGCGGGCGGCGCGGCGTCGTCAGTACCGCTTGCTACATTGCACGCATTCGCGGCGTCCGGTCTGCGATGCCGATGTTTAAGGCCCTAAAGCTTTGCCCAGATGCAGTGGTCGTGCGCGGCCGCATGGATGTCTATGCGGATGTATCGAAACAAATCCGCGCCCTGATGGAGGAACTAACCCCCGCCATTGAACCGCTGTCATTAGACGAGGCATTTTTGGACATGTCCGGTACCCACAAACTTCATGGGGCGCCACCAGCCGTGATGCTCGCCCGCCTTGTCAAAAGCATGCGCGAAGAGATCGGGATCACCGGATCAATCGGCCTTAGCCACAATAAGTTTTTAGCAAAAGTCGCATCCGATTTGGATAAACCGCAAGGCTTTTCCGTGATCGGCAAAGCTGAAACCATGACTTTCCTGAAAGACAAGCCCGTGGGCATGATCTGGGGTGTCGGACCGTCTGCGCGCGCAACGCTTGAACAGGCGGGTATTCACACGTTTACGGACCTTCTGAGGTGGGAGCAAAAAGACCTGATCCTGAGGTTTGGCAGTATCGGCGAGCGCCTTTGGCATCTGGCGCGCGGTGAAGATAAGCGCACTGTTTCCGCACACCGACCCATTAAATCAATTAGTAATGAGACCACATTCAACGAAGACACCGCAGCGGTTGACCTACTTGATGGGCACCTTTGGCGGCTTTCCGAAAAAGTCAGTGCGCGGGCCAAGGCGCGCGAGTTGGCGGGCATAGTCGTGACCCTCAAGCTCAAAACGGCAAAGTTCAAAACCCTATCGAAGCGGATCACGTTGACCGATAGCACGCAAATTGCCGACCGAATTTATAGGCACGCAAGACAGCTGTTTGATCAGGTAAGCACCCAAGGTCCATTTCGGTTGATTGGCGTCGGTCTGTCTGACCTAGGGCCATCCTCAGTTGCTGACAGCGCGGGCGACCTTTTGGACCCAGACGCCCCAAAGCGCGCCGCAGCCGAACGCGCCACCGACGCCATCAGAGAACGGTTTGGAAAGGACGCAATTATGAAGGGACGCGCGCTGCGCTAACTACTCAGCAGCAAGCGGCACTTGGCGCTGGCCAATTTCAACGATGTCAGCCATCGCGGCTGTGATCTTGCGGCGCACCGCCTGAAAATCTGCGTTTGGTTCAATCAGCGCTTCATCCATGTAAAGCGAACGATCAATCTCAATCTGGATCGCGTGCATCCCGCGTGATGGCCGTCCGTAAGCTTGGGTTATGTAAGCACCTGCAAATGGCGCATTGCGTGCCGTGACAAAGCCCGCACGTATAAAAGCAGCCTCTACGCGGTCAACGATATCAGAGTTTGCAGAGGCCCCAAACCGGTCACCAATCACAATCTGCGGGCGCTGGCCTTGAGGCGTAGTGATCGCCTCAATCGCTTCATGGGGCATTGAGTGACAGTCAATCAAAATAGCGCTGCCAAACTGGGTATGGTTGGCACGCATCTCTTTGGCCAACGCCGCGTGATAGGGCCGCCAATATTCATCAACCCTAAGTGCGGCCTCGGCCCGTGTGAGCTTGCCGCGGTAGATTGCCCGACCAGAGGCCACAACGCGAGGGATCACCCCAAGCCCCGAGGCAATTCGGGGGTTGTGCACAATGCGCGGCGCACCTTCGACCACTGCGCAATCCATTTCATCCGCAGCGCGGTTCAGGTCCACAAAGGCACGCGGCGCACCGGCATGCAAAAACACCGCACCCAAATCTGGTGCCTTGGAAAAGAGGCGATCAACGAATGCATCCTCAGATGTCCGAATCGTGTGTGCGTCCAAAACGGTCCGCTGCATAAATGCGCGTGAGTAGTCCCGCCCACTGTGGGGGCTGGCGAAGACAACGCTTGTATTTCGGACCTCTGGGAGGTCTAAAAAGTAGACTGCTTTCGGCATTTCGGGCTCCGTTTGAACATAACATAGACTGTTTCACTTTGTTTCCAAAAGCCCCCTTGATCTTTTAGCTGAAGCCTTCTAATCAACCTCTCACCTGACGCGGCGCGACCCGCGTCCTTTTTAATTGGGCTGGTCGCAAAGTTGATGGTTCATGGGCGCTTAGCTCAGCGGTAGAGCACTTCGTTGACATCGAAGGGGTCACTGGTTCGATCCCAGTAGTGCCCACCATGATAACCGCTTCTTGGCATTAGCCTTTGAAGCAAACGCAACTTGAATGGCGTGATCTCGCGCCGGAAAAACAGGAGACAGACTTATGAAAGTCAAGAACTCGCTCCGGTCGCTGAAGAACCGTCACCGCGACTGCCGTATCGTTCGCCGCAAAGGCCGCGTTTACGTGATCAACAAAACACAGCCTCGCTTCAAGGCACGTCAGGGCTAAGCCTTCGACAATTGAACATTCAAAAGCCGCTCCATTAAATTGGGGCGGCTTTTTTCATTTCTGACATCGGCCTTAAAAGCGGTAGGCAGACTAACCCGCGAAATTCTGCGTAATAAAGTAGCGACCACAGTTGGGTGACTTACCGTCAAAGGCAAGCGATGCCCCTGTCAGCTTAGATCTTCGCGCAAGAATGTTTTTGCGGTGACCCGATGACGCCATCCACATGTTCACAATATGATTAGCCAAACTTTTGTATGAATGCGCAGGTATTGTCCGCCCCTTGGCTTCGAACCGGCACGCGCTTAGATCGCGGGTCAAGAATACACCTGCTGTTTCCAACTGATAGCGATGGGTAACGCCAATATTTTTCGATCCGGCAGGACTGCCCACGCCAGATGCCTTGAGCCGTTTTTTGAACGTATTCACCCCTGACACACGCGATTTGTGATTGAGTTGTTGGGACTTAGCCATCCATTTTGAATGCACCTCAGCGACATCCACCAAACCACTGGCAGAAGTTAACGCTGGCAATCCTTTTGAGCACCGTACTTTGTTGACGTAGTGCAGAACCGCGCTGTCAAACAAGGCACTATCAGGTGATTTTGCGGGCACCATGGCATTATGCGCGCCGGTCAAAGCAGGCGTACTACACGCCTGTGCATATCCGGTCAGCGACACGGCAACGCCCAAAACCCCCAGGAACCAAACTGTTTTTTGCAAAAAGTATTTCATAACTGATAACCCCACACTCAACCAACACACGCTTGAGCATAGCAATAAACGCTACTTTTGCATAGATTGCCGCCCAATCATGACGATTGAGCGGCATATCAATTAAATTGTGAGTATCTTATTCCGCGGCAACTTGTGGCTCGTGCGCGGCTTCCACCCTTACGGCTGAAAACTTGAACTCAGGAATTTTACCATAAGGATCAATTGCCGAGTTGGTCAAAATATTTGCGGCTGCCTCAACATACGCAAACGGCAGGAAGACCATATCAGGAGCTACCGCACGATCCATGCGCGCCATGATCACAACGGACCCACGCTTAGTCGTCAGACGGATCATTCCACCAGGTTCTACCCCAAGCTTGCGCAACGTAGACGGGTGCAGCGAACAGTTTGCTTCAGGCTCTACCGCGTCCAAAACTGTGGCGCGGCGAGTCATTGACCCTGTGTGCCAATGCTCAAGCTGACGGCCTGTTGTAAGGATCATCGGGTACTCATCATCGGGCGTATCATCAGGTGCAATAACGCTTGCCGGCGTGAACTTCGCGCGTCCATCTTGGCGGGGGAAACCATCACCAAACACAATCGGCTGGCCCGGATCAGTGGGCGAAAGCGATGGGTATGTCACCGCGTTTTCACCTTCAAGGCGATCCCACGTGATGTTGCTCAACGATTTCATGTTCAGCTTCATTTCGGCAAAGACTTCGCTTGGGTGCGTATAGGTCCAGCCAAGCCCAAGGCGTTTCGCCAACTCAACTTCAATCCACCAGTCTTCACGCGCCTCACCGGGGGGCGAAACAGCCGGACGTCCCATTTGAACTTGCCGGTTGGTATTTGTGACGGTGCCAGACTTTTCCGCAAATGCAGAAGCCGGCAGAATTACATCAGCGTAGTTTGCGGTCTCAGTGATGAAAATATCCTGAACCACAAGGTGGTCCAGCTTGGCCAGCGCGGCACGTGCATGATCCACATCAGGGTCTGACATGGCGGGGTTTTCACCTAAGATATACATCGCCTTAATGTCATCCGTATGCACTGCGTCCATGATCTCGGTGACCGTAAGGCCCTTTTCATTACTGAAATCACCAGAACCCCAGACATCATTAAATGCAGACCGCACACCATCGTCCGTGACAGATTGATAATCCGGCAAAAACATTGGGATAAGGCCCGCATCGGATGCACCTTGTACGTTGTTTTGACCGCGTAGGGGATGCAAGCCCGCGCCAGGGCGACCCACCTGCCCCGTCATCAACGCGAGCGAGATCAAACAGCGCGAATTATCTGTGCCGTGAATGTGCTGGCTAACGCCCATACCCCAGAAAATCATACCCGCCTTAGCGCCTGCAAAGGTACGCGCAACGTCGCGCAGAACTTCTGCCTCAATGCCGCAAATTTCGCTCATCTTTTCGGGTGTGAAATCTTTCAGATGGGCTTTTTCGGCCTCCCAGTTTTCGGTGTAGGCTTCAATATATTGCTGATCATAAAGCTTTTCTTCGACGATCGTATGCATAATAGCGTTCAGCATCGACACGTCAGCACCGGGCCGGAATTGCAGCATATGGCTGGCGAAACGCTTCAACGCTTGGCCGCGCGGGTCCATCACGATCAGCTTGCCACCACACTTGGTGAATTGTTTGAAATACGTCGCAGCAACCGGATGGTTCTCAATTGGGTTAGCGCCGATCACAATCGCCACATCCGCGTTCTCAATCTCGTTGAAAGTGGCTGTCACAGCCGCTGAGCCAACGTTTTCCATCAGTGCCGCAACAGAGGATGCGTGGCAAAGGCGCGTGCAGTGGTCGACGTTGTTGTGTCCAAATCCTTGGCGGATCATCTTTTGAAACAGGTACGCTTCTTCGTTGGTGCATTTTGCTGAACCGAAACCCGCAACTTCACGGCCACGGCCCTTCAGGCCACCTGCGGCAAAATCAAGCGCCTCATCCCATGTTGCTTCGCGGAACACGTCGCCCCAGTTTGCCGGATCAACATTAAGGCCTTTTGCAGGCGCATCATCACGGCGGATAAGCGGTTTGGTCAGGCGGTGATCGTGGTGAATATAATCAAAACCAAAACGCCCTTTCACGCACAAGCGGCCCTCGTTGGCAGGACCATTGATGCCCTCAACGAATTTCACTTTATTGTCTTTAATCTTCAGACTGATCTGACAACCAACACCGCAAAACGGGCAAATGCTTTCGACTTCCTTGTCAAAATCAGCGCTATCCCCAACTTGCTGCTCATCAACAACAGTCGAGGGCATGAGGGCACCTGTGGGGCAGGCTTGGACGCATTCACCACAGGCCACACACGTGCTGTCGCCCATTGGGTCAGCCATATCGAACGTTGGGTAGGCGTCATGGCCACGTCCGGCCATGCCGATCACATCATTGACCTGAACTTCACGGCAGGCGCGCACGCACAGACCGCATTGAATACAAGCATCAAGGTTAACGGACATGGCAACGTGGCTGTTGTCGAGCAGTGGAATACGCTCAGCTTCTAACGTGGGCAGGCGGCTTTCGGCGACACCGTTCAGATCGGCCATATCCCACAGGTGGCTGGATTTATCGTGGGCTGCGTCACGCTCGGGCTGGTCCGCCAACAGCATCTCAACCACCATCTTGCGCGCATTTTTGGCACGTGCAGTTTCCGTGTTCACCACCATACCATCGGCGGGCTCTCGAATGCACGAAGCCGCAAGCGTCCGCTCGCCTTCGATCTCAACCATGCACGCACGGCAGTTCCCATCGGGGCGGTATCCTGGCGCGGGTTTGTGACAAAGGTGCGGAATGACCAGACCACGGCCATTCGCGACCTCCCAGATGGTCATGCCAGCATCAGCCTCAACGGTCTGGCCGTCCAAGGTAAAGGTGATTTTATCAGACATGACGCAAACTTCCCGATTTGAATTTAGCTTAAACTAGGCGATTCAAAATAACCCGCCCACAGCAAGCACGACACGCCACCAACCGTTTGCGCCACGCCGCAAGGCAGGCTACGCACCATAGGAAACAGGAGACGACGATGGGTGAAGTGACAATTACACGCCACGGGCAGGCGAATTCTGGTGCTAAGTCAGAGCTGGAATACGACAAACTATCCGAATTGGGACATGTGCAGGCCCGATGGCTGGGTGAGTATTTGCAAGACGCGCAGCCCTACACGCACATCATCAGCGGCAGTCTGCGCAGACAGCGCGAGACGGCTGAGGGTATTTTGGCGGGGCTTGGCGGCCCCGCAATTCCACACACCACTGACGCGCGCCTGAATGAGCTGGATTACTTCGCGCTGTCGGACTCGCTGACTGATATGCACGGCGTCCCTTTCCCCGATAGCGCCGAGACTTTTGCAGCACATGTGCCGCAAATCCTGAGCCATTGGGCCGCTGAGGAAACACCCCCGCACGTAGAAAGCTATGCCGGTTTTCGCACCCGTATTTTTGACGCAGTAAGGGACGCATCATTGATCGAAGGGCGGGTTTTATTGGTAAGCTCAACAGGCGTCATCGCGTCGCTGACAGCTTTGGCTCTTGGGCTTGAGACAACCCAGAAGGCTAAAATGTTTCTGAACGTGGCGCATACATCGCTGCATGGGTTTAACTACCGCACAATGAATGGCGCGTCTGATTTGCATATGACGATGTATGGTTCGACGCCGCATCTGGACCGTGCGGACCGCGCTGACAAAAAGACAATGGTATAAGCTGGAGTAAACGTTATGCATCTTTGGGTACGGGCTGAGAGCCGCAGTTTTGAACGCCGTGTTGGCCTGACACCCGAAGGTGCTACGCGCCTCATCGAAGCGGGCATGTCAGTCACTGTTGAGAAAAGCGATGCGCGCGCTATCCCAATAGACGAATACGCAAAAGCAGGTTGCCAGATTGCAGCAGCTCACAGCTGGCCAGACGCGCCGAAGGACGCAATTATTTTCGGCCTCAAAGAACTGCCCGACGATGGCAGCGCCCTGCCCCACCGCCACATCATGTTTGGACATGCCTACAAAGGCCAGGACGCAGGACCAAAACTGCTTGCGCGGTTTGCCAAGGGTGGTGGCGAGCTTTCGGACTTGGAATACCTGACCGATACCAGCGGACGCCGCGTAGCCGCTTTTGGCTATTGGGCCGGATACACCGGTGCCGCAATGGCACTGCTTTGTTGGGCAGCGCAACAACGGAATGAAATTGCGGGGGCGGTATCTGCTTATGATAGCGCAACTGATCTACGCGCTGAACTTGAAGAGCAACTGACCCAATGTAGCACCAAGCGCCCTACCGCGCTAATCATTGGGGCACTTGGCCGTGTCGGTACCGGTGCATCAGATCTGTGTGAAGCACTGGGTATAACGCCAACGAAGTGGGATAAGGACGAGACCGCACATGGCGGCCCATTCCCAGAAATTTTGACACACAACTTATTTATGAACTGCATCTTGGCCAGCCCACAAACACCGCTTTTTGTGGGGCCTGACGCCGTCGGGGCAGAGCGGACGCTATCTGTGATCAGCGATATCGCGTGTGACCCAGACAGCCCGTATAACCCGATCCCGATCTATTCCGCCGCAACAAGTTGGGACATTCCCGCAACGCGTATTTCAAATGAATCGGTTCTGGATGTCACTGCGATTGATAACTTGCCGTCGATGTTGCCGGCCGAAAGTTCTGAAGACTTTGCAGCACAACTGCTGCCGACACTTCTTCAGCTAAAGGATGACAGCAACGGCACATGGGGCCGCGCCCGTGACTGTTTTCAAAATGCCCTACGCGAAAATGCGATAGTATAGCCAGTCGGGCAAAAACTGGCTTGCACGGAACATCAGTGAAAATGCGCGCGGGAAGGATTTTTTGAACGCGGTCGAGTTCATATGCTCCCAGAAGTCACGCGCTGCCTCTTCAGGGGTTTGGATGAACGGCATGTTGAAATCGTTCTTGTCCGTCAGCCTCGTTTTGATGAAACCGGGGTTAATTAGCTGAACCTCAACACCTGTTTTGCGCAGATCCGCATAAAGGCTTTCACCAAGATACATCACGCCCGCTTTGGACGCCCCATAACCAACTGCCCCCGGCAAACCGCGGAACCCTGAAAGTGAGCCAGTCAGCACGATATGCCCCGCGTCACGTTTCACAAAGTCTGGTAAAATAGCCCCCAAAATACGCGCAGCACCGGTAAAGTTGATGTCGACCATCTGCTCTAACTGAGCGGCATCAACGGCATCAGCTTTCATGGGCCAGTACACACCGGCCAAAAACACCACACCGTCAATTTCACCGACTTGAGCGTACGCTTCTTCTACGCTTTTGAGGCTACTGACATCGCAGGTGACATAGGATGCTTTCCCCGGAAGGGTGTCTACAACCCGTTTCAAATCATCTTCGGAACGGGCCGAAAGGATCACCTCAACACCTGCGGCGCTCATCATCTGGCCAACCGCCTCACCGAGGCCCGCAGATGCGCCAACCAGCCAATACCGTTTACCCGCCCACTGCTTTGTCACGCCACACTCCTTATAATTTCAAGCAACCCGCTTGCGCACAGCATCAACTTCAACTGGCCGCATCGTAGCGACCAATTCTGCAACCTTGATACCAAACTTACGAAACTGTGATCGGTTAATGATTGTCCCGTTCTGCATCAAATACATCCAGTCTGTCACATCAAGCGCATGACCACCCGCCTCTGGAGTCAACTTAATCGTGTAGTTCAACAGCAGGGCGTTACCACGCTGCTGGCCACTACCACGTCCCACCAAATCATCCGCATCCGCACGCACCACGCCGCCTTCATCAAGCTGTAAGCGCCACTCGCGGTGCTGAACGCTGCCACTATCGTAGTGAAAGACCTCGCGCATCACGCCGCTATCGCCCTTCCACTCCGCCTCAAACTCGGCAACAAAACGGCTACTCACACGCCCCAGAGGACCATAAATCACACCCTCGCAGGCAATCTTACCGTTTAGATGATCCTTGATGTCCATAATCGGACCAAGCCCATCATACTCTGCCGGCTTTTGCGCACGGAAAGTGCAGAAACGGACATAGAGCAGCACACAGATCAGTGTGATGACGACACCGATTAGCACAAATAGAAATTCGTTCATTTCGCATCATCCTCCGTCAAATTAGTGCGCCAAAGCAAAAAGATCGCAATCAGCTTCAGCACGCACGGAACGCCCGCATATAAATAGCTCAAAACCCAGAGCGCTTGATCAGGCTGAGCTATCTGCCCCGCTACAAATCCGCTCTGCTCTAATAAAGGAAGTAGGGCCACTGCCGCAAAAGCCAGTGTAAATTTAGTAACAAATGACCACACCCCAAAAGCTTGGCCCGCATTTGGTGCAATTTTAGACAAGCGGCGGGCAAAAAGGGCAGGCAACAAAGTCATGTCCGCGCCCAAAGCGGCACCACTGGCAATGCAAACAACCGCAAAAAGCGCCACGTCACCGGAGCCAAGCAACAGCGCACCTGCAAAAGTGATAACCGCCAACACCATACCCGCCAGCAAAGTTGTCTTGGGCGAGACCCGCTGCGCCATACATCCCCAAAGCGGTGCACTTATTGCGGCAGACAAAAAGAACAGCAACAACAGCGGCCCTTCCCAGCCCAACGCATCCAAACGGCTTTCCACGAAGAACAAAAACAATGTTGAGCTTACCGCAACCGGTGTAGCGTTGACCAAGGCCACTGTAAGCAGCCGGCGAGCAATCGGATCTTTTAGGACAACCGCAAAACCAACAGGTGTAGCCGCTTCATTTTCCGCCTTGCCCGCGCTCCATTCTTTGCGCATCGAACCCCATCCAGCTAGGCACAGCACCGCAAACCCGAGTGCAAAGCCAACAAATGGACGGCCCATAAAGCCCATCAGAACAGTCGGCGTGATGGCCGCAACACACACACCCAACAGCCCGCCAGTCTCACGCCAAGTAGCAAGCCTGACATGCCCCGCGCCCATCGCATCTGCTTTGGCAACGCCCTGCGCGTAAAAGCTGATTGTAAGGAAGCTAAACGATGAAAAGAGCCCCCCTAGGGTCAGTGCAAACCACCACAACGCAGGGATGGGCGGGACGATTGCAAACAGCCCCCACATCGACAGTGCCAAAATGATAACCGCAAACGATACCATCGCCCCACGCACACTGCGCGTCTTTTCGGATAGCCATCCAAGCAGCGGGTCTTGGACCACATCGACAAGGCGCAAAACAAACAAAACGGATGCAAGGGCAGTCAAGCTAAGCCCGTATTCATCCACGTAAAACTTGGGAGCGTGGATATAAATAGGCAAGCCAGCCGCCGCCAGCATGGCCGCAAAAAGCCCATAAGATGGCAACCGCTGTGCGCGAGTCATCGTGATATCTCAGTTTCGGGCGGCTCAGGTTGGGACCGAAACTTCGCGCCCTTAAACCACAGTTTCACCGCTTGCCAGTGGACCAGCGTAAGCACACGCCGCGAACCAAGCGGACGGCGCACCAGCATCCGCAGCATGGAACGTGTTGTGAGTGGCTGGCGTTTACCGGTCAGGGTTGCAATCAGCCCCCCTCCGCTTGGATCGGCAGTTTCTGTGTAATCAATCCGAATGCTGATCTTTTCATCAGTGATGTCATAATTAAACGCATAGCCCCCCTCGAGCGGCTGAAACGGCGACACATGCATCATTTTGCTCGCGTGGAGGGTGTCCTTGGCAGAAATGGCCCGATGATCGTCATGATGACACAAGTATGAATGCCGGTCACCGAACGTATTGGCCACCTCAGCAATCACAACACGCAGAGCGCCGGTTGCATCATAGCAAAGCCAAAAAGAAACCGCGTTGAACAAATGCCCCAGTACTTTGGGCTGGGCCAAAAGCTCAATCCGTCCGTCGTTTGGCAAACCATGCGTACGCAGCACATCGCGGACCCACGCCGCACCGGTTCCGGCCTTGGGCAGCCCTCCGTGATCAACGTCATGCAATGCAACCATGCCAGGCCGGTTACGCTTGAAGGGCCAAGGCGCGCGGACCTCAGCCTCCGCATCAACCAGTACGTAATCAACGCTGTAGGAAAACGCATTTTTCACAGAACCCTTACGACCGTGGTAGGTCCGCGCCTCAATATGGTCGACGGTTTTCATCGGCTTATTCTGCCGCTGCCAACGCCGGAGTTGCGCGCATGGCTTCCACCACTTCCACGGCTGATTTTATACCATCTTCATGAAAACCGTTGGCCAACCACGCACCGCAGAACCACGTGTTGTTCGTACCGTTCATCGCTTTGACTGTATCTTGGGCTGCCAAAGCTGCGGCGTCATAAACAGGGTGGCGTAATACAACTTCGTCCCAGATCAGGCTTGGGTCAATCTCACGGGTGCTATTGAGCGTCACGAAAAAGTCCTGCTCCGTTTCGAGCGGCTGCAATTTATTCATCCAGTACGTTAGATCAATTTGATCATCTTGCTTGCCTGCTGCCTCGGTGTAATTCCATGACGACCACACCTGTTTCTTGCGCGGCATTACCGAAGCGTCCGAATGCAAAACGACATGATTGGGCTGGTAGCCAACCGACCCTAGTGCAGAAGTTTCAGCCGCATTCGCGTCTGCCAAAAGCTGGAGTGCGTCATCAGAATGAGTTGCGAACACAACCTCATCAAAAATTTCCGCATCTGCGCCTTCGGGCATCACGTGCACGCCAAGTTCAGTGCGGTTGACACAATCGATCGGGGCACCAAGCCGAATGTCGACGCCTTTTTTCACCATCGATGCTTCCAGACGTTTCACATATTCAATCGAGCCACCCTGAACAGTGTACCACTGATGTTGGCCCGTAGCGCTGAGTAGGGCGTGATTTTCGAAAAACGTCATCATCGCCTTGGCTGGGAAATCCATAATCTTAGCTTTGGGCGTAGACCAAATCGCGCCTGAGAACGGCAATAAATACCGGTCGCGGAACCATTCGCCCGTGCCAAGAGCCTCGAGCAAATCACCTGTGCTCATACCGTCTTTGGCAAGCTTCAGTCCGTTGGCATTGAAATGGAAAATGTCGCGCAACATTCGCCAGTATTTTGGCTTCAACAAGTTACGGCGCTGCGCAAAAAGCGCATCAAGAGACACCAAACCATACTCCAACGCACCACCATCAATGGACGCCCCAAAGCTCATGTTGCTTGGCGCAACAGGCACATCAAGCTCGGCAAAAAGCGCGGTGAGATGAGGATAGTTAGCGTAGTTAAAGACAATGAAACCCGTATCCACCGCCACATCTTTGTCGCGTCCAGCCATCCGTGTGCGCGCATGTCCGCCGAGCCGCCCCTCTGCCTCATAAAGGGTTACCGCGTGGTCATCTGCCAGCATATGCGCCGCCGCCATGCCAGAAATACCAGCGCCAATCACCGCAACCCGCTTTGGGCCGCGCCGTTTATCCAATGGCATATTGTCGTCCTTGTTTGGTTGGTCTTGAGTGCTCTATATACGCCGCGATTGAGAAAGTGGATGACTCATCGTTTATTTCGCACATGCAGTGATCCAAACTTAGCGACCAGCCGTAACAGTGCCATGATAGACGGGATCGCCAGTTTGGAAGAAAGCAGTGCAACCGCGCAGCCGATCAGCTACGCTCGGCCACAGGTTGCACGATTCATCCAGCCCAAAAGGCGGCATTCCCAGATGACGACGACACAAGAGCGCACAGCGTGGGTTGCGGAAATGGACCGCATCAAAACCCTCCGAGATCAGGCAGCTTTCGCTGATCTGTTCGATTATTTTGCGCCAAGGCTAAAGGGGTTTTTAATGCGCGGCGGCACGTCCGAGGCGCTTGCAGAAGAAATTGCACAAGAGGTTATGGCAATCGTTTGGACCAAGGCCGATATGTTTGACGCATCACGCGCTAGTGTCTCGACTTGGATTTTTACCATCGCTCGTAACCGCAAAATCGATGTGCTGCGCAAAACGCAACGTCCTGAACCTGAAGACTTGTCATGGGGACCCGAGGCGGAACCGGATCAGGCCGATCAGCTTAGTGCACAACAAGAACAATCACAGTTGAAGACAGCAATGTCTCAGCTTCCGCAGAAACAAAGAGAATTGGTCGAACGCGCATATTTTGGCGATCAATCACACTCACAAATCGCGTCCGAGACGGGGCTGCCGCTTGGAACAATCAAATCACGAATACGCTTGGCGCTGGATCGCTTGCGCCACGCAATGGATGGAAATTAGACCGATGACAAATATCAAACATCACCTCACGGATGACGTGCTGCTGGCATATTGTGCTGGCACGCTACCAGAAGCCTTTAGCCTGGTGGTTGCCACGCATATTTCGCTCTGTGAAACCTGTCGTTCTCACATGGACACACTGGATGCGATTGGCGGCGTTGTCATCGAAGAAACACCAAAAGCAGCGATGTCATCTGGCAGTTTGGAAGCCTGCCTAAAAATGGCAGAGAGCATGCCCAAAGACCCGATCAAAATGGAAGCCGCCGGCATACCAAAGCGTCAGAAATCAGCTGGCTTGTTTCCTGCACCGCTTCAAGATTATGTGGGGGGTGATTTGGATGCGGTACGCTGGCGGCCGATTGGACTTGGCGTAAAGCAAGCTATCCTGAAGACCTCGCGCGATGCATCTGTGCGTTTGCTCTACATCCCGACTGGCGCTGCAATGCCAGATCACACGCACAACGGCACAGAAATGACACTTGTTTTGCAAGGTGCTTTTCAAGACGAAAGCGACTATTTCGGCGCAGGCGATGTAGAAATTGCTGACGAAGAGATGAACCATACGCCAGTTGCAGTTGGGCCTGTGGACTGCATCTGCCTCGCGGCAAGCGATGCACCCCTTAAGTTCAACGGCATCCTGCCAAAAGTACTTCAGCCGTTCTTCCGCATTTAAGGGCCCAAGCTGACCTCAGCTAACGGGCTATTTGTCTACAAGCGGGACAGTATCAGGGCCGTCAGCTGCCTCGAGTTCTTCAAAATCAAACGCATCAAGACGCCGAGCACGGCGACCCGCTTTTTCAGCGCTAATCCGAATATCTGCCACGTCTTTCGCTGCCTGACCGAAGTGCCGATCAAGGTTTTCAACCCGGGCACCGAGCCGTTCAACATCCTGAAACAACATCGATAGCTCTTTTCGAATAGCGCCCGCTTGCGCACGCATTCGCGCATCCTTCAAAATAGCTCGCATCGTATTCAGGGTCGCCATGCAGGTCGTTGGTGACACAATCCAAACGCGCGCCGCAAACCCATCACGCACCACCTCGGGGAAGTTGGCATGCAGTTCTGCATAGACTGCCTCTGACGGTAAAAACATCAACGCACCATCGGCGGTTTCGCCCTCAATCAGATACTTTTCGGATATCGCTTTAATGTGGGCGCGCACGCTTTGACGCAACTGACGGGCGGCGTCCTTTACCTCCCAATCATTCGCAGCACTGCGTAACTTTTCATAAGCCTCCAGAGGAAACTTTGCGTCCACAACAATGGGCCCTGGTGGATTAGGCAGGTGAATAAGGCAATCCGCGCGCTTGCCGTTCGAAAGGGTCGCCTGCATCGTGTAACTGTCGCTTGGCAGCGCCTTGGACACAATATCAGCCAACTGGATTTCGCCGAACGCCCCGCGCGTTTGTTTGTTACTCAAGATATCTTGCAAAGACAGCACATCACCACTCAACTTCGTAATGTTGTCCTGAGCTTTGTCGATCGCCTGCAATCGCTGTTGCAACTCTCCCAAAGACTGCGCGGTGCGACGTGACGTACCCGACAAGTTTTCATTCATCTGCACGGTAACCGCCTGAAGGCGCTGCTCCATCAATTGAAGCATATTTGCTTGTGCAGCGGCCTGCGCCTCTGACACATGGGTCAGACCTCCTGCAAGTTGCTGTTGCCCATCAGATAGCATTTGAACCCGCTGGCCCAGCCCTTGCATTTGTGCCGCAAGAGGACCTGTTGCACGCGCTGACCGGCCCGCCGCACGGGTGGTCACAACCAACAACAAAATGATCAGCACCAACGCTGCAATGCCCACAAGGCCCAACAGATGAAGCGGATCTTCAAGCGAAAAGCTATACGCACCAATCTCAATCATGTGCGGCCAAACAACCGCTCAATATCAGTCATCTTCAGCTCCACGTATGTGGGGCGGCCGTGGTTACATTGGCCAGAGTGCGGGGTCGTCTCCATCTCGCGCAGCAGTGCATTCATCTCATCCCCATTCAACCGCCGGCCTGTACGAACAGAACCGTGACAAGCAACACGGCTTAAAATCGCCTCAATCTTGGCTTGCACCAGATCGCTTGAACCAAGGTCATGCAACTCATCGAGCACATCACGAATAAGGCCTGACACATCACACTGGCCCAATAGCGCAGGCGTTTCGCGCACAGCGATTGCGCCTGCACCAAAAGGTTCCACCACCACACCGAACCGCGCCAGCGTATCCGTTTGCCCGATGATCAGTGCAGCGTCCCCATCAGATAGCTCCACGATGTCAGGGATCAGCAACGCTTGCCGCGCAATACCGTTTTCCGCCATCTGCTTTTTGAGGCGCTCATAAACAAGCCTTTCGTGGGCGGCATGCGCATCGACCAAAACAATCCCATCACGGGTTTGAGCAACGATATAATTCTCATGCAAATGCGCACGCGCAGCCCCCAACGGGTGATCAGGCAATGGCGTGTCTGTCGGCGCATTTGCCTCAATACGTGCAGAGGGCGCATCAAAAGGGGTTTGCCCGTCCTCAAACATAGGTGCTTGCGCAGCATAAGACGCAGATAGCCCACCTTGGCTGGGCCGGTCCATTTGATAGATGCGCGGCTCAACTGCTTCCGCACGCATCGCACCCAAAGTCTCGCCCGCAATGGTAGTCGATGCACGGTGCCCCGCATTGGCCAGCGCATGGCGCACAGCACTCACAATCAACCCGCGTGCCACACCAGCTTCGCGAAACCGGACCTCAGATTTGGCAGGATGCACGTTTACATCCACCATGGTTGGATCACAGTCCAAAAAGAGACACGCGGCAGGATGGCGATCGCGCGAAAGGAAGTCCATGTAAGCGCCGCGCAAAGCACCGACGAGGACTTTGTCGCGCACAGGGCGGCCGTTCACAAACAAGAATTGCGCAACCGCAGCACCACGGGAATAAGTAGGAAGTGCCGCGTAACCAGTTAGGTGAAAACCATCGCGTTCTGCATCAATCGGTACTGCGTTATCTGCAAATTCGCGCCCAAGAACGTTTGCAAGGCGGCCATGCAATGCATCAAACATATCACCAGTCTGCGCATCTGCGCGAAACGTCACCCGACCTTCACCGCCACCAGACACATCGCGCAGGGTAAAACTGACGAAGGGTTCGGCCATAGCAAGACGCTTTACGACGTCACTAATTGCCTGCACCTCGGCGCGGTCAGACCGCATGAATTTCAATCGTGCTGGCGTGGCATAAAATAAATCCTGCAACGTAACGATGGTACCACGTGTTAGTGCAGCAGGCTTTACACTGCCCATCTCGCCGCCACTGACTTTGATTTCAGCGGCATCAAAACCTTCCGCGCGCGAAGTGATCGTCAAACGTCCTACCGCCCCAAGCGACGGAAGCGCTTCACCGCGAAACCCGAACGTGTGAATGTTCAAAAGGTCGGTGCCATCGATCTTTGAGGTGGCGTGTCGTGAGAGGGCAAGCCCAAGATCATCCGGCGCGATACCACATCCATCGTCAGTAACACGGATTAAAGATTTGCCGCCCTGTGCAATTGCAATATCAATACGCTGCGCGCCTGCATCGATGGCGTTTTCTACAAGCTCTTTCACTGCAGAAGCTGGCCGCTCAACAACCTCACCGGCCGCAATGCGGTTGATGGCATTTGCGTCCAATTGGCGGATGACAGGGCGTATGTTGTTGACGGTGTCTGGCATGCCACAATAGCTAGCACGCCACCACAGATTCGACTAGTTGGTGCTTTGCAATCCCATTGGCTGACCGACTACCACAAAATGCAGATCATCTGCGCGTAACAACTCAGCTGCTACACGGTTTACGTCCTCTAGTGTCACGGCCTCGACCTTGTCGTTGCGGGTTGGGATATAGTCAATCGGAAGGCCCTGCATTTGCATTCCAACCATAATATTCGCGATTGGCCCATTGCCATCAAACCGCAACGGATACGCACCGGTCAAATACGTTTGGGCGCGGGACAACTCATCCTCGGACACGCCATTTCGCGCCGTATCTGCCCAGACTTGCTTTGTGACTTCGACCGCCTCTGCAATCCGGTCATTTGCGCTTGAAACCTGACCCAAATACATCGCGGCGTAGTCTTTGGGCACCAAATAGGAACCGATGCCGTAGGTAAGGCCCCGCTCCTCGCGCACTTCTTTCATCAGGCGGGCTTCAAAACCACTACCGCCCAAAATGGTGTTCAAAATAAACGCCGCGAAAAAATCAGGATCATCTTGGCGAAGTCCGCTGTGTCCAAAAAGCGCTACAGACTGTGGTGTTTCGAATGGTACAACAGTCACACCGCCTTTAAGTGTTTGCGTGACTTGTGCGGGCATCGGCGCGCCACTTTTGGGCAGTCCAAGCAACAAATCATCCAATAGAAACGCCAGCGCGTCGGGCGTGATGTCACCCGATGCGCCCACATAAAGACGATCCAACGCCATCGTTCGATCTTTTGCTTCAAACAGATCTGCCTGCGTCAATGCCGAAACAGATTGCTGCGTACCGTTGATATTGGATGCATAAGGATGCTGCCCGTAGGCAAGACGGGCAAACGTCTCGCTTGCGATTGAATTCGGGTCTTTTAGGTCCGACGCAATGATCGATTGCACCTGTGATTTCACGCGATCAATCGCTGACTGTTCAAACAACGGCTTGAGGATCGCTTGGCGCAAAAGGGCGATGGCCTCGTCTTGTGTATCCGTCAAAAACCGCGCGGAAATCTGTAGCGAGTCGTCACTTACATCAAACGAAAAGTCCGCCGCCAGCGCATCACGTGCCTGTGCAAATGCCTGCGCGTCCATGTCGCCGCTGCCTTCTTCAAGCAGAGCTGTCATCAGATTGATTGCACCGCGCTTGCCCTCCGCATCAAGCGAAGCACCGCCTTTGAAGCGAATTTCCAGCGCCACAAACGGGATCGAATGCTCTTCCACCAACCACGCCTTGATCCCAGACTTGGACGTTACTTCTTGTATCTCCACGGCGGCAAAGGCTGTGTGGGCCGTCATCAAAAACGCGACGAAGGTGGTAATAAAAGAACGGATCATTGTGACACCTGTGATGCTGCTTCGGGTGAAGTCGGTGAACGAAGATAGCCGGTGACTGCCACTTTACGGTCTAAAAATAGCGCCCGCGCGGCCTGCAGGATATCATCAGACGTGACAGCGGCCAAAACATCTGGCCACGCTTGGATATCCGCTACAGTCAAACCGGACGTCAGCCCCGCGCCATATGTTCGCGCCAAGGATTGAACGGAGTCGCGGCCATAAATCTCAGAAGCGCGCAACTGCACCTTGATACGGGCTAATTGTTCTTCATCAATTCCCGCCTCAAGAAACTGCGCAATGGCGGCATCAAGTTTGGCTTCTGCCTCGCTCAACGAAACCCCAGGCGTGGGCACCATCACAACGCCAAAGGTTGTATCGTCCAGCGATAACCCTGAATAAAACGCGCCTGTATAAACCGCGTCTTGGCTATCAAATTGCAGCCGCTGCCCCAAGAATGAGGTCGCGGGATTGCCACCCAACAATTCGGACAACAGTGTCAACGCCGCTGCTTTTTCTTGCGCACCACTGTCACGCTCAGGCGCCAAATATGTGCGGATCACGTAGGGCTGTGCCACGCGGGGGTCTTCAAATACCAACCTGCGTTCGGCGCGGTGCGGCGGCTCAGTAGGCCGCGCACGCGCCGTAAGGTCTTTGGTTGGCTCAAGTACGCCGTAATACGTTTCCGCAAGGCGCTTCACCTCATCTGGGTACACATCACCCGCCACAACCAACACGGCATTATTAGGAGCGTAAAAGCGCTGATAATATGCCAGCGCATCGTCTAATCCCAACTGCGCAATCTCATGCTTCCAACCGATGACGGGAATGCCGTAAGGGTGATTTTGGTATTGTGCTGCCATGCGCTGTTCCCCAAACAAGGACCCCGGATCGTTTTCTGTGCGCTGGTTGCGTTCCTCCAGAACAACGTTCCGCTCGGTCTCGATATCATCTTCAGTCAGGCGTAGATCGCGCATTCGGTCGCTTTCCATCCGCATCATCAAGTCAAGGCGGTCCGCAGCCACGCGTTGAAAATACGCAGTGTAGTCGTAACTGGTAAACGCATTGTCGCGCCCACCGTTGGCCGCAACGACTTTGGAAAATTCGCCCGCTTCCATGTCATCCGTTGCTTTGAATAACAGGTGCTCAAGAAAATGTGCGATACCAGATTTTCCGGGGTCTTCATCAGCGGCACCTGCGCGGTACCAGACCATGTGCACCACAACAGGTGCGCGGTGGTCTTCGATCACAACCACCTCCATGCCGTTATCAAGCGCGAATGTTGTGACATTATCCGCCGCAGCCGCAGTCAGTGGCATCCACAGTAATGAGGCAAGCATAAGAAAGGCTAAGCGCATCGAAAACACTCCGTTGTTACAGACTGTAAGCTACGGTGGCGCGCAAATCATTCAAGGCCGATGGCGTACTCGTGATGAGTTATTCGGCAAGCGGCAGCGGCGGTGCAGCGGGGGTGCGCACGCCAGCGCTGCGCAGACGTGCAAGCTCGGCATGCTGATCCAATGCTTGCTGAGCATAGGCTTTGAAATAAACATTCACATTTGCCGCGCGTTCCAACAAACGCCCACGGTTTGCTTTGCGGAACTCCAGATCACTGGCCGCCAGAGTGGAGCGGATATTGGCGTCAGTCCCGTAACGGCCAGCATGCGCCAGAACAGCACTGTCGCCCGCACGACCATCAGCGTTCATGCGTTGCGGGCTACCGCCAAGTGTTGCCACAGCATCGCGAAAAGGTGTGGGGTCTGCCAGATTGGATTGACCCAATGTAGGTGTAGGAAGCTCAGCAAAACTAGCAGGTTCTTGCAGCGGCTTATTTGGCAAAATTGCAAATTCATCAGGGCCAGACTGCGACTTTTTCAAATTCAACAGCTGAGGTTCCCCGCGCTCGCAGCCAGCAAGTGCAAGAGTGGTAACAATCATCAAAATCGTGGCTTTAATCAGATAACCCATAATGCCCCTGCCCAGTCGTTATGTTTAGATAACCTAGATTTTTAGGCGCGTCAGGTGCTTTTCTTATTTTCACCAGACGGCGTCAAAAAAACCAAACCAATCGCGCCCACAAAAATGGCGATGTCGGCCACGTTAAACGCAAAAGGGTTCTCAATCCCGCAGCAGGACATATTCAAAAAGTCCGCAACGGCACCGTAAACAATCCGGTCAATGATGTTGCCAAGCGCCCCGCCAATAAGCAAACCGGCGCTGATCTGCGCCCATTTGCCCATTTGTTCACGCGCAACCCACCACACCACAGCAGCCGTGATCACAAGTGCGACACCAATGAGTATCCAGCGCATGTCGAGCCCAGCACCCAAACCGAAGTTAACACCCCGGTTCCATGCCATGCGCAGATTAAGGTAGGGATCAATCACGTTGATCGACCCAAGCGTTTTAAGGTCCATGACTTGAACGACCCAAACCTTAATCGCTTGATCCAATACAAAGATCAGCGCGGCAACTGTGAGCGCGCGCTTCATTAGTGGCGGAAATGGCGCATGCCGGTGAATACCATAGCAAGGCCAGCCTCATCAGCTGCAGCAATTACGTCATCGTCACGCATTGAGCCGCCGGGTTGAATAATTGCGGTGGCACCTGCTTCAGCCGCAGTGATCAAGCCGTCTGCAAATGGGAAGAACGCATCGGACGCAACCACAGACCCTTGGGTCAAGGGTGCGGCCAAACCAAGTTCTTGCGCCATATCTTCGGCTTTGCGCGCAGCAATGCGTGTGCTGTCAACGCGGCTCATCTGGCCTGCGCCCACACCAACGGTAGCGCCGTCTTTGACGTAGATAATTGCGTTTGATTTGACGTGCTTCGCCACGGTCCAAGCAAACATCAAGTCTTTCATTTCTTGCTCACTTGGCTGCTTTTTCGTCACCACCTTCAGGTCGTCCATGCTGACGCGGCCTGTGTCTTTGTCTTGCACAAGATAGCCACCTGCTACCTGACGGATCGTCTGACCTGCCGCAGAAGCATCCGCCAAACCACCAGTGGTCAAAAGGCGCAGATTTTTCTTATTGGCAAAGATTTCCATCGCCTCAGGCGTTGCATCAGGGGCGATGACCACTTCGGTAAAGATGCTGGTGATTTCCTCAGCCGTTGCAGCGTCCAACGTTTGGTTCAACGCGATGATCCCGCCAAAAGCGCTTGTCTGGTCGCATTGGAAGGCCCGCGTGTAGGCATCACGAAGTGTCTCACCTGTCGCCACACCACATGGGTTAGCGTGCTTGATGATGGCGCAGGCTGGCGCACCACCGCCAAATTCACTTACCAATTCAAACGCCGCATCCGTGTCGTTGATGTTGTTGTACGACAGCTCTTTGCCTTGGTGTTGTTTGGCCGTAGCGATGCCCGCGCGGGTGCTGCCATCCGTGTAGAACGCCGCTGACTGATGCGGGTTCTCGCCGTAGCGTAGTGTTTGCGCCAATGTGCCTGAAACTGAAACACGGCGCGGCGTGCCTTCGACCTGCGCAGCCATCCAAGTGCTAACCGCAGTGTCGTACGCTGCGGTGCGCGCATAGGCCGTTTGGGCCAGACCTTGACGGAATGCGTACTCAGTTTGCCCACCATTTGCATCAAGTTGCGCAATGACAGCCGCATAATCTTCAACATCAACAACAACGTTCACAAACCCGTGGTTTTTTGCGGCCGAGCGGATCATCGCAGGTCCACCAATATCGATGTTCTCAATCGTGGTGTCGTAGTCGGCGCCCTTAGCCACTGTTTCTTCAAACGGATAAAGGTTCACGACAACCAAATCGATCGGGCCAATACCATGCTCATCCATCGCGGCGCGGTGCTCTGTGTTGTCGCGCAGGGCAAGAAGGCCACCATGCACAACGGGATGAAGGGTTTTGACACGCCCATCCATCATTTCGGGGAAACCCGTCACCTCGGACACGTCTTTCACGTTAAGACCCGCATCGCGTAGCGTCTTTGCTGTGCCGCCCGTAGACAGCAATTCAACCCCGTGCCGTGCAAGCGCTTGGCCCAATTCAACAAGTCCGGTTTTGTCAG
This sequence comes from Nereida sp. NH-UV-3, assembly GCF_042939535.1. NCBI lineage: Bacteria > Pseudomonadati > Pseudomonadota > Alphaproteobacteria > Rhodobacterales > Roseobacteraceae > Nereida > Nereida sp. NH-UV-3. Next base: position 1,801,525 of record NZ_CP132157.1, on the reverse strand, counting down.
AAACTGACAGTAAAGCGCGGGTAACAGGGGCAAGATTGGGCATGTGTTTGGTCCTAAGTTTAGTCGTTCCAGTCGCGTGCATCGCCACTGTCGAACAAATCGCGGACCGCCAGCGGCGTGTCCTGCGCTTTGGAGAGTGACCATTTCACTTGGCTGGCGTATGCCACGGCTTTACCCGAAAGGACAATCTGCATTGTCGCACGCGGGGCAATTCGCCCCTTTTCCAGATAAACAGACGGCTCAAGTGACAGTTGCACACCTTCAATTGCGCGAAAAACCCAAATTTCACCCGAGCGTAAAACAAGCGATACCGCACGGCCAGCCATGTCCAGTGAAGCGTCCACTTCTGCATGCAGGTGAAACCGAACACTGTAGGCAATGCCCTGCAAAGATGTGGCATCCAAAGCCAAGTCAAAGCGATTCTTATCCGCATCATTCATCGTTGTAAGCATGTCAGAACCGTTTAAAACGCGCCCATCTGCGGACAGCTCCAACTCACGCACATGCGTCAGCCCGTGTGAGCCTGCCCAAGCATCATGCGCGGCCCCCAGCTTTTGGTTCTCTGCGGTGCGCTGAATATCCAACTGAACCGTTTGCGGACCACCCACCAGATGCCCTTCATCGTTCAACTGCGCAGAGGACTGCCCCTCAAGATGCAGAACAGAATGCGACGGCGTCGCCCGTCCCGCCCGCGCCCATCTATCGCCAAAAGATACACCTGCGCCACAGTTTACGATCAATGGCCGCCTGCCAGACGTGAGTTCCATCGCCAAGGTGCTGGCATGTGCCCGGCGCGCATTCGTGGTTACAGGAGGCGGGCTTGCATCAATAATCAGGCTCGTGCGTCCGCCATTCAACCGCGCAAATCCCATGGCAGTATCACCCGTACGCGCCATGCGGCTCGCAGCATCTGCAAGCGCTTGGTCCAGCTTGCCGTCCACGCCGCGCCCACCGCCATGAAAACGCGTAAGTCCACCATCCGCGTGTCGCAGCGCCCGCAGAGTTGGGCCTATCCGCTCAACCGCATTACTGATCGCAGTTGCTGGCTCACGCCCAACAGCAGCACACGCTTTTTGCACCCACGTCAAATGTGTCAATACGTCCAACAGCTCTTCGGGATTACGGCTTACAATCGCGCCTTGCGCATCAATGTGGGCGTCACAATCACTGGCCAATGCTTTCATGGCCGGATCAACGTGATGCTGCATCCCCTCAATGGTAAGACCAGCATAAATGATCCCAACAAGCGCTTCGAAACGGCTTAAACCACTTGGCAAAACACGCCAACGGCGGGCCAAGAATTCAGTCTGTTTGGAAAGAGATGTATAGTAATCGTCAGAGATGTCCGCGCCACTACCGCGCAAAATAAACAGCGCGTTGTTCACCCACCGGATCACGCGCCGCCCTGTTACCTCAGGGGACCATGCGGGCAGTGAAGGTGCGGGATACTTCGTGATCCACTCCGAAAGCCAATGCCCCGCCAGATCGCGTGCCTTGGCATCACCTGCCGCGGCCAGATCATCAAGCCACAAGAACCCGTGAGCCTCACTACTGAAATCCGCGGACGGCATTTCAATGTCCCAAAGTGATGTATCGGGCGCTTCGATCAATTCTCCCGCAAACATCAAGTTACCCGCCACGATCTGGCGGCCTTTGTTGTAACTGCCAATACTGCGAGGCTCAGGCTGGCCCACAAATCCCGTCGCCGCAGCGCATTTACCAGCACGCCACGCATGAAAGCGATCCGCCATCGTTGGAACTTGTTTTTTGCTCAACTAACTCACCCGACTACGCGACGTTTATGCCGCAACACCCCAACACCACATCCTACGATATGGCCGGTTTTGTCACAGGTTAGCCCGTTGCTCGCAAGGTGTCATCAATCGTCTTTGCGCAGGCACACGATATAAAATCCGTCCATGCCGCCGCGTTCAGCCCAATAATCAGGCCGCAAGCGCAAACCGCCCTCTTCACTGATCCAATTTGGTTCAACACCCTCAACAGACAGCGCCGCACGGTCAACGCTCCAGCCTGTCAGATCCGCCTCATCAATGTGGACCTCGCCCTCATCGGGCAGCAGGCTACAGGTGCAGAAAACCAGCCGGCCACCCGGTTTCACAAGGCGCATCGCGTGCGCAAGCATTCGGGCCTGTAAATCGATCAGCGCACCAAAATCACTGCCGTCTTTGGCGTGGGGCAAATCCGGATGTCGGCGCATCGTACCGGTTGCCGAGCAAGGCGCATCCAGCAATACAGCATCGAAAAGCCCGTGCTCATCTTCGCTCACTTCAAACACATCGCTGTTCACCAGCTGCGCCTTCAAATCCACACGCGCGAGGTTTTCCTCAACCCGCTTGAGACGGTTGGCATTATCATCAACAGCCACCACATCCGCACCAGCCGCAGATAATTGCATCGTCTTGCCACCTGGTGCTGCACACAGGTCCAAGACACGCTCACCTACTTTGGGGGCAAGCACTTTGACAGCAAGGGCAGCCGCGGCGTCTTGAACCCACCAAGCACCCTCATCGAAACCATCAAGCTTTGAGACTTGCCCGAACGCCGCAAGACGGTGTGATCCTGTGGGAAGCGTCACAGCTTCGGGCGTCACATCACCATCGCGACCACGCAAAGAAATATCGAGCGGAGGCGTTGCGGCTTGGACTTTTTCCATGACCTCGACACTGCTACGGCCCCACGCCGCCACAAGCGGGCCACGCAGCCAATTGGGCATGCGGGCGGGCGGCAGTTTTGCCCAAGCATCCGGACCCGTTTCGGCCACGCGGCGCAACACAGCATTAACCATACCTTTAAGGCCGCCAACCCGGGGTAATTTCGAAGTCAGCGTGACGCCTGCGTTCACCACACCGTGTGCCGCAGCGCCGTCTTCGCAGATCTCAACAACGCCTAATCGTAAAATATTCATCACGATCAGCGGAGGGTTTTTTTTCAAATACGGTTTAAGAACGTGGTCACATTTATCAAGGTGCCGCAGTGTTTGAACGGCCAGACGATACGCGCGTGCGCGGTCCTCTGCCTTGAGGTGATCGAGGGTATTGCTCACCTCGGCCAGCAAACGCCCTTGGGCCAAAACAGCCTCAAGAAGTTTGAGCGCTGCGCGCCGTGGAGCCAGTCCTTGATCCGCCATGTGGTGATATCCTTGATCAACAATTGCTTGCGGCCTATATCACGCTCATGACTGACGCAACAAATGACCCGTACCAAAATCTTCCTGACGCCGCTAAACGCGCGCTGGCCGAAGCCGAAGAGCGCCGCGCCAAAGCAAAAGCCGACGCACTGCCCAAGGAACTTGGTGGCCGCGATGGCCCCGAACCTGTTCGCTTTGGTGATTGGGAAAAGAAAGGCATCGCGATCGACTTTTGATCAAGATGTAAGGCAGCGCTAGCGCAGTGATAAAACCGCCGAACGTCCTGCGCCACGATCTGATGTAAAGCGTAACTTGTTATCGTTCACGCGCACCTCTTGGCAGTTGTAGCCAATGTCACGCGATCCCCACTTAAGATTTCTACAAAAATAGCCTGATTGCCACGCCCAATCGCCAGTCACGGCACGACCAAGTGCGCGGCCCATAATCTCGCCCGTTTCTTCAACACGCAATTTAATGCCCGGGTAGTGAAGTGACTTGCCTTGGATCACGCTGCGAAAGCGTTCTTCGTTATCAATCTTCGCAAAACCATCGGCCTGCGCTGCAGACGCAAGCGCACATGTTCCAATCAAAATAGTGGCAAAGACATTTCCCAAGCCCATGGTGCGATCCTCGTTGACATACACTGTTGTTACGCAAGGCATGCCAATTTGGATCAATCAGCGGCCTAAAGGCCCAAAACGTCGAACATATCGTATTGCCCAGGCCCGCGCGATTGACCCCAAAGTGCAGCCTTTAGGGCACCGCGCGCAAAGATCGCTCTGTCTGTTGCCATGTGGCGCAACACAATACGCTCACCAGCGGCGGCAAACATCACGTCATGCTCTCCAACAATATCACCACCACGGACCACGGCAAAACCGATATCGCCGCGTTTGCGGGCGCCCGTCATGCCATCGCGTCCCGCGTCGCGCACATCGCTCAGTGCAACACCGCGACCCGCTGCAGCAGCCTCGCCCAACATCAATGCAGTTCCGCTTGGAGCATCCACTTTGTGGTGGTGGTGGGCTTCTATCACTTCGATGTCAAAATCCTCATCCAGCGCTTTGGCCACCATTTGGGTAAGTTTCGTCAGCAAGTTTACACCCAGAGACATGTTTCCCGCGCGCACCTGAACCGAGTGACGGCTGGCCGGCTCAAGCCGCTCGATCTGCTCGTCCGTGAAGCCCGTCGTGCCGATGACGTGCACCGCACGGGCCTGTGCAGCGATGGCCGCAAACTCAATCGTCGCTTCGGGAGCGGTGAAATCAATGACTGCCTGTGCTTGTGCAAATGCAGCAAGGGCATCGTCGCTGACGATCACGCCCATTTCAGTACCACCCATCGCAACGCCGATATCACGGCCGATCCAGTCGTGACCCGCACGCTCAATCGCACCAACCAATGTGCAGGCATTACTCTGGGAAATTGTCTGGCACAGCATCTGCCCCATCCGGCCAGAAGCACCCGTTACCACTATTTTCGGCAAATCAGTCATCATTCTCTCCATATTCCGTACCGTCCTACGACACCTACGCTTGGCAAGGAAGGCCATCCGTCATACATCCCGCGTATGGCAAAGAACAAATTTGATAACTCTGGTGCTCCGTCCCAACGCCAATTGCGCGTTGGCGAGCTTATTCGCCGCACTCTGTCGGAGGTTTTGACACGTGGAGAAATCCACGATCCAGACCTGAACCGGCTGTATCTATCTATTGGCGAAGTGCGCGTAAGCCCCGACTTGCGGATTGCGACTGTTTACGCGCTGCCATTGGGCGGGGACAAAAAGGAAGAGGCAATCGCCGCACTTAAGCGCAACAAAGGTGAGTTGCGACACGCGCTTGATAAAAAGCTGACCCTACGCTTTTCGCCCGAGCTGCGGTTTTTGGCGGATGACACCTACGATCAAATTGATGCGACCAAGAAATTGCTGGCCCAAGACGTTGTGCGCCGTGATGCGCAAGCGCCCAGCGACGACGCCGAGGACTAAAGCAATGCGGCGTGCGCTTCTCACGTTGGCCTTTTGGGCCGCGGGCACATGCGCGCTTGCAGATGTTCAACCAACGACATGCGCCGTTCAAAGCCATGAAGGTGCTGAATATACCGTTTGTACTGTGGACGACCCGTCCGTGTTGCGACTGCATCTTAGGGGTGACGATGGTGAGGTCATTGGCAGTTTCCGCCGCCTTGAGGCCACCCAAGGCCCCCTGCCTTTTGCGATGAACGCAGGCATGTATCATCCGGATCGATCACCCGTCGGTTACTATGTGGAGGACGGCGTTGAAATCATGCGTGTCATCCCAAACGCAGGCCCCGGCAACTTCGGGCTGTTACCAAACGGGATCCTGTGCATCACGCCCAGCGCCGTTCGGGTTATTGAAACCCTCGCTTTTCAGCAATCCCCACAGCCCTGTGTCCATGCAACACAATCCGGTCCGATGTTTGTGATTGACGGCGAATTGCATCCCCGCTTTTTGCCCAAAAGCACCTTTACCAACATCCGCAATGGCGTTGGCACTACCGACAATGGCAAGACCGCCTTTTTCGTCATGTCGAACGGGGCTGTTACGTTCCACCAGATGGCGCTCTTTTTCAGAGGTGCCCTTAAAACACCCAACGCGCTTTACTTTGACGGGCGCATAAGCAAGTTACACGCCCCATCCCTTGGCCGCTCTGATATTGGTCAGCCGATGGGCCCGATCATCTCTGCCTCACACTAACACCGAGTATTTACATGGCACGACGCAAAAATGGCCGCGATATCAGCGGCTGGATCATCATTGATAAACCCGCAGGTCCCACGTCTACGACTGTGGTGAACAAAGTGCGTTGGGCGTTCAATGCCAAAAAAGCAGGGCACGCAGGCACGCTCGATCCTGATGCGACCGGCGTTCTGGCCGTAGCGTTGGGTGAGGCCACAAAAACCATTCCCTACATCACAGACGCGCTTAAGGCATACGAGTTTTCCGTGAAATTTGGTGAGGCAACCAACACTGATGACGCAGAGGGTGAAATCATAGCACGCTCTGACACCCGCCCCACGGACGATGACATCAAAGCAAAACTTCAGGCATTTCTGGGCGATATTGAGCAAGTGCCCCCAAAATTTTCAGCCGTGAAAATCGATGGTGAACGCGCCTATAAACTCGCCCGTGATGGTGAAGACTTCGAAGTCGCCGCGCGTCCACTTTTTGTTGACGAGATTATCCTGAGTGACCGGCCAGATGCGGATCACGCGATTATTGAAATGACCTGCGGCAAAGGCGGATACGTGCGATCAGTCGCGCGTGATTTGGGCGACGCGTTGGGCTGTTATGGTCACGTTGCATGGTTACGCCGTGTATGGTCAGGCCCTTTTGACGTAGAAAACGCGATCGGTCTTGAGCGCATTGAAGAGCTTGCGCGTACCGCTGATATTGACGACCTGCTGCTCCCGCTTGAGTTGGGTCTGAGCGATCTACCACATCTGACATGTGATGCAGCAGCGGCCACGCGGTTTCGCAACGGCAACCCTGCCATGGCAATTGGCGCGGCGGAATATGGCGAAGAAGCGTGGGTAAGCCACCAAGGCGTCCCTGTCGCTGTTGGTATTTTCAAAGCGGGCAACCTGCATCCTTCGCGGGTGTTTAACTTACCTGCCGAATGATCACACGAACACATATCAAAGATGATGCGCCGTCCGTAGCGGTCTATTCAGATTGTGAGAAATACCGCTACTCCCTCACGCGCACCTGGGACCAATCCCAAGAGCACGTTTTGTTCGTTATGCTAAACCCGTCCACCGCAACAGAGGTGCAAAACGACCCAACTGTTGAGCGTTGTGAAAGGCGTGCGCGGACCTTGGGCTTTGGCAGCTTTTGCGTGACCAATATCTTTGCGTGGCGTGACACAGACCCACGCAAAATGCGCGCTTCAAAAGACCCAATCGGTCCGAATAATGACGCCGCAATCACGCAGGCGGCGGTCATCGCAAATCAAATTGTCTGCGCATGGGGAACACACGGTGCCTTTATGCAGCGAGGCGCCTTTGTGAAAGGACTACTCGTTCAAACGGGCAAACCGCTATCGCATTTGGGCTTGTCCAAAGACGGGCACCCCAAACACCCGCTTTATATTGCCTACAGTCAAAAACCTGTACTTTGGACTTAACTGCGAACAAATCTCACTAAAGCCCAAACTCTTGCCACAGTTCGCGGCGGACACCTCCACATCCTTGCCACAGATCACCCGTCTTTGGGCGATAGTTTGAGTAGGGGTTAAAATGTTAAAGCTAATATCACCAGAGCCATCAATCCGTCCGCCAAGCTTTGCCCAATGGGCATGGCAATATCCGTGTAATATTGCGGAGTTCAGGCCCGACACAGACCAGCTGATTGTGATTATTGATGACGAGAAAACCTATGACCCCAGTGAAGTGCAACTGCGGCCACGCTTGAATGGCACGACCGAGGTTTTGTTGGCGGGGCAAACGATTGGGACAGTCACGTCTAACGCTATTGAGGATGTCTCCGATTTGGTGGTGATGCGTATGTCGGATGCTTACGGAACGGTGATTGGCCCCGCTGCGGAGTAAACTAGGCTGTAACGCAGTAAGCCGAGCGCAAAGAATCGCTTCCATTTACAGCCATCTGCGCCTATACGCCCTCATCCGCGCTTTGTGTGGATACCTCCATGGGCCCTGCTGAACGACATCTCGGCTTGCGCCATCACTCTAACCTTAAAGGAGACCCCGATGTCGATTACAGCTGAAACAAAAGCACAGATCATGAAAGATTTCGCAATCAAAGAGGGTGACACTGGTTCCCCCGAAGTTCAGATTGCAATCTTGTCGTCGCGCATCGCGACCCTGACTGAGCACTTCAAAACACACAAAAAAGACAACCACGGTCGCCGTGGCCTTTTGAAAATGGTTGCTCTGCGTCGTAAGCTTTTGGACTATGTCCGTGGCAAAGACGAAGCACGTTACCAAGACCTGATTAAGCGTTTGGGCCTGCGCCGCTAAGCGCATTTCAAACCAGTCGAATACGAAAAGGCCGTCTGTTAAATCAGGCGGCCTTTTTGCTTTCTATCCTACCGCCCCAAAGGCCATTTTCGGACGCTATACGCCGGAATATTGGCGGCCTTGCGGTATTGCTTCCCAAACTGCCCTTTCTGTTGTATTGCGCCGCTATCTGAAAGTTGGCGCCCGGATTCCAGCGCCCACCAAATAAGATATCGGGATCAGAGGGAATTCGCCCTCTACGCTAATGGCCCCACGTGGGCCGAACTAGGAAACGTATATGTTTAACGTCACGAAAAAATCTATCCAATGGGGTGAAGAAACCCTCACGCTTGAGACAGGCAAAGTTGCTCGCCAAGCTGATGGTTCTGTTATCGCTACTTACGGTGAGACATCCGTAATGGCGAACGTCACCTTCGCAAAAGCACAAAAGCCGGGCCAAGACTTCTTCCCGCTGACAGTGCACTACAACGAGAAATACTACGCTGCTGGTAAAGTCCCCGGTGGCTTTTTCAAACGCGAAGCCCGCCCAACAGAAAAAGAAACACTGACATCGCGCCTGATCGACCGTCCGATCCGTCCGTTGTTTGTTCCTGGCTTCAAAAACGAAGTTCTGGTGATCTGTACTGTTCTGTCGCACGACGGCGTAAACGACCCTGACATGGTTGCAATGATCGCGGCATCTGCTGCGCTGACCATTTCTGGTGCTCCATTCATGGGCCCAATCGCTGCGTGCCGCGTCGGTTATGAAGATGGCGATTACATCTTGAACCCAGAGATCGACGATATGCACGATCTAAAGAACAACCCTGATCAACGCCTTGATCTGGTTGTTGCCGGCACAAAAGACGCTGTGATGATGGTTGAATCAGAAGCTTACGAGCTTACTGAAGCCGAGATGCTTGGCGCTGTGAAATTTGCTCACGAGCAAATCCAACCAGCGATCGATCTGATCATTGCTTTGGCTGAAGATTGCGCCAAAGAGCCGTTTGACTTCCAGGCACCTGACTACAGCGATTTGTTCGCAGCAGTTAAAGCCGCTGGCGAAGAGAAAATGCGCGCGGCATATGCAATCGGTGACAAGCAAGAGCGCACAACCGCTGTTGCCGCCGTCAAAGAAGAAATCAAAGCAAGCCTGTCAGAAGAGCAGCTCGCAGACGAGAACCTTGGCACAGCGCTCAAGAAACTCGAAAGCGGCGTTCTGCGCGGTGATGTTGTGAAAAACGGCAAGCGCATTGACGGTCGTCGTACGGATGAAGTCCGCGACATCGTTTGTGAAACTGGCTTCTTGCCACGTACACACGGCTCAGCCCTGTTCACACGCGGCGAGACACAAGGCTTGGTTGTGACCACTTTGGGCACGGGCGATGACGAGCAGATGATTGACAGCCTTCAGGGCATGTATAAGTCGAACTTCTTGCTGCACTATAACTTCCCTCCCTATTCCGTTGGTGAAGTTGGCCGCTTTGGCCCTCCCGGTCGCCGCGAAATCGGTCACGGTAAACTCGCATGGCGGGCTCTTCAGGCTGTTCTGCCAGCTGCAACAGACTTCCCGTACACTGTGCGCGTTGTTTCTGAGATCACTGAATCAAACGGTTCGTCTTCAATGGCGTCAGTTTGTGGTGGCTCTTTGTCCATGATGGACGCTGGTGTGCCGCTTAAATCAGCTGTTGCTGGTGTGGCTATGGGCCTCGTTCTTGAAGATGACGGATCATACGCGATCCTGACCGATATCCTTGGCGACGAAGATCACCTTGGCGATATGGACTTCAAAGTGGCGGGTACCGAAAAAGGTATCACATCACTTCAAATGGACATCAAAGTCGCAGGCATCACACCTGAGATCATGGAAAAAGCACTCGACCAAGCAAAAGACGGTCGTATGCATATCCTTGGCGAGATGAACAAAGCGCTGTCTGGCGCGAGTGAATTCTCTGCTCACGCGCCGCGCATTGAAACAATGCAGGTTCCAACGGATAAAATCCGTGAGGTCATCGGTTCTGGTGGTAAAGTGATCCGTGAAATCGTTGAAACATCCGGCGCTAAAGTCGACATCAACGATGACGGCATCATCAAGATCGCCTCTGCAAACGCAGAAGCCATCCAAAAAGCCTACGACATGATCTATTCCATCGTGGCAGAGCCAGAAGTGAACGCGGTCTACACCGGTACAGTCGTCAAAATCGTCGACTTCGGTGCATTCGTGAACTTCTTTGGTAAGCGCGATGGCTTGGTACACGTCAGCCAAATCGAAAACCGCCGTTTGAACCACCCATCCGACGTCCTCAAAGAGGGCCAGGAAGTGAAAGTCAAACTGCTGGGCTTTGATGACCGCGGCAAGGTTCGCCTTTCTATGAAAGTAGTGGATCAAGCAACTGGCGAAGAGATCAAAGAAGAGCCGAAAAAGAAAAAAGGCGACGAAGAAGAATAAATTCTTTCTCACCGCTTAATCATCTCAAAGCCCTGCTAGAAATAGTGGGGCTTTTTGTTATCTGGTCGCTGTCTGAGGCAAAATTTTGTGATGCGGCGGCTTTCGTTTTGCGCCCACATTTCGCCTTATGTTAACCTTAAAGGCCGTAAACGGTGTCTTGTTATGATTTCTCGGCGATCTTTTCTTTTTGCATCACCTGCCTTGCTTGCAGCTTCTCCCGCTGCGGCGTTCTTTAAGCGTGCAGCGAAAGACTCGAATGGCGCGTACGAGCTGGAAGAGCATTTCAAACCCGCGATGGTTAAAGTTCCTGAATCGTGGCGCGTAGGCAGTATTCGGGTGTTGTCAGACCGGTTTCAGCTTTTTCATATTCGCAAGCGTGGCGTGGCGTGGCGCGTGGGCGTTTCCTTGGGTGAACAAGGCCTTGATTTCAAAGGCCGCGCCACAATTCACCACAAAGCTGAATGGCGCCGCTGGACCCCGACGCCCCGTATGCTCAAACGAAGACCAGACCTTTATGCTCAATACAAAGGCGGGCTTGATGGCGGCGATCCGCGTAACCCCATGGGCGCGGCAGCGCTTTACATGGCAGTGAACGGGCGCCCCACATACTACCGCATTCACGGCACCAACATACCGTGGTCAATCGGGCTGGCCTATGAGACTGGCTGCATCAAACTGCGCAATGATCACATGCAAATGCTTTATCCGCACGTAAAGGTCGGAACCCGCATGTTAGTGACGTAACTGAGGCTTGAACGAACCCGCCTCCTCGTGACAGTGTGCACAAAATTTAGGCCGTCAGGGAGCGCAAAATGAACACTCAGGAATTCTACATCAACGGTCAATGGGTCGCCCCCAACAGTGCTGCAACGATGGATGTCATCAACCCCTCAACCGAGGAAGTATGCGCCACGATCGCCATCGGGGATCAGGCTGACACAGATGCAGCAGTCGCAGCAGCGAAAGCCGCATTTCCCGGCTGGTCCCAAACAGACAAAGCTGACCGCGTCGCATTGTTGCAAAAGTTCCGCGACATTTACGTGTCCCGCGCCGAAGACATGGCCCAAGCAATCTCAACAGAGATGGGCGCACCGCAGCAACTTGCACGCGTTCAACAAATTGGCGCCGGCACATGGCACATCGACGGCTTTTTGAAAGCCTTTGACGGGTTTGAATTTGAAAAAATGCACACACCAACCGAGGCTACACTTCTGGAGCCGATTGGCGTTTGTGCTTTGATCACGCCTTGGAACTGGCCAATGAACCAGATCATCCTGAAAGTTATTCCCGCCATCGCGACCGGCTGTACAGTCGTGCTGAAACCATCCGAAGTATCCCCGCTGTCGGGTATTTTGTTTGCTGAATTCATGCATGAAGCGGGGTTCCCTGCTGGCGTGTTCAACTTGGTAAACGGGGATGGACCCGGCGTTGGCTCACAACTTTCATGCCACCCTGATGTGGACATGGTCAGCTTCACAGGCTCATCACGCGCAGGTATCGCAATTTCGAAAGCCGCCGCTGACACTCTCAAGCGCGTCAGCCTTGAATTGGGCGGCAAAGGTGCAAACATCATTTTCGCCGATGCAGACGAAGATGCTGTAAACCGCGGAGCAGCACGCTGTTTCCGCAACTCCGGCCAGTCATGTAACGCCCCCACACGTATGCTTGTCGAACGCAGCCGCTATGATGAAGCAGTTATCCAAGCCGCAGCAACAGCAGAAGCAACACGCGTCGGTCCTGCATCTGAAGAAGGCGAGCACATTGGCCCCGTCGTGTCAGAAGCACAGTTCACCAAAATCCAGGACCTGATCGAGATTGGCAAGAAAGAAGCGCGCCTTGTCGCTGGTGGCACAGGCCGCCCAGACGGCTTGAACCGTGGCTATTTTGTTCGCCCGACAGTTTTTGCTGATGTGAACAACGACATGGAAATTGCGCGGACCGAGATTTTTGGCCCTGTGCTGTCAATCATTCCGTTTGACACCGAAGAAGAAGCTGTCGCACTGGCAAATGACACTGTCTACGGTCTTACCAACTATGTGCAAAGCTCGGACGATGCCAAGCGTATGCGCGTGGGTCGTCAACTGCGCTCAGGAATGGTTGAAACCAACGGCAAAGGCTTTGCTCAAGGCTCGCCTTTTGGCGGCTATAAGCAGTCAGGCAATGGCCGCGAAGGTGGTGCGTTCGGTCTTCATGAATTCCTTGAAGTCAAAGCACTATCCGGATTTGTCGCCGAATAGGAACTGCGCTAGAAACAAAAAGAAGGCCTCGCAACATGCGGGGCCTTTTTCGTTACGCCTATTGCCGCTGCCTAAAATGGGACCTTTGCGCGGAAACGGTGACGCTGCCCACCGTCGGGATGGTGCAATTCCAACACCTCTGAGTGCAGCATCATACGTGGATATTCTGCCGCTGTTTCAGGCGCATAGAACGGGTCGCCAATAATCGGATTTCCCATGCTAAGGCAGTGAACGCGCAACTGGTGGGACCGGCCCGTTTGCGGGAACATGCGCAGCCGCGTCTCGCCGTCCAAGCGCTTAATCACTTTCCAATTGGTGACCGCAGGCTTGCCCATCTCATGACAAATCTTCTGTAGCGGGCGGTTTGGCCAATCGACGATCATCGGCAAATCTACAGTGCCCTCGTCCCCCTCAACACTGCCATGCACCCGCGCAACATACGTCTTTTTGGGGCGGCGTTTTTCAAACTGCAGGTTGATATGACGTTGGGCATAAGGAGTCAGCGCCCACACCATGACGCCACTCGTGTCGCGATCAAGCCGGTGGACCGTCAACGCTGTTGGAAACACCGCACGGACCCGCGCCTCAAGGCAATCAGCCAGATGTTCACCCTTGCCGGGAACACTCAACAAACCCTCAGGTTTGTTCACCACAACAATCTCATGATCGTCGTGCAAGATCTCTAGCGGGATATCGGGCGGGGCATAGGTATCACTCATGCCCCGCCTTTACACTGAATTATCTCAGACCTTAACCCGTTCTGACTTCGGATCGTAGAAAGGTTTCATCTGTGCTGTCGCCTCAACGCGCACACCGGCTACATCGATCTCAAATTTTGAACCGAGCATCTCAGCAGCGGTCTCACCTTTGCACGGCACGTAGCCCATGCCCATTGCGGCTCCTTCGTTGTGACCGTAGGCGCCAGAGGAAAGATATCCGACCACCTCACCATCGCGTAAAATAGGCTCGTTGTGATACAACAGCGGCTCTGGCTCGTTCAGTTTGAATTGCACCAAACGGTTCTCAAGGCCCGCGTCCTGTTTGCGCAAAATTGCATCGCGACCAATGAAGTTTTCTTTGTCCTTTTTGACCGCAAAGCCAAGCCCCGCTTCAAGGATGTGATCCTCAGCAGTAATATCATGGCCAAAGTGCCGGAAGCCTTTCTCAATCCGGCAGGTATCCATCATGTGCATCCCGCATAGGCGCACGCCAAGGTCAAATCCGGCTTCAGCGACCGCCTCAAAAACATGACCGCATTGATCCGCAGAGACATAGACTTCCCACCCAAGCTCACCGACATATGTGACGCGGTGAACGCGGGCGAGGCCCATGCCGATCTCAATTTCTTGGGCAGTGCCAAAGGGATTTACTTCGTTGCTGAAGTCATTCGGCGATACAGCCTGCAACAACTCACGAGAGCGCGGCCCCATAATTGCCAGCACACCTTCACCAGCAGTAACATCCATGATCACAACGTTGAAATCACCGCGGTGACGCATCAGCCAGACCTGATCCGCCTGACGTGTCGCAGCAGGCGTCACGACCAAATAGGATGTCTCGCCAAGGCGTGTTACAGTCACATCCGCCTCAATGCCGGCGCGGTTATTCAAAAACTGCGTATAGACGATTTTGCCAACAGGTACCGAATAATTACCGCCAGCGACATAGTTCAAGAACGCCTCGGCATCTGGCCCCTCAACGCGGATTTTGCCAAATGATGACATGTCGTACATGCCCACGTTTTGACGCACGGCCATGTGCTCTTCGCGGACATTGTCAAAGAAGTTTTGACGCGACCAGCTATATTCATACGCAGGCTCCTGCGCTTCACGAGCGAACCAGTTGGGGCGTTCCCAGCCAGCAAACTCACCCATCACCGCACCACGTTCTGTCATATGGTTATGGAAAGGTGAGCGCCGCACACCGCGTGCTGTTTCTTTTTGTTTGAACGGAAAGTGATCCTTGTAAAGCAGTCCCAACGTTTCTTTGGAACGCTCATACAAATACTTCGCATTCGACTGAAACGGCTGCATCCGTGCAATGTCCACATCACCCAGATCAAACGGTTTTTCACCGCTATCCATCCACTCAGCCAACGCGTGACCCGCCCCACCAGCAGATTGAATGCCGATCGAGTTGAAACCACATGCCACCCAGAAATTATCCAACTCGGGCGCAAGACCAAGATGATACGCATCATCGGGCGTAAAGCTTTCCGGGCCGTTAAAGAATGTATGAATACCCGCCTCAGCAAGCAGCGGCACACGGTCCACGGCTTTTTCCAAAATAGGCTCAAAATGATCAAAATCTTCGGGCAGTTGATCAAATTCGAAATCCTCAGGAATGCCATCCATCGCCCAAGGTTTGGCTTCGGGCTCGAACGCACCAAGCAAAATCTTACCGGCATCTTCTTTGTAATACGCATATTCGTCAGGCACCCGCAGGACGGGCAGCTGCGTCATGTCGGGAATGTTTTCAGTGACAATATAGAAGTGTTCACAAGCATGAAGCGGCACCGAAACGCCCGCCATTTTACCAACCTCACGGCCCCACATGCCACCACAGTTTACGACCATGTCTGCTTCGATATGACCGGTATTTCCATCCTCAGTTTGCCAATCGACACCGGTGACGCGTTGTCCTTCTTTGGCGATGCCAGTCACTTTAACGCGTTCTTTAATAAGCGCGCCGTTCTGACGCGCGCCCTTAGCTAGCGCGAGTGCGATGTTGGCCGGATCGCCCTGCCCGTCCTTGGGCAGATAAACTGCACCGACAACCCCATCGAGGTTGATATGCGGGTAAAGCTCTTGGACACGCTCGTTAGAGATTTCCTCAACCTCAACACCGAAAGCGCGCGCCATTGCAGCTTGGCGGTAGATCTCTTCACGCCGCTCTTCAGTCAGCGCAACCGTGATTGAACCACAGCGTTTGAAGCCCGTAGCAACACCAGTTTCTGCTTCAAGCTCGCCGTAAAGTTCTTGGGAATATTTAGCCAATTTCGTCATGTTAGCCGTTGCACGGAGCTGCGCAATCAGGCCCGCTGCGTGCCACGTTGTGCCAGACGTCAGCTGCTTTCGCTCAAGCAAGACAATGTCTTTCCACCCTTTTTTCGCAAGGTGATAGGCGACAGAACAACCAATTACGCCACCGCCAATGATGACAACGCGGGCTTTTTCAGGAAGGCTCATCAGAAGGATCCTTAAAGATAATGAAAATGAAAGGCGCAGCCCCGAGTGGCCGCGCCGAAGCCAAATAAATTACGCGCGGATGCGAGCGTTCTCAGGGTCCCAAAGGGGCTGATCTTCTTGCACCACTGCCGCCATACGCTTGCCGAAGACATCAATCTCAAGCTGAGTACCAGCAACCGCCGCATCAATGCGAACCATGCCCAGCGCAATGGCCTGATCACACCGGTAACCATAAGCGGCAGATGTGACTTCACCGACCACTTCACCATTTGCATAGACCGGCGCCATATAGGGTGCGTCTTGCTCGCCCGCCTCGACAGTCATGGTGACGAAAGCTTTCTTACGCCCCTGCTGGTGCTCTGCTGCGATAGCCGCTTTGCCCACGAAGTCCTGCGGTTTATCGAGGCGCACAAAACGCTCCATCCCGCTTTCAAGCACTGTGTAGTCTGACGAGAGATCACCCTTCCACGCACGGTAACCTTTTTCGATCCGCATACTGTTAAGCGCATACATCCCGAACGGCGTTGCACCGGCAGCAAGCACAGCGTCATAGATGGCCTTGATGCTGCCCATCGGTGCATGAATTTCCCAGCCCAATTCACCAGCGAAGCTAACACGGATCAAACGCGCCTGTTCACCAGCCACAGTTGCATCTTGGATCGTTAGCCACCCCAACGACAGATCACCATCGGTCAAGCCAGCCAACAATTCGCGCGACTTCGGTCCCGTTAGGATGAGGGTCGAATAGTCATCCGTAACATCCACCAACTCAAGACCATCAGGCAACCGGTCACGCAGCACTTCAAAGTCATGCCACTGCGCAGGTGCTGCGGTGATAAGTTGAAACTCGTCTTCGCCTAAACGGCCAACAGACATCTCAGTAAGAAGGCGGCCTTTGGTGTCTGCGAAATACGCCAGGTTCATCCGGCCAGTCTTTGGCAAGGCGCCCGTGATTGTGGATCGAAGCGCCTCAGCAGCACCTTCGCCCTTAAGGATGAACCGCGAAAACCCGGGCAAATCCAGAACACCTACACCGTCACGCACCGCCTCTACTTCAGCTTTGATGCGGGGTTCCCATGGACCTGCGCGGTCCCATGTTTCTGTACTCTCTATTGAGGTATCATCACCGTCTTTGGCAAACCAGTTCGCACGCTCCCAACCGTTATAAGCTCCCATCACACCGCCGTTTGCGCGAACGGTCGCATCATTGGGTGACAGCTTTTTGTCACGCCCTGCAGGCCATTCTTTGTGCGGGAAATGCATTCCGTATTCATGGCCATAAGTCTCGAGCGACTTTTGCAAGTTGTAGTCGAAATCAGCGTGCGCGGTGTAGCGGCGGGGATCAACGGCCCACATATCGTTTGAGGTTTCTCCGTGGATCAGCCACTCGGCCATCGCTTTACCTGCTCCACCACCTTGCACGATACCAAATGTAAAGCTGTGCGCCTCAAAGGCGTTTTGCACACCAGGCATCGGACCTATCATCGGCAAGCCATCAGGCGCATATGGAATTGGGCCGTTAATGTTGCGGCCAACGCCACCGGTCCCAAGCAAAGGCACGCGCTCCATCGCGTCTTCAATGTACCATTCCAAGCGGTCCAGATCATCGGGATACAGCTGGAAGCTGAAATCGTGCGGCATTGGATCTTCTTTGGTAGTCCAATGCGCTTTGCAGTTGAATTCATATGGTCCAAGATTCAGACCGTTTTTGTCTTGGCGCAGATAATAGCTGCTATCTACGTCGCGTATCATTGGTGTCTTGCGCCCATTTTCTTGGGTCCACTGTTTGATCTCGTCAATCTCTTCGGTCAGAAAATATTGGTGTGACATCACCGTTAACGGCACATCGCGGCCACCGAAAGGCTTGAACCACTCACCCACACGCGCTGCATAATACCCCGCCGCGTTCACAACTTTCTCGCAGCGGATATCGCCTTTTTCCGTGTGAACGATCCACTCATCCCCATCACGTGATACACCTGTCGCTGGGCAAAAGCGCTGGATATTGGCTCCCAAATCGCGCGCACCTTTGGCAAGTGCTTGGGTCAGTTGTGCGGGGTCAATGTCACCGTCAAGCGGGTCCCAAAGGATACCTTCAAGATCATGCGTCTCAACAAAGGGGTTATAATCCTTCATCTCTTCGCGGGTGATCATATCCATCTGCAAGCCCATCGCGCGGGCTTGTCCAGCAACTTTTTCAAACTCCATGGCACGTTCTTTGGTGTGCCCCAAACGCAGCGCACCCGTGACATGATAATTCATCGGGTAGTCGACCTCATCCGCGAGGCCACGGTACATCTCAAGCGAATAGCGCTGCATATTCATCACGGCCCAATTGGGCGCAAAGTTGGGGCAGTTGCCCGCCGCATGCCATGTCGAACCCGCTGTCAGCTCGTTCTTTTCCAGAAGCACACAGTCCGTCCAACCTTCTTTGGCAAGATGGTAAAGTGTGGAGACACCCACAACACCGCCCCCAATAATAACAACCCGCGCTGTCGTTGGAAAATCCGCCATGTCTAGTTCTCCCTTTGCGGTAAATCATCCGCGATTGTGTAATAGTCGCCCTTGGCGCCTACGTGTATGTGTTCATCAAGCTGGCCCTGGGTTGGCCCATCAATGGCCCCAAGCGAGAAACTAACGCTTGGCTCGCCAGCTAGTTTCCAAAATAAAACGCTGCCGCAGGTCGGGCAGAAGCCGCGCTGTGCTGTCTGCGAAGACGCAAACCACGACACCGCGCCAGTGATTGAAATACCTGTGTCGCTTACTTGGCCCGCCGCCCAATAGTGGCCCGATTGCTTGCGGCACTGTGTGCAGTGACATGCCGCCATTCGCATGACGGGTTCAGTCACTTCAAAACTGCAGCCCCCGCACAGGCATGACCCGCGCATCAATAAACCGGTGGCGCGATAACCCAGACCGCCTCACATGTTTCACTGTAGGGGTTCGCCCACCGAAAAGGTTGACCCTTCACGCGGAAGCTGTCCCCTTTTGAAAGGGTAAACGTCTTGTCCGCGATGGTTACGTCAAGTTTGCCCCGCACAATATATCCAACCTCTTGCGTCGGGCGCTCGACGAACTGCTCAAGAACGGCGCCCACTGCAAAGCTTGAATGCACCACCTCAAAGTCATCGCTAAGATCAGGCGACAAAAGCTCCTCAACCAGACCGGCGGCGCGTGATCCGATTGGGCGGCGCGCGCCCGCACGAACGATCAGCCCCTCCTCGTCGGGGGCTGCATTTACGCGAAACAAAGACGACACAGACACATCAAGTGCACGCGCCATGTCACGCAAATCATTGATTGAAGGCTCAGACATATCGCGCTCAACCTGCGACACCCAGCCGACAGAGCGACCAAGCGTATCCGCAAGATCTTGCAGCTTCATACCTCGCGCTTTGCGCAGGGCTCTTAAGTCAGCGCCAAGCGTTTTGACTGGCTGTTCATGTCGCACGACTCAAACCTCTTCGTGAAAAAATAATGCGTTATTTCACGTAGCCGGAAAATTCTGGCTTTGCCAAGATAAAAATTTCACTTGGCTAAAGAACTTTTTGAAAAACGCGGTGCAGCAAAGATGTCATCTGCTGAACGTCTTCATTTGTAAAAGCAGCAGGCTGATCGCTGTCCAAATCGAACACCGCCAAAAGCGCACCATGCCCATCAAAGACGGGCAAAACCAACTCAGACTGCGTGGAAGACGCACATGCAATATGCCCCTCAAACGCATGAACATCCGCAACCAACTGTGGGGATTGAAGACGCGCTGCAGCGCCACAAACACCCCGAGAAAACGGAATCTTTAGGCATCCGTGCCCACCTTGGTAGGGACCGATTTTCAAAACTTCGGGTTCTGTCACGCGGTAAAACCCAGTCCAATCAAACCGATCATCCGCGTGATGCACCTCGCACACGACTGTCGCCATCAGAGCAATCTCATCTGTTTCACCTTCAGTCAGCGCATCAATGGTTTTGTGCAAAGCGGGATAATCAATCATGACGGGCGGCTCCGGTTTGGTGATCATTTTAGATAAATGCGTTGCGGATCACGCGGACACAAGAAAGGAATTAGTAACAGTTGCGCCTTTACACCCGTCCACAGGGTGAACCGGAGGGCAAAAGGTGAGACTAACACAAACAACGACGCCAGCAGGGCTGATCTTGCGCGTCGAAGAGGCAAGGATTGACGCGATGGCGGCGATTGCATTCAAAGACGCGATGAGAGCCGCCACACAAGACGAGACAGGCCGTGCGATACTTGATCTTAGCGAAGTAACATTCATTGATTCCAGCGGGCTTGGTGCGATCGTTGCGGCACTTAAACAAATGCCAGATGGCACAGCGTTAGAGCTTGCCTGCTTGTCTTCAGCTGTCGAAAAGGTTTTCAGCCTGACCCGCATGGATACTGTTTTCAAAATTCACAAACAACTGCCAGTGACGTATCCCGCAGATGTGTGAAAAAGCTTTGAGCCAACCACGCCCCGTTGAGGCGTCTAATATGCTTTTTGAAGTGCAGTGTGAAGCCACTCCGGCAGGTATTCGGCGCGTGCTGAGTAGCATTCGTACGCAACTGTCCGAACGCACTCTGGGTGGCGCCGAAACAATTACCATTGCCGAATTAGTACTGGCAGAAATTCTCAACAACATCAGTGAGCACGCTTATAGCAACACAGATTGTGGCACGATCAATGTCATGGCCGATGATCTGGTTTGGGCGTGGCAGTTTCACGTATTTGACAAAGGCATGGCCAGTCCCGAGGCTGTGCAGCTGCCAACTGAAGCAGCTACACCTGAGGCAAGTCGCCTACCTGAAAGTGGTTTCGGCCTAATCATCATCAACACCTTGGCTGACAATCTTGAGTACAAGCGCAGCAACGGCACAAACCACCTAAGCTTTGTCATCACCAAGGTGCCAGCGCCCACACCACATTAATTTGAAAGCCCCATAGACGAGCCAAGGATTTAGCCTAATGTCTGCTCAACCAGATCATAAGCGAGGCACGTCATGCGCGATTTCCACAAACCACACCGTTCTTCCGTTTTCGCGCAAGATGCGATGGTGGCAACATCCCACCCAATCGGTAGCAAAACCGCGCTTGATATCATTGCAAAGGGTGGCAACGCGATGGACGCAGCTATCTCTGCAGCAATTGTACTGGGACTGTGTGAACCACAAATGACCGGGCTAGGCGGCGATTGCTTTGTTCTGTTCACGCCGCCAAACAGCAACGACATCAAGGCCATGAACGGATCAGGCCGCGCGCCCGCTGGCCTTTCCGCCGCTAAATTACGCGCGGAGGGTCATGACACTATTCCACTCCGCGATGCTTCTGCCGTCACAATTCCCGGCGCTGTTGATGCCTTTGCCCGGCTCTCCAAAGACTGGGGGCAGCTACCCTGGGATGTTCTGCTGCAACCGTCTATGCACTACGCCGAGCACGGGATACCCGTTGCGCCACGTGTTGCCTTTGATTGGGCGGAGGGGCTTGAAGCACTTCAGGGAAGCGCGCGTAATCAGTTCCTCAAGGGCGGCGAAGTCTACAAAACCGGTGAACTATTCCGCGACCCACGACAGCTGAAATTGTTGCACCACTTGGCCGAACACGGCCGCGATGGTTTCTACACAGGCGCAGTCGCTGAAGAAATGGTAGCGACGCTAAATGCGGCTGGCGGCACGCACACCATGGACGACTTTGCCAGCACCCAGTGCGATTACACACAGCCCATTTCCGGCACCTACGGTGATTTGGAAGTGGTCGAGCACCCGCCAAACGGACATGGTGCGACAGCGATCCTCATGATGAACATGATGAAGCGCTTTGACATTAAATCCATGGACCCGTTCGGCGCAGAGCGCGTGCATATTGAAGCCGAAATCGCAAAGCTTGCCTATGACGCACGCAACCGGTTCATTGCTGATACAGGCACGCCAACCGATTATTTGTTGTCCCAAGATACTGCCGACCGTTTGTGCGACCTGATTGATCCAAAACAAGCGATGGCTGATCCCAAAGCCATCTCGGAAGCTGTTCACAAAGATACGATCTACATCACCGTAGTCGATAAAAACCGGATGAGTGTTTCGTTGATCTATTCTGTATTTCACGGTTTCGGTTCTGGCATTGCCACACCCAACTACGGGGTTTTGTTCCAAAACCGTGGCGCTGGCTTCACGCTTGAAGAAGGTCACCCAAACGAGGCTGCGGGCGGCAAGCGCCCAATGCACACAATCATTCCGGGCATCGTCAAAAAAGCAGGTCGCGTGCTTATGCCGTTCGGCGTGATGGGTGGCGCATATCAACCAAATGGGCATGCGCGTTTGATCAGCAACATGGTCGACTTTGACATGTCAGTTCAAGACGCCATTGATGCGCCCCGTTCGTTCGCGGACAAAGGGACCCTGAAGGTTGAGCGCGGCTACAGCGACGATATGCGCAACGAACTAACCAGCCTTGGCCATACTGTTGATGTGCCAAACACCCCAATTGGCGGCGCGCAAGCGATTTTTCTGCATGACAACGGTGTGCTGGAAGGCGGCTCTGATCCGCGCAAAGACGGATGCGCCTTGGGCATCTGACCTGCTAGTTTAGCTGGTATTGCAGTTGGTAGGCCCCATCATTGAAGGGGCCAAACATCTCGTCCAAATCGGGATGGCCAACTGGCTCTCCGGAGTAGTCTGCGATTAGGTTTTGCTCGGAAACATAGGCTACATAGTAACTTTGCTCATTTTCCGCCAAAAGGTGATAGAAAGGCTGGTCCTTCACAGGCCGGCTTTCCTCGGGGATTGAGTCGTACCACTCTTCGGTGTTGGCAAACTCTGCATCCACGTCGAAAACCACACCGCGGAACGGGTGGTTTTTATGCCGAACGATTTGGCCCAGATAGTATTTTGCGCGCGTTTTGAGCATAGCGTTGTAACCCCCGAGGCCATTGCCTAAACTTTGCGACAACGTGAGTCTAGGGCTCCGCACCCCAAATCGAAGGAAACAGTTTGTGAACCTCGCATTAACAGTTCTCGAGATCACAGCACCGGTATTTATCCTTGGCATGATTGGCTTTGTTTGGGTGAAAATGGGCTTTGAGTATCGTGTCGAATTCGTCACGCGGCTGGCCATGACCATATCTGTGCCCTGCTTGATCTTTGTTGCTTTGATGCAAACCGAAATTGATCCGAACGCGCTGACGCTGCTGTCTCTTGCAACTGTTGCGGCATATGGCGCGGTAACCCTGCTGTGCTGGGGGCTGGTCGCAATAGGCAAGCTCGACCGGCGCACCTATCTTGCCCCGTTGATCATGGGCAACACTGGCAACCTTGGACTGCCGCTGTGCCTTTTTGCGTTTGGAGAGGCCGGCTTTGGCTATGCGGTTGTGGTTTTCGCGATCATGGCAATCTACTCGTTCACCTTTGGCATCTGGTTGGTCGCGGGGGGCGGCTCCCCGCTTAAGGTCCTCAAGGAGCCTATCGTAGCGGCCACCATTTTGGGTGCGTTGTTTTTGTGGCAAGGCTGGGAAACACCAACATTCCTGACAAACGCTTTGGGCCTTGTTGGGGATATGGCGATCCCGATTATGCTGATCACTTTGGGGGTCGCCGTGGCCCGCCTCACGCCAGCGCACCTTCCTCTTTCAATCATTTTGTCAGCATTTAAAGTTGTGGTCTGCGTCGGCGCCGCGGCTCTTATCGCGCAATGGTTTGGATTAGAATCCACGGCGGCAGCAGTTTTGATTGTGCAAATCGCGACGCCTGTCGCAGTGACATCTTATCTACTCGCAGAAAAATACGGTGCGGACGCAGATGCCGTTGCGGGCTTGGTGGTTGCTTCAACAGTGATGTCGTTGGTCACGATCCCGCTGACATTGGCGTTTCTAGTGTAGCGAAATCCAAAACATGTTTCGCGGACCCCTTAATTGAGTTATGTTGCACGCATAACCCGATAAAAATGGGAACAGGCAGATGAAACGACTATCCAGAGCATTGATGTTTTGCGTGCTAATCGCAGGGTGCGGCAGCAGCAATTATTCAGCCCCGCGCAATCTTGATAATGCTTGCAGCATTCTCAACCAGCGCCCGTCTTACCTGACGGCGATGCGCAAAACCGAACGCAAGTGGGGCGTACCTGTCGCCGTTCAAATGGCGGCCATTTACCAAGAGAGTAAGTTCATCGCGAACGCACGCACGCCCTATCGTTATGCGCTTGGAGTTATTCCGATGGGCCGTCAAAGTTCTGCCTATGGATACAGCCAAGCGCTAGATGGAACATGGGACGAGTACCGCTCTGAGCAACGCCGTTGGGCTGCACGCCGCGACCGTATTGGCGATGCTACTGACTTTATGGGGTGGTACATGGTTAAGTCGCGCGATGGCTTGGGCATCCCGCTCAACGACGCTCGCAATCAATACCTTGCCTATCATGAGGGCCGTACCGGATATGCGCGGGGTAGTTATAATCGCAAGCCGTGGTTGCTGCGGGTCTCACGTGAAGTCGGTAACCGCGCAGTAACGTATGACAGTCAGCTCCGCGCCTGCGGCAAGGCATAAGCGCGCAACCGCTAATTCCAATTTTCTGCCTCTTGGGGGATGCTGAACAAGCGCGCTCCAAGAGGGATGTCCGTCTCAAGCTGACCAAGGATCACGGTTGTCTCTGAGCCGATCTCATCCGTGATGATCCACTGGCGAAGCTGCGTTGGGCTGTCGGTGAACACAAGTTGGATACTGCCGTATTGCGGATTTTCAGGGTCCTGTGCGCGCACAAACGTCGCCGTGCCATCAAATTCATGTCCCACAACCATATCGCGTTTTGCCAAATCCACGTTGCGTTCCAGCAAAAGGTTCAGCGGTGTGCGGCGCAGCGGATATTGATCGGGATTATTTGCTGACTTGCCATCAAAGATCGCCACCTGACTACCACCTGCCATCACAAGCGTTTGCTCTGGCGGGCTGTACTCAAACCGGATGCGTCCGGGACGTTTGATGTAAATCGTGCCCGTAGAAATAGTCTGGTCCGCATTGATCTGTGTGAACTCACCCCGCGCAGTGGTCATGTCGTTAAGATAGCCCGATATCTGATCCAGTGAGAGCTTCTCAGCAGCAGATGCAGGAACGCCAAGCGCCAACAACACCATCATCGCAAAACTAGCTATTTTCGTCATTCTATTCATCCGCATCCAAACCTGTGCATCATTTACATGACACTGTTTCGCGGAGTTACCAGTGCTAGGCAATAACATCGCCTAACACTTTCGTTTTTGCGCGTATTACTGCGCCTCTGGGATCAGGATCTCGCGTTTGCCCACATGATTGGCAGGAGAGACAAGACCTTCTTCCTCCATCTGCTCTACAAGGCGCGCGGCCTTGTTGTACCCAATTGCCAGTTTACGCTGAATATAGCTGGTTGAGCACTTGCGATCCTTAACAACGATTTGCACCGCAGTATCATACAGCGCATCTTCGCCATCGGTATTACCGCCAAGTCCAAGAACCAGATCGATATCACTTTCTTGATCCGACGCAGGGCCATCAACAACGCCACTTTTGTATTCGGGCGGGCCAAAAGCCTTGAGGTAATTTACAATTTCCTCAACTTCTTCATCTGAGCAGAATGGCCCGTGAACACGAGTAATTTTGGAACCACCAGCCATGTAGAGCATGTCACCCATGCCCAAAAGCTGCTCGGCGCCCTGCTCACCCAGAATGGTACGGCTATCAATTTTTGAAGTCACTTGGAACGAAATCCGTGTGGGGAAGTTCGCCTTAATTGTACCCGTGATAACGTCAACAGACGGACGTTGGGTGGCCATGATCAGGTGAATACCCGACGCACGCGCCATTTGTGCAAGGCGCTGGATGCAGGCTTCGATCTCTTTACCCGCCACCATCATCAGGTCTGCCATCTCATCAACGATGACCACGATATAGGGTAGCACTTCGGGCTGGAATTCTTCGCTCTCAAAAATCGGCTCACCCGTATCTTCGTCAAAACCGGTTTGAACCGTGCGGCTGAACAGCTCACCTTTGGCCAAGGTGTCGCGGACGCGGCTGTTGTAACCTTCAATGTTACGCACACCCATTTTCGACATCTTGCGGTAACGCTCTTCCATCTCGCCCACAGTCCACTTCAGCGCAACAACTGCCTTTTTAGGGTCAGTCACAACAGGGCTAAGCAGGTGCGGAATGCCGTCATAAACACTCAGTTCGAGCATTTTAGGATCAATCATGATCAGGCGGCACTCATCGGGTGTAAGCTTATAAAGCAGCGACAAAATCATTGTGTTGATCGCCACAGACTTACCAGAACCGGTTGTCCCCGCGATCAACAGGTGGGGCATCTTGGCAAGGTTAGCCACGATGCTTTCGCCGCCAATATCTTTGCCCAAGGCAAGGGGCAGGCGCATGCTGCTGTCACCAAAATCACGTGCTGACAGGATTTCGCGCAGGACTACCATTTCACGGTTTTCGTTGGGCAACTCGATCCCAATAACAGAACGTCCCGGCACGGTCGAAACACGTGCAGAAAGCGCAGACATTGAACGCGCAATGTCATCGGCCAGACCAATAACGCGGCTGGCCTTCAAACCGGGGGCTGGCTCAAGCTCGTACATCGTTACAACGGGGCCTGGGCGAACACTGACAATCTCACCTTTTACGCCGTAATCATCCAAAACGCTTTCCAGCATCCGTGCGTTTTGCTCAAGCGCATCATCGGACAGATGATGCCGCTCAACGGTGTCTGGCGCACGCAACAGGTTCAATGGCGGCAGATCAAACTGGCTCGCGCTCTCCTCAAACTTCAGGGCTGGCTGCGCCTCAGCTTTGGCCTGACGTGATGGGACGATCGCCTTTTTCACAGGATGCTGCACAACTGAACGCGCTTGCGGTGTGGGAATTTGCATAGGCGGCGTTTGAGTTGCAGCCGCATAAGGGTCAGCCACATCGGGCGTCACCGGATCATAACTTTCAACCAAGGCATCTGGCCCCTCATCAAGGGCCTCATGCATCATTGGCGCCTCATCCGCATACATCTGTGGCGGAGTTGTTTGGGCAATCAACGGCTCAGGGCCACGGGGCATCAATGACGGCTCAACACGCGCCGCAGTTTGTGGCGTAGCTTGCGCGACACCGCGCGCGCGGTTCTTAATCGCGTCAGAAATACGCGCAGATACAGTACCCGCATCCGGTGCGGACAAATCAGCACTTAAGGCAGGTTCAACCAACTCTGGCTCAGGCATCGGTGCAGGTTTTGGCATCAAGCGCGCAAGCAGGCCTGTCTTTGGCTCGGCCACCGGCATCGGCGCGGGGCGTGGATCAGCAACCAAGGGAGCTGCATTTGTAGCTACCGTAGGCTCGACCCCAAATGCAGGGTCCGCACGTACAACAGACGCCACGCGTGCTTTTTCTTCCGCGCTATGCATCATGGGCAAGAGTGTTTCATGACGGTGCGCTGCCTCAAGTGCTTTTGCATCCGCGCGTGCCTCACGCATCTGCGCGTGACGCTCGGCCATGTGGCGCGCTGCAACACCCGCCCCTGAAGCGCCTTTACCCAACACTTTCAACGTCTGCGCATACGTGACAACCAAGCCTACCAACAAGAAACGTCCGATCACACGCAGCTCATCTTTGATGAACCCAAGGACGAACAGACCAAGCGCCACAGTGCCCAAACCAGTCAGCAGGGACATCAGCTTGACCCCGAACGCGGGGGAAAACGGCAAAATGCTAAGGATGACCGCAAGAGTAGTCTCGCCAAACAATCCGCCCAAGCCAAACGAATGGTTCCAACCCGCAGGTGGCGTCAGGCTTGCACCATAGATGGAGGCGATCGCGACCAAAATTGGAAAGAAGATCAGACAGCTCACCGCACGTTCTTGGCCGCGGTGCAAAATAAAGCGCACGCCCCAAGCGATAAACACTGCTGGGATGACCCAAGCGCCTTTACCCACGATCATGAAAAGCGGGCCTGACAGTGACGCGCCAAAGCGGCCAAGCCAATTCTCGATCGGCGCTGTTGTGGCGACCATAAAGTTTGGATCGGACGGAGAATAACTCCACAGCATCGCCCAGCTCAGCGCGCCCAAGACCAAAAGGCCAAGACCAATCAACTCTTTCGAGCGTTTTTCAATCGCCGCCTGCATGTCCGTATCGAACAAAGGGTCACCTTGTGTGCGTAGTGCCATATCCCGTTTCCTCATCCGTAGATGCAGTCGCGTAAGGCAATAAGCCCGCGCTGCACGTCTTGTTTTGGGGCCACCAATGCGACCCGAATATAATTTTGTCCCGGATTACCTGCATCCGTATCGCGGCTCAGATAACTACCAGGCAGAACACGAACGCCCGTTTGCGTCCAAAGCTTTACTGCTGCTTGTTCTGCATCCTCGGCAGGCAGCCACAAAAAGAAGCCAGCCTCGGGCGATTGATAGCCCTCGACATCAGCAAAAATCTCATCGGCCAGATCAAACTTCTCTGCGTAAAGCGCCCGAGACGCCGTAACGTGGGTTTCATCGTTCCAACACGCGACAGCAACATGCTGCAACGGCAATGGCAGTGGTGTGCCAGCGTAGTTTCTCAGCTGTTTCATGCGCGCAATATTTTGCGGCCCAGACACAACAAACCCTGAGCGCAAACCCGCCAAATTTGACCGCTTTGACAGCGAATGGAAAATCAAGACACGCTCGGGATCAGCACCCATTTTTTGCGCAACTTCAAGCGCACCAGTCGGCGGGGCGTCGCGGTAGACCTCGGAATAGCACTCATCCGCGATAATCTTAAAATCAAACCGCTCGGCCAAGCCAATCAACTCGCGCCAATAGCTTTCCGTTGCTACGGCACCCTGCGGGTTCGCCGGTGAACAGATATAACACATGGCGGTACGCTTAAGCACATCTTCGGGAAGGCTTGCGTAGTCAGGCAAAAAGCCGGTCTCTGCGGTGGCATTTACATAAACGGGCTCGGCGGACGCGCTCAGCGTGCTGACTGCGTAAACTTGATAAAACGGGTTCGGAATAAGGACGACTGGCGGCTGCCCGTTCTTACTTTCAGGGCACAGCGCCATGTTCACATTGTACAGGCCCTCGCGGGTCCCGTTAAGCGTTAGAACCTCAGTCGTTGCATCAACTTTTGCGCCGAACCTGCGACCAACCCAAGAGGCGATGGCTTCAAGCAACTCTGGCGCGCCATCGTTGGGGGGGTATTTGTTAAAGCCCGACACATGGGCCGCAAGAACCTCGGGGACAAATTCGGGAAAGGCGTGCTGTGGCTCACCAATGGTCATAGCAATCGGTTCACCGCCAGACGGCAGGTGGTCCAATAACGCGCGCAAACGCGGAAATGCATAGGCCGGAAGGGCGCTAAACCGCTGGGGATACATCAATACTGCCTCATGTTCGGGATCATTATCGCCCCGTTATTTCAACATTAAACCAAATCAGAGGCGCTGCGTCCAGAAAAAGCCAACAGTATTGGGCGGTTATGTGACTTTTAGGCCCCTATTGCGCTTATTGCGGCAGCTAATCGCAGTGCTTTGGCGTCTTGCATCGGCAAACAATTAATCATGAGGCCCGTCGATTTGTGGCCTGCGGGTACCGTGACCGAGCACAATCCCAGAAGATTGGCCACGCGCGTGTTGCGAAGCGCCATCAAATTTGCCTCAACAAAATAGTCAGGCTCCGCAATCAATCTCGCCAAGTTCGGCGGCATGATTGGCGCAGTCGGTAACAGCACCCCGTCAAATCGCGCGGCTTGAATGGCATATTCACGCCGGATGTGATCCAACTTTTGCCACCCCGCCACGAAATCAGATGCGGCTACGTTTTTGCCGGCTCTAAATCGCTCGCGAACCTGATCGAACATTGTGTCTGGCGACGCCTCAATAACCTCGCCCCATGTGCCATAAGCTTCGGCAGTAAATAGCGGCCCCGCAATCGCGAAGGCATCATTTAGAGCCTCAAATCCGAACGGTTCAACAACAGCACCTGCCCGCTTAATGGCTTCGACTGCGCGCTCGTAAGCCGCGCGCGGCGCATCTTCCAAACCTTCAAGCACCACTGTTTGCAGCGCGCCAAACCGTACCCCTTCAAGAGACGCATGAGCCAGATCAACACTGCCACCACCCAACACATCAAACAGTACCGCGGCATCTTCCACGCTTCGACAGAGCGGCCCAACGGTGTCAAAACGCTGGCAAAGCGGCACCACGCCTTTCGTCGCAATCGCCCCATGGGTTGTCTTAAGCCCTACAAGGTCATTCCAAACGGCGGGAATTCTGACGGACCCGCCCGTATCAGAACCTATCGCGGCAGCGGCCAAACCAAACGCAACAGATGCAGCAGCGCCAGATGATGACCCGCCGGCAACTGCATCATGGTCGTTCACACACGGGCTAGTCTCTGTGACGGGATTATACCCAAGGCCCGAAAACGCCAACTCGGACATGTGTGTTTTACCGAGACAGACCAGACCCAATTGTGTTGCATGTTGCAAAACAAGAGCGTCTGCATCGGGGGTTCGCCCTGCAAGCAGTTTCGATCCCGCCTCCGTGACTGTACCCGCCGTATCAAACAGGTCTTTCCAAGAAATCGGGACGCCATCAAGCGGACACAGCCGCCCCCCATTCTGTTGCCTAGTTCGTGCCGCAAGCGCCTCGGCCCGGGCGCGATCAGCGGTAACGCGAGCGTAGATTTTGTCCGTAAAGGGGTGGGCCGCAATCGCTTGCAGAAACACATCGCACAACTCAACAGGATCGATATCCCCTGCCCCAATGCCACGCCCAAGATCAACGGCCGTCATCGTTTGCCATTTATGCATGCCGGAATACCCCAAGATAAATTTTCTCAGGTGAAACCTATCCGCTGCATCCAGCATGGACAATCCCGCCCCAACGCCCATATTCAGCAACATGGATAAGAGTACAGATTTGATCATTGTCGGCGGCAGCCTGAACGGATGCGCACTTGCTTTGGCAGCCGCAGGCACAGGGCTGAGCGTCACGTTAATTGATGCCGAAGATGTCGCGACACAGACGCTGTCCAATTTCAACGGCCGCTCATATGCGATCGCACTGGCTTCGCAGCGATTGTTGAACGGGATTGGTCTTTGGGACGATCTTGAAGGCGACGCACAGCCGATGCTTGAAATTAAAGTAACCGATGGGCGCGTTGGCGAAGGTCCATCACCGTTTTTCATGCATTTTGATCATGCTGAAATTGAAGAAGGCCCAATGGGGTTTATGGTCGAAGATCGGCATTTGCGACGTGCGTTTTTGAACGCTGTTCAGAATGCTGAAATTACCCATCTGCCGAATGCCCGAGTAGTCGCGCAGCACACCGACGCGGCTGGCGCTTCTGTTACCCTTGCGGACGGAACCATGCATACGGGGCGCGTATTAGTCGGGTGCGACGGGCGAACATCAGGCACTGCCATGCGCGCCGGTATTATGCGCAACGGTCGCGACTACGGACAGACTGCGATGGTCTGCGCGATTGCCCATGAGAAACCACACGGCGGAATTGCTCACCAGTTTTTCATGCCCGCGGGTCCTTTGGCGATTTTGCCCCTTAGTGGGAACCGAAGCTCTATTGTTTGGTCAGAAACGCATGAAACAGCGGCCCGCGTCAGCAAAATGAGCGACGATGATTTTATTGAGCACCTCAAGCCCCGCTTTGGAGACTTTCTGGGAAACATTGAACTTGCAGGCGCACGCTATCACTATCCGCTGTCACTGACCTTGGCCAACGCCCTCACATCACAGCGCATCGCGTTGGTGGGTGACGCAGCACACGGCGTGCACCCCATTGCGGGACAGGGGCTAAACGCGGGCCTAAAAGATGTAGCAAGTCTTGTTGAGGTTCTCGCACTGGCAAAACGCAGGGGCGAAGACATCGGTTCCGATTTGGTATTAGCGCGCTATGCGCAGTGGCGGCGCTTTGATGTTGCGGCTCTTGCTGCCTCAACCGACAGCTTCAACGCGCTATTTTCAAATGATAACGGCTTTTTGCGCGGCTTGCGTGACGTAGGTATGGGGATCGTAAACGCAGTTCCCGCTCTGCGCAGAGGCTTTATTCGCGAAGCCGCAGGCCTGACCGGCGATTTGCCCAAGCTCATGAAAGGGCAAAGCGTCTAAAGACTGCGCGCTTCGTCTACTAACAAGATTGGGATACCTTCACGGATCGGAAAGGCCAGTTTAGCTGACTTACTGATAAGCTCTTGGGCATCAGCATCGTAATCCAATGTGCCTTGCGTGCGCGGGCAGACCAAGGCTTCAAGCATACATGGATCAAACTTGGTAGCGGTCTTACCAGATACCTCTTGGCTCATTGCATCATCTCCTCCGACTGGCCCCCTCTTAACGCGAACTCGATCAGCGTCACAATAGTTTCGCGGCGTGTCGTCAGAGATGGCGCCTCAAGCAGCGCCTGTTTGTCTTCTGGCTCAAACGGGCAAAGCATCGAAAGCGAGTTGATGAGCAACTCCTCGTCCGCTTCCTCCAAGCCATCCCAATCAGTCTTCAAATCATAAGCGTCAAAAAACTTTTCAAGCGACGCCATAAACTTGGGACGGTCAAATTCAGGATCCCGCTCGGCGGCGCCCAAATCACGCTCAAAACCGCTCCAAGAGACGTCGCATTGACGGTAGGGCGAAAACCCTGCGACTTCTGCCGATACGCGAAACCGCGAAACACCAGCAAGAGTCACCATATAGCGGCCGTCTTCTGTCTCGGAAAATGCAGTGATCCGGCCCGCGCATCCAATAGCGTGCAGACCGTTTTCGCCGCGCGCCTCATAGGGCTGCACCATACCGATCAAACGGTGCGAAGTTTTGAGGGCGTCTTCGATCATCTGAAGATAGCGTGGCTCAAAAATATGAAGGGGCAAACGTGCCCGCGGCAAAAGCAAAGCACCGGGCAGCGGGAATACGGGAACGCGATTTGGCAGGTCAGCTGTTTTCATCATATTCAAGCAGATAGCTTTGCAAAGACGCAGGGCAACGCGACAAATGTGCCCCGCGTGAATTAGTTAGACAAAGATCATCGACGACAGGCGGCGGCGACCGTTCAACGCGATAGGGTCTTTTGCTTCAAGCGCATCAAAGATGGTAAATAGCTGTGCTTTTGCAGCGCCGTCATTCCATTCACGATCACGCCCGAATAGATCAAGCAACTGATCCACGGCACCCTCTAGATCACCCGCTGCGTGCATGGCGGTGGCCAGATCAAAGCGGGCTTGGTGGTTGTTTTCATCAGCCTTCACCGCTGCGCGCAACTCATCAAGCGGACCTGCACTAGCAGCTTGCTTTGCCAGCTCAAGTTGCGCATGTGCTGCCTCAAGTTCGGCTGACGCAGATATCTCGGCAGGTGCGCCGTTCAGAACTGCTTCAGCTTGCTCAACCTCATCAAGCGCAAGATGTGCACGAACCAGACCGCCGTAAGCCGCTGCATTGGTGGGCTCTTCTTCCAGAATGGCTGCAAAAGTCTGAGCCGCATCTGACGCATCACCGGCAGTCAGCATTTCCTCAGCCGCCTCAACAGCAGCTGCAAGGCCGTCATCCTCACCACCAGGGCCCATTGCGGCAACACGTGTGACAAACGCCTCAATTTCGGAACCTGCAACCGCGCCTTGAAAGCCGTCCACTGGCTGGCCTTGCCAAAACGCATAGACTGTCGGGATGGATTGGATTTGCAATTGTCCCGCAATCGCTTGATTTTGATCTACGTCCAGCTTCACCATGCGAACGGCACCATTTGCGGCTGTTACCGCCGCCTCAAGCGCAGGGCCAAGTGTTTTGCATGGGCCACACCAAGGCGCCCAAAAGTCAACGATGACCGGCACCTTTTGAGACATCTCAACGACGTCCTGCATAAAGGTCGCTTCTGAGCCATCTTTGATCAGATCATCTGCTTGCTCGTTCTGCGAGGCACCAAGTTCCAACATTGCTTTATCCCTTAAATATCAGTTGCACGTCATATGTGTAGCGCAGGACGAAATGTCAAAGATCAAAGGTCGCAAAAACCGGAGCATGATCTGATGGCTTTTCCCAGCCACGTGCGTCACGCAACACGCGACTGCTATGTGCTGCGCTTTTGATGTCACCAGTGGCCCAAATATGGTCCAAGCGGCGTCCTTTATCTGCCGCGTCCCAATCTTTGGCGCGATACGACCACCAGCTGTAAAGCCGACCTGCGGGAATATCCGCGCGCGTCACATCATGCCAGTCACCTGCCGTCATCACATCATTGAAATGCTCTACTTCGATAGGCGTATGGCTGACGACTTTAAGCAGCTTTTTGTGGTCCCAAACATCGTCCTCACGCGGGGCGATATTTAGATCACCGACCAGAATAGCCCGCTTCGGTGCTGACGTCCTGAACGCATCACGCATATCTGTGAGATAGTCCAACTTTTGGCCAAACTTTTCATTCACATCGCGGTCCGCGACGTCACCACCCGCAGGCACGTAATGGTTGTGAATTGTCACACCATTCTCAAGCCGGCCCGCGATATGGCGTGCATGACCAAGACTTGCAAAATCCTCGGCACCGGCCTCGACCATCGGGATCTTGGAAAGGATCGCAACACCGTTGTAACCCTTCTGCCCGCGCGCGACCATGTGCGTGTAGCCAAGTGCTTCAAAACCAGCCGTGGGAATTTTCTCAACGGGAGATTTACACTCCTGCAAACACAGCACATCCGGCGCTTGCTCAGAGAGCAATTTAAGCACCAAATCCTCGCGCAGGCGCACTGAATTAATGTTCCAAGTGGCGAGAGTAAATGACATGGTGGTGCTCCTGATGTAACTTGCCCAAGTCGTAACTTAGCCCGCTTTGAAAGGCCAGTGTTGCAGCGCCGACCTACGCTATGCAAAGCTGCGCCTACCCAATAGGAGCACGCGATGACACCCCAAGAGTTACGATATCTGTATGGTTACCCTAGTGAACGGGCCGCCCAAAAAGAGATCACAATTTTCGATCATCATTGTCGTGCAATCATAGCCGCCTCGCCGTTTGTGATCATGGCGACCAGCGGGGCAAATGGGCTGGACTTATCCCCCAAAGGTGACCCCATAGGCTTTGTGCATGTGGAAGACGACAAAACGCTGCTGATCCCTGATCGGCCTGGAAATAACCGTATCGACGGGCTTCTCAACATTGCGGGCGATCCGCGGGTGGCACTGTTGTTCATGATCCCAACAGTGACCGAAACGTTGCGGGTGAACGGTATTGCGGAAATCACCGCTGATCCTAAAATTTGCGGCCGATTTGCGATCAATGGCCGCAGCCCAAAAACAGTTACCAAAGTTACTGCCACACAAATCTTTACCCATTGCGGCAAAGCGCCGATGCGCGCGGGACTATGGAACCCTGACACATGGCCTGACAAACGACCTGTCGGCACGCTTTACGAAATGGTCCGTGATCACGCCCAATTGCCCGTCGATACAACAGATCAGGCAGCCATTGAGAAGATGTATAAGTCAGAGCTTTATTAGGCGCCCACGCCCTCGAGGCAAAAAAGAAGCCCTGACCAATATGATCAGGGCAAAGTCCAACAGGGAGAGAATGTTGTATCCCCAACATCAAAGGGTAGATAACGTATGCCACGCTGTGCGGCATACGTCCTTGATCCAGATCAACCGTTAAGCCGGTAGCCGCCACTTTCCGTCACAAGCAAACGCGCGTTGCCGGGATCGGGCTCAATTTTTTGGCGCAAACGATAAATATGCGTCTCAAGCGTGTGGGTCGTTACACCGGCATTATAACCCCAAACTTCGTGAAGCAGTACATCGCGGGCAACGACACCCTCGGGGGCGCGGTGAAGAAACTTCAAAATATTTGTTTCTTTCTCCGTCAGGCGAATTTTCTTTTCGTCCTCAGTGATGAGCATCTTTTGCGCAGGCTTGAACGTGTATGGCCCAAGATTGAAAACGGCGTCTTCTGATTGCTCATGGGTGCGTAGCTGCGCGCGAATACGCGCCAATAGAACCGGAAATTTGAACGGCTTTGTGACATAATCATTTGCACCGGCATCAAGCCCTAAAATGGTGTCCGCATCACTATCGTGACCTGTCAGCATCAGAACCGGACATTTCACACCTTGCTTTCGCATCAAACGGCACAGCTCGCGACCGTCAGTATCAGGCAGGCCTACGTCCAAAATCACCAAATCATAAAGCTGCTCTTTGGCACGTTCCATCGCGTTATGGCCGTTTTCAGCTTCGAAAACATCAAAGTCTTCCGTCATGATGAGTTGCTCCGACAGAGCGTCACGCAGATCATCGTCATCATCAACAAGCAGAATTTTCTTCAATTGCGCCATCATGGCCTCCGTGAGTTATTGATCTACAAAT
Organism: Nereida sp. NH-UV-3; assembly: GCF_042939535.1. Classification (NCBI taxonomy): domain Bacteria; kingdom Pseudomonadati; phylum Pseudomonadota; class Alphaproteobacteria; order Rhodobacterales; family Roseobacteraceae; genus Nereida; species Nereida sp. NH-UV-3. The sequence continues at coordinate 1,765,199 of NZ_CP132157.1, read as the reverse complement.
GGGCACAAACGCAGAATTGAGCAAGTTTTACCCCGCCGTTTCACAGGCTCGTGTCAAAAGGGTTGCAAATGTTTCAATTTAAAGGGCAAGCATTGGTAACCTTGTAACATTTGAGCCCATGCCCTTTCAGCCCACACCAGCCCAAGCAAAAGCCCAAGCACACGCAGCCCTTCGCATCGGGCTTGGCGTGGGCATTCGCGATGATGATGGTCTTTGGGTTGCCTTTGCCGCTGAAACGCTCAGCCCGGACCAACTCAGCCAAGCATTGGCCCTTGGTGGCGCAGAGATGATCATCACGCACCGGCGCGCAGAAACGCTTAAAACAGCGGCTTATTTTGGCGATGTCGCGCGGCTTGCCATACAAAGCGATGCTGATCTTCGCTGGATAAGGGGCGTCGCCGATCCAGCCACAGACCTAAGCACACCTATGAAGGGGCCATTTCGTTCCTTGCGCGACGGAGACCCGCGGGCACACCGGGCCGCCATTTTGCTTTGTAAGGCTGCCCATTTGCTGCCCGCTGCCGTGATGGTACGCGTGCAATCCGCCGAAGGGCTAAGCATTCTCACCGCGTCCGAAGTGTTGGCACAGGCTGACACGGCCCATTACAATGACATCGTTCACGCAGCCCTACCCATGGCTGTGTCAAACGAAGGACGCGTGCATGTCTTTCGGCCCGACGATGGATCAGCCGAGCACTACGCAATTGAAGTTGGTAAAATAGATCCCAACAAACCCATCCTAACGCGCCTTCATTCCGCGTGTTTCACCGGTGATTTGCTTGGCTCGCTCAAGTGTGATTGCGGCCCCCAACTGCGCGGTGCGATGGCGCAAATGGGCGCGCAAGGGGCAGGCATTTTGCTTTACCTAAATCAAGAGGGCCGCGGCATCGGGCTGGCCAACAAAATGCGGGCCTATTTTCTGCAAGACCAAGGCTTTGATACTGTTGAAGCAAATCACCGCATTGGCTTTGAGGATGATGAGCGCGACTTTAGGATTGGCGCCTCAATTTTGAACAAGCTGGGTGTTGGCAACATTAAGCTGCTGACCAACAACCCCAATAAGGTCGCGCGCATGGAGGATATGGGGATCACCGTCAGCGAACGCGTGCCGCTTATTGTTGGCAAAAATCCTGTGAACAGCGCCTATCTGAAAACCAAAGCAGCTAAATCCGGCCATTTACTGTGACCCCCTACACCACCCCAAACGATCTGGTTTTGACAAAACGCGGCTTGCGTTTTCAGGGGCAGTACTTCCCTCGCACAATCGGAAAAGGCGGCATCTCATCTGATAAACGTGAAGGCGATGGTGCAACACCCGTCGGCGTTCACGCCATTGTGGGGATGCTTTACCGGCCCGACCGCATTGCAAAACCCGCAGATTGGGCTGTGCCCATTAGACCCGGTGATTTGTGGTCTGATGATCCACACCACGAAGACTACAACCTGATGGTTCGCGCGCCCTACCCGCACAGTCACGAGGTGCTGCGGCGGGCTGACCCACTTTACGACATTGTGATATTAACTGATTGGAACTGGCCGCGCGCCGAATTCAAACGTGGCTCTGCGATTTTTCTACATCGCTGGCGGCGACCCGTATTTGGTACCGAAGGCTGCATCGGGTTTCGCCCAGATCACCTGAAACGGATCGCGGCACGGATAACATTTGGCACGCGCCTTATCGTGCCAAACTCCCTCATTCATTAACACTGCTACCCTAGCCGTAATCACGCTCGCCAAAAATGGCGGATCCTACACGAATATGAGTGGCACCAAGCTGGATGGCCGTCTCAAAATCACTGCTCATCCCCATTGATAGCCCTTTCAAACCGTTGCGTTCCGCGATTTTGCGCAGCAACGCAAAGTGCAAAGCGGGTTCTTCATCTACCGGCGGGATGCACATTAGGCCTTTCACGGGCAAATCAAGTGCACGCGCCTCGGCGACAAATGCGTCCGCATCCGAAGGCAATACGCCCGCTTTTTGCGGCTCTTCGCCCGTATTTACCTGTACAAATAAGTCCGGGCAGGCCCCAATTTCTTGCGCAAGCCGCGCAAGGGTGCCGGCCAGCTTCGGACGGTCGACTGAATGGATGGCATCAAAAAGCTCCATCGCTTGGCGGGCTTTGTTGGTCTGAAGCGGCCCAATCAGATGCACGTTTACATCCGCAAACTCACCACGGAAGTCGGGCCATTTGCCAGCTGCTTCCTGCACTTTATTCTCACCATAAAGACGGTGTCCTTGGGCCAACACGTCCGCGACACGGGCATTAGGTTGAACTTTTGACACCGCAATAAGCTGAACATCGGCCACATCGCGCCCAAACTGCTCACACGTCTTCGCGATCCGCTCGTTAATCCCATTCAGTGACATTGATACCTCGTTTTTCCAAAGCCTTTAGCAAGGGCATAACCCCATCGCCGTAACGCTGCCATGCCTTTTGCGACGACTTGTAAATTGGCTGGCGGACCTGCGCCAGAGATAGCGTTTTGACCGCGCCTGTCGATTTATGAAACTCCAGACACTGATCCTGCCACTCCAAACCACACGCCGCAATCAGCGCACGAGCCTTGTCTTCGGGATCACGAACCAACGTATCATAATCGGCGATGTAAATATCATCCGGCATCTGCTGTTTCCAAAACGAGACCATATCCCGAAAAGCCAAATAGTGATCCGCAAGGCTTTCAAAATCATAGGCGTATCTGTGGGTGCCCGCTTGGAACAGATTGCGATAAATCGACAACAGATTGTCGCGCGGGTCCCGTTGAACAATCAAGAACTTGGCGTTGGGTATGATCGTTTTTATCGCCCCAAGGTAGAGGTACGTTTGGATGGATTTATCAACGGTCCGCTTCGCAGAGGGATAACGGGCCGCCACATCCGCAAGGTACTTATCCGCCACGTTAATGCGCAACCTATCCGCTACATCACTAACGGTTTTATAAGTGGTGCCATCGCGCAAAAGCCGCTCAACCGCGCCCGACGCAAACCTCGTCTCCCCCATGCTGGTCACATCAGAATGCGCCGCGATAATCTGTTCAATCAACGTGGTGCCCGACCGCGGCATACCGGTCACAAAAATTGGCGCGTCTTTGATATGGTCCGGAAGAGGTGCCGCAGGATCAAGGCCAGACTGCGCGCTTTGCAGCTGTGCCACCTGATCGCGCCACGCTTGGGGGTCATAGGGGTAATTCGCTGCAACCAAATCGTTGCCGCGCTTTAGATACGGGAACGCGGCCTCATAGGCTTTGGTGTCCTCAAGCGCCTTGGTGATCGCAAAATTGAGCTCCCAGCGGTCCATGTCATTTGCCAATTGATCAGGCTTGATCGCCAGCATTTTCGCAAGATACGGATCATCGGGCGTGAACTTCCGCGCGATCGACAACAGGCGATAAAGACTGCCGTTATTTGGCTTTAGCTTCAGGGCCTTGCGGAGATAAAACTCTGCCTTCTTCAATTCGCCCATCAGTTGATACACATGCGCCGAATTGGCCAACACAGCAACGGAAGTCGGGGCAAGCTTTTCTGCTTTACCAAGGGCGGACACCGCTTTTTGTACTGACCAACGGCACCAAGAGCGACGCCATATTGCATATGAACCGCTGGCTCTTTTGGCATTTGTTTGGCCGCTGCCGCCAAATGGGTCACCGCCGCATCCGGCTTACCGCCTTTGGTGTAAAGCGTTCCAAGATGCAGGTGAGACGGCCCATGATTTGGCACGACGCATTAAATTTTCTGAAATTGCTGAGCCGCAAGCGCGAAGTTTTTGGCGTTCATCGCGGCAAGGGCGGATTTGAACGCAGTTTGTAACTGTTGCTCAGACGGTCGCTGCATGGGGGTACCCTTTGTTGCACCTTATTTGTATCGCGCAGCAGGCCCCAAAAGAAAAAGAGCGCACCCGAAGATGCGCTCTCTCTGTAGTCTATACTAATCGTTAGATTAGAATGACATTGTCAGACCGAGGTCCGCAACATTCTTGTCGCTGACTGAGCCGAAACCACCTTTGATAGCGAGACCGCCACCGAGGTCATATGAAGCACCGATACCATATGCAGCATCAGAACCAGCAGCATCTGTATCAGACATCGCTACTGTAAATGTCATTGCGTCCATTGTGTAAGCAGCTGACAAACCGAATGTATCTTCGTCTGCAGTGCCTGCTGGGTTATCAATGTTAACCATCAGCGCTTGGAAGTTGTATGCGCCCATTGTGTAGCCCACACCGAATGATGTGTAGTCAATGCTTGCTGAATCATCGCTTGCAAAACCAACAGCATATGTCAAAGCACCAGTAGAACCAGATACTGAGAAAGCTGTATCTTCTGAGTCTGAACCGATTGATGCTGCTACAGTGTAGTCACCAAAAGCATATGATACGTGCACGTCACCATCTACTGCAGAGTCATCAACCGCATCTACGTGGATGTTTGTGTTCAAGCCATCAAAGCCAACTTCAGCTGTGTTCAATACGACACCAGCGTTGCCAACAGCACCAACAGTTACAGTTAAACCGTTCATAGAGAAGTATACTTCTGGATCACCAACTGTACCAGTAGTAGTAACTTGGTCATCTTCACCAGCGTCCAGATCAACAGAAGCGCCGAATGTGATGCCATTGTCTGACTCACCTGTGGCGACGATGTTAAAGTCGATTTCGTTGTGAACGATCATATCGTCAGTTGAGTTTGAGGTATCAACGCGATCTTCTACGTACTTCAAACCAACGTTAGCAGAACCAGTTACTGTGATGTCTGCGGATGCGATGCCAGCGGTTGCTACAAGCGCTGTCGTTGCGAAGAGAATGTTTTTCATCTCGTATTTCCTTCGTTTAAAAGAATGGCCCCAACACGAACGCCGTGAAGGGTATGACCGGTGTTTCGCTTGAGGGCGCTCGCAATGCAAGAAACGCGAAACGGCTGCGCGCAACTATGCAAAACGTGGTGCAACTTTGTCACAACCGCTCGGCGGTGGAAATTTCAGGTGCGGGATTGCTGGTTGGTGGCCTGCACTCACCCCACGGCAATTTACCTTGTGACCGCATACTGCGTTATATAGACAAGTATTAGCGATGTGGAATTAACGGCAGGTAGAGCAGATCATGCGTGGATTTTCAGTTAGAAACATATGTCTCAGCGTAATGGTATGCGGATTGTTAGCGGCCTGTGCGGATCGTGGCGCCACACAACAAGATGCCGCCGCTGTTGAGGAAACCCGCACAAGCACGATCTGGGATTTGTTCGCCAATACCGATGATCCCAATACCAAGCTTGAGGTGAATAAATACATCTGGAATGCCTCGCTTGATGTGCTGAACTTTCTGCCTGTTCAAACTGCTGATCCGTTTTCGGGCGTTTTTGCCACGGGATTCGGCACACCCCCCGGTGGCCGCGCCGCCTACCGCGCCACGATCTATGTCCGCGACCCCGCTCTTGATGCGCGCAGCCTGACGGTGGCGCTGCAAACCCGCAATGGCCCCGCCGATGTGGATACTGTCCGCGCCATTGAAGACGCCATCCTGACCCGCGCGCGGCAGTTGCGGATTGCGGACAGCAAACTCTGAGGCTGCGCAGGCTGGCCTTTTGCGCCCAAGCATTTTACTTACCACGCCAAGCCATAAACCGGCTTGGCGTTTGCATTTAGAAGGACCCCGACATGGACCGCTATACCCCCGCACAGATCGAGGCCAAATGGCAGGCTGAATGGAACACCGCAGACGTGTTCAAGGCCAAAGCAGATACGTCAAAGCCGAAGTATTACGTGCTTGAGATGTTTCCCTACCCGTCTGGCAATCTGCACATGGGGCACGTGCGCAATTACACCATGGGGGATGTGATTGCGCGTTATAAAATGTCGACAGGTCACAACGTGCTGCACCCGATGGGCTGGGACGCTTTTGGTATGCCCGCTGAAAATGCCGCGATGGCCAGCGGCGGCCATCCAAAAGACTGGACCTATGCAAATATTGCGCACATGCGCGATCAGATGAAGCCGCTTGGCCTGTCTATTGATTGGTCCCGTGAATTCGCCACGTGCGACCCAGAGTATTACGGCCAGCAGCAAGCGCTGTTCCTTGATATGCTCGCATCCGACTTGGTCTACCGTAAAAACGCCGTGGTAAACTGGGACCCCGAAGACATGACGGTTCTGGCTAACGAACAAGTTATCGACGGCAAAGGCTGGCGCAGCGGCGCCGAGGTTGAACGCCGCGAGTTGACGCAATGGTTCTTTAAGATTTCCGATATGGCCGGTGAATTACGCGGCGCGCTTGAAAATCTGGACAACTGGCCCGCCAAAGTGCGCCTGATGCAGGAAAACTGGATCGGCCAGTCACGCGGTCTGCAGTTCAGCTTCTCATTGATCAACGGCCCTGATGGGCGTGACGGCATTGAGGTATACACAACCCGCCCCGACACTCTTTTGGGTGCATCCTTTGTGGGCATTTCGCCGGACCACCCCCTTGCCAAGCAACTGGAAGAAGACAACGCCGATCTGGCCGCTTTCAACGCCGAATGCCGCAAGGGCTCCACAACCGAAGAAGCTTTGGAAAAAGCAGATAAGATGGGCTTTGATACGGGCCTTCGCGTGCGTCACCCGTTTGATACCTCTTGGGAATTGCCGGTGTATGTCGCCAACTTCATCTTGATGGACTACGGCACCGGTGCGATTTTTGGCTGTCCTGCGCATGACCAGCGCGACTTTGACTTTGCGACCAAATATGATCTGCCGATTACGCCTGTTTATCTGCCCGATGCAGACAGCGCGCCTGAGCTGACCGAAGCGTATGTGCCCGCGAAAACCGATGTGGTGACCTACGTCAAAGGTTTCGCTGGCGAGGCCCAGCAAACAGGCGCAGCCGCAGTTGATGCAGCAATTGCGTTTTGTGAGGGCGAAGGCGTTGGCCAAGGCAAAACACAATATCGCCTGCGCGATTGGGGTCTGTCACGGCAACGCTATTGGGGTTGCCCCATTCCGGTTGTCCACTGTGATGCTTGCGGCGTTGTGCCTGAACGCAAAGAAAACCTGCCGATCCGCCTGCCTGACGATGTTTCATTCGATATCCCAGGTAACCCGCTGGATCGTCACCCAACGTGGCGCGATTGCGATTGCCCGTCATGCGGCAAGCCAGCGCAGCGTGAAACGGACACCATGGATACGTTCGTGGACAGTTCGTGGTATTACAGTCGTTTCACAAGCCCCAATGCGACCACTCCGATTGACAGCGACGAGGCTGCCTATTGGATGAACGTCGATCAATATATTGGCGGTATTGAGCACGCAATTTTGCACCTTCTCTATTCACGGTTTTTTGCACGCGCGATGCACATCACGGGCCATTTACCAGCAAGTGCGGTTGAGCCGTTTGACGCGTTGTTCACACAAGGGATGGTCACGCACGAGATTTACCAAACCCGCGACGCCAAAGGCCGCCCTGTTTATCACCTCCCCGAGGATGTGACCGACGGCAAATTGGCGGATGGAACCGAAGTTGAGATCATTCCATCGGCCAAAATGTCAAAATCAAAGCGGAACGTAGTTGATCCACAAATCATCGTGGACACATATGGTGCAGATACCGCCCGCTGGTTTGTGCTGTCAGACAGCCCGCCCGAACGCGACGTTGAATGGACCGCATCTGGCGCAGAAGCAGCCCATAAATTCTTGGGACGTGTATGGCGTTTGGCTCAGGACATCGCCCAATCCGATGCACCCGCCAATGACCAAGATGATGCACTGCTGCGCGATATGCACAAAGCCGTCCATGATGTAACAGGCGGTGTGGAATCCTTCGGGTTCAACGCAGCGATTGCAAAAATCTACGGCTTTGTCGCAACGCTTTCAAAATCCAAAGCCGGTGCTGCTGCCAAGCAAGAAGCAATGCGCACTTTGGCCCAACTGATCGCACCGATGACGCCACATTTGGCTGAAGATATCTGGTCCGCCCTTGGGCAGACCGGCCTTGTGGTGACAGCACCTTGGCCTGTCGCTGACGAAAAGATGCTGGTGGATGACACCGTCACGCTGCCCATTCAGATCAATGGCAAACGCCGTTCGGAAATTGCAGTCCCAGCGGACATGTCTAAAGATGAGATTGAAAAACTGGTGCTGGCGGACAATGCTGTGGTCAAAGCACTGGATGGCGGGCAGCCCAAAAAGCTCATCGTCGTTCCCGGACGGATTGTGAATGTTGTTATCTAAACGATCATTTTGCATCGGCGCGCCGCTCGCTCTTGGGGCGTGCGGATTTGCGCCGTTGCACAATGGCGCGGCCAAACATGGTCAAATCGCATTTGATCCACCAAAGGACCGCGTGTCTTTCGACCTTAGAAACGCGCTTGAAGATCGGTTAGGCACAGCACAATCCCCGTTATTCAAGCTTAGTTATAAAACTGAAATCCGTGAAGACGGCGTGGGCATCACAACGGATCAAGTCACGACGCGTTTCAATGTAATTGGCCAAACTCAATATACTTTGCGGCGGTTGTCCGATGATAACGTTGTCACCAGTGGCGTCGTAGACAGCTTTACCAGCTATGCTGCGACGGGCACCACAGTCGCAACGCAGACCGCACAGCTTGATGCGCAGCGCAGGTTGGTGGTGATCCTAGCGGATCAGATGACGACGCGTCTTCTTGTGTCTTTGCCATGAAGCTTTCCCCACGCGATACGGCCAGTTATTTTCGCAAACCCGACCCGCGCAAAGCGGGTGTTTTGATTTTTGGAAGCGATGCTCTGCGCGTCGCGGATAAGCGGCAGCAGATTATCCCCGCTCTGGTTGGTCCAAACGCGGAAGAGGAAATGCGTATTTCGCGCATGAGCGGCGCAGACATCCGCAAAGATCCGGCGATGCTTTTAGACGCGCTCAAAGCCACCAGCTTCTTCCCCGGTCCACGTGTTGCATTCGTCGAAGAAGCAAATGATCTAAGCGCGCCCGCTATTTTAGCTGCCTTGCAGGACTGGTCCGAAGGCGATGCGCAACTGATCGTGACCGCAGGCAATCTCAAGCCGACATCAAAAATTCGCAAGGCTTTTGAGGCGCATCCAAACGCCTATTCCGCAGCGATCTATGACAATCCACCCACCCGCGAAGAGATTGAGCGTGATCTGGCAGATGCCGGTTTGCGCAACATTGATCGTGACAGCCTTGAGCATTTGACCGGCCTCGCAAACGAGCTTGAGCCCGGTGATTTTCGTCAAACACTGACCAAACTTGTTATTTACAAATTGAACGACGAAACCCCGCTTAGCCACGATGACATCACGGCCTGTGCGCCCACGTCCACCGAGGCCGCGCTTGACGATGCGCTAAATATTGTCGCGGAAGGCCGTAGTGAACAACTTGGTCCTGTTTTGCGAAAACTGCAAAGCCAAGGGGTGCAACCGGTTGGCTTGTGCATTGGCGCCACCCGACATTTCCGAACGTTGCACGCTACGGCCGTCAATCCGGCAAGCCTCTACATCAAAGGTCCCAAGGGCGATCAACTGCGCAGACAGGCGTCAAAATGGGGGCGGATCAAACTTGAAGACGCGCTGCAATTGCTAATCAATACTGACCTACAGCTAAGGTCAGCGGATCAAGCGCCCCAAATGGCGTTGATGGAACGCGCTTTAATTAGACTAGCGATGATGGGAAGAAGATAAATGAAAGTTGTTGGTGCAATGGCAACCCGTGCATTTCGCGTGCTTTGGGTTTGTGAAGAACTCGGGATTGAATATGAGCACGTGCCTGCCCCCGTCCGATCGACTCAAGCGCTAGAGCTCAGCCCAACAGGCAAAATTCCCGCCGTTGTTGTTGACGGCACCGCAATCACCGACAGCGTTGCGATCATGACCTACCTCACGGACAAGCACCAAGGCCTTACGTTTCCCGCAGGAACAATTGAACGCGCCCAACAAGACGCGCATATGCATTTTATCATTGATGAGATCGACGGTGTTTTGTGGACACACGCAAAACACACACACGCCCTGCCCGAGGATATGCGCATCCCAAATGTAACTGAGGCGCTGAAAGCCGAATTTGCGCAATCGCTTGACCGACTCGAGGCACGGCTAACCGGAACATTCTTGATGGGCGACACGTTGACCTTACCAGATTTGCTGGCGGTACATTGCCTTAACTGGGCACGTGGTGTGGGCTTTCCAACAGGAAGCGACAAAGTCCAAGCATACGCCAAACGTTTGCGCGATCGGCCTTCGTTCAAAGCGGTACGTGCGCTGCCCTAAATCGCGGCAAGCGCCTCAACGGCGGCACAGCCCGCCCAGCGACCTGTGGCAAGGCAGCCCGTCAATAGATACCCACCCGTTGGGGCGTCCCAGTCAATCATTTCGCCCGCGCAAAATGTGTTGGCACGCGCGCGCAACATAAGATTGCTATCCAGTGCGGCCCAAGACACACCGCCGCTTGTGGAAATTGCCTCATCAAGATCACGCGGCCCGTCATGCAGGATTGGGACAGCCTTCAAAAGCGGTGCAAGATCATTGGGCAGAGGACGGCCAAATTCTTGAAGCAAAGCAAGGCGCGCACCCGTAAGCTTGAGGCGCTTGCGAAGGTGGGAGGTCACACTGGCCTTGCCCCGCCCACCAAGCTTTTGACGAAGCACATCAACAGACATGTCAGGGAACAAATCAACCGTAAGCGGCGCGCCATCGCGCATCGCTTTTGAGACAAGGTAAATACCACCCCCCTCAATGCCCGCTTTTGAAATGGTGAATTCTGCCCGCTCGACCTGTCCGCCCGCGTGCAGAGCAACCGCTTTGATGGGCGCACCAAAATGCGCCTTCATGTGCGAGGACCAATTAACCCGGAACCCCATATTCATCGGCTGAAACGGAACGATATCTTCAGTAGGCAGTGCCTCCGCCCAAGCGCCGTCAGAGCCAAGTTTGCGCCAACTCGCGCCACCCATCGCCAAAACAGTGACTTTAGCTTTCACGTTCTGCGGGCCATCAGGAGTTTCAAAGACCGACAACGCGCCATCAAACCCTTGCCAACGCCAGCGGGTTTCGACACGCGCGTTTACTTCTGCCAACCACGCCCGAAGCAACGGTGATGCTTTCATGGCTTTGGGAAACACCCGCTTGCTCGAGCCTGTGAAAAGCGGCTGACCCAATGATTGGGCCCACGCCTGAACTGCGTGTGCATCAAAGGCGCGCAATATTGGCGCAAGCCGATCTGCAGAAGGACCAAAAGCCGGAAGCATCTCATCTAACGGCTCGTCCTTGGTCAGGTTTAGACCAGATTTTCCCGCCATAAGAAATTTGCGCGCAACACTGGGTTTATGCTCGGCCAACAGCACTGAGTACCCAGCCCTGCCCAACACATCAGCGGCCATCAGCCCCGCAGGTCCAGCCCCCACCACAAGTGCGTCAACGGCAGTTTCAGTCGTACAATGGCTCACTTAACCGCCCTGACACATACGCTTGATGGCATGGGCGTGCTCTTCACTGGCTTCAAGCGCATGGGTAACAAGCGCTTTGGCCTCGGCAACGGGATCTGTAGAAATGCGGTCAATCAAACCAAACTGCAGCGCGGTTTCCGCATCTATCTTCTGCCCAGCCATCAAAATCAGCTTGGCGCGCGCAGGTCCCATCAATGCCACCATGCGTGCGGGGTCCGCGTGTTGCGGCAAATAGCCAAGCCGCATCACCGGATAGAAAAAGTTCGCCGCAGGCACTGAGACACGTAAATCACAGGCCAGCGCGATGCCAAAAGCACCCCCCGCCAATGTGCCGTTCAACGCAGCAACCGTCATGCATGGTAACTTTGCAATTGCACTAGAGGCACGGTCCCAAACATCAGATGTGGCAAGACCTTCTTTCGCGGCATCAAGATCGGCACCCGCGCTGAACACTTTACCTTCGCCTGTCAAAACCAGCGCGCGCGCGTCTTGGGCGCTTTCAGCGATATCCGCAATTTCGGCAAGCATATCATACGTCAAAGCGTTGGCCTTATCAGGGCGGACCAATGTAATGGTCCAAAGGCCGTTATCTTTGTCTAAACGTATCATATCGTGCCCTTCACGCTGTTATCACTTGCAGTCTGCGCGCCGCGGACCAACATTACACTTAGCACTCCCTATTGCCAAAGAGGTACCCCGTTTATGCGACGTTTTCTTCTCAGTTCAGCTCTCCTCATTGGCACCGCTGCGCCTGTTTTCGCAGATATCACACCGGAACAACTTTGGGCGCGTTGGGCAGAAGACATGAAAAGTGTCGCTGACACAGTCGTGCTTAGTCAGTTCAACTTACTGGAAGATGGCATTTTGGTCGAAGGCCTAACGCTTGGCTTGGGCGCGCCGGAAGATGGCGTCATGGCCAGCCTTGCGTATCCGCCGCTAAAGCTGACGCAGCGGGCGGGCGGCAGCGTCGACATTTCACTTGGTGGGCCAGTTGCCATTAGCGTTGTCGAGACATCTGACGATACCGGCCCCCTACGGATCGTCGGCGAAATCGTTACGAGTGGCTTTAGCATGATTGCATCAGGTGACATCAATGACCTGAGCTATGTATATGATGCAGAGACTGTGGATTTTTCGGTCAATGCAATCACCGCCGAAAATGCCGACGCAGCCGGTACCATCCGCGCCCAAGCGACCAATGTGCGGGGCAACAGCACAGATAAAACCGTCGATCTGCGCACTGTTTCTCAAAGTATCTCTGCTGACGGGGTCGCGATTTTTGCCCGTTTTTCTGACCCAAACTCAGACGGCGCATTTGACGTAAACGGGCGCATACAAGAACCACAATTCACCGGGTCCGCCACCAGCGCTGCTGGCATCTATCCACTAGCAAGCCAAGCGCCCTTCGCGCCACAATCCTCGTTTGAAACCACATACAACACGGGTCTGACGGATCTGGCGTTTTCGGCCCAAGATGGCACCGGATCATGGACCGGCACTGTACGACAAGCGCAAAGCAGCACGCGTGCCGCAAGTAGCGCAACACGCGTTGAATATAGCCAAGATGCTTCTGATATGACGTTCACGTTGGCAGGTGCACTTCCGTTACCCATCAGCGCCACACTTGATAACGTCCGCGTCAAAGGCTCTGCACCGATTTCTTTTGACCCAACCGAGCCGGAGCCAGACTATGCCCTTGAAGCGGTTTTGGCAGGGCTAAAGATCAACGAAAGCGTCTGGAGCATTTTTGACCCACAAGGCGGTCTGGACAGGTCCGCCGCAACGATTTCAGTGTCTGTCTCGGGCACAGGTGAATTCACGAACGGTGGGCGCGGGCCCTTTGCACCCAAAACTGCACGTCTAAACGACCTGATCCTGACAGCGCTTGGCGTCACAGCAACCGGTCAAGGCGACATGCGCTTTGTTGGCCCCCAAAACCCAATCGACCTGACGATGCCCGCGATGGCAGGCAAGGCCGAGTTTACGTTCAGTGGCATCACTGAAGTCATGAGCACGATGGCCCAACTTGGCATACTTGCGCCCGAACAGCTGTTTGGCGCGCAAATGATGATGGGGTTCTTTACGCGGCCTGCGGAAAACGGAACTGATTTGCAAACCACCATCGAGATGCGCGAAAATGGCGAGCAATATATCAACGGTCAGCGGGTTCGCTAAACGCGCCATTGCCCCGCACCACGCAACAACATCCGACTTGCTATTCTGGCAAGCACCACGATACCCAACGCTCAACTTCAGACCAAGGAACACCTCATGCATGATTTGTCGCGACTAAGCCAAGCCCTGCTCGACGCTGCGAAACAGGCGGGCGCTGATGCGGCAGATGTGTTGACCGTTCAGGGCACTGCCGTTGAGATTGATGTGCGTGAAGGCAAGCTGGAACAAGCGGAACGATCCGAAGGGATTGATCTGGGCCTGCGGGTTTTCATTGGTCAAAAGCAAGCATGCATCTCAAGTTCTGACAGCAGTGACCGCGCCATTTCCGAAATGGCAGAACGCGCGGTTGCGATGGCAAAAGTTGCGCCCGCCGATCCTTACGCAGGACTTGCGGACCGCGCTCAGCTGGCGACCAACACAGATGTCGCTCACCTAGAATTGCATGACCCAAGTCCAGAGCCGTCTGCCAAAACCCTGCAAGATGACGCGCAAGCCGCAGAAGAAGCGGCCCGTGCAATCAACGGTGTCGCGCAAGTCCAATCCGCCTCAGCCAGCTATTCTGCACGTGACATTCATGTTGCAAACAGCCTTGGGTTTAATGCGGGTTACGCGCGCACAGACCGCTCAATCTCATGCGTCGCGATCAGCGGCACAGGTCTTGAAATGGAGCGGGATTATGACTTTGACGCGCGTATTTTCCAAAGCGAGTTACGCAGCGCCGCAGACATTGGCCGCGTTGCCGGTGAGCGCTGCGTTGAACGCACAGGCGCACGACAGCCTGCGACCGGCACCTACCCCGTTCTTTTTGACGAGCGCATTTCATCAAGCCTGATTTCGCATCTTTTGTCTGCGGTGAACGGGGCAGGTATTGCACGCGGCTCGTCATGGCTACGCGGTGCATTGGGCCAACAGGTCTTGCCGCAGCATCTGTCGATTACAGAGAACCCGCACCGCGCCCGTGTGTCTGGAAGCCGTGTGTTTGACGCCGAGGGGCTGCCCACAAAGCAGCGCGCTATTGTCGAGGCAGGCACCCTGACAGGCTGGACACTTGATCTGGCTACTGCGCGGCAGTTGGGGCTGGAAAGCACAGCCAACGCGATGCGCGGCACCTCATCACCACCGCGCCCTGGGACGACCAATATCAGCCTGACACAAGGCACACAAAGCCGCGGCGACCTGATCCGCGATATGGGCACCGGCCTTTTGGTAACGTCGATGATTGGCTCAACCATCAACCCAAATACCGGCGATTATTCACGCGGAGCATCCGGCTTTTGGGTGGAAAACGGCGAGATCGCATATCCCGTGAACGAGTGCACCATCGCGGGTAATCTTAAGGCAATGCTTAGCACGATCGCCCCCGCCAATGACGCGCACGCGCACCTAAACTACGTAGTGCCATCGCTGCTTGTTGACGGGATGACATTAGCAGGTGCCTAGCGATTTAGAATTATTGGTCACCGCCGCCCGAGAGGCTGGAAAAATCGCACGCGGTTTTTTCAAATCTGACGCGAAAGTCTGGGAAAAATCTGACAATGCAGGCCCCGTCACTGAGGCGGACTTAGCCGTAAACCAAATGCTGGAAAAAACGCTTCCCACAGCACGTCCTGATTACGGATGGCTGTCCGAGGAAACCGAGGATGACACCTCACGGCGCAATAAATCACGCGTTTTCGTTATTGACCCAATTGACGGCACACGCGCGTTTATCGCGGGCTCTGATACTTGGGCGCATTCGTTGGCCGTTGTCGAAGACGGCAGGCCCGTTGCCGCGGTAGTCTATCTGCCAATGCTCGACAAAATGTACACTGCGTCGCGTGACGTGCCTGCTAAATTGAACGGTCAGGAAATCACGATAAGCGGGCGGACCGAAATCAGCGGCGCCACTGTGCTCGCGGCCAAGCCAAACTTTGACCAACACCACTGGCGCGGTGACGTGCCTGATGTTGAGCCTGCATTTAGATCATCACTTGCTTACCGAATGGCGCTTGTGGCGGAGGGCCGTTTTGATGCGATGCTTACCTTGCGCCCGACTTGGGAGTGGGACGTGGCCGCAGGCAGCCTTTTGGTTACACAAGCAGGCGGTGCGGTCACAGGCAGACACAATGAAGAACCTGTGTTCAACAATGCGATGCCACAGCTTTCTGGCATGGTTGCGGCAGGGCCACCGGTCCACAAAGAGCTTATTAAGGCACTCGCCTGATCCATCATTTACGCGCTTTGCATGCGGCATTATGGTACGCGCAATATTATCTACCCCCAAGCGGAGAAACCAATGACACAGCGCCTACACCTCGTTTTCGGCGGAGAGCTTATCGACCCCACCAAGAATGCCTTCAAAGATGTGAACGACATTCACATCGTCGGGATTTTTCCAAACTATGAAGCCGCGTACAACGCATGGAAATCCGAGGCCCAGCGCACCGTAGATAATGCCCACATGCGTTACTTCATCGCGCATTTGCACCGTCTGCGTGATGAGGCAACGCCCGCCTCATCGACAGAAGAACTCGGGCTTTAAGGCCGACGTGATCCGCGCAGCCCTCCATGCTGGCCAACCGGGCGTAGCCCGTAGCCCCAAGGATTGGCCTGCGCGACCCAGCGGAGCTTTGATACTGGCGCTGGACCCAAGCGGACACCACAGCCAGGCAATTCACGCGCTTGAACCTTTGCTCCGCGAGGAGCGGGGCGATGGCACGTTCGTGATTTTCAATCCGCAAACACCGACCCATATTGACGAAGTGCTGGATGCACGGATTGGCAAAACACTAAAACACTGGACGCCGGATTTAGTGGTGTGGGCAGGTGACGCAAGTTGCGCAACCAGTGTGCAAAAAATAAATGCGGCGGGTATTGCGCAAACGCTTTTGAACCTAAGCGAGGCCGCTGCTGAAAGACGTGGTTCACGTTGGCCATTCGGGCTTCGCAAATCGGTGTTTGCGCATTTTAACAAAATTTGCACCCTCAATCGTGAGGCCGCCAATGCGGTGATCAAGAACGGCGCAAATGCAGACGCAGTGCGCACGACGGGTCAGCTCCGGCCACTGTCCGCCCCTCTGCCTGCTGTGCCCCAAGACATCGAGCGTTACGCGGCCCACCTGCACAACCGTCCAGCTTGGCTGGCTATTGATGCAGGACCCCGCGATATGCAGCGGATTTCCAAAGCCCACCGCACGGCAATGGCCAGCAACCACCGGTTGCTTCTGATCTTGATGCCTCAGAATGATGCTACTGAAACCGCAGCGAAATTCGCAGACAACGGATGGAATGTAGCGCTTAGTAGCCAGATTGAGACAATGTCAGAGGCTAGCCAAGTACTGGTTGTGGATACTGACCAAGACCCGGGCATTTGGCTAAGACTGTCGCCAGTTGTCTTTATGGGTGGCAGCTTTGATGGGATGTGCCGTTCCCCTATGGACGCGGCCTCGCTCGGGGCGGCAATCGTACACGGCGAAAGCACCGCGCCACACGGGGATGCCTTTCGGTCACTGGCCAAAATGCAAGCCACGCACCCCGTGCGCAGTGACGCAGATTTAGAACGCGCTGTGATCGAGTTGCAGGCCCCAGACAGACAGGCGACGCTTGCGCACCGTGCATGGGATGTCGCGACCCAAGCTGCACCTATTGTTGACGAGGTACTTGCGATACTGAACGACCAACTTGACGCAATCGGGGTCTGAAAGATGCGCGCGCCTTCATTCTGGTACCGGCCAACAGATATTCGTGGCGCGTTATTGTCACCTTTGGGATCGCTGTACGCTTTGGCGACCAAGCGCCGTGCTGCACAGCCCGTCAAGACCAAAACGCAAGCTAAGACCATTTGTATCGGCAACATCAACGCCGGTGGTACAGGCAAAACACCGACTGCCATTGCTCTCATTCAACAACTATCCGAGCGCGGCAACAGCGTCGCTTGCTTGTCCCGCGGCTATGGGGGCAGCCTTGACGGACCTATACTAGTCACCCCTCAACATACTGCTGATCAAGTAGGCGATGAGCCTTTGTTGCTTTCTGCTTTTGCGCCAACGGTTGTAGCCAAAGATCGATCAGCGGGGGCCGCTTTCGCAGATACACTTGGGGTTGATGTCATCTTGATGGATGATGGCTTTCAGAACCCTGATGTTTCCAAGGACGCAAGTATTGTTGTCGTTGATGCCGTAAAGGGATTTGGCAATGGTCGGACAATACCCGCTGGACCGCTACGCGAACCGGTTCAAGCGGGACTGAAACGGGCGGATTTACTTCTTTCTATCGGGCCACAACCGGCACAGAAAACCTTTGAGGAGCAATGGGGAAAAACCATCCACTGCCCGCATGTCACAGGGCATCTTGTCCCACTACAAACAGGCATGGTCTGGACCGATCTGCCAGTGCTGGCCTTTGCAGGTATCGGTCACCCAGAGAAGTTTTTTGCCACACTGAAAGCTGCTGGCGCGGATATAAAGCGCGCCGAAGCTTTGGCCGATCACCAACCTCTTACACCTGCTCTGATGGCGCGCCTTGAGGCAGAGGCCCGCGCCCTACCCGCACAATTGGTCACAACAGAAAAAGACGCCGTGCGATTGCCCGACGCCTTTAGGAGTAAAGTGTTAGCTTTGCCAGTACGACTTGCCTTTCACGACAAGACCGAAATTAACGCGCTGTTGGATCGGCTCGGGCTTTAGTTCAGCTTTGCATCAATGATCGACTGAAACTCAGCGAAGTTCATGTTTGAGTAGGTCCGCCCATCAATAACAAAAGACGGCGTGGATGAAATACCGTCACGGGCGGCATTTGCCTCATACCAAGCCACAAGCGTTTCGGCCTGCTCTGCATCATTTAGGCAGGCATCCAATTGCTCGTTGTTCATACCGGCTGTACGGCCAATCTTGCGCAGCGCATCCGCGATGGCGACGGGGTCTTGCAGGCGCGCCCATTCAGATTGCTGGGCATAAAGTTCAGTGGTGATGCCGAAGAACTTTTGCTCACCACCACATCGCGCCACCATTGAACCCCAAAGCCCGAAGCGATCAAAATACACTTCGCGGTAGGTGAATTTGACTTTGCCCGTATCGATGTAGTCCGTCTTCAATTGCTTGAACGGGCCTTCGTGAAAACGCGCGCAATGCGGACATGTGTAGCTGGCGTATTCAATGATCTCGACGGGCGCATCATCCGCACCAAGGGTCATCTCTTGCACCCCGTCCACCATTGCAACTGTCTCAACTGCCGCCTCGGCAGGCTCGCTTGAGCCGCCGAAATACCAACCAGCACCCCCGGCAACCGCTACGATTACGGCTGCTATGGCCAGAAAACCTTTGTTCATCTTACTCACCTATTCTTGCGCTTTGACTTGTGCATAACATTGGCCCCAAGCGCGGCAAGCGCAAGGCGCAATCTATCATCTGCGACATCAGACACGACATTGTCAGCAGCTTTGGTAACTTCGGCGGGCGGCTGTGCCTTGGTCGCTTGTGAAGCCCCGAATTGAACCCTGCCCTGATTAAAGCCGGTTGGCGCCGTTTGCGTAATCCGAATTTTTGCAATGGCGTTATAGCCATAACAAGCGTTCACTTTATCTTGGATCTGCGGCACCTGCATCTGCAACAGCGAGGCATGCGCGCCCGTTGTCAAAATAGTCAGGGTCCCGCCAAAGCCACGGCCAAACTTTACTTCGATCGGTACAGCGCATTGCGCAATATCTGCGCCAACGATCTCTTCCCAATGGGTCAGTAGGCGTGTTTGCGCAAACCCACGGCTTTCCGACGCATTTCTAATGCGCTTTTGCAAAAGAGAGGACGTCGTCTTGAAGCCTTTGGTTGTAGAGTATCGCCGCATGGGATTATTGTTCCGACTGAATTTGGCTTTAATTTATGGCGCGGACGCAAGATGCTGCGCTCCGAATCTTTCCGATCTTACCAAAAAGGCGTCCCTTTGTGACACACCCAAACAGCGACGACCTACTGCAATGGTATGACATCAACGCCCGTGAAATGCCATGGCGCACGCCACCCGCTGAAAAGCAAGCTGGCGTAAAGCCCGATCCATACCGTGTGTGGATGTCCGAGATCATGTTGCAACAGACCACTGTTGCGACAGTGCGTGACTACTTCATCAAATTCACAAAACGGTGGCCAACCGTCGATGACCTCGCTGCGGCCGAAGATGCTGACGTCATGGCCTATTGGGCGGGTCTTGGATACTATGCCCGCGCGCGCAACTTGCTCAAATGCGCACGCGCCGTCTCCCAGCTCGGTGCCTTTCCCCGAACCTATGATGGGCTGATCAAACTACCCGGCATCGGCCCATATACCGCCGCCGCAGTATCTTCGATTGCATTCGATGAGCCGTCACCTGTGATGGACGGCAATGTTGAGCGCGTGATGGCACGCCTCTTTGATATTCATACGCCTCTGCCTGCAGCAAAACCTGAATTATACGATAAAACCGCCGAGTTGACGCCGCGCGCACGTGCAGGGGACTATGCCCAAGCCGTCATGGATTTGGGCGCCACCATTTGCACCCCCAAGAATCCCGCCTGTGGTATTTGCCCATGGCGGACACCGTGCTTGGCACGTCAAAACGGAACTGCCGCAGAGCTCCCCAAGAAGACGCCCAAAAAGCCGAAACCAACCCGCCACGGAATTGCCTACGTGGTTAGTAGTGATACAGGTGCGTTACTGCTCGAAACCCGCCCCGAAAAAGGGCTACTTGGCGGTATGCTCGGCTGGCCCACCGGCGACTGGGGCGACGAGCCATCGCCCGCACCACCGCTTGATGTGACATGGACAAAAGTGAACGCACAGGCCCTGCATACCTTTACCCACTTTCATTTGCGGTTGGATGTAATGGTCGCAACCGTTGAGGGCTTACCAGTGGTTTCAGGCCGTCATTGGGTTGAAAAGCATGCGTTTCAGCCATCGGCCCTGCCCACTGTAATGCGCAAGGTTTGGGATATCGCCCGCGAGGCATAACGCCATATTTGAGCCTAAAGCTGTTTTTAATATACTGTAGCTAAGTAAGTGTTTCGGAGGGTTCTCAAATGGCATCATCATTCAGCAAAGCGCTGCCCTTTTGGCTATCGCTCGGGCTGATCCCATTGATCTGGATCGGTGCAGTATTTGGTGGCGTTTGGGTTTTCGCCCTACCGATTTCCGCGTGGTACCTCTTTTCAATAATTGACGCTTTCGCCGGATTGAACGAGCAAAACGAGGATCCACAAACCCCAGACACAGATCTGCTTTGGTACCGCTTAATCACACTGATTTGGGCGCCGATACAGTTTTGCACGCTCTTTGGTGTGCTTTGGTTCACGCTACACTCTGGGCATCTGGCCACTTGGGAGATGGTCTTTTTGTTTGTCGGGATGGGCGTAATTACCGGTACGGTTGGCATCAACTACAGTCATGAGCTGATGCATCAAAAACCCAAGGTTGAACGTGTTTTGGCGGACATCTTGTTGGCCATGGCGCTCTATTCGCACTTCCGGTCTGAGCACCTTTTGGTTCACCACCGCTACGTTGCCACCCCGCGTGACCCTGTTACCGCACGATATAACGAGGGATTTCACAGATTTTTCCCGCGTGTTTTGCGCGCGTCTTGGCAGTCAGCATTTAAGGCCGAAGCGGCGATGCTTGCCCGCAAATCCAAAACTTGGACGCACCCCAGTAACCCGTTTTTCAAATACTGGGCACTGCAATTGAGCATGCTCACGCTTGCCTTTCTGCTGGGTGGTTTTGTCGGGGTTGGGTTATTTCTATTGCAAGCCGCCGTGGCCGTTTGGCAGCTCGAACTGGTGAATTACATTGAGCATTACGGCCTGACGCGCGCGCATATTGGTGACGGCAAATATGAACATGTAAAGCCACACCACTCGTGGAACGCCGCGCATAAGGCATCAAACTGGCTTCTGATAAATCTTCAACGGCACTCAGATCATCATTATAAACCTGACCGCCGGTTTCCGCTTTTGCAGAATTACAGCACAGAAGAGGCCCCGCAACTGCCGTACGGTTATCCCGTGATGACGATGCTGGCCATGATCCCGCCCCTTTGGCGTAGGCGCATGAACCCGCGTGTCCGACAATGGCACAAACAGCATTATCCCCAGATCACAGATTGGCAGCCCTATAATGACGCCTCAAATCCGCTGCCACGCTAAACAAAAAAACCCCCGTCGCTTGTAAAAAAGCAGACGAGGGTAAGGTGCGCGCTTGCGTGAAAAGTCGCAAGCGCTGGCGGTAACTGTTGTAAATTTAGCGGTTTAGATGTTCTTCATCTCAGCGCGAATTTGCTGACGCAAAACATCAATTGGCATCTTTTGACCTTCGTTTTTATAGTGCCAATAGGTCCAGCCATTGCAGCTTGGCGCGCCCTCAATCGCTGCGCCTACTTGGTGGATAGACCCCTTCACATCGTGCGCAACCAGTGTTCCGTCAGCACGTACTTTTGCGACCTGACCACGTGGCGATGTCAGAACTTCACCCGGACGCAGCATGCCGCGCTCAACAAGCTGGCCGAACGGCACACGTGGCTCAGCGCGCTTTGATTGCGTGACCTGCAGCGCATCTTTGTCAAACTTACGAACCGCAGCGATACGTTTTTCAGCAACTGCACGGTACTCAGCTTCACGCTCAATGCCGATAAATTCGCGGCCAAGCATCTTGGCAACAGCGCCGGTTGTGCCGGTGCCGAAGAATGGGTCAAGAACCACATCACCCGGGTTTGTCGTAGCCACCAACACACGGTGCAACAGGCTGTGCGGTTTTTGTGTTGGGTGCGCTTTGTCACCATTTTCGTTCTTAATGCGCTCATGGCCCGTGCAAATTGGCAGGACCCAGTCAGAGCGCATCTGAACACCTTCATTCAACGATTTCAGCGCCTCGTAGTTGAACGTATATTTGCTGGCTTCCTGCTTTGAGGCCCAGATCAACGTCTCATGCGCGTTGGTCAGGCGTTTGCCACGGAAATTTGGCATTGGGTTGGACTTGCGCCACACCACATCGTTCAAAATCCAGAAGCCTTGGTTCTGCAGTTCAGCGCCCATACGGAACACGTTGTGGTAACTGCCGATCACCCAGATCGCGCCATTCGGCTTCAGCAAGCGGCGTGCCGCAGCCAGCCAGTCACGCGTAAAGCGGTCATAGGCTTTGAAACTGTCGAACTGATCCCAATCGTTATCAACCGCATCGACCTTAGAGTTATCCGGCCGGTGCAACTCACCCTTCAATTGCAGGTTATAGGGTGGGTCTGCGAAAATCAGGTCTACGCTGTTTTCAGGCAGTGCATTCATCCGTTCAATGCAGTCGCCATCCAAAATAGTATTGAGGGGCAGCGCCGCCGGGGCTGCCTTTGTTTTTGTCTTTGTCATGTCTGCCTCATAGTGCCACGTTGTGTGGTCATTTGTTGCTACCAACATGAGTCAGAGACGATTCGTGGTCAATTTCTTTTTTGAATCAATATGTTAGAAAAATTTGTTGTCACAACATATTGTGTACCGGTTTGAACGAACGTCTATGGTGTGGGGTTACACCAAGATTTTGGAGCGCCTCTCGATGCGCCTTAGTCGGGTAACCTTGGTTCTTTTCCCATCCATATCCTGGGTACTGTTGCGCTAAAGACAACATGAGCTGATCGCGTCGCACTTTTGCAACAATAGACGCCGCCGCAATCGACTGTGAAATGGCATCGCCTTTGACAACTGCGCGGGCAGGTACCGCAAGATCGCGTGGGATTAGATTGCCATCAACCAGCGCAAAATCTGCCGGCACATTGAGACCCGCCACCGCACGCTCCATCGCAAGGTGACTGGCGCGCAAAATGTTTAACTCATCAATTTCCTGCACACTCGCCTCGCCAATAGATACATCCGCGATCTGCGGCAGAAGTTCAGCAAGGGCGTTGCGCAGCTTCAGCGGCACTTTTTTGCTGTCGTTTAGCCCATCTGGAATATTGCTCGGATCAAGCCACACTGCCGCTGCAACGACCGGCCCTGCAAGAGGCCCTCTGCCGACTTCGTCCACACCGATGATGCGCGCGTGGCCCGATGTATAGAGTTCACTTTCAAGATCGAATGTCGGGAATATTTTCATAGTCTTCCTAAACCAAAAACGGCCGCCCGAGACCAGAGGGGATCAGGGGCGGCCCAAACAGTTTGGTGAGCTTAACGGATAACGCGGTAGCCATCCGACCGTAGGCAGCGCAAATCATACCCCTTGCGCGTGTTGCCCCGCGCATTTTTGAACCGCGTCGCGCAATAACGAGGCAGTGATCCTGCTGCTGCATAGTGACGCTCCAGGCAGCCCCGCGCCACAACACGTCGTGTGCCCTGATTATTCTCTAGGCGGCGAACACAACGCCCCGGAAGAGCAACCGGTTGGCGGACAGCACGCGGTTTTGTGGTGTGTTGCTTTTTCTTTTCAGCCTTTCTTTCGTGCTCAACCCCGGCGGCGATAATCGCAAATAGCGCCAAAGCACCAAGCACCTCGGCAACATCGGAACCGCCTGCCCGTGCAGGGGTCGCGGATGCCGAAATTGATGTGGTGGCGATAGAAATTGCGGTGACAGTAGTAATCAAGAAACGTTTCATCTGGGTGCTCCATACGTTGAATTCTGCTTGGGACGGCTCGCAAGCATGATGAAGCGACCATGCTCGGCAGCTACAATGTCGCTCAATATCGCCGCGCTGTTAGGCGATAACGCGCGCGCTGTTATTGAATATCCGCGACGAGTGGCGCTTTATGATAGGTATGAAAATTCTTATCACATTGTTATTCACCGCTGTTCTTACCGTGCCT
The DNA here is from genome assembly GCF_042939535.1 of Nereida sp. NH-UV-3. Taxonomy (NCBI): domain Bacteria; kingdom Pseudomonadati; phylum Pseudomonadota; class Alphaproteobacteria; order Rhodobacterales; family Roseobacteraceae; genus Nereida; species Nereida sp. NH-UV-3. The sequence goes on along the minus strand of NZ_CP132157.1, from coordinate 1,740,852 downwards.
GCTCAGGCGGCCTGTTACGCAGACTACAAAGCCAAACAGGACGATCCATTGAGGCTTCACTACGGCGTGGCACAAATACTCGACGATAGCTGCAACATCGCAGCCGCTACAAAAGTGCTGGCTCTGCGCCTTGAGCAGAAAAACTGGACACTGCTAACGGTTCTATCTGTCTTTAGTGAGGCGCAGCTCAACACAAAAAAGGAGGCTGCTGGTGCGTTCTTCCTCCGTTACTGATGCCCGTGTTTTGGGAAGCCGCACAGTGGCGATTGGCATCACCAGTGTGATCGTCATTTTGCTGTTGGCTGCGTTCTTTTTGGTTTTCACATTGCCAGATGCCGGAATGTTCAATGCGCGCGTTGAAGCACTTTTTGTTGCAAATGACGATCTAAAGTCAGGCGCGGAAATCAAGCTTCTGGAAATACTCGCAGGCTCTGGCACGGCGTTCTCTGAGACCCTCGCAAGCTACCGAATGGTTATCTTGGTACTACTCATTTTTGCGACCGCTCTGCTTATTGCCGCACTCACTTTTTTGCTAATGCTTGTGGGCCTGAACAAACGTATGGCGACAATTGAGCGTGCAGGAATGGAAGTGAACAGCCTGTTGATTAGCCGCGAAGAAAACACGGTTTATCTCAACAATATGGAGTTTAAGCTTACCCCTGCGGCGATCGAAACCCTAAGTGTCTTGGCCGAAGCGCGTATGGACGGAGACATCCTGAACGGCGCCGAGCTGGAGGCAATGATATCTGGGCGCCTTTCATCAGATTGCGACGAAGCAGCAGGCGCAACACGGATCAAACGCCTTCGAGATGCACTAGGCAACCAAATGGTCGGCGAGTTATTGGTCAAAAACATCGCGCGCAAAGGCTATATGCTGTCGATCGATAGCACTGTCATCAAGATGGTATAGATGGCGACCCCGGCAGGATTCGAACCTGCAACCTGCCCCTTAGGAGGGGGCTGCTCTATCCTGTTGAGCCACGGGGCCGTGCGGATGTGACCATCGGATAAATGCTTGCTCCATTCAACCCTTGGACTTTGTTAATGATCGCCGCTAACGTTCAATAGATTGAAATACTGAGGGACGACCGCTGTGACGTCTAAAAGGCCACTTACCCTGCGCGATGTATCTGAAGCATCGGGCGTTTCTGAAATGACTGTTAGCCGCGTGCTACGCAACCGCGGAGATGTATCGACCTCTACCCGAGAGAAGGTGTTAGCCGCCGCCAAAGAGCTTGGCTACGTTCCCAACAAAATCGCAGGCTCGCTTGCGTCACAGCGGGTCAATTTGGTTGCAGTCATAATTCCATCGATGTCCAACATGGTCTTCCCAGAAGTGATGATGGGCATCAGTGAAGTGTTGGACCAGACTGACTTACAGCCAGTTGTTGGCATCACACATTACAAGCCCGGCAAAGAAGAACAGGTCCTCTTCGAGATGCTGTCATGGCGCCCTTCAGGCGTCATCATCGCCGGACTTGAGCATTCTGATGCGTCCCGAGCCATGATGAAGGCAAGTGGCATTCCAATCGTCGAAATCATGGACGTCGATGGCACCCCTGTGGACAGCTGCGTTGGAATTTCGCACAGGCGCGCTGGCCGAATGATGGCCGAGGCAATCGCGAAAGAAGGGTACAAGCGGATTGGTTTCCTTGGCACTAAAATGCCCATGGATCACCGCGCCCGCAAAAGGTTCGAAGGGTTTACGGAAACCCTTGCAAAGCACGGTATTGAGATCGCGGATCAGGAATTTTACGACGGCGGGTCAGCTCTTGCTAAAGGTCGCGAGATGACAGAGGCAATTCTATCACGTACGCCCGATTTGGATTTTCTTTATTATTCAAATGACATGATTGGTGCGGGTGGCCTCCTGCATTTGCGCGAGAAAGGCGTTGATGTTCCGTCTGATGTGGGGCTGGCGGGTTTCAACGGGGTTGAACTGCTGCAAGGTCTACCAGCCAAGCTGGCGACGATGGATGCGTGCCGTCTTGAAATTGGTCGCAAAGCGGCAGAAATCATCGCCGCGCGCTACAGCGCGGAGGCACCCCAAGACCCACAGATCATCGAGCTTGAGCCGATAATCTCTGCAGGGGACACTCTACACAGGTAATTAACGACCCGGGATGGTGCCGCGCTTTTCGCCCGCGCCGTCCCATGTCTCAATCAACTCAACTGCCTCTGCGGCGGTATCGACAAAACGGAACAGGTCCAGATCATCAGCAGCAATGGTTCCCGCATCCGCCAACGCGTCCCAGTTGATAATTTTTTCCCAAAACGCACGGCCAAACAGTAAGAACGGCACGCGCTCCATCCGGCCTGTTTGAATAAGCGTCAGCGCCTCAAACAGCTCATCAAGCGTGCCAAAACCACCCGGGAACACAGTGATCGCTTTGGCACGCATCAAAAAGTGCATCTTGCGGATCGCAAAATAATGAAAGTTATAACAAAGCTCGGGCGTCACATATTCATTCGGCGCTTGTTCAAACGGCAATACAATATTCAGACCGATTGATCGGCCACCTGCATCAAGCGCACCGCGATTTCCTGCTTCCATAACGCCCGGGCCACCACCGGTGACGATCATGTTCTCACCATCACTGCCCTTAAGGGTCATCAGCCGGGCAAACTCGCGCGCCTCGTCATAAAACACCGATAGATCAGCGAGCGTTTTGGTACGGACCTCAGCCTTTTTTAATGGCTCAACAATGCGTGCACCGCCAAACATCACGACCGTTGATTTGACACCTTCTTCATCCAGACAAAGTTCGGGCTTTAGCAACTCAAGCTGAAGGCGCATGGGGCGCAACTCTTCACGGCACATAAATGCGTCATCAGCAAACGCCAACGCATAAGCAGGGCTGCGCGTTTGCGGCGTATCAGGGATATGGCTGGCGGCTTCACGGTCTTCGGTACTGCCGCGTAAAGTATGCTTGCGGTGCTTCGTCATAGAATGGCCTTCCTGATTGCGCCGATTACCCCTTGTGTCTATATCCACCGATAATCTGTGACCAGTCACCAATTGGAGAGACACATGTCAAACGCCCAACTCGAGACCGCCATTGAAGCCGCATGGGATGCACGTGATACCATCACACCGTCCACCACTGGCGAAACCCGCGATGCCATTGAGAGCACCTTGGCTGCTTTGGATAGCGGCAAACTGCGTGTCGCTGAAAAGACCTATGATGGCAGCTGGCATGTGAACCAATGGGCGAAAAAGGCCGTACTTTTGGGCTTCCGCATCAAAGACATGGAACAGCACGAAGGTGGCCCACAAGGCGCTGGCTGGTGGGACAAAGTTGATAGCAAGTTCAAAGGTTGGGGCGACGCCCAATGGAAAGACGCAGGCTTCCGCGCAGTGCCAAACTGTGTGGTGCGCAAATCAGCGTTCATCGCCCCAGGTGTTGTGTTGATGCCATCATTTGTGAACCTCGGTGCGTATGTCGACGAAGGCACCATGGTTGATACATGGGCAACCGTTGGTTCTTGCGCACAGATCGGCAAGAACGTTCACCTGTCTGGCGGCGTTGGCATCGGCGGTGTGTTGGAGCCGATGCAGGCAGGTCCAACAATCATTGAAGACAATTGTTTCATCGGCGCGCGCTCTGAAGTTGTTGAAGGTTGCATCGTGCGCGAAGGCTCTGTTTTGGGCATGGGTGTGTTCATCGGCCAATCGACAAAAATCCTTGACCGCGAAACAGGCGATGTCTTTTACGGCGAAGTTCCCGCAGGTTCCGTTGTTGTTGCAGGCTCAATGCCGTCCAAAAACGGCGTGCACCTTTACTGTGCCGTAATCGTGAAAAAGGTCGACGCAAAGACCCGCTCAAAGACATCTATCAACGAGCTGTTGCGTGACTGATAAACCCAAAAAAGAAAAGCGCGCCCACTTCGTCTATACCTTGCTGGTCCAAGTGGGCCGCAAGGATGGCGACGGCTTGCCTGATGGGGCAACCGGCGGGGCGCTTATGCTTTATTCATCGGGCGTGGATGAGGCCGAAGCAGTGCGCGAGGCCGTTGCTATCTTAAAGCAAGCAGACCTCGCCCCATTGGATGTTTCGGGCTATGGCACCCTTGAGGAACGTCTTGCCGAAGGACACGATATTTCGGATGACGAGCGCGCATTGATGCAGCGAGCGTTGGACGAGAATTCAGTCGTTGTGGCACAACTAACCCCTTTCTTTGACGAACAGAAATAGCAGGGGCCAACGTGCCCTACTGCGGGTTCGTTCCGAACCATTTTCGATAAAGGCGCGCGTAGGTTCCATCTTCGCGCAAGCGCAGCAACAGCCTGTTCACAGGCTCTGCAAGACTGCTGCCTGAGGCTAGAGCAAAGCCATAGTTTTCACGCATAAACACAGGCCCCGCCATCTGTCCGACACCCTCGCCTATCGTTGAAGTGTAGTAGGTCAAAACCGGACTATCAAAAACCGCAGCGTCTGCTTTGCCGCTTTCGAATGCCTCAAGCAGACCGCCCAAGCCTTCATACCCCACATAGCGGATATCGCGCCCGTCCAAGAACGCCGCCGCAGTCGAACCTTCGACCGTTGCGACCCGCTGCCCATAAAGATCATCCGGTCCGTTAATCGATGATGTAATCGCATTCACGGTCAAAACCGATGTAATTTTCGCCACAAAAACAGACACAAGAAACAACGACGCAACCACCAGAAATGTGCCCAGAATGCGCCCCAACGCAGTCCGTGGTACCCGCTCCTCAAAGCCCCCATTCACCACCAGGTTAAGCGCCCACCAAAACGCTGGAAACGCCATCTGTTTGGCGGTGCCTTCAAAGTACGGCTGCGCATTTCGCTCAAGGCGCCACATGATCATGCCGCCGCCGAACAACAGCGCAAACGCCCCAATGACCGCCAGTAACACATCCGTCGAAAACAGAATGGACCAGATGCTAAGACTATTGCCACCCGCCGGCACCATGATCTGTAAACCGCTGGCAAAAATAGGGCGCGAGAAATCAAACACTTCTTCACGCGCAGAGGTGACCGAAATGTTCGCAACTGCTAAATCCGCGCGCCCTGTCTCAACTGCGTCCAGCATATCCGCAAACTGCTCAAACCGGATAACTTCCGTTTCACGGCCAATACTCTGAGCCACTTCACCCCACAGATCGAGACTAAAGCCCGTCTCCTTGCCCCCTTCCACAAGTGAAAAGGGCGCACGCGTGACTGTCGCGACGACAATGGGATCAACTGCCTAAGGGTGCAAACGGTTGGCAAAACAATCAAAGCGAGGGTAACAAAAAACCGATAAAACATGCCAAATACCTAACTCAGCAAAGTGTCGTTGCAAAGGCTCAAGCGTGACGCCTGTGCTTAGGTTTGCATCCGCCTAAGCCCGACGGTAGTTAAAACTATCTACAACAGTCAGGTGCGCCAATGTCCCCAGTCGATCCCGTTCAGCTTACCGCCGATCTTGTGCGTTGCCCAAGTGTAACGCCCACGGAAGGCGGCGCGCTTGTGTTGCTTGAAAAGCTACTTTCTGAGGCGGGATTTGAGTGTACGCGCGTTGACCGTGGTGAGACCGCAAACCTATTCGCCCGTTGGGGAACCAAAGGTCACAGCAAAACGTTTGGCTTCAATGGTCACACGGACGTGGTCCCAATTGGCGACGCAGCCGCTTGGAAATTTGACCCCTTCGGCGCCGAGGTTGTAGACGGCACGATGTACGGCCGTGGCACAACTGACATGAAATCAGGCGTAGCAGCATTTGCAGCAGCCGCCATTGACCACGTGCGCGACACACCGCCCGACGGCTCGTTGATTTTGGCAATTACAGGCGACGAAGAAGGCCCCGCGTTAGACGGAACCATCGCTTTACTAGAGTGGATGGACGCGCAGAATGAACAGATGTCCGTCTGCCTTGTGGGTGAGCCGACCTGCCCCGATGAGATGGGTGACATGATGAAAATTGGGCGTCGCGGTTCGCTTACTGCGTGGTTCACGGTGACTGGCAAACAAGGGCACGCGGCGTATCCGCACCGCGCCAACAATCCGCTTCCTGCCATTGCGCGCCTTGTTGACCGCATCGCAAGCCATGAGCTGGACCAAGGCAGCGATCACTTTGATCCATCGACCATCGCCGTCGTCACAATCGATACGGGCAACCCCGCAACAAACGTCATACCTGCGGCGGCAACAGCGGCTGTGAACATCCGGTTCAATGACCTGCACAGCGGTGAAACCGTTTCTGACTGGCTGCGTGCCGAAGCTGCCGAAATAAGCAAGGCCTACGAAATTGAGGTTTCAGTGGACATCAAGATCAGCGGCGAGAGCTTCATCACGCCTCCGGGTGCACTATCCGACATGGTGGCCGCCGCTGTTCAGGCTGAGACAAATCGCGTACCGACGCTCTCCACGTCTGGCGGCACGTCCGATGCGCGCTTTGTCAAAGATCATTGCCCCGTGGTTGAATTTGGACTGGTTGGTAAATCAATGCACCAAGTCGATGAACACGTTGAAATTGCCCATATCCACCAACTCAAAACAATCTATGCACGCATCCTTCGGGATTACTTCGCCTAGCAGGACGTGATAGGCCTCGGCCTATGAGCACACTTCCTACACGCGCCGATCTGCTACAATGGATCGAAGACAACCCGACCCAATCCAACAAGCGCGATATAGCCCGCGCGTTTGGCATCAAAGGGGCTGCCCGCATCGATCTAAAGCGGATGCTCAAAGAGCTTGAAGCAGAAGGTCATCTGGCCAAGCGCAAGCGCAGTTATTCTGATCCCGAAAAGTTGTCGCCCGTCTCTGTGTTGCAGGTGCTTACACCAAACGCTGATGGTGACCTTTTTGCCCGTCCGCTGGAATGGCATGGCGAAGGTGCTGAGCCCGTAGTTCTCATGATTTTGCGCGCAACCGATCCCGCACTTGGTGCCGGTGATCGCATTTTGGGCAAATTGACTGAAGTAAAAGGCGGCGATCATACCTATGAGGCCCGCGTTATTCGGCGCATTGGGCAAGCGGCTGCAAAGGTTGTCGGCATCTTCAAAAAGTCCGCTGAAGGTGGGCGTATCCAGCCAATCGACAAAAAACAAGATCGCGAATGGACAGTGGCCGCAGATGCCACGGGTGGCGCAAAAGACGGTGAATTGGTCGAAGGCGAAGCCGCCGGCCCAAAGGGCCGCATAGGCCTGCCACGGGCACGGATTACAGCGCGACTTGGCGACCCGACTGCACCCAAAGCAGTGTCTCTGATCGCTATCCACCAACACGCCATCCCTGATGATTTCCCCAGTGATGTGCTCGCGGAGGCAGACGCCCACAAACCCGCCCCCTTGGGCACACGTACCGATCTGCGCGATCTGCCCTTGATCACCATTGACCCATCAGACGCACGCGATCACGATGACGCCTGTTTTGCCATGGCTGACCCTGATCCTGCAAACGCAGGTGGCCATATCCTTTGGGTCGCGATTGCCGATGTGGCCCACTACGTCACTTCTGGCTCGGAACTTGACCGCGAAGCACGCAAGCGGGGCAATTCAACTTACTTTCCTGACCGCGTCGTACCGATGCTGCCTGACCGGTTATCTGGGGATCTGTGCAGTCTGCACGAAGGCGTGCCGCGTGCGTGTATCGCCGTTGAAATGGTGCTTGATGCCTCTGGCGAAAAACTGCGGCACCGGTTTGTGCGCGGGTTGATGAAATCTCATGCGTCCCTTCATTATGAGGAAGTCCAAGAGGCAATGGACGGCCGCATCAATGATCGTGTCGCGCCATTTATGGATGACGTAATCCGCCCACTTTATGCAGCTTATGAAGCACTCGTTGAGGCGCGTAAGCGCCGCGGCCCGCTTGATCTTGACCTGCCCGAACGCCGCATTGAGCTTGCGGAAAACGGTGAGGTCCAGTCTGTGAATTTCAAAGATCGGCTGGACGCGCACCGCCTGATTGAAGAATGCATGGTACTGGCAAATGTCGCTGCCGCAGAAGAGTTGATCGCGCGCAAACAGCCGCTTTTGTTCCGTGTGCACGAAGAACCAAAGCCCGAAAAGCTGGAAAGCCTGCGGGAAACCGCACAATCAAGCGGGTTCAATTTGGCCAAAGGTCAGGTGCTGCAAACCCGACATCTCAACAAATTGCTGAACGATGCAGCGGGCGGCGAGCACGCCGAACTTATCAATATTAGCACCCTGCGATCCATGCAACAGGCCTACTACTTCCCAGAGAACTTTGGGCATTTCGGCTTGGCGCTTCGCAACTACGCACACTTCACATCGCCAATTCGCCGCTATGCAGATTTAATTGTGCACCGCGCGCTTGTCACAGCACACGGCTGGGACAAAGACGGCTTATCGCCGTTTGATATCGAAAACCTGCAAGAAACTGCGCAACAAATCAGCGATACAGAGCGCCGCTCTATGGTTGCTGAACGCGACACGACTGATCGCTACCTTGCCGCCTATTTGACCGAACGTGTTGGCAACGAATTTTCTGGTCGGATCAGCGGCGTGGCGCGCTTTGGCCTGTTTGTGAAGCTTGATGAAACGGGCGCAGATGGTCTGGTGCCTGTGCGCACAATTGGCTCTGAATACTTCGACCACGATGTGGATGAACAGACCCTGATGGGCAGCGACACAGGCCGTGTGATCGGCCTTGGTCAACGTGTTACCGTGCGGCTTGCCGAAGCAGTCGCCATGACGGGCGGGATTGAGCTTGAACTGCTCACGATTGATGGTGAGACCATTGCCAAAGGGCCATCAAGCAAGAAACGCTATGGCCGCGACAAGGGTGGTCCTAAGGGAAAATCTTCGGGACCAAAGGGCAGTAAATTCAAGAAGAAGGCCGCCAAAACCAAACGCAAAGTAACACGCACGCGCAGCTGATTGGACCTGAACACGCAACAATTCGCCGCATCACTTGCGTTTGCCGCAAAAACGACGACTAATCTGCTAAGATGAGGGTACTTTATCAGGCGGGCTGAATGCTATGCGGTGCTTAAAAGTTTCGATCTTGGCCTCTTTTGCACTTTCATGTGCGCTCGTTTTGCCTGCGCAAGCCAATGCGCCAACCTCATCTTTGCGCCCGACGTTGCGCGAAATACCCCAAGCGCTGCAACTGACCGCGGCGCAGGCCACCCAACCCATCACGTTACTACAAGGCCGATCCCTTCGGCCCAAAATGCGCGGCGCTAGCACGCAAGTTGCCCCCAAGAAGGAAGCCGTTTTGGTCCAAGCCAGCACCACACAAGACAACGCACGCTTCACCCGCTGGGTACGATCGTTCAAATCTCGCGCACGCGCCAAAGGTGTTTCACAGCGCACAATTGACAACGCATTTGAAGGCGTCCGCTATGACGCAAAAATTATTGAGCGTGATCGCAACCAATCTGAATTCACCAAAACAATTTGGGACTACCTTGACAGTGCTGCTTCCGCATCAAGGGTCACAAACGGCAAAGCCGCATTGCGCAAGCACCGCAAAGCATTTGACGCGATTGAGGCAAAATACGGCGTTGAGCGAGAAATCGTTGCAGCCGTCTGGGGCCTTGAAAGCGCCTACGGAGAGTTTCGCGGAAATGAAGACATCATCGAAGCATTGGCTACTTTGGCCTTTGACGGACGGCGCGGCCGCTTCTTTGAACAGCAATTGATCGCAGCGCTTGAGATCCTTGATAATGGGGACGTCAGTCCGCGGAACATGACCGGCTCTTGGGCGGGCGCAATGGGCCACACGCAGTTCATCCCAACCTCTTATCTGGCCTATGCGGTAGATTTCACAGGCGACGGCAAGCGCGATATTTGGTCCGATGATCCAACAGATGCGCTTGCATCAACTGCGGCATATCTGAAACGCTTTGGCTGGGTCAAAGGCATGCCCTGGGGTGTTGAAGTGCAGCTGCCACGGGGATTCAATTACGCACTGGCAAGCCGGAAAATCAAAAAAATGCCCTCAGACTGGGCGGCCCTTGGTGTGCGCAACATGAGCGGGGGAAGAGTGCAGGATTATGGCGCGGCCTCGCTTCTTTTGCCCGCTGGCGCGCAAGGTGCAGCCTTTATGATCTTCAAAAACTTCAACGTGATTGAGCGTTATAATGCAGCGGACGCCTATGTGATTGGTGTGGGTCATTTGGGAGACCGCCTGAAAGGTGACGGCCCGATCCGCGCGTCATGGCCACGCGGCGACCGCGCCCTGAAATTTGCAGAGCGTAAAGAATTGCAAGAACGGCTAAGTGCTGCGGGTTTTAGCACCCAAGGCGTGGACGGTAAAATAGGACCGAACACGATTAGTGCCGTCCGCGCATATCAACGAAGCGTGGGCGCGATACCGGATGGCTACCCGTCATTAAGCATACTCAAAGCCCTGCGCTAAAGGACTTAAGCCCGTTCTAGGATCAGCATCAGATACCGGTTGTTGTAACAAAACGTATCTGCGTTACGGGTTTTGTGGTTCAACCGTTTGTCAAGCCGAACACGCCGCCGCTCGCTTGAAAAGAGCCCAAATGCCCGCGCGATAAACCACCGCGTTTTTGGCTTTTTCGCCTGCAACTCTGCATCGATGCGCGTCGTAGCGAAACCGATTACGTTGAAAAGCTGCTGTTCAAGATCAACAGATGGAGCGACCGCCGCTGTGATATCTTCCTCAGACGTCACAACAAAGCCGTGTCGCGGCACCGCATCTTGGAAGAGTTGAAGCGCATGCCCCCCGCCAACTTTATGATTTAAATCCTCACGGACAAAGTTTTCCGAGCGGAAGCAATCAGCGATCACAATCACGCCGCCTTTCCGCAACAAGGTATTCGCTTTTGGCAAACTTTGATCGACAGCAATATATTGAAAGCTTTCAGAGAACAGACATACATCAAAACGATCAGCCGTTTCGAAATCTTCGAACTTCATCAAATGCACGCGGGCGGCTGGCGCGTTCTCGCGGCAGCGCGTTGCCAAAAATTCTGAAGGCACGACAATATCAACATCATAGCCAAGATCGATCAGCTTGCGCGCCGTCTCACCTGCCCCGCCCCCGATATCCAAAATACGCGCCGGTGCAGGCGGCAAAAGCTTGAAAAGTTTATCGGTATAGGCAGCCTGCGCCGCACCAAGGTTGGCGGCATTCACCTCAAAACCGGTCCAAAGTCCGTAATGAAGATTTTCAGCGCCCGTCAGCCACGACATAAATTTCAGGCCGACATCAAGTCCGATCGCACGGGTATCAATACATTGGTTAATCATACATAAATTCGTAGTAGGACTTGGCAGCTTTTGCCAGCGCATTTAGCGTATCGCGCTCGCTCCACATTGGCGGCCCTTGTGACACGCAACGACACTGCCGATATCATCTGCCTTCGGATTGACGAATGTTGTGTTACCACAAGGCGCAAGATGCAGCGTGTGATCCGCCCCGTTGGTTTGCACAAATGCTAGGGTTTGCGCACCGCTTTTCAGGCTTCCACACCATGAGGCCGCGCAATCCACCTGCAGGCCAATCGTACTGCTCCAAGGCGCAACAAAGCCAGCCTTCGTCAGATAATGGCCACTAAATCGCGCTGGCGTTTGTCGCGCTTGGCGTGACTGCTTCATATCTTCTGCGGCGGTCTTCAACGCGCTCTCATCAAAAAGAAAACGACCCAAAACCACCATGTATTGCCTATCTGAATTTACGGCTTTCAAATAAGTAGTAGCAGCATCTGCGCGCAAGCAACTCAGCGCCTGCGCTTGTCCCGCCGTGCAAAGCATCACCGCCAATAGCGTGCCGCGCAAAACGCTCATAGTCTATGCTGAAACTCTGCCAAAACGGCCTCGTAAACACCGCGCTTGAACGGCACAATAGCATCGACAATCTGCGATGCGGGCATCCATTTCCACGTTGAGAACTCAGGCTCTTCAGTGGCGATGTTGATCAACGCATCATCCCCATGGAACCGCAAAAGGAACCACTTCTGTTCTTGGCCGCGATAACGCCCTTTCCATAATTGCGGCACCAAATCATGGGGTAGATCATACGGTATCCACCCACCCGTTTCGGCCTCAACTGTTACGGCAGACGCAGGCACACCAGTCTCTTCTTCAAGCTCGCGCAGCGCGGCGACTTGGGCATCTTCACCCTCGTCGATGCCACCCTGCGGCATTTGCCACGCATCTGAAAACCGGTCCAAACGTTGCGCCATAAACACATGGCCGTCTTTGTTTGCCAGCATAATGCCAACGTTGGGACGATACGGCAGCGCCGCAATTTCATCAGGTGTCACGGTTGCTTACTCCTGCGGGCCAAGGGCACTAAGCCCTTTGAGAATATCAATCGCATAGGCCAGTTGATAATCTTCCGTGCGAAGTTCTGCAGCTGCACGCGCACGCTCGCGGTCTGCTTCAATCTGTTCAATCTCATCCTCGGTTAAGCTGTCGTTGTTAAGTGAACCGCGCAAGTCTGCCTCGGAACGTGACGCACGCGCCGGAGCATCCGTATCTTCTGCGTCCGTCGGATCTAAGCGGGGCTGTTCAACAATGATATCGGGTGACACTCCAAGCGACTGGATAGAGCGGCCCGAAGGCGTGTAGTACCGCGCAGTCGTCAGGCGGATCGCACCATCACCGCGCATCCGCATGACAGTTTGAACCGAGCCTTTACCAAAACTTTTCGTCCCAATCACAATCGCACGGCGATGATCCTGAAGCGCACCCGCAACGATTTCGGACGCGGACGCAGAACCACCGTTGATCAAAACCACCAGTGGCTTGCCGTCAATCAAGTCACCCGGTGTGGCATTGAAACGCTCACCCTGATTTGCCTCACGGCCGCGAGTTGATACGATCTCGCCCTTCTCCAGAAATGCATCTGAGACGCGGATCGATTGTGTCAAAAGCCCGCCGGGGTTGTTGCGCAAATCAAGTACAACGCCGTTGATATCATCAAGACCACCAGCTTTCTCGATCTCCTCTTCCAAGCCATCTTTCAGGTTTGGATAGGTCTGATCGTTGAACGTACTGACCCGCAACACAACAGTGTCACCTTCAGTACGGGCACGCACAGCCGTTAGCTTGATCACATCGCGGGTGATTGTGACATCAAACGGCTCGTCAATATCTTCGCGCACGACCGTCAGGACAATGTCTGTGCCAACCAAGCCGCGCATCATTTCAACAGCTTCATCTAGGCCCAGCCCAAGAAGACCTTCACCGTCCACGTGGGTGATGAAGTCACCCGCAAGAATGCCCGCTTCATCCGCGGGTGTTCCGTCCATGGGCGCCACAACTTTCACGAAACCCTCTTCTTGGGTCACCTCAATCCCCAAGCCACCAAACTCGCCACGCGTTTGAACCTGCATCGCTTCTGCGTCCGCAGGTGGCAAATAACTTGAGTGCGGATCAAGCGACGTAAGCATGCCGTTAATCGCCGCTTCGATCAGTTCACCCTCGTCTACTTCCTCAACATATTGGCTGCGGATGCGCTCAAAAATATCGCCGAACAGATCAAGTTGTTGATACACATTGCCGGAGGATTGGGTGTCCTGCGCCAGCAACGGTGCGGCAACTTGAGTTGTCAAAATAACGCTCGAAAGAGTACCAACGGCGGCAGCCATCACAAGTTTTTTCATCACATTCCTCTCTGGGGCCAACATGGTGCTACGGCACGGCCCAGCTTATTTTTACTGTGCAAACCACTCGGCGGGATCCACCGGCGTATCGTTTTCTCTTAATTCTATATAGAGCGTTTCTGAGCGTGATGCGCCACCCACCTGCGTCGTTTCGCTCAAAATTACGTCAGATCCGCCCATCAGCCCGACAACATCACCGGCCTCAAGAACCTGCCCGACAGAGCCGAAAACCCGTTTCATCCCTGCCAAAACAACCAAAACATCCGTTGCAGGCTCAAGAATGATGACATTGCCGTAGTCCAAAAACGGGCCGAGATACCGCACAGTCGCCGCCATTGGCGTTGTAACCCGCGCCTGTGGTGCAGTCGCCATGATCCAGCCGGGCCGTACGATGCCTGCCGCATCGGGCTGACCAAAACGGCGCAAGACAGCACCATCCACCGGCAACGAAAGCTTACCTTTCAGAGGTGTGATTGCATCAATGTCTGCAGCACCACGGTTAGCAAGCCCCGAGGCAAAAGCCGCCAACGTTTCACTGGCATCCAGCAACAACGCCATGCGCACAGGGTCTTCGGAAAACCGTCTGGGCCGATCTGTGCGGCGTGAAATTGCCTCGCTTAGTTCTGTGCGTGCGGTCTGCACCCCGTCCAGCCCCGCCAGCAAATCTTCACGCGCCGCATCTTGTAAAGACCGGACAATCTGTAATTCGGTCAGTTGCGCCGAAAGCGATCCAGCTTGCGATTGAAGTGCAGGTACCACAGCACCCACCATCATGCCTGCCCGCGCCGTGCCTAATGCTCCGTTGGGGTGAAGCGTTACTTGCGGGCCGCGCGCTTGGCCAACTGTCTGCATCACCGCCAACAGTCCCGAAATTTCTGCAGATTTTTCTGACAGCTCACGGGACAGCACCTGTTCACGAAGGGCCGCGCGCCGCACCTCTGAACGCAGCGCGCTCAGGCCCGCTTCATAGGCATCGACAACTTCGGTCAACGCGGTGATCCGGTCTGGTGCGCTTTCGGCATTCTCAAGCGCGATGGACGCACGGATCAATTTTTCAGCGGCCGCGTCTGCCGCCTCTTGCGCAGTCATGCCAGCGTTTTGCGCCAGCGAAACCTGCGGGGCAAAAAATGTACTGACCAGCAAAAGACATATGAAGACCGTTCGGATCAAAAGAGCGCGTCTCCGGTCATCTCGTCGGGCTTGGGCAGGCCCATCAATTTGAGAAGGCTTGGCGCCAAATCAGCCAAGCGACCGTTGCGCAGTTTTGCGTCATGCCCAACCAACGCCACAGGCACTGGGTTCAACGTATGCGCAGTGTGCGGCCCGTTCGTTTCAGCGTCCCACATGACCTCACAATTGCCATGATCTGCGGTCACAATCATAACCCCACCGGCGGCTTCAAGCGCTGACAGAACCCGGCCCAACCCTGCATCAACAGCTTCGCACGCAGCAATGGCAGCGTCCAAATCACCCGTGTGTCCAACCATGTCCGGATTGGCATAGTTGGTGACGATCAAATCATACCCCGCGCCAATCGCCTCAACGAACTTTTCCGTCACCTCATTGCACGACATTTCGGGCTGCAAATCATAAGTGGCGACTTTGGGCGACGGCGCCATATAGCGATCTTCACCAACCTCTGGTTCTTCTTGGCCGCCGTTCAAAAAGAACGTCACATGGGGGTATTTTTCTGTCTCGGCCAAGCGGAATTGGCGCTTGCCTTGCTTGGCTACCCAGGCGCCCAGAGTGTTGACGATTTTTTGTTTGGGATAGGCCACAGACATATAGCGTGAATGCGCATCAGAATAGCTGACCATACCCAAAACCGCAGCCCATTTAACGGGTGTCCCGCGGTCAAAGTCATCGAACGCGGGTGCGGCGATGGCGGCCATAATCTCGCGCGCGCGATCGACACGGAAATTCAGACAGAAAAAGCCGTCACCATCTTTGGCACCCTCGTAACCGTCAAGGACGCTGGCGGGCAAAAACTCGTCAGTAATGTCCTGCGCATAGCCCGCTTGCACGACATCATCTGCGGCTTGGGCGGCATTACCTGTAGCGCGGATCATCGCGTTATATGCAGTGCTGACGCGCTCCCAACGGTTGTCGCGGTCCATCGCAAAGTAGCGACCTGTAACGCTCACGATACGGGCCTGCTGTGGTAAGGCTGCTGCCAATTCGGCCATAAAGTGATCTGCGGATTTTGGGGCAACATCGCGCCCATCGGTAATGGCGTGCACCACGCATGGTACCCCAGCGTCGCAGACGGCTTTTGCCGCCGCCGCAATGTGCAACAAGTGTCCATGCACACCACCGTCACTGACAACACCCATCAAATGCGCCGTCCCACCGCTTTGTTGAAGTGCCGAAATAAACGCCTGCAACTCGGCATTTTCAAAGAACGAGCCATCCTCAATCGCCAGATCAATTTGCCCCAAATCCATCGCGACAACGCGGCCCGCACCAATGTTTGTGTGACCAACCTCGGAGTTGCCCATCTGACCTGTTGGCAGACCGGCGTCATTTCCGTGTGTCAAAAGCTGTGCAGAAGGGCCCTGCATGATGCGATCAAAGTTTGGCGTACGGGCGAGTTTTGGTGCGTTGAAATCCGCTTCCTCGCGCAGTCCCCAACCGTCCAAAATACACAAAACTACAGGCTTCATCTCAGCACTCCTCAGATCCATTCCCACATTAACCGCAGCGCCAACGCCACGGAAGTCACAACCACCAAACCCTTGATGACACGCGCTCCGGCACGCATTGCAAATCGCGCACCCACGCCTGCACCACCAATTTGCGCGACACCCATGGCAAGGCCCGTGGCCCACCAGATGTCAGCTACCAACGCAAACATCACCAGTCCACCGATGTTGCTGGCAAAATTGAGAAGTTTCGTGTGCGCCGTCGCCTTCAGCACCCCGAACCCCGCAAACATGACGAACGCGAGCATATAGAAAGAACCCGCACCCGGCCCCAAAACACCGTCATAGAACCCAACGATTGGCACACAGATCAGCCCAAACAGCACCGGCGCCAGCCGCGCTTTGCGGTCTAGGTTTCCAAGGTCAGGCTTAAAGGCAAAGAACAGTGCTACCCCAATCAAAACTACCGGCAAGATACCGCGGATCAACCCAATAGGCAGGGCACTTGCAACGAAAGCACCTATCAAGGAGGCACCAAAAGCAAGCACCGCCCACCAAAACTGGCTACGCCAATTGACCAATCCCGCCCGCGCATAACTGATCGCAGCCGTGGCCGAGCCGAAACACCCCTGAACTTTGTTGGTGCTTAGCGCCTGAAGCGGTGTTGCCCCCGCCAGCAACAACACTGGCAACGTAATCAGGCCGCCGCCTCCCGCGATGCTGTCGACAAAGCCCGCAACAAAAGCGACCGCCAGCAAAAGCGCAAGAAGCTCTGGGCCGACCTCAAACAAACTGGTCTTTCGAATATCCCTGAAGATAGAGCAACGCAGTCAAATCACCGTGGTTGATGCGCACACTGCACTGCTCAGCCACTGATGGTTTGGCATGAAGTGCGACACCAGTTCCTGCGCGCGACAGCATGCCCAGATCATTAGCACCATCACCAACGGCAATCACGTCGTCAGCCTCAATCCCAAGGCGTGCCGTGATTTGTTCCAGTGCATCCACTTTTGCTTGTTGTCCCAGAATTGGGCGGCCAACCTCACCCGTCAGAACGCCAGCTTCGGCGCAAAGTGTGTTGGCGCGATTTTCATCAAAACCAAGCTGTGCAGCAACGGCCTCTGTGAACGCCGTGAAGCCACCCGAAACAAGCGCAGCGTAACCGCCATTTGCCCGCATCGTAGCAAGCAAAGTGGCCCCACCGGGCATCATCTCAATACGCGTATCCAGCACTTTTTGAATAACTGCTTCGGGCAATCCCTTAAGCAAGCCGACCCGTTCGATAATAGCTTCCTCAAAGTCCAACTCGCCGTTCATGGCGCGTGCTGTGATCGCGGCAACGCGTTCCCCAAAACCCGCCTCATCAGCCAGCTCATCAATGCATTCTTGGCGGATCATAGTGCTGTCCATGTCAGCCAAAAGCATCGCTTTTTTACGACCAAAGGCAGGCTGTACGACCAGATCAACATGCTCACGCTGAAGATCGGCCCACACGTCCCACAAATTGGAAGGGGTATCTGCGATGGCGAACTCCGCGGCCTCACCCGGGCAAAGATGAACCG
Source organism: Nereida sp. NH-UV-3 (assembly GCF_042939535.1). NCBI lineage: Bacteria > Pseudomonadati > Pseudomonadota > Alphaproteobacteria > Rhodobacterales > Roseobacteraceae > Nereida > Nereida sp. NH-UV-3. The sequence goes on along the minus strand of NZ_CP132157.1, from coordinate 1,723,094 downwards.
GTTCTTGGCCACCCCACGCCATGCGCAACGCATCAACCAAAGCTGCATCCAAACGGGGGCCAATAAGCGAAGCAATATACATGGCGGGTCTCCTTTGCTCCTATTCACACCAGCACCCGCAAAGCCACAACCCCTCTGGCCTATTTGCGCCCCCGCAAAGCAGCGATTTTTCAGCAAAAGTTTCCAATCCGCTCAAAATACGTCGCAAAAAGTGTGCGACCTGCCGCCACAGGGCCATTTTCGGAGTTGTTTCGCAGGTGCAGCACCCGTATGTCCGGCGGTGGGACACCCTTCCCCAACGAAGGGCACTTATCTGTAAGGATAGATATTATGACGACGACGAAACCGGCGACAAAGCCGCTTAATCCGCGATTCTCATCCGGACCATGCGCAAAACCCCCCACTTGGACACTTGATGCACTTCGTGACGCGCCCTTGGGCCGCTCGCACCGCGCAACTGTTGGCAAAGACAAGCTGAAGGCAGCGATCGAGACCACACGTGAAATCCTTGATATTCCTGCCAATTACAAAATTGGCATTGTTCCCGCGTCTGACACAGGTGCTTATGAGATGGCCATGTGGTCACTGCTTGGTGAGCGTCCTGCGGAGATGGTTGCGTGGGAAAGCTTTGGCGCGGGCTGGGTCACTGACGCCGTCAAACAGCTGAAAATCGAACACACCGTTCACACCGCCGAGTACGGCGAAATCGTGGACATGGCCTCTCTGAATTATGATAATGATGTCTGCTTTACGTGGAACGGCACTACGTCCGGTGTACGTATGGCGAACGGCCATGCGATCCCGTCTGACCGCGCCGGTCTTACCTTGTGCGACGCCACATCAGCTGCCTTTGCGATGTCTTTGCCGTGGGATAAACTGGATGTAACGACGTTCTCGTGGCAAAAAGTTCTGGGCGGCGAAGCGGCCCACGGCATTTTGATCCTTAGCCCACGCGCGGTTGAGCGCCTTGAAAATTACACGCCACCATGGCCGTTGCCAAAAATTTTTCGCCTGACCAAAGGTGGCAAATTAATCGATGGTATTTTCTCTGGTGCGACGATCAACACACCCTCAATGCTGTGCGTCGAAGACTATTTGTTCGCCCTTGAATGGGCCAAATCTGTTGGAGGCCTCACTGGCCTCAAAGCACGCGCACAAGCAAACGCCCAGGCGATTTGGGATTTTTGCGACAACAATGATTGGATCGACAATCTGGCCGTTGATCCCGCAACGCGCTCGGTCACGTCTGTGTGTCTAAAGTTCACAGATCCACGCATCACAGATGGTGCCGCCTTTGCGAAAGCGGTCGCAAAACGGCTGGAAGCAGAAGGTGTTGCCCTTGATGTGGGTGCATACCGCGATGCACCAGCAGGGCTGCGCATCTGGTGTGGCGGCACGGTTGAAACCTCGGACATTGAAGCAATGTTGCCGTGGCTACACTGGGCGTTCCACGCCGAGCTTGACGCTTAATTGATACCGCGAGGCAAACGCCTCGCGCCCTCCCCACTCTCAAAATTCAGCCCCATCAGATCGCGCAAACGCATCGGGGGCATTTATTCAAAAGGACATGCACCATGGCCCCTAAAGTACTTATTTCCGACAAGCTTTCAGAAGCAGCAGTTCAAATTTTCCGTGATCGCGGCATTGATGTGGACTTCATGCCCGACCTCGGCAAAGACAAAGAAGCCCTGCTGGCCGCTATTCCAAAATATGACGGTTTGGCCATTCGCTCTGCCACCAAAGCGACTGAGAAAATCATCAACGCGGCTGACAACCTGAAGGTTATTGGCCGTGCAGGAATTGGCACAGACAACATCGACAAAGACGCCGCGTCCAAAAAGGGCATCATCGTGATGAACACCCCTTTCGGCAACATGACCACAACCGCCGAACATGCGATTGCGATGATGTTTGCTGTGGCGCGTCAAATCCCCGAAGCAAGCGCCTCCACGCATGCGGGCAAATGGGAAAAGTCCAAATTCATGGGTGTTGAGCTTACGGGTAAAACACTTGGTGTAATCGGTGCGGGTAACATCGGTGGGATCGTTTGTGACCGCGCCAAAGGCCTTAAGATGAAAGTGTTGGCCTTTGACCCGTTCTTGTCTGAAGAAAAAGCCGACAAAATGGGCGTCACCAAAGTTGAGTTGGATGAGCTGTTCGAAAAGGCTGATTTCATCACGCTGCATGTTCCAAAGACCGAACAAACCGCCAATATGATCACCGCAGAACGTCTGGCCCAGATGAAAAAGGGCGTCCGCATTATCAACTGCGCGCGTGGTGGGCTGGTTGATGAAGATGCGCTGGCTGCAGCCTTGAAGTCTGGTCATGTGGCTGGTGCGGCGTTCGATGTTTTCGCTGTTGAGCCCGCAACCGAAAGCCCATTGTTCAACCTGCCAAACGTTGTTGTCACACCGCACTTGGGCGCTGCAACAACAGAAGCGCAAGAAAACGTGGCGCTGCAAGTCGCCGATCAAATGGCCAACTACCTGCTGACCGGCGCGGTTGAGAACGCGCTTAACACGCCATCCATCACGGCCGAAGAAGCCAAAGTCATGGGCCCTTGGGTTGAGCTGGCGTCACACTTGGGCAACTTCACAGGTCAGATGACCGACGAGCCGATCAAAGCGATCAACATTCTGTATGATGGCACCGTGGCACAAATGAACCTCGAAGCGCTGAACTGTGCTGTGGTGGCTGGCATCATGAAAAAGGCCAACCCAGATGTGAACGTCGTATCTGCACCCGTTATTGCCAAAGACAAAGGCATCCAAATCAGCACCACAAACCAAGACAAAACCGGTGCGTTTGATGGCTATATCAAAGTGACCGTCGTTACTGACAAGCGTGAGCGCTCTGTAGCCGGTACGGTGTTTAGCGACGGCAAGCCGCGCTTCATTCAGATCAAAGGCATCAACATTGATGCAGAGATCGGTCAAAATATGCTCTACACCACAAACGAAGACGTGCCGGGCATCATCGGTCTGTTGGGTAACGCAATGGGCAAGAACGGCGTGAACATCGCCAACTTTACACTTGGCCGCTCGGCAGTTGGTGGTGAGGCAATCGCGCTTCTATACATCGACCACCCAATTCCAGATGACGTGATCGCTGCTTTGAATACTACCGGTATGTTCAAACAAGTACGGCCACTTGCGTTCGACGTAAAATAGCAGCCACTTCATAATTTCACGACAAAGGCCCGCGCTTAATCTCGCGGGCCTTTTTGTGTCCAAAGTTTCCAACCAGCCCAAACCGCCGTACCGCCAAAGAAAATGGATGACAGACCAACGACCTCTACCCACGCCATGCCGGACACACCGCGAATACTCACCGCGATGACCATGAACGCCAGCCCTGCAATAGACGCGAGTAGACGAAACCAAAGTTCTGAACGTGAAGGACCAAACATTGCGTACTCCTATTTGCACAATGATCTAGGAGGCACGCCGCAGCTGGCCAGCCGCTAACGCTTTTTTCATCACTTTGACCGTACCTTCAGCCAACACGAAGCCCCAAACGAGGACGGGGATGGATATCAATCAACGGCTTTCCGAAGAACGACGCCTGCGCCTTCAGGCTGAGCATCTGCTTGAACACAAGCAGGGCGAACTGATGGCTGCCAATCGCAAACTTGGCCTTTATGCACGCCGACTTTCAGATGAAATTGTTGAAACGCGCAAAGCGGTTGTGTCCGCAGTGGGCGAAACCACACGGGTCAAATCGGACCTGATGATCGCAGAAGAAAAAGTTGACCGCACCGAACGCCGGCTTTGGGACAGCATTGAAACAGTCCGCGACGGTTTCGCGATTTTTGACACTGACAACCGCATGGTCCTGTCAAACCCCGCCTACGTGCGGCTGTTTGATGGGCTGGAAGAAGTCCAACCGGGGATCAGCTACGTCCGGTTGCTGCAACTCGCCTGCGAAGAAGGGTTGATCGACACGGGCGAGATGGCGCCTTCTGACTGGCGCACAATGATGCTGCAGCGCTGGATGCGCGATGAAATGGAACCAGTGACTGTTCGGTTGTGGAACGGCCAGTATGTGCGCGTGATGGACCGTCGCGGCGCTGACGGGGACATCGTATCACTTGTCATCAACATTACTGAAACCATCACACATCAGCGCGAGATTGAGGTGGCCCAACGCAAAGCGGAAACAGCCAGTCGCACCAAGTCGGCCTTTCTCGCCAATATGTCTCACGAGATCAGAACCCCCATGAACGGCATCGTCGGCATGTCCGATTTGCTGCGCGACACACAGCTTGATGACGAACAAAAACTGTTCGTAGAAACGATATATAACTCTGCAGAGGCGCTGCTAGTAATCATCAATGACGTGCTTGATTTTTCCAAAATGGAAGCCGCGCGTCTTTCGCTTTTCCCTGAGCCGTTCGACCTGCAACAACTACTATCCGAAGTCATTATGCTGCTGCGGCCTGCTGCGGAAAATAAAGGGATCAAGCTTGATCTTGATCTAAACCCCTGCGTGCCGAATACTCTCATCGCGGATCCTGGGCGGCTGCGCCAGATCATCACGAACCTCGTAGGCAACGCGATCAAGTTTACCTCCGAAGGGGCCGTTTCAATTCGTGTGAACGGTAGTTTTGCAGCATCACCCCCAACGCTCAGAATTGAGATTGAAGACACAGGGATCGGTATTCCGACCACTAAGTTATCAGAAATCTTTGGCGAATTTAACCAGGTAGAGGCAACTCAGAACCGCCGGTTTGACGGCACCGGGCTTGGCCTCGCTATTAGCAAACAATTGGTAGAACTGATGAACGGCACCATTTGGGTCAACTCGGTTGAGGGCGATGGATCGGTTTTTGGCGTAACCCTGCAAGTTGAAACAGCCAACGATCAGCCAGCTTCCGAGCTCCGAAAAATGCGGATTTTGGCCGCCGAAGACAACGCCACAAACCGTCTTGTCTTCTCCAAAATGGTAGAGCCGCTGAACGTGGATGTGACATTCGCCAATGATGGAAAAGAGGCTATCGAAGCCGCCGCCAGTATTGATCCCGACCTAATCTTTATGGACATTTCTATGCCAGAAATTGACGGGAAAGATGCCACACGCGCAATCAGGGCAACTGATTGGGGCGCTCAGACTCCCATCTGCGCCCTCACTGCACACATCATGAACGGTGACGCGCAAGAGCTTTTGGAATGCGGCCTCGATCATTACCTCGCCAAGCCGCTCAAGAAAAACCAGATCGTTGAAATGATCAGCCGCTATCGACCGGACGAAGCACTCCCCCTAAGCGGAGATACTGCACAAGATCAGCTAGGGTAAGGACGCACGAACGTGAGCGTCTTGTCATCGCTTTCGCTTGGCTCAAAAACATAACCACCACTGTCGAACTGTTTAAGGCCGTCCAAATCTGTTACGCGGTTTTCAATCACAAAACGCGCCATCGCCCCACGCGCACGTTTGGCGTAAAAGCTAACCATTTTTGAACGACCGTCTTTGTTTTCCAAAAACTTGGGCGTGATGATGTCGATGTTAAGCGTCTTTTTGTCTACGGCCTTAAAATACTCTTGGCTGGCACAATTGACCAAAGCAGTCGCGCCAACTTCTTCTGCTTGCGCGTTCAATGCTTTTGCGATCCGCGCACCCCAATAGGCATAAAGCGTGGCGCCGTGATCCGTTTTTAAACGGCTGCCCATTTCAAGACGGTAGGGCTGCATCCCGTCAAGCGGACGCAAAACGCCGTAAAGCCCCGACAAAATACGCAGGTGGTTTTGCGCATATTGCACCGCATCTTCGTCAAGCGTTTTGAACTCCAGACCCTGATAAGTATCGCCATTGAACGCCAGCGCAGCAGGCCGAACGGCCTCCGTAGCGGGGTTCTTGGAGTAAGCTGCAAACCTATCTGCATTCAACAGCGCCAAGTCTTCACTGATATGCATAAGCTTGCGCAACTCATCAATCGACAGTTCACGTGAGACCTGAGCAAGCTCAAGCGCCTCATTAGGAAACTGTAGATCGGTCATGGCAACGCCATCTTGTGCGTCCCAGTTCAGGGCCTTGGCAGGCGAAATTGTAACCAGCATTGCTGCACTCCTCGTCGTTCATGAATGATTTAGAGGAAACTCCGCCAATCTCAAGCCTCGCGCAGCACCTCAAGAAACGCATCGCCAAACCTGTCCGCACGCTTATCGCCAAGCACCCGCTCGACACCGCTCAAATCACGCGGACGCTGCTTTACCAAACGCGCGAGTAGGGATGCAGAACAACTTAGCGGTTTGGCCGTACCATCTTCGCCGCGCATCAAATCACTTTGCACCTCAAGCAAGCGATCATAAGTCGAGCCTTCGGATTTACCTGCCATCTTGCGCCGCTGCGGATGCATTGCCGCGACTTCACCCGCGATCACTTGCAAAAATTCAGCGCCGTATCGTTCAAGCTTTTTGGCACCCACGCCGCCAATCCGCGCCATATCATCCAAAGTTTGTGGCCGTGTTTGCGCCATCTCTATCAAGGTTTTGTCATTGAAAATAACATAAGCTGGCGCATTGGCGCGCTCAGCCAAGCCACGTCGCTTGGCTTTTAGGGCAGACAAAAGCGGCGCGTCTTCTTCGCCGACCAATGTTTTTACCGCCGGACCCGTACGTGTTGCTTGGATCGTGTCACGGCGCAGGGTGATACCCTCCTCATCGCGCAAAATCGGGCGTGCACGATCGGTCATCGTTAGCGCACCGTGGCGTTCGGGGTTTGGGCGCACCAAATCGTGTCCCATCATTTGCCGGAAAATGGCCTGCCACTCGCGCTTGCTCCACTCGGTCCCGACCCCAAAAGTTGGCAGGGTATCGTGGCTACGCGCTAACACTTTTTCGGTTTTGTCCCCGCGCAAAATATCGATCAGGTGACCCGCGCCAAACCATTCACCTGTGCGCAAAATAGCCGACAGGGCCATGCGTACGGGCGTTGTGGCGTCAAATGTATCCGCGGGGGTTTCGCAAAGATCACAATTGCCACACGGCTCGGACGTCTCCCCGAAATAAGCCAGCAGTTGAACACGGCGGCAACCGAGCGCTTCGGCCAAACCCATCAGCGCATTCAGCCGACCATGATCCGCGATGCGCCGTTCAGCCGGAGCAAGCCCTTCGTCAATTTGTGTGCGGCGAAAACGAACGTCATCGGGACCAAAAAGTGTCAACGTGTCAGCCGGCGCCCCATCGCGACCGGCCCGCCCAATTTCTTGGTAATAGCCTTCGATCGATTTTGGCAAATCCGCGTGCGCGACCCATCTGATGTCAGGCTTGTCGATACCCATGCCAAACGCGACTGTCGCACAAACGATTAGCCCATCTTCTTGTTGAAATCGGCGTTCCACCTCGCGGCGGGCCTCAGGCTCCATGCCGCCGTGATAATTGCACGCACTGTGTCCGGCCTCGCGCAACGCATTCGCAAGCGTTTCGGTCTTGGCGCGGGTCCCTGTGTAGACAATTCCACTCAGCCCTTTACGCGCAGCAACGAAGTTCAGAATTTGCTGTCGTGGGCTGTTTTTCACATCAAAAGCCAAGGCAATATTGGGCCGGTCAAAGCCGTGCAAAAATGTCTCTGGGGCTTCTTGCGCGAACAGCTTTTCAACAATTTCTTCGCGTGTTTCTTGATCGGCGGTCGCCGTGAACGCAGCAAGAGGTACATTCAGACCCTGCCTCAGCGCCCCAATCCGCAAGTAATCAGGCCTGAAATCATGCCCCCACTGGCTGACGCAATGGGCCTCGTCTACCGCAATGAAAGAGACATTGGATCGCTGCAACATGTTGAAAGTTGCAGTTCCCGAAAGCCGTTCTGGTGCCATATAAAGCAGCTTGAGGCGGCCCTCGGACAAGGCATCAAATACAGCCTGCGTTTCTTCTTCGGTGTTGCCTGAGGTCAATGCACCTGCCGCAACACCCGCCTCTTGAAGCGCACGGACTTGGTCCCGCATCAACGCAATCAACGGTGATATAACAACAGTTAGCCCGTCGCGAACCAAAGCAGGAAGCTGAAAGCACAGCGATTTCCCTCCACCTGTTGGCATAATCGCCAGGGTGTTTTTGCCCGCTATCACGGCGTCTACAATTTCACGCTGTCCCACGCGGAAATCGTCGAATCCAAACATGTCACGCAAAATGCTCTGCGGGTTTTTCATTGAAGGCCTGTCTATATCTGCTGCTGCCTACAATGTGCCATGCCACTGCCAGTACCACAAGATATAGAGGTGCCCCGCCGCCACCCAATGAGTGCATATCCAACAAAAAAATCCAAGTGCCGTTGCGGCCACATCCAAAGGATCAAAAACCCCGTGGGTACTGTATGCGCGCATCGTATTTGGGAACCAAACGGGCAAAATCACATTTTGCGCCAATTCAAAACCAATACCGATCGCTGCCAGAAAAACACACCACACAAGCACCGCGATACGGCGCTCAAACAGCAGCCAACCCGCCAAAGCAAAGGCCAAACTGTGAAGGAAAGCGGGGGCTATGCCAACAAGCAAACCACCAACACCAAGGTCCCGCAGCACATAAACGCCACAGCCCAACCCAAATACAAAACACACACACAAACTAACGATTAAGTAATTCATCTCCCCTATTTCACAAAAAAAACCTAATTTGCTCCTAAGAAAGAGATGCTCTGATGAGAGTTTTATTGAGTAGTTGAGTATCGAGATGAAAACACAGCCAATTTCCATGAAGGAAAGGGCAGACGCGCTGCACTTGTCAGGTAAATGGCAAGAGGCGATGCCCCTCTATGCGCGCTATCTGGCACGGCATCCTGCGGACGCGGGCGCGTGGACCAACTTTGGTATATTGCTGCGGAAAACGAAGAATTACGAACAGGCTTTGCTGGCTCAGAAGCGGGCCTTCGCGCTCGATCCCCATTCGGGCGATATGCACAACAATCTGGCGAATATTCTGGGGGATATGGGTGAGCTTGAGCAGTCATGCGCGCTGCGACTTGAGCTGATTACAAAGGCGCCAGATAGCCCCGATCAGATCGCCCTCGCCGGACGGAGCATGCGCATCGCCGGTGATCTGAACAGGGCAATCACATACCTAAGCAAAGCCGTTGAAACCTACCCCGATGATGCTGAATTGCGGATGCAGTTGGCTTTTTCACACCTAACAGCGGGAAATTATGCGAAAGGCTTTGCCTACTATCAGGCACGGTGGGAGCAAGCGGAAATAACCCCGCCAAAAGTTGCAAAGCCCAAGTGGGCAGGTGAAGATATCGCAGGCAAAACGATCATGATTTTTCCTGAGCAAGGCTTTGGTGATTGCGTTTTATTCGCTCGATTTATGCCATGGTTAGCCTCGCTGGATGCGCGCGTCATATTGCTCGCAAAACCCCAAATCGCGCCGATGCTCGCTCAAATTAAAGGTGTGGATCTGCTCATCTCGGACCCGGCTGATGCGCCGGAATTCGACGTTTGGACCAGTATGCTCGACATACCCATGCACGCTTTCGCAAGTGGTATTGGTATTCCAGAATGTACGAAACTGTCTTTGCCAAAAGATAGCGTCAGCCACGCCAAGCGCGCTGTTTCTCCGCATCAAAACCTATTCAAAATTGGTGTCGTTTGGTCCGGCTCTGCCACATACAAGGGCAATGACTTTCGCAGGTTTGATCATAAACACTTGCTCCGTCTGGCCGCCATTGATGAGGTGCAATGCTACTCGCTTTACAAAGGCCCCTACCTTGATGCGTTTCATAGAGATGGCACCTCAGGTCTAATTGTTGATCTCGCTTCGTCTGATCGCAGCTTTGCTGACAGTGCCGCGGTCATTGCCGAGATGGATTTGATCGTAACCATGGATACCGCCATCGCGCATATTGCAGGCGCCCTTGGGAAACCCGTCTGGAACCTGCTGCATTGGGATGGTTTTTGGCTTTACGGCAAGGGCAGCACGACAACGCCGTGGTACCCCAACATGCGCCTTTATCGCCAACCAAAACCCCGGGACTGGGATGCGGTATTCGATGAAGTTGTAAGTGATTTGAAGAGTTTAATGAGTAGCGGGAAGGCCCCAGATGGATAACATACTCACCCCCGTTTCGCCCGGTGAAGTACTGGATAAAATAACGATTTTACGCCTCAAGCTTGAAAAAATCGCTGATGCAGAAAAGCTTAAAAACGTGGCGTATGAGTTGCGTATTTTAGAGGATACAGCGGCGCAACATATAGCCCCATCAACGCAACTCGCCAAGCTAACGGACGCGTTGCAGAAGGTGAATGCCAAGCTTTGGGACATTGAGGATGACATCCGTATTTACGAGCGCAACGGGTCGTTCGGCGATGCATTCGTTGACCTTGCCAGAGCCGTCTACGTCACAAACGATGAACGCGCGCGCCTAAAGCGCGAGATCAACATCCACCTCGGCTCAGCAATTGTTGAAGAAAAATCCTACGCCCCAATGAGCAAAAGTGCATGAAGCCTTCAGAACACCTCCGTGAGGGGAAACGCAATCTTGCAGCAGCAGAGGCGGCCATCAACGCTGCCCTGAAAGATCGCAAGGACCGCTCGCGGGCAGCACTTAATCGTCAACTGCACGAAATTCGGCTGCATTCCCCTGACTACCGCTACACGTCGCAAGCGGGTCAAGACGCGGTCATCGATAGGTTGTTTGGTGGCAAGCCTGGGACATTCATTGATGTAGGTGGCTTTGACGGCATCACCGGATCAAACACGCTTTTTCTGGAGGTGTTTCGGGGCTGGACCGGCGCATTGGTAGAGCCTGTTCCACGCAATTTGCAAAAGGCCAAAACAGTGCGCCGTTGTCCGTGCCTTGGGTTTGCAGTCAGCAACAATGATGGCGCGGCCAGCTTCATAGAGGTGCAGCAGGGCTATACCCAGATGAGCGGTCTCGCCGAGAGTTATGATACCAATATGCTGGCGAAAGTTCGCGCCGATCAACGGCACAAAGAAGAAGTGATTGAGGTCGAAACGCGGCGGCTGTCCACACTTCTTCTGGATCTAGATATCCCGCACCCCGACTTCGTCAGTCTTGATATTGAAGGCGGCGAGGTCCAGTGCCTAGAGGATTTTCCGTTTGCGGCGCACCGCGTCAAAAGCTGGAGTATTGAGAACAACACCAGCGGTCCCGAAATTCCTGCGATCATGCGGGCTAATGGCTACGAGCTTATCGAATTTTGCGGCCCCGATGATCTGTTCGTGCATCGTGATTTTGTAAAAATCTAGCGCCGCAACTCCACTTAGAACCCGTAAAAGAAGCCCGCGTTATTCTGCAACACAATCCGTGCCGCAATCAAACCGATGAATGCCACCAATGGAGCAAGATCAAGCGCACCCATGTCCGGCAGAAAGCGGCGGATCGGTGTGTAAATCGGTTCAAGCAAACGGTTCAGCCCGTACCAGATTTGCGCAACGATCGGCTGGCCCATATTCAACACTTGGAAGTTCAAAAGCCACGACATCAAGATGTGCGCAATCATAACAAACCAAATCACATCCAGGATCAGCATCAGAATTTCGTAAAGCGATTGCATGGGTAATGGCCCCTTTGTTTCTCTTGTTGTGCATAGGTAAGCGCGCATCAGCTCAAGAACAACTGCTTTCCGTGACGTTAGGCACTGAAATTACCCTGTGACGCGCACGTAAAGATACCTATCTAAGGGGTGAAAGGTCGTAACCCATGTATCCCATCATTCGTGTCATCAAAGAACTTATTGCCCATCGAAACGCCGCGCCAATTTCGGTGACAGGCACGCACACCAGCACGCACCGCTGTTGGCCACAGGACATCGATTACTACTCTGAGATGAACAACGGCCGCATCCTGACGCTGCTTGATCTGAACCGCACGGTGCTGGCAAAGCGCACGGGACTGCTTAAAGTTCTGCGCGCAAACAACTGGGGCCTGACGATGGCCGGAGTGTCCGTTCGCTATCGTCGCCGCATCAGGCCGTTTGAAAAGTTCGAAACCAAAGGCCGCGCGCTGTGCTGGGATGAGCGGTTCATCTATCTTGAGCAAGTCATGGTCAAAGCAAATGGCGAAACCGCCAATCAGGCGCTCTATCGGTCTGCAGTAACAGGCCCAAACGGGATTGTGCCGCCCGCTTTGGTTTTGCAGCAGCTCGGACAGGACATAACTACATCCCCGACACCACCCGAATGGGTGCAAAACTGGATCGATGCGGACGCAACCCGTCCTTGGCCACCAGAAATTTTGTCTGAGCCCTGAAAACCAAGGGTTGCCAAACGCCCCCCGTCCCGCGTCTTATTCTTTGCGATACATCTGCGGAATGGGCGGGCCTATGGCAAACACCGAATTGAAGAAGCGCGTTTGGGGCTGGATGGCTTTTGACTGGGCCGCTCAGCCCTTCTACACCCTTGGCTGGACCTTCATTTTTGCACCGTATTTTGCAGTGGTCGCCACGCAATACTTCATGGGAACGGGACTTGATGAAGCAACCGCTGATGCGCAATCCCAAGCGCTTTGGTCTTGGGGACAAACTGCCACAGGCCTGCTAATTGCCATCACTGCGCCGTTCATTGGCGCCTACGCCGACAGCTCTGGCCGGCGCATACCCTATGTGGTTGGATTTTCAATTTTGTTCGTGCTCTCCGCGTGCTTCATGTGGGTCTTGCAACCTGACGGCACGGGGCTTTATTTGGCTTTGGCAATGTTTTGTGTGGCGTTCATTGCCGCCGAATTTGCGCTTATCTTCACCAATGCATTGCTGCCAAGTCTTGGGCCAAGCGACGAAGTTGGCAAGATCAGTGGCGCAGGGTTGGCCATTGGCTATGCCGGTGGTGTGGTCTCACTTGTGATCATGCTGCTCTTTTTTGCCGAGGGCGATACTGGCAAAACATTCATTGGTCTCGATCCGATCTTGGGTCTTGATGCTGATGCCCGCGAAGGGACCAGATCCGTTGGGCCGTTCACAGCCCTTTGGTTTGCGCTGTTTATGATCCCATTCTTTTTGTGGGTTCGCGAGGACACGTCACAACATCAGAAAACTTCTGTTTCTGCCGCCTTGAGTGAGCTGCGCTTGTCTTTTGGGTCAATCGTAAAAAGGCGTAGTCTTGCATGCTATCTCGGCTCGTCCATGTTCTATCGCGACGCGCTTAACGGCCTTTACAGCTTTGGTGGCGTCTACGCGGCATTGGTGCTTGACTGGTCCATCACAATGATCGGCGTGTTTGGCATCACAGGCGCATTGGCCGCGACATTATTCACCTATGTGGGCGGTGTGTGCGACAAACGATTTGGTCCAAAACCTGTCATCATCTTTTGCATTTTCGCGCTCGTTTCAGTCTGCATCAGCTTGGTTGCCATGTCCCGCGAGATGTTCTTCGGGATCCCCCTGCCCCAAGGCAGCGCAGTCCCCGACATTGTTATGTATATCTGCGGCGCGGTTATTGGTGGTGCGGGCGGCGCGCTGCAGGGGGCAAGTCGATCGCTGATGGTGCGCCACGCCGACCCTGAACGCCCAACCGAAGCATTCGGCTTTTTCGCCCTGTCCGGCAAGGCAACGGCATTTCTGGCCCCTGCATTGATCGGCATCACAACGACGATTACCAACTCTCCGCGTCTCGGCATCGCGCCCGTCGTGGGGTTGTTCCTTCTGGGGCTTATCTTGCTAAGGTGGGTTAATCCGAAAGGGGAAGTGTATGAGACGAGTACTTAGCGCTATTGCCGCAACAACGTTTTTAGCTACCTGTGGGGCAAGCGCCGACCGCGATATTTCAGGCGCACAAATAAAGCGGCCAACCCTGACACAGGCCGAGCGCACCACACTTGCCAAAGTGCAATTCGGAGCGGCGAAAACGCCCGCAGCCATGACCCCCCAAGCGATCGGCGGATACGCAAAAGGGTGTTTAGCAGGTGCCGAGGCATTGGCCGAAACAGGGCCAACATGGCAAGCAATGCGCCTGTCGCGCGGTCGAAACTGGGCGCATCCCGACACCATTGATTATGTTCAAAAGCTATCACGCTTTGCCGCTACCCAACCGGGTTGGCAGGGTCTTTACATCGGCGATATGGCGCAGCCCCGTGGTGGCCCAATGCTTACGGGGCATCGCAGTCACCAAACGGGCCTTGGCATTGATGTCTGGATGCTTCCGCCCCAGCGGTTGAACCTCACAGCCTCAGAGCGGGAAAATATATCATCAATCTCTACGCGGCGCGCGCGGGGCGCCTATACCAACGACAACTGGACGCCTGCGCATATGAACATCCTGCGGGCTGCGGCAAAAGATGACCGCACTGCACGGATTTTTGTCTTTCCAGGTGCAAAAGTCGCCATGTGTGATGCTGAAACCGGTGACAAATCGTGGCTCAATAAAATTCGGCCTTGGTGGGGTCACCACTATCATTTTCACGTCCGCTTAAACTGTCCCAAAGGTGACACCGCGTGCGTTAGTCAGCCGGCACCGCCTAAGGGCGACGGTTGCGATGACGCGCGCAAATGGGTCCGCGACATCCTTGATCCACCGCCCCCTGATCCCAACGCACCGCCGCCTAAGAAACGACGCGAATTAACGCTGAACGATCTGCCCGCGCAATGCACCGCGGTCCTGCGCGCGGACTAGCGGACATTTAGGTTTTTCTTGCAAGGTTTGCGCAACGCGCCTAAACGCGGCGTGTCCATCGCGCACGCGCTTGGGCCGAGTCTCCGCAACCTTGTAAAACGGATCTACATTATGCAACGTTCTTACCTGCCAGGCATTCTGGCTATGGCCGCTGTCGTGGTCGCTTCAAATATTCTTGTACAATTTCTTCTCGGCGAATGGCTAACTTGGGGTGCTTTCACCTACCCCATCGCCTTTCTCGTCACCGACCTAATGAACCGCCTTTATGGCCCAAGCGCCGCGCGCCGCGTGGTGTTTGCAGGCTTTGTCGTTGGCGTCATTTGCTCACTTATTGGCACGCAAGTAATGCTAGAGTTCGGCCCTGCCGTGACCCTGCGCATCGCACTTGGATCAGGTACAGCTTTCTTGGTAGCACAATTACTTGATGTCGCGATCTTTGACCGCCTGCGCAATGGCACATGGTGGCGGGCGCCATTGGCATCGACTGTGATTGGATCATCCATTGATACGGCGCTGTTTTTCACCATCGCATTTTCGGCAAGCCTGTCGTTCATTGAGACTGCCAACGATGTATCATGGGCCGGTGAAGTTTTGCCGATCTTGGGCGTCGGTGCACCTGCCCCGCTTTGGGTCTCGCTGGCCGTAGCTGACTGGATGGTGAAGCTATCGCTCGCCTTGATTGCGCTTATCCCGTTTCGGCTGCTTGTCGCTAGCTTCGGCAAAGGACCGCAAAAAACTGTTTGAGATTTTCGATAGCTGTGCAAACATTCAGTTATCGGAAACAAAATGGAAGGAGGTGATCCAGTGATCAGAGAAGCATTGGAGACAGGTAACGGGACAATTCGGGAGGCGCGCCTCTAACGGCAGACCTTAGGGCGATAGCCCCGAAGTGGGACCAGCGCGACGCTGGTATCTAACCTACCCACCTCCTTGATCTCGAAAGGGCCGCTCACCAATTGGGCGGCCCTTTTTACTTTTACAACAAGACCCGAACTGGCCGCGTTTATCATGATGATTAGCAACAAAATCACCCTGCAGGATTGGGAGTTGACCGAGAGCTTTACGCGCTCGTCCGGACCGGGCGGGCAAAATGTGAACAAAGTTGCAACGGCGGTTGAGTTGCGTTTTGAGGCGGCCCGTTCGCCCAATCTTGCGCCACCTGTCAAGGCACGGCTAAAGCGGCTCGCAGGTCAAAAGTGGACGACCGAAGGTGCCATCGTGATCCGCGCAGAAGAAACCAGATCACAGGCTCGCAACCGCGAGATTGCCCGTGAACGCCTACGTGATCTGATCCGAAAAGCGCTTGAAACGCCAAAAAAACGCGTTGCAACAAAGCCCACTTGGGGCAGTCAGAAACGTAGGCTTGCCGCCAAAAAGAACCGTGGCGAGGTGAAGTCTTTGCGCGGTAAAGTTAGCACTGATGATTAAACTTCGACGCTCTGCGCGACTTGCTCGCCTACGTTGAACACACGTTTATACCGCGCGATTTCATTCGCTGGGCCCATCGCCTTGTTGGGGTTATCTGACAGCTTCACGGTGGGCTGGCCGTTGGCCTCAACCGCTTTGCAAACCATCGAGAACGGCGCAAGCCGATCACCGTCAGTCAAGCCTCGGAAGTCGTTGGTCAAAAGCGTACCCCACCCGAACGAGACGCGACAGCGCCCGTCAAACTGTTTGGCCAATTGCACAATTTTATCTTCATTCAGACCATCGCTAAAGATGATCAGCTTTTTGGTTGGGTCCTCTCCGCGCTCTGTCCACCACGCAATCGCAGTCTCGGCGGCCGTTGCGGGATCACCGCTGTCCACGCGAATACCCGTCCACCCCGCAAGCCAATCAGGAGCACGGTCAAGGAACCCTTGCGTGCCGTATGTGTCAGGCAGGATCACACGTAAATTACCTTCGTGCTCGTCATGCCAATCGGACAAAACCTGATAAGGCGCTTGGGCCAATTCTTCGTCCGTTTGAGCAAGCGCAGAATAAACCATTGGCAATTCATGCGCGTTGGTCCCAATCGCCTCAAGGTCCCGGTTCTTGGCAATCAAACAGTTCGATGTTCCCAGAAATGAATTACCCAGCCCTTCGGTCATCGCCTGTACACACCAATCCTGCCACAAAAATGAATGACGGCGGCGCGTGCCAAAATCAGCAATCATCAGGTTGTCTACTGTGCGCAATTTTTCAATTTTGCCCCACAGCTTAGTCATGGCGCGGGCATAAAGGACCTGCAATTCAAAGCGACCCATCTCGCCCAAAACCGCGCGCCCGCGCAGCTCCATCAACACAGACAAAGCGGGGATTTCCCACAACATGACCTCTGGCCATGACCCCTCAAAGGTCAATTCATACTGATCACCGATTCGTTCAAGATGGTATTCTGGCAGCGTGAGGTTTTCAAACCAATCCATGAAATCAGGGCGAAACATCTGGCGCTTGCCGTAGAAAGTATTGCCGCGCATCCATGTGCTTTCACCGCGCGTCAAAGACAGACTACGAATGTGGTCAAGCTGCTCGCGCAACTCCCCTTCGTCGATCAACTTTGCAAGCGGCACATCCTGTGAACGGTTGATCAAACTAAACCGCACTTGGGTGTCCGGCTTGTTGCGGAACACGGACTGGCACATAAGCAACTTGTAAAAGTCGGTATCAATCAGCGATCGAACGATAGGGTCAATCTTCCATTTGTGGTTCCAAACCCGCGTCGCAATATCAACCATCGATCTGCACTCCCGCCTCTTTCATCCCCGCAAGGGCCGCCGCAAGTGAGCCATCCAAATCAATACCACGGCACAGATCAAGATCAACACGCACATCAAACCCAAGCCGTGCCGCATCAACTGCAGAAAAATTGACGCAAAAATCTGTCGCTAAACCAACCATTATCAGCTTCTGAATGCCGCGTGTGCGCAGGTATCCCTCAAGGCCCGTTGGCGTTGTTTTGTCGTTCTCAAAAAATGCCGAATAACTGTCGATAAGTGGGTTGGTACCCTTGCGAATGATCATATCAGCGCGCGCCTCATTGAGGTCTGCATGAAACGCACCCCCACGGCTGGCCTGAACGCAGTGATCCGGCCACAAAACTTGCGCGCCATAGGGCATCTCAATCAGGTCATAAGGCGCACGTCCGTCGTGACTGCTGGCAAACGATGAGTGCCCTGCGGGATGCCAATCTTGGGTCAACGCAACGCACGAAAACTCGTCCATCACAGCGTTAATTCCTGCAACGATAGCCTCGCCATCTGGCACGGCCAAAGCCCCGCCTGAACAAAAATCGTTCTGCACATCAATCACGATGAGCGCTTCATTCGGCGCGCGCGTCACAGGCAATCCTTCCCATTCATACTTAAGGATAATGGGTAAAAGGCCCATCCGGCCCCGTCAATGCCAAGCCTCCTTGAAAGCCACCATTGCCCGTACCCAATGGCATACTTGCGCGATGTCAGCCTTAGGCGTAAATGCAGCTTTATGTATACGATTGCTGCACTCTACCACTTCACCCGCTTTGCCGATCACCAAGCCCTGCAAGCGCCCCTTAAATCCGCATGTGACACAAACGGGATCATGGGCACGCTGTTGTTGGCCCCCGAAGGGATTAACGGCACAATTGCAGGCTCGCGCAGCGGTATCGACAACATCATCGCATACCTCAAAACATTGCCCGGCTGCGCCGATCTTGAATGGAAAGCATCTACATCCCAAGACGCTCCGTTCGGACGCATGCGCGTGCGTCTCAAACGTGAAATCGTCACGATGGGCCAACCAAACGTGGATCCAAAAGCCCATGTTGGCCACTATGTTGCACCGCAAGACTGGAACGAATTGATCGAGCGCGACGACGTAGCGGTCATTGATACACGCAACGATTATGAAGTGGGCATCGGCACATTCAAAGGCGCAATTGACCCGGAAACGACCAGCTTTGGCGAATTTCCTGCGTGGTGGGAGGCCAACAAGGACCGCTTCCACAACAAGAAAATTGCCATGTTCTGTACAGGCGGTATCCGCTGCGAGAAATCGACAAACTATTTGATGAGCCAAGGGGTAGACGATGTGTTTCACCTCAAGGGCGGCATCTTGAAATACCTCGAGGAAGTGCCTGAGGAACAGAGCACCTGGGAAGGCTCGTGCTTTGTATTCGACGGCCGCGTATCCGTTGAGCACGGGCTGCGTGAAGGCCCCCACGAGATGTGTCACGCCTGCCGCAAGCCTGTTTTGCCAGAAGACAAAACCCGCACCGAATGGGAAGAAGGCGTTTCTTGCCACCAGTGCATTGGTGAGACCTCGGAAGACGATAAAACCCGTTTCCGTGAACGCCAAAAACAGATCCGCTTAGCCCGCGAACGTGGGACAAATCACATGGGCGTCCTCAGCGTTGAGTAACTCCTGCGGCTAAGAGGCCATCAATAAAATGCCGCCCGCCTTCCGTATCAAGACCGGGATAACGTGCATCACGTAGGGCCTTTATTGAAAAGTCCGGCTCGATTTGGCGAAGCTGCAGAAGATAGGCCGCGGCCTCATCAAGTTTGCCAAGATGCGCGTAGCTTGAGACCAAAACCCTCAGAATTGAGTTGAACGATGGCCGCTCGCGCAGGGCCATTTCACCCGCCTCAACAGCCACTTGATGCTCGCTTGAAAAGCACGCCGTAATCGCGCGCGTGGTCTGAAAATAATAACGCTGTGGGCTGTGCGCGGCCAACTCACACGCCCAGTTGGCCATGCGCAGCGCCCGCACTGGCGTCCCTGTATAGGCGTTTAACATTGCGTAAAGATCCCATGCCAACGGGTACGTCGGATTTAATCGCAACGCCCTTTCAAATTGCTCCGCGGCCGCGTTATGCTCGCCAAATAGATAGCTTCGGACGTAAGCACACAAAGTCGCGACAAGACAGTTGTCAGGTCCAAGCGCCAGCGCTGCATCCGCATGGTACTGTGACGCTTCGATCAAAATAACGTCTTCGGCTTGGAACCTTTGCCCTACCCGAAACGTCATCAGAAACGACAATAAAGCATGGGCCTGCGCCGTAGGTTTGCGTGTGATCTCAGCGCGCAATGTTGCCTCAGCCGCGTCAATATCCGTGGCGCTTAAATCCAGCATTCGCGCTAAGGCGCGGACGTGGATAAGGCTGTCCCCATCAGGGTCACTTGCCGACAGCAAGTGGTTTTGAGCTGCATCAACCGTGCCTGCGATCAACGGAAACAAAAAATGCGACATGCTGCTAGCTGTACTTGAGGTAATATGCGTCTCAGACGACCAAAATGGCAACGGCTGACGTCCTTGAACAAGGGCGAGTGTCACCGTTTGATTACCATCCGCGCCGTTCAGATAAACGCCAATGCATAAATCAGCCTCCATCTGTTGTGGGCCAATAACAGGTAAATCCCCAGACCAGAATGCACTGGCGGGCAAGTAAGGCTCAATCACCTCATAATCACCAAGGTCCGCGAAGGACTTTGCCAAGAGGCGGTAAATTTCTGGGATCAAGCGATTTATCTGCGGGCAAGGATAGGCCACGCTTGGCGGTAAAAGCGCGATACGCACGTTCAACGCGGCTTTCGGTGTAACACGTGGCCGGACCGTAGGAAGTGCAATGACCGGAAATTCGCTTGATGGTTGAAGCCTCAGCGAGGCCTGATCCAGTGCACCAAATAATTCAAACTTACGCGCCCACGCACTACGCTCGCCGTTTAGCCATGCCATGTAGAGATCATCTGCAAGATCAATACTTGCCATCAAATTACTGGGGTGGAACTCGGCGGTTGCTGCAAGGCTCTGATCATCCAAAGCGCGCTGATGGTCAAAAATAACATGATCAGTATTGATCGAAACAGTATTTTTATCTGTATGAAAATAGTGATTAACCGTCGGTCCAATTGCCCGTCGCAACTCAAGAAGCACTTGCCTTAAGCTGGCGGAACTTTGCACGTTCGATTTTCCCGGCCACAGCTTTTCACGCAACCAACGGCGCGAACGCGCGCCGTGCGGTGCCAGGGCAAGCATACCCAGCATCGCCTGTGCCTTCTTAGATTTCGGAGTGACATCTTTCCCGTTCAAGAACCGCAGCGAAACGGTTCCAAAAAGATAAAGATTCAACGATAAAATTTGCTTACTCAAAACATACTACAAAGGGGTGGCGAATACGATCGCCCTCCAAAACCATTAATAAACTTTGCTTACCTTAACGTCAAAGTTTCAAATAGATAGTAAGCAAATTTATTCCGTTAATAATTCTTCAAGCTGACCCGCTGCTGCGCGCAATGGTTCAAGCTGCTCTTGCAAGCGCGCCAATCCACCGCGTTGGATGGGGGCGTGCAAGGATAGTGTCGAAACGAGGCGGCCTTGCGGGCCACGGATCGCGACAGCAATTGCCGCCATCCCGTCCATGAACTCTTGATCATCAGTTGCGAAACCACGTTTTGCAGTCAGCAAAAGCTCTTTTTTCAACGCGTCAGCCGTGACAAGCGTGCGGTCCGTGCACTTTTCAAGTGGATAAGACTTCAACAATCGGTCAAGCTTTCCCGCGTAAAGCGATGACAGATACATCTTGCCGCTAGCTGTACAGTGGAAAGGTACTTGGCTGCCGGCAGGCAACTGAATGCGCAACGGCCAATGGGTTTCTACGCGGTCAAGGTAGACCATCCCATCGCGATCGGGCAGCGCAATATTGCACGTCTCGCCCACTTCTTCGGCAAGCTGCCCAAGTACCCGCAACCGCTCTGTACGCACGCGCTGAGACGACAGCGTTCCAAGCGCCAAGCTGCGCAGGCGCGGCCCCGGCCCGTAAGAACGCCCATCAATATCACTTTGCAAAAACCCTTCAGCAACAGCTGTTTGGATAAGCCGATGGACCGTCGGTTTGGGAAGGCCAAGGCTTTCACCAATGACCGACGGCGTGATCGGCACCCCGGCACTCACCACAGCCTCCAGCAGCAAAAGGAGCCGGAGGTTTGTAGGAATTTGCCCGTTATGGGATGCGTCGTCTGGCATTTAACCTCTTAGCGGTCCGGCAGTAGGAACAGCGCAAGGTCAGGCGTCAACGCGACGATGATCCAAACACTGATCAATGCGACCAAGTAGGGAACCGTGTACCGAAGTAGACGGAAATACGGAACCCCCGTCACACCGGACGCCACGTATAAGTTCAAGCCATAAGGCGGCGTGATGAACCCAATGGATGCACCTACCAAGAAAATGACCGAGAAGTGCACCGGATCAATCCCGACAGACGCCGCGATAGGCGCCAAAATCGGGGCCAGAATGATCGTCACGGGAAGCGACTCAAGGATCATGCCTGAAAAGAAGACGATGATCATTGATGTGAACAAAACTGCGTAATAGCCGCCCATTCCGGTCACAAAATCACCGATAACTTCTTTTGCACCTAGGTCAGATAGTTGCTGCTGCATCACCACGGACACCGCAATAAGAGGCGCAAGGATACCCGTAATTTGCGCCGAGCGCGTCACGATTTTTGGCACTTGAAGCAGCGTGAAGCCTTCCACGACAAACATCGATCCAATGCTTTTGTCAGCAACCGGCATGTCTTTGTCTGAGCCCATTACCTTATTAAGCGGGAAGCAGATCATGCCAACGATAATACAAAAACCAACGGTGACACCGGCTGCCTCAGTGGGTGAAAACTTACCTGTGTAGATCCCCCAAAGCACCAGACCAATTGCGAAGAAACCAAGCCACGCGCCAATCGCTGTTTTCAAAACACGCATGAAAGACAGCCGGATCAAAATACCCCAACCGTTGATTGTGCAGATGATGAAACACGCCAGCATCATGGCCAGCACCATCAACGCACCCGGCACAATGCCCGCAATAAACAGGTCTGAGATCGGCAGGTTCATCAAGAAACCATAGACGATGAAAATGATCGACGGCGGGATGATGATGCCCACTGTGCCGCCCGCCGCTGCGGTGGCTGCCGAGAAGCGTTCGTCATAACCGCCTTTTACCATCTCAGGGTGCAGCATAGAGCCGATGGTCGCCGTGGTCGCAGAGTTTGAGCCTGAGATCGCCGCGAACAAACCACACGCGCCAATCGCGGCCATCGCCAACCCGCCTCTGAGCCAGCCAAGACAGGCATAGGCAAAATCGGATAACCGCCGCGCAATACCCGACTGGTTGATCAGGTCACCCGTCAGGATGAAAAGTGGCATGGCCAACAACGCGAAGCCTTTGTTGAACACATTGAGCAACTCATTACCCGCGTTATCAAGTTGGAGACCCGTGACAAAACTACAGCCAACAACCCAATAGAATATCACCAACAAGACGGGCACACCCATCATGAACAAGAACGTCACAGCCATCGAAATAAGCGTAATCCAGCTTCCATCAGTCATCACGCATCTCCCCCGATAACAGCTTGTTTGATCAGCTGATTGCCTGATCTGTAGTTTTTCCAGTCCTCCAGCCAATTACCAATCACGCGGCCAGACATCAGGGTAAAGGCGAATGGCACAGTTAAGATATACCACCACTGCATGACGTTGTCGGTTCCGAACACAATCTGAAAGTTAGCCGCCGAATTGGCCGTCACGCGCAGTGTCGTCGTGATGACAACCCAGCAAAACCCAAGCCACAAAATAGCGTCAACACTAAGCGCCGCCATCTGACCCGTTGGAGAAAGCTTTGTGCGGAATTCACTAAATGACAGGTGCGTGCGCAGCTTAACGTTATAAGAACATCCGAACCACGCCATGACCATAAACAGCAGCGGCGGAATGGTTGTGGACCACGGGACCTGGCTTGAAAAAACGAACCGGTCGATGACGCCCCAAAAGATAATTCCGGCAATGATCAGGTAAGTGACTACCGTCACGCCACGTTCAAGCTGACGCTCGAGAAAGGGGACGGTCTTATAAATAAAATGAACAAGAAACCCGCCGCAGACGGTTACGAACAGCATCAGAAGCCACATGCCGTCGGTGCGAAACGCGGTTTTCATCTCAAATGAATCTTGTGAAAGAATAGCGGAAATAATGTTGCCCGCTTCGGTCCAGATGGACATGCTGGAACCCCCCTATTTGGTAGTGAATAATACACCGTGCTGCGTGGCGCAGCCTTCGGCCCCCGTGCATTTAGTATATCTGACCAAGGGAATATGCACCGTTTGGTACACCTCTCCTACCCCCTCGGTCAGAAAAGCCGGCCCACAAAATGCAGGCCGGCCAAACTTTCGTCCGAGGCTAAATTAGCCTTTCCACCAACGACGTGGCTCAACGTTTTCTGGCTTCATATCTTCGTCGACTTCGCGCGCGATGTCGTAGATTTCTTGATATGTATCAAGGCCACCGGCCCAACCGTTGAGGCGCTCACGCCACTGTTCCCACAACTGTGGTTGGAACTCGGGTGAACACATTTCTTCGGCTTTGCGGCGTTCTTCTTTGCTCAGGAATGCGTTGCGAACATTGTTTTCCGCAAAGATTGTGCCTGGCAAGATCGGATCAGATTGACCAACTGTTTTGACCAGTGCCGCTTCGTTTGCTGCCTGAACGTGTGTTTGCGCCCAGTATGAAGACTCGTTCACCGCGTCTTGCAGCTCACCACCAAGGCCATCAAATACTGACGCGCTCATGGCTGTGTGCTCTGTGCCGCAGAAGAAGTTCAAGTGAACCGACTGTGAAACAACGGGTGCCATGTTGGCGTACGCCACCGCAGATGCCCATGTTTCAGCACCGTCGATGAGACCTTGCTTCAGACCATCAAGCGTTTCTTCCCATGCAACCGGCACTGGGTTCAGGTTAAGCGCCTGCATCGCGATACGGCCAAGCTGTGTGCCTGTTACGCGGTTTTTGGTGCCAAACAGTTGCTCAATGCTGGTGACAGTTGGTTTATCTTGCCATTTCAGGCCCAGTTGGATGCCGCGTAATTCGGCGTGGCTGAACAAGAACTTCAGGCCGTGACGCTTTTCATATGGGTCACGTAGAAGCTGTTGTGATTTGGGGTGGTACAGGAAGTGATACTGCGACGCACGACCCGGGAACATAAATGCATAGTCCAAAACGTTAAGGTACGGCGCGCCACCTGCTGAGTTCTGCGTAGACGCCGCATAGATGTCGACGATGCCCTGCTGGGTTTTCTCAACGCATGATGTCTGACCACAGATCTGGTTGTCGCCGATGAATTCAACACGAATCTCACCATCGGTACGTGCTTCAAGATCACGCGCAAATTCCAACGCGCCTGCGCGCTCGATCAAAAGGTTGCGCGCATTGAAGCCCGCAGCACCAAATTTCAGCGTATGTTTCGCCGGCTTGGAGAAGCGCTTTTCATATGTTGATTCCGCCGCACTTGCCAAGTTTGCAAGGCTCATTGCGCCGCCAAACGACCCCGCCGCAAGCAGCGTCGAACTCATCCCGTAGCGACCTGCCACTTTGAACAAATCACGACGTGAAATTTTGCTTAAATTGTCACTGGTACCCATGTTTTCCTCCCATATGGTCCATTATTGAGACTTTTTGTATCAAAAAAGCCTAGCGCGGAGTTTTGTTTTTGCATAGTCTTTTTTTCAACCGCTTCTAGGAGGACGCTGCATTGGACGCAGATTTTATCATTGTTGGTGCTGGTTCAGCAGGCTGTGTGCTCGCCAACCGGCTTAGTGAGGACCCAAATAATAAGGTTGTTTTGCTTGAGGCAGGCGGTCGCGATTGGAACCCGTGGATCCACGTTCCGGTTGGCTATTTCAAAACGATGCATAACCCGTCGGTCGATTGGTGCTACCGAACAGAACCCGATCCGGGCCTAAACGGACGTTCAATTGACTGGCCCCGCGGCAAAGTGCTTGGAGGATCATCCTCACTCAACGGTCTTCTCTATGTGCGCGGCCAAGCAGAGGATTACGACCGCTGGCGTCAAATGGGCAACGAAGGGTGGGGCTGGGACGAAGTGCTTCCCCTCTTCAAAAAGTCAGAAGCAAATGAACGCGGCGCAGATGAATTTCACGGCGATGATGGCGGATTGTCTGTGTCAAACATGCGCATCCAACGACCCATTTGCGATGCATGGGTCGCCGCCGCACAAGCGGCCGGCTACAAATTTAACCCAGATTATAATGGTGCCAACCAAGAAGGCGTCAGCTACTTTCAGCTTACTACACGCAACGGTAGACGATGCAGTTCCGCAGTAGCTTTCTTGAACCCTGCACGTAAGCGGCCAAACCTGAAAATCATTACAAACGCCCAAGTGCAGCGTGTTGTTCTGGACGGCAAAAAAGCGACGGGCGTGACCTACCTTGATAAGTCAGGGCAGGAGCACACCGTGAACGCACGACGCGATATTGTGCTGTCCTCAGGTGCGATCAACTCACCCCAGCTTTTGATGCTGTCGGGCATTGGTGACACAGATCAGCTTACAGAAAACGGCATCACCCCTTTGCATAAACTCGACGGCGTCGGCAAAGGCCTTCAAGATCACTTACAGGCTCGTTTGGTATTTAAATGCAAGGAGCCAACGCTGAACGACGAGGTTCGTAGCCTCGTAAACCAAGCCAAAATTGCAGCGAAATATGCGCTGTTCCGCTCGGGCCCGATGACGATGGCCGCAAGTTTGGCGACTGGCTTTTTCAAAACGCGCCCCGACGTTGGTACGCCAGATGTGCAGTTCCATGTTCAACCGTGGTCCGCGGACAGCCCCGGCGAAGGGGTGCATCCATTCTCCGCCTTCACAATGTCTGTGTGTCAGTTACGCCCTGAATCGCGCGGTGAGATTCGTCTAAACGGACCCAATCCGATGGATTATCCGAAAATTATTCCCAACTACCTTTCAACAGAAAACGATTGCCGCACAATTGTTGAGGGCGTCAACATTGCCCGCCGCATCGGTAAGCACGCGCCGTTGGACTCAAAAATTTCTGAGGAGTTTCGGCCAACAAAAGACCTCGCCATGGACGATTATGAGGGGACGTTGGATTGGGTGCGCAATCACACCGCATCAATCTATCATCCGACTGGCACCTGTAAAATGGGCCAAGGCACCGATGCAGTTGTGGATAGCAAACTTAAGGTGCACGGAATTGAAGGCCTACGTGTCGCGGATTGCTCGATCATGCCAGAGATCGTTTCCGGTAACACCAACGCGCCCGCGATTATGATCGGGGAAAAATGTGCGCAAATGATGCTACAGGGTTAAGAACGAACGAGGCGTCTGACACGATGTGTAACGCCTCGCTCAATTACTTTTGAAACGGCTAAATGCGCACCACTGAAACCGAAGGCACTGCATACACCAGTTCGTTCGTCCCACTCTCACATGACGGCACACGTACGGTCAGCTCTTTTGACGCATTACGCTCAAGGTGGCTCAAGGCTGCCTCGCGCATATAAATGTCCGCGAACCATACAGAATGATTAGGTCCAGTGTCAGGAAATCCGTTGGCGCCGCCGCTGATATTTGATGAATTTACACCAATAATTAATTGCACAGAGGCAGTCCCCGGCGCGAACTGCATGGGTGTATTTTGACCACTCAGGTCAGTGCCGCCAATGTAAGAGCTAACACGAAACCACGTATTCGTTTCGCTTGGAACAACGTCAGAAATACAGGCTCTTGCCGTTATGCCACCGCTAGAATTTGCGAGCTTTGTTCCAATGGGCCATGTTCCATCAGGCTGATCTGGAGAGCCCAGCGCCGCTGGCCAAGGCGCAAGCAAACTGATCCGGTTGTTCGACTTATCGACGCCCGCCACATCAAAAAGGCCTTGCTGAACCAACCGGCTATACCCTTCGTACAAACGTCCATTTGCAGTACGGTAGCCAAATATAATTACACCTAAGTCCTCAGCGGCATCGCTAGTGTCATTCCAACCGCTAGCGTCACTGACTTCAATCACCTTATCACCGACGGCCAAAGGCGCCGTAAGCTCAGATAAGCTATCAATACCCGCGCTTTGATAGCGCATATGATGGTGCGCCTCGATCAGTGCGCCGTCGCTATCAAAACAATTGAACGCAACACTCTGCTGATGCCGCTCAGCAGCGCTGAACGCTGACCAATCCCCAACTGCGATATCCTGACAGACCGCAACCCCAACTTCATAACACGCGTTGGCATTCAACTGGATGCGGTCAGGCAGCTCAACCCAACTAGTGTACCCAGACAACCGCCAACTGCCCCGCGTATCAGGCCCCATGCTTTCGTCAAATGTGGCAGACAACAGCGAATTTATATCAGGCCCCAACTCACCGGCGCCGTTCAAAATTAGATTAGCGTCCCGCGCACCGTTGCCCGCTAAACCGGACGGAAAACTCACCTGCCCCGAGGCGTTTGAGGCTGTTATCGCAGAACGGAAATTGCCTCCATCGTTGCTGACTTTGATAGTGAAGTCGTCATTCGCCACAGTTCCAAGTTCCGCGCGGCCACCCCAATTTGTTTGGAACAATACACTCGCAGTATCCTGCTCAGACGCCTTGTTGATTTTGAGCTGATGGCCGTTGCCATCATGGTTAAACAGTGCCGCCTTACTTGAGAGTGCCAATCGGTTCACCTCATCAGCCATCGCATTCACACCAAGTGTGGCGTGATTGCGTGTGACTACATCATGCCAAGCAGCGCCATCCCACACAAGCAGTGTGTTCTGCGCGGCAGCCCACACACGCCACCCTATTTGCGGCGTGAAAAACACCCAACCTTCCCCATCAAGTTGCGCGATACTGCCACCGTGCCCTGCCCAATCAGCAAGGGCTGGCTCAGCAACAATAAAGCGAGCATCTGCACTTGCATCTTGTGGTGGCTGCGCAAGCGAAGCGTCCGAAACGCTGAGCTGCACAAGCGTATCAAGTGTCCGGATGCTATCATTATGAGTAAGGTGCTTTTGCGCCTGAGATGACTGAATATACGGCAGATCAAGAAGTGGTGAACGTGTGGTCATGATGGCTCCAAACAAGGCAAACTAAGGGTGCATGCACTTTGTTCCGCGGCGCTTAACCTGCGCTTAACCATCCGCGCGCTAACGCCTTAAATGACGCAACATCCTTGGATATCTAGAGGCAGACCTGCCAAAAGGTAGACAGGCAAACGGATGACTTACTATGAATGATATTTACCCAGTTTTACTTTGCGGCGGCTCCGGAACACGCTTGTGGCCTTTATCGCGCAAAAGTTATCCAAAGCAATTTGCGTCTCTGATTGGCGATAAAACGCTTTTTCAGGCTTCAGCCCTGCGCGTGTCTGGACAAAATGATCATGGGCTTGAATGGCGCAAGCCAATCGTCGTTACCAATTCCGATTTCCGATTTATTGTGACGGAGCAACTCTCAGAAGTTGCCATTGATCCCGGAACCATTTTGATTGAGCCAGATGGCAAAAACACGGCACCCGCGATCCTCGCTGCGGCCCTACATGTGGCACAAACGGATCCCGACGCTGTGCTATTGATCGCGCCTTCTGATCACCTAATCCCTGATGTCAGCGCGTTCCAACAGGCTATTAGCACGGGGTTAGCAGCCGTGAAAAATGGTCAGATAGTGACATTCGGGATCACGCCGACCCATGCTGAAACAGCCTATGGGTATCTTGAGCTTGCGACACCATCCGTTAACGATAATCCATGCGCACTGGCTCGCTTTGTTGAGAAACCGTCAGCAGACATAGCCGCGGAGATGCTGGCTGCTGGCAATTATCTGTGGAACGCTGGTATCTTCCTCGTGGCGGCAAAAGACGTGATTGCAGCCTGCACAACCCACGCAGAGGCGCTTTTGGCGCCCGTAAAACGCGCCGTTGAAAAGGCAATTGTGGACTTGGGGTTCTTGAGGCTAGCGCCCGATGAATGGACAAAGGTCAAAGATATTTCGATCGACTACGCCGTAATGGAGCATGCAACGAACTTGTCTGTCGTGCCCTTTGGCGAAGCATGGTCCGACTTGGGGGGGTGGGATGCTGTTTGGCGAGAGCACACCCCAGATGCAAATGGCGTCGTAAGCGGAGCAAACACCACCGCGATCGAATGTTTGAGTATTTCAGCGTAAGTAGTAGGCGCGAAAAAGATGGGTGCTCTATGTGCCCCAAAACAAAATGGCGCAGCTCAACAAAGCTACGCCATCAATGTTTAGGTCATGTAGACGGATCAGAAATCGAGGTTTTCAACTGACAATGCGTTGTTCTGAATAAAGTCGCGACGCGGCTCAACAACATCGCCCATCAGCTTGGTAAAGATATCATCGGCATCCGCCACATCTTCGATTTTGACCTGCAAAAGTGTCCGCGCGTCGGGGTCCAGAGTTGTTTCCCAAAGCTGATCCGGGTTCATCTCACCCAGACCTTTGTAGCGCTGCAGCGACAGACCTTTTTCGCCTTCCTCAAGGACAGCAGTCAACAGATCAAGAGGCCCGTAAATTGGAACAGTACGGTCTTTGCGATACAGCTTGGCCGGCAGGCTATACACCTCTTGAAGTGCTTCGGTCATGGTACCTGTCCGCCGCGATTCACCGCTGCGCAGCATAGGTCCGTCCAGAACCCGCGCTTCTTCAACACCGCGTAAAATTCGGGTCAAACGCATGCCCTTGTCTTGGGTTGGGCGGCCCGTCCAGCCGCGCTCATACTCAAGCGCAATCAGGTTCAAACGCTCTGCAACTTTGTCGGCAACACCCTGCAAATCGGCGTCCAAAACGCCCGGCACAAAAGCCCCTGCGATCGCAGCTTGCTCAAGAATATGGCGCGGATAATGGGTTGGGAATGCCTCCAGCACTCGGCGCATTTGACGTGCATCTTCGACGACACGGCGCAAATCTTGGCCTGAAATCTCTTCACCCGATTGCAACTGCAAAACAGCACCGTCGATCCCTTGATCAATGAGGTAATCATCCATCGCCGCTTGGTCTTTTAGGTAAACTTCGGACTTACCGCGTGCCACTTTGTAAAGCGGCGGTTGCGCAATATAGAGGTAACCTTTTTCGATTAGCTCGGGCATTTGACGGAAGAAGAACGTCAACAAAAGCGTCCGAATATGGGCACCATCGACGTCCGCATCGGTCATGATGACGATTTTGTGGTAGCGCAGTTTTTCAATGTTGAACTCGTCACGGCCAATGCCAGTACCAAGCGCCATCACAAGGTTACCAATCTCTTGGCTGCCAAGCATGCGATCAAAACGCGCGCGCTCAACGTTCAAAATCTTACCTTTCAAGGGCAAAATCGCCTGCGTTTGACGGTCACGACCAGTCTGTGCTGAGCCCCCCGCAGAGTCACCCTCGACAAGGAAAACTTCAGTTTTTGACGGGTCTTTTTCTGAACAGTCTTTCAGTTTACCCGCAAGGAAGTTTACATCCATAGCCGTCTTGCGACGCGTCAGTTCGCGGGCTTTGCGCGCAGCCTCACGCGCCATTGCCGCCTCAATGATTTTGCCGACAACGATCTTGGCCTCATTGGGGTTCTCGCCAAACCACTCAAGAAGTTTCTCTCCAACAAGGCTTTCAACCGCGGGACGGACTTCGGACGAAACAAGTTTGTCTTTGGTTTGGCTAGAGAATTTCGGATCGGGCACTTTTACCGACAACACACATGTCAGTCCTTCACGGGCATCATCACCCGTAAAGTTCACCTTTTCACGTTTGGCGATGCCTGTATCTTGGGCATATTTTTGAATGGTCCTCGTCAACGCACTACGGAAACCCGCCATGTGGGTGCCGCCATCGCGCTGCGGAATGTTGTTGGTGAATGGTAGCACATTCTCATGATAGCTGTCGTTCCACCACATCGCGACTTCAACGCCGATGTCGTCTTTTTCACCCTTAACGTAGATTGGCGTATCCATCACAGAAGACTTTGAGCGATCCAGATACTTAACGAATTCCTTCACACCACCGTCGTAAAACAACTCACTCTTCAATTCTTCTGCAGGACGCTCATCAACCAAAATGATCCGCACGCCTGAGTTCAAGAACGCCAGTTCGCGCAAACGCTTTTCGAGTGTTTCAAAACTGTAATCAAGATTGCTGAACGTCTCCAGTGACGAAAGAAAACGCACCTCAGTACCTGTCTCGTCAGAGGGGCCGACCCGCTCAAGGTGTTTGACTGTATCGCCGCGCTCAAACCGTGCGATGTGCTCGGACCCATCACGCCAAACGCGCAACTCGAGCCAGTCCGACAACGCATTTACAACTGACACACCGACGCCGTGAAGGCCGCCAGAAACCTTGTAGGAATTGCTGTCAAACTTACCGCCTGCGTGCAGCTGTGTCATGATGACTTCTGCTGCAGAAACGCCTTCCTCTTCGTGCATTCCAACAGGAATGCCGCGCCCGTTATCACGCACTGAAATGCTCGAGTCACCGTGAATTGTAACCGTGACATAATCCGCATGACCGGCCAGCGCCTCGTCAATGCCGTTATCAACGACTTCGTAAACCATGTGGTGTAAACCAGAACCGTCATCGGTATCACCGATATACATTCCAGGGCGCTTACGAACAGCCTCTAACCCCTTGAGAACCTTAATAGAATCGGCACCGTATTCTTGCGGCGTGACTGGCGTGTCGGACATGCGATTGTAACCTCGTATTTTCACACTTTTATACGAGGTTTAGCGCTGATTGTCACGCCTCACCGCTATATTTTGCGTCAGGTAAACGGAATGACCAACCCAACCAAAATCAGCAATACTCCACTGGTCAGATTGATCCGTTTTAGACCTGTTTTGGAGGTTAAAACTGGGCGGATCCGCTCGACAAATACGGCCAAAATCATGTTGCCTGTCAGCGGAACAACAAACGACAATGTACAAATCATCAACGCATCGCGCCAAGTTACCTGCGTCAGATCAAAGAACCCCGGCAAGACGCCAACATAGAACAAGATCGCCTTGGGATTGCCGATGATCACCGCAATACCCGCCACAAACCCAGCCATCATGCCGGGTCGGGTTAACCTACTGTCTGAGCCAAGGGCGCGGTCAGAATTACGGATCAGCGAGTATCCCATAACGAAAAATATGATCGAAGCCGCATATCGCAGGACGATCATAAATTCCTCAAACTGAGTGACAAAGACGGACACGCCGAAAATGGCCACGATTGGCCACAGGAAGTCACCCAAAGCCACACCAAGGGCGAGCGGCCAAGCGGACTGGAACCCACCAGATAACCCACGGGCAATCAAAGCAACCCAAACGGGTCCGGGCGTCATGAACAAGACAAGCAACGAACCTGCATAAAGAAGCGCGCCCGCCAAATCGATGGTCATGCAATGTGTCCTTCGTCGTTCAGCGGCCAAAACGGATTACACGCAACTTCCCAAATATGGCCATCTGGATCAGCAAAAGCCCCAGAATAGCCACCCCAAAAGATAGCCGCTGGTTTCTTCACGGGTTTGGCACCTGCGCTTAATGCCAAGTCATACGCCGCATCGACTTCGGCCTCGGTTGGGTAGTTTTGAGACAGATTTGACGCACCGCGCCCCAAATCCTCGATGCTCAAATCAAGATCTTCAGCCATTTTCCTAAGACTATAGAGCCCGAACTTAGCGCCGCCGATATCGTAGAAGGCCACATCATCCGTCGCCTCTTCTTGCACCCAACCAAGCGCCGCATAGAAAGCTTTCGACACAGCCAAATCGGCGACACCTAAAGTGATTAATGTAACTCTATTTGCCTGCACTGCACCCACTCCATCACTAAACACTCACTTGGCGAACCGTATCCGCGTCAACTTCAAGGTACGTGGCCCGCTGACCCAATGCATCAAACAAATGGGGTTCTGTCCCCGTCATCCACGCCTGCGCACCCAAGGCAGTAATTTCATCATAAAGCGCCGCGCGACGCCCTGCATCAAGGTGTGCCGCAACTTCATCCAACAACAGTAGAGGCGGCGCACCAACATTTGCAATAAGCGCCCGCGCATTTGCTAAGATCAGCGAGATCAGCAGCGCTTTCTGCTCGCCTGTTGAACAATCTCGCGCAGGAACGTCTTTGACCGCATAAACAGCATCAAGATCGCTACGATGGGGACCCACCAGCGTACGACCTGCCCGTAAATCTTGTGCACGGCTGACTTGCAGTGCTTGCAACAAGTCATCCTCGTCGCCAATCGGCGCGCCCTCAACCTCCAACAACGACAACTTCGCTGTCGGAAAACTTGTCTGCGCCGCTCCCTGTGCAGCCGTCAACTTCATGACCGCATCACGCCGATTGCGCATAATGGCCATACCGCTATCCGCCATCTTCAATTCAAGCGCGCGGTACCAATGCGGATCCTGCACCATGTCCTTCAGAAGGCGGTTCCGCTCGCGCATAGCTTTTTCATATGACAGGGTTGCTTCCGCATGGGTCGGGTGGAAGCTCATGGCCATGCGGTCCAGAAAACGACGTCGCCCATCTGCGCCCTCAATCCAAAGACGGTCCATCGCAGGGATCAACCACAACACCCGTGCAATCTGTCCAAGCGCTATCTGAGTGGACGCTTTACCATCGATTTTAACTTGACGGGCAGCGTGATCTTTTGACCACGTCTCTACTTCATAACTTTGACCGGAAGCAGATAGTTCACCCGCCACCTTCCAGCCCAATGCCTCTGGACGGCGGGTCATGGCTTCGGCAGATGCCCGGCGTAAACCACGCCCTGGCGACAGCAAGCTTACCGCTTCAATCAGGTTGGTTTTTCCGGCACCGTTTGCGCCAAATATTGCCACAGGCCGCGCATCACACTCAACGACAGCGCGTTTGTGCGATCTAAAATGGGACAGGCTCAGACGTGAAAGATGAAGTCCACTCACACGCGCATCGGCATGACGACGTAAATCGCCGATTGATCATTGCCTTCGCGCATCAGCGTGGGATCACCCGCTGAATTGAACAAGAAGACAGCATTTTCGCGGTCTACCTGGCTGGCGATTTCAAGCAAATATTTAGCGTTGAAGCCAATCTCAAGACGCTCATCCCCGTATGCAACAGCGAGCTCTTCTTCGGCGGCACCCGCATCGGGGGCGTTCACTGACAGAACCAAACGGTCTTCATCAAGCTGAAGTTTCACAGCACGGCTGCGCTCGGAGGATACAGTTGCGACACGGTCGACAGCCTTTGCAAAGTCCGCCGCGTCGACTTCCATCTTACGCGTATTTCCCTGTGGGATAACGCGCGTGTAATCAGGGAACGTACCGTCAATAACTTTGGATGTCAGCGTAATCGCAGGTGTCGCAAACCGGATTTTTGTCTCTGAGACCGAAACGGCGATCTGAACTTCATCATCATCCAGAAGTTTACGCAGTTCATTAACAGTTTTGCGCGGCACGATAACGCCAGCCATGCCAGACGCGCCCTCCGGCATATCCGCATCAATTCGCGCCAGACGGTGACCGTCAGTTGCGACTGCACGCAGCACATGGCCCCCATCACTGTCTGCGATATGCAGGTAAACGCCATTCAAATAATACCGTGTTTCTTCGGTGCTAATCGCGAACTTTGATTTATCAAACAAACGGCGCAGCACGGGTGACGAAGCGCCAAAATTCGTTTGATACTCAGACGACGCCATGACCGGAAAGTCTTCTTTCGGGAGGGTCGCAAGATTAAAATTGGAGCGTCCAGCTTCAACGGTCAATCGGCCAGCGGCACTGTCATCCGTCAAAGTAACCATAGCACCGTCCGGCAATTTGCGGACGATCTCATGCAATGTCACGGCAGACACAGTTGTCGCGCCAGCGCGCTCAACCATGGCATCCGCTTTATCAACAACCTCGATATCGAGATCGGTCGCACGGAAAGAAACGCTGTTTCCCTCAGCCTCGATCAAAACATTCGCAAGGATCGGAATTGTATTGCGCCGCTCAACAACCGATTGCGCTTGGCTCACTGCTTTCAAAAGCGTGGCCCGTTCAATGCTGAGTTTCATCGACTCACTCCTGCCGCCAATTCTAACCGCACTAAGCACGGTGCTAGGACGGGCAGATTACCTCATAACAGGCTCGCAGCAAGTGCTTTTCTGCTACGCTTCCAGAGTACGGCGCAGCATTTCCAGATCATCAGCAATATGGCTATCAATCTGACAAAGCTCTGTGATTTTCTTAACCCCGTGCATCACTGTTGTGTGGTCACGGCCACCAAACTTGCGTCCGATTTCAGGCAACGAACGTTGTGTCATGGTCTTGGCCAAGAACATCGCCACCTGACGAGGCCGCGCAAAAGCACGCAGGCGTTTGGGCCCCACCAAATCGGATTGGCGAAGATTATAATGATCACAAACGACGCGCTGGATTTCTTCGATGCTTACTTTGCGATCACTTTCGCGAAGAGTATCTGTCAAGCACTCTTGCACCAACTCAAGATCAACAGGGCGGCCCACAAGATGAGCAAAGGCGAACAACCGTGTTAGCGCGCCCTCAAGAACGCGGACGTTCTTTGAGATACGGTGCGCCAAAAACTCTAGCACGTCATCGTTGATTTTCACGTCAGGGTAGGAAGCGCCGTACATCTCGGCCTTGGATTGTAAAATACCAAGACGCAGCTCAAAGTTCGTGGGGTGTAAGTCCACAATCAGACCTGACTGAAGACGGGACTTGATCCGCTCTTCAAGGTCTTTGATTTCACCTGGGGCACGGTCTGCAGAAATAATGATCTGTTTATTGGCACTGATCAACGCGTTGAAGGTATGAAAGAACTCTTCCTGTGTGCTGTCTTTGCCCGCGATAAACTGCACGTCGTCAATCATCAGAATATCAACGGAATGCAGCATGGCCTTAAAATCCATGGTTTTCCGGCTGCGGATCGCTTGGATGAAACGGTACATGAATTGATCAGCTGATAAATACAGCACGCGTTTCTCAGGCTGACGGGTTTGCAACTCATGGGCGATCGCATGCATCAAGTGGGTCTTACCCAGACCTACGCCACCATATAAAAAAAGTGGGTTAAACGTAACATCGCCGCCTTCAGCGACACGGCGCGCAGCGGCATGAGCCAACTCGTTTGGCTTGCCCACAACAAAAGTATCAAACGTGAATTGAGAGTTAAGCGGGTTGCCCTGCATGTCCATTTTTGGCGCTGCGGCAACGGCGCGAGACGTAGGTGTAGGAGCAGGGGTGGCGCGAGGGGCACCGCGGCTAACTTGAAAATTCAGGCGATCAGCCTGCAAGCCGTTCATGTTCAGCTGGTACAGAATGGCATCTGCATAGTTGGATTGGACGTAGTTGCCCATAAAAGCAGTTGGAACAGTGAGGGCTGCAACACCATCGTCAAAACTGGCAAAACCGATCGGCTCGATCCAGGTTTTATAATTGTTTTGACCGACAGTCTGCGCCAGCGCTTCTTGCGCCATACCCCACGTTTGCTTCGTCATTCCATTCTGCCCCTTCATTTTTCCAAGCAAGCGCCTCCCACAAGCGCTCACACAGCAACTACTATCAAAACAAAGCTACGCCGTTCGCGAGAACAACGCCCTCGCGGCATGCCTAACTGCGTTTCGGTTGATGAAGGACACGCACATACGACGTATGTGGCAAAGCAGAGCAAAGCCCCACTTTTTCTACGCTACTGACACCTAAATCCGCTGCTAATTGTGCAACGTAAGGTCTTTGTCAGATGCGCTGTCCCCCCAGACAGTGAATCGCTGGACTAGTAGTAGCGCCCGAAAACCAGTGCTTTCAATAAGCCTTTAATATTGACAGCGCGTAATTCGAAAAAGAATCTATCGCATGATCTCATTAGTTATTTGAAAACAAAAAAGGCGCCCCAGAGGACGCCTTTCAAATCAATGTAGGATAAGGTACTTACGCGATTGCTTTAACGCGTGCGTTCAGGCGAGATACCTTACGTGCCACAGTATTCTTGTGGAAAATGCCTTTAGTAACACCGCGCATCAGCTTTGGCTGCGCGACTTTCAGAGCTTCAGCAGCTGCTGTCTGGTCACCAGAAGCAATTGCTTCTTCAACACGGCGCAAGAAAGTACGGATGTTCGTACGGCGTGCTTTGTTTACGGCTGCGCGACGTTCGTTTTGACGGGCGCGTTTTTTTGCTTGTGGCGTATTGGCCATGGATCTTCGTTCCCTTCAAGGGTTCGGTTAAAACTAGAAGCCGCTACTTAGGACCGAGTCGCCTTCAAGTCAACAGGGTTATCGTTCTATTTGTCTCGGAATTGGGCTTCGCGCTTTTCAATAAACGCCTCCATCCCTTCTTTTTGATCTTCGGTCGAAAACAAGGCCTGGAAGAGAGACCGCTCATAGGCACAGCCCGCAGACAAAGACATTTCATCAGCTGCATGCACCGCTTGCTTGGCCGAGGTCACCGCTAATTGGGATTTATCAGCAATCTTAGCCGCTATACTTAGTGCCTCATCAAGTAGCTTTTTGGCGGGCACCTTACGGCTGACAAGGCCAGAAACCAAAGCTTCATCCGCATCCATAAAGCGTCCTGTTAGATGCATATCCATCGATTTTGAACGCCCTACCAACCGCGTCAAACGCTGTGTACCGCCGATGCCCGCGACGACACCAAGGTTGATTTCAGGCTGACCAAACTTTGCAGTATCAGCGGCAATAATGAAATCGCACATCATAGCCAACTCACAGCCTCCTCCCAAACAATAGCCCGCAACCGCGGCGATGATTGGTTTGCGAACCTGCAAAAACTGCTGGGTTTCGGGACCAAAGAAATTACTGACGTACATATCGACAAAAGATTTATCGGCCATTTCAGTAATATCAGCGCCAGCCGCAAAGGCTTTGTCGGACCCGGTCAGAACGATGCAGCGTACTTTTTCATTGTTATCAGCAAGCGCCACAGCAGCGGCTAATTCACGAAGTAATTGACCGTTCAACGCATTCATCGCCTCAGGGCGATCAAGTTTGATTAGTGCAATTCGATCTTCGATCGTGACGTTGATCGTTTCATAAGCCATGAAATTTTAAGCCCCATTGTTTCCCGAATTGTAACCGCTAAAACCTTAACCAACCTCGATCAAGCTATCTTTGACATTTCGGGCAATAGAACGACGAACGTCCAGATTGAACGATGCGAGTGATTTTGCCGGTGCAGTCCTCGGTCACACAAGGCGCATCTTCGCGTCCATACGCACGGAACGTATGCTGAAAATATCCAAGCTCTCCATCGGCTTGCCGATAATCGCGCAGAGATGATCCACCTGCCTCGATCGCCTCGCTCAACACATCACGAATAATCGGAACCAAGCTTTCAATCCGCTTTTTGGATAGATTAGAGGCCCTGCGTGTGGGTGAGATTTTTGCGCGGTGAAGGACTTCACAGACGTAAATGTTGCCCAAACCCGCAACAACACGCTGGTCAAGAAGTACTGTTTTAATCGGCGACGCACGATTCTTGATGGCTTGCACTAAATAGGATTCGTTGAACCCGTTACCAAAAGGTTCAGGTCCAATTGATGACACCAGCCAGTGATCTTCAAGGGTCGCTGTTTCGCCCAAATCCATGTGTCCAAAACGGCGCGCATCATTGAAAGTGACACGCGCACCATTCTCCATATTTAGAACGACATGGTCATGCTTTTGTGGCGCGGGGTGCTCATGAACGAATTCACCCACCGCAACGCCACTGATCAGCATACGACCAGACATTCCAAGGTGAATAATAAGTGTCTCACCACTATCGAGGTCCGCCAGAATATATTTTGACCGGCGCCGCAGCGCAGTAACCGTGGCACCAGTCAACCGATCCGCCATATTTTCAGGCAGCATCCAGCGAAGATTTGGACGATTTACTGCCGCATCCGCAATCTTCACGCCTTCCATTGCCGGCAATAATCCGCGACGAACGGTTTCGACTTCTGGTAATTCTGGCATTTCACTCCATCTCCCTGACAGGTGGACGCATTGTAACCACCAAATAGCAGCCTATAAGAACAAGTGCCGCAGCAAGGAAAAGACAAGCCCCATGGCCAAAAATACTGAAAAAACAACGCATTTTGGCTTTGAGACTGTCCCAGAGGGCGAGAAGGCTGGCCGCGTTCAGGGAGTCTTTACGAATGTTGCGAGTAAATACGACATCATGAACGACGTGATGAGCGTTGGAATTCACCGCGTCTGGAAAGATGCGATGATGGATTGGCTTGCACCGCGTGCAGGACAACGACTTTTGGATGTTGCTGGTGGTACTGGTGATATTTCATTCAAATTT
The DNA here is from genome assembly GCF_042939535.1 of Nereida sp. NH-UV-3. Taxonomy (NCBI): domain Bacteria; kingdom Pseudomonadati; phylum Pseudomonadota; class Alphaproteobacteria; order Rhodobacterales; family Roseobacteraceae; genus Nereida; species Nereida sp. NH-UV-3. Next base: position 1,683,463 of record NZ_CP132157.1, on the reverse strand, counting down.
TTAGGGCGCGCAGGCAGTGGGCACGCGACAGTTCTTGATATTACCGAATCTATGCTGGTCGAAGGGCGTCAGCGCGCTGAAGCTAACGACATGGCCAAGCAGTTGGATTGGGCTGTCGGGGACGCAATGGCGCTTCCCTTCAAGGATAACACCTTTGACGTCTACACAATCAGCTTCGGCATCCGAAACGTCACCCGCCCACAAGAGGCGCTAAATGAAGCGTATCGGGTCCTAAAACCTGGTGGTCGCCTTATGGTTTTAGAATTTAGCCAGCTCCCAAATCCGATGATGCAAAAAGCGTATGACTTGTATTCGTTCAACGTCATCCCACGCATGGGCAAACTGATTGCTAATGATGCTGACAGCTACCAATACCTTGTGGAATCGATCCGACAATTCCCTGATCAGGAAACCTTCCTATCGATGGTCAAGTCAGCAGGGTTTGAGAACGCAAGTTACCGCAATCTAAGCCTTGGCATCGCGGCCCTGCACTCTGGGTGGAAGATTTAAAATGCGCGGGCCTCACAACATTATTCGCCTCATCCGCATGGGTGCCACGCTGGAACGCACGGGCGGGATGAACGTTGTTCTCGACGCGTTTCAAGCCCCTGCCTCACTGCGTATTGTGGCTAAATTGCTGGGCTGGCCGTTCAAGTGGCTGGGTCTCAAAGGCGATCCTGAAATGCCGTCGGCGGTACGCGCACTGGTTGCTCTTGGGCCGGCGTATATCAAGTTTGGACAGGTGCTTTCTACACGCCCCGACGTGGTGGGCGATGAGTTGGCAATCCAACTGCGGGTGCTTCAGGACAAGCTACCACCGTTCTCGATTGAGCAAGCGAAGGCGATGGTTCGAACAGAGCTTGAGCGCCCCGTTGAAGAGGTTTTCTCAACATTTTCGGAACCTGTCGCAGCGGCTTCTATTGCTCAAGTGCACAAAGCGCATTTGGCAGAAACGGGCGAAGCCGTTGCAGTCAAAGTTCTCCGCCCGGGCATTGAAAAGCGTTTCGGCAAAGACATTGATGCATTCTATTTTGCGGCCCGTATGGTGGAAATTTTTGCACCTGGTGCGCGCAGACTGCGCCCCCGTGAGGTCATTGAACACTTTGAAGGTGTCGTCCGCGGAGAGCTCGATTTTCGTCTTGAAAGCAGTGCCGCAGGAGAGTTTGCGGCAACCACAAAAAACGATCAAGGCTTTACAGTTCCGCAGGTCAAATGGGAGCACTCCTCCCGCCGCGTCATGACCCTTGGCTGGGTTGACGGCATTCCGGCCGGCGATGTGGACGCTATTGACGCGGCCGGCCATGACCGCCACGCCTTAGGTGAGCGGGTATTACAACTCTTTTTACAACATGCTTTGCGTGATGGGTATTTTCACGCCGATATGCATCAAGGCAACCTGAAGATTAACGCCGAGGGTGAGATCGTTGCGTATGACTTCGGCATTATGGGTCGTATCGATGAATATACCCGCCGCGTTTATGCCGAGATTCTGTTCGGCTTTATCCGCAAAGATTATCGGAGGGTCGCTGAGGTACATTTTGAGGCGGGGTACGTTCCTGCTGACAGAGACATTGATGAGTTTGCACAGGCGTTGCGTGCAGTTGGTGAACCCATTTTTGGGATGGACGCTACGCGCATATCGATGGGTCGACTTCTCAACTACCTGTTTGAGGTAACAGAGCGCTTTGGCATGGAAACGCGAACCGAGCTGATTCTGCTGCAGCGCACTATGGTCGTTGTTGAGGGGGTCGCGCGGACGCTGAACCCTCACATCAATATTTGGCAAGTATCTCAACCGATTGTTGAGGATTACATCAAACAAAGCATTGGACCAAAGGCGCTTGCCCGCGATTTATTCAAGACGGCACGTGTTCTTGCCCGCTTTGGTCCCAAGCTACCGCAACTCGCTGAGGCCGCGCTAATTGCGCAGACAAACTCAGAGAGCGGTGAGGGCGAAGGAAAGCGCACTTACCTTGGCCCGCTTTTATGGGCGTCTACCGGTGGTGTAATTGCACTCGCGGCAGCGGCAGCAGTGATGGTATTTCTAGCTTAAGCCGCGTTTGGCTCGCGAATTGCGCGGACTGCGCCTGCATCAACGACAGTCCCGCCACGCAGTACTAAATACGTGCCACCCTCTTGGTTGCGCGCCTCCGTTACAGGAACATAGACTTCCGCAGGCTTGGTATCCAAAACATCACCATTCTGCTGGCTCTCAATTTCGAACGCGTAAAGCCCTTTGGGCAGTTCAATATTATCAGAACCGCGTCCGTCCCACTCTAGTGTCGCCTCAGTCACTGGAATCTCACGGCGGTCAACCGTAGCGCCTGATTGATCTCTAACAACCAAAAAAGCGCGATCTGCTGTTGTGACTGGACTGGCTGCGACCGAAATTGCGGCACCAACAAAAGAGGCAGGGGCTGCAACGCGCGCCTCCATGCCAACCCAATTGGCCAGTTCAGCCATCCCCATTTGACCAAACTGCGCGTTCAGCGCCTCAAGCAAATCATTCGTTTTTGTCTGCTGCTCAACGGCCGAAAATTGCGCAAGCTGCGTTGCGTAATCTTCAGATTTAATCGGGTCTAGCGGATCTTGGTTTTCAACCTGAGTCGTCAGCATTTTTAAAAACGTATCAAAATCTGAGTTGATCACACGATCAGAGCCGGACCCAGAACCTGACCCATAGGCAGGTTGGATTGTTGGCGTTGGGAGAACGTTCATATGGGCACCTATAATCTAATGTCTAATTGTGAAGTTCGAAGCAAACTTGGCCTAACGGGGACATCCACCTCGGACGCAGCATCAGTACTGTGAATGCGAGAGCCGCTGCCGCCACGTTCATTCGGCGTGTCTGACCCGCCCCCTGAAAAATCAAAGCTAGCCATGCCAAATCCAGCGCTCTGAAACTCTTGGCTCAGATCTTCGATGTGACGTTTCATCAGCTCCAACACCTCGGGGCGCTCAACTGAAAGCACGACCATCATGCCCGCTTCAGTTGGTGAAAATGACATACGCACACGCCCCAATTCCGCAGGGTTGAGCGTTATCTCAGTGGTTCCATCCGACGCATTGCGCGTCGCTTCGCTGATCTGTCGTGCAATATTCAACGGCAGGTTTTGAGGTGTCGCGGCCGGTAAAATCTGTTTTGCATCGACAGGCGACAGCGTTGAGGCGCTAATGGCTGCGGGCGCAAATTCTGCGAATTCATCAGCAAACTGAGGTGCCATACTTTGTGCTTCAGTAACTACGGAAGCCAAGAGTGAAGGCGCGTTTGAAGGCAAGTTAGCTGGCGAAGATGGTGTTTGGTGTGTTTCCTGCTTCATCGCTTCAATTTGCTCTGATTTGGGCGTCAGGCTACCTACTTCTTCACTTGCTTTAAGGTCGGCACCTTCAGTGCTCCGAACAGCTTCAACATTTATTGGATTTTCCGAAGTATACTGTTTTTGTATTTCACCCTGCTTCACAGGCTTTGAAGGCTGTAAAGCCCACTCAACAGACTGAGTCTGATCCAACGAACCAGATTCAGCTTGGACCAACTGTTGTTGCGTTGCTGCGTTCAGAGGTGATTGCTGCGCGGCTAATGGAACTAAGGCCAAGTCAGTGACCGGACTACTATTCTTGGGCACGTCAGCAATAACCCCTCCCACGCCTACTGCGAATCGCAAAGCTTCGGGCGGCGGAATTGCAATTGCCACATCACTCTTGATTGCCACATCACTCTTGATCGTTACAGCCGCGTCATCGCCGACGACTACCTCTGGCTGCACGCCAACGCTTCTATGCGAACTCGCTTCTGTTTCTATCATTGAAATGTCAGAAGGACTTATTTCTACACCAGAAACCACTATCTGACTTGTGCCTACCAAACCCATCTCTAATTGGGCCGAGGCTGGCGTCAAAAGCGCATCCAAACCCACCGCCTCCGGAAAGGCAGGCTCATTCCCATCCAGCTCTGGCATATCAGCATCAGCTTCAACCTCGAGCAGGCTGCCAAACTCAAACCGCGCTTCGCCCATCGGCAAAGCTGATGCTTTTTTCATTAGGTCACCTGAGGCCGTCGGTAGTACGGAATGAAGCTGTGTGTGCATTTCTTGCCCTTAGAAGTTCGTTCTGAACCACTGCAGATAAACGCTAAATGGTTACGACATCTTTACGATTGTCGATCAAACAAGGTGAAAGTTCTGACAATTTGAAAGGTATGTTGATGGAAATTTCATCTAGCGCGTCACGTATGAATAGTGCGCCCCCCAAATTAGATGATCCACTTTGGCAGGCCGCCGTCGATCTTGAGGCCAGCTTTTTGTCTGAGATGCTAAAATCAGCCGGCTTGGGGAAAACATCAGAGGCATTTGGCGGCGGTGGAGGCGAAGACCAATTCCAGTCACTCCTCATAAAGGAGCAAGCAAACGCCATGGCTCGGTCAGGCGGAATTGGATTGGCCGAACAGGTTTTTAACAGTCTGAAAAAGAGTGAGGCACAGCAAAAATGAAGCCAGTATTGCAGGATCTATACGATGCGTTCGAAACCGAACGCCGTGCTTTGTTGAGCCACAACTTTGCAGAGCTTGATGAGATTATTCCCATCAAGACTGCGCTCATTGAGCGACTAAACAATCAGACAGAAAATCCAAAATTATTAGCGCAAATCAGAGAAAGCAGCATGTCAAACGCACGCATCCTCAAGGCTTCACAGCGCGGGATTGAAATGGCGATAAGGCGCGTTTCACAACTTCGAAAAGCGAGTTCAGGTTCAACAGTATACGGGCCAAAAGGAACGACACGGACTATTGGCGCCTCATTTACGGCACCTCAGAATAGATAATAAAATTTACGTAAAATCAGATAGATAAAGAGATATGGAATTAAGCACTCGTTAGCAAATCTCGCACCATTCTGGCGATGCATCTCATGATGGGGTGGCATGGTTTGATGACAGCCATTTGGTCCAGAAGGCTGACACGTTGGGGCGACCCGGCATAACTCGCCGTGTAAAATGCGGCGCAAACGAGAGAGTGGCACATGGCAACTTTCCAAGCGCCGCCATGGTGACCACCACCACTGATAACCTTTTTACGTTTGATGATGACCGGCGCCATGTTTTGCGCAGCCATACTCACCACCTTTTCTTTCACCCAAGGCATCTCTTAAGCGATACAGCTTACCGAGGGCTTAACACCTAAATTTGTAGCTAAATGATGATCACAAATGCGCTGTAAGGATCACGAACCAGAGAGCCTCTCTATTCAACGAGACTGTTTTCTGCATCAGTGCGATTAGTAATCTTAGGTAAGTGTCTCATGAAAAAATTTATTCTATTCGCAGCCGCCGCGCTTAGCTCATCCACCGCTTTTGCAGGGCCCCAGTATATTGATGAAACGAGTTTTGCTGTCTCCGGGCATGACGTTTTAGCGTATTTCGGACTTGAGCAATCAGCAGTCGGAGCACCGCAACCCAAAGCGGTTGCAGGCAAAATAGAGATCACAGCCGACTATAATGGTGCGACTTTCGCATTCTCTAACGCAGCCAACCGTGATGCATTTTTGGCTAACCCCGCAAAGTATATCCCACAATTTGATGGGCATTGCGCCTACGGGGTGGCCACGGGCGGCAAGGTGCCAGCAAACCCCAATTTATGGCGTATTGTGGATGGCAAACTGCACCTCAATATCACCGAAAATGTTGTCTCATTTTGGGAAGAAGACATTACGCAAAACATTAGTTTGGCGAACAGTAATTGGAATGATCTTGAACCCAAACGCGCCTCTAAACGTACAATTCCAAGTTATACATCTAACGCCCCAACGGTGGACTGAACAAAGGGTATTTCGCTGCCAACTCGGGGAGCTTTTGACCAAATCCATGGACATAAAGCCGAACGCGAAACCGCAAACACCCGGGATTACTCAGCTGCAACAACCTGAGGCACGTCAGACAGCAAAGAAGCTTTGATGGCCACTCTTTGAGACCCAGCGAGCCGAACAACTTCAGGCTCAATTAGCGAGTTGGGGCTATCCAAGCGCAGCGGTCTGAGGCCCCGCCCCGCGACTTTTACTCCGCTTAGTTTGGACAATATAACGGCCCCAAGTAAGCTGAGCGCGATGGGGAGCAGCCAAAGTGACAACCCACCCAAAATAATGCCGGTGGTCATCAACAACCCCACCAACGTTTCGATCCAGTGAAAGCGAAACATCTCAGACCATGTGTAGCCAATAGCATTCCGCCGCTGCGGGGACCATTCATTCGATCTACCAAGCAAGGCACGAAAAACAGAGAGTGTTTGCTGCACCATTAAGACAGGTGCAAAAAGGATTGAACAGATCACCTCGAACAACGCCGTTGCCCAGAACTGCATCAAGCCGCCATAGCTTGCGCGAATTTCTGGCCTCATCCCACAGACCAGAACTCCCAAAAACTTTGGAAACAGCAACATCGCGTAAATAATCGCCAAAAACGCAAACCCGCTAATTTCACTAACCATAGGCCACATGGGTTGCAGCGGGTTAGACAAGCTAAAATACTCTACCTGGCCGATCGGCATTTGTGGAATGAACGACCAGATAAGGATCAACGCAAACCACGCCGGAGAGAGCAAAAACGCAACTGCACCTTGCAGCAAATGAAACCGCGACACTGGATGGAAATCCCGTGCCATCAGGATGCGCAAATGCTGTAGATTTCCCTGACACCATCGGCGGTCCCGCAGGGCGTAATCAATCAAAGTCTCGGGCGTTTGCTCAAAACTCTCTGCTAAACTTCTCTCACAATAAACCGAATTGCGTGGATAACCTTCATTGTGAACGTATCAGCCGGACTTAACACAAGTGCCTTTTCAAGCGTTGAAATTGCACCAATTGCGCTGCCAGAAACCCAAATATCTAACGCCTCGCACCACAAAGTTTCGCGGCGATTGGCCCCGCCCAAGCGCAACTTTTCCTGCGCCGTGGTATTTGCCTGATGCCCGACTTCAGTGATCTCGCGCCGTCCCATCATCATGGAAAAGAGCCCACGGACAGCATGCCCCATAGCAAAATCGGGTTCTGCCGTTAGCACAGCCTTCAGGTGTTTTGGCGCCGTAGTGCCATGGGACAAGAATGCTTTGATCAGGCCATTCCAGTCCCTAACGGCTTGTGCATCAGTCAGGGTCACTTGGCATTGGCAGATATCATAGGTCATCGTTACGTCCCGTGGGGTCACTACTTGTATGACTTTGGTCGTAACGGGCTAAGGCATCACACACACTTCACGTACACGCGACATTACGAAAGCGTGATTTGTATCGTCCATTAATCAGGGGAGTGCGGCTCTTTGGGGGGATTTTGGCCAAACCTACGCTCAATCTGGTCTGTATCTTGGCCAAACCGCGGAGGTGGACGACGATATGTTACAGGTGTCTTGGAAAATTTTAGTGGATTGCCAAGAAGTCGGACTTCGCCTTGGGCCGTGTCTTCGTGGGTCATAGCCACCACAGCACCGCGCGCATTTGCCTGATCCGTCGAAAGGGCTTGGCCGACAGTATGAATAGGCCCTGCCGGCACTTTTACCTCGCGCAGCCGCGAAAGGATATCGTCCATAGTTAGGGCCTGAAAACGCGCCTGAATTGCAGCCGTCAGCGCGATACGATTTTCAATGCGCAGCGAATTCGTCACAAAACGCGCATCACCGCTTAATTCATCCAAACCAACAGCAGAGCAAAACCGCCCAAACTGCCCATCATTTCCAACAGCCAAAATCACATGGCCATCTGCGCACGGAAAAACGTCGTAAGGAACAATATTTGGGTGCGCGTTACCGCGACGTTTAGGCAGATCACCAGAGGCCAAAAAGTTAGTCCCCTCATTGATCAGCCATGCCATCTGACTGTCTACCAACGACAAATCGATATGCTGTCCTTCGCCTGTTGCATCGCGGTGTCGCAATGCCGCCAAAACACCAATAGTCGCATACATCCCGCACATCACATCAGTAATACCAACTCCAACTTTCATCGGTGTACCATCGGGTTCACCTGTCAGTGACATTATCCCGCCATAGCCCTGCGCCATCAGATCATAGCCCGGCTGATCGCGGTTTGGACCAGTCTGCCCGAAGCCCGAAATCGAGCAATACACAAGGCGTGGATGGCGCTTTGTCAGTGTCGCAAAATCGAGGCCATATTTCTCAAGGCCGCCAGGTTTATAGTTCTCGATCACAACGTCCGCCTGCGATGCAATTGCCGTTATAAGTTGCTGCCCCTCTGGGCTACTCAGATCCGCAGCTACAGAATATTTGTTGCGATTGGCAGCCATGAAATAGGCACTAAGATCTTGCTCACCGTCTGTTGTTTGCGCGTAGGGCGGCCCCCATGCGCGGGTATCATCACCATTGGTTTTCGGGTTTTCGATCTTGATAACGGTCGCGCCCAAATCACCCAAAAGTTGGGTCGCCGTTGGACCTGCCAAAATGCGAGTTAAATCGAGAACGACAAGGCCGTCTAATGCACCTTTTGGTTCAGATACGGCCATCATAGGCGCCTTTCTCAATCTCTACTGCTATGACCGTGAATGTGTCAGCCATTTGCGCTGTGTTCAACGCCTCGGTCAATTCGTTAGTACTGCGGACACAATGGCCAGCCCCGCCAAACGCGCGGGCAATCGCTGCAAAGTCTGATCTGCCAAAATCGACACCACAATTCTTCATCTGTCGGCCTCGCTGTTTCAATTCAATCAACGCAAGGCTGGCATCAACAAAGACAACAAAAATAGTTTTTAGTCCAAGGCCAGCTGCAGTTGCCAATTCACCGGCCACCATCAAAAAGCCAGCATCGCCCGAAAATGACACGACAGTTCTATCAGGTTCAACAATGCTTTGGCCCATTGCCAAAGGCACCGCACAGCCCATCGTACACAGTCCTGACGACTGAACTAACGCACGCGGAAACTCACACTGCCACATTTGCGACAGCAGAATCCTGTGGGCGCCACTGTCGGCTGAGGCCAATGTATCAGTCGGCAACACACGCTGGCACGTGGCAATCGCGGCCGCTGGACCCCACTCGGGTTCAGGCGCAAAAACGTTAGCTAAATCGGCCTTCACCTGCGCCAAACGCCCATCCGGCCAGTTTGCTTCAGAATACGCAGGGATCAATTCAGACGCTGTCTCACGACAACTCCCCACCACATTATAACTGGCGTGATGCATATAGTGGTGATTGGGCACAGCGGTGACGTCGATCACAGTTTGATGCGACAAATCCCATGGGTTTTGCCAACCAGCCCGCATTTCGATCGGATCATACCCAAGACACAAAATAACATCGGCCTCTGCGACCAAAGGCAATAAAATCTCGTCCGCAAGAGGTGATAGGCCGGCACCGCCCATAGCGAGTTTATGGCTTTCAGGTACAACGCCTTTGGCCTTGTAAGTAGTAATTATCGGCGCGCCGAGCCGCTCTGCTATTGCGGTAATTTCAGCACCAGCATCTTGCGCCACTGCATCAACACCGGCGACAATGAGAGGCCGCTTAGCGCATGACAATATTTCGCGAAGCAACGCAACATCAGACGGCACAACAGGCATCGCGGGTGGTCGCAACTCACCCTCTCCCGAGGCATCTTGATCCGCAACAGAAATAGGTACGTCGATGTGGACGGGGCCCTGTTGCCCCTCCATACACATTGAGACTGCTTTATCTGCAATTACGTGGGCAGAAGCCGCGCTAAGCGTGAATGAGTCCTTGGTAATCGCACTGAAAACTGCAGGCTGATCCAGAACTTGGTGGGTGTAAGTATGTGCCATGTCCGCATCCACACAACCCGTTAGAACAATCATCGGCACACGATCTTGGCGGGCATTCTCAACCACATTCACCCCGTTAAGCGCACCGGGACCGACTGTTGAAACCAGAATACCGGGTGCACCTGTCCGGTGATACGTCCCCTCAGCCATGAAGCCTGCTGCGTTTTCATGACGCGCCAACACGAAAGTAATCCCAGCGTTTTCCAAGGCATCAACAAGGGTGAGAACCTCGCCGCCCGGGATGCCAAACGCATAGCGGCATCCAGCAAGATAAAGACGGCGCGCCAACACATCGGCGGCGCGCAAGGTTGGATCAGGCATTTTGAGACTCCGTGCTCTGCATTCGATCAGAGCCTAGAGCGACCCCAAGGGCAAGCGTCAACTAACCATTAAGTTACCAGCTTAGCTGACGTGGTTGTCCATCCCGCGCAGACGCGTCTGCGGCATCAGCCATCATTTGGGCTTTCAAGCCGTCAAGACCAGTGGGTGTCATTTCCGCACCATCAACCAAAACAGATACGAAATGCTCCATCTCTGCACGGTAAGCGGCTGCGTAGCGTTCAAGGAAGAACGCCTCAGTTGGGGCGCGGCAGAAACCGTCACCGGTGGCCAATTCTACAGTCGTCTCAAGTTGATTATCAGCGCGCAGCATACCTTTTTCACCGTGCACTTCGATCCGCTGATCATAGCCATAGCTCGCGCGGCGCGAGTTACTGATCTGACAAAGCTTACCACTCGCCGTTTTAAGCGTAACCACAGCAGTATCAAAGTCACCCGCCGCACCAATTTCAGGGTCTACTAAACAAGATCCGGATGCGTGCAATTCGACAGGCTCTTCTCCCAACAAGAACCGCGCCATATCTAAATCATGGATCATCATATCCCTGAAGATACCGCCTGACGTCTTGATGTAGCCAATGGGCGGGGGCGCAGGGTCACGAGACAAAATTGTCACCAACTCTACGTTTCCAATCACCTGATCCTGCAGCTGAGAGCGTAATTGTGCAAAGTTAGGGTCGAAACGCCTGTTAAACGCCGTCATGAAGGGCACATCTGCTTTCTCAACAGCAGCCAGGCATTCCTTGATCCGGTCTACCGACAAATCCACGGGCTTTTCACAAAAGATGGCCTTACCGGCGGCGGCAGCTTGATGGATCAGGTCATAATGAGTCGTCGTTGGCGTACCAATCACAACTGCATCAATAGAAGGGTCAGCAATAATTTCATCGCTACTCATCACTTGGGCGCCTGTCTCTTTTGCCAGCGCTTCGGCAGCCGCGGGAATAAAATCTGACACGGCCGCGGCTCGTGCTGTGCTCATCCCACGAAGCGTTCGGCCATGCACAACGCCAATGCGGCCAGCACCCAAAAGACCAATATTTATCATATTTTACCCCTTCAACGCCGACAAAACCTGCCGTGCGGCGGCAACCATCGGATCATGTGTTTCTTTAAGAATTTCGACACGGTCGAACCGGTTTGGATCGGAATCTACTGCATCGCGCATCGCGGTCCCGAACGCCATACGCAACTCGGTTCCGATGTTATACTTACAAATGTTTGTCTCGCGAGCCAACTTTTTGCGCTGCGCCACCGGAACACCCGAACCGCCATGAATGACCAATGGAACATCTGTAAGCTGCTGAATTTGCGCTATCCGCGCCTCATCAAGCCCACCCTCTTTGTCTTGCTGAAGGTGCACGTTACCAACAGATATCGCCATGGCATCGACACCTGTCTCACGGGCAAACTGTTCCGCCTCCATAGGGTCTGTTCCAGCGGAATTTGCGCCATTTGCATAGCCAACAAACCCAATTTCACCCTCACATGAGACACCTGCCCGGTGCGCCAACTCTACGATCTCGGCGGTTTGAGCAATGTTATCGGCAAGCGCCAGCTTCGAGCCATCGAACATCACCGACGTAAAGCCGCTATCAATCGCAAGCTCGCATTCGTCTTTGGTGTATCCATGGTCAAGATGCGCCACCACGGGCACAGAAGAACCCTCAGCTAAATAGCGAAACATCTTACCCAAAATCGGAAGCGGCGTGTGCGCACGGCACCCGGGGCCTGCTTGTAAAATAACAGGGCAATTCTCAGCCTCAGCCGCAGCGACGAACGCACGCATATCTTCCCAACCCAAAGTCACCAGACCAGCAACAGCGTACCCACCTGACTTGGCGGGACCCAGAACGTCTGCCAAGGTTGCGAGTGTCATTTGAACTTCGCAATCATGTCTTTAATGCCTGGAATAGTCTCTAACTGATCCGCATGGGATGGCTGGAAGTACTGCACGAGACTGCGCTGTGTAAGCCCACCAAGGATAGTGAAGTAATACATTTCGTATCCAGGCAAAACGGCACAGGGGTGGTAGCCTTTGTCAATCATCACCGTGGAGCCATCAACAAGATGGTACGCATCCCCCGATTTACCATCTTCACGCTGAAGCATCTGAACGCCTGAACCGTGATTTGGCTTAAACCGGAAGTTATAAGTTTCATCGTGCCGCGTTTCTTGGGGCAGACGGTCCGTATCATGCTTATGACTTGGGAAGCCTGACCACCCGCCCGCACCGACGGTAAACAACTCGGACACAAGCAGACGCCCCACCTTATCATGGTATTTTGTGCCAAGAATGTGTTTGATTTTGCGGTGGGTTTTGGTCTCGTCACTTCCGTACTGAACAAAGTCCAACTCCGCTTCGCGGACCGTAAATGCCTCAAGCACCTTGTCATACTTGGCGCCAGCCACAAAAACTTCGGCTTCATCAGTGGTGCACACCATTGTCGCCTTGGCTGCCGTTGGCACGTAGACACCCTCTGGCTCTCCGTCCCAAACATCTTCGGTGCGCTTTCCAAGGCTATCCGCTTTGAACCCTTCGATATCTACATCAACTGTACCGGTGGCCGGAACGATACAAGTCTCATAGCCCGGGACCGAATATTCAAACGCCTGCCCTTTTTTTAGCTTTACGATGTTGAAATAATTCAACGGGACCAACGGATCACCTACATCGACGATTGGTTTATTCGCGTTATCAAATGGAGCAATATGCATTAGGGCGATCCTTTAATTTGAACCCACGGGTGTAGGGCCCGGGTGAGAAGCGAGGAATTTTTCAAGCGTATCACTGTCCGCCATAGCGGGCGCGCATCCGGGTTTAGACACTGTAATTGACGCGCAAGCAGAGCCCCGCATGATTGAGGTATGAAGCGAATGACCGTTCGCAATTGAAGTTAGGAAACCCGCCATGAAGCTGTCTCCGGCACCCGTTGGCTTCAACGCGTCAACAGGGTAAATACCGGTCGTAATCTCTTCCTTACCTGCAAAAGTCACAGCGCCCTGCGCACCCATTTTGTAAACAACGATTTGAGCGCTATCGGCGGCTAACGCACGTGCTTTGCCAAGGCCCTTTTCGATAGAGCCAGCCATAAACCCAAACTCTTCATCGTTGCCGACAATTACATCACTCATCGCGGCGGCTTTGGATAGAACATCGGACGCAACTTGAGCCGAAGGCCATGAATAGGGTCGATAATCGACATCGAAAATAACTGGGATGCCTTCTGCGCGCGCCATTTCAAAGGCTTTAAATGTGGCGCTTCGAGACGGCTCCGCGGCAAAGACCGTTCCCGCGGTAATCAGGGCGCTGAACTTAGTGAAGTCAACGGCCTCTACATCAGCCTCGGACATCTCAAAATCAGCGGCGCCGTTTCGATAGATCACCGACTGGTGCCCCTCGACTCTACTTTCATAGACAGCCAATGAGTTCCGGAACTCACCACCAACCGGCGTTACATACTCTGTCCCAACACCGTAAGTCTGCAGCTGCTTCACGCAGTAGCGACCGATGCTGTCATCAGAAACGCGCGTAACCAGAGACGCCCTACCTCCCAACTTGCAGATGCCAGCTGCAATATTGGCCGAACTGCCTCCCAAAGCGACAGTCATGGCTTGCGCATCTTCGGTCGCCGTCCCGGGCGGGTCTGGATAAAGATCCATTCCTGCGCGGCCGATCACAACAAAGTTGTTGCCTTTGATGCCCTCAATCACATCCATTAGAAGCCCTTTCTTTGGCGACTACGGCCCGCTTCAGTTTCAAGATGGGCCCCACGCACGCTGGCATTTTGCGTTACATGCGGCGTGCCGACCTCCCACCATATGTGCCCTTCGGTAGTCCAACCATCGTAGGCATCCACCTTCATAGAAATAACATAAGTCTGATCTGCAGCCTTAGCGCGCGCAAATGCAGCAGCAAGTTCAGCAGGATTAGACACTGTTTCAGCCAATGCACCCATCGACTTTGCATGGGCTTCAAAATCGACACCAACTTGGTTTTTCGCTGTCGGTGTATCACTGATCAGGTTGTTAAAGCTTTCGTTGCCAGTGTTATTCTGAAGTTTGTTGATCACCGCAAAACCGCCGTTATCCAAAACCATAATGATCAGTTTTTTATCCGTCAGCACCGATGAATAGATATCAGAATTCATCAACAGGTATGAGCCGTCACCCGTAAATACGATTGTGTCGCTGTCAGGTTCGTTTTCGGATTGGGCAATACGCGCACCCCACCCACCGGCGATTTCATATCCCATACACGAAAAACCAAACTCAACATCAACAGTACCGATATCGAGCGTTTTCCAATTTGCTGTGACCTCAGCCGGCAAGCCACCTGCCGCTGCAACGATCCGGTCACGTGGGCTGCAATTATCATTGATGACGCCAATGGCTTGGGCGTAAGACGCAGGACCATTCCCGATCCGCGTGTTTTCGGCAACGTACGTGTTCCACTTTGCACGCTCTGCTTTCGCAAAATCAGACCAAGAAGAAGGGGCGCTGAAACCATCCAGCGCACCGGACAAATCATCCAAGGCCAGTTTTGCGTCGCCGACTACAGTCATCGACATATGTTTGGCCGCGTCGTGCCGCGCTGCGTTCATCCCGATAATCTTTGCATCAGGTGAAAACGCCGTCCAAGAGCCTGTTGTGAAGTCTTGTAACCGCGTCCCAACGGCCACAATAACGTCTGCCTTCTCCGCAATTGCATTGGCGGAATTTGAACCCGTCACCCCCAAAGGACCAATGTTTAGCGGGTGGCCATTCAGTAAATTTGCGCGGCCAGCAATGGTCTCAACAACGGGAATGTTATGAGCTTCGGCAAAGCGAGTAAGTTCCGCGACAGCGCCAGAATATTGCACACCACCGCCTGCGATGAGCATTGGCTGACGCGCGGTGCTAAGCAAACGAGCAGCATCGGCAATCTCGTCAGCATCTGCTTTTTGGCGCCGGATGCGATGCACCCGAGGCTCAAAGAACGAAAGAGGATAGTCATACGTCCAGCCTTGCACATCTTGCGGTAGACCGATGAATGCGGGGCCACAATCTGCGGGGTCGAGCATAGTGTTCAAAGCAGCCGGCAGTGACTGAATAATCTGTGCGGGATGCGTGATCCGATCCCAAAAACGCGAAACAGCCTTGAACGCATCATTCACACCAAACGTGGGATTTCCGTAATGCTCAAGCTGCTGCAAAACGGGGTCGGGCAAACGCGTCAGAAAAGCATCGCCACACAACAGCAGCATAGGCAGACGGTTTGCATGCGCCAATGCGGCAGATGTCAGCAAGTTTGACGTACCGGGCCCAGCTGATGCTGTGCAGAACATGAAACGGCGACGTAAATGGGTCTTGGCATATGCCGCTGCAGCAAACCCCATACCCTGCTCATTTTGACCGCGGTAAAGGGGTAGCTCGTCTTGATGATCATAAAGCGCTTCACCCAAGCACGTCACATTACCATGCCCAAAGATGCCAAACCCACCACCACAAACGCGCGTTTTTTTGCCATCAATCTCAATGAACTGCGCAGCAAGATAGCGGACAATCGCCTGTGCCGTGGTAAGTGTTACTGTATCGGTAGATTGTCCCAAATCGCCCTCCAGAGGATGTAAGTTTTCTACTGCGCACAACATTGCTGTTGACCAGCGACCCAAAACCAAGATAGCCATTTTGCAACCGGTTGCAATGGCTTTTTCAGGAGACCACTAAAATGACAAATATCAGGATTGGAATTATCGGTGGTGGCTATATGGGCAAAGCACACGCAGTGGCTTTTGCAGCCGTCGGCGGGCTATTTGACACCGCACTGAGACCCGTTCTTGAAATGGTGTGCGCTTCTACTGATACATCGGCTGAACGGTACCGCGCCTCATTTGGATTTAACCGCGCAACATCTGATTGGCGGACACTAGTAAACGACCCTAATGTTGATGCAGTGGTGATCGCATCGCCGCAAGTAACGCACAAAGACATAGCGATTGCCGCATTCCAAGCCGGCAAACCCGTCTTTTGCGAAAAGCCTTTGGGCGCATCGCTCGAAGAAAGTCGCGAAATGGTTGCGGCAGCAAAAGAGGCAAGCGCCATCAACATGGTCGGCTTCAATTATATCCGAACCCCCGCATCACAATATGCCCGCCAACTTGTTGCTGAGGGGCGTATCGGGGACGTCACATATTTTCGGGGCGAACATACAGAAGACTTCCTGGCAGATGCTACCGCACCCGGCACATGGCGGACCGAAGGGATGGCCAACGGTACTATGGGTGATCTAGCACCGCATATGATCAACGCCGCGCGGGGTCTTATTGGGCCGATCAGCTCACTAATTGCTAACGTTGAGACCGTTCACGCTACACGTGGCGGCGTGCCCGTCACAAACGACGATCAGGCACAAATGATGTGTAAGTTCGAAAACGGTGCGCAAGGGCATCTATTTTTCAGCCGCATCGCAACAGGGCGCAAGATGGGCTATGCATACGAAATCCACGGTACCTTGGGTGCGATCCGCTTTGATCAAGAAGACCAAAACGCATTGTGGCTTTACACCAGCGAAGGTCCAGAAGCCGAGCGCGGTTTTCGCAAAATTCTAGCCGGCCCTGCGCATCCTGATTACTTGCCCTTCTGTCAGGGTCCCGGGCACGGCACGGGCTATCAGGATCAGATCATCATCGAAGCAAACGACTTTTTGCGCGCCATTCACCAAAACCAAAATATCTGGCCCACTTTCGAAGAAGGTATGGAGGTGAACCGCGTCGTCAAAGCAGCACTTGATTCACACGACAAACGCGCGTGGGTCGATGTCAAAGATTACTAAGAAAAAGGTAGATCAACATGATCAAAATCGGGAATGCCCCATGCAGTTGGGGCGTGGAATTTGCAGATGATCCGCGCAACCCTGCATGGCGCAAAGTGCTGCAAGAGAATTCTGAAGCCGGATACACTGGTATCGAGCTTGGCCCAGTTGGGTTTATGCCAGAGGACCCTGCGGTTCTTGGCGAAGCTTTGGCTGAGTTTAACCAGGAGCTCGTCGGTGGCGTTGTTTTCCGCCCGTTCCACGATGCCAGTAAATGGGGTGAAGTTCTCGATGCAGCACGCCGGACGTGCAAGGCCCTGACTGCCCACGGCGCACAGCATTTGGTTTTGATCGATAGCATCTCCGAGCGTCGCGCACCTACCGCCGGTCGCGCGGATGAAGCGGAGCAAATGGACAAAGCTGAATGGACTGCATTTCGTGATAGGATCGCTGAAGTTGCAAAGATTGGGGCCGAAGAGTTTGGCCTTACTGTGGGCATCCATGCCCATGCGGCAGGCTTTATGGATTTTGAGCCAGAGCTTGAGCGCCTCCTGAGTGAGGTTGATGAGAACATTCTGAAAATCTGTTTTGATACAGGGCACCACTCATATGCCGGTTTCGATCCAGTAGCATTCATGCAGAAGTACATCTCCCGGATCAGCTACATGCATTTCAAAGACATCGATCCTAAGGTCAAAGCGCAGGTCGTGGCCAACCGTACAAATTTCTACACTGCCTGCGGCGATGGTATTTTCTGTAACTTGGGCGATGGTGACGTGGACTTCCCAGCTGTTCGCAAAATCTTGGTCGACAATAACTTTGATGGCTGGTGCACGGTGGAGCAGGATTGCGACCCCACTGGCGATACTTCACCCATAGATGATGCCAAACTAAACCGGCGGTATCTGCAATCTATCGGCTTTGAGGGAGCATAATATGACAAAGCTAAAATGGGGCATGATCGGCGGCGGCGAAGGTAGTCAGATCGGACCAGCACACCGCTTGGGCGCAGGACTTGACGGGCTGTTTGAATTTAGCGCAGGCGCGCTCGATCACCGCCCAGACGAGGGTATCGATTATGGCAAACGCCTTGGACTTGGCGACCGCGCTTACGGCAGTTGGCAAGATATGCTCGAAGGTGAAAAGAAACGTGATGACCGCGTTGATCTTGTGACCGTTGCAACACCCAATGCTACACACTTCGAAATCACCAAATCCTTCCTTGAGAACGGCTTCAACGTGTTGTGCGAAAAGCCGATGACTATGACCATCGAAGAGGGTGAGGAGATTGTAGAGATCGCCAAGAAGACCGGCAACATCTGTGCGGTGAACTACGGCTATTCTGGTTACTCACTAGTCCGCCACATGCGCGCGATGATCGCCCGTGGGGATATCGGAAAGGTCCGGCTTGTGAACGCCGAGTTTGCACATGGGCACCATGCTGACGCAACAGATGCCGACAATCCCCGCGTCCGCTGGCGTTATGACCCAGCGCAAGCTGGCGTGTCCGCTCAGTTTGCGGACTGCGGTATCCACGCATTGCACATGGCGTCGTTTGTAACAGGTCAAGAAGTGACCAAGTTGAGCGCCGATACCGTGTCATGCATCGACGTTCGGACCCTTGAAGACGATGCGATGGTGAACTTCCGCATGGACGGCGGTGCTGTTGGTAGGCTTTGGACATCGTCTATCGCGATTGGTCGCCAGCACGGCCTTGGCATCCAAGTATTCGGCGAAACTGGCGGCCTGCGTTGGAGCCAAGAACAGCCGAACCAACTCTTCTATATGCCACTGAATGAGCGGCTTCAGATCATTGAACGCGGTGAGGCGAACCTGTCCCCCGAGGCAGATCGTGCAACCCGCGTTACTATTGGGCACGCTGAGGGCATGCCTCTTGCTTTTGCAAATATCTATACTGATCTGGCCGAGGCAATTTCCGCCCGTAAAGAAAGCCGCGTTATGGACCCCGCAGCCAATCTTTATCCTCGTGCAGAAGACGGCTTGCGGTCTATGGCCGCTGTGTTTGCTGTGGCACAATCAGGCAAAGATGATGGCAAATGGTTGGATGCAAGGCCGCCATCAATGCGCTAAGTTAAGGGGCGGGGCGCAACGTGCCCCGCTCAACCACATGACAATCAAAAAGCTGCGCTTGTGGTTTGCGTGTATCATCGATCAGCATTTCCTCAATAACATCGATCGACGTACGAATAATCTGCTTAATTGGGTTGTGAATTGTCGTCAGGTTGATGTTTTGCCAACTAGCCATTTCCATGTCGTTCAATCCGATCAATCCAATATCATCAGGCACTTTTAAGCCCGCTGACTGAATTGCGGAAAGCGCGCCAATAGACAGCACATCGTCCCCGCAGAAATACGCCTCTTTCGGTGTATCCTTCAAAAGCGCAACCATCTCTGTGCGGCCAGCATCGAATGAATACTGCGTCGCGAAGCTTTGCGACATAGTCACGCCTTCGGCGCCAGCTACCTCTTGAGCGAACCCACTTAAACGGTCTTGCGTAGACGTTGCCCGCTCAGGCCCGCCCAAAAAGCCCAAGCGTTTATAGCCCCGTTTGATCATCTCACGCGCGGCCATGCGGCCCGCTTCAATGTTATCAATTCCCAGCGTATCAATTTTGGGCGAGAGCGAATGACGTCCAAACGAATTCACAACAGGCACACCTGCATCGCAAAAGGCCTCTGAAAAACTTGGCGGCAGTGTGGAAGAGGCAACAATAACCCCATCAACCGAGTAAGTACGCATCATGCGCAACGATGTCTCGGTATCCATTTCATCGGTAAGGTTAAGCAAAAGTGGCCGCAGACCGCGCTCCTGCAATCCTGCGGTGAACTGGTCAAATACACTTAGAAAAATTGGGTTATGAAAGTTATTGGAAATGAGCCCAATAAGTTTTGTTCTGCCAGTTGTAAGCGACGACGCTAGGGCGTTTGGACTATAGCCCAACAAGTCTGCTGCAGACATAACCTTGGTACGGGTTTTCTTGGAAACTGACGCGCCTTCGGTGAAAGTGCGCGACACTGCCGAACGCGAAACGCCGGCTTTTTCTGCAACATCCTTAAGCGTTACGGCCATGATCTGACCCCCTACTTACTGCCCCTATCGTCGTCCGCCACTTGGGACCAATCGGTCTGGCCAAACTTCCACGTGGCTATACTGCCCATGCCTACAAAGACAATACCCCAGAAAAACTGGCCATTTGCAAACTCAAAAAGCCCCCAAGCGATAGCTATGACAACCACCAAGACACGGCGCCAGACGGGCAGAAAGAATGGGACGCCTAGATTGAACACCGCTTACGCCGCGCCTTCAAATTCGGCACCGGTTTTGGCACCCGTGATGTAGGCCACAACGTCCTGACCATCGGTGTCTTTCACATCGAGGTTAGCCACAATCCGACCACGCCGGAAAACAACGATACGGTCAACCAAATCAAATACTTGCCGCATATTATGAGACACAAGGATCAGGCTTTCGCCCTGCTCTTTCAATGTGCGGATGATGTTCTCAACCTGCGCGGTCTCTTGAACCCCCAAGGCTGCAGTCGGCTCGTCCATGATCGTCAACTTAGACGCAAAAGTAGCTGTGCGCGCGATAGCAACACACTGGCGTTGACCGCCTGACATGTTCTGGATCGTATTGTTGATGTTAGGGATTTTCACCGCTGTCTTTTCAAGACCCGCGAGCGTTGCTTTGCGCATGGCCTTATAATCCAGAATTGAAAATGGCCCGAGGCGAAACTTAAATATCTCACGTCCAAGAAACAAATTATCTGGAACATCAAGGTGATCAGCAAGCGCCAGTGTTTGAAATACAGTTTCAATGCCTGCTTCACGCGCATCAATTGGACCGCTGAAATTAACTTCTTCACCGTCAAAAATGACTGTGCCACGGGTGCGCTGTTCAACGCCGGTGATCTGCCGCACGAAGGTTGACTTGCCTGCGCCGTTGTCGCCCATAATCGCAACATGCTCACCGCGCTTTAGGACAAAGTCAGCGCCATCAAGTGCATGAACACCACCGTAGTGCTTGGTCAGGTTTTTCGTCTCTAGAATAATATCTGACATAAGATTTTCCCTTCCCTTATGACCGCGAAGCGGCGCGTTTTTGCTGCCATTGATCCAGAGCCACCGCCCCAACGATAATACAACCAAGCGTCATTTCTTGATAATACGCACCAAGCCTTAGGAATGTGAAACCAGAGGTAATGACCCCAATGATAAGCGCACCAATTACCGTCCCAATGATAGACCCGCGCCCACCGAACAACGAGACCCCACCGATAACCGCCATCGCAATGGCTTCCAATTCATAGGTAAAGCCCATGCCCGACTGTGCGGTGAGGTTCTTCGAAGTAATGACGATTGCAGACAAGCCAGCCAACATTCCAGCGATTGCATAAACTAGCACAAGATGACGTGCGACGTTGATGCCAGACATCCGCGCTGCGTCTTCGTTTGAGCCGATGGCATAGGTGTGTTTCCCGTAAACCGTGTACTTCATGATGAAATGGAACAGGATGGCCAAGGCGACGAAAATATATACCGGGGTCATCCCCTTGCCGATCAATCCGTAGGTTTCAGTGGGAAACGATACGGGACGCCCATCAGACCACCACAGCGCCACACCTCTTGCAAAAAGCATCATTCCAAGTGTGACGATAAATGGTGGGATGCGTGCGAAAGCAACAAGTGTCCCATTAATAACACCCGCAAGCGTGCCAACGGCAAGACCAACAAGGATTGGAATAATTACTGGCAAATCAAGGAACGCCGGGCCGAACAGGGCCTTCGGGTTAGGGTTGCCGTTCACTTCTGCAACTTGCGCAAAGCTCATGACGATCATGGCCGTGGCACCCAAAACAGAACCAGATGAAAGGTCGATCCCTGCTGTAATAATGACCTGTGTCACGCCAATAGCGATAATGCCGATAATGGCGACCTGCAGGATAATGATGCGAAGACGGGCCTCGTTAAAAATGCTGTCAAAGCGATCGTTGCTATCAAACAAGAAGCTTTGACCCATAACCATGGCGCCAAGAATTTCGAAAATGACCACAATAAGGATCAAGGCAAAGAAAACGTTTATCTCGTTTGGCCATTGGCGCTTTGATGAATCAAAACTCAATCCGCCGATCCCGTGGCTCTTGTCTGCCATCAATCAATTCCTTTGTGGTCTGTGAAGCTTCTGTGAAGAAGTGGGGCAGACATGCCGCCCCACTTAAAGTCTATTGTTCGATCAGTTTGCGATAAACTCATCAACGTTATCAGGAGTAACCAGCTTGAACGGGATAAATACAGTCTTGTCGACTGCTTCGCCGTTGATAAGCTTCAGCGCAGTATCAATTGATCCTGAACCCTGACCGGCAAGGTCTTGGAATACAGTCACGTCAAGATCGCCAGCCTTCATCGCCTGAAGCGCGTCTGCTGTCGCGTCAACGCCGCCGACTTGAACTGCATCCATAGAAATACCGTTCGCCTTCAGCGCTTGGATCGCACCAATTGCCATCTCATCGTTGTTGGCAAACACAGCGTCAAACGGCTCACCGGATGACAACCAGTTCGTCATAAGATCCTGCGCTTTGTCCCGTGACCATTCAGCGGTCTGCTTGTCGATGACCGTGATGAAGTTACACATGTCCATGCCCAGAACGTCTTCGACGTCCTTTGTGCGCTGAACCGCTGCTTGGTTTGAAAGCTGACCCATCAGAATGTACGCCGTAGCTCCACCAGATTTGCCTGCAGCGCGCAGGTTTTTGCAAACCTCGAACGCTTTTAATGTGCCAGATTCAATCTCGTTGGACGCAACAAACGCTTGGCCATCAGGCAGCGTATCCATGTTAACCGGTTGACGGTTTACATAGACCAGCGGCACGCCAGCAGACGCAGCAGCTGCGGTCATCGCTTCGGTCGCGTTTGTATCAACCGCGTTTACGATGATCGCATCAACACCAGACGCAACGAAGTTATTGATTTGGTCAAGCTGCTTTGCAACGTCATCGGTCGCATCTTCAACCTGAAGGCTCACACCATCGAGTGTATCTGCGTGACTTGTCATGCCATTACGCATCACGGTCAGGCCATTGTCATCAAAGCGCGCAATGGAAACACCAATTTGTTGCGCCATCGCTGAAGTGCCCATCAAGGCGACAAGTCCAGTAGCCAATAATATCTTTTTCATTTTTTCCTCCCAAGGAAGCGCGCTCGGTTCGCGCATAAATTGCCGAGGCCTCTTTTTGAGGCGATTGATTCATCTTGGATCGTCACAAGGCGAAAGAACTGCGCGTAAATCATGAACAAATTTGATAATTACCGGTGCGCATTCGCCGAAGTTGAATCCAGATGTGATGAACCTTAGGCCTAGCAATTTATTTTTGCAACCGGTTGCAATAATTACATTACATTTTGATCAACCGCACGCGCTCCGCCGTCATGAAAATAAATTGCAAGCAACCGAAGCGATCTAGTCCGCACAAAAAAGTAACCTAATACAAAATATTTGTGAAAATATCAAACCTTAGAGACGCCTAAAGCTCAGCACCTTACAGTCTTTCAAACACCCAAGAAAGGATCGGTCACATCTGGCGTTAGTTGAGTGAAGTCGCCACTCCAAACCGATCTACCCTTCTCAAGGATGACCGCTGTATCGGCGATGCGCGACAGCTCCTTGAGGGATTTGTCGATGACAAGAATAGACATTGAGCTATCCGACTTAAGACGCTCAATTGCGCGCCAGATTTCTTGACGCACCACCGGGGCCAAGCCCTCGGTCGCCTCGTCTAGGATTAAAAGTTTTGGGTTGGTCATCAGTGCGCGGCCAATCGCAAGCATCTGTTGCTCGCCGCCTGAAAGAGACGACGCCTTTTGATCTTTTCGCTCACTCAACCGAGGAAAGAGCTTCGAAACAGAAGCAAAATTCCATTCTCCTGACCGCGCAGCAACAACCAGATTTTCGTAAACCGTCAGGTTTGAAAAGCAACGTCTCCCCTCAGGCACCAAGCCAACACCAAGTTGCGCAACCTTATGCGAAGGAGCACTTTTGACGTTTTGCCCATCAAAAATAACCTGACCGTCTTTGTGTTGCAGAAGCCGGCAAACCACTTTGACGGTCGTCGACTTACCCATGCCATTGCGACCCATCATTGCAAGCACTTGGCCTTCCTCAAGGGTCAACGACACATCGAACAAAGCCTGACTGGCGCCATAAAAAGCCGATACATTGGACAGTTCAAGAAGGCTCATTCTTCTGCCTCTTCTCCTAAGTACGCAAGACGAACAGCAGGGTTAGACCGGATTTCTTCTACGGTCCCCGTAGCAATGATCTCTCCGTACACAAGAACACTAATCCGATCTGCCAGCGCAAAAACTGCGTCCATATCATGCTCTACCAACAAGATCGGCGCCTGTTTTTTCAACTCTGCCAAGAACGTCATTAGCCTTTTTGACGCCTCAGCACCAAGGCCCGCCATCGGTTCATCCATCAAGAACAACTTGGGCGAAGACGTCAGTGCGACAGCCACCTCCAATTGGCGGCGTTGGCCATGAGATAATTCAGATGTGATGGTGTTCTGCACATCACCCAGCCCCAAAAGGGCGAGCATTTCTTGCGCTGTAGACAGCAGTTTTTGATCCTTCATGACCGGTCGAAAGAACCGGTACACATCACCGCGCGCACCAAGTGCGCCAAGTACAGCGTTCTGCAGAACCGTATATTCCATTGCCAGTGACGAGATCTGAAATGTTCGCGCCATGCCTTTTCGCGCGCGCGCGGCTGTTGAAAGGGTTGTCACGTCCTGATCCATGAACAGGATGTGACCACGATCAGGCTGCAGACCACCCGCAATCTGCTGGATCAAAGTCGACTTACCCGCGCCGTTTGGTCCGATAAGCGCATGAATTTCACCCGTCCGCACGTCAAGGGTGATGTTTTTGCTTGCCTCTAATGCGCCAAAGCTTTTGCTAACGCCGCGAATTTGCAGAACTGCACTACTCATGAGCAACCTGCCTACCTGCAATCAACCCATACAGCCCACCGCGCGCAAACAGCACGACGCCGAGCAAAATTGCACCGAGGTAGATATGCCAATAATCGCTGAGCCCGCCCAACAAGTGCTCAAGAATTATGAACAAAACTGCGCCGGCAACCGGCCCAAAAACGCGACCAACGCCGCCAAGGATAACAAAGATCATAACCTCGCCCGAGGTCTGCCACGAGAACATCGTCGGGCTGACGAAACGGTTAAGATCAGCAAACATTGCCCCTGCTAAGCCGGTAATCGCGCCGGACACTGCAAAGGCAGTGAGGTAAAGGCGGAACGGCGTCTGGCCAACTGCCTGCACCCGCGCCTCGTTCTGCCGCGCGGCCCCAAGCATCAAACCAAACGGCGAACGCGACACAAGAAACACAAACAGCAAAACCAATAATAATACTCCATAGCACACAGCGAAGAACTGAATTGGGTCCATGGTGTTCAGGCCGAAAAATTGGTTACGCACATAAATCGACAGGCCATCTTCGCCCCCATACTTGGGCCACGAGATCGTAAAATAGTAGAGCATTTGCGCAAATGCCAAAGTGATCATGATAAAGTAAACGCCCGAGGTACGCAGCGATAATGCCCCAATGGCCAAAGCCAAGGCCGCTGACAAAACTACTGCCACAAGCCAGATCGTTAGCATCGAATTGGTGCCTTCAATGACAACCGGCCACGTTACGAACGCGGTGTACGTTTGCGCATGATAGGCCAGCACGCCCATCACATACCCACCAAGTCCAAAAAACGCCGCGTGACCCAGACTTACTAATCCCCCGAAGCCAAGCGCAAAATTAAGCCCTACTCCGGCAATCGCAAAAATAATCGCGCGGGTCGTGAGGGTGATTAGAAATGGCTCGTCAGCCGTCCAGGCCCAAAGCGGAAATGCCAAAAGCGCAAACAGCAGAGTGTAATTGAAAATCGCCTCACGCCGCATTCTATGCTCCCCCAAACAGGCCTTTAGGCCTGAAAATAAGGACGCCAATCATTAAAATATAAATCAGCATAGAGGACAAAGAGGCCCCAAGAGACGTTGCTGCAGACGGCTCCAAAAACAGACTAAATAGACTAGGAAGCATTGTCCGACCAAGCGTATCAGTCATACCGACAAGGACAGAGCCAATAAATGCACCATGAATAGAGCCAATGCCACCGATGACAATCACAACAAAGGCTAGTATCAAAACCGGCTCACCCATCCCGACTTGGACAGATTGGATCGCGCCAATCAGCGCACCCGCCAGTCCCGCAAGTGCCGCGCCAAGGGCAAAAACAAATGTATACAAAAGCGAGATATTAACCCCGAGCGCACCAATCATTTCGCGGTCGTTCTCACCGGCCCTAATTCGGATACCTACACGCGTGCGCGCGATCATCCAAAACAAACCAGCCGCAATCATGAGGCCTACAACAATAATGGCCAGCCGGTAGATCGAATATTCAATTCCTAACGGCAGCATCACCGTGCCCGAGAGCCACTCAGGTTTATCAAGAAACAAGGGAAATGAGCCAAAGACCCAACGTGTGCCCTCGGAGAAGATCAAGATAAGCCCGAAGGTCGCCAAGACTTGATCCAAGTGGTCACGATCATAAAGACGTCTGATGACAAAATATTCAATCAAGACACCAGCAAACGCAGCGCATACGAAGCTGGCAATCAACGCCAACACGAATGATCCCGTCGCCGCCGCAGCTGCCGCCGCAGCAAAAGCGCCGATCATATAAAGCGAGCCGTGCGCCAGATTGATCAACCCCATAACGCCGAAAACAAGCGTCAGGCCAGCGGCCATCAAAAACAGCATGACCCCAAACTGCAAACCATTCAGGGCCTGCTCAATGAACAGAATAAACGACATGGATTTCCGTGTGAAAAGTCACTGGCCCACACGTCGCGGGCCAATGAACGCTAGCTTACATTTTGCAGTCAGCAACGTAGGCGTTTGAGTGATCTGACAATGCCGTTGCAATGATCTTGTTGGTAAACACATCGCCCTCTTTGATCACTTCGCGTACGTAGATGTCTTGGATTGGATGATGGTTGCTGGCAAAGGCGAACGCGCCGCGTGTGCTATCGAAATTTGCTGCCTTAAGAGCGGCACGGAATGCACCCGCGTCACTCACATCTGCCGCTTCCATCGCTGAAATCAACAAGTTCGCCGTGTCAAACCCTTGGCTTGCGTAGAGCGATGGCAAGCGTCCGTACTCAGCGGAAAAAGTCTCAACAAATGCAGCGTTGGCCGCGTTGTCGATATCTTTGCTCCACTGCGATGTATTCTTGACGCCCAACGCTGCTGCACCAACCGCTTGCAAAATACCTTGGTCAAAGCTGAAGGCCGGGCCGACAACAGGTAAGTCAACGCCTGAATCTGCATACTGCTTGAGGAACGAGATACCCATCCCGCCGGGCAGGAAGAAGAACACGCTATCAGCACCGCTTGCACGGATTTGTGCGATCTCAGCCGCATAATCTGACTGGCCAAGTTTGGTGTAGATTTCACCAGCCAACTCACCACTGTAGGTCCGCTTAAAGCCGGTAAGCGCATCAGTGCCAGCAGGGTAGTTAGGTGCCAGAATAAATGTGTTTGAGTGGCCTGCGTCATTCGCATACGCACCTGCCGCTTCGTGCAGATTGTCGTTCTGCCATGCTACGTTGAAATAGTTTTCATGACACGCACGGCCTGCAAGAGGTGAAGGGCCTGCGTTCGGCGACAGATAAAACTTACCCTGAGCCACAGCACCTGGAACGACAGCCATTGCCAAATTCGACCAAATGATACCGGTCATGACGTCAACCTTCTCAGATTGAATCAAGCGGTCTGCAAGCTGAACAGCAACGTCTGGCTTGCGCTGGTCATCTTCGATGATCACATCAATATCGGTTCGACCAGATTGTGCGACTGCCAACATAAAGCCGTCACGCACATCAATACCAAGGCCTGCGCCACCACCGGAAAGCGTTGTGATCATCCCAACTTTGAGATCTTCAGCGACGCTGGATGTAGCTGTCAGAGCCGCAACAGTCGCGGCGACGAATAGGGATTTGAATTTCATATTTCCTCCGAGGGGTTCTATCTGACAGCACTCTTTTCGGCGCGTGTTTGTTAGCAATGTTCTTGGATAGGTATTGATAGCCAACGACAGCTTGATGTCCATCGCGATCAGCAAAAGAACCCGAATATCGCAAAAATCGCTATGCAGCGAACCAACACACCTGCTGGCGCGCTGCACAACTTTATCGTGTTACTTAGTGCCGTCGTTTTGAAGGCGCTTGAACAAAGCGGATGTGTCCCAACGGCCACCACCCATCTTCTGCACATCTTTATAGAACTGGTCGACCAAAGCTGTGATTGGTAGTGACGCGCCATTTTCCTCGGCGGTGCTTAGACAAATCGCCAGATCTTTGCGCATCCAATCAACGGCAAACCCGTGGTCAAAGTGATCATCCAGCATAGTCTGATAGCGGTTGGACATTTGCCATGAACCGGCAGCGCCCTGACTGATCACCTCAACGACAGATGCGCCATCGAGTCCCGCTTTGGAAGCAAAGTGCAACGCTTCGGACAACCCTTGCACCAGCCCGGCAATCGCAATCTGGTTACACATTTTGGTCATCTGACCCGCGCCACTTTCACCAATACGACGACACAATTTTGCATAGGTATTGATGACGGGTTCAATCCAATCGTAATCCGCTTGCGCACCACCACACATGATCGAAAGCTGCCCGCCCTCTGCGCCTGCTTGTCCGCCAGACACAGGCGCATCGACGAAGGCAATGCCCTTAGCTTTCGCAGCGGCGTGAAGCTCGGCTGTGACTGCTGCGGATACGGTGGTGTGATCAACAAAAGTGCTGCCTTCGGACATCGTGGCGAATGCCCCGTCAGGTCCAAGGCAAACCGAGCGCAGATCATCATCATTCCCGACACAGGCCATAACAACTTCTGCGCCCCGCGCTGCTTCTGCAGGTGTTTCACCCAAGCTGCCACCATGCTCATCTACCCACGCCTGAGCTTTTGCCGTGGTACGGTTGTAAACGGTGACGGAGTGACCTGCTTTTGCCAGATGGCCTGCCATTGGATAGCCCATGACGCCAAGGCCCAGAAACGCGAGTTTGGTGATTGATTTATCCATCATTTGGTCAAGATATCCTTTGGTGTCTGGCCCGCGAAGAATGCATCAAGATTGTCGAGGGCGCGGAACCCCATGGCATCTCGTGTTTGTCGTGTTGCACTCCCGATGTGGGGCAACATGAATACGTTATCGTAGGACGAAAACTTGGGGTTGCCACCCGGCTCAACCTTAAAACAATCAAGACCGGCGGCAGAAACATGCCCACTATCAAGCGCTGCAATCAGAGCGTCTTCATCAACCAACGCCCCACGTGCCGTATTCACAATGACAGCCCCTTTTGGCAGCATTTGAAAACGCTCACCATTCATCAGGTCGACCGTGTCAGGCGTTGCGGGACAATGAAGCGATAAGAAATCAGACACCGCCAAAAGGCTTTCGACGGTCTCGTGATAGACAGCCCCGTGTTCAAGATCAGGCGACAGCGGACGGCGGTTGTAGTAATGCACTTGCATCCCAAAACCTCGCGCCTTTTGAGCAAAAGCCTGCCCCACGCGACCCATCCCAATAATGCCTAAACGCGCACCGGTTACCTGTTTGCCAACCATAAAGGCCGGTGACCAGCTATCCCAGTTGCCGGTCCGCACAATCCGGTCACCAGCTACAGCATTGCGTGCAGCACCAAGCATCAACAACATAGCCAACTCAGCGGTCGCATCAGAAAGCACATCGGGCGTGTTCGTGACTGCGATGCCGCGCGCGTTAAGCGCAGGAATATCGCAGTGGTCGACACCAACCGAATGATTGGCCACAATCTTCAAGCGGTCAGAAAACTGGCTCACCACATCCGCAGTAAAGTGTTCGGAGTGGCAGGGGATAACCGCGTCGAAATCAGCACTTGCCGCGATTAACTCCGCAGCAGTCCCGGGGGTATCTTCATGGTTGATAACAACGTCATAATCGCGCGCAGCCCGTTCAAGCGTTGCATCAGACAGGCGGCGCGTAATCCAAAGACGTTTCTTACTCATTTCTTACGTACACACTCGTCCCAGAAATCGTAGACGGCCATACCGCACACGAGAATAGCGATAAGCATGAACGGCGCACCACCGACAAAGCCGGCAAAACCGCTTGAGATACTTTGGGACAGGCCCCCGATGAAAATGCACAAAAATGCTGTGCCAGTCAGGCCTGCGATTAACTTAACCATATATGACATATTGTAGGTCCTCTCAGTTACTCGGCTGTTTCAGATAAATAGGTTTGTAGCCATCGCGCCGTGCGCAAAAGCCGGTCATCTTTTTCAGGTGGCCCAATAAGTTGCACACCGATCGGTAGCCCATTGTCACCAACGAGAAGAGGAAGGCTGATACATGGCAGCCCCGCAAGCGTCCACAGAGTACAAAAAATCGGATCGCCTGTGCCGTCTCCAAACTTTGGAGCCTCGCCAGCAGCTGACGGCGCAATGACCGCATCATAATCCAGAAAGAAGTTCATAAAGAAAGACTCAGCGGACCCTTTGACAGCTAGCGCATCTTCATACTCAGTTTTTGTGATTTTACGCGCACGCTCAATGATGGGTTTTAACGTATCACTGATCTGATCCCAGTGCGTATCGAAAACCTCTGCTTGGTGATGGGCAATTTCATATTCGTGGATACGCGCTTGCACCATGACAAGATCAGATAGGGTATCTGCGGGCTCCATCTTGGTCACTTTAGAGCCAAGAATGTCTAGTACCGCTTCCATGCCCTCACGCGCATCGCCGGAAAGACGCTCGTTAAAGGGCAGGTCAAACCATGCAAACTCGGGCGTGACCAATGCCTCGGCCTGCGCTCCTTCAAGCATCTTTGGACGCGGGCGCGCAAAGCTAACTTGATCATTTTGATCGTAGCCTCCGATTGCATCGGTCAACAGGGCAACGTCTTCAAGACTGCGACCAAAGCAACCCACTTGATCAAGCGAAACTGACGTCTGCAAAACGCCACTGCGAGAAATCACGCCGCGTGTAGGTTTGAACCCAAATGTTCCGCAGAATGATGCGGGACGGATAACGGAACCATTTGTCTGGGTACCAATGGCCAGCGGCACATGCATCGCTGCAACCGCAGCTGCCGAACCACTTGATGAACCACCAGGGCTGTGGTCGGCGTTATGGGGATTACGGGTTTCGTTTGCGTGCACAAAAGCCAGTTCAGTGGTCACGGTTTTACCCATGATCACAGCACCTTCTTCGCGCAAACGTTCAACCAAACGGGCTACGTGTTCCGTTTGCCGTCCGGCAAAGATCGATGTTCCGCGCTGTGTTGGCATTTTGGCGGTATCGATGATGTCTTTCAGGCCAACCGGAATGCCATGAAGACGACCCGTTGCCATACCTGCTCTGCGAAGTCGGTCACATTCAGCCGCTTGGGCAAGTGCTGCATCAGGATCGAGGAAAGCCCACGCTTTGATAGCTTCGTCGGTTTCCGTAATGCGCGCCAAGCAAGACTTGACCAGTTCAACAGAACTAAGGCGTCCCAAGGCGATGGCATCCACCGCCTCGGTTGCAGTTAGTTTATAACTATCTGGGATCATGGAATGTATGGTCCAAAGAGATAGTCAGGGAACCACAATGCGATGCCTGGGAAGTTATACATCAAGACCATCGTCAAAATCACAATGCCCAAGTACGGCATGATACCGCGGAAGATGTCCATCAACTCAATTTTGTCCTTGAGGACCCCTTTGAGATAATAGGCGGACATCGCCATGGGTGGTGTCAGGAACGAAGTCTGCAGGTTCAACGCAATCAACATCGCAAAGAAGTAGGGGTTTACACCAAATACCTCGAGAAGCGGCAAGAAGATTGGCACGAAGATGATCAGGATCTCAGACCATTCCAGCGGCCATCCCAGCAAGAAGATGATGATTTGAGCAAGGATCAAGAATTCCCACGGCTCAAGATCAAGTCCACCAACCCAATCTGCAATGATGTCGTGACCACCCAAGTACGAAAAGACCGATGCAAACGTCCACGAACCAACGAACAACCAGCACACCATCGCGGTTGCTTTTGCGGTCAGGAAGACGCTTTCCTTCAGCTTTTCCCACGTCATGGAGCGATAAAGTACCGCCAACACCATACCGCCCAAAGCACCCATAGCAGCGGCTTCAGCCGGTGTCGCAAGACCACCAAGGATTGAACCAAGAACAAGCGCAATCAAAACAGTCAGCGGCACAAAGCTTACCAAAAGGTCTTTATAGATTTCGCGGGGTGGTGGCACATTTTCCATGGTCGGTTTTGGCGCCAATGCAGGATTAAACCAAACACGTGTGATCACGTACACAATGTAGAGACCCGCCAACAATAAACCGGGGAACACCGCAGCTGCATAAAGTCGCAAGGGCGACAAATCTGCGATCGCCGCATAGACGATAAGCATGATGGATGGCGGGATCAAAATACCCAACGTACCACCGGCACAGATCACGCCAGACGCAAAGCTTTTGTTATAGTTGGCATTTGCCATTGCGGGAAACGCCAACAAGCCCATCAGTGTTACAACCGCGCCAACAATCCCAGATGCCGTTGAGAACACCGCACAAGTAAGCAAGGCGGCAATTGCAAGACTGCCCGGCAAGTTGCGTGCAGCCATGTACAAAGAGAAGAACAGCTTATCGACGATGTTCGCCCGCTCAACCACGTAGCCCATAAACAGGAACAACGGGATCGCAACCAGGATCGGGTTTTCCATCACAGAATACGTGTTCTGGTTCAGTAGGTAGAAAATGTTGTTGTTGAAAATATCCGAGAACGTCTCGATCGGACCACCTTGGTGGTACGCATAATATCCAAATGCCACACCCATCGCGAGGAGTGTAAAAGCAATCGGAAAGCCAAGAAGTACAAGGAAAATGAACAGCCCAAGCATCAACAGGGCGACTTCAGGATTTGACATCTTTTTATATCTTTCTATTCGCTCTTATGGCGGTTCATTTATTAGAAGGCGTAGCTGACTGGATCGCGTCCAGATCAATATTCGCCAACAAATCTTCAGTTTCTTTGACGTCAGCCAAACGCTCGGGCCAAGCACCGGTGCGCATCGCCATCACGCAGCGCGCAAGCTCCGCACAGCCTTGGAGCACCAACAGCGCACCAGATAGCGGGATCAAAGATTTGAAGAAATAAATTTGAATACTGGCAGGGCTGTTAAAGCTCACTTCTTTGTAGCGCCAGCTATCAGAAGCGATCTCGTAACCATACCAAGCAAGGGCAATGACGCCCGGAAAGAAGAATAGGAAATAAAGCACAAAATCCAACGAGGCTTGAACTTTGATCGGTAGTAAACGGTACACAACATCAGCACGCACGTGCGTGTCCTGCGCCAGTGCATACGCACCGCACATTAAGAACAAAGCACCGTACATCTGGATCATCATATCAAACGCCCAAACAGTCGGCGAATTCAGGACGTATCTTACGAACACTTCGTACGATACGGACAGTGTGAGGATGAGAATGCACCACCCAAAGGCACGTCCAACCCACAGGCTCAGTCCCTCAATGGCATAAACGATTTTCATGTGTCTGTCGCTCCCCTACAGATCATGTGAATTATTGGCGCTCGTCAATTGAGCGCAAATGTCCGGGCGCAATAAAGCACCCGGACACACCGTTTCTAAACTAAGCGATTAACCGAAGTAGTGGTTGTACGCCAGTTTGTAATCAGGCTGGTTCATGTTGAGGTAGTTCATCACATCTTTGGCGTATGCCTTCTGTGACTCCATAACCTTCGCGAAGAATGGATCGTCGCCCGCAATGCGGTTTGCAACTTTGTCCCATGCTTCGAGCTGCGCTGCCATAACAGAATCTGGTGTACGGTATACGTTCACGCCGTCCTGCTCTTGCAGTTTGATCAGATCGTCTGAGTAACGCTTTGTGTTGCCCCAGTAGAAGCCGGAGTTTTCAGCCATTGACGCGTTACGGATGATCGCCTGGTGCTCAGGTGACAGGCCGTTGAACTTGTCTTTGTTGAATGTAACTTCGAAGCACTCTTGGCTCTGGTGGTATGATGCCAAGTGGTAGTGCTTGGAAACATCTTGCATACCAAAGTCACGGTCAGATGTTGGGTTGTTGAATTCAGCCGCGTCAATTAGACCAGATTTCATCGCTGGCTGGATTTCACCGCCAGGCAACTGCACAACTGACATGCCCATTTCGAGCAGAACGTCAGCAGCAAGACCAACAGTACGGTACTTCAGACCATTCATCTGGCTTGCGTCTTTAATTTCTTCTTGGAACCAACCAAGTGGCTGTGCTGGCATCGGTGAGTTGAAGAAAGACACAACGTTCAAGCGCAGGCTATCCATCAGCTCATCAAAGAGCTCTTGACCACCACCTGCGTGGATCCAGCCGAGCATCTCTTGGCTTGACCAGCCAAAGCACGGGCCTGTGCCGAAGAGTGATGCGGCTTTGGACTTGCCGTACCAGTAGGCTGATACGTAGTGCGCTGCATCAAGAACGCCGCGGTGTACCGCGTCTTGCATCTGGCTTGTCTTAACGACGGAGTCGACAGACAGCACTTCAATGGTCAATGAACCACCAGACATTTCGTTAACGCGGCTTGCAAACGATTGTGCATTTTCAAGGAAAATACCGCCGCCCCAAGCAGCTTGCATTTTCAGTGTTGTGCCGTGGTTGGCCGCAACTGCTGGTGTCGCCAAAGCGGCAGCGCCGGCAACAGCCGAGCCGCGCAAAAACTTTCTGCGGTTAAGTGTATTTGTCATAGTCCCTCCCAAGGAATCGATCAGCGCAACCCATTATGGGGTCGCTTATTTTTTCGGCTTCACATCACAGGATAACGAAACTTACTAACCTCTGATAACGAAGCTATGCTTCTTGGCATTCCAAGAATGTTAGGGAGACTAGAACAATTATTTCCCGAAACAAGCCCTTGATTAACTTAAATTAACTCTGACAGGGCTAATCGCTAAAATTTAATAAGGAGCACGCCGAAAAATAGTTTGAACGCAGTCAGTATTTCTCCGATGCATCTACGCCAGTTGACGCCTCATCAATGACTTCGGCATCATCCACATCGGACGCTGAGGGCGTGCCAACAAGCAAAGGCAGCATTTCCGTAGATGATGGCATCGTCGCGTCAGAAGTCGTTGGAGTACGCCACGCAAGCGTATCAAAAGCACCGCAATTTGAGCAGGTCGGCGCCCATTCTGCGTGAATATTTTGACAGTTCTCACAAACCCACTGCGGGCCACGCGGGGCAGTTAGCGCCTTCGTCAACCAACCGCGCACAACATCATCACTGGCACCTTGGCCACGCTCAATCGCCGCTAGAATTGTTAGACTGCGCGTTGTCGCATTGCTTTCCGCCAAATCACCCATCGCAGCGCGCGCTGCTGGAAAATCTTCAGCCGCGATATGAAGCTCAGCAAGCAGCATTTTTGTTTCGGCGTGATCAGGGGCAACGCGGGTCAATGCTTTGAACCGCTTGAGGCGCTCAGTCGGAGTTTCTTCGGGCGCAATTCGTGCAAAAGCAGCCGCTAGATCAGGATGAGGATGCGCGCCCCACGCCTTTTTCAAAACCCGCGCCGCGTACTTTCCTTCACCGGCTGCGATATAAGAATCCGCGGCCAAGACCGCCGCCGGAATTAGATCTGGCGATAGCCGGTTTGCCTCAATCGCCGCCTCTTTCACTTCGATCGTGCTATCATCTGCAACAATCGCCTTCGCTTCTGACAGCGCCAGAACCGCATCGCGGCGTTTGTGCACATCACGCGGCAACGATCCATGCTTCAACTTCGCAGTCAGCGTTTTGCGCGCGCCGCTCCAATCCTCTTTCTGGGCCTGAAGTCGCAACAAAACGTCCTGCGTTTCTTCATGCTTAGGCTTCAAAGCGAAAGCCTTCTCAGCCAAGGCCAAGGCCGTATCCGTATCACCAGCAGCTAATTTTTGGCGCATAATTCCACGTACACCCACAAAGCGGGTCTGATCATTCTGCAAAAGCTCTTTGTAAACTTGGTTCGCTTTTTTGGTATCACCAACCATCTCTGCCGCTTGCGCGGTGATCAAATTTGTGAGCTCGGGTTTACGTAGATACCGCTCAGCTTTGCTAGCCTTTGACATCGCCAAGCGCCCCTCGCCTGACGCAAGCGCCATCATGCCTTCGGACAAGGCATCAAATCCTTTACGCTCGCGGTTACGCACAAAATAACGAGACAGCGCTGTTTCATCCCCATTAATGAACCGAAGCACAGCACCAATCAGGCCTAACACTTTCAACACGATGTAAAGCGCGGCGACCAACACCGCAAAAGCAATGGCTGTTTGAAGGGGGCCAAATGTCCGCTCAACCCCATTGAAGGTAATCTGAACACCGCCCTCCATTTCCAAAAGTTGAACCGCACCAAACGCGAGGGCAGCCACACATGCAACAAAAACAAGAATTTTAGTAAGGGACCAAAGCATAATGCGTGACCTCAGTTCGATTTAAGGGATGCTGCCAATTGAGCAGCAGCAGTACTGGCATCAAGTCGGCGCTTTACAGCTTCAGCCCACGGCGACAAAGCAGATTTAGACGTCTCTGGAAGCGTATCCAACTCGCCCAGCGCATCATTCAACGCACCTTTGCGCACAGCAGCTTCAACACGCGACAGCACAGCATCGGCATCCGACCCTTCACGCGGCGTCACAGAGCGCGCTCCGGTCTGACGATCCAGAAAAGCTGACAGCTTTCCAACAGTGGTTTCGGGAACTGGCGTTTCTGAGCGTGCCGCAGCAAGCGCCTGACGTGCAAGTGGTGGAAATTCATCCTGCAAAGAAGCCAGCGCCGGAACACCAGTGCTTGCGACAGCTTGCAAAACTTCCGGCACAGTAGCCGTGCTCGCTTGTGAAAAATCAGCCAAAGCCGAACCAAAAGGCGCACCAGTTTCGATAGCCGCCTGAACTCGGGACAATGCAGCACGCGCCTGCGCAAAAAGCGCCTCTTCAACGGCGGCGGCTTCAAGCTGCACCACACTTGTTTGAGTTTGCTCGGTTTGTGCCTGAAGCTGTTCAGCCAGTGCTGCTATTTTCAAACTCTGCGCGTTGATCAAATCTTGTACCGCTGCAATATCAACTTTCGCTGCGCTGTCTGTCACAACGGGAAGATTAGCAATTTGATCCGCTAACGCGGCACGCGCAGCCGCGCCATCTTCCGCCGCTTCGTTCAATTGAGATTGAAGTGCGGCGATGTCATCAGCCATCGCAAACTCGGTCAAGCGTTGCTCAAGGTTATCCAAAGCCACCTTTTGGTCCGCAACTGTTTCTGCAAGTGTGCTATCGCGTTGTAAAAACTCAGGAAGCGCATCGTTTGAAATAATATCTGCACGCCCCCCGACAAAACCAAGCAAAGCCACCACAACACCTGCACCCAGCATCGGCAAAATACCGCCCTTTGGACTGGTTTTCGTATCGCTAGGCTCTTCTTTTGGCGTCTCATCCTGCTCAACAGCTGCTTCGTCAGAACCTTCCTCGTCGGGTGTACTGTCCGTTTCGTGAGTATCATTGGCAACTGCGTCTACGACCGTTTCATCCAACACAGGGTCAACTTTTTCAGTGATCGGTTCTTCTTCAGATGTCTTTTCGGCCACCTAGTTAACTCCCTCGAATCTTGCTTACGCTCAACAATACACTAATCAATCGCGTCACATCAGCCAGATATCTGTTTGCTCAAGTCATCGCAGATCACTTGCACCGCCACAAGAAGCCCCGCCGCATCCGTCGTCGATGCCACCACGGTCTTCGCAAAACTGCCCGCCAACGGCGCCGCAGCAGATGAACTAATCGCCACAAGCGTTGACATCGCTTTGTTTCCCGCAACATGCTTTGACAGAACCTCGGCTGCATTTGCAGAGAAAGCGGTCACAATAGTTCTTTGCTCGCAAAGTATTTTAGACACAACATCTGCGGGTAGCTCTTTGGCCACCTGTCTGTACGCCACGATATCACGAACGACCAAACCCGACGCTGCCAAAGCATTTGAAAAGCTGAGCGTTGTTTGTTCGCCGCGGACATGAACCAACGGTCCTGATGACTGAGCCTTGAGCAAGATAATCAAGTCCAATGCATCACCATCCGCAGACACAGCGCGATAGCCCGCGTCCAATGCAAGCTCAGCGGTGCGCTGACCAACACAAAAAGCCGTTCGGCCCACCCCGTCCGGCGCAAGACGCACAGCGTTACGCGAGGTGAAGATTACCTGCTCATCATGGGTAAACTCGATTGCTTGAGAAAGCGGCTCAATCTCTACAAGCGGTGCACAAACTATCTCTACGGCTGCGCCAAGCGTCATGCGCGCCTGCTCTGCAAACTGAGCCGCGTCAGGCTCAGGGCGGGTGATGATCACTGTGGGGCGAGCAGAAGGCATTGTTTGCATATCGCGCAAATGGTAGCTGGCAGCATGATGACACGCAATGGCCCCCCTCTGACCATCTTGGGTCTTGAAAGCAGCTGTGACGATACCGCAGCGGCAATCGTACAAGTGGGCACTGAAGGGCCAAACATTCTGGCGCAGGTAGTTGAAGGTCAGACGCAGCTTCACAATGATTTTGGCGGTGTCGTTCCTGAGATTGCCGCGCGCGCGCACACTGAAAAGCTGGATGGCTGTGTGGCGAAAGTGCTGGAACAGACGAGTAAAAGTTTAGATGATATCGACGCAATCGCGGTAACATCTGGACCAGGTCTTATTGGTGGGGTCTTAGCTGGTGTCATGTGCGCAAAAGGGCTTTCCGCAGGATCGGGAAAACCGCTGATCGGCGTTAATCATTTGGCGGGTCACGCCTTAACGCCACGCCTAAGTGACGGTATTGCGTACCCCTATTTGATGCTGCTTGTCTCGGGCGGGCATTGTCAGTTTTTAGAAGTGAAATCACCAACAAGCTACAGACGCCTTGGCGGCACAATTGATGACGCCCCCGGTGAGGCGTTCGACAAAACGGCGCGTCTTTTGGGACTGGCACAACCGGGCGGACCATCGGTAGAAAACGAAGCGAAAAACGGCAATCCTAAAGCCTATAAATTGCCACGCCCACTTTTGGACCGTGACGGCTGCGACATGTCATTTTCTGGTCTCAAGACTGCTTTGTTGCGCGCGCGTGACGCTATTGTTGAAGAACACGGCGGGTTGCCGCAAACGCATCGACGTGATCTTTGCGCCGCGTTTCAAAACGCCGTCACAGATGTGTTGGTGGAAAAAACACAGCGCGCCATCGCCCTTTGCCCAGATGCTACGGCCGTTGCGGTTGCCGGGGGCGTAGCTGCCAACATGACCATTCGTCAGGGCTTGGTTGCGCTTTGCAATGCCCAAGATCTACCATTTGTAGCGCCGCCCCTAAGCCTGTGTACGGATAATGCGGCCATGATCGCCTATGCTGGCGCAGAACTTTTTGCACTAGGCCACTACGACGATTTGACCTTATCAGCGCGCCCCCGATGGCCGCTCGATCAAACCGCGGCACCAATGCTTGGCTCAGGCAAAAAAGGAGCCAAAGCATGACCATCACCATTTTGGGTTCAGGCGCTTTTGGCACCGCACTTGCCATTACTTTGGCTACGAACGACGACATTAGTTTGGTGGCGCGGGACGCTAAAACGGCGGCGCAAATCGATGCGGATCGGGAAAACAAACGTCGGCTACCTGGCTACAAGCTGCCGTCCAATGTGACCGTTACGAACAAGCTGCCTGGCGAAGGTACCGTATTGATCGCAACGCCCACACAGCAGCTGTCGACGATATTACTTCAAGAGCAGGCAGCATTGCGAAACAGGCCACTGATAGCTTGCTGCAAGGGTGTAGATTTAAAATCGGGACTTGGGCCAGTTGGCCTGATGCAAAAGGCCGATCTTGGTGGGCCCGTTGGTATTCTGAGCGGACCAAGCTTTGCCAAGGACATCGCCGCAGGCCTTCCAACAGCGCTTACCCTTGCCTTGAGCGATGAGGGCATAAACCTCCAAAACGCCCTGAGCACGCCAACGCTTCGACTGTATCTTACCGATGATTGGCGCGGTGTTGAGTTGGGTGGTGCGCTAAAGAACGTGATTGCAATTGCATGTGGCGTGGCCATCGGATCAGGCCTCGGCGAAAGCGCGCGCGCGGCAATTCTGACACGCGGGTTCTCTGAAATGCGGACCTACGCAGAAGCCCTTGGGGCCAGAACTGACACGCTTATGGGCCTGTCTGGCTTAGGTGACTTAACCCTAACCGCGTCGTCAGAAACCTCGCGCAATTTTAGGTACGGACTGGGGATTGGCGCGGGTAACACCTGGATATCTGAGGAAACTGTCGAAGGCGCAGCAACTGCGAAAGCAATGGCATCCCTAAATCATGGTAAAATGCCGATTATTGAAACCGTAGCGGCACTTGTAGACAAACAAATCACCGTCCAAGATGCGGTCAAATCACTTTTGAATAGACCCTTAAAGAAGGAAAGCTAATGCTTGTAAGCCTGATAGCTAAAGACAAAGACGGCGCACTTGATGTGCGCAAAGCGAACCGGGATGCGCATCTTGCGTACATCAAGTCGACCGGTGTCGTGCAGCAAGCGGGTCCAATTTTGAGTGACGCGGGCGAGATGATCGGCTCGGTCGTTATTCTGGACGTGCAAAGCATGGCTGACGCCAAGGATTGGGCAGCATCAGACCCCTATGCACTTGCTGGTCTGTTTGAGAGCGTGGAATTGCTTCACTGGAACAGGGTCATTGGCGGATGAACTACTGGCTGTTCAAATCTGAGCCAAGTGCGTGGAGTTGGGCGGATCAGGTCGCCAAAGGCGACACTGGCGAAGAATGGGACGGCGTGCGCAATTATCAGGCGCGTAATTTCATGCGTGAAATGGCTGTCGGTGACCGTGGCTTCTTTTATCATTCACAAGATGAAAAGGCGGTCGTGGGGATCGTTGAGATCATTTCAGAAGCACACCAAGATAGCACAACAACGCAAGACCGCTGGCAATGCGTGGACATCAAGGCGATCAAAGAACTGCCCAGCCCTGTTTCACTGGCCGAGATCAAAGGTGATCCGTTCTTTGATGATATGCCACTGGTGAAATCGCCAAGGTTGTCCGTACAGCCAGTGGCGAAGGAACATTGGAAGAAGATTTGTCAGATGGCTGGGTGCGAAACATAAAATGAGGGGTCCAACCCCTTGGACCCCTCATTCACCCCACGTGCTCCCTAGCACCACACGTGTTCAAATATAAAAGGTCCAAACCATTCTTGGTTCGTATTGATCGTCTACCTACTCTAACCTTTAGGTGCAAGCTTTTGATATATAAAATATCTTTTAAATTCAGTACATTAAGAGACTATTAACTAACGTAAAAAGGGCGCCCTAAATACAGCGCCCCTTCATAACCAATCAGCCGTAGACAGCTTCTTTTCCAAAATGCTTTGTCAGCATGTAGTAGACTACCGCACGATATTTACTGCGCTCCGACATACCATAAGTTTCTAAAACTGATGTAATCGCCGCATCAAGTTCGGGACTATCTGCAAGGCCCAGCTTTTTGATAAGAAAATTGTTCTTAACCGTTTCAAGCTCTGCTGGCTGACCTGCGGCTACGGTGGACGCATCAGCGTTATAGATCGCCGGACCACAGCCAATTGTCACTTTGGTCAACAGATCAATGTCAGGTGTCATCCCGCATTTGTTCTTCAAGTCATCAGCATATTTCGCAATTAAATCGTCGCGCTTACCCATACCGTAAGTCCCCTCGTTAAAATACTACCGGACAACCACCTTGGCCCCCGTTTGCGTAGGGTAAGCGCTAAGTCAGCCACGTTAAAGGGAAAATTTAAGTGCTGTATGACGCCGCGCATTTCACCCAGACCTTAAACGCAAAACGCCGCCGGTTTGACCCAGCGGCGTTTCAAATACTTTTCATCGTAAGCTTAGTAGCGGTAATGCTCTGGCTTGAATGGGCCCTCAGGTGAAACACCAATGTAAGCGGCTTGTTCTGGATCCAGTTGGGAGAGTTTCACGCCAATACGCTTAAGGTGCAAACGCGCTACCTTCTCGTCCAAATGCTTGGGTAAAATATAGACGTCGTTTTTGTATTCATTACCACGCACCCACAGCTCAATCTGTGCAAGCACTTGGTTGGTGAATGATGCAGACATCACGAAAGACGGGTGACCCGTTGCGTTACCAAGGTTCAACAAACGGCCCTCTGAAAGCAAGATCAAACGGTTGCCTGACGGCATCTCGATCATATCCACCTGCTCTTTGATGTTTGTCCACTTATGGTTTTTCAGGGACGCAACTTGGATCTCATTGTCGAAGTGGCCGATGTTGCCAACAATCGCCATGTCCTTCATCTCGCGCATATGCTCGATGCGGATCACGTCTTTGTTGCCAGTTGTGGTGATGAAGATGTCAGCGGTGTCTACAACATCTTCGAGCAGAACCACTTCAAAGCCGTCCATTGCCGCTTGGAGTGCACAGATAGGATCAACTTCGGTGACTTTTACGCGCGCGCCCGCACCCGCGAGCGATGCAGCTGAGCCTTTACCAACGTCGCCGTAGCCCATGACAACCGCAACCTTACCAGCCATCATTGTATCAGTGGCACGGCGAATGCCATCAACAAGGCTCTCTTTACAGCCGTATTTATTATCGAACTTCGATTTGGTGACAGAGTCGTTCACATTGATCGCGGGAAACGGAAGCTGTCCTTGCTTTACCAGATCGTACAGGCGGTGAACACCAGTGGTCGTTTCCTCGGACACGCCCTTAATTTGGCCACGCATCTTTGTGAACCAGCCCGGGCTTTCCTTCATGCGCTTTTTGATCTGTGCAAATACAGCGACTTCTTCTTCGGATGTCGGCACCTCGATGAGGTCTGTTTCGCCGTTCTCAACGCGGGCGCCCAGCAGAATATACAAAGTCGCGTCGCCACCATCATCAAGGATTAGGTTCGGCCCATCTGGGAACATGAAAGATTTATCAAGGTAGTCCCAGTGTTCTTCCAATGACTGGCCCTTGATCGCAAACACAGGTGTACCACCTGCAGCAATTGCAGCCGCCGCGTGGTCTTGAGTGGAAAAGATGTTGCACGACGCCCAGCGAACATCCGCGCCAAGATACACAAGCGTCTCAATCAGAACCGCCGTTTGAATAGTCATGTGCAGAGAGCCGACGATACGCGCACCCGCCAAAGGCTTGGTATCACCATACTCTTCCCGTAGCGCCATCAGGCCCGGCATTTCCGTTTCCGCAATATCAAGCTCTTTACGGCCAAAATCAGCCAAAGAGATATCTTTAACAATGTAATCGTTCGCCATGATGGCCTCACTTTTCGTTTTGAATTTAACGGGCAGATAGCACTCCAGACCCATCTCGACAATGCGTAGAGGGGTCCTTAGTTTCGTGAAGTGATCTTACGGAGCGTATCTGATGAAACAACCACGAGCTTGGCAGCGTATGCTATCGGGACGGCGACTTGACCTGCTTGACCCGACACCGGTCGACATTGAGATCGAAGATATCGCTCACGGGTTGGCGTTTGTTGCCCGCTGGAATGGGCAGACGATCGGCGATTTCGCCTATTCCGTTGCCGAACACTCACTGCTTGTTGAGACGATTTTTTCCCGAATGAACCCCAGCGCCCCCGCAAAATGGCGGCTAGCAGCCCTTTTGCATGATGCACCTGAATACGTGATTGGCGATATGATTAGCCCCGTTAAGGCCGCCGTTGGACCGGGTTACAGTGCTTTGGATGAACGTCTTGAGGCAGCAATCCACATCCGCTTTGGCCTGCCCGCAAAAATACCAGTCGCTGTTAAGAAAAAGATCAAAAAAGCTGACCAGATCAGCGCATGGATGGAAGCAGTTCAGATCGCAGGTTTTTCCGAAGCCGAGGCAGATAAGTTCTTTGGCAAACCAAACGGAGCATTGATTGGCGATCTTGAAATCGTCCTTCGACCCGCACCCGTTGTGCGCGCAGATTACACCGCGCGCTACAACGCACTTATTGAACAGCTTTAGCTTATCGCGGGCTACGTTTTGCCAAAATGCGCTGCAACGTGCGCCTGTGCATGTTCAAGCGGCGTGCTGTCTCGGAAACATTTCGGTCACAAAGCTCATAGACACGTTGAATATGCTCCCAACGAACACGGTCCGCTGACATCGGGTTTTCTGGTGGTGGAGGCAATTCATCATCGCCAGATAAAAGTGCGTTGGTAATGTCGTTCGCATCAGCTGGCTTTGATAAATAATCAGTAGCTCCGATCTTTACCGCTGCAACAGCAGTCGCAATTGCACCGTATCCGGTCAACACGACGATACGGCTGTCGGGGCGGCGCGCGCGTAGAACCTCAACCACATCGAGACCGTTTCCATCACCTAACCGTAAATCCACAACGGCATATGCAGGCGGACGCGCAGTGGCGATCGCCTTGCCGCCTGCAACACTGTCAGAAGTCTCAACCGCAAAGCCGCGCTTTTCCATGGCTTTCGCAAGACGCTTTAGAAACGGCTCATCGTCGTCGACCAAAAGCAATGTCTTGTCTTCGCCAATTTCATACTTTGCTTCAGCCGACATAGTGATCTCCCAAACTGGTCTATGAGTGATGATATGGAGTGAACTGTTATGCGGTCAATTTCTTAGACTGCGTCCATCATGCAAGCCATCTGCTCTGCCATGCGGTCTGGTCGAATTTGCCTACCAAAAGGTTGAACGATACCTTGCTCAGGAAGCACAAAATAGCTCTGCGTAGAATGGTCGACCAAATAGTAATCTGGGTCACCTTCTTGGCGTTGG
Source organism: Nereida sp. NH-UV-3 (assembly GCF_042939535.1). Classification (NCBI taxonomy): domain Bacteria; kingdom Pseudomonadati; phylum Pseudomonadota; class Alphaproteobacteria; order Rhodobacterales; family Roseobacteraceae; genus Nereida; species Nereida sp. NH-UV-3. The sequence goes on along the minus strand of NZ_CP132157.1, from coordinate 1,638,647 downwards.
TAGAAAGTTTTGTACGCTCTGGATGCTACTTTCACTTGCTCAGGCGTACCCGTCAGTGCCGTCATATCTTCGCCAAAATTAAAGACGTAATCCGCCAAAACTTCAGGCGTATCGCGCTCGGGGTCAATGGAAATGAAAACAGGTTTCACATCTTTGCCCTGATCGGCCAAAGCATCAATCGCATCAACGTTTCGCACAACATCAAGCGGGCAAATATCAGGGCAGAACGTATAGCCAAAATAAACCAGCGATGGCTGTGTCAGAACATCTTGGTCAGTGACCGTCTCCCCTTTATGATTTACCAAAGTGAACGGTCCACCAAGCTGACCACCGGCAACAGCCATAACGTTGCACTGCTCAAATCTGTTGGATGGCGCCAAAATAGTTGTCGCCAAAACGCCAGCAATAACCAGTGCTGTTGTCGAAACACCCGCAGCAATAGCGAAACCCTTAGCCATAATTAACACCCTCTCACATTTCAAAAGTAGTCATGCCCGCTAAGTAGCAGGATATGGTAGGCTTTGATAAGCGACCATGGGTCACATTAAGGACAAATCAACGTGCCAACAAAACACGCATCCGAGATTGCTCTTTTTGAGGAAAGTGCACGCGCCAACTGGATCAGGATACGAACTCTGATCGGCTTAAGGTGGCTCGCCATTACCGGACAACTTGCTGCGATGGCGGTGGGGAAAATCTACTTCTCGCTCAGCCTTGATTTGGGGCTATGCCTGATGGTTGTTGGCGCAGGTATCATATTTAATCTGATCGCCACATTCGTACTCCCTGAAAACAAGAGGTTGGACGAGAACGAAGCGCTTTCGATGATCATGTTTGATCTTGGACAGTTGGCGCTTTTGCTCTTTTTGACCGGGGGTATGAACAACCCGTTTGCTGTTTTGCTGATCGCGCCAGTCACCATATCGGCCACAGCACTTAGCACCCGCTCAACAATTACTGTTGGTGGACTGACGTTGCTAGCGATTACCGCTCTCACAACGTTTTACGTACCGCTGCGAACCGCGCAGGGCTTCATCCATGAGATGCCGTCTATTTTGCTCTTTGGTTTCTGGGTATCGATGGGCGTTGGCGTGATCTTTATCGGACTTTACGCACGCCGCGTCACAGTTGAAATGAACACAATGTCCAATGCGCTAGTCGCTACTCAAATGGCCCTCGCCCGTGAGCAGAAATTGACAGACTTGGGGGGTGTTGTTGCTGCAGCCGCACATGAGCTTGGAACACCGCTCGCCACCATTAAACTTGTCAGTGCCGAGTTGATGGAAGATCTTTCCAAACAACCTGACCTTTATGATGATGCCAAACTAATCCGCGAGCAGTCGGAACGCTGTCGCGAGATTTTGCATTCGATGGGGCGCGCCGGAAAAGAAGATAAGCACCTGATGACAGCACCCATTTCAGCCGTTCTTCAGGAGGCCGCAGAGCCCCACATGAACCGCGGCAAGGCCGTTAATTTTGACGTTTCAGCAATTGATGACACGCACGACATTCCACAACCTCACATCAATCGTCGGCCCGAAATTATTCACGGACTGCGGAACCTTATCCAAAACGCGGTGGACTTCGCCGACACGCAAGTTTGGATCGATGTGCAATGGAGCGATACCGAAATAACACTGCGGATCACTGATGATGGCGACGGGTTTTCACAGCAGGTGTTTAACCGGATTGGCGATCCATTTGTTAAACGCCGCAACTCACAAACTGATCAGCAAAAAAGACCAGGTTATGAAGGAATGGGGCTCGGTCTATTTATTGCCAAAACACTGCTGGAAAGATCAGGCGCGACCCTGCGGTTTTCAAATGGATCAGATCCTACCATTGAGTCATCCACACCACTCAACCGAAGCGGCGCAATCGTCGAAGTGTCATGGCTAGCCTCCAAAATAGTCAGCGACAAAACAATGTCACTTGGCGAAAATGAGCCATTTGACGTCTAAAACTTTGGCTTGTTAATATTTTCTTTAATTTCGTTTTCTAAATACTCTGTCAGTAGTTTCACGGAGTAACGATGGCGTCTTTTGTATTTTTTTCCGCCTGCCTTGTGTTTTTTACGGCAGCCAATTGGTGGATTAGTTCATCCACCCTAACAGCCCAAAAACCAACTTATTCACTCGGCACAAATGACGAAAGGCGAACGATTTTTCTTTTTGAAGACGGGTATCTGGTTGATGCAACAAACACCGCTAAGGCATTGCTAAAGGATATAAGCCAGCCCAGTAACCTTGATGATTGGGCCCACTTCAAATCAGCCGTTACTGATGATTTTGCTGATCTAGATGCGCATGCTGAAACTGCCGTATCCTTGGGTCACTCAACCCTGAAATCACATAGGGACGAACGGCTGTCGCTTACCTTCGAGGCTATTCACACCCTCATTCGTGTCGAGCTTCAAGGCACAAGCGTCACACAGAAAACATCAGCAGATCGAACTTTGTCAGCGCCTTTTCTCGTTTGGGAGGAAAATGAAGCAGGTGAGATCGTTTGGGCTAACGAAGCGTACTTGAAGCGTTGCGAACATATTGAAACATGGCCCCTACCGAAGTTGCTCGTTACCACCGGCTTGAAGCAAAAACCTTCGGGTACTCAGCAGCGAATATCACAAGTTCACAGCCAAAAATTGGTAGAGTGGTATGACGTTTCACATGAAGTCTTGGAAGCAGGGTTTCGGTTCTACGCCTCACCAGCGGATCAAGTTGTTGAAGCAGAAGCAAAGCTGGATCAATTTCGCCAATCTATGGCAAAAACATTTGCCGCGCTGTCATGTGGGCTGGCTCTGTTTGATCGTGATGACAGGCTTACCGTCTTCAACCCAGCACTAGCCGATAAATATGCGCTTCCAATAGATTTTCTATTGCGACGCCCATCACTTGATATGTTCCTTCATAAACTACGCGAACTTCGGCTTACCCCTGCGGACACCCGCTTTGAGGACTGGGCCGCAGCCCTCACACCCGACGAAAAAAATGCGGTTGCGACTACCTCGTGGGCCACAAAAAAAGGTCGCAAATTAACAGCCGCCGTGATGCCTCACGCGGAAGGGTCGCGCGTGATCTCGATTGAAGAGACGCCGGACATGAGCGAGGTCATTCAAGGACTGCAGGCCGAAAACATAGCGCTGAAAGAAGCACTTGATCTAATTCCTGAGCCAACTTGCATTATTGATCAGGGCAAAAAAGTATGCGCCGCCAACTCAGCCTTCCGCGTGCAATGGGAAGACAAATTAAACTATCCAATCAGTGCGGCCACAAGCATCGGCAAGCGTGCGAAACATACAGATAAGTGGGACCAAATGCGCGCAGCCCTCAACAAACCAATGTCCGTTCATCATTGGAAAAGCCAATTGGCTCTAGAAGGTAACAACTCAGTCGCGCTGAATATTGATCGAAAGGCAAGTGGGCACATGCTCGTGCATTTCTCAGAACGACCAAGCGACACATCCGCAGTAGAAAATACAAGCATGGCCGCACTTTAACGCCTTGCGACTGTAAGGTGACGGTCTAATGTGCAGGGTATGGCCTCAACCCTGTATCACACCGAGACAACCTCGCCCGACCAGACGGCAGACTTAGCCGTCAGTATTGGCCAAGTTCTAAAGGCTGGGGACTGCCTGCTTTTGGTTGGGTCAGTCGGGGCCGGAAAGTCACTTTTCGCCCGCGCGCTAATACAGTCTTTGCAAGACACGCCAGAAGATGTTCCAAGCCCAACATTCACAATTGTTCAGACCTATGAAACCAAACTGGGTGATCTTTGGCATTGTGATCTTTACCGTATTTCAAGTCCTCATGAAGTGATTGAGCTTGGCCTAGATGATGCGATGGCTACTGCCGTCACGCTCATCGAGTGGCCTGAAAACTTGGCAGACCTAACACCGCCGGGTGCACTTACCATCCGAATTAACGATCTTGGCGGTGATGTCCGAAAGTTATCATTCGAAAGTACAGATGCGGATTGGGCAGCATCTCTTCAGAAAGTTTTTGAAAATGCGGTGTAAACTGGCATCTGAATTCATCGCCAAAACACAATGGTCAGATGCAGAAATGGCTATGATCGCAGGCGATGCTTCAAATAGAAAATACTACCGCCTTAGAAAAACCAATAGTGCTGAAACCGCCATTTTAATGGACGCGCCGCCTGAAAAGGGGGAGAATGTTGTACCCTTCGTTCTTATTGCCCAACATTTGGAAAGTATTGGACTGAATCCACCGTCCATATACGCCAAGGATGAGGCAAACGGATTCCTTCTGCTCGAAGATTTAGGCGATGACTTACTGGCAAAACTTGCAGCCAATGGGTCAGAATTTGATCTATACAAAGCCGCTGTCGATGCGCTCCTTCACCTGCACCAATCACGGCTGCCAGAAGCGCCGCTAGAAAAGTATTCTGCGGCGGAGATGGCCCCGCTCGGATGTCTTTCTCTAGAGTGGTACGCTCAAAATGCCGGAGCAATGGATAACGCCAAGGCAGAGCTAGAAACGGCTTTATTTACTGCGATAGAAGCAACTGAAACCGCCACGCCAGTTCTTGTTTTACGCGACTACCACGCTGAAAATCTACTCTGGACGCCTATGTTTGAGGCCCCGAAAAACATCGGCCTTCTAGATTTTCAAGACGCTCGGGTTGGCCAGCCAACATATGATTTAGTCTCACTGCTCGGCGATGCCCGCCGCGACGTATCAATACCAGTGCGTGATGACCTACTGCAATATTATCAATCCGAAAGCGGCATCGACCCTGATAAATTTAGCGCCAACTGTGCTGTACAAAGTGCGCAACGAAACCTGCGCATTCTTGGTGTCTTCGCACGGCTTTGTATCCGTGACGGAAAACCATCCTACCTAGATTTTATTCCGCGCGTTTGGGCCAGCCTACAACAGGATCTGCAACATCCAAGCCTTTCGTCGGTAGCACAGATTGTAATCCAAAATATTCCTGAGCCAACGCCCGAAATCCTAAACCTATTGAGACATAAATGCCCAACAAACCATCACTGATGTTGTTTGGTGCGGGCTTTGGCACACGTATGGGCGATCTTACAAAGACAACGCCAAAGCCATTGATTTCCGCGGCGGGCAAGCCGCTAGTGGATCATGCTATCGAAATTGCGCATGAAGCAAAAATCGAAAACATCGCCATAAACACTCACTATCTTGCTGAACAGATTCAAGATCACTTTCTCGGAACCGGCATCAAGGTCGTTCACGAAGTACCAACTATTCTTGAAACGGGCGGCGGGTTAAAAAATGCCTTAAGCATTCTGGGCAAAGACCCCGTTATCACCATGAATACCGATGCTGTTTGGCGAGGGAATAACCCGATTAGTGAACTGCTGTCCCACTGGAAACCCAACAAAATGGATGCACTTCTACTTTTATGTGACCCCAGTCGGACAAACGGCCATGAGGGTGGAGATTTCACCCTTGATGACCACAGCGTAATCTCTCGCGGTGGGCCTTTTGTCTACAGTGGGCTACAAATCATAAAGACAGATGCTCTATCCCAAATAGAGCAAACATCCTTTTCGATCAGCAGACTTTGGGACATATTTAAGCAGTCTGGTACCCTAAAGGGTCATGTATACTCGGGCGAATGGTGCGATGTTGGCCACCCCGAAGGCATAAATATTGCAGAACGAATGTTAGTTAAATGATGTTTCCCCAATCCCCGACACCAAGAGTATTTCACCTTCCCCTTGGCTGTGATTTTCCAAAAACCATTGCACGCGGGCTTGAACAGCGACTGCATGGACATGATCCGATGTCATGGGCAAAGACCACGTTAATATTTAATACCCGTCGTTCGGAACAGCGTGTCACAGAATTGCTTGCCTCTGGCCCAGCGCGCCTTTTACCGAGGATCAAGCTTCTTTCAGGTCTTGATGATACACCAGAAACACGCGCCATACCCCAACCTGTATCACGCATTCGCAGACATCTGGAGCTTGCCCAACTGATTGATGCACTGCTCACGGCTTCGCCAGAGCTTGCGCCCCGCTCTGCCCTGTTTGACCTTGCAGATAGCCTTGCCCGTCTCACTGATGAGATACAAAGTGAGGCGGTTGATCCAGAAGCTATAAGAAACATTGATGTGTCGGATCATTCTGCACATTGGCAACGTACGCAGCAATTCTTGACAATTGCACAGCAATATCTGGCAGAAACGTCTCTACCCGATAAAGAAACCCGTCAAGGCATGGTAGTCGATGCGCTTATTGGGACTTGGCTCAAAAATCCGCCAGAGCATCCTATCATTCTTGCCGGCTCCACGGGGTCTCGCGGGACAACGGCAAGGTTGATGCGCGCCATCGCAAGCCTGCCACAAGGCGCTGTCATCCTGCCGGGTTTTGACACCTCAATGACCACTCGCGATTGGGCAAACCTATCATCAGAGAAACACAAAGCTGAGGATCATCCGCAGTACCGCCTGAAAGCGTTTATGGATGAGGTCGATGTAAGTCCGGATCAAGTACAGCCGTGGGATGAAACAGTGTCAGCGGAGCAGTCCAAACGGACGCAACTGATATCACTGGCCCTGCGCCCCGCGCCAATCACGGATCAATGGCTTAGCGAAGGTCCAAAACTTGGTGATTTGGAAGAGTGCTGCGAAGATATCACGCTTCTCAACGCCCCATCGCCACGGCTTGAAGCGCAAGCGATATCGATCGGTATTCGAGACGCCGTTGAGCAAGGCAAAACGGTAGCGCTTATTTCACCTGATCGCACCCTGACACGCCGCGTTAGCGCTGCGCTCGACAGGTGGCGCATTCGGGCTGACGACAGTGCTGGCATCCCGCTACACCTCACAGCACCAGGCCGACTGCTAGATCAAACAGCACGCCTTATGGGCGAACCTGTTACCGCCGATACGCTGTTAGCATTGCTTAAAAACCCTCTGGTCTTTTCAGGCGGGGATCGTGGTAACCACCTTAGGTGGACGCGGAACCTTGAAATATACATCCGCAAATACGGCATGCCTTTTCCCACTGAAGAACTGCTTGTGGCATGGGCAAACGGTGAAAAAGACGAAGGTGTTGGCACGTGGGCCAGCCTTATAGGGCGGGCAGTTTCTGTCTTCTCAGCCACTACCACACAACCTTTGCCCGATCTCATTAAGGTACACCTCAAGTACGCCGAGCTATTGTCAACGGGCGACAGCTCTCAGAGCGATGGCGCGCTTTGGTTGCGCGACGAAGGTGAGAAAGCGCTGCAAACCGTGACGCTTCTCCAGCAAGACGCGGTCTATGGAAACGACCTATCCCCTCGCGATTATCAGGCCCTATTCCACCGTATTTTAGCAAATGAAGAAGTCCGCGACCGGGAACAACCACGACCAGACGTTTTTATTTGGGGTACCCTTGAGGCACGTGTTGGTGGCGCAGATATTGTTATCCTTGCTGGACTGAATGAAGGAAGCTGGCCAGAAGCTGTGGCTCATGATCCATGGCTCAACCGCAAAATGCGAAACGAGGTTGGCCTGCTATCTCCTGATCGTAAACTTGGCTTATCTGCGCACGACTTCCAAATCGCAGCGGCAGGGCCAAAAATATGGCTGTCGCGCTCAGCCCGCAGTAGCGATGCCGAGACAGTCCCATCCAGATGGTTGAACAGGATTACAAACCTTGTTCAGGGCCTACCAAAGCAAAACGGTGAGGCGGCTTATAAAGGAATGTTGGCGCGCGGCGATAAATGGCTCCGGCTCGCTATTGAATTGGAAAAACCACAACAGAAAGTTGCACCGGCCAAGCGCCCTGCCCCGCGCCCGCCTGTAAGCGCCCGGCCCCGCCATTTGTCGGTCACTCGGTTCAAACACCTGATCCGCGATCCCTACAATGTCTACGCGCGCGACATCCTCAAACTAAAGCCGCTCCATTCTCTGCGACGATCCGCTGACGCATTGCTGCGTGGAACCGTAGTTCACTCTGTATTTGAGGAGTTCATCAAGCAGAACAGGATACAGACGCCAGATCCCGTCGACACACTTCTCAATATCGCCGAGGAGGTGTTGGCCAAAAAAGCGCCTTGGCCAACGGCTCAACGTCTGTGGCTGGGGCAGCTAAGCCGCATTGCGCACGAGTTTGTTGAACAGGAAAAAGTCAGGCAGCAATACGGGGCGCCAACCCTTCTAGAGCAAAAGGGAAAGCTTACGTTTGCCGACATATCGTTCGACCTCACCGCCCAAGCGGACCGGATCGACATGACCGAAACGGGTGGGGCCATTATCTACGACTACAAAACAGGTACCCCGCCACAGAAAAAACAACAGCTTCTGTTTGACCGTCAGCTTTTGCTTCAAATGCTGATGATAGAAGAAGGTGCGTTTTCTGAATTAGGGCCTGTGTCCGCTGAAAGCGGTGTGTTTCTAAAAGTGGGTTCGTCACTACAAAGCACGCCAGCTCCTATTGATGAGACCTCAATTACGGAGATCAAAACAGAACTACGCGCGCTTATTTTAGCCTATGACAACCCGGATCAGGGATATCTTGCGCGCCGGCAAACTGAAAAAGACACCTATGCAAACGAGTACGATCACCTCTCGCGATTTGGGGAGTGGGACGTCACGGACGAACCGAACCCAGAGGTGCTGAAATGAGTATCCCGAACGACGCAAGCCTGCGGCAAATTCAGGCCGCCCGCCCCGATATGTCGACGTGGCTTGCCGCAAATGCTGGCTCTGGAAAGACACGCGTTCTCACAGATCGGGTCGCGCGCTTGCTTCTGTCCGGTGTTCCGCCAGAGCGCATATTGTGCCTGACCTACACCAAAGCCGCCGCCAGCGAGATGCAGAACCGCCTGTTCCAAAGGTTAGGCGATTGGGCAATGAAGCCCGAACCCGATCTGCGTAAGGAATTAATCGGACTGGGTGTTAATGATGCTTGGTCAGATCATGATCTGAATAATGCGCGGCGCTTGTTCGCCCGTGCGATCGAAGCACCTGGCGGGCTCAAAATTCAAACGATCCACTCGTTTTGCGCCACACTTTTACGGCGGTTCCCCCTTGAGGCCAGCGTGTCGCCCCAATTCACCGAAATGGAAGACCGTGCAGGGGTGCTGCTACGCGAAGCTGTTTTGGACGATATTGCGACCGGCCCAAATCGGCACCTTCTTGATGCTTTGGCGATGCAAATTACCGATCAAGATTTTGAAAAACTCGCGCGCGATATCATCAAGAACAAAGCCTTGTATGCAGCTGATATATCGATTGAAGACGTATTGGACCTGCCTTCTGGAACGACCGAAAAGTCATTAGTTGATCAAGCTTTTCACGGGTCTGAAGGCGATCTCTTTACCGCCCTAATTCCAATTTTACGCACATCGTCAGCCAACGATACCAAGCTTGCTGACGCGCTGAATGCCATAAAAACGTTCGATTACGCCGCTATTTCAGAGCTTGCAAAGCCACTTCTTTTTCATAGTGGCGCCAATAATCGGCGCGCCAAAATTGGACGCGCTCCAACAAAGGCGATCGCGGAAAAGCATCCTGAACTCACCGCACAACTTCATGATCTGATGCAGCGTATTGAGGACGCGCAAGAACTGAAATTAAAGCTCGATGCAGCCCACAAAACCAAAGCCCTACATGCTTTTGCGCGCGTCTTTCTACCAAAATATGAGGATGCCAAAACAGTCCGTGGATGGCTTGATTTTGATGATCTAATTGAGAAAACAAACGATCTTCTGTCCAATCAAAGTATGGCGTCATGGGTTCTGTTTCGTCTCGATGGCGGCATTGACCACATCCTCGTGGACGAGGCGCAAGACACCAGCCCAACCCAATGGAACGTCATTGAAAACCTTGCCTCCGAATTCACCAGCGGTCTTGGCGCACGTGATGATGTAGAGCGGACTATTTTTGTGGTCGGTGATCCCAAGCAGTCAATCTATTCGTTCCAAGGGGCCAAACCCGCGGGCTTTTCTGAAATGCGCAATAGCTTTCAAAGCAAGCTGGAAAGCATCCAAAAACCCTTTCAACCACTACAGCTTGAATACTCGTTCCGCTCATCGGCAGCAGTTTTGAGCAGCGTCGACAAGGTCTTTTCAAAAGGTGACACGACAAGCCTAGGCGGCACAGTTTTACACAAGGCGTTCAAAGCTGAACTGGCTGGCCGCGTGGATATTTTTTCAGTGGTTGAGCCACAAAAAACCGAGGATGATCTGCCCTGGCACACGCCCCTCGACCGTAAATCACCACAAGACGCAACGGTGATATTGGCCAAACGTATTGCAGCGCGAATTCGACATATGATCGATACGAAAGTTGGTATTCCTGACGAAGAAACACCGAACGTGTTCCGTCCCGTTCATGAGGGCGATTTTCTAATTCTCGTTCGTAAAAGGTCAGCGATTTTCCACGAGCTGATCCGTGCCTGCAAAACAGAAGGTCTGAAAATTGCGGGCGCTGACAAACTGAAAATTGCAGGCGAGTTGGCGGTCAAAGACCTCACTGCGCTGCTTGCCTTTTTATCGACGCCCGAAGATGATCTCGCGCTTGCGGGGCTGCTGAAATCGCCCCTGTTTGGCTGGAGCGAGCAAGACTTGTTCGATCTGGCCCATCGCCGCGCTGCCAAAAAATATCTTTGGCAAGAAATGCGGGACAGGCGCACTGAGTTTCCTGAAACTATGGAAGTGCTTGATGATCTGCGAAATTCATCGGATTTTCTTCGCCCCTTTGATCTTCTGGAAAGTGCCCTTACACGTCACGATGGTCGGCGAAAGCTAATCGCCCGCTTGGGTGAAGAGGCCGTTGACGGCATTGATGCGCTGCTCGACCAAGCACAGTCGTACGAGCAAAACGACGTACCAAACCTGACCGGCTTTTTGACGTGGCTCGAGGCAGAGGACGTTGAGATAAAACGACAAGCCGAAAGTGCAGGTGACCAAATCAGAGTCATGACCATCCATGGCGCTAAGGGGCTGGAAGCGCCGATTGTTATTCTCCCTGAAACAGGCGCACAGAAAAGCCAGTTCCGCGACCCGACCATCAACAAAGACGGCACCGCTGTTTGGAAGCCCGCCACCGCAGACATGCCCGAGTGTCTTGAGGCATCCGTGGAGGAGGCAAAGCGCCTGTCTGCCGAAGAAAGTGACCGATTGCTGTACGTGGCAATGACCCGCGCTGAAAAGTGGCTCATGATTGATGGCGTGATGGACCCTGCGAAAACGACAGATACGTGGTACGGGCGCATCGAAGACGCGGTAACTGAACTTGGTGCAAAGGCGGCGCAGCTTGGCGATGAAACACCTTTCCGCTTTGAGGTTGGCACTTGGGCCGCCACAGATGCGCCTACAACAGCTAAGCATGCCACATCCGTTTCTATACCAACCCACCTGACGCTCAATCCAACAGCGCCTGATGCGAAACAACGCCCACTTTCGCCGTCCATGCTGGGTGGCGCAAAGGCTCTATATAGCGGATCAGACACTCATTTTGACGAAGAAGCCGCGATGCGTCGCGGTACACTCATACACTTGCTTCTCGAATATTTGCCCGACGTGCCTCGGCCTGCATGGCAGGAACAGGCGAAACAACTCTTACTAACCAACGATGCCTTTGCTGTCGGTCCGCTTGCTGAGGAAATCATTCAAGAAGCCATAAACGTCTTAACTGCCCCGCACTTAGAATTTTTGTTCTCTGATCGCGCAATGGCAGAGGTTGGCATTACATCACCGCTTTCTCAGCTTGAGGGAAAGCAAGTGTTGGGAACGATTGACCGACTAATCGATCAGGGCGACCACATTCTTGCGGTCGATTTTAAATCAAACGCGATCATTCCCGAAAACCCTCAAGATACGCCCCTAGGCCTTTTGCGCCAAATGGGTGCCTATGCAGCAGCTTTAGAGGCGGTTTTCCCCAACAAACCGATCAAGACGGCTCTTCTATGGACCAAAACCGCTGAGTTGATGGAGCTTCCCCACGATATGGTGATGCAGGCACTGGAAACGACCCCCATATCTTGACGCTGTGCCCGCCCACTCTTAGGTTCACAGCAACGCAGATCTCAAGGAGAGACCCAATGGCTACCGTTGCAGCAACAGACGACACATTTGACGCAGAAGTCCGCAATTCAGACATCCCCGTTGTAGTAGATTTCTGGGCAGAATGGTGCGGCCCCTGCAAACAAATCGGCCCATCACTTGAAGAACTTTCCGCCGAAATGGACGGCAAAGTAAAAATCGTGAAGGTCGATGTAGACAGCAACCCGAATGCAGCCGCACAAATGGGTGTTCGCGGCATTCCTGCTCTGTTCGTTTTCAAAGACGGCGAAGTTGTTTCAAACCGCAACGGCGCGGCACCAAAAGCAGCGCTGCAAAGCTGGATTGAAGAATCCATCTAACAGACGCGGCCAGACGAAAAACAAAGGCGTGCCAAGCAAGGTGCGCCTTTTTTCGTACGCACATCGCCTTGTGAAACACTCGGCCGGCAACCATATTATTTCCACGCACAAAAGCGGGAGCGCAAACATGAGCAACTCAGATTTTCCGGGCTGGCACGGCACCACAATCATCGGCGTTCGCAAAGGCGGCAAGGTCGTCATTGCAGGCGATGGTCAGGTAAGCGTTGGCCAGACCGTGATGAAAGGGACCGCGCGCAAAGTCCGCCGCCTTTCTCCGGGTGGGTATGATGTGGTTGCAGGCTTTGCGGGCTCAACCGCTGATGCGTTTACATTGCTTGAGCGACTAGAGGCGAAACTTGAAGCAACGCCAGGCCAGCTAGCCCGCGCATCAGTTGAGCTCGCGAAAGACTGGCGCACGGACAAATATCTCCAGAAACTTGAGGCAATGCTAATTGTGTCAGACGGAACCGACTTGTTTGTCATTACAGGCGCAGGTGACGTTCTTGAACCTGAGCATGACATCACTGCAATCGGATCCGGTGGTAACTACGCTCTGTCCGCCGGTCGCGCGCTTATGGATAGTGATCATGACGCGGAAGAAATTGCGAAACGCGCGATGGCAATTGCCGCAGATATCTGTGTTTACACCAACGGAAACCTCACGATCGAGACGATAAAATCATGACTGACTTAACGCCCCCACAGATTGTTGCAGAACTCGATCGTTTCATCATTGGCCAAGCAGACGCAAAACGCGCCGTTGCTGTTGCAATGCGCAACCGGTGGCGCAGACAACAATTGCCTGATGATTTACGCGATGAGGTGTATCCCAAAAACATCCTGATGATCGGGCCGACTGGTGTCGGCAAGACTGAGATTAGCCGCCGCCTCGCCAAGCTCGCAAATGCGCCTTTCATCAAAGTTGAAGCTACAAAGTTTACCGAAGTCGGCTATGTCGGTCGTGATGTTGAGCAGATCATCCGCGATCTTGTGGACAGCGCGATCACCCTTACTCGCGAAACAATGCGCGACGAAGTTAAATCAAAGGCAATGAAGTCCGCCGAAGAGCGTGTAATCACTGCAATCGCCGGTGAAGATGCAAGAAGCGGCACACGCGAAATGTTCCGCAAAAAACTCATCGCCGGTGAGCTTGACGACACTGTGATTGAGCTCGACGTGGCTGCACCGATGCCACAAATGCCATCAATGGATATTCCTGGACAACCCGGTGGCGGCCAAATGATGAACCTTGGCGACTTGTTCGGCAAAGCATTTGCAGGCCGCACCGAACGTCGGAAAATGACAGTAGCCGAAAGCTATGACGTGCTCATTGGCGAAGAGGCAGACAAACTGTTGGACGATGAGACAGTGACACAAACCGCGCTTGAGGCAGTCTCGTCCAGCGGGATCGTTTTTCTGGACGAGATCGATAAAGTCTGCGCCAAAAGCGAAACAAGAAGCGGTGATGTCAGCCGCGAAGGCGTTCAACGCGACTTGCTGCCGCTCATCGAAGGCACGACAGTCTCGACAAAACATGGGCCCGTAAAAACCGATCATATTCTATTTATCGCATCTGGCGCATTTCACATTGCTAAGCCCTCTGATCTGCTACCTGAATTGCAGGGCCGCTTACCTATTCGCGTTGAATTACGCGCGCTAACTGAGAGCGATTTTGTACGCATACTGACAGAAACAGACAACGCGCTTACCCGTCAGTACACCGCCTTAATGGCAACAGAAAATGTGACTGTTTCGTTCACGGCCGAAGGTATTGCTGCCCTAGCCAAAATTGCTGCGGAAGTGAACGAAAGCGTCGAAAATATCGGGGCGCGCAGGCTCTACACTGTGCTGGAGCGGGTGTTTGAAGAACTTTCCTTCACGGCATCTGACCGCGGTGGTGATGAAATAACTGTGGACGCTGCGTTTGTTGAGAAACACTTAGGCGAGTTATCTCGTTCAACAGACCTCAGCCGCTACGTGCTTTAACGTTTGCGCCGTAGATAAACATAATATGCGCCGCCACCACCGTGTTTTAAGTGGGCTTCGCTGACCTGCAAAACAAGCGATGCAACGGGCGCCATGCGCAGCCATTCAGGCACCTGATGACGAAGAACGCCCATGCGGACAGGCATCGGGCCGCCCTCGTCTTTGTGTTTGCCTTTGCCTGTGATCACCAAAACCAACCGCTTCCCAGCGCGATGAGACGACATCACAAACCCTATTAATGCAGGGTGGGCTTCTGCAAGCGTCATCCCATGCAGGTCGATCCGCCCCTCGGGCTTTAACTTACCGCGCCGCAGGTTCTGAAACGACTTTCGATCCATGTTTACAGGGGCTTCGGCGACCTGCTGCCGGATATCCTTTTGAATGTCATGCTTTCGCGGCAAAGGAGCCGCCCGCACACCGACCTTGAAGTGGGAAATCGCGGGGTGCTGCTCGGCACGGATTTTCTTTGGGGGCTTTTTGTCAGCGGGCCTACTGACGGGCGCATGTTGAATTGGCACAGCTGTTTCTGCGACACGCTGCCAAATGGAGCGGTCGTCAGAAGTTAAGCCTTTGGGTTTCTTTGCCACTTCAAATTTACCGCGCCCATCTACGTTTATTCGCCAGTCGCTACCAGTTGCCAGTTTGGATCGTCTGACGACATCACGCGTGCAAACGTCCATGTGTCTTTCTGGCGTTTGATCTCTTTGGCGCTGCCTTCAACCACTTCACCCTCAGCATTCGTCACAACTGAAGTAAGCTCGGCCACGAATTTCACCGTTACTTCGCCTTCGGTCGTAGAGGCGTTGTACGTCGCATCCTTCAAACGCATCTCACGGACACCAACAAAAGTGGCGTCTACAGAAAGCCCCTGCTCTTCGCGCATTTTGACAACGCTATTAAAGCTTTCGAAAACATCATCTGATAAGAACCCCTTGATGCCGTCCATGTCGCCAGCCTCAAACGCCATCAAGATCATCTCATAGGCACCACTGGCCCCGCCCAAAAACTCGTTCACGCTAAAGCTTGGATCAGCAGCCTTCATTTGCGCCAATGCATCAGCTTGGGCGCTACCTTCTTCGGCATGATCCGTGATATCACGGTCAGGTCCGCCTTCGATCACCTCAAACTCACGGCGCACGGGTGTGCTATCTTGCACAGCCTCTGGTGGCTTTTCAAAACCCTCACGTGTGCCAAGCACGTTTTTCAGACGCAAAACCAAAAAGATGGCAATGCCGGCAAGGACCAAAAGTTGGACGAGTGAGCTGTTCATGAAAGCCTCTGGCGTTGGGGGCGTGGAAAATTACTTAACTCGCACTTATGTAGGGCAGGCATAGGATCAAGTCCACTCACCGCACCTAGTTTGTGGTCTTGGCGTAAAGTTATGAAAAGGATCTTAACCATGTGGCTCTTTTTGGCATTTCTAGCGGTGCCGCTGATAGAAATTGGCCTGTTTATTCAGATCGGTGGCTGGCTTGGCCTTTGGCCAACGCTACTTATTGTGGTCATCACAGCACTTCTAGGAACCGCATTGGTGCGGCAACAAGGCGCGCTTGCTCTGTCACAAGTCCGCGGCAGCTTTGAAAACCTGAACGACCCTACAGAACCGCTGGCCCACGGCGCGATGATCCTGTTCTCTGGCGCGCTCCTGCTCACGCCCGGCTTTTTCACTGATGCTGTTGGCTTTGCATTGCTCATTCCCGCTGTGCGCACATCTGTATTTTCCGCACTCAAATCGCGGATCAAAGTACAAAGCTTTTCAAACACGCGGGCCCGCCAGCCCCACCATAATACAGCCGGTGGAACAACCATTGATGGTGACTTTGAGGAGGTACCCCCACCTGCAAATCAACCTTCTGGACCGTCAGGGTGGACCAAACACTAACGGATTGAGGCCCCTGCCCCGACCTGTTACGAAACTGCGAGTATAAGTTAATTGGAGATGCCCCATGGCTGACGAAACCCCCGCACAAGAAGCACCCGCAGGCATCAAAATGTCCGTGCTGGCGCAATACATCCGCGACATGTCATTTGAGAACATTCTCGTTCAAAAAGGCGGCGCAGGCGATGTAACCCCAGACGTTTCTGTTCAAGTGAATATCGACGCGAAAAAGCGTACTGTTGAGAACCAGTTTGAGGTCATCATTAAACTGATGATCAAATCAAATGAAAAAGCTTCAGAAGCGGCGCTGTTCTTGATGGAGCTTGAGTACGGCGGCGTTTTCCAGATCGAAAACGTGCCAGAAGACCAGCTTCACCCGTTCTTGCTGATCGAATGCCCACGGATGCTGTTCCCGTTTGTGCGCCGCGTTGTTAGCGACGTCACTCGTGATGGTGGCTTCCCACCACTTAACCTTGAAACCATTGATTTCCTTCAGCTTTACCGCGCAGAGCTTACACGCCGCGCTGAAGCAGAAGCAAAGAACGCGACTGTTTCTTAATAACCTAAGTCTCAGATCGCCAAAGCACTGCGCCGCCCATATTGTCGAGAAATTCGGCGTGGGCGGCGTTTTCTTTTTCAGTTAGCCGTGATGGCAACGGCGTCGGACGGCGTGAAGGACGCCATTCAGCGGTTTGATCCGAAGATGCGTTGTTTGAGTTGGTACTTAGCGCGAAATCCGGCTGCTTGCCGCCGATAAGTTCAAGATAAACTTCCGCCAAAATTTCACTATCAAGCAACGCTCCGTGCAAAGTCCGCGACGAGTTATCGATGTTGAAACGGCGGCACAGCGCATCAAGCGAAGCAGGCGAGCCTGGGAAACGCTTACGCGCAATTGCCAGCGTATCAAGCGATTGCGACATCGGTAGAGCAGGGCGCCCAAGCCAACCCAACTCTGCATTCAAGAACTTCATATCGAACGCCGCGTTATGAATGACCATTACATCGGTACCGACAAAATCAACAAAATCCTGCGCAATATCCTTGAAAACTGGCTTATCACGCAGAAAATCATCGCCGAGCCCGTGCACCTCAAACGCCCCTTGGGGCATTGAGCGTTCCGGATTGATATACTGGTGATAGGTCTTGCCCGTCGGCATGTGGTTCCACAGCTCTACCGCACCAATTTCAACAATGCGGTCGCCCTCGGCAGGCTCAAAACCAGTGGTTTCCGTATCCAAAACGATCTCACGCATCGCTTAACTCCCGCTTAATCTTGGCCAAAATCGCATCAACAGCCGCCTCAGCAGCATCTAGCGAAGTTGTCTCAATAACGTAATCCGCTTTTGCGCGCTTTTCGGCATCTGGCATTTGTTTTGATAGGATAGTATCGAAAAGCGTTTCTGTCATGCCGTCGCGCGCTAAAACACGATCGCGCTGAACGTCATTTGGCGCGCTTACAACAACAATCGCATCAACACTGTCATCGGCACCTGTTTCAAAAAGCAAAGGCACATCTACCAGCACGATCTCACTTTTAGAGGCCTCAATAAATCGCGCGCGGTCGGCGGCAACTTGCGGATGAATGATCGCCTCAATCTTTGCTAGTGCTGTCTGATCTTGATGGATGATCTCGCGTAATAATTCACGCTCTATCATCCCGTTTCTCACCGCTTGCGGGAACGCGGTCGCCAATTCACCACCGCCGCTTTGATAAATCCGGTGCACCGCCGCATCCGCATCCCACACAGGTATATAACGCTTGGCAAACATCTTCGCCGTGGTCGATTTGCCCATGCCAATTGAGCCAGTCAGGCCTATGACAAATGTCATGACAAAACAGCGTCGCGCAGTTCGTCATCCACAATCGGTTTTTGACCAAACCACGCCTCAAAACCGGGGGCAGCTTGATGCAGCAACATTCCAAGCCCGTCAACAACGGCACATCCACGCGCAGCTGCATCAATCAAAAGTTGGGTTTTCAAAGGGGCGTAGACAATATCTGTCACAAGCGTCTCAGGTCCCAAATGATCAAGCGAAACGGGCAGGGCGGGCTGGCCGTCCATCCCAAGCGAGGTCGTGTTTACCAGCAGGTTCGCGCCCTTGATAGCATCACCAACGTCATCCCACGCAGAAACCACAACCCGTGCGCCAAATTCTGACTGAAGCGCAGTAGCCCGCTCAGCAGTTCGGTTGCTCAAGATGATCTGTGGCGCACCAGCATCAAGTAGCGCCGCGACAACACCACGTGCCGCCCCGCCAGCGCCCAGAACCACCGCTGGACCCGTGTCAGCCCGCCAGTTAGGCGCGCCAGCGTACAGGTTAGCCATAAAACCGTAGCCATCAGTGTTATCACCCAAAACACTGCCATCTTCTTGAAAAATAACAGTATTAACAGCGCCAACAGCCTTAGCGCGGGGTGTAATTTCATCACACAAAGCCATCACAGTCTCTTTATGTGGCAGCGTCACGTTAATCCCCGCAAACCCAAGTCGGGGGAGTAATTCTATCGTACATGCCAAATCATCCGGTGCGACGTTCATCGGAATATAATGCCCATCAATCCCGTAACGCTTTAGCCAATGCCCATGCAAACGCGGTGATTTTGAATGCGAAATTGGATGCCCAATGACACCCGCAAGCCGTAGTTTTCCACTCATCCGTCAATATCTCCGCGCAAGGTTAAGAACGACAAAAGCTCCACCAAAGGCAGGCCTAACACCGCAAAGTAATCGCCCTGCACCTGAGAAAACAGTCGCGCACCTTCCGCCTCAAGCATGTAACACCCAACCGTATGCTGAATGTCATCCCAATTCCGCTCAACGTAGGCATCAATATAGGCATCACTCAATTGCCGCATGCGCAACGTTACACGTGAAACATGCCGCCACGCGGGTTTGCCATCCTGATATAAACAAGCCGCCGTATGCAAATAATGAACCTGTGCTGACAATGCCCGCAACTGCGCACGCGCATCATCTGGTGAGGTCGGCTTTGAATAAATAGCGCCTTTGAAGTCCAGAACCTGATCACAGCCCAAAATCGGCCCCTCATGTCCTTTATCTGACAATCGCCGCGCTTTCATTTCAGCCAGCGCATCCGCGACATCCCGTGGGGGTGCGCCTTCGGCAACCATCGCGCCTTTGATCAGCTCCTCATCAATGGGCATAGGTCGAATCGTTACAGGAATGCCCGCGTTTTCGAGCAGCTGAGCCCGAATTTTCGAGGACGAAGCGAGTGTAAGTGAAAAAGAGATGTGGATAACCTTTTGGACAAACCAATGAATGCCTTAAGGACAGTCACCGTGAGATTTCAGCACCATTCCCATCACAGCAGGACATAGCACAATTCCACGACAATTTGCCGATTTTATACGCCTGTGGAAAGGATAAATGTGTCGAATCTACGCTGTGGATAATTTTGCTTTACGTTAATTAACAAGACGTAAAGATATGCTCAACATATTGATTTAATACAACTATCTAAATATATTTAGGTGTAAATCTACCGATACACTGTGGATAAAGAATTGGATAAAAAGTAATCCACAGATATTCTTAACACTCCATCATCATCAATTTTTAATCTTTCTTATTATTAGAAGAAGCATTGAACCTCTCAAATCGAAGTTTGACTAACCCACTCATGTTAGCTACGGCTTAAGTGTTCATCCGAACACTTTAACTCCTTTAAAATAATGCGTTCCAACGCATGACGGTGAAAGTATGACCCAAGAGCGTCTGTCATTGGCTGAGCTGAAAGCTCAAAGCCCAAAAAACCTCCTGTCTTTGGCTGAAGAGCTTGAGATCGAAAACGCATCGACGATGCGCAAAGGGGATATGATGTTCTCGATTCTGAAGGAGCGGGCGGAAGACGGCTGGGAAATCAGCGGTGACGGCGTCATGGAAGTGCTTCAGGACGGATTTGGTTTTCTTCGATCAACCGAGGCAAACTATCTGCCGGGTCCGGATGATATTTACGTCTCACCTGACATGATCCGCCAATATTCGCTGCGCACAGGTGATACGATTACAGGCGTCATGCGTGCCCCTGGTGATAACGAGCGTTACTTTGCACTAACAAGCATTCAACAAATCAATTTTGAAGAGCCCGAAAAAGCGCGCCACAAAGTTGCATTTGAAAACCTGACACCGCTCTACCCTGATGAGCGTCTGAAAATGGAACTCGAGGACCCAACAGCAAGCAAGGATCGCTCTGCGCGGATTATCGACTTGGTTGCGCCAATTGGTAAGGGCCAACGTTCGTTGATCGTGGCGCCTCCGCGCACGGGCAAAACGGTTCTGCTCCAAAACATCGCGACCAGCATCGAGAAAAACCACCCAGAATGCTATTTGATCGTCCTTTTGATTGATGAACGCCCAGAAGAAGTTACGGACATGCAGCGCTCCGTGAAGGGCGAGGTTGTATCCTCAACGTTTGATGAACCTGCAACGCGCCACGTTGCTGTGTCAGAAATGGTTATCGAAAAGGCGAAACGCCTTGTTGAGCATAAACGCGACGTTGTGATCCTTCTCGACTCGATCACTCGTCTTGGACGCGCGTTCAACACCGTTGTTCCTTCCTCTGGTAAAGTTTTGACCGGTGGTGTGGATGCCAACGCGCTTCAACGCCCTAAACGGTTCTTCGGTGCTGCGCGGAATATCGAAGAAGGTGGTTCTTT
Organism: Nereida sp. NH-UV-3; assembly: GCF_042939535.1. Classification (NCBI taxonomy): domain Bacteria; kingdom Pseudomonadati; phylum Pseudomonadota; class Alphaproteobacteria; order Rhodobacterales; family Roseobacteraceae; genus Nereida; species Nereida sp. NH-UV-3. The sequence continues at coordinate 1,617,752 of NZ_CP132157.1, read as the reverse complement.
GACCATCATCTCAACGGCCTTGATTGATACTGGGTCGCGGATGGACGAAGTGATCTTTGAAGAATTCAAAGGCACAGGTAACTCTGAAATCGTGCTTGATCGTAAAGTCGCAGATAAACGCGTCTTCCCAGCGATGGATATTCTGAAATCAGGTACACGTAAGGAAGACCTGTTGATTGATAAAGTTGATCTGCAGAAAACCTACGTGCTGCGTCGTATCTTGAACCCAATGGGAACGACGGACGCCATCGAATTCTTACTGTCAAAACTTAAGCAAACAAAGAGTAACGCGGACTTCTTCGACTCAATGAACGGCTAACACCCGCTACAAAAAGGAGGCTGAATAATGGATATTATTTTCGCCTTTGCGACGGCTGTCGGCCGTGCGGGTGTCAGTGTGCTGCGGCTGTCGGGGCAGGGTGTCTTTGACGCCTTGAAGCCTGTGATGCCTAAAATCAATGCGGATCGGCGGACGCCTTATTTGGCGGATTTCCATAAAATAGGCGGTGAGATAATTGATACGCCGCTTGTTTTGGGTTTCGCCAAAGGAGCAAGCTTTACAGGCGAAGAAACCGTAGAGCTGCACCTTCATGGTAGCCCCGCCATTCAAAAAGAAGCAATTTTAATCCTTTCTCAGTTGTCAAATATGCGCATGGCTGAACCGGGTGAGTTTACTCGCCGTGCTTTGATCAACGGTCGAATGACGCTTGAAGAAGTTGAAGGGCTTGCTGATCTGATTGACGCAGAGACAGAAAGCCAAGCAACCCAAGCGCGTAAGCTTTTGAATGGACATCTGAAAACAGCAGTGGCCGATTGGCGTGCAAAGCTAATTCACGCTGGCGCGCTGCTTCAAGCGACAATTGATTTTGCCGACGAAGAAGTTCCCGTGGATGTATTCCCCGAGGTGTCCGAAATATTGCTGCCATTGCGTGCTGAGCTTGAGGCACAGGCCCGCGGCGTAGTTGTTTCTGAACGTGTAAGATCTGGGTTTGAGGTTGCCATCATTGGTCAACCAAACGCTGGAAAGTCTACATTTATCAATGCGTTAGCCAGACGTGATGTAGCTATCGTTACGGATGTAGCCGGTACCACGCGCGATGTGTTGGAGGTTGATCTTGACCTGCGGGGTCATTCAGTACGGATTCTTGATACGGCGGGCATTCGCGCCACTGACGATAGTGTAGAAAAAATTGGTGTTGAACGTGCTTTGGATCGCGCTGCCTCTGCTGACCTGCGCATTTGGCTCAAGACGCCTAATGATGATGTTGAGCCGGTCGATATGACGGCTGATGATTTGATCGTGACGGCTAAAGATGATGAAGGTGTGTATGATAATGGGTTGTCGGGAAAGACGGGCCACGGCATCGACCGCATCCTTAACCATATCGGAACGGTTTTAAGTGATCGCGTTTCAAGGGTAGGCGTCGCTACGTTAGAACGGCACGGGATTGCGATTACGAACGCCGTGGGCTATTTGGATACAGCGATTTTTGGCTTGGAAAATGGACAAGAAGTTGAGTTGGTCGCAGATGATTTACGCGCAGCAACACGACAACTTGATCAATTGATCGGTCACGTTGATGTTGAAGATGTACTGGATAAAGTGTTTTCGTCGTTCTGTCTTGGAAAGTAAGGAGTGTTTCACGTGAAACATTTTGACGTAATCGTAATCGGCGCAGGTCATGCAGGTACTGAAGCGGCGGCAACTTCTGCACGGTTAGGGGTTTCAACAGCGCTCATTACAATGACGGAGGCTGGCATCGGTGCAATGTCTTGCAATCCTGCAGTTGGTGGTTTGGGTAAGGGTCATCTTGTACGCGAAATAGATGCGCTTGATGGTATTCTTGGGCGTCTTTCGGATCAAGCTGGCATCCAATTCCGCTTGCTAAACCGTCGAAAAGGACCAGCAGTCCAAGGGCCACGTGCCCAAGTTGACCGGCTTCTTTATGGGGAGCTTATGAGGCATGAGTTACGGAATACACCAAACCTTGAAATCATAATAGGTGAAGTTGCTGACCTGAAGATGCAAGGCGATATCGTTAATGGTGTGGTTCTCGGTGATGGTTCCGAAATCACTGCTCAAAAGGTAGTTATGACAACCGGAACCTTCCTGAATGGGAAAGTGCACATCGGTGACGTTTCTTACAGCGCTGGCCGAATGGGAGAGAATGCTTCCACCAAGCTGGCTGATCGTATTTTGAATTTGGGGCTTCCTATTGGACGCCTAAAAACAGGCACACCTCCTCGAATTGCGAAGGGATCGATAAATTTTGAGGGGTTGGAAGTTCAGCCTGGGGATGACGTTCCTGCCTTTTTCTCGTTTCTGACAAAAGATGTTTCCGCTCAACAAGTTAGTTGCGCCATCACTCACACAAATGAACACACACACGACATAATTACGAAAAACCTCGATAAATCTGCGATGTACGGTGGACACATTGATGGTGTTGGACCGCGGTATTGTCCCTCTATTGAAGATAAAGTTGTTCGTTTTGCTGACAAAACATCTCACCAGATCTTCCTTGAGCCAGAAAGTCTGAGTAGTGACTGGATTTACCCAAACGGTATTTCGACGTCGTTGCCAGAAGACGTTCAGTATCAGTACATTAGGTCCATTAAGGGACTTGAGAGCGCAGAAATACATCAGCTAGGCTACGCTATCGAGTATGACTATGTAGATCCCAGGGCGCTTAAGCAGACGCTTGAATTGAAAAGCGTAAATAGCCTATATTTTGCGGGCCAGATTAATGGAACTACAGGATATGAAGAGGCCGCAGCACAGGGGCTAGTCGCAGGCCTAAATGCTGGCCTTAGTGTTTTGGATAGAGAGCCAGTAATTTTCAGCCGTCGGACGTCTTATATAGGCGTCATGATAGATGATCTAACGAGTAGAGGCGTTTTGGAACCCTATAGAATGTTTACATCTCGTGCGGAGTATCGTCTTTCGCTAAGGGCTGACAACGCAGACCAACGGCTCACAGAGTTTGGAAAAGAGCTTGGCCTGATTTCACAGGTCCGCTGGGCCTCTTATGATGAGAAAAAACACTCCATTAATGTTGGGATGGATATTCTGACTGCAAAGGTCTTTACGCCGAAACAAGTTGCGGAAACGGGCGTGAAAATCAACCAAGATGGAACCAAACGTACTTTGTTTGATCTTTTGTCGATGAACGGGTTTGATATGGAGTGTGCTGCAAAGTTGGAGGCAGGAGTAGAAAGTATTGATTCAGATATTCAGCTCCAGCTTTCTAACGACGCGATGTATGCACACTATATTGCTCGGCAAGACCGAGATGCAGAAGGCTTAAAAAGGGATGAACAGACCGCACTTGACGTTAACTTTGACTACTCGGCGGTTAGCGGTATTTCCAATGAGATGCAGAATAAGCTTTTGAAGGCAAAGCCAGAGACCATTGCAAAGGCAGCAAAGATTGACGGTATGACGCCCGCATGTCTATCGATCTTGATGGCTATTGCTAAAAGCAGTCAGCGAAAGTCGATTGCGTAATGGATGTTTCACGTGAAACATCAGAGCGGCTACAGGCGTATGAAGCGCTTATTCGTAAGTGGAATCCGAAGATCAATCTTGTCTCACCGACAACTTTGGAATCTTTGTCCGACCGCCACATCAACGATAGTTTGCAGATATGCAGTCATATCAGTGAAATTACGCAAACAGTAGCAGACCTCGGAAGTGGTGGCGGTCTACCTGGTATTGTGATCGCCATTTATCTTCTTCAGACCGCGCCCCAACGAACCACGGTTTTAGTGGAAAGCGATGCCCGAAAGTGTGCATTTCTTCGTACGTGTATTCGTGAACTTTCCTTAAATGCCCGGGTTGAAACGGCGCGGATAGAAACACTCGAACCGATTTCTGCGGATGTGATAACAGCCCGAGCTCTCGCAAGCCTTGATGTACTGTTTGATTGGGCTCATCCCCACGGGCACAGTGATACAGAATATTTGTTCTTAAAAGGGCGTACGGTTGAAGCGGAGCTTGCAGTTGTGCGGGATAAGTGGTCGTTTGAGTTAGATTTGGTCCCAAGCAAAACCGATCCCGAGGCGAAACTGGTAAAGATTAAGGCGTTGAAGCGTGCATAATATCGATCCTGCAAAGATTATTGCCGTTGCCAATCAAAAGGGGGGGGTTGGTAAAACGACAACCGCGATTAACCTCGCCGCAGGGCTGTCTGAACTGCACCTATCGGTTTTGCTGATCGATCTTGATCCACAAGGAAATGCGACAACGGGCCTCGGGGTGCAAAAAGAAGAAGCGACCCAGACGGTGTATGATCTTCTTGTTTCAAATGCGCCGATTGACGAGGTTATTGTTCCGACGGCTGTTGAAAACCTTGATATTGTCGCGTCGACGACTGATCTCAGTTCGGCCGATATAGAGCTTATTTCTAATGAAAAGCGTAGTTTTTTACTGCGGGACGTGCTGCGGTCAGTAGATATGACTGCACTTGGTTATGACTATGTCATTATTGATTGTCCGCCCTCGCTCAACTTGCTGACTGTTAACGCAATGGTCGCAGCACATAGCATTCTTGTGCCGCTACAAAGTGAGTTTTTCGCGCTTGAGGGATTATCTCAGCTGATGATTACCATCCGTGAAGTTCGTGAAGCAGCTAACCCCGCCTTGCGTATCGAGGGTGTCGTGATGACGATGCATGACCAGCGGAACAACTTGGCCCAGCAGGTCGAAAATGATGCCAGAGAAGTACTGAAAGATCTTGTTTTCAAAACGGTTATTCCGCGGAACGTACGTGTAAGTGAAGCGCCGTCTTATGCGCAATCTGTTCTAGAATATGACCCGCGTTCGAGCGGGAGTCAGGCGTATCGTGCGCTGACCAAGGAATTTTTGCGCCGGCAGCGCGCTCAAGAAGGAGTTTAGATCATGAGTAAGTCACCAAACAAAGGTCGCGGGTTGGGCCGTGGGTTGTCTGCTTTGATGGCTGATGTTCCTACGCAATCAGAAACGCCGTCGGAGGATGTGGTGAAAAGCACCACGTTAGTGTCAATTGATCTAATTTTTCCGAACCCTGACCAGCCGCGGAAATCGTTTGATGAGAGTGATTTGGATGAGTTGGCAAGTTCGCTTCGGGAAAAGGGAATTATTCAGCCGCTGATCGTCCGTCCGGATACGACAGGGCAGAAAGGTGCTTATCAGATTGTTGCGGGTGAGCGGCGTTGGCGCGCTGCTGCGAGAGCGCAAATCCATGAAGTGCCCGTAATCGTTCGGGACTTCAACGATACTGAAGTACTCGAGTTGGGTATCATCGAGAATATTCAGCGCGCTGATCTGAACGCGGTTGAGGAGGCCTTAGCCTACAACCAATTGATCCAAAGACATGGACATACACAAGATGCAGTTGCTAAGGCGATGGGGAAAAGCCGGTCGCACATTACTAACTTGCTGCGCTTATTGACCCTTCCTGACGATGTGCAAGACAAAGTGGTAACGGGTGCGTTGAGTATGGGTCACGCACGCGCAATGATTAGCGCGGATAATCCAAGTAAGATTGCACAGACTGTTATCGCAAAGGGTTTGTCAGTTCGACAGACCGAAGAGCTGGTTAAAAACGGCTCTAACTCGGGCAAATCAGGTGGTTCGAGTGGTGGGCGCAGCGGTGGCTCTAATGATAAAGACGCTGATACGCGCGCGCTTGAAGGCGAATTGTCGGCCCAGTTGCGGATGGGCGTTTCAATTTCCCACAATCCCGGCAACGATGGTGGCCAAATCGTGATTAAATACAAAGACTTAGAGCAACTAGATGACCTTTGCAGATTGCTTGCGGGTTAATCGGTAAGCAATTCGCGCAAGATGCCGTTAATCAGTGGTCGTCCCTTGGGGGTGACTGCTAAGTTGTCGTCATTTGCAGCGATCAAACCGAGTTCTGCTAGGTGGGCAATTGCTGTTTCTGGCAGTGTTAGACCCGATATTTCGCTATAGCGAGTTGGCGAAACGCCTTCTGCCAATCGCAGGCCCATCAGTAGAAATTCTGTTCCTTGCTCTTCGCGTGATAGCGGGGCGGTCGTGGTTTCGCCTGTTGCGTTTTGTTCGACTGATTTGAGCCAATTTAGGGGACTTAATTCCGTTTCTGTCGCGTGGCGGGTTCCGTTAAGAGTTACCCTTCCATGCGCGCCAGGGCCGATACCGATGTAATCGCCGTAGCGCCAATAGATCAGGTTGTGGGCGCTTTCATGGTCCGGTTTAGCGTAATTAGACACTTCATATGACATATATCCTGCATTTGCAGCGATTTCCTGCGTTGCAAAATACATGTCTGCTTCGGTGTCTTCGGTCGGCAGTCCCTTTAGCAGGCCTTTTTCATAACGATCACCAAAGGCTGTATTGGGCTCAATCGTTAGTTGGTACATTGAAAGGTGGCCAGCAGCGATCGTGAGTGCCTCTTTCAGTTCAGATTGCCAATCGGCAAGTGTTTGATTTTGGCGGCTGTAGATGAGATCAAAGCTGCACTTTTCAAAGGTTTTTGACGCAAGTTCAAAGGCTTGGATGCCTTCGCGAACTGTATGAAGGCGGCCGAGGCGTTTGAGATCATCATCGTTGAGGCTTTGAATGCCAACTGAAATACGGTTCACACCTGCATCTTTGTAGCCGACAAAACGGCCTGCTTCGACGGACGTCGGGTTCGCCTCCATCGTGATTTCGATCGTATTTGCGCATGACCAATTGGCGCGCACGGCTGTGATGATCTGTTCAATGGCGGAAACGGACATCAAACTGGGGGTGCCGCCGCCAAAGAAGACTGAATTCAGCACCCGCCCTTTGGTGAGTGAAGCTGTACGTTCAATTTCCGCAATGTAGGCTCTAACCCAGCGGTTTTCGTCTATTCTATCCGCAACGTACGAGTTGAAATCACAGTACGGACATTTTGCGCTGCAAAAGGGCCAGTGAATGTACAGGCCGAACCCGCCATTTTGCCAGTCTTCAGTCAAGGCAGCCTGCGATCAGTTTTGCGAATGCATCGGCGCGGTGTGACATGGCGTGTTTTTGCGCGGGATCCATTTCGCCGAATGTTTCTGAATGACCAAGGGGTTGGAACATGGGGTCAAAGCCAAACCCGTGTTCACCACGCATTGGCCAGACGACTTCGCCTTTGACTATGCCGTCAAAGATTTCGTCGTGTCCGTCGGGCCAAGCGATGCAGAGCGTGCAGTTAAAGGCGGCGAGGCGCGGGTAGTCGGCGTCGCGTTCTTCAAGTGCGTTCCAGACTTTGCTCATGGCGAGGGGGAAGTCGCGGCCTTTTGGCGTTTCGGCCCAGTCTGCGGTGTAGACGCCCGGTGCGCCGTCAAGGCCGTCAACTGTAATGCCGCTGTCATCTGAAAGCGCCGGAAGGCCTGCATTTTTGGCGGCATAATGCGCTTTGATGCGGGCGTTTCCGTGGAAAGTGCTTTCCGTTTCTTCTGGCTCATCAAGCCCAAGCTCGCCCGCCGAGACCACTTCGATACCAAAAGGTTTCAGCAGTTCAGAGATTTCGCGCAGTTTTCCTGCGTTATGGCTGGCGAGGACGATCTTGGGTTCGGTGAGTTTGCGCATTTATGCACCTACCGCCGCTAGTTGTGCTTTGGTTAGCTCAGCGCTTCCTTTGATCGCAAGGTCAAGAAGTTGATCCATTTGTGTGCGGCTGAAGATAGAGCCCTCAGCGGACATCTGGATTTCGATCAGACCAGCGTCGCCAGTCATGACAAAGTTACCGTCCACACCTGCTTCGCTGTCTTCGGGGTAGTCCAGATCAAGAACGGGCTGGCCCGCGTAGATGCCACAGCTTACCGCAGAAACGGCGCTGATCAGCGGGTTTGTTTTGATGTCGCCTGCTTTCATCAGTTTTTGGACGGCCAAGGAAAGTGCAACCCAACCACCCGTAATTGAGGCACAGCGCGTGCCACCGTCCGCTTGGATAACGTCGCAGTCCACTGTGATTTGACGCTCGCCCATAGCGACGCGGTCAACACCGGCGCGGAGGCTGCGGCCGATTAGGCGTTGAATTTCTTGGGTGCGTCCGGATTGTCCATTCTTGGCTTCACGGCGCATACGTGTGTGTGTTGCACGGGGCAGCATACCATATTCTGCAGTAACCCAGCCGAGGCCAGATCCTTTGATGAAGGGGGGGACGCGCTCGTCAACAGATGCGGTGCACAGCACGTGGGTATCGCCGACTTTGATCAGGCAGCTGCCTTCCGCGTGGCGGGTCACGTTGGTTTCGATCTCAATAGACCGCATTTCATCAAGTGCACGGTTGGAGGGGCGCATCATATCATCCTTTGTTTTTCTGGAGATTGGATCACATGGTGGCAAACTGAACGCAACCCCTTGCAACATTGGGTGGGGGGGATCAAATTACCGTCTATGACAGAGATCGAGAGCCCCTTTGACAATATGAATGACCGGTCGCGCGAAGTGTTTCGCCGCGTTGTGCAGTCGTATCTTGAGAGCGGCGATCCTGTTGGGTCGCGGACGCTGACGCGGGAAATGTCGGAAAAGGTAAGTGCGGCGACCATTCGTAATGTCATGCAAGACCTTGAGCATCTTGGTCTGTTGGATAGTCCGCATATTTCTGCGGGTCGTGTGCCCACGCAAATTGGTTTGCGGATGTTTGTGGATGGTTTACTTGAGGTCCGTGATCTTGATGCCGTGGACCGTGACCATTTGAAGAATACGATGTCGTCTAATTCTGATGGCGTGCCTGCACTGATGGACCGCGTTGGTGGGGCGCTTTCGGGTCTAACGCAGGGCGCATCGCTGGTTTTGACGCCAAAAACGGAAGCGCCGATCAAGCATATTGAGTTTGTCTCACTTGGTCCTGATCGGGCTTTGGTGGTGCTTGTGTTTGCGGATGGTCAGGTGGAAAATCGCGTGTTCACACCGCCGATGGGCCAGACGCCTTCTTCGATGAGAGAAGCTGCCAACTTTCTAAATGCCGTTGCCGAAGGCAGGACAGTTTCAGAGTTGCAGCGCGTCGTCAGCGGTGAGATTTCAAAGCGCCGCCAAGAGATTGATACGCTGGCCAAGGATATGGTCGAAAGCGGGCTGGCGCTTTGGGAGAATGAAGGCACCGCAAGCGAGCGTCTTATTGTGCGCGGGCGGTCCAATTTGATTAACGAAGGTGGTGATCCTGCAGAGTTGGATCGCATCAAAACGCTGTTTGATGATCTTGAACGCAAGCGTGATATTGCCGAGTTTCTAGAGTTGACCGACGAAGGCGAAGGCGTGCGTATTTTTATTGGCTCTGAGAACAAGCTTTTTTCACTTTCGGGTTCCTCTTTGGTGGTTTCTCCTTATATGAACGCTGACCGAAAGATTATTGGTGCTGTGGGGGTCATTGGCCCGACGCGATTGAACTACGGACGTATTGTCCCGATCGTTGATTACACTGCCCAATTAATCGGGAAACTGATGGCCGACCGCGGATAAAGGGTAAAGATATGGCAGAACAGGAACCAACGAACTTCCTCGATGATTTGGCAGAAGCTGAGGCGGAGCTGGATCAAGAGGCGGATGTCGATTTCTCTGACGAAGAGTTGGAGCGTGATGCGTTGAAGGCTGAGCGTGATGACTATCGCGATCGCTTCATGCGTGCGCTGGCTGATGCTGAAAATGCGCGCAAGCGTTCGGATCGTGATCGCCGCGAGGCTGAGAATTACGGCGGTTCAAAACTGTCGCGGGACATGTTGCCAGTTTATGACAACATGAAGCGCGCGTTGGAAACCGTGACTGACGAACAGCGCGAGGCGAACAAAGCGCTGCTTGAGGGTATTGAGCTGACGATGCGTGAGTTGATCAGCGTCTTTGGCAAGCACGGTATCGTTGTGATTTCACCTGAAGTCGGGGACCGGTTTGATCCGCAAAACCATGAGGCGATGTTTGAAGCGCCTGTGCCGGGCACCAAAGCCGGTGACATCATTCAGGTAATGGCCGAGGGCTTTATGCTGCACGATCGTTTGTTGCGCCCCGCGCAAGTTGGCGTTTCTTCTACGCCGGCTTAGTCAACGCTTTGAGTTGGTAAAGGGCGTCAAGCGCGTCCCGTGGTGACATCTCATCTGGTAACATTTCAGCCAACGCGGCTTCAACTGCGTTGGCTTTTTCTTTTGTAGGCGCTGGGCTGGCAGGTGTTGCAGAGAAAAGAGGCAGGTCATCAACGATAGCCTTTTGGCCCGCTGTTCCTTCGCGCTCACCTTTTTCAAGTGCCTCTAAAACTGATTGTGCGCGGGCGATGACCATTGGCGGCAGCCCTGCGAGTTTTGCGACCTGCACGCCGTAAGACCTGTCTGCTGCGCCTTTTCGGACTTCGTGTAAAAAGATGACATCGCCGTCATGTTCGCGCACAGCAACCGTCGCATTGCTGACGCCGTCCATCTTGCCTGCAAGTTGCGTCATTTCATGGTAGTGGGTCGCAAATAATGCGCGGCATTTGTTTTGGTCGTGCAGATATTCCAGCGTTGACCACGCAATTGATAGGCCGTCATAAGTTGCTGTGCCGCGACCGATCTCGTCCAAAATAACCAAGGCGCGGTCATCAGCTTGGTTCAAAATGGCGGCCGTTTCGACCATCTCAACCATGAACGTTGAGCGGCCGCGCGCCAGATCATCCGAGGCACCTACACGGCTGAAAAGTTGTGAAACGGCACCGATATGCGCGCGGGCAGCGGGTACGAACGACCCCATTTGTGCCATCAACGCAATCAGCGCGTTTTGGCGCAGGAATGTAGATTTACCCGCCATGTTTGGGCCCGTTAGCAACCAAACGGCAGCGTTATTTTCAGATTTGGTCAGTGTGCAATCATTGGCCACGAACGCGGCGTTTTGCGCCTTGAGCGACCTTTCAACAACCGGGTGGCGGCCCTGTTCAATTTCAAATGCGCCAGTGGTGTCAACGGTGGGTCGGGTCCAGCCTTCACCGCTGGCAATATCGGCTAGCGCAGCAAACACATCTAGTTCTGCAAGTGCAGCTGATGTGGTGGCAACTGTCGCTGCGGTTTCTAAAATCGCGGTAGTTAGGCTGGAATAGACCCGCTTTTCGATTTCAAGCGCACGACCGCCTGCATTCAGGATGCGCGTTTCGAGATCAGACAGTTCCACGGTGGTAAAGCGCACTGCGTTTGCTGTGGTTTGGCGGTGGATGAAAGTTTCAGACCAAGGCGCAGACAGCATTTTTTCAGCGTGAAGAGCGGTGGTTTCAATGAAATAACCCAAGACATTGTTGTGCTTGATTTTGAGCGATGAGATGCCCGTTTGCTCAGCAAAATCGGCTTGCATTGAGGCGATCACGCTTCGGCCCTCATTGCTAAGCTTGCGAGTCTCATCCAGCTCAGCATCATATCCTTCTGTGATGAATCCGCCATCGCGCGCCAAGAGTGGTGGCTCAGCGATCAGTGCGTCATCCAGAAGTGCGACCAGTTCGCCGTGGCCGCTAAGTGCTGTGCGTGCGGCGTCGATATCAGTGGGCAGGCCAGTTTGAGGCAGGTTTGCGAAAAGATCTTCTGCTTGTTGAAGTCCGTTACGAATAGCAGCAAGGTCACGTGGTCCAGACCGGTCCAGAGAGATGCGAGATAGGGCGCGCTCAATATCAGGGCATTTGCGTAGCGCTTCTCGGACGGTGTCACGTAACAATGGATCAGATAGAAAATGCGCAACGGCATCCAAGCGGTCATTGATCAGGGTAACATCACGGGAAGGGGCGTTGATGCGCCGCTCTAGCAAACGCCCGCCTGCCGACGTTACGGTGCGGTCGATGGTTTGCAACAATGTGCCATCACGCCCGCCGTTCATGCTGGTCGTGATTTCAAGGTTTCGGCGGGTGGCGGCATCAATCTGAACCAAGCCCCCTTCGTCTTCCCGAATGGGCCGTTGCAGCAGGGGCATGTTCCCTTTCTGCGTGATGTCGAGATAATCAATAATGGCGCCAAGTGCGCCAAGCTCCGCGCGATTGAAGGTGCCGAAAGCGTCCAAAGATGCGACCTCAAACGCCTCCATTAGCCGCTCTTTACCCCGTGTGCTGTCGAAACTTGATGCACCAAGAACAGTGAGCGCACCGCCAATATCAGACACTATTTCCGCACAATCGCGTTCAATTGCATCGGCGATGAGCACTTCTTTAGGCAGCAATCGCGCCAATTCAGGGGATAAGCGTGAACGTTTGCATGACAAAACGCGCACTTCGCCTGTTGAGATATCGACCCACGCAATTGCACCGTCCGATCGAACTTCGTTATAGGCGCAGAGAAAGTTGTTACGCCGTGCTTCTAGCAGGCTGTCTTCGGTCAATGTGCCGGGTGTGACTAGCCGCACGACACCACGCTTGACGACAGATTTATGGCCGCGCTTTTTCGCCTCGGCCGGGCTTTCAAGCTGTTCGCCCACGGCAACGCGAAACCCCTTGCGTATAAGTGTCAGCAGATATCCTTCGGCTGCATGAAACGGTACACCGCACATCTGGATATCTTCACCGTTGTGTTTGCCGCGCTTGGTAAGTGCGATGTCCAAAGCAGAGGCCGCTTGAACCGCATCATCAAAGAACAACTCGTAAAAATCGCCCATGCGATAGAACAATAGCGCATCAGGGTATTCTTCTTTGATGCCAAGATATTGGGCCATCATCGGTGTGGTTGTGTGCGCAGACGCCGCCATCGGATCCCCCAAGGTCAAACGGTGTTTGTGAAAACTAACCGCAGGGCGAAGTCGCCGAAACCCCAAAACCGTTGTTTGTGTCAATCCAGAGCGCTATCACTTCTGTAATCAAAACAAAGGCCTAAAAACGATGTCCAACACCAAAGTCACCGACGCCGAAGCTTTAGCGTTTCATTTACAGCCAACTCCAGGCAAATTTGAGATTTCCGCGACTGTTCCAATGACCACCCAGCGGGACCTGTCGTTGGCGTATTCACCTGGTGTTGCTGTGCCTGTTCAGGCTATCGCGGACTCGCCTGAGGCTGCGTATGATTATACGACCAAGGGCAATTTGGTGGCGGTCATTTCCAATGGGTCAGCGATTTTGGGCCTTGGGAATTTGGGCGCGTTAGCAAGTAAGCCCGTGATGGAAGGTAAAGCGGTACTGTTTAAGCGGTTTGCGGATGTAAACAGCGTCGACATCGAGCTTGATACCCAAGACGTGGATGCATTCGTGAATGCTGTGAAGCTGATGGGTCCTACGTTCGGCGGTGTGAACCTTGAAGACATCAAAGCACCCGAGTGTTTCATCATTGAGCAGCGTCTGAAGGAAGAGATGGATATCCCTGTCTTTCACGACGACCAACACGGGACAGCGGTGATTTGCGCAGCGGGTCTAATTAATGCGCTGTATTTATCGGGTAAGAAGATTGAGGACGTAAAAATCGTCCTGAACGGAGCGGGTGCTGCTGGCATCGCGTGTCTTGAGTTGATCAAGGCGATGGGCGCTAAGCACGACAACTGCATTATGTGCGACACAAAGGGTGTTATTTACCAAGGCCGCACCGAAGGCATGAACCAATGGAAATCTGCACACGCCGCGCGCACTGATGCGCGCAGCCTTGAGGATGCGATGGTTGGTTGTGATGTGTTCTTGGGTGTTTCTGCAAAAGGTGCTGTTACACCGCAGATGGTTGCATCAATGGCGGATAACCCTGTTATTTTTGCGATGGCAAACCCTGATCCGGAAATCACGCCTGAAGAAGCGCATGAGGTGCGAGTTGATGCCATCGTTGCGACGGGGCGCAGTGACTACCCGAACCAAGTGAACAACGTGTTGGGCTTTCCATACTTGTTCCGCGGTGCGCTGGATATTCATGCCCGGGCGATTAATGATGAAATGAAGCTTGCCTGTGCGCGTGCGTTGGCGGAGTTGGCCCGCGAAGATGTGCCTGATGAGGTCGCAGTTGCATATGGTCGTAAGCTAACATTTGGCCGTGATTACATCATTCCAACACCGTTTGATCCACGCTTGATCCATGTGATCCCGCCTGCTGTCGCGAAGGCTGGTATGGATACCGGTGTAGCGCGCCGCCCGATTGTGGACATGGAGGCGTACACACTTAATCTGAAATCAAGAATGGACCCAACCGCGTCTATTTTGCGGGGCATTCACGCGCGGGCAAAACGTGCGCAAGCGCGGATGATTTTCGCCGAAGGAGATGATCCACGGGTGTTGCGTGCTGCTGTTCAGTATCAGCGGTCTGGCCTTGGCAAGGCGCTGGTCGTCGGACGTGAGGCTGATGTTAAGGACCTGTTGACTACAGCAGGGATGGGCGATGCCTACCGAGAGCTTGAGGTGGTGAACGCCAAAAACTCTCCGCATCTGCCGATGTATAAATCATTCTTGTATGAACGGCTGCAGCGCAAAGGGTTTGACCAATCTGATGTGCACCGCCTCGCTGCGCGTGACCGCCACGTGTTTTCTGCACTTATGCTTGCCCACGGTCACGGAGATGGACTTGTTTCCGGTGCCACACGAAAATCTGCCCATGTTCTGGATTTGATGAACCATGTGTTTGATCTGGGCCCTGGTGATGGCGCGGTGGGCATTACCGCTATTTTGCATAAAGGGCGGATTGTTTTGATCGGTGATACGGTTGTTCATGAGTGGCCAAACGAGGCTGACTTGGCCGACATCGCCATTAAAGGTGCGGGTGTTGCGCGGCAGCTTGGTTTGGTACCCCGCGTGGCGTTTGTCAGCTTTTCTACCTTTGGCTATCCGGTGTCAGAACGTGCTGAGAAGATGCATTTGGCGCCTATGTTGCTGGACAAAAAGGGCGTTGATTTCGAATTTGAGGGCGAGATGGCTGTTGACGTGGCGCTGAATGCGGAAGCGCAAAAAAGCTATCCGTTCTCACGGCTTACTGGACCTGCGAATGTGTTGGTGGTGCCTGCGCGTCACTCAGCGTCCATCAGCGTGAAGTTGATGCAAGAGATGGCGGGGGCTACTATTTTAGGGCCTATCCTGACGGGTGTTGATCACCCGATTCAGATTTGTTCGACGGTGTCATCTGAGACAGATATTTTGAACATGGCAATTATTGCCGCCTGCAATGTGGGGTGATGCATGACCATCTGGAATTTGGGGTCTATTAACGCCGATCATACCTACCGCGTCGATAAGCTGCCCGTTGCCGGAGAGACGTTGGCCTCTCGGTCGTTGACTGTTGGGCTGGGCGGCAAGGGCGCAAACATGTCTGTGGCTGCGGCGCGCGCTGCGGCGCGTGTTTGTCATATCGGTGCTGTGGGTGAGGACGGTACAAAATGGCGCGACCGACTTTTGGAGTATGGCGTGGATACGCGGTTTATTGCGGTCGCGGATGAACCAACGGCCCACGCGATTATCACTGTTGATGATGATGGCGAGAACCAAATCATACTCTATTCAGGCGCAAATGGGGTTATTCCCGAAAATCTGATTGGCTCTGCGCTGAGTGAGGCGAATGCCGGTGATATTTTCGTAACGCAGAACGAAACCAATGGTCAGTATGAAGCGGCTAAAATTGCAAAAGAACTTGCTCTGCGGGTGATGTATGCTGCCGCGCCGTTTTCGGCCGACGCAATTATGGTGCTTGATGGGCTGATCGATATTCTTGTGTTGAACGAGGTTGAGGCAGACCAGCTCCAAGATGCGACTGGCAAAGATGTGTCCGAGTTGGGCATTGCACAGGTGCTGATCACCAAGGGTGCAGATGGCGTTACAGTTTATGACAATGGCACAAGGCTTGATGTGCCTGCGGTCAAAGTTGTTGCAGTTGATACTACAGGGGCGGGTGATACTTTTACTGGGTACTTTGTGGCTGGGCTTGATCGTGGTTTTGGTCTGGAACAGTCCCTGAATTTAGCCGTTCAAGCCGCTGCGATCATGGTGACACGTCATGGTACTGCTGATGTGATACCCGACCTTAAAGATGTGCAGGATGCAAAATTATGAATGAGCACGTAACAACCCACCAAGCCGAAGAAGACGCCCGAAATGAAGCGCTTTTGATCTATTTGAACGATCGTGTTGTGCCAAAAGTCGAGGCTGTGGTTAGCGTTTACGACAGCGGCTTTATGCTGGGCGATGGTGTTTGGGAGGGGTTGCGTCTTTATAATGGTGTTTGGGCTTTTCTGGATGAGCATTTGGACCGTCTGTTTGAGGCCGCAAAAGCGATTGATCTAGATATCGGCAAAACCCGGAAAGAAGTGCGAACTGCGCTGGAACAGACCCGCATTGCTAATGAGATGACCACGAACGCCCACGCGCGGCTTATGGTGACAAGGGGTCCAAAGACGCGGCCATTTCAGCATCCAAGTCTAAGTCAAAGTGGTCCGACATTCGTGATTGTTATGGAGCACTCACAACCCAAAATTCCGCGACCAATCAAGCTGGCGACCGTGCCTCATCTACGAGGCTTGCCAATGACCCAAGATCCAAAATTGAACTCGCACAGCAAACTGAACTGTATTCTTGCGTGTATCGCTGCTGAAAAAGCTGGAGCTGACGAAGGGTTGATGTTGGATGTTAATGGCTTTGTGAACACGACTAACGCGTGCAACTTTTTTATTGTCCGTAAGGGTGCGGTTTGGACTAGCACGGGCGATTACTGCATGAACGGCATTACGCGGCAGAAGGTGATTGATCTGTGTCGCGCTAGCGAAATTCCCGTATTTGAACGCAATTACTCACTTGTTGATACTTATGGCGCGGATGAAGCGTTTTTGACGGGTACATTCGGCGCGCAAACTCCTGTTAGTCACATTGACGGGCGCCAGATTGGTACAGGTGGGATGGGGCCTATGACCATGCGCTTGCGTGAGCTTTATAAGAAATTGGTCGATCAACAATGACGCGTATCGCCATGTGGTCAGGTCCACGCAACCTGTCGACGGCTATGATGTATGCGTTTGGAAACCGGTCCGATTGCATCGCGATTGATGAGCCGTTGTATGCCGCCTATTTGGCGCAAACAGGTTTGGTTCACCCGATGCAGGATGCAATATTGGCAAGCCAGCCAACAAACGCGCAGGACGCGCTTATGGCGCTGACCAAACCTCAAACGTTGCAGTATGAAAAGCATATGACACATCATATGTTGCCGACGTTTTCACGTGACTGGCTTGGCGATGTGAAGAATGCCTTTCTAATTCGACATCCAGCGCGGGTGATTGCCAGCTATCAGGCGAAACGGGAAAGCCCCACGTTTGACGACCTTGGGTTTGCGCAGCAGCTTGAGTTGTTTGAGACGTTTGGCGGCGTGGTGATTGATAGTGCAGATATTCGTGCTGATCCGCGGCAAATGCTTGGTAAACTTTGTGATGCGCTGGGCATTCCGTTTGACGAGGCGATGCTTTCGTGGCCGTGCGGCCCCAAGGATTTTGATGGTGTTTGGGCGGAGCACTGGTACGGCGCTGTGCACAATAGTACCGGATTTTCTGGTGCTGAGGGCCCATTGCCCGAAGTCACAAAAGAAAACGCGCCCCTGTTGGAGCGCGCTTTGCCAATTTACGAGACACTGTCAAAGCACTGCCTCAAACCTGATTGATATGTCTTACTTGAGACGACGGTCGCGCGCAGCGAGAAGTTTCAAGCGAAGTGCATTCAGTTGAATGAAGCCTGCTGCATCTTTTTGATCGTAAGCGCCTGCGTCATCTTCGAATGTGACGTGTGCTTCAGAGTAAAGCGAGTGATCAGACCAGCGTGCGACTGTGCGCACAGAGCCTTTGTAAAGCTTCAGCTTAACAGTTCCGGTTACGTGACGCTGCGAGTGGTCGATTGCAGCTTGAAGCATCTCACGCTCTGGGCTGAACCAGAAACCATTGTAGATCAGTTCTGCGTAGCGTGGCATCAGCTCGTCTTTGAGGTGCGCTTCGCCACGGTCCAGCGTGATCTGCTCAATGCCGCGGTGTGCTTCAAGCAGGACAGTTCCGCCCGGTGTTTCATAGATACCGCGTGACTTCATGCCCACAAAACGGCCCTCAACCAGATCAAGGCGACCAACACCGTTGCGGCCACCTATTGTGTTCAATTCGGTCAGCACTTCGGCAGGCGACATTGCTTTGCCGTCGATGCTTACTGCGTCACCTTTTTCAAAGCCGATCTCGATGAATTCAGCTGTGTTCGGTGCGTCTTCTGGGTGGACCGTGCGTTGGTAGACATAATCGGGTGCTTCAACGGCCGGGTCTTCCAGAACCTTGCCCTCAGACGAGGTGTGCAAAAGGTTTGCGTCAACGCTGAATGGTGCTTCGCCGCGCTTGTCTTTTGCGATTGGGATTTGGTTTTTCTCAGCAAAGTCGATCAGTTTGGTGCGGCTGGATAAGTCCCACTCACGCCATGGAGCGATGACTTTGATGTCAGGGTTTAGCGCGTATGCAGCCAGCTCGAAGCGAACTTGGTCATTGCCCTTGCCGGTTGCGCCGTGCGCAATCGCGTCTGCGCCAGTTTCTTCCGCAATTTCTACAAGGCGCTTTGAGATCAGTGGCCGCGCAATTGAGGTGCCGAGCAGGTAAAGACCTTCGTAAACGGCATTGGCACGGAACATCGGGAAAACGAAATCCCGAACAAATTCTTCACGGACGTCTTCAATGTAGATGTCAGAAGCGCCCATCATTTCCGCTTTGGCGCGCGCTGGCTCAAGTTCTTCGCCCTGACCCAAATCCGCAGTGAAAGTCACCACTTCGCAGCCATATTCTGTCTGCAGCCACTTCAAGATGATGGATGTGTCGAGGCCACCTGAATAGGCAAGGACGACTTTTTTGGGTGCAGACATTGGCGTTCTCCTGATCACGTATGGCGGCGGGATAATCCGTTTTGTTACCTGCGGCAAGGGATGCTGCTTTCTGAAACATTGTTCTGTGATAGGGTGGCGAGACCAGAGGGAACGCACATGACCGATTTTGTACAAAGAGCCAAAGCATCCGAGACAGAAATGCGCGCCTTGTTCGAGGCATCGCCGCTTCAAAGAAATGCGCACCTTAGCGAAATGTACGATGCTGATATCTGGTTAAAGCGAGAAGATCTGACACCTGTGCGCAGTTACAAAATTCGCGGTGCATTTAATGCGATGCGCAAGTGTTTGGCGCAGACCCCGGATCAGCAGTTGTTTGTGGCCGCGAGTGCGGGAAATCACGCCCAGGGCGTTGCTTATGTATGTAAGCATTTCGGGCGACGCGGCGTCATATTTATGCCTGTAACAACGCCGCAGCAGAAGATTGATAAAACACGTATTTTCGGTGGGGATGCGATCGAGATTGTGTTGGTTGGTGACTATTTCGACAGTACTTTGGCTGCCGCGCGCGCTTATTGTGATGAACAGGGTGCGCATTTTCTATCACCCTTTGATGACCCCGATGTGATTGAGGGGCAGGCGTCAGTTGCAGTTGAGATGATGCAACAGCTTGGTGCTGCGCCTGACGTGATCGTCTTACCTGTGGGCGGCGGCGGTCTTTCATCGGGCGTGACTGCTTACATGGCCAGTCAGGGGTCTGATGCTGATTTGTACTTGGTTGAACCCGAAGGTGGAGCAAACCTAACGGCAGCGCTTGAGGCGGGTGTGCCGGTTGCGCTGGATCATGTTGATACTTTTGTTGATGGTGCGGCGGTTGGGCAAATCGGCGATGCAACCTTTGATGTTCTAAAGAACACACCGCTGGATCGCGTCATTAGAATTGCCGAGGACCGTATTTGTACAACTATGTTGGATATGTTGAATACCGAAGGTGTCGTACTCGAACCTGCGGGCGCGTTGGCGCTTGATGCACTTAAAGACATTTCGAACGATATTCGGGGCAAACGGGTGGTTTGTATCGCTTCGGGCGGCAATTTCGATTTCGAAAGGCTACCGGAAGTGAAAGAGCGGGCGCAGCGATCAGCTGGTTTGAAGAAGTACTACATTCTTCGGATGCCCCAACGACCTGGCGCCTTGAAAGATTTCCTTCACATGCTGGGACCCAGTGACGACATTGCACGGTTTGAGTACCTCAAGAAGTCAGCGCGCAACTTTGGGTCTGTTTTGATTGGTATCGAAACCACTGATCCATCCAGCTTCACACGTCTTACGGATTTGATGGAGCAGGGTGGTTTTGGCTATCGCGACATCACCAACGATGGTGCGCTAGCCGAATTCCTGATTTAGGCGCTTGGCACTAAGGTTGGTTAGAAACACATCAATCGTGCTGTCATAGGCCTGTCGCAAGGTAGCAACGTGAGCAACATCTTCGGGCTGTTGTTCGATCTGTTTTGCGGCTTCAACCACATCGGACATGCCGAAGTTAACCGCACTTCCGCGAATACCGTGCGCAATTTTAGAGCGCTCAGCATCTGTTTTGCTGCCCTCAAGCGCGCCAAGAAGCTCGCGCGTTTCAATGTCAAAAATTTTAACGACTTCATCAAATATCTCGTCGCCGACATCGCTTTGCAATGCCCTGACTTGCGCCCAATCAATCATTTTGTTCCCCCGGTATTACACCAGATATCGGCAAAGAGTTTTAATTTAACATGACTGAAATCGAGGAAATCTTAACTTAATCTTCAAGCCTTCGTGACACGCGTGTCAGATGATTTTGGAACAGCCAGAAAACGCCAGGAATGTAGCCAAACGCGTGTTGGTTGCTGATGATAGCGCCCTTCAAAGACGCATCTTATCAAAAATTCTAGAGGCACGTGGCTATCATGTAACTCAGGCGACGGATGGCGCAGAGGCGCTTGAGATGTGCCGCAGCGCGCAGTTTGACGTGATCATCAGTGATTGGATGATGCCGCAACTAACAGGGCCAGAGTTTTGCCAAAAATTTCGCGCTATGGAAGACGGAACCTACACGTATTTTGTGCTGCTCACCACCAAGGGTGATGCGGCAGATATTGCGTTTGGGCTTGAAGCAGGCGCGGATGATTTCCTGACAAAGCCTGTGGACGGTTCTGAACTTCAGGCGAGGTTGGGTGCAGGCCACCGGATTGTTGAAATGCAACGTGAGCTATTTATCCGAAACGCTGAGATCGCTGGTGCGTTGGGCGAGATTCAGCGCCTATATGATATTTTAGACCGTGATTTACAGCAGGCAAAAACGCTTCAAATGTCGCTGTTGCCAGAGCCAAATGTAACCTTTGGTCGTGCCAGCATTTCGTTGGGCTTGCGGTCCAGCGGCCACGTCGGTGGCGATCTGGTTGGCTACTTCAAGATTAACGAAAATCAGGTGGGTCTGTTTGGTCTTGATGTGTCGGGTCATGGCGTATCAAGCGCGTTGATGACGGCGCGCCTTGCGGGGTATCTCTCGGCTGGTGATCCCGTACAAAACGTCGCCATTGATAACCAAGCGGGCAGGTCCGCGGCCGTTTCTCCGGAACGGGTTGTCCGACGTCTCAATGACATGATGTTTTCAGAAATTGCGACAGAACATTATTTCACCATTCTTTATGGGGTGATTAATACTGAAACGGGAGATTTTTCATTTTGCCAAGCAGGCCATCCGCACCCAATCCTGCAGCGAAGTGCGGGCTCGGCGCAGCGCCTTGGCGCTGGTGGATTGCCGGTAGGATTGATCGAGGGCGCGTCATATGAATTGTCTCATGTTCAACTTTATGCCGGTGATCGGGTCTTTATTGGGTCAGACGGGATCACCGAGGCGCTGAACAAAAAAGGTGAGATGTTCGCAGAACATGGGCTTTGCGAGTTGCTAGAGCGAAGCCGCTCTCTTTGTGGCGACCGCCTCTTGGAGAGGGTCGTTGATGAGGTCACGCGGTTTACTGGCTCAAATGACCTTGAAGATGATTTGTCGGCTATTTCGTTGGGGTTCAGAGCTGCTCAATAAGGCTACTCAAAAACATCCGGTCACCATCATTACCTAATGCGTCAACTGCCTCGCTCATTGGCATCCAGACCGCATGGTGGCCTTTTTCAATAGGCTCACTCAATTTCAAAACAGGTGTTCCCACGTAAATGGAACACAGCTTTTCGGCCCAAAGATCGTACTCGGGCATAAACGTGAAGCGACGAAAGGCGCCTAGCTTTCGAAGATTAGCAGCACGCCAGCCGGTTTCCTCAAAGATTTCACGGTGCAGGGCGGGGATTGGATGTTCGCCGACCTCAACGCCGCCGCCAGGCAGTTGAAATTCAGGTTCTGGCCGTTCTTGAAAGGTCAGAAGTATGTCGCTTCCACGTCGCAAAATAGCGTAGGCTCCGGGGCGATGAACGTAGCGCTGACCGGCCTTTGGTGTCTCTCCAATTCGCATCATCATGGCGCTGCCCCTTTTTTGCGTGCTTTACGTGCCTATATTGCCACGATATGTCGCCACGACCCGGCTTAGGAAATCACATGTCGAACACATCGAAAATCGCTTGGGACGACACTGTCCTACCGTTCCAACTTGATCAATCGGATATTCGAGGCCGCGTTGCGCGTCTTGATGGGGTGTTAGATCACGTTTTGGCGCAACATGATTATCCACCGCTGATTGAGGCGCTGGTGGCGGAAATGTCCCTGTTAACGGCGCTAATCGGTCAAACGATCGCGCTGCGGTGGAAGCTGTCTTTGCAGGTGCGCGGCAACGGTCCGGTGCGTTTGATCGCGACGGATTACTACGGCCCCACTGATGACGGGCAGCCCGCACGCATCAGGGCCTATGCCAGCTATGACAAAGACGCGATCGATCTGAACGGCGATGGGTACGACCAAATCGGTAATGGTTATTTTGCGATCTTGATTGATCAAGGCAAAGGCACCCAGCCCTATCAGGGCATCACACCAATTGCGGGTGGCTCGCTGTCAGCTTGTGCAGAGGCGTATTTTGCTCAATCCGAGCAACTGCCAACGCGCTTTGCGCTTACTTTCGGCCGCTCCACAATTGCGGATGAACAGGAAAGCTGGCGCGCGGGCGGCGTGATGTTACAGCACATGCCCAAGGCGTCGCCTTTGATGGCAAAGAAAGATGCGCCAGACGGATCTGGTGAGGCATTGGTCACAGCTTCTGATCTTCTGGAGGACGATGCGGCGGAAAACTGGACGCGCGCTAATGTGCTGCTTGATACTGTCGAGGAGCTTGAGTTGATCGGCCCCTCCGTATCGCCAACAGATTTGTTGCTGCGGCTGTTCCACGAGGAAGAGCCCCGCGTGTATGAAGCCCAGCCCGTTCGCTTTGGATGCACATGTTCTGAGGAGCGCGTAAAGCAAAGCCTATCAATTTATTCTGCCTCAGACATTGGTCACATGACCACCGACGAGGGGTTGGTTGAGGCCGATTGCCAGTTCTGCGGCGCACACTACGAAATGGACCCAAAGACAGTTGGATTCGAGGCAGAAGGTGCCTCTGACTGATCTAAGATCTCAAATGTTGGGGTTCCTTGCGACTGCGCAGGGGGCCTCATCCGATTTTGATCTAAACCCTGACTTGCCCTACCCAACGAGCAAGACGCGCCCTGCGGGAGTGCTTGTTTTGATACGTGAAACTGCGGGTGCGCAGGAAGTTTTGCTGACCAAGCGTTCTGCCAAGCTGCGCCATCACCCGGGCCAGATTGCGTTCCCTGGTGGCAAGCAAGACCCCGAAGACGCGGATGTCATTGAAACCGCCTTGCGTGAGGCGCGTGAGGAAGTTGGGTTGCCTGACGGTGTGGTGGACGTGCTTGGCACGCTGCCGACACACATAACCGTCACCAGCTTCGACGTGACACCTGTTGTTGCTTTGTTGAAAGAACCTTTTGAGGTGGTCTGCGAAGCTGGCGAAGTGGACGAAGCTTTCTGGGTGCCGCTTGATCATCTTTTGGATGCAGGCAGGTATGCGGTGCAGTCGCGCCGCTGGTCCGGTACGTGGCGGTCTTATTATACGGTACCCTTTGGCCCTTATTATATTTGGGGGGCCACGGCGCGCATGCTAAGAACGCTCGCGGAGGCGGCGCAATGACACAATTTGACTGGCTGCAAGCAAAAGCACCGCAGACTGTTTTGGCCCTACTCAATGCCGATGGCGGCGCGGGGTATGTCGTGGGCGGGTGTGTGCGAAACGCGTTGATGGGGCGTGCCATAACCGACTTGGATATGGCTACGTCCCTTGTTCCAACCGAAGTAATTGCTCGCGCAGAAGCAGCAGGCCTTCGCGTTATTCCGACGGGTATTGAGCATGGCACAGTCACTGTTGTGGCACATGGCTCTCCGTTTGAAGTGACTACATTCAGAAGTGATGTTGAGACGGATGGCCGGCACGCAAAAGTAGCGTTTTCTACATCAATCATTGAAGATGCTAAGCGGCGCGATTTTACAATGAATGCGTTGTACGCCAACCAAAGTGGTGAGGTGATTGATCCGTTAAACGGTCTGCCTGACCTTCATGCGGGCCTTGTCAGGTTTATTGGTGACGCGGATGATCGCGTTGCCGAGGACTACTTGCGCATTCTGCGGTTTTTTAGATTTCAGGCTTGGTACGGTAGTTTTGAGCTTGGGCTTGATGCGGATGCTCTGGCAGCCTGTGCTGGTGGTATCGAAGGGTTGGGGCAAATCGCCCGTGAGCGTATTGGCGCTGAAATGGTTAAGCTTATGACCGCGCCTGACCCAAGCCTTGCCGTGTCTGCAATGGCGCAAACTGGGGTTCTGAATGCCGTTGTTGAAGGCGGGTTCACGAATATATTGTCGGTTTTTGTACATCTGAGCGCAGATTTGGCTGTTGACCCAATGGCGCGACTTGCTGCTGTCACAGGTGATGTTTCGACGTTGCGGTTAAGTAACGCACAGCAGAAACGATTTGCGATTTACCGTGCTGAGATGGGATCAATGACCGCGGCTGCTGCATTGGGTCATGAACATGGATTTGAGGTTGGTGCGCTGTGCCTTGCCTTGCGCGCTGCGATGTTTGAGCAACCATTGAATGGGCTAAATGACGTTCGCCGTGGGGTAGAGGCAGTTTTCCCTTTGGTTGCTGCTGACCTTATGCCGGCGTATTCGGGCGCTAAGTTGGGCGCGGCCCTTCGGGATGCAAAAGACCGATGGATTGCATCTGATTTTGCACTGACAAAAGATGACTTAATTGAAGGGCTGGAAAATGGCTGAAGTGACGATTGAACGGCTTGGCCATAAAGGTGACGGGATTGCAGCGGGACCGATATTCGTACCGCGCACCTTGCCAGGGGAGGTGGTGAAGGGCGATATCGACGGTCAGATCATGGCAAAGCCGGCAATTCAGACGCCCTCTGACCACCGCATCAAAGCACCTTGTTCACATTACAACAGCTGCGGTGGTTGCAGTTTACAGCACGCCCATGATGATTTTGTGTCCAATTGGAAGAAAGAAGTTGTTCAATCGGCGCTTGCCTCACGCGGGATTGAGCGTGTGGTGGATGCCATTCATACCAGTCCAGCACAAAGCCGTCGGCGCGCTAAGCTGACGGGTAAGCGGACAAAGTCAGGTGCGCTTGTGGGCTTTCATGGCCGCGCGTCTCATACTGTTTTGGCGGTGCCCAATTGTAAAATCCTTCATCCTGAGTTGTTGAGCCTCATTCCCGTGTTGGAGCAGCTGACAGTTGAGTATGGCTCTCGCAAGGGGGAGGTTGAGTTTACCGCCACCGTTACCAATACGGGCATTGATCTGGATGTTGCCGGTGCAAAGCCCGCTGGCCCGCAAGAGCAAGCGGCGTTGGCACAACTGACGGTTCAGCACGGGGTTGTGCGCCTGACATGGAACGGTGAGTTGTTGGCGATGGAAACACCGCCGCAATTGACGATGGGAAAAGCGGCGGTTTCGCCACCGTCCGGCGCGTTTTTGCAAGCCACGGAACACGGTCAGTTGGCGCTTGAAGCGTTCATCATCAATAATATCGTAGGTGCTGCAAAAGTTGCAGATTTGTTTGCAGGTTGCGGCACATTCAGCCTGCCAATGGCGGCTCATGCGGCTGTTCACGCGGTTGAAGGTGAAGCCGATATGATTGATGCGTTGGCCAAAGGTTGGCGCATGGCCAGTGGCCTTCATTCGGTCACCACAGAGGCGCGTGATTTGTTTAGACGGCCACTGATGCCGGATGAGTTGCGCAAATTTGATGTCGTTGTGCTTGACCCGCCGCGCGCCGGTGCTGAGGCGCAGGTTCAAGAGATTATCGAAAGTGAGGTGCGTAAGGTTGTGATGATTTCATGCAGCCCCGTAACCTTCGCCCGCGATGTAGAGGCGTTGATGAAAGCTGGATTTTCTTTGGAAAAACTGGAGGTTGTGGATCAATTCAGGTGGTCTCATCACGTTGAAGTCGCAAGCGTCCTTACGCGGTAAATTTGCATCACTCTGACCGTGCGCAACATTTTAGTAGAAATCTGACACCAAAAGATATATTGCTCGTATCAATAGTTAAGCGGCGCCAAAAGCCGTAACTTTTGAGGCGGAGTAGTAACCATGTCAGCGATTAGGTTCGTTGTCCGTGATGGCACGGGCAATTTACAGCGCGGAACCGTTCTGGAGAACGGCGATACCGCAGCTCTCAATATCGGCAGCAGCCAAGATATTTCACTGAATTTAAGGCGATCCGAAGTTGCTAGCTTTGACCGGCAAGGGAGTGACTTGGTTGTTACATTGACGGACGGCAGCGTTCTTACGCTTGGCGGATACTTCGTTGAGGCAGGCGCCGTTTCTAATCAACTGTTTCTAGGCGACGATGGCTTCCTCACAGAGGTGCAGATTTCCGAGCAAGGTGGGGATCTGATTTCAGCATATTATTCCGAGGCAGAAGCCTTTGGAAAGTGGAGTGCTGATGACGCACTTTTCTTCACACGCGGTGACAACGTCGATTTTGCAATTGCCGATGCAATCGTAACAGAGCCGGAGGCGGGTATGCTTGGTACCGCCCTTCTGACGGGTCTTGGTGGGATCGGCGCGACTGGTGCTGGTGCTGCGGTGGCTGGCGGCGCCGCGCTGTTGGTCGGTGGTGGCGGAGGAGGTGGTGGAGACAACACGCCACCTGACGCCTCAATTACAGCGGGCACAGTCTCTGTTGGGCATACGGTCAATGCGGTTGATCATGGCGACGGCGTTGATGTTTCCGGCGTTGGTGAGCCTGGTGCAGCGCTTCAGGTTACGGTTGACGGCAACACCCGCGAGACAATTGTGGCTGAGAACGGCACATGGACCGTCACATATGAGGAAGGTGTTCTGGAGGGCGGTGAGTATACGCTACCAGTTTCCATCTTGGCTACGGATGAAGCAGGTAACACTGCAACCTCAACGGACACCCTTCATATTGACACCTTGGCGCACGTCACGCTTGAGACTGAGACAGTTGAGCAAGATGGTGTCGTAAGCGCTGCAGAAGCCAATGACGGCATTACCATCACTGGAACGACTGAGATTGGCTCAACAGTTTCAGTGCAAATGGGTTCTGTGACGCACATGGCGACTGTTGCCGATGACGGTACATGGACTGCTGTTTTTGCCGCGTCAGAAATTCCCGCTGGCGAGTATGAAGCAACCGTGGTCGCGACGGCTACCGACCCATACGGAAATACTGCATCAACCACATCCACATTGGATATTGATACGATCACATCTGTGGCGATCACATCGACTCAGGTTGAGGGTGAGAATGTAGTTAACGGTGCTGAGCGGAACGATGGCGTTGTACTGACTGGTACTGCCGCGCCCGGATCAAGCGTGAGTGTGGCGATTGGTGATGCAACCTACGATGCCCCTGTAGCGAACGATGGCACCTGGAGCGTAACATACCCCGCAACCGACTTCCCCAACGGTGAGTATGAGTTGACGGCAATCGCGACAGCTACTGACGCGGTCGGTAACGTGGTAACTGCAAGCCATACGTTTGACGTGGATACATATGTAAACGACCTCACCAAAACAGGTGGTCCCGTTGGTGGTGATGGTGTCATCAACATTGCTGAGGCCGCGGAAGGCGTTTCCCTGACTGGGACGGTTGAGCCTGGATCAACGGTTCAGGTGACGCTTGGCGCAGTCACTTTGCCTGCAGTTGTACAGCCGAATGGCGATTGGTCTGTGGCTTTCAATGGTGCACAGATCCCTACCGGTGAAACACCTACAACACTGACGATTGATGCAACTGATGCGGCTCAAAATACGACTTCAATTAGCGAGACTGTTCAGATTGACCGTGATGCGGGTTTCCTGACGTTGAGTGCGGATCCAATCGAAGGCGATGACGTCATCAACTTTAACGAGGCCAGTGACGGTGTGGTGCTGCATGGCACCGCCACACCTGGGGCTGTTGTGAATGTTACCCTCGGCGGGGTTGAGCACACGGCTGTTTCAGATGTGAACGGCAATTGGACCACGACATATCTGCCAACCGAAGTAGCCGGTGGAACGTACCCGTCCTCTATCACTGCCACCACAACTGACAGCGCTGGCAATACTTTGTCTGTGGCTGACAGTGTGCGCGTTGATACGGTGGTTGATAATCTGGGCATCCAGCAACCAATCGAAGGTGATAACATCATCAGCCAGTCTGACGCAGCAAACGGAGTTCTGATCTCTGGCACGTCCGAAGTTGGATCAACTGTGGTTGTTGCGTTTGGCACATCGTCTCTTACCACGGTTGCAGACGGTAACGGTAATTGGAACGTGACTTTCCCCGCGTCTGCTGTTCCCGCCGCCGAGATCGCCTCTACGGCTGTTACAGCTACTGCCACTGATCTTGCTGGCAACGTACGCGATGTATCTGCCAACGTGCGCATCGATACGATCGTTAGCAACATGTCCATTTCCGGCACTGCGGTTGAGGGCGACAATGCTGTTAACGCAAGTGAATATTCAGACGGTGTTGTGCTGAACGGCACGACTGAAATTGGCTCAACTGTGTCCGTCGCCATTAACGGTGTGTCGCAACAGGCAACTGTTGCACCAAACGGCGATTGGAGCATTTCGTTTGATCCCGCCACTTTGCCCCTTGGTGATTATACTGCGAACGTTGTCGTTACAGCGACTGATGCAGTTGGCAACGTGAAGTCGCTTAACACGTCGTTTGATGTAGACACGCAGGCACCCGATGCGCCTTTGATCCGGTCATTTGATAAAGATGCTCGTGACGGTGTTGTTGAAATTGGTACCGAGACCACAACTGACACGTTTACCATTACTGAAATTACCGCAGGCGGTAGCGCCAATAATGTGACATTTACTCAAACCGAGAACACATTGCGTGACCGGACAGACTTTGAGTTTACTCACGGTGTGCCGGATGGCTCACAGTTGGTGGTTACGGCGGATGATGCATCAGGAAATTCAAATTCAACGTTGTTTGTGTTGGACGATGTTGCGACCGATATTGTGGATCTCAATGTGGCTGCACTTGGCCAATTTGATATCGGTTCTATCAATCTGTCGCTGGCTGAGGACTCACAACTCACGATTACAGCCGATGATCTTGAAAGCCTATCTTCAAATTCCAACACAGTGCGCATCAACGGCGGCAGTGACGATACGGTCAACATCCAAGGCGCCGTTCGTGCGAACACAACCGAGACAATCAATGGCCAAACCTTTGATGTGTATTCTCTCGGTAACGAGGGTGGCAGCCTCGTTATTAACGAAGACATTAACGTTATTATCTAAACCCGTGACGGGCGCAGTGATTACTTGATCTGCGCCCTTTCGGGGCAAGGTTTACGAGTGCGTGGAGACTAAGTGGTGACTTTCAACATCCCCAAAAGACCAATAATCGCGGCAGGTATTGCCGTGGTTGTGTTGTCTGGATGTGTGAACCCGCTTCCCGAAGTCACACGTGGAACCAAAGCGTTGTTTTCACCTAAAACTAATAGCGCTGATGCGGCGCAATCGTCATCAAGTAAGATCATCACAACGCTTCAATCGCGCCAGAGTGTTCTGCCAAAAAACAGCCCGTTTTCTGAGATCAGCGATGGTGTGCTGGCAGCAAATGCACGCACAGCCGAGGCTGAGCTGCGTGCGGCCAAATTACGGTCGCAGGCGCGCTCCAAGAATTGGCTACCCACGATTGGTCCGTCTGTATCGCTGACATCTTTGGGTGGTGTTGTGGCAAGTCTGCTGGTCGAACAGGTTCTTTTCGATAATGGAAAGAAAAAGGCCGAACGCGCGTTTGCTGCTGCTGATGTTGAGGTCGCTGCAGTAAATTTGGCGATAGATACCAATAACCGCGTTTACACAGGTCTCGATCTATATCTGACCGCACAAAGTGCCAAAGCCCGCGCGCGTGTGGGCAAATCTGCGGTAGAGCGGATGGTGAAATTTGAGTGGGTGATGAGCGAACGGGTGCGTGGTGGTGTGTCAAACCGCGCTGATCTTCAGGTCATTCAACAAAAAGCAGCCGAGATCCGCTCTGCCTATGCGCAGGATGTCGAGGAGGCGAACACTGCTTTAGCTGAACTTGCCGCAATGTCTGCAACCTCTATCCATGATGTGATGGGTATCTCCGATATTCCGGTTCTGAACGATAGTGCCGAGCCGCTGTTGGTCATGCGCGCGCATGCCGAGAAAGACCGCGCAATTGCCGAGGCCACCGCGGCCCGTGCTGGTTTGTTGCCGGGGCTGACGCTTAGTGGTTCTGTCGGCAGTGACGGGTCGCGCGGCGCAGGTGTTTCAGCTGGGGCTGAAAATGGGATCGGCTTTGGGTTGGGTTCTGATCTGAAGGCAATTGATGCACAGCGGGACGCGGCGAAGCGACAAGTTGCCCAAGCCGTAGAGGATAGCAACCGCCGCCTCGCCAAGCTTGAGCAACAGCTCATCTCGGTTCAGCGTCAGCAATCACAGAGCCAGTCTTTGCTAGATGGTGCGAATGCGAACCTTGATTTGTTTGAGCAGCAATATGATGCGGGTCAGCGGCCCGTGATGGATGTGATCAACGTTTACGAGGCGAAAATCCGCAGTGAGCGGGCACACGTTACCCATCAATTCGAGGTCGCTCGCATTCAATTGGAAATCGCCAAAGAACTTGGTTTGTTGGCAGACGGAGAAGAGATTTGACCGGACCTGTTCTTGCCTTTGATATCAACGCCCGAAAAGACGGTAAGCTGCAAAAAGTGACCCGCAGCACCAAAGCGGATGCGCAGACAGAGCCTACGCCCAATATTGATGTCACGCCCGCTGTTGATCCCTTTGCAGAGAAACTGAGATCACGGGCGCAGCTTGCAAGTGTTTATGCGGGTATTTTGGGCGTGGAGGCAGTTACCTCTGACGTTCTTGAGGCGATGGTTTCAGATGCAGATCATAATACTGGCGAAGTAACGGCAGGCGATATGGCGCGCGGGCTAAAGCAGGCGGGCCTCACCACTGAGGTGGCGACTGTGAATGTCTGTACGGCAGATCACTGGCCAGCCATTGCAATGATGACGAGCGGCCAGTTTGTTTTGGTGCTGCAGCAAAGCCAAGATACTCTAACGATTTACGACATCACATGTTCAGACAATCGCGCAGAGGTCCCTCTAGAGGAGTTTGAAAGCGTCTTTACAGGCATCATTGTGCGCGGTGAGGTGCGCCTTCAACAGCTTGCCACGAAGCATGCTGCTAAGTCTGCGCGCGCGCATTGGTTCTGGGGCGAATTTCCAAAATATAAGCGTCAACTAATTGAGGTTGGCGTGGGCTCTTTCGTGGCAAATATCTTGGCCGTGTCAGTCGCGCTGTTTTCGCTTCAGGTGTATGACCGCGTCATTCCCCATCAATCCACGGCAACGCTTTGGGTGCTTTTTGTTGGCGCTGGCTTGGCGCTTTTGATGGAAGCATTTCTAAAGATTGCACGGGCGCGACTGCTTGATTCAGCGGGCCGTCAGATTGAGCTTTCAGTTCAAAATGTGCTGATGCAGCGCGTGTTGGGTATGAAAGCCGGTAAGGGCGCGTCCCCTTCATCTCTTTACAATGCCATGCGCGAGTTCGGTTCTGTTCGCGAGTTTTTTACAGCCTCAACCATTGGCAGCCTGACGGATATTCCGTTTGTATTTGTTTTTCTTGCGCTGGTTTGGTCGATCGCAGGTGACTTGGTTTGGGTCCTTGTTGCCGGTGGCGCATTGATGGTGATCCCCGGGTTCTTCTTTCAGAAACGCATGATCAAGCTGACGCAAGAGACACAAGGCGCTAGCGCCAAGGCAAGCCGGTTATTGCACGAAGCGATTTACGAAGCGGACACCGTAAAAGCACAGCGCGGCGAAGAGCGTTTCCGCCGCGTCTGGACCGAGTTGATGACGCTTTCTAGCTTGAAATCATCAGAGCAACGCAAGCTGGCAAGTACGCTCACTTTTTGGAGCCAAGGCGTACAGCAAGCGACTTATGTCGCGGCGGTCGTGGTCGGCACGTATATGGTTTTTGCCGGACAGTTCACAGTTGGGTCCATCATTGCTGTTGGTATTCTCACAAGCCGTACACTTGCACCCCTTACTCAATTTGCAGGCACTATGGCGCGTTGGACAAACGTGAAAGCTGCTCTGGATGGTCTTGATGACGTGGCTGACGCAGAGCAGGAACTTAACGAGGATAGAACATACCTTCGCCGTGAAATGATGGAGGGTACGTTTGAGTTGCGCGACCTGAAATTCCAGTACGATGTAGACGGCGCGCCAACACTTGATGTGGCTGCAGTGAAAATCCTGCCGGGACAGACTGTGGCGGTGTTAGGAAGCAACGGTTCTGGGAAGTCGACTTTGCTTAAGTTGATTTCAGGGCTCTATGCGCCCACTGACGGTCGGGTTCTTTTGGACGGTGTGGACATGAACCAAGTGCACCCCAAGGATATCCGTCGCAATGTGGGTTACCTGTCTCAGGATGTGCGGCTTTTCGCAGGAACACTGCGCGATAACCTGAACTTGAACATGCTTGAGCGTGACGATGACCGCTTAATGCAGGCGCTTGAGTTTGCGGGGCTTGGAGAACATGTCAAAAACCACCCCAAGGGTTTGGATCTGGTGATCCACGATGGGGGTGAGGGCCTTTCGATTGGCCAGCGTCAGTCCATCGGCTGGGCGCGGATTTGGCTGCAAGATCCCAAAATTGTGCTGCTCGACGAGCCGACAGCTGCGCTTGATCAAGGACTTGAGGGTGCACTTGTTGAACGGCTGAAGGGCTGGCTTACAGGGCGCACCGCGATCATTGCCACACACAGGGTTCCGATCCTTGCGCTTACAGAGCGGACTTTGATTTTGCAGCATGGTCGCCTCACGGTTGATGGGCCACGCGAACAAGTTCTTAACCATCTTGCTCAAACCAAAAAGAAGGTAAGCTGATGGCAACTATTGACGCAGATTTGAACGAAACAATGCGTGGGCCAAGCATTATCATCTGGCTCGTTGCAGCAACATTGGCGGTGTTCATTGGCTGGGCCGCGTTTGCGTGGATTGATGAGATTGTGCGCGCGGATGGTGAGGTCGTCAGCAGTTCGCGTCCTCAGATCATTCAGAACCTTGAAGGCGGCATCCTGTCAGAGATGCTGGTGAGCCAAGGCGATACGGTTCAGCCGGGGCAAGTGCTTGCCACACTTTATGCTACGCGGTTTCAAACGGCGGTCGATGATCTGCAAGAACAGATTGACGCGCTTGAGGTTCGCCGTCTGCGCCTTGAGGCAGAAGTTGCTGGCGCGTTTGATTTTGACGTTGCTGCTGATCTTGCTGCGCGGCAGCCTGAGATGGTCGCCTCCGAGCAAGCGCTTTTGAACGCCAGGCAAAGCGATTATGTCAGCCGAACCCAAGGCGCGCGAAACGTGTTAGCGCAGGCCGCTAAGGAACGTGAGCTACTCGAGAATTTGCTTGAACGTAAAATCGTCTCTTTGATTGAAGTTACCCGCGCCCGCAAAGCCCACGGTGACGCCGAGATCAAATAC
The DNA here is from genome assembly GCF_042939535.1 of Nereida sp. NH-UV-3. NCBI lineage: Bacteria > Pseudomonadati > Pseudomonadota > Alphaproteobacteria > Rhodobacterales > Roseobacteraceae > Nereida > Nereida sp. NH-UV-3. The sequence goes on along the minus strand of NZ_CP132157.1, from coordinate 1,584,029 downwards.
AATGAAATCGTTACGCAAGCTGAGCTGGAGCGCGCTGGGCAGTATTCAGACACATTGAAAGAAATTGCGACGTTGCGGCAAAACTTGAAAGTTGCCCAAGATCAACTGGAACGAACGATCATTAAGTCCCCAATGCGTGGCGTGGTGAATAACCTCAGCATTACGACGATCGGTGGCGTTGTGCGGCCTGGCGAGGAGATATTTCAGATCATCCCACTTGATGAAGAGTTGTTCGTTGAGGCGCGCGTGCGGCCCGAGGACATCGCCAACATCAAGCGGGGGCAAGACGCGACCATAAAGCTTTCTGCCTATGACTACACGATCTATGGAAGTCTGAAGGGGCAGGTTCAGTTTATCTCGGCGGACACGTTTAAGGATGACAGAAAGCCAGACGGTGATCCGCATTACAAAGTGACGCTTCAGGTTGATCTTGCTAATCTGAACGACCGGCAAGCATACATTGAGATCCGGCCCGGGATGCAGGCGCAAGTAGAGCTTCATACGGGCGAAAAGACTGTGTTGCAGTATCTTTTGAAGCCTTTGTATAAATCGCGTGAGGCGTTTCGCGAGCCATAGGCCGTAGTCAGTAATGTCTTTGTGATAGTAGCGTTTTGCAGTAAATGTGCCGAAAGACAGTGAAAAACTGAGGGCAGGTATTGATGCAACGGCGAACACTTCTCCTTGGGCTTATGGGCCTTGGGCTTGCGGGATGCGGTCTTATGGGCGCGCCTAAAGCCTACCGCGGTCCTAAGGTTACTCAGATTACGGTGTCAAAATCACGCCGCAAAATGTGGCTGATGCAAAATAAGCGCATTCTGCGCCGCTATAATATTGGTCTTGGGTTTGCGCCCGAAGGTCATAAAAAGGCCGAAGGTGATGGTCGGACACCTGAGGGGACGTACTTCATCGACCGACGCAATCCCAATAGTGCGTATCATCTGTCTCTGGGTATTTCATATCCGAATGCAAACGACATGGCTGTCGCCAAGGCAGCAGGGGTTGAACCGGGTGGGGACATTTTCATCCATGGTCGCGGCCCGCGCTTTCAAAGGGCGCGAGGGGATTGGACATGGGGATGTATAGCCGTAACAGATCGTGAGATGACGGAAATCTACTCAATGGTCCAAACTGGAACGCCAATTGTGATTTTACCCTAAGGGCAGCGGCTCTTGGGGTGTTGCGGCAGCCTCACCTAAAACCAACGTCCACCAGATTTTGCCATTTGGTTCCTGAAACCACGCAAAACCCATTTCAGTTGCATCGGTATTCAGAATAACACGGCGTGTGCCTTCTTCTTCCATCCATGCGGCCAATGTCTCTAGCTCGGTCTCATAAGTTTCCGAGATTGCCTCACCTATGAATGCACCAGAGTATCCAGCGCGTGCGACGCGGTCTAATGGGGACGACCCGTCAGAGCCAAAGTGCCACGGTCGGTTTTGCACCGACATATCGCGCGCATGCGTGGCTGCTGCTGCCGTCAACTCAGCGCTCAATTCGATTGGTCCTGCCCCGGACGCTTGGCGCAGTGCATTTACTGAATCCAGCGTGCGGAACTGGATTTTGGCAGTATCGCGTTCGCGGATTTTATAGAGTTTTGGCCGAGGCTTTCCATCGATTGCCAGCTGTCCTGACGTAATCGGGGTACAAGCCGCTAATGAAAGCGCAACTGTCAGCGAAAGAAGAATGGGACGGATCATATCAATTAAAACCTCAAACCTTTCCCAACCTGTAAACCAACACCGTTGTAGATCAAACCCAGATTGGAAAAATCGTGGCGATCTAACGCTTGTTTGATTTGCTAGTGCGGCTTTCAGGCAATAATTATGTGTCAGATGGTTTTACCAGGAGCGATATTGATGAGCGACACTTTTAAATTGAGCCGCCGCGCGTTTGTCGGCGCTGCCGCGACGTCATTGGCCAGCCCAGCATTGGCCTTGGATGAGGAAATTGAAGTTGAGCGTGACATCTCTGAAGTTGTTCGTCGCAATATCTCAAGTTTTCGTGCGCTTGAGTGGCAGCCTTACTTTAGCAACCTTAAGAATGGCGCCGTGCTTGTAGATGTGACGTCTCGTGCGCTGCATTATTGGTCCGAGGACGAGAGTGTTTATAAACTCTACCCTACCAGTGTGCCGCTTTCAGATGATTTGACCCGTCTAGGGCGTACGCGGATCACGCAAAAAGTAGATGGCCCAAGCTGGCGTCCAACGCCTTCGATGAAAGAGCGTAACCCCGAATGGCCCGACTTCATTGGCCCCGGTCCGGACAATCCGCTCGGGACCCATGCGCTGTACCTGAGTTGGACATATTACCGCATCCACGGCACTCATGACACGCGCAAGATTGGGCGCAGGTCATCGAACGGTTGCATTGGTCTTTATAATGAACACGTCCAAGAGCTGTTTGATTTGACCAAAGTGGGTACTCAGGTTTTGCTCATTTAGAGATAAGTCTTTATAAAATCTTAGCTAACGGCGTTCTGCAGGCCGCCGTTTTTTATTGTCCAATTTCCGCCACAAACTGATCACTCAATTGCCTAGTTGCGCTGAAGCTGCGTTAACCCTGCGCGGTTAGCTTGCCAATAGGGTAATAGGTGGGTGAGTTTTATGTTGAGCTTGAGTTTTCAGGTTCGCCACGTTTGGGGCGAGCCAAATGAAGATATGCGGCCGCGCGATTTGGCAGTCTTTGCTAATCAGGCAGGTACATATCTGGGCGTTTTTGGCTTTCAAAATGATTGGTACGAGACTGTCTCGCTTGATGGCGGTGGCTTTGATATTGATGCGGAGCCAATTGTAGCCAATGCGCCGGACATCGCGTTAAATTTTGGAACACAATCAGTAACCGCAGGCGGTGCGCCAATCAGTTGGGCTTCTGGCGGCCTGAACAGCACCGACCTGTCTCATGCAAATTACGCGGTCAATTATACTGTCAGCCAAAACGAAAGCGGCCTGTCGCTGCTTGCTGGGGGGTATGGGGTCAGCGGTCTGCATCAGTTTTCAGTGGACGATGATACCACAACTGCCACGAGCACGGATAATGTTGCCAGCGATCATGCATATGGCAGCAATATCTCAAGCATCGTTGAATTTACCCTTGATGGTCGTGATTTTATCCTCACGGGGTCTGCGTCTGGTGGTGTGATTTTACTGGAAAGAACCCTGTCTGGGGACATAGGCGTTATCGATAGCCTTGGCGCGGTCGAGGGGCTTGGGTTTGGCGCCATTGTTGATGTGCAGGTGATTGAATTAGGCGAACAGCATATTGCACTTGTCACAACGGATCACGGCGCGCTGGCGACCCTTAGCATTTCGACTAATGCGCTGAACTTACTGGATTTTGTGATTGATACGAGCGAGACACGCTTGAATAACGCCGCTGCTGTAGAGACTTTCTACCACGAAGGTCAGGTCTTCATTCTGGTGGGCGGCGCTGATGCGGGGATTTCGTTGCTAAGCGTCATGGGTGACGGGCGGTTGCTGTCGCTGGGTCAATTCGCGGACACGGCTGAGGCATCTCTTGGTACGATCAATGAGATCGAGGTGATGAAAACGTCCAGCACGCTTCGTGTGTTTGTAAGTAGTGACACAATTAATGGCGTTGCGGAGCTTACGTTGCCCCTTTCTTTGCTACCGAATGCCACGCCGGTTATTGAGGGCACTATACAAGGAACTCCACAGAGTGACCTTCTTATTGCAGGTGATGAGCCGTCTGTCATTTATGGCAACGGTGGTGGTGACCTGTTTGTTGATGGTGCCTACAATGACGTTCTTTACGGCGGTGACAGTGCGGATCGGTTCATCCTAACATCTGACGGCCGCACAGATACGATCCGTGATTTCGATCTGATTGAGGATCGGCTTGATTTGTCTGCTTGGGGGTCGATCTATTCGTTTGACCAGATGGAAGTGAAGGGCCGATCAGACGGGTTTCGCCTTACCTACGGTTCAGAGGTTTTGGTTGTCGTTACTGGTACGCGCGCGGGCGCCAATGACATTGCTCACATTCTGGACACAAGTCTATCGCGGCCCACGGTTAATCTGATCGAAGGCGGGTCTGGGGACGGAAGTCTGATGTTCTTCTCATCGACTGAAACGACAATCTTCGAGGCAAGCCAACCCAATGCAAGCTTTATTGGAGGCACGGGGTTGGATGTGATTAGTTTTGCTGGGCTTGAGCAAGTGACCGTATCGCTCGACAATCCATCGCTTAACTCAGTCAACATTACGGGTCAGTCGTATCAAAGTATTGAAGGTGTCTTGGGGTCAGCAGGCGATGATATGATTTTGGGTGATAGCACCGCCAACAGCCTGTCGGGCGGTGATGGCGATGACATACTTTCGGGTGGTGGTGGTCGCGATATTCTCGAGGGCAATACGGGAAATGACAGCATTTTTGATACAAACGGTGGGGCGCAAATGCAGGGCGGTATCGGGAATGATTTTCTGCTCGCTTTAAGTGGTGCCAATCAGTTGATTGATGGTGACGTGGCAAGTCGTGTTCAAAACGCGGATACGCTGCTTGGTGGTTACGGCAATGATACCCTTGAAGGCGGCGCGGGTGACGACATTCTGGTGGGTGATTTTGGTGCGTTTTTGTACTGGGGTGACGACACATTGGAAGGTGGCCGTGGCGATGACATTCTGAATGGTGGTTACGGTGCTGACGTATTTGTGTTCCACCCAATGCATGGCAATGATGTGATTGGGCATACTTCTCTCACGGATCAGGCTGTGGTGATTGGTGCAGATTTTGATGTGGGGATTGATCGCTTAGAATTGACTGGGTTTGATGGTATTTCATCCCGCCAGTCAGCGCTTGATCAGTTCTATACCAACTCAAATGGTCACGCGGAATTCTCGCTTGAGGGCACTACGATTGAATTGTGGGGGGTTGGCCTTGATGCTTTGTCCGTTGGTGATTTGTGGGTGTGATTAGGCGTTTATTAAACCTGCTGTGATCTATGGCACCCATGTTTTTTAAGTTTGTGTGCAGGGCGGTAGTTGCCGCATTATTTATTGTGACATTAATCGCAAGCGGCGGTGGTGGCGGTGCAACGACGGGCGGTGGACCGGTTGTGGTTAATCCTCCTGTTGATCCACCGGACCCGCCTGACCCTACGCCCAATCCAGATGTGATTGTTTCTGTCGCAACCTTGGGTCTTGATAGCCTGTCTCTTGAAACTGCTCTGGGTCAAACGGAAGCGAATTTGACTAACAGAAGTCTGATCATTGATCAGATCAGCGTCGGCTTGATTGAAAACGCGTTGGGTTTGGGTCTGCAGCACGTTTTCCCGGTCTCGCCGGTTGGAGGGAATGTGAAGCTTGCTGTGCGGGCCTCTGCTAATTCTGCGGTTCCAATAGTTCCGACTGTTTATGAGGGCACTGCGATTGCTCAGGTCACAGACGGTACCGCAACTTACGCTGTCACAATGGACGCACGTACGACCTTACGTTTTATTGGTGGCGCTGGCCGCGCTGATGTCCTTGCCGATAGTGTCCGTACAGGTGGCGCTACAATCGGCCAATCGGGGGCGGCGAATTATAATCCTACGGGCGCAGAGATGATCGAAATTACAGGCATTGAATTAAGCGGCCCCACGTTGGTGAATGGTACGCAAACAGATGCCTCGGCAATTGGATTTGGCACGTCGGGAGCCGGCAACATTCTTGCAGGCAGCACTCAAATTTCAGTCACTGCCGTTCTAGCGGGGCCTTTAGCTGACGAAATCGCAGGGGTAGGCGGTGCATCAGGCCCTCTGGGAGAGGTCCTGATCACTTGGTCAGGTGCGCAGCTAGACTAATCGCTGGCACGCAGGGCGTTTATACCCAACCTTTTAGGTTGTCGTCGATTGTGTTGCAGAGCGCAGCAATGTGAGCATCATCATCATTAAGGCACGGAATATAGAGGAAGTCGTGACCACCAGCCTCTTCAAAACTCTCAAAGATTTCCTCGTTGATCTCTTCAAGCGTTTCAATGCAATCAGCTGAGAATGCAGGCGCACAAACTGCAATATTTGTTTTGCCCTTTTCCGCAAGCCGCGCGACTTCCTCGACGGTGTAAGGTTGAAGCCACTCTTCCGGCCCGAATTTAGATTGGAATGTTGTGATGATCTGCGTGTCATCCCAGCCTAAACGTTCTTTCAAAAGGCGCGTCGTTTTTTGACATTGGCAGTGATACGGATCACCCTCCATCAGGTACCGCTGCGGCACACCATGATAGCTACACACCAATATTTCGGGGCGCTTTTCGGCGTTGGCGTAGGCAGTCTCAATCGACTGGGCTAGCGCTTCAATGTAATCCGGACGCTCATAATACGCCGGCACCGTGCGCACGGTTGGCTGCCATTTTTCTTTCATCAAAACACGGAAGAATTCGTCATTTGCGGTGGCTGATGTTGCTCCGGCGTAGTGTGGATACAGCGGGAAAAACAAAATTTTCTGACATCCGGCTTCGATCATTGCGCGGACCTTGGATTTTGTAGACGGATTTCCGTAGCGCATACAAAAATCGACCATGACGTCATCGCCATAGGTCTCTTGCATCTGCGCTTTTATCTTAGCGGTTTGTTTTTTTGTGATCGTCATCAAAGGGCTCTCGCCCTCGTCGTGGTTCCAGATCGATTTATACGCTTCACCGCTAGAAAATGGACGCTTTGTTAAAATGATCAGTTGCAAAAGCGGCTGCCAAAGCCATGGGCTGTAATCAATGACACGCCGATCGGACAGAAACTCGTTCAAATACCGGCGCATCGACCAGTAGTCGTAATTGTCCGGTGTGCCCAGATTGGCGACCAAAACCCCAATCTTAGCAGGCTTCACCTTTGGGTGATCGCTTGGTGCGTGAACGGGGCAGATAGCCTCGTCGCTCGTATTCGTTTTCGCGTCAAACATCATCTAAAGTCCGTAGGTATAAGTGCGTTAAGTTGCCAGATAACTGGAAATCGCTTCAGGTCAATCTTTTGGGTCATCAGGAATACGCAGAGCATCTGCTAATTTCATCTTTGCCGAGCCGGGTTTGAGGGGTTGCTGTTGGCTTGCATCAGGCACCCAACCGGCCAAGAAAATGATTTCGAATGTTGCGATCAGCCTTTTGCCGTCAGAGAAATTCTGGCGATAAACAGTCTCTAACGCGTCGAAAACGGATTTTGGCGTGGGCTTTTTGGTACGTGCGGTAAGCGCGTTGCTTTCCCCCATTTTTCGCAGATCGATCATCAGAGCAGTCGTGTCGCTGTAACTCACAGGCAGCGTCAAAGTGTCCGCAACCGGAAGCGCCAAGCCCGCTCTTTGAAGCAGCGCACCGTAGTCGCGCACTTCACCCATGGGCACAACGCGTGGTGACAGCCCGCCCATCACTCTGCTTTCAGCCTTGGCGATAGCACTTCGTAACTCGTTTAGGGTCTGGCCACCAAAACAAGCGGCTAAAAACAATCCATCAGGCTTGAGCGCATTTCGACACTGCACAATTTGCCCGACAGGATCATTCGCCCAATGAAGATCCATTGCGTGAACGATCAGATCGTAGCCGTTGTCCGTAAATCGCAGTGTATCATCAGGGTGGATGACGTCCGCCCCCTTCACAATATTCGCCCATAGGTCCGGCCACGATGTGACCACAGCTGTTTTCGTAAACGACTTCTTAACCCCAAGCAGTCTTTCTGAAATTTCATCGAATGCTTCTCGCTGCAAAAACATCCCATCGGGGGTCCGACGGTTTTTGTGATGCAGGTGCAGGGTGTGCGTATCTGTAAGGGGCGGTTGTTGTGTCATGCTGCTCATGTAGTCAGGAAAGTTATAATGCAAAACCCACTTCGGCTGATCTATCCTCATCATTGCCTAACTTGCGACACCTTGACCGGCGGGCCTGACGCGCTTTGTGGGGATTGTTGGGGTGAGGTTTCTTTTTTGAATGGCAGTGTCTGTGGAAAATGTGGCGCCCAAGTGATGAGCGAAGTCGATGGTATGCAGTGCGACGATTGCTTGCACGCGCCAAGACCGTGGAGTGCTGGCCGGTCCGTGTTTCATTACAGCGGTTTTGGTCGCCGGATGGTGCTTGGCATTAAACACGGTGATCGTCTTGATCTTGTTCGGCCTGCTGCAAAATGGATGGCGCAGCATGCCAGACCGCTTAGGCGTGATAATATGCTGGTCGTGCCAATACCGCTTCATTGGTCGCGTCTTTTTGGTCGGCGCTACAATCAGTCTGCTGAGCTGGCTCGCGGGATAGCGCAACAGATGGGGTTGCAATACGGTCCAGATATTTTGCAGCGGCCTAAACGGACACCGATGCTAGAGGGTAAAACCCGCGATGATCGACTAAACATTTTAAGCGGCGCGATAACGGTCAATCCAAAACGCGCCTTAAATATCGTTCAGCGACCAATTTTGTTAGTAGATGACGTAATGACCACAGGTGCCACGCTTGCGGAGGCGGCAAACGCGCTGGCATCTTCACGTGCTGGCGAGGTGTTCGTCATCACACTAGCGCGCGCGGGAAAAGATACTTAACTATCTAGCAACTACAAATTGGAGCGCCCTAAAATGAAAACTGTTGAACTTTATACGTCACCCCTGTGTGGCTTTTGCCATTCTGCCAAGCGGCTTCTCAGCCAAAAGGGCGTAAGCTTTTCAGAGATTAATATTTTGGCTCAGCCTGATCGCAAGGGTGAAATGATCAAGCGCGCCAATGGCGGGCGTACTGTGCCCCAGATCTTCATTGGCGATATCCATGTGGGTGGATGTGACGACCTGTTTGCATTGGATCGTGCAGGCAAGTTGGATAAATTACTGGCGTGAAGGCAGCCCTTCTACAACTTAACTCTGGTGATTGTCCTGCAGAAAATCTTGTACGGACAACGGCGCTTATCGAAGAAGCGGCGGCATCCGGTGCGCAGTTTATTGCAACACCTGAGGTGACGAATTGTGTTTCCGTAAGTCGTGCCCAGCAAATGGAAGTTCTGCACGTTGAAGTGGACGATATTACGCTAACAAAGCTTCGTGATTTGGCTGCAGCCCTTCGGGTTAATTTGTTGATTGGGTCTTTGGCCCTGAAAACAAAGGATACTGATGGTCGGTTTGCCAACAGGTCTTTTCTGATTGATCGCTCGGGCAATATTACTGCGCGGTATGACAAAATTCATATGTTTGATGTCACGTTGTCAGAGGCAGAATCCTATCAGGAATCGCGCGGCTACAGACCTGGTTCCTCTGCGGTCTTAGGCCGTGCAGACGGTCTGAATATTGGCATGACAATTTGTTATGACGTTCGTTTTCCGCATCTTTATCGCGCTTTGGCACAGGCCGGTGCGGAGGTGCTTATGGTGCCGTCTGCGTTTGCCGTCGCCACAGGCAAGGCGCATTGGGAGACGTTGCTTCGCGCCCGTGCAATTGAGACAGGTTGTTATGTTCTGGCGCCTGCGCAGTGGGGTGCGCACGAGGGCCGCGAAACATACGGGCACTCTTTGGCAGTTGATCCTTGGGGAAATGTGCTTAGCGACTTTGGCGAGGGCGTTGGCGTCAGCTATATTGAAATTGACAAAAATCAGGTATTAAAAGCCCGTAAGCGTGTTCCTGCATGGGAGCACAACCAACTTTTCGAAGGGCCCTAATGCCGGTTACTACGTCTGATACCCTTGGCGCGACGCTTGTCGTTGAGCTTCTGGCGATTGATCAGTTGTTGCGTAGTCGTGTCACCAAGGCGCTGCCCCATGGGATGGAAATTTCTCATTTAACAGTGCTGAATTATCTTGCTGCAAGTACGGGGGAACGCACGCCAGCACAGCTTGCCGCCCGTTTTCGACTTACCCGCGGGGCTATGACCAACACGATTAACAAACTTGATCTGATGGGTTTTGTGCACGTTCGCCCTGATTGGGACGACGCGCGGCGTAAGCTTGTTTCGATTAGCGGCGCTGGGCGGGCGGCGCGTGATGAAGCTGTGCGTAAAATCACGCCGCTGGTAAACCAGATGGTCGAAGATATCGGGCACGACAAGATAAGCCGTACCCTGCCAATTCTACGCGAGATGCGTCAAAAGCTGGCGGATGATTAGGCCGGTTTTGTCGACGCTGTCACGTAGTTCACGCTAAGGTCTTTTTCAGAAATTGACCAACTCCAAGAGATTGGGTTGAAGACAAAGCCCTTGCGGTCGACGGGTGTCATTCCTGAAGTGGTCAGCAATTCGAACAACTCGTCAGGCGTGATGAATTTTGACCACTCATGAGTACCCTTTGGCAGCCAGCGCATAATGTGTTCTGCGCCGATGATCGCCATTAAATAGCTTTTGGGATTGCGATTGAGCGTTGAGCAAATTTGCAACCCGCCGGGTTTTAGCAACTGTTGGCATGCCGTTAGATATGCCAGTGGGTCTGCTACGTGCTCGACCACTTCCATATTGAGAACCACGTCAAATTGCTCGCCTGCATCGGCCATGGCTTCTGCGGTTGTGAAGCGGTAATCAATATCCAGCCCACATTGTTCTGCATGGACTTTTGCTACGGGAATGTTTCTCTCGGCAGCATCAGCCCCAACAATGGTGGCGCCAAGGCGCGCCATCGGCTCGCACAGCAAACCGCCACCGCAACCGATATCAAGAATGCGGAGCCCTTCAAAAGGCGCGTCTTGGGTAAGATCACGGCCAAACTCAGCAGCAATTTGTCTTGTGATGTAATCAAGACGGCACGGATTAAGCATATGAAGGGGCTTAAATTTACCGTTTACGTCCCACCATTCTGCCGCCATTGCCTCGAATTTTGCGATTTCTGCGGGATCGACGGTTGTTTGTGCGTTGGTCATGATGTGCCCTTATGACAAAAAAACATGGCGCACCGGATGTTTCGGCGCTCTTTTGGGTTATATAGGTCATTCATGGACAGAAACGCATCCCCCCGCCGCGCCTTGTCGCACCTTTATCCGGCGCTTGCACCGTTCGATCAACGGATGCTGGACGTTGGCGACGGCCATTCTGTCTATATGGAGCAGTGCGGAAACCCCGATGGCATACCTGTCGTTGTGTTGCACGGCGGTCCGGGTGGTGGATGTAGTCCTACGATGCGGCGGTATTTTGATCCTGCGCAGTACCGCATTATTTTGTTTGATCAGCGAGGGTGTGGGCGGTCAAGACCTCACGCCAGCGTCGAGGATAATACAACGTGGCACTTGGTGCGCGACATTGAGCTTATTCGTGAAACTTTGGGTATTGAGCGTTGGGTGGTGTTCGGCGGTAGCTGGGGTGCCACGCTGTCATTGATTTACGCGCAAGCACACCCTGATCGCGCAAAGGCACTTATTTTGCGCGGTGTGTTTTTGATGACCCGCGCTGAACTTGATTGGTTTTACGGTGGCGGCGCTGCGATGTTCTTCCCTGATCTGTGGGCACCCTTTGAGAACCTTGTTCCGGAAGAAGAGCGCGCAGACATGATTGGCGCGTATCATAAGCGCCTCTTTTCGGGTAATCACGCCACTGAGGTGCGCTATGCGCGCGCTTGGGCTGCTTGGGAAAATGCATTGGCCAGCATCATGAACGAGGGTGCCGGTGGTGACGCGCCAGCCGAGTATGCCCGTGCTTTCTCAAGGCTCGAAAATCACTACTTCATGAACGCGGGTTTTTTGGGCGAGAACCATCAAATTCTTGATAACATGGACAAGCTGCGCGGTATTCCGGCGATAATCGTACAAGGTAGATATGATATGATCTGCCCGCCGACGTCGGCCTATAAGTTGGCCCAAAACTGGCCTGAGGCAGAGCTCAAGCTGATTGCGCGCGCAGGACACGCACTTTCAGAGGCAGGCATCAGCGAGGAATTGGTACGTACGATGGATCGTTTCGCAACCAGGCTGGCCTAGGCGCGGGCGTTAAGCCTTTACACGATTTCTATTTTCCTTAACTTGATCACTCGGGGGCGTGTACGCTCGTCATTTTTGGGGACCAGTTTGGGAAGCGTTTCAAAGATTATTTTACAGCGGCTTGGCCTTGGTCTTGTGACGCTGTTCGTTGTCTCAATTGTCATTTTTACCGCAGTTAACTTACTCCCTGGTGATTTTGCTCAAAGCATTTTGGGTCAGGGCGCGACCAAAGACGCCGTTGAGGCGATCCGCAAAGATTTAGGCTTGGATCAGCCGTTTTTTGTCCGTTATCTTGATTGGCTGTCCGGTGCAGTACGCGGTGATCTAGGCACAAGCTTTGCCGCCGCTAATTTCAGCAGCTTTGTTGGTAGCGACGCAGGATCAGGCCTTGGTACAGTCGCACAAACTATTGCTCCGCGTTTTGAAAACACGATGTTTTTGGCAGGTGTGACAGCGATGATTGCGGTGCCGCTGGCGGTTTTTTTGGGCGTGCTTGCCGCGCTCTACCGCGAGACAATTTTTGATCGGGCGGCCAATATTTTCACGCTGTCCAGCATCTCTAGCCCCGAGTTTTTCTTGGCATATGTGTTGATCCTGGTTCTTGCAGTGTTGAACCCGATCCTTCCGTCCCTCTCGAATATCTTTGATGGGATGAGCTTTTCCGAGCGTCTTGAGCGCACGTTGCTGCCCGCGCTTACGCTTACACTGATTGTTACGGCCCATATGATGCGGATGACGCGGGCTGCCATTATTAATTTGCTGGCCTCGCCTTACATCGAGATGGCGCGCCTTAAGGGCATCAGCCCGATGCGTGTAATCGTCAAGCACGCGCTTCCCAATGCACTTGCGCCGATTATCAATGTGATCGCGCTTAACCTTGCCTATCTCATTACCGGCGTCGTCGTCGTTGAGACTGTTTTTGTCTATCCGGGTATTGGCCAGCTGTTCGTCGATAGTGTGAAATTGCGTGACATACCCGTTGTGCAGGCGTGCTGTCTGATTTTCGCGGGGGCATATATTCTGCTTAATCTCGCGGCTGACATTATGTCGATCTTATCCAACCCACGTCTGAGGCATCCAAAATGAGTGGTTTCGTGACTGTGGTTCTGTTTTTTGTTGGCATGGCGATTTTCGCATGGGCTTTCCGTGCGGTTGCGCGTGCGTTGAAGCCAGATGAGCCTGTGTTTCGCGATATGCCCTATGCGACCGCGTTCGGCTATATTTTTGGTTTGGTTGCTATCATGGGCGCGATTTGGCTTTATGCGTTGTCGCGTGATGCTGATCCGTTGGTTGCCAATAAGTACTTCTTTGCTGGCAAAGCGATGGAGGCCTTTGTGCTGTTTACCATTGCCGCGTGGCTCTTCCGTGTTGTTGGGCGCAGCATCGGCACCAATGGATCGCGTAAGTTGTTCCGTCAGATGCCATTGACCGCATCTTTCGGCATCTTGATGATCATCCTCTATTCAATCGCTGCAATTTTTGCGGGGGTCATTGCACCGTACGGTCAGGACGAAATCATTCAAGGTGTCGCGGCTAATATTGTACCGGGCGGAAACCCTGCCATTGGCGGCAACCCAGAATTTCCCCTTGGTACGGATCAGTTGGGTCGCGATTTGTTGAGCCGTTTGATCTATGGTGCGCAGAACACAGTTGGCATCGCATTCGTCACCACGCTTCTGGCGTTTTTCCTTGGCGGCTCGCTTGGTTTTCTGGCGGCTGTTCTTGGCGGTTGGTTTGATCAAATCATGTCCCGTGCGGTGGACGTTTTGATGGCAATTCCATCGCTTATTTTTGCGCTGCTCTTGATGACCATCGCGGCCGTTTGGGCGCCGCGTTTGGGTATACCGCTAACATTGTTCATGGTTGTAATCATCGCCGTCATCGACAGCACGCGGGTGTACCGCTTGGCGCGCGCGGTTGGCTATAACATCGTCGTTATGGATTACATCGAGGCCGCAAAACTACGCGGTGAGGGCATGGGCTACCTGATCTTTAAAGAGATTTTGCCTAACGCCACTGCGCCTCTTTTGGCCGAGTTTGGTCTGCGATTTTGTTTCGTGTTTCTTACCATTGCATCGCTGTCGTTTCTTGGTGTTGGGATTCAGCCACCCCTTGCTGACTGGGGCACGATGGTTCGTGATTTGGCGCAGTTCATTAACTTTGCCGCCTTTGCGCCACAGGTAGCAGCAGCACCCCTCTTGGCGGCTGGTGCAATTGCGTTGCTAACCGTTGCTGTGAATTTTGTGGTGGACTGGATGCTTCACAGATCGTCGGGGCTGAAGTCATGAATAATCTTTTAACGATCAACGAGATCTATATCGAAGGCCGCAGTGATGAGGTGTGGTCGCCCATTATCAATGGCGTGAACCTAAGCCTTAAGCGCGGTGAAGTTCTGGGTTTAATTGGTGAAAGTGGGGCGGGTAAATCCACGCTTGGACTCGCTGCAATGGGGTATACCCGTGATGGGTGCCGCATTTCGTCTGGTTCGGTTAATTTTGACGGCATCGATCTGGTCTCAGCATCCGCAGATGTAAAACGCGGGTTGCTTGGAAAGCGCATTGCCTATGTCGCACAGTCTGCTGCCGCCAGCTTTAACCCTGCGCATAAGATCATTGATCAGCACACTGAGGCACCCATCCAGCACGGTGTGATGGCGCGTGCAGAAAGTTCAGAAGATGCGATGCAGCTTTACGAGCGTTTGCGCCTTCCCAACCCTCGTGAAATTGGTTTTCGCTATCCGCATCAGGTTTCAGGCGGTCAGTTGCAGCGGGCAATGACAGCCATGGCCATGGCCTGCCGCCCTGATTTGATCATTTTTGACGAGCCAACAACTGCCCTTGATGTGACAACGCAGATTGAGGTCTTGGCGGCTATTCGCAAGATCGTTGAGGATTTTGATACCGCCGCGATTTACATCACGCACGACTTGGCAGTCGTCGCGCAGATGGCAGATCGGGTTAAGGTTTTGCTGCGCGGCGATGAGATTGAAACCGCAGATACGCGCGAAATGCTGGCCAATCCGCAAGAAGACTACACGAAGTCGCTTTGGGCTGTCCGCAGTTTTGAGCGCCCCGCAAAGCCTGCTGTTCATACCGGCGCAACGCCCGTTGTCTCGGTGTGCGGCGTCACTGCGGCGTACGGCAAGGTTGATGTTTTGAGCGACGTTAGTTTCGACATGCACGCTGGTCGGACAGTGGCCGTGGTGGGCGAGTCTGGTTCGGGTAAATCAACAGCGGCGCGCTGCATTACCGGCCTGTTGGCTCCACGACAGGGTCACGTTGAGTTTGATGGTGCGCAACTGCCCGCTTCATATAAGCAGCGTGATAAGATGCAGCTGCGCCAAGCCCAGATGATTTATCAAATGGCTGATACGGCGCTTAATCCGCGCAAAACTATCGCAGAAATTATTGGCCGTCCTGTGCAGTTTTACATGGGCCTGACTGGCCGTGAAAAAACCAAACGCGTGGATGAGCTGCTGACGCAGATCGAATTGGAGCCATCACAGTATCGTGACCGCTTACCGTCCGAGCTGTCTGGCGGTCAAAAACAGCGCGTTGGAATTGCCCGTGCGCTTGCGGCTGAGCCAAAATTCATCATCTGTGATGAGGTTACAAGCGCGCTGGATCAATTGGTTGCCGAGGGTATTTTGCGATTACTTGCTGATCTGCAAGATACGCTTGGCTTGACTTACATGTTCATTACGCATGATCTTGCTACTGTGAAATCTATTGCTGATGAAGTTGTTGTTATGAAGGATGGTCGTGTTGTGGAGCAGGGGCCCAAGGCAGAGATGTTCCAGCCGCCGCATCACCCATACACGGATTTGCTGCTGTCATCTGTGCCCGAAATGGACCCTGATTGGCTGACCAATCTTCTTGAGGAACGCGGCATGGAAAACATTGGTGATGCAGCCGTCGGTAAAATGTAGGCGATCTAATAAATCTAAGTGAGAGCGGGCCGAACCTGCCTATGAAAACTCGATAAACTGTTCAACGAAGGGAAAAAGAATATGTCAGGACTAAGTAGACGCGGACTTCTAAAGACGGGTGTTGCCGCAAGTATGCTGGCTGCCACAGGTGTGCCCGCGCGCGCCGAAGCGAAAAAGGGCGGCACGCTGCGCCTTGGGATTGCGGGTGCTAACACATCTGACAGCTGGGACGCGCGTACGCATTCTGACAGCTTTATGATCATGCTGGCGCACGGCGCTGTATTCGATTGCCTTACCGAAGTAGGTGCGGACGGCCAGTTGAAAGGTGAGCTTGCCGAGAGCTGGGACGCGTCAGCAGATGCCAAGGTGTGGAACTTCAAGCTGCGCAAAGGTGTGACGTTCCACAACGGCAAAGCGTTTGGTGCTGATGATGTGATCGAATCGTTGAACATGCACGTGGCTGAGGGCGCGAAATCTGCGGCTCAGCCGATTGTTTCTGCGATCACGAACATGGAAAAGATTAACGATCACGAGATCGTCTTTACCCTTGAAGCTGGTAACGCGGACTTCCCGTTCCTGCTGTCTGACTATCACATCGTGATGTATCCGGCCGGTCAGGTCGAAGAAGCAATCGCCAAGGGTATCGGTACGGGTATGTACAAAGTCGAGAGCTTTGATCCCGGTGTTCGCGCATTGTTGAGCCGTGTGGATAGCCACTACAAAGATGGCAGCGCAGGTTGGTTTGACAGCGTTGAAGCGGTCGCGATTAACGATTCCTCTGCACGTATGAATGCGTTGATGACGGGTCAGGTGGATGCGGTGAACCGCGTTGATTTCAAGACAGAGCCACTTTTGCGCGCCAATCCAACGGTTAATATTTTTGAAGTGACTGGCAACCAGCATTATACGTTCCCGATGCTGGCCAACCTGTCACCCTTTGATAACGTGAAGGTCCGTCAGGCGCTTAAGCATTCGATTAACCGCCAAGAGATGGTCGATAAGATTTTGCTTGGCCACGGCCGTGTTGCAAATGACCATCCGATTGGGCCTGCCAACCAATACTTTAACGATGGTCTTGCGCAAAACGCATACGATCCTGATAAAGCGAAAAGCCTTATTAAAGAGGCTGGCCTTGATGGTTTGACTGTTCAGCTATCTGCCGCAAACGCAGCATTTGCTGGTGCGGTTGATGCGGCACAGCTCTATCAAGCTTCTGCTAAGGCGGCGGGTATCAACATTGATGTGATCCAAGAGCCTGATGATGGATATTGGTCAAACGTCTGGATGAAAAAGGCATGGTGTGCCTGCTACTGGTCCGGTCGCTCAACCGAGGACTGGATGTTCTCAACTGCATACGAAGCTGGCGTGCCTTGGTGGGACAGCAAGTGGGACAATAGCCGCTTCCAAGAGCTGCTCCTGACGGCGCGTGCCGAGCTTGATAGCGATAAGCGTCGCGATATGTACGGCGAAATGCAGCAGATTATGTCTGTTGATGGTGCGACTGTTATCCCGATGTATGCAAACTACGTCGATGCGCACAGCACTAAACTGACCAACTCTGGCACCATTGGTAACGTCTTCCAGATGGATAGCTCGCGTCTGGTCGAGCGTTGGTGGTTCGCGTAACGCACGTATCCCTAAACTAACAACTGCGCCCCGCCGTTTGGTGGGGCGTTTTTGTTTGGGGTATCGCTAAATCAGTCACCATACCATTTCACTTGCAGTTTAGTACCTTTGTGCCTATATGCATCTCAACAGCGGCATGTTGGGGTCCAAACCTAGCATCCACCGAAGCGATATAACGGGCCGTGCGCCCGTTTTTTTGTGCCCACAGTTAGGGCGATGAAAGTATACGAACCAATGAACGACCTGATTGCAAAAGCAGCGATTGATCGCCGACTTGCCGAGATCATTACACCTGTCATCGAAGACTTGGGGTATGAGCTGGTGCGCGTGCGATTGATGAGCGGCAAGCAGACAACGTTGCAGATCATGGCGCAAAAACCTGATGGCACCATTGAGGTGGATGACTGCGCCAAGATCAGCACCGAAGTAAGCGCGACCCTTGATGTTGAGGATCCCATTCTGGATGCCTACGCGCTTGAAGTCTCCAGCCCTGGTATTGACCGCCCACTGACGCGTTTGAAAGATTTTGCGCTTTGGGAGGGCTATGAGGTCCGGATCGAAACTGATGAACTGATTGACGGACGCCGCCGCTTTAAGGGTGAGCTTGCGGGCGTTGAAGGTGATGAGGTTTTGATCACCATTGAAGAAGGCACTATCGGGCTCAAGTTCGATTGGCTGTCTGATGCAAAACTTATTTTGACTGATGATCTTATCCGCGAGGTCCTAAAGGGCCGCAAAGACGCGGGTCACATTGACGAGACACAATTCGATGAGGTTGAAACCATCATCGACGGTGAAGAAGAAGGAAACGTATAAATGGCTATTACCTCAGCGAACCAGCTTGAGCTTTTGCAAACTGCAGAGGCTGTTGCCCGCGAGAAAATGATTGATCCTGCGCTCGTCATCGAAGCCATGGAAGAATCCCTCGCGCGTGCGGCAAAGTCACGTTACGGCGCCGAAATGGACATTCGTGTCAGCATCGACCGCAAGACAGGCCGTGCGACATTCACCCGTGTCCGCACAGTTGTTGAGGAAGCAGAGCTTGAGAATTATCAAGCTGAGTTCACAGTTGAACAAGCCAAGCAGTACATGGAAAACCCTGAGGTCGGCCAACAGCTGATCGAAGAAGTACCCCCTGTTGAAATGGGCCGTATCGCGGCACAATCCGCCAAGCAGGTTATTTTGCAGAAGGTTCGCGAAGCTGAGCGTGACCGCCAGTACGAAGAATTCAAAGATCGCGCGGGTACAATCATCAACGCGCTTGTTAAGCGTGAAGAGTACGGCAACGTCATCGTTGACGTGGGCAGTGGCGAAGCCGTTTTGCGCCGTAACGAGAAGATTGGCCGTGAAAGCTATCGCCCGAACGACCGCATCCGTTGCTACATCAAGGACGTTCGTCGCGAGCAGCGCGGCCCGCAGATTTTCCTTAGCCGTACTGCGCCAGAGTTCATGGCAGAGCTGTTCAAAATGGAAGTTCCTGAAATCTATGACGGCATCATTGAGATCAAGGCAGTTGCCCGTGATCCCGGTTCGCGCGCCAAGATTGCAGTGATTTCATATGATGGCTCAATTGATCCGGTTGGTGCCTGTGTCGGTATGCGTGGCAGCCGTGTCCAAGCAGTTGTGAACGAGCTTCAGGGCGAGAAAATCGACATCATCCCATGGAACGACGATCAGCCAACGTTCCTTGTGAACGCGCTTCAGCCTGCTGAGGTGACTAAGGTGGTTCTTGACGAGGAAGCCGAGCGTATCGAGGTTGTTGTGCCGGATGAGCAGCTTTCACTGGCAATTGGCCGCCGTGGTCAAAACGTACGCCTTGCGTCACAACTGACACACCTCGACATTGATATTCTGACTGAAGCACAGGAATCCGAGCGTCGGCAGGCAGAATTCGCTGAGCGCACCGCGCTGTTCATGGAAACACTGGACGTCGACGAATTCTTCGCACAATTGCTTGTCTCTGAAGGCTTCACATCGCTTGAAGAAGTTGCCTACGTCGAAGTAGATGAGCTTCTGGTTATTGACGGTGTAGACGAAGCAACTGCGTCCGAGCTTCAGGCACGTGCCCGTGACAACATCGAAGCGGCCAACAAAAAGGCCCTTGAGAATGCAATCGCTTTGGGTGCTGAAGATAGCTTGATCTCGTTTGATGGTCTGACGCCACAAATGGTTGAAGCGCTTGCAAATGATGACGTTAAAACTCTTGAGGATTTCGCAACTTGCGCCGATTGGGAACTTGCTGGCGGCTGGACAACTGTGAACGGTGAGCGCTCAAAAGATGACGGTACGCTTGAGCCGTTTGACGTGAGCTTGCAGGAAGCCCAAGACATGATCATGACAGCACGCGTGATGTTGGGTTGGGTTGATCCGACCGAGCTTGAAACTGATGAAGTTGAGGGCGAAGGCGACGCAGCTGAAATGGAGGCCGAGGTCTGATCGCAGGCCTCGGGAACCCTTGAACATGACGCGCGGTGGTGCTGATAAAGACCGGTCTAACGGCCCTGAACGTAAGTGCATTGCGACAGGTGACGTGCAACCAAAAGGCGGTTTGATCCGTTTTGTGGTAGGGCCGGATAATCACATTTACCCTGATGTGATGGAAAAATTGCCAGGACGCGGTATATACGTGTCAGCAGCCAAAGAAGCTTTGGAGCTTGCCCAGAAAAAGGGTTTGTTCAGTAAAGCCGCCAAGGCAAAGGTGGTTGCGCCTGATGATCTGATCGCTGTTGTGGATCATGCGTTGGTTGCGCGTTTTGGGAACTTGATGGCGCTTTCTCGCAAAGCAGGCCACGCGGTTGTCGGATTTGAGAAAGTAAAAGACTGGCTCGTGAAGGAGTATGCAGAGGTTCTGTTGCAAGCAAGCGACGGTTCCGAGCGAGGCAAGTCAAAGTTGAGTACGCCACACTATGGTCGATTTATCGGCTGTTTGACGGCAAATGAATTGGGTTTGGCATTTGGGCGAGAAAGTGTGATACACGGCGCACTCGCATCTGGTGGGCTCACCGATGGTATCGTTGAGACCGCAGCCAAACTGGAAGCGATACGTGAATGGAACGGCGTGAAGGCACGTCGGAAAGGAAAAGCACTCGATGAGTGAAGACGACGGTAAAAAGACATTGGGCGTTCGCCGCGGCGGACCTGGTAACGTAAAGCAGAGCTTTAGTCACGGACGTACGAAGAACGTCGTGGTGGAGACTAAGCGCAAGCGCGTAATGGTGCCCAAGCCGGGTGGTGGCTCACAGCCTAAACCTGGTGCAGGTCTTGTTGCGGGCGATCCATCGAAGCGTCCGGCAGGTATTTCCGACGCGGAAATGGAACGCCGTATGAAGGCTTTGCAGCAGGCGAAAGCCCGCGAAGCCGAAGATGCTGCGAAGCGAGAAGCAGAAGAGAAGGCACGCGCGGAAAGCCGTGCACGCCGCCGCGAAGAAGCAGAAGCTAAAGATCGCGAAGAGCGTGCTCGCGAAGAAGCGCTGAAAGCGAAAAAAGATGAGGATGCACGCAAGGTTCGCGAAGCTGAAGAAGCTGCGAAACGTGCTGCTGCGCCTGCTGAAGCACCTGCTGCACCGGCTGCGCCACGCGGTCCCGGCAAGCTGACTACTGCTCCTCGTCGCGAAGCGGATAATGACCGTGACAACAAACGCAATAAAAACCGCGGTAACGACGATGGTCGCCGCAGCGGCAAGCTTACCCTGAACCAAGCCCTTTCGGGTGGTGAAGGTGGGCGTCAGCGTTCAATGGCGGCGATGAAGCGTAAGCAAGAACGCCAACGTCAGAAAGCTATGGGCGGCGCAGTTGAGCGCGAAAAGGTTGTACGTGATGTACAGCTCCCCGAAGTGATCGTGGTGTCTGAACTCGCAAACCGTATGGCCGAGCGAGTTGCAGATGTAGTGAAGTCTTTGATGACGAATGGCATCATGGCGACGCAAACTCAGACGATTGATGCGGATACTGCCGAACTCATCATCGAAGAATTTGGCCACAAAGTGGTTCGGGTTTCCGATTCTGATGTGGAAGATGTCATCACTGAGATCGAAGATGCGCCTGAAAACCTTGAGGCACGTCCACCGGTCATTACTGTGATGGGGCACGTTGATCACGGTAAAACTTCGTTGCTTGATGCAATCCGGAATGCGCGCGTTGTTGCGGGCGAGGCCGGTGGCATCACCCAGCACATCGGTGCGTATCAGGTCGAGCAAAATGGCAAGCAATTGACCTTCCTCGATACACCTGGTCACGCGGCGTTTACGTCAATGCGTGCACGTGGTGCGCAGGTAACTGACATCGTTATCTTGGTGGTTGCTGCGGATGACGCGGTTATGCCGCAAACGATCGAGGCGATTAACCACGCGAAAGCCGCCAATGTTCCGATGATTGTGGCGATCAACAAGATCGACCGCCCTGCTGCAAACGCTGACAAAGTTCGGACTGATTTGCTTCAGCACGAAGTGATCGTCGAGAAAATGTCTGGCGAAGTGCAAGATGTTGAAGTGTCTGCCATCAACGGCACTGGTCTTGATCAGTTGCTTGAGGCGATTAGCCTTCAGTCTGAGCTTCTTGAGCTGAAAGCCAACCCCAACCGTGCTGCGCGCGGCGCTGTGATCGAGGCTCAGCTTGATGTTGGTCGCGGTCCGGTTGCGACGGTTCTGGTTGAGACTGGTACCCTTAAGCAAGGCGACATTTTTGTTGTCGGCGAGCAATGGGGTAAAGTCCGGGCGTTGGTTAACGACCAAGGTGAGCGGGTTAAAGAAGCAGGTCCATCAGTTCCTGTTGAGGTTCTGGGTCTTAACGGCACACCCGAAGCTGGTGACGTGCTTAACGTGACTGAAACCGAAGCGCAGGCCCGTGAAATTGCGGAATACCGTGCACAGGCTGCGAAAGACAAACGTGCGGCCGCTGGTGCTGCAACGACGCTTGAGCAGTTGATGGCAAATGCCAAAGCAGACGAATCCATGACTGAGCTGCCAATTGTTGTAAAAGCTGACGTTCAGGGTTCTGCCGAGGCGATCAGCCAAGCGATGGACAAAATCGGCAACGAAGAAGTCCGTGTTCGTGTGCTTCACTCTGGTGTTGGTGCGATCACTGAATCTGACATCGGCCTTGCCGAAGCGTCTGGCGCGCCTGTATTTGGTTTTAACGTCCGTGCAAATGCTACCGCACGTAACGTGGCGAACCAAAAGGGTGTTGAGATCCGTTATTACTCGGTGATTTATGATCTGGTAGATGACGTCAAAGCAGCCGCAAGTGGTCTGCTGTCTGCGGAAATCAAAGAGAACTTCATTGGCTATGCGAACATTAAGGACGTCTTCAAGGTGTCTAACGTTGGTAAAGTGGCCGGTTGTCTGGTGACCGAGGGCGTTGCCCGTCGTTCTGCTGGCGTGCGTTTGCTGCGTGACAACGTGGTGATCCATGAAGGCACATTGAAGACATTGAAGCGCTTCAAGGACGAGGTGCCCGAAGTTCAATCAGGTCAAGAATGTGGTATGGCGTTTGAGAATTACGACGACATCCGTGCCAACGATGTGATCGAAATCTTTGAGCGCGAAGAAGTTGAGCGCACGCTTTCTTGATTGGAAGTAGCCTCGGTTCCGACCGGTAATTTGAAATAACAGAGGGCGCCCTATTGGCGCCCTTTTTTCATTTCAGCGGTTTGTAGGGGTCAGCATACACTGGTTAGACTGGAAAACCCTCAAAGGTTTTGTCACCAATTCTGATGAGTAGCTTGCCGTTTTCGAGAGCCTTAATCAGAATCCCTTGTACGGACACGCCACTTCCAATCTGAATTGTTCTAAGCATTTTCGGGTTCCACATACGACCAACTTGAGCATCTTAACCAAATGGTAACCAAGAAATCTTGCTATCTTGAGGCCGTAGATCAGTGTCGAAAGTACGAACCTAAAGCCAATCACGCAAAATGGGGATGAGCGGAATATCTGCGGCAGGCATTGGATAATTGCTTAGTTTGTTCGCTTTCACCCATTTTAAGGCTTGGTTTTCGCGCGACTGGGGCGTGCCGTTCCATTTTCGACAAGCAAACAGCGGCATCAAAAGATGGAATTTTTCGTATGAGTGCGACGCGAAGGTAAGCGGCGCGAGGCAGCTCTCCCACGTATCAATGCCAAGCTCTTCGTTTAACTCCCGCACCAAAGCTGCCTCTGGTGTTTCGCTCGTTTCGACTTTTCCGCCTGGAAATTCCCACAGACCTGCCATGGATTTACCTTCAGGGCGCTGGCCGAGCAAAACGCGACCATCAACGTCAATCAAAGCTACAGCAGACACAAGAACCGTCTTCATGAGCGATAATCAGCGTTGATTGTGATGTAGCCGTGGGTCAAATCACATGTCCACACAGTTGCATCGGATGTTCCCACGCCGAGGTCTACGTTGATTGCAATGTCTTGCTGTTTCATCACTGCTGCACCTTGTTCTTCCGCGTAGCTTGGGCTGACCCAACCATTCTCGGCCACACGGATGTCACCAAAGCTGATTGAAAGGGTGTCTCGGTCCGCCTTTGCACCGGATTTACCCACAGCTGCAACAATACGGCCCCAGTTTGGATCTTCACCCGCGATCGCCGTTTTGACGAGTGGCGAATTCGCGATTGAGAGTGCACAACGCTTTGCATCCGGCTCACTGTCAGCGCCGGTCACGTTGACTGTCACAAATTTGGTGGCGCCTTCGCCATCACGTACGACTTGATGAGCGAGGTCCCGCATTAATGTCTCAAGTGCCTGTGCAAATTCAGCGTTACCCGTGACGTCAACGTTCGATGCGCCTGTCGCTGCCATTATGAGTGTGTCGGAAGTAGATGTGTCGCTGTCTACAGTGATGCAGTTGAAGGTCCTGTCGTTAATTGCGGACACCATCTGTTGCAGGTCTGGCTGTGCGATTTTTGCATCGGTGAAGATATAAACCAGCATTGTGGCCATATCGGGCGCAATCATGCCGGACCCTTTGGCGATGCCGGTGATCGATACTGTGTTCCCGTCAATATCAATCTGTGCGCCTGCCGCTTTGGGGAACGTGTCCGTCGTCATTATCGCTTCGGCGGCACCCTTCAGCTTGCCCGGTGAGAGACCTTCTTTCAGCTCAGAAAGTTTGGCTGTAATTTTCTCAAATGGCAGGGCTTCACCGATCACGCCAGTTGACGATGAGAACACCCGTTGAGGGGCAATCCCGAGTGTATCGGCGACCGCTGTGCAGATATTCGTCACCGCCTCTGCGCCGCCCGATCCTGTAAACGCATTAGCGTTGCCAGAGTTTACGATAATTGCTGCCTCGCCAGAGGGGTCGCCACCAAGTTTAGCCTGACAGTCCAGCACGGGTGCCGCGCGGGTTGCGGACGTTGTGAAAACCCCTGCGATTGATGTGCCGGCTTGCAGATGTGCAAGCATCACATCTTTACGGCCTGAATAGCGCACGCCAGCTTCGACAGTCGCAAAGCGGACGCCCGAGATCATCGGGACAACGGGAAAACTAGCTGGGGCGAGGGGCGATATGGTCATTTATTCAGACAACAGTTCGTAGTTAGAAATGATTGATGGGTCGATTGCAGAAAGGTCTGCCGGAGTGATATCAGCGCCCTCAAGAAGATTGGCGACATAGCTATCAACGGCTTCACGTTGCAGTCGTTGTGACAGGTCTGCACGCACCTCATCGAGGCTGGGGGCGGATGCGATGCGGTCTTGCTTCAACAAAATCACGTGCCAGCCAAATTGGGTTTCGACAGGTTGTGAAACTTCGCCGACAGACAGCGCAACGACCGCCTCCTCAAACGGGGCAACCATAGCGCCGGTTCCAAACCAGCCCAAATCCCCACCATTCGGACCAGACGGGCCAGTTGATTTTTCTTTGGCAAGTTCTGCAAAGTCAGCACCATTTGATAGCTGCTCAACCAATGCGGTTGCTTCGTCTTGGGTCTCCACCAAAATATGTGCGGCATTGTACTCTTTGCCCAAATCAGCATCAGCGTACTGGGCTTCATACGCCGCCTTAAGCGCGTCTTCCGCGACAGCATCGGATGACAGGGCGTCAATCACTTCACCTGCCAGCAGCGAGCGTCGTTCGTTTTGCAGAGTAGTCGTAACGCGTGCGGGTGTGTCTTCAAGAGATTGGGCGAGAAGCTCTTGTTGTGTCAGTTGATCGATGATGCCCTGAAACAGGACCTCTGGCGGTAAATCACGATATTGTTGCGGCAAGCGCGCGTGCGATGCGATGACGTGGCCAAGTGTAATGTCGGTGCCATTGACCGAGGTAATCACGGTTGAGGCATCTTGGGCCTGCAAGGACGTGGCGGCAAAAGTACTCAACAAAGCTGCGCCAATAAAATTAAGGGGTTTTACCATTTCGTGATCCTTTCGTGGCCCCATGGGTGGTGCCGTTGACACTAACATAGGCGGCCCTTACATCCTTTACAGCACTTACGCCTTCAAGGTTTGAGACTGCCTGTTAAGCTCTTATGTATGGCTGCAGGTCGGGACGGGCAACCACCCGTCTTATGACATTTTTATTGGGGCCATCGGCCAAGGAAGACACATGTTGGGTTTAGGCACCATCGCCAAGAAGGTTTTTGGCACTCCAAACGATCGTAAAGTTAAATCGACACGTCCACTTGTTGAGAAAATCAATGCGCTCGAGCCTGATTTCCAAGCGCTTACCGATGAGCAACTAATTGAAAAGACAAACGAGTTTCGCGAGCGTATTGCCGGTGGTGAAAGCCTCGATAGTCTTCTGCCCGAAGCCTTTGCCAACTGTCGTGAGGGCGCGCGCCGTGCGCTTGGATTGCGGGCGTTTGATACGCAATTGATGGGCGGTATTTTCCTGCATCAAGGCAACATCGCTGAAATGAAAACCGGTGAGGGTAAAACCCTCGTTGCGACTTTCCCCGCCTATTTGAACGGGCTTAGCGGCAAGGGCGTACACATCGTGACGGTCAATGATTATCTGGCCAAACGTGATGCGGAATGGATGTCTAAAGTTTATGGCGCGTTGGGTTTGAGTACGGGTGTTGTCTATCCACAGCAGCCAGAGGCTGAGAAAAAGCAAGCCTACGCCGCCGACATCACATACGCGACCAACAATGAGCTTGGGTTCGATTACCTTCGTGACAACATGCGGTCTGAGCTGGACCAAATGGGACAACGGGGCCACAACTTTGCGATTGTCGACGAGGTCGACTCGATCTTGATTGATGAGGCGCGCACCCCGCTGATTATCTCTGGCCCTGCGCAGGATCGGTCTGAACTGTATAAAGTCGTGAACACGATTATTCCTGAACTAAGCGAGGAACACTTCACGATTGATGAGAAAACCCGCAACGTTACGTATTCTGAAGAAGGTAATGAGTGGCTTGAGCAACGCCTGCGTGAAGGTGGTCTGCTTGATGCTGAGCAAACTCTGTATGATCCCGAAAGTGTAACGTTGGTGCATCACGTGAACCAAGCGCTTTCAGCACATAAACTCTTTACCAAAGACAAAGACTACATTGTGCGCGACGGCGAAGTTATCCTCATTGATGAGCACACGGGCCGTATGATGCCGGGCCGTCGTATGTCAGATGGTTTGCACCAAGCGATTGAGGCGAAAGAAGGCGTGGCTATTCAGCCTGAAAACGTCACGCTCGCTTCTGTCACGTTCCAAAACTATTTCCGTCTGTATTCCAAGTTAGGCGGTATGACCGGTACTGCCAAAACAGAAGAAGAAGAGTTTGGTGAAATTTACAAGCTGGGCGTTGTCGAAGTGCCGACAAACCGTCCCATCCAGCGTGTGGACGAGCATGATCAAGTTTTCCGCACATCTGACGAAAAATACAAAGCTGTTGTTGACGCGTTGAAGGCCGCAAACGCAAACGGTCAGCCTGTTTTGGTTGGTACAACGTCGATCGAAAAATCGGAATATATTAGCCAAGTACTTACTGCCGAAGGTATTGAGCACAACGTTCTAAATGCGCGTCAGCACGAGCAAGAAGCGCAGATCATCGCAAAGGCTGGTCGCCTTGGCGCAGTAACACTTGCTACAAACATGGCGGGTCGCGGGACCGATATTCAGCTTGGCGGCAACGTCGATATGCAGGTCATGGAAGCGCTGGCTGAGAAACCTGACGCTGATCCAGAAGCGTTACGCGCAGAAATCGAAGCCTCGGTGGCGGATGAAAAGGCGAAGGTTCTTGCGGCTGGCGGTCTTTATGTTCTGGCAACCGAACGTCATGAAAGCCGTCGGATTGATAACCAGTTGCGTGGGCGTTCTGGACGTCAGGGGGATCCGGGTCGCTCGTCGTTTTTCCTGTCGCTTGAAGATGACCTGATGCGCATCTTTGGCTCTGAGCGTCTTGAGGCAGTTCTGTCTCGCCTCGGTATGGCGGAAGGTGAGGCGATTGTGCACCCGTGGGTCAACAAATCACTCGAGAAAGCACAGGCGAAAGTTGAAGGGCGCAACTTTGATATTCGTAAGCAGCTGCTTAAGTTTGATGACGTAATGAACGATCAGCGTAAGGTTATCTTCAACCAGCGTCTTGAGATCATGCAAAGCCGTGACGTGTCTGAAATTACAAAAGATATGCGCGATCAAGTGATTGAAGATTTGGTCGATGAGTTCATGCCGCCAAAAACCTATGCAGACCAATGGGATACGCAAACCATGCAGGCGCAGGCGATTGAGCGCCTTGGCCTTGATCTGCCGATCGTGGATTGGGCAGACGAAGAAGGTGTCGATGACGAGATAATCCTTGAGCGTATTGAGGAAGCCGCCGATGCAATGATGGCTGAAAAGTCTGAGCAGTTCGGTGAAGACAGCATGCGGAGCATTGAAAAGCAGCTTCTTTTGAACACTATCGATACAAAATGGCGTGAGCATCTGATCGCTCTTGAGCATTTGCGTTCTGTCGTGGGGTTCCGTGGATACGCGCAGCGTGATCCGTTGAACGAATATAAGACCGACAGTTTTCAACTATTTGAGGCTTTGCTCGATGGTCTTCGTGGCGATGTAACCCAGAAGCTGGCTCAAATCCGCCCTCTAACGGAGGAAGAGCAGCAAGCGATGATGGCGCAAATGGCCGCACAGCAGGCACAGCTACAAGCGCCGGCTGATGCTGTCCCCGCATCCGATAATGAAAACGCGGTTGATGGCTTTGTAGAAAGTGACCCTACGACTTGGGGTAATCCATCACGCAACGATAGTTGTCCTTGTGGTTCTGGTAAGAAGTTCAAGCACTGTCACGGGCGCGTTTAACGGCTTGTCCTTATAGCGCCTGAGGTTTGCGGTCAGAGGTAGCCGTCTGAGCGCATGCTCACCTCGCGCGATTTGCCGATGATTAAGTGATCATGAAGTGTCAGCCCAAGTGATTGGGCAGCGCTTTCCATGGTTAGTGTCATGGATATGTCAGATTTTGACGGCGTTGGATCGCCTGACGGATGATTATGCACAAGAATAAGGGCGCTTGCGTTCAATTCTAGGGCTCGCCGCATAACTTCCCTTGGGTAGACAGGCACATGGTCGACGGTGCCGCGGCCAAGTTCCTCATCGGCAATCAGCACATTTTTACGGTCTAAGAAAAGACAGCGGAACACTTCAGTGTCACCGTGTGACATGGCTGTGTGACAGTAGTTTATCAGTGCGTCCCAACTGGACAGCACATCTTTTTGCATCACTCGGGCGCGTGCCATCCGGTGTGACGTGGCTTCCAGAATTTTCAGATCGGTAATGACCAAATCACCCACACCGCGGATTTTGGCTAAATGTTCGGGGCGGGCAGAAATCACGCCATTGATATCCGAGAATGTATCAATTAACCGCCGCGCAACTGGTTTCACATCACATTTTGGAAGTGATCGAAACAAAACTAACTCGAGTAATTCGTAGTCGGGCATTCCGCGCGCACCGCCTTCGGCGAAACGGTGATGAAGACGTTGCCGATGATCTTTGACGTAACTTAGCTCCCCGCCTTTTGGGCCGGTAAAGAGAAGTTCTTGGCCCTCGAACAAGGGCATTTGGTTTTCAGAAAACTGATCTGGCGCACTCATGACACGACATGAATGCGCCGATTCTCTAAAAAATCAGTTAACCCTTCATCGTTTCCCAAAAGCTTTTGACGCTTGAGAAGAAGCTTGACGATTGTGGGTTGTTGTCTTCGCTAAGTTTTTCGAACTCGCGCAGAAGCTCTTTCTGCTTAGATGTAAGGTTCACAGGCGTTTCAACGGCCATTTCGATGAACATATCGCCTGCGCCGCCACCGCGAAGCCCGGGCATGCCTTTGCCGCGCAAACGCATTTGGCGCCCCGATTGGCTGCCGCCCGGGATTTTCACTCGTGACCGCCCACCATCAATAGTAGGCACCTCAATGTCGCCACCAAGAGCCGCAGACGTCATTGAAACAGGTACGCGGCAGAACAGGCTTTGCCCGTCACGCTCAAATATTTCATGCTCTGCGACTTCGATGAAAATATAAAGATCACCTGTCGGTCCACCGCGCATTCCAGCCTCGCCTTCGCCAGCAAGACGGATACGGGTGCCGGTTTCAACACCAGCAGGAATGTTTACAGAAAGGGAACGCTCTTTTTCTGTCCGGCCAGCACCGCCACATGCTTTGCACGGGTTCTTGATGATTTGACCAATACCGGAGCATGTAGGGCAGGTGCGTTCTACGGTAAAGAAGCCCTGTTGCGCACGGACTTTACCCATGCCTGAACACGTTGGACAGGTCGCGGGTTCGGCCCCACCGTCTGCACCAGTGCCAGTACATGTATCACAGTTAACAGATGTCGGGACGTTGATGGTTTTCTGGCTGCCGGCGAAAGCTTCTTCAAGGGTGACGCGCAAGTTGTAGCGCAGGTCAGAGCCGCGGCTGGCGCGTGTACGACCGCCACCACCGCGCTGTCCGCCCATGAAGTCACCAAACAGATCATCAAACACATCGGAAAAGGCGCTTGAGAAGTCACCGTTCCCGCCACCAAAACCGCCACCTTGCCGGCCGCCACCCATGCCGCCTTCAAAAGCTGCGTGGCCGTAACGATCGTAAGCAGCTTTTTTCTCTGCGTCTTTCAGCACTTCGTAGGCTTCGTTCGCTTCTTTGAACATTGCCTCGGCGTTTGGATTATCAGCATTACGGTCTGGGTGTAGTTCTTTCGCTTTGGTGCGATAGCCCTTCTTGATCTCATCAGCGGATGCGCCTTTTGAGACCCCTAGAATTTCATAATAGTCACGTTTTGCCATGGGTGGTCTCCCCTTTGGAACGTAAAAGCCAGCCCACCCGTCTTACAGGGATGCGGGCTGGCTTTATTGGTTCCTTAGCGCGGATTAGGCGCGTTTGTCGTCGTCCAGATCTTCGAAGTCAGCGTCTACGATGTCATCATCAACACCGGCGTTGCCATCTTCTGGTGCGGCTTCCTCACCAGCGGCTTCTTCTTGCGCTGATTTATAGATTGCTTCACCAAGTTTCATCGCAGCTTCAGTTACGTTCTGGATGCCGCCTTTGATCTTACCGGCGTCTTCTGTTTCCAGATCATCTTTGAGTGCAGCAATTGCCAACTCAATCGCTTCGATCGTTGTTGGGTCCACTTTGTCTGCGTGCTCTTCCATGGACTTTTCAGTCGAGTGGACGAGGCTCTCGGCTTGGTTCTTGGCTTCAACAAGTTCCTTACGATCTTTATCTGCTTCGGCATTATCCTCAGCATCTTTGACCATTTTTTCGATATCGTCATCAGACAAGCCACCAGAAGCCTGGATCGTGATCTTCTGCTCTTTACCAGTGCCTTTGTCAGCCGCGCCTACAGACACGATGCCGTTGGCGTCGATGTCGAAGGTCACTTCGATTTGTGGCATGCCGCGTGGTGCGGGTGGAATATCCTCAAGATTGAACTGACCGAGGATTTTGTTGTCCGCAGCCATCTCACGCTCGCCTTGGAATACGCGGATTGTCACGGCATTCTGGTTGTCTTCAGCAGTTGAGAAAGTTTGTGACTTCTTAGTTGGGATCGTTGTGTTGCGGTCGATAAGACGTGTGAACACACCACCAAGGGTCTCAATACCAAGCGAAAGCGGCGTTACGTCAAGCAGGACAACGTCTTTTACGTCACCTTGCAGAACACCGGCTTGAATTGCAGCACCCATGGCAACAACTTCATCTGGGTTCACGCCTTTGTTCGGCTCTTTACCGAAGAATTTTGTAACTTCTTCGATGACCTTTGGCATACGTGTCATACCACCAACAAGGACAACCTCGTCGATATCACCAACAGACAAACCTGCGTCTTTCAGGGCCGCTTGGCATGGTTTGATTGACGCTTTGATCAGGTCACCGACAAGGCTTTCCAGTTTCGCGCGGGTCAGTTTAACAACCAAGTGAAGCGGCTGGCCTGTTTTGCCGTCCATTGAGATGAAGGGCTGGTTGATTTCAGTCTGGCTTGCAGAAGAAAGCTCAATCTTTGCTTTCTCAGCGGCTTCTTTCAAACGCTGAAGCGCCATCTTGTCTTGGGTCAGGTCGACGCCGTTCGCTTTTTTGAACTCATCCGCGAGGTAGTTCACGATGCGCATGTCAAAGTCTTCACCACCAAGGAACGTATCACCGTTGGTTGATTTCACTTCGAACAAACCGTCATCAATCTCAAGGATCGTTACGTCGAACGTACCGCCACCAAGGTCATAAACCGCGATGGTTTGTGTCTCTTTTTTATCCAAGCCATAGGCCAAGGCCGCTGCTGTTGGCTCGTTGATGATACGCAGAACTTCGAGACCAGCGATTTTGCCGGCGTCTTTTGTTGCCTGACGTTGTGCATCGTTGAAGTATGCAGGAACGGTAATGACCGCCTGTGTCACATCTTCGCCGAGGTACGATTCAGCGGTTTCCTTCATCTTTTGCAGAATGAACGCTGAAATCTGTGAAGGGCTGTATTTTTCGTCTTGGGCTTGGACCCAAGCGTCGCCGTTGCCGCCATTGATAACAGCGAAAGGCATGTTCTTTTTGTCTTTTGCCAGATGCTCATCATCGGCGCGGCGGCCGATAAGACGCTTAACACCGAAAACAGTGTTCTCTGGGTTTGTGACTGCTTGGCGTTTTGCAGGCTGGCCTACAAGACGCTCGTCGTCTGTAAATGCAACGATTGATGGGGTCGTGCGCGCGCCTTCCGCATTCTCAATAACACGGGGCTGCGAACCATCCATGATGGCGACGCAGGAGTTTGTTGTCCCAAGGTCAATACCAATAACTTTAGCCATGAATTATCATCCTCTTTTTCCGGCGATGTCGTGAGGCGCGGACCCTATGTCCGGCATCCAAGCCTCAATCCCAAGGTGAAGGGCGCCCACAGAGGGACAACCCAGTTCGCAGCGTATATAGGGAGGGGTGTAGGGCGCTGCAAGCGGCGCGCCTTGGATAAATGCACCGAAATTTGAAGGAAAGTGATAATGCGACCCACTTTAAGCATTCGGGGCTTTCATATCTATAAAACTGCATTGGATATTGGCGCACAGCGGCAGTTGGTCGATGCAGTCCGGGGCATCGTTAAGGCGGCACCATTGATGAGGCCACAAACACCATCCGGTCGTCAGATGTCTGTCAGAATGACTTCGGCGGGACGTGTTGGGTGGACAGCAACTGCTTCGGGTTATCAGTATGCAGCGCGTCATCCTTCCGGCGTGGCGTGGCCCGCCATTCCGCGCGAAATCCTTGATGTGTGGAGCAGCGTCACGCGCGACGCGCCGTTGCCTGACAGTTGCTTGATCAATTTTTATGATGAAGCAGCCCGCATGGGGTTGCACCGCGATCATGATGAGGCTGATTTTCAGTGGCCCGTTGTTTCCATCTCGCTCGGGGATGAGGGCTTGTTGCGTGTAGGCGGCCTTGAGCGTGGCGGCACTACGGAAAGCATCTGGCTGCAATCAGGGGATGTTGTTGTGATGGGCGGACAGGCCCGTCTTGCCTATCACGGTATTGACCGCATCAAAGGTGGTTCATCACGACTTTTGCCCAACGGCGGTCGGCTTAACCTAACGCTCCGTGTTGCAACTTAAGCCGGCTTATTGTCGTGCGCTCCAGCTGACGGAGGCGTGTTTGCGGGTATAAAACTCACCCATCAGACCAATCATTAGGAATATGACCGTGATAAGGGCCGCATATTCCCAATCTGTGTAGCGCGGGTTGTAGTTCACAAACACAAAGCCACGGGCTTGGTCGATCGTGTGAAAGAGTGGGTTCCAATCGAACATCGCCAACATAAAACTTGGCAGCGTATTGGCTACGAACATTTTGCCTGAGGCAATCATGTTGGCACGGCTGTACACTTGGGTGAAGATGCCAACAACAGCCGGCATCCATGGTTTGAGCGCCAATAGAACCATCCCAATTGCAACGCCGCTGGCCCAAGACAAAAGCAGCATGCCAAGCGCGCTCATTGGGTCTTCGATGACGACTGGTGTGAAGATAACGTGATAGCCAAACAGAACTAAGAATAGCGATAGCAACTGAATATAAAGAGAGCCTAGCGCAGAGGAGCATATGGCGATTGCTGTGGTCATGGGGGCATGCTTCATCATTGCTGATGCCGGACCTTCTGAACTAACAACTGCGCTTAGGGCTTTGGTATGGCACAGGAACAAAAAGATACCTGACATGATGTACAGCAAGAAATCACCGCGCAATGTTGCGCCGCGCAGGCCTAGTACGGAAAACATAACGTAGAATGCCGCGACAAAGATGATTGTCTGCAGCATGTTGGTAAGCAACGCCAAGAAGGCATTGCCATGACTTTTGCGGACGTCACGGACGATCCCATGATAGATTAACTCAAGTAGACCAACGGCTTTTCGGCGCCCGGTAGGCCGTGCTTCAAAACTAAACATTTACTATCCTGCTCAACACGCGACCCCACTGGTTTCACAGAAATCTTGCTGTTTTATTACCAGAGTCGCATAAGCCTTACGCAAGACCATACGCTTTTTCGCTAATTTATCAATGATTTCGACATCGGGAGTAACAGTTTTGGATTTCACAAAGATGGAAGCGGTGTTCCGCGAGTTGGCTTTGCGCGCTGGTGACGTGATTATGGAAATCTATGAAGCGGATGATTTTGACATCAAAACCAAGTCAGATGATAGCCCTGTAACGGCCGCTGATGAGGCCGCGGATGCGCTTATCTCTGCGGGTTTGCGAGCCGCTTTTCCTGATGTGCTTTTGGTGACAGAGGAGCAGTCTGCCTCCCATACGCAAACGGCGGATACATTTATCATTGTTGACCCCCTTGATGGCACGAAAGAGTTCATCAACCGGCGTGGTGATTTTACAGTGAACATTGCGTTTGTTGAAAACGGCGTGCCGACACGTGGGGTTGTTTACGCGCCTGCCCGTCAGCGGTTGTTTTACACAAATGGGTCGGGTGAAAGTGTTGAAGAGGCGGGACCTTTTGCAAAAGATAAAGTGGGTCCGCAGGCGAAGATCGCTGTGTCATCCCCAGATAATACAGCTCTGCTTGTTGTTGCCTCAAAGTCTCACCGCGATCAGGCGACAGATGATTACATCAATAAATATTCGGTCAGCGATATGAAAAGCGCGGGATCGTCGCTGAAGTTTTGTCTGATTGCGACGGGTGAGGCTGATATATACCCGCGTTTGGGCCGCACGATGGAGTGGGATACGGCAGCGGGTCATGCGGTGTTGAATGGTGCGGGTGGTGCGGTTATTCGTTTTGACGATCATACGCCGCTCAAATACGGCAAAAGTGATTATGCAAACCCGTTCTTTATTGCCCACGCACCGGGCGTTGATCTTAAGCGAGGCTAGATATGTCCGTTCTCATCGTAATTCCTGCGCGGTTCGCTAGTACGCGGTACCCTGGCAAGCCACTTGTTGAACTTACCGGTGCTGACGGCACAAAACGCAGTTTGATTGAGCGGTCTTGGCGGGCAGCGATGGCCGTGAAGGGTGCAGACAAAGTTATTGTCGCAACTGATGACGACCGTATTCGCCAAGCGGCAGAGAGTTTTGGTGCGGAGGTCGTGATGACGTCAGAGAGCTGCGCCAACGGCACAGAGCGTTGCGCACAAGCCTATGCGAACCTTGGTGCGGACCACGATATTGTGGTCAATCTACAAGGTGATGCACCGCTCACGCCGCCTTGGTTTGTTGAGGCGTTGATCGATGGGCTGAAAAATATGCCAGCTGCTGATGTGGCCACGCCGGTTTTGCGGTGTGATGGTGAGACGCTGAACAGCCTTTTGAACGACCGCAAGCATGGTCGCGTTGGTGGGACAACGGCTGTGTTCGGCGCGGGTAATAATGCGCTCTATTTCAGCAAAGAAGTCATCCCGTTCGTCGCACAAGACTTTGACGCACAGGATCCCACACCTGTGTTTCATCACGTTGGTGTCTATGCGTATCGGCCCGCGGCGTTGATGGCCTATCCCACATGGGATTCTGGTCCGCTTGAAGGGCTTGAGGGGCTTGAGCAGCTTCGGTTCTTGGAGCGTGCAAGCCCCATGATGTGTGTTGAGGTTGAGCCCCGTGGCGCAAAGTTCTGGGAGCTAAATAATCCAGAAGACGTGCCTTTGATTGAGAAGATGCTACGCGATATGGGCCAAGCTTGATTACAATGGCATAGCTGTGTTTAATCTCCCTACTGCCGTGGAAATGTATTTTGGTCCATATATTTGCCTTACTGGTGACATATTCGGGCAAGAAGCCTGTGCCTAAATACTGCGTAAGGTTCGACAAATGCGAAAAAAGGTAACAAAAGCTATTTTCCCCGTGGCAGGCTTGGGCACGCGATTTTTGCCTGCGACCAAATCAGTGCCAAAAGAGATTATGACATTGGTTGACCGCCCGCTGATCCAATACGCCATCGATGAAGCACGTGCGGCAGGCATTAAAGAATTCATCTTTGTAACGTCTCGCGGCAAAGGGGCGCTTGAGGATTACTTTGATCATGCCCCAACCCTTGAACAAGAACTTCGCAAAAAGGGCAAAGATGAGCTTCTTGAGGTTCTAAAAAATACCAACATGGATAGTGGGGCAATCGCCTATATTCGCCAACACAAAGCCCTTGGTCTGGGGCATGCGGTGTGGTGCGCGCGCCGGCTTATCGCGAATGAGCCTTTTGCGGTTATTCTACCTGATGATGTTATTGCGGCGGATAAGCCGTGTCTCCAACAGATGGTAGAGGCATATGAGGAAACAGGCGGCTCGATGGTGGCTGCGATGGAGGTCCCCAAAGAGAAATCAAGCAGCTACGGCATGCTTGATATCCAAGAAGACCTTGGCGCGATGGTGTCGGTCAAAGGTATGGTTGAGAAGCCTTCCGTTGAGGACACGCCGTCGAACTTAGCTGTGATCGGTCGTTACATCCTTTCGCCAAAAGTACTGCAAAACCTCAGTCAGCTTAAATCTGGCGCGGGCGGTGAAATACAGCTGACTGACGCGATCGCGAAAGAGATTGAAAACGAACGGGGCGTTTATGGATACCGTTTCCAAGGTCAGCGGTTTGATTGTGGATCGAAAGCCGGCTTTCTGCAGGCGACTGTCTCGTTTGGCTTGGGTCGCGATGATCTCCGCGATGAGCTTTTGGACTATCTTCAGCAGATGGTTGGCCAACAACAAGCTGCACAGTGATTTGGTGTAGCTGACGTTTCGGGTCTTGGCATGATAGCGCGCCTCGTTGATGCTTATAAACTGCGGTGGAAACGCCGCCGATATTTGTTGCGCGCATTGCGCAAGCGGAATCAACTCGCGCTGGTAAGCGATAAGACTGCCAATCTCATTCCGAGCAGTGTTTTGTGCTTTGTGTGTGTGCGCAATGAACGCACGCGCCTGCCATACTTTTTTGAACACTACCGCAGATTGGGCGTACAGCACTTTTTGGTGGTAGATAACGGCTCAACGGACGGCAGCTCTGAACTGCTTCACGGCGCACCGGATGTGTCTGTTTGGCGCACCAATCACAGCTATCGGCTGTCGCGGTTTGGGATGGACTGGCTGACGTGGTTGATGGTTGTTTACGGACATGACCGGTGGTGCTTGACGGTAGATGCCGATGAGTTGCTCGTATACGATCAGAGTACTACTCAAGATCTCAGGGCGCTGTCCAAAGTGCTTGATGCGGCGGGTGAGACTTGCTTTGGGGCACTCATGTTGGACATGTATCCTAAAGGGCCACTTGGGCGGCAGACATATAAAGCGGGTGATGATCCGATCGATGTCTTAGGCTGGTTTGATCCTGATGGGTACGACTTCAAAACACAAAGACGGATGAACAACCTTTGGGTGCAGGGCGGGCCACGGGCACGTCAGTTTTTCGCCCAAGAATTCCGCCGCGCGCCGACGCTTAACAAGATCCCTTTTGTAAAATGGAGCCGACGTTTTGCATATGTGAACTCAACGCATTCGCTGCTGCCAAAGCGCTTGAACGATGTGCAGAATTATCAGGGAAGTGAAAAGCCATCTGGCGTTCTGCTTCATACGAAATTTCTGCCCGAAGTTGTTGATAAATCTTCCGAGGAAAAGCAGCGTGATGAGCATTTCAATAATTCCGCCCTTTATGATGAGTATTATGACGCCCTAAGTGCGAACCCTGATTTGTGGCACAAAGGTGCTGCCCGCTATGAGGGTCCGCAGCAGTTGATTGATTTGGGACTTATGTATCCGATCAAATGGGGCGCGTAGGCGGCGAATTTATTTACGAAAACGCAATTTTTGGCCTATAGTTGCGATGTACGAAAACCGGCGGTGATCGGTTGGGGATTTATGAGGTTTGGCTTTTGGGTATTTGGAGCTCATACAGGATGAGGCTGCAGAGGAAGCGCTTGCGCATCCGTGCGCGGCGCAAATCCCGTGAGTTGCGAATGGTTGTCAATAATACTGCTCAAATCCCACGTGATGGCATCGTTCTGTTCTCTACCCTTCGCAACGAAAAGCGCCGTTTGCCATATTTTTTGGAGTACTACCGTGCGCAGGGTGTCGATCACTTTGTGATTGTTGATAACGACAGTGATGATGGTGGCCGTGAGTATCTTGCGCAGCAGCCCGATGTATCGGTTTGGACGACACAACATAGCTATAAATCGGCACGCTTTGGGATGGATTGGCTCAACTATCTGCTCTCGAAATATGGTGCGGGTAAGTGGTGTTTGACCGTTGATTGTGACGAATTTTTTGTCTTTCCGTTCAGCGATACGCGCCCCATTCGGGCGCTGACTGATTGGCTTGATACATCTTCGATACGGTCATTCAGCGCATTGCTTTTGGATATGTATCCAAAGGGCCCAATAGGTCAGTCCCGCTATGTGGAAGGTCAGGACCCCCTTGAGGTGCTCAATTGGTTTGACGCGGGCAATTACACGATTTCGCGCAATAACCGATACGACAATTTATGGATTCAAGGTGGTCCGCGCATGCGGATGTTCTTCGCCGATGACCCAATCCGTGCGCCTGCGCTCAACAAAACCCCGCTCGTCAAGTGGCGTAAAGGCTACACCTATGTCAGTTCAACACACATGCTTTTGCCCCGCGGTTTGAACCTCACCTACGATGCAAATGGCGGTGAGAAGGCTACGGGCGTTCTACTGCACGCCAAGTTTCTTGATACGTTTGGTGCCAAAGCGGCTGAAGAACTGAACCGCAAACAGCACTACGCGGCCAGTCATGAGTATAAATCCTACGCTGCGCAGATGAAGGGTGACCCCGATCTTTGGTGCAAGTGGTCAGAGAGTTACATTAACTGGCGGCAGCTCGAAATTTTGGGCCTCATGTCTAAAGGAAATTGGGCATGAGCGTTGGGGTCATCATGCTTGTTCACACGGCATTGGACCGTGCTGAACAAGTAGTGCGTCATTGGGTGGCCGGTGGTTGTCCCGTTGTTGTCCATGTTGACAAAGCTGTGTCGCGGGCGGAATTCACTGCGTTTCGCGGGCGGCTTTCAGATTTGCCTGAGGTGAGCTTTTCTGCACGACGTAAATGTCATTGGGGCACATGGTCATTGGTTGGCGCAACACAAATGGCAGCTGAGCAAATCCTGCGTGAGCATCCACAGGTCGAGCATGTTTTTCTAGCATCTGGGTCATGTTTGCCCCTGCGGCCTGTGCGCGATTTATGCGCCTATTTAAAAGCGCGCCCCAAAATAGATTTCATCGAAAGCGCCACGACCCAAGACGTTCCTTGGACGATTGGTGGCCTGGATGCTGAGCGCTTTACCTTACGATTCCCGTTCTCTTGGAAGCACCAACGAAGGCTATTTGATGGGTATGTCCGGCTGCAGCGCCGCATCAGATTTAAACGTAAAATACCCACGGGACTACAACCCCATATGGGATCTCAGTGGTGGTGCCTGACGCGCAGCACGCTCTCTGCCATTTTGAACGATCCGATGCGCCAAACGTATGATCGATACTTCAAGCGTGTCTGGATATCGGACGAGAGTTACTTTCAAACGCTTGCGCGGATCCATTCCGAACGAATTGAGAGCCGCTCGCTCACGCTGTCCAAGTTCGATTTTCAGGGCAAGCCCCATATCTTTTACGATGATCATCTACAGCTTTTACGCCGTTCTGATTGCTTTGTAGCGCGTAAGATTTGGCCCCAAGCGAATGTACTTTATGATACGTTTCTTCAAAAGAATGAGGGTGCCGTACCACAAACAGAGCCTGCTCCAGCCAAGATTGACCGGATATTTGCCAAGGCGGTTGAGCGTCGTGTACGCGGCCGTAATGGGTTGTATATGCAAGGGCGATTCCCCCATGCAGGTGTCGAAGGCGCAATGACTGCGGCGCCCTATTCTGTCTTTTGTGGTTTTAATGACGTTTTTGAAGGCTTTGCGGATTGGCTTCCAAGGGCAACGCCAGTTCGTGTCCATGGGCATTTATTCGCTCGGGACAAAGTGCATTTTGCGGGCGGTGAGCCAAGTTTTAATGGCGCTTTGTCGGACAGCGCCGCAGTTCGCGACTATGCTCCACGTGATTTTCTGACGTCACTTATCTGGAACACGCGCGGCGAACGGCAGTGTTTTCAGTTTGGACCTGCTGATGTGCAAGACCTTAACTGGAAACTGGCGCTTGATCCGAACGCACAGATTTCTGTGATTTCTGGCGCGTGGGCTGTGCCGCTCTTTCACTCAAAGCGTCCTTTCGCGGAGGTCCGTGTTGAGGCGGCACGCCTACAGTGCGTTGAAAACAAGTTCTTAGAGATTTTGAAAACGCCTTACGTAAAAGCAAAGGTCCGAACGTGGACACTGGCTGACTTCATTGAGGCGCCCATGGATGCGTTACAAGATATTGTTGATGAGATGGGGCAAAAGCCACCTCGGCGCCTGACAGAAGTGCCCAAGATGGTTGATCTTACTGGTTTTGGGCAGTTTCTGCAGAGCCTGAAAAACGAAGGGATGCATCCGTATTTGATGGGTGATTTTCCCCTTTCAAGCGTTGAGGCAGCACCCGTGCCAGAGCCTCGCCGACCATATTTGGTGAGATAGATGACAGGCCGTTTTGATAGCTTTGTAATGTTTGCCGAGATGCGAACGGGATCCAATCTTTTGGAAACCCACCTAAACGCGATGGCAGGCGTTACATGTCATGGTGAGGCGTTTAATCCTGCGTTTATCGGTTATCCCAACCGAGATGATATTTTGGGGATCAGCAAAAAACAGCGCGAACAAAAACCGCACCTTCTTGTTCAGGCGATCCGAAACGCCGCTGGCCTCAATGGATTTCGGTATTTTCATGAACACGATCCGCGCATCTTAGCTGATATCATCGAGGATGAGCGGTGCGCCAAGATCATTTTGACGCGCAATCCGCTTGATAGCTTTGTGTCCCTTCAAATCGCGCGTGCGACCAATCAGTGGAAACTAACCGACGAGACGCGGCGCAAAACCAGCCAGATCGAATTTCAGCCGCGCAAATACGCTAAATTTTTAGCTGATCTTCAAGCATTTCAGCAAGACCTGCGGGGGGCACTTCAACGGGCGGGCCAGGCACCCTTCTGTGTGGACTATGATGACCTTAACTCACTTGATGTGTTGAATGGGATCGCCGCTTATCTTGGTGCGCCTGCACTTAGCGGGTTGTCGACCGAGTTGAAGCGGCAAAACCCTGCGCCGCTGTCCTCAAAAGTTTCAAACTATGCAGAGATGCGAGCAGCGCTTGGTAGGGTGGAGCAGATTGATGAGCAGGAGGTTGCATCAACTGAACCTGCCCGAAGCGCGGCAGTTCCAAGTTACATTGCTGCCGCTGAAACGGGGCTTTTATATCATCCTATTCCTGGTGGCCCGATGGCTAAAGTTACGCACTGGCTTGCTCAGGTAGACGGCGTAGCGACCGCTGATTTGTTGACGGATTTTTCGCAAAAGACTGTCCGGCGGTGGAAGCGGAACCGGACCCCCAACAGGACGTTTACCGTTGTTTGCCATCCTATTGAGCGGGCCCATAGAGTGTTCTGTGAAAGAATCCTCAACGTGGATGAGGCCAGTTTTCCTGTGATTAGGCAAAATCTGATCGAAAACTACGACATTACCCTACCCAAAGATGGACGCCGCTCTTTTGGATATGGTCCTAATGAGCACCGAGTAGGCTTCTTGAAGTTTTTGGAGTTCATTAAGGCAAACCTTGGGGGCAAAACGAGTATCCGCGTTGATCCAAACTGGGCAAGTCAATCAAGCATCCTTCAGGGATTTAGCACGTTTATGAGCCCTGATATGGTTATCCGAGAGGCTGAGCTTTCTGAGGGGCTTGCTTATCTTTCGGCGCGGGTCAAAAGCGCGTGTCCGGCCTTAACGCAGTCTGACACGAGTGCTGAGTTCGAACTGGCAGAAATCTACGATGCTGAAGTCGAACGCGCGTGCCGCGAGGCGTACCAGCGCGATTACATGGCGTTCGGTTTCTCAGCTTGGAAAAACTAGGCTGCTTTTGAGATATTCTGAGCAGTCAAAACTGCATACAGCGTTGATGGGTCGCTATTTGCGCGAAGTTTCTCGCAGACCGCTTCATCGCGCAATGTCCGCGATACCAGAGCCAGCGCTTTGAGGTGCGAAACACCGCTGTCGCGGGGTGCAAACAATGCAAACACAAGATCAACAGGCTGGCGATCAACCGCCCCAAAATCTACGGGGCGTTCAAGACGAAGAAATACACCTTTTACAGTGTCGATATGGTCAAGCCGCGCGTGAGGTAGGGCAACACCGTGCCCTACTCCCGTTGGCCCAAGCTCTTCGCGCTTCATAAGGGCCTCAATCAATCGCGCACCTTGAAGGTCGTAGCACGCATTCGCGATGTCACCCACATCGTGCAGCAGTCGTTTTTTACTGCTAACGTTGCCCAAGACGCGGACGGCGTTTGGTGTAAGGATATCGCTTAGGTTCATTGTACTGCTCTTTTCGACTGATGCGCCGATGCCCTGTTACGTTTTGGGCTCGATCCACCCAATGTTACCATCGTCGCGTTTGTAGACGACCCCAAACGCACTGTTACTCTCGTTCCGGAAAATCACCACTGGCGCTCCGGAAATCTCCATCTGCATAACCGCTTCACCGACTGACATTGTTGAAACTTTGGTTTCAACTTCGGCAATAATCATAGGCTGCAACGTTTCCGGTTCACTATCGTCAACGCCCTCACTTGTCGCGAGGATATAAGAGGAAGCCCCCAATTGTTCAACCGGTTCTTTCCGCTTGCTATGGTGGTCCTTCAGGCGCCGTTTGTAGCGCCGTAACTGCTTTTCCATTTTCTCAGCACATTCATCGAATGCCGCATAGATTTCGGTCGCATGAGCCTTTGCCTGCGCGGTCAGTCCGGTTGAAAGATGGATGGTCGCTTCACAGACGTGTTCATGACCGCTTTTTGAAAAAACCACATTGGCGTCCGTCGGTCGTTCTGCGTATTTCTCAACGATGTCATTAAGTTCGCTTTTGACATGTGTTTGAAGTGCGTCGCCGATGTCGATTTGCTTGCCAGTGATTTGATAGCGCATGAAGTCTCCAGTGTTATTTGAACCGTTTCCGCCCAACATGGCCTGACGCATGAATGTAAAGAAATGGTAACTTTTGGCTGAATGAAAGGGCGCGGTGACAACCGAGTATCAGGCTAAAAAAGATGGGTCTGGCCACTTTCATTAGCCTCATTTGGCGCTGGATCAGTGCGATCTGTCAAGTGAGATTGCGCGCTGGTTATGAAATGCGAAAATTTTGGCCGAGGTAAACTTGCTTCACTTTCTCATCCGCTACGACCTCTGCTGCGGTGCCACTCATCAAGATCGTTCCGCTGTGCATGATGTAAGCACGATCAACAATTTCGAGAGTTTCCCGCACGTTGTGATCTGTGATTAAAACGCCAATACCGCGTGTTTTGAGGTCTGAAACGAGAGTACGAATTTCACCAACCGCAATGGGATCGACACCAGCAAATGGCTCATCCAGCAGCACATATTTGGGGTCAGCGGCAAGGCAGCGGGCAATTTCAACGCGACGCCGCTCGCCACCCGAAAGTGCAAGTGCCGAGGCGCGGCGTAAATGCTCAATCGAGAATTCAGACAATAATTCATCAAGTCGTTTGCGTCGAATAGCGCGATCCGGCTCAGAAATTTCGAGGATTGCTCCGATGTTGTCTTCAACGCTCATTCCGCGAAAAATGGACATTTCTTGTGGAAGGTAGCCGATACCCAGTTTGGCGCGGCGATACATTGGCAGGGTCGTTACGTCGCGGCCATCAATCGTCACTTGGCCACCTTCGGGCGTGACGAGGCCTGCAATTGAATAAAAGCAGGTTGATTTACCGCATCCGTTTGGCCCCAGCAGAGCCACAACTTCACCGCGCGCCAGCGTCATGGATAGGTCACGAATGACGGTCCGCTTACGGTAGCTTTTACGTAGGTTACTGACCCGTAGTCCCGCAGACCCTTCGGTTACTTTGAGATCTGGCATCAGTCCTGCCCAGTGTTGAGGATTGTTTTCACGCGACCGTTCATACGTGCCGTACCAGTTGCAAGGTCAAGTGTCATACTTTCAGACGTCAACGCATTTGGACCTTGGGTTACGAGGACGTTTCCACTCATTACGACTTCGTTGTTTGCAATTGAATAGTCGGCGCGCTCTGCTTCT
Organism: Nereida sp. NH-UV-3; assembly: GCF_042939535.1. Classification (NCBI taxonomy): domain Bacteria; kingdom Pseudomonadati; phylum Pseudomonadota; class Alphaproteobacteria; order Rhodobacterales; family Roseobacteraceae; genus Nereida; species Nereida sp. NH-UV-3. The sequence continues at coordinate 1,539,582 of NZ_CP132157.1, read as the reverse complement.
GCTGCGTCCTCACCATTCACTAGCGTTACACCGCCGGTTGCTTCTAGCCGCTCAATTTTTTGGTCGCCCTCCGCATAGACAACCAAAACACGGCCTGCGGCAAGGCGCATCACACCCTGGCCAATCACGACGTTACCATCAAAAATGGCGGTACCGTTTTCTTGATTAACGTTGAGCTGGTCGGCAGTAATTTCAAGTGCCGCATCTGGGTCGTTAGCAATTTTACCAAACGCAACTTGTTGCGCTGTCGCCGAAACGCAGAAGGAAATAGAAAGAAAAGCGGCAATGATAAAGCGCAAAAACATAGGGTGCTCTCCAGAAGTCATGGCTGGTATATCACTCGGACGCCGTTTTGGAAAACCAGAACATGTACGCCGCGGTTTTGCTGGATCAAAGTCATCTGACCGGCTGTGATCTGGCCAAGCGATGAGGTGGCTTCCACAGACCCATCGGTTACCAGCGTAGCTGTCTCAAGCGATGTTGTTACGGCGTCAGTTCGTACCACCACACCAGCTGAAGTATTCACCTCAACACCTCCCGAAAGGCGCGCGGTTTGGGTCGGTCCGTCCACGCTTGCTTGTGGCGCCGTCAGCGAGATGGTGGTACCACCTTTGAGATCAATCCGCGCTGAAATGCCCTCAGACGTGATGCTGTCGGGCTTGTTTGGACTTGGCGCGGCAAGTTTAGCGTTAAATTCAATAGCATCACCCTCAGCAGTCACCCCTGAATATGTGGGTGCCGAAATGCGCTGATCCGCGACAATCTCATCTATCTCGACTTTGGCATAGGGGATGGTGCTTTGGACATCAGTGGCGGGTCGTGCGACCAAAAACAGCAGCGACAGCAAAACAAGGCCGACAATTGGCAGGATGATTTTCAGCCAAACAACCAGTCGCGAATATCTGTTGTCCGCCCGAACCATCCTACCCCAGTCCGGCGCGCAAACAGTCATGGATGTGCAAAATCCCACAAGGTTGTGCTGGTCCTTTTGGGTCAACAACGAACAGACATGTGATCTTGCGTTCATTCATTTGCCCGACCGCTTCTTCGGCAAGTGCATCTGGTGAGATGGTTTTTGGCGCGGCAGTCATCACACCGCCTGCGGTCAGGTCAAGAAGCCCATCCATGTGCCTGCGTAGGTCACCGTCCGTAATAATTCCTTTAAGGGTGCCGTTGTCATCGGTCACACCCACCACGCCAAAGCCTTTTTGACTTATTGTAATGAGTACGTCCTGCATGGAGGTATTTGCCGTAGTCAGCGGCACCGCATCGCCCGAGTGCATCAGCTCGCCGACTTTTGAAAGCAGTGCGCCGAGTTTCCCGCCGGGGTGAAAATCGCGGAAGTTGGCAGGCGTAAATTGACGGTGCTTCATCAGAACGACCGCAAGAGCATCACCAAGCGCTAGGGTCATGGTTGTGGAAATAGTGGGAACAACGCCGGTACCGCAGGCCTCGCCGAGTTGAGGTAAGACCAAAGCAACATCCGACTGTGTCAGCAGGGTGCTGTCTGCGCGGCTCGCCATGCCGATTAACGGAATGTTGAAGCGTCTTGTGTGTGCAATCACATCGGCCAGTTCAGGGGTCTCACCTGAGTTTGACAAAAGCAAAACAACATCACCCTTCGCCATCATGCCTAAGTCACCGTGGCTGGCCTCTGCGGGGTGTACAAACTGTGCAGGCGTGCCGGTACTTGCCAGCGTGGCTGCTATCTTGCGTGCAATATGACCTGATTTCCCCATCCCGCAAAGAATGACCCGACCTGTCGCGGCAAGCATCAACTTTGCTGCAGCCTCAAAACTATCCCCAAGCTGATTGGCGAGTGTCTCAAGGGCCTCGGCTTCGGCACGGATGACATCTTGGCCAAGGCTTTTGAAATCAGTCATATCTAGGATCCGCTCAAATCAGGAGTGCGCGAAAATATCGCTGTCAGGCCAACCAGCCAAATCAAGTTGCGCACGGGTCGGCAGGAAGTCAAAGCACCGTTGTGCAAGCTCCATGCGGCCTTCGCGCTCAAGGCGGATGTTTAGCTCATCACGCAAGCGGTGCAGGTAAAGCACGTCACTTGCGGCATATTCCAGCTGTGCGTCAGTAAGTTTTTCGGCACCCCAGTCACTGGATTGTTGCTGCTTGCTAATGTCCACGCTCAAAAGTTCTTGCAGAAGGTTCTTCAGGCCGTGCCGGTCGGTGTATGTGCGAATGAGGCGACTGGCGATTTTTGTGCAGTAAACCGGCGCAGTGAGGGCGCCAAAGGCATTATCCATAGCCGCGATGTCAAACCGGCCATAGTGAAACAGCTTGAGTACGTTTGGATCGGTCAGCATGCGGCACAAATTTGGTGCCTCGGTTTGGCCTTTTGCTACCTGTACCAAATGTGCGTTTCCATCACCGCCTGACATCTGGATAACACACAGACGATCGCGGTGCGGATGTAGGCCCATCGTTTCACAGTCAATCGCGACGACCGGACCCAAATCCAAGTCGTCAGGGAGGTCATTTTGGTAGAGTGTGTTTGTCATATCCGGCCCTGCAATAGTGTTGCCCGCTGGCATATGCGCTTTGAGCGCTCAAGGAAAGAGCAGAGGCATCTGGGGTGCCTATGTGCGTGGATTACCGCGTGGCTTACCTTTTTGTTTAGCCGTGCCAAGCAATTCACGCAGGCGTGCCTCAAATCGAGTAAGTATTGAGTTCTTTTCCCAACGCGTGAGCGCAATTAAACGCGCCTTTTTGCCCATCTCGGCGTGTAATTCTTTGTCGTTCAAAAGCTGTTCGATTGCGCGGGCAAATTTCGGCGCGTCATTAGGTGGCGTAGCAATCCCTGCACCCTTGATCTCATCCGCGAGGCCGGTGCCACGTGCCGCCGTGGCCACAATAGGGCGTCCTGACGCAAACATGTTAGTCAGTTTTGATGGCAGCAACAGGTCAGCGGCATCTGCGATTTGGGGCATCAGGTGAATATCCGCGATGCTCAGCAGGTCGGACAGACGTTCGAGCGGCTGTAGGTCAATAAACCAGACGTTCGGCAGCCCTAACGCTTTGCGCTTGAGATCTGTCAATGCAGGACCATTCCCGCAGATCAGGAACGTAAGGTCAGTGCGGCGCGACAGCAGTTTCGCAGCCTCAACTATGATCCCGATACCTTGTTTGTTGCCGATATTACCCGAGTACAGCGCGACGTATTCTGTGCTGATCCGAATTTCCCTTTTGAATGACTGCGACGGCTCTTGCGGCTTTATTCGGCTGGTATCGGCCCAGTTTCGCAACTCATATGTTTTGTCGGGTGTAACCCCCTTTTGGTGGAGCTTCAGGAGCATTGTCGGTGAAATTGTAGTAACCAAGTTAAAGCGCTTCAGGCACCACTCTTCAAAACGAAGTGCTGCGCGTCCGAGTAGCGCCTCCGGATCGATGAGTTTGGTAGCAAAGGCTGCCTCGACCTCAAAGTCCTGAACATGCAAGTGCGATCGTGCCCCTGAAACCTTCGCGAAGGCAAAAGCAAACGGCGCGCTTATCAGTGAGGGCGCGACGACTGTAATTAAATCGAACCGCTTAGTTAGACTGTACCAAATCAAGATCGGCAAAATTGCAAAGGCAAAGGACGTATGATGAATGATGCGCCTTATGCCTGTTGGGTTCTGCGGCACGTAATGAGGACAGTGGGTCACATCAATTTTGCCATGATCGCGTTTTGTGTAGCGAAATTTGCTCCACCCACCGTAAGTCGCCCAATTGGGAAAGTAAGGCTGTCCGCAAAGAACGGTGACTTTATGATCTAGCTCGGCCAAATACTCACACATTTGCTTTGTATACAGGCCCGTAGACATCGCCTCAGGAGCAAAGTTTATGCCTATAACAAGGTGTCTCACGCTGGATATCGATGAAAACTGGGGAACATAATTAACTCACAATCAGAGGATATGAGTTAGCCTCTGAATTGGTTAATTATTGGTTACTCTATTTGAGGGGAAAACTGGTGCCCAGGAGAGGACATCGAACTACACAATTTGTCATTTAGTATTAGGGGCTTAGTGGGAGAGACGTTTGCAGAAGTGGTCCCGAAAGCGGTCCTGATTTAATTCATTTTGAAAAGAAGTGGGGATTTTGAGGTCGACTGACTTTTGGCCACTATGCATGGATCTCGGTCTTATCACTTTAAGCATCTACAGAAAGTCTTGCATGATATTATTGTGAGTATTGCTAGTTGGGAATTATAATTAGGATTTATGATAACCGATTATTTATTGAATAAAAAAGCTACTTATGCCCGAAATGCATAGGTCTGCTCGAGCCTAATACAAAAACTCGCCCCACCTAGGTCTGACTTTCCGACCTTAACATTACCACCATGTGCTTCCACAATTTGTTTAACAACTGACAGCCCTAAACCAGATGCATTTGACTGCGATGCATTACCCTTACGAGCAGTATAAAACCGTTCAAATACTAGTTCAGCTACGGCTTCACTAATCCCAGGGCCACTGTCTTCTACCTGAAGTACTACACCGCGGCGCCATGATTTACTTAACGAAACCTGAATTCGGCCAGTGGGTCTCGTAAATGAGATTGCGTTGTCGAGTAAATTTACAACCACTTGCCCCCAGCGCTCCTGCAGCCCGGAAATTACTACTTTGGGATGGATCTCAGCAATGATTTCGACCCCTTGGTACTCATTAGTATCTTGGTAATGGGTCAAGATTTCATCAAGCATTTCAGACAGATTGAAGCGCTCGCGTTTTTTGGTGACTAAATCGTTATCAACTACAGCAGCCTCGGATATCTCAGAAACAAGTTTATTCATTCGAACAGCCTGCGCTTTGACTTTAGTCATTGCACTATCATCTGCAATTGAGCGGTTCTCAGAATTTTCAGCATAAGCAATGATGCTAGCGATTGGGTTTTTAAGTTCATGGCTGACTTCTGCTGCAAACTGCTCCTTCTCTTTAAAGAGGTCCGTCATCTGGCCCGTCAATTTAACAAGATTACCATGCAGCCGACCAATTTCATCGCGGCGCTTACTCAAACTATTGATACGAAAACTTTGTAATTGGGTGGCAATGTCATCAGGCGATAGTTTCTTATCAAGGCGCCGAGACAAGCGCCGCAGGGGCACCGCTATTGAGATCGCCAATATAAGGCAAAGAATAAGGCTTATTAGAGAAATTCCCCCAAGTAGATTTAGCCGCACAGCGTTACGACCAAAGTAAGCATCTTTGATTTTATAGGTATCCCATACTTCAATAACTCCGACGGTCTCTTTGCCGTCACGTATTGGGGCCAGCACTCGCAAGAAATAGGAATCTAAATCGCTGTCTAAAACTTCGTTTTGAGTGCTGAAACGTGCTCGCTTGGCTACTATCTCTGGCGTGACAACTCTGCCATCAACTAAAGGCTTATAGACTTTGAATAGCCGCTCAGCGATTTGATCAGTTAATTTAGTCTTGCTCGGAGAACTGAGCTTACTCGCAGGCAAAACGCTCACTGTAACGGGCGCCAAACGATTAGCGGCCGTACCGTCGTAATATTTAAACCATGATGGCAAGTCGCCTTCAGCTTCAAAGCGATATACCTTGATGTTTTCTGAGCTTGGAATAGCAGGCCCCGAAAGAAGCTGGCTAATCGTCACCTGCTTTTCAAACTCAGATATGTCTGAGCGTCGAATAATTGGTAATACAAGCTGAGCGTACAAAACTGACGAAAGCGACAACTGGTTCTTTTTATGGGTGATTTCGGCTGTAACAAAGTCATCTGAAGCCAACACAAAAACCCACAACACAACGTTGAAGCCCAAAAACAAGCTAAAGATTTTTGTCAGGATGCTGCGCATATCAAACGGCTAGCTTGTAGCCTAGGCCATGCACAGTAGTGATGGGTTCAGCAGTTTGATCTACATCACGTATTTTCGACCTGATATTTCTGACATGACTGTCGATAGTTCTGTCACTCACAAATACATTGCCATCGTAGCAAGCATCCATGAGTTGGGCTCGTTTCTTAACGGTCCCTGGCCTTTCAGCTAAAGACATCAAGATCATACATTCTGTGACAGTCATGGATAATTTATGATCACGCCAGCTCACCAAATGGCGTTCTGGATCAATCGCTAAACTACCTGCAACAATTGGTTGATTGGGTGATTTATCTGTAGGTGCATGCCTGCGAAGAACAGACCTAATCCGAAACATAAGTAGCTGTTTTGTGAAAGGTTTGCCGACATAATCGTCAGCGCCAACTGAAAACCCAATCAACTGGTCAGCATCTTCATTTTTGCTACTCAAGAATATTGCCGGCAAAGCTGTATGTATTTCCCTCACTCTTTTGAGAAGCTCTAAACCGTTCAGCTCAGGCATCTTTATATCAAACACAACCAAATCGGGGCTTTGCGTCTGCAAATAAGCAAGCGCTTTGAGTGGACTTGAAAAAGCACGAACAGAGAAGCCCTCATCTACGAGCATCTCTTCCAGCGGCTGAAGGATTTCCACCTCGTCATCGACAATCACAATATTGGGCATTTGTTCCTCACTTACACCTTACATGAAGACACATGTTTTGCGGATCAATCAGTTTCACCGCGACTGCACATAATCTGCACAAATCTCCTCAAAATCCACAAAAACGCCGAGACGTATCTGCATTTCACCATTGTAGACCAAATCTGCAGGTTGAGGCGACCTGTCGAGCAGACGAGCTTGCTCCTCCCGCGAGGTGATCTCCCGACCTCGCGGGAGTTATTTGAAATCTAAATAAGATAGAAAGATGTTCTGATGATCTCCGCACCCATTCTGATTGTAACACTCCTTATTTGCTGTGCTCTCGTATTGTGGGTAGAAGAATGGGATTGAAGCTAATGCCCCTGGCCATCTCTTGGATAATGGCAACAACCGCTGTAGCCGCAGAAGATTGGGCACAAGATCAACATCAAATTTTAGCGTCGCCTTCCAACCAAAGCTCTATCGGTCGGTTGGAAGTGATGGCATCGCAAAACTGTAATGCAGTCGAGTTAAGATTATGGGCAGAGATCTCAAAAAATCCAAAAACCGTGCTCAAGGACACAGAGACATTGGCGCTCAGCTTTTTACTGTCGGACATGCAAATTGCTTCCGCAGGACAGCTGCTAAAGACCTATCAAGGGATCAACGGTAAGACTAATCTGGTCTACATTCGTTTAGGTTACTGGGCATGGGACGTAGTCAATTATCTACCCAAAAATTCAGAAAAAACCAATTTTACACTTATCACAGAAGACTACGAACTCGCATCAAACAACACTTGGCCCGTTGGAAATCTTTCTGATCAGCTAAGACATCTCAAATCCGATTGTGACAGTGATTTTCTCGGAACATTGCTGTAAATAAAAACCATTGATGCATGGCGTCTTTAATCGGGCAATGTCAGGCTTCTTCGATACCACAAAAGAGACCCAAAATATGTTAAACCTTATTAAATCTTTAGCGTTCATTCTATTTTGGGCTCTGCCATCGCTCTCGTTTGCTGAGCAACTCGGACGATACGTCTCTATTGAGCCCATCATCATTAACGACACGACAACAGTACCAGCAGGTGCTGAAGTGAATTTCTTGGGTGTCATTGACGTCACCTTGAGTACTGCTCCGAGCGGTAAGCTCGCAACGTTCACGTATAAAGATCAGGTCCTCAATGCCGATGCGGCATTATTCTACGCACAAAGTACTGATCAGGCCGTTTTCGCTTATCCACCACGAACCTTTGATAGTGGGACTACAGCGTCGGTCTGCTCCACGTTAGCAGCACAAGAAAGCGGCAGAACTTTAGATTTTGCTGATGATAGTTTTCAAAACTATTTTGAGGTGACATCGAACAATAAAATCGTCGATGCATTTTCAGTTACTGGTCCAAAAGATATTTATTCTTGGAACGACAAGCGAAGCGAGTTTTGCATCAGCGGTCTTGCACATTCGACGCGATATCAGCTGCGTATTTTGCCGAATTTACAACTTAAGCGGGACGGGCTGCCCAAACAGTCAGTTACAGCACCGATAAACTTGGCCTTTCAAACGCCTGAGCGCAGTCCGAGCATCAAGCTTGATGCATCTAAGTCAATAATGGCTGACCCATCTAACGCAGTGATGCCTATTGAGTATGTAAACGTGAGTGAAATTGAAGTGACACTGCATCAAGTGGATGCAGCTTCTTTGAGCGCGTATACCGACATCCTAACAATTCTCGACGGGCAAGATATTAATCAGCTCAAAGACTATTGGGGGGACGAGGTTGCAAAGAAAAAAATTATGCTCGATGCGCCACTTAACCAGCAACAGAAGGTAAACCTGAATTTCAGCGACATCTTAAACGATGATGCTTCTGGCCTGTTTGTTGCTACATTTACGTCACCGCAAATTGAGATGAGCCGCTATTCTAACCGCCCAACACAGTGGTTCTCAATTTCAAATGTTGCGCTTCAATTTTATAAAGGACTAAACAAATCTGACATCTTTTTGACCAGTTTTAGTGATACTGCAGCTATACGAGATGCCAGCGTCCGCATAACAGCCGCTAACAACAGAACACTTTTTGAAGGTACCTCTGATAAGAGTGGTCGGGTCGAAGTTTCAAACCGGCTCTTAGATGGCACCAAGGGCTTTGCACCCAAGTTTCTTATAGTTTCAACCGAGAAAAATGGTTCAAGCATTATTGAGCTAAACGCACTAGACCAGAAACCTCGCTTCTTAACTGGTGGAACTGAGAAACGCGCAAATGTAGATGTCTATCTAACTACTGATAGAGGGGTTTACCGTCCCGGTGAGACACTTCACTTTGTTGGCGCAGCCCGAAAGTTAAATTTACAGCCCTTACCTAATCAAGAGCTGACGGTACGCTTACTCAACAGTATAAATTCTGAAATTTATAAATCTCAAATTGCCAGTAATGAATTTGGGGCCTTTGCTCAAAAAATAGAACTGAAGAAAACTCTGCCGCTTGGGCAGTATTCTGTTCAGGTGTTAAGTGTTGACGAAGATATACTTGCTGATCACCAAATAAGTATCAGCGACTTTGTGCCTTTAACCATCGAAGCTCGGCTGGATACAAATGGCGAATACTGGGCACTTGGGGAACAGCAAAACTTAACGCTTCAAGGTGAGTATTATTCAGGCGGACCAGCTGCAAACTTGTCAGCTGAAATCATCACTTTCTTAAAAGAAGTTAGAACTCATAAATCTGCTGAACTATCTGGCTTTGTGTTTGGCAATCCAGATGCATCATCAATCAAGCAATTAGACAGCTATGAGCAGTTGCTGGATGAAAACGGTAAACTGAACACTTCAATCCTTTCAGATTACACGGTCAACGCCCAAAGCCTCTATGAAGTTATTATTGAGGGAACAGTCTACGATGTGGGCGGGAGAGCAAACAAAGTAAAAGAGAGGGTCGCTCTAGACACTCTCGATAGCTATGTCGGCGTCCGTTCAAATTTTGATGACTACGCTAGTGAAGATTATCCGCCTAGCTTCACTGTTGCCTCTGTTGATCGCCAAGGAAACAGCGTTGGCTTCGATGGCGTCACGTACACGGTCAAAAGAGTATATAGCGACTACAACTGGTACTATGATGGCGGTTGGCGCTGGAATGCGGTTAGGGTTTCAGAAAATGCTGTGGAAAGCGGCAGCGTATCTAATAAAAACTTAACACTCAAAACGCCTCTTTCATGGGGTCGTCATGAACTGATCGTTAAGAACAAACTTGGCTTTGAAACTATCTACGAATTCTATGTTGGCTGGGGTGCAAATGCCAAACCCGCCAGTGAGCCAGAACAACTGAGCTTAGCTTTTGACGGTACAAATGTACGAGGCACAGCGCCCTTTAACGGAAAATTGTCAATATTCGTCGCTAATGAGGACATACAATCCGTATTCGAAGCTGAAGTTAAAGAAGGCGCATTTGAGTTTCCGTTGGAGATCTTGGCTAAGACAGAGCCTGGCGTCCACCTGTTGAGTTCCTTGGTCCGCCCTATCGCACCAGGGTCTGAACACTTACCACAAATTGCTATTGGCAAGACATGGGTCCCTAACACAGCAGCCGGCCGTAAGTTGTCGGTAGAGGTAGATACTCAGGAAACAATTACGAGCCAGGACCCTATCTCGGTCACCATTGATACCAATGGCACTGATGGCAGCGCTATGATTTTTGTAATTGACGAAGGCATACACGCAATCTCTGGCTATAAGAACGACAACATCCAAGATCATTATCTGGGCGAGCGAGCGCTCAACTTTGGAATATTTACAAATTTTGGCAAACTTATTTCCCAAGACAGCAGCCTAAAAGCAATACGTGTCGGTGGTGATGAGGGGATGCTATCAGCCGCAGCTGAGGCTCCAAAGTCTGAGTTCTTCAAAACCTTTGTCGCCTCAAGCCCACTAATCGATATTGTCGATGGGAAGGCTGTTTACCAGTTTGATCAAACTGAGGAATGGGAAGGTCGTTTACGCGTGGTCGTAGTCGCTTTGGATAAAACAGGCTTTGGGTTTTCAGAAAGCACAATCACGGTTCAAGACCCAGTAAGTATTGATGTCTCAATGCCCCGATTTGTTGCGCCAAAAGATTTCGTAAATGCAAAAATGAACATCCGATGGAACGACTTCGACGGCCCGGTGGAATTGAAGACGACGATTGGAAAATCGATTGCAACTCAAACCATCGCTAAGCCAGCGTCCAACACCTTCAGTGTAGACTTACCTATTACCGCCAACACTACTGGAACTGTGCCAGTAGTGATCGAAATGGCAGCAGGTGATCGTCTATACAGTCGGACATATGAACTCGTCTCACGCCACGGCTCATACCCAGTCTCAGAGGTTCAATCTGTCGAGCTAAAAAAACAAAACTGGTTAGGACTGGGCAGCTCTTTAGTACAGCCGTACAATTCGTATATCGTGGACCTTGCCGAGCCTGGTAGTACCGTAACAGCAAGCCTAAAATCCACTGTAGGAATTAACTTAAGCCAGGTAGTTTCAGAACTTGACCGCTATCCATATGGCTGCGTGGAACAAGTCTCTTCAAAAGCTCGAGGCGTTGTAGCAATGGCTGAATTACGCGGGCTGGATAAAGACACATCACGTAGAATTCAGATCGGCATCGATAACCTAATGGCTAAACAGAAGACATCTGGTGCATTTGGCTATTGGTCTAAAAATTCACGTGTTTACGAAGTCTATCAACCTTATGCCGTGGACACTCTGCAAAAGCTTTTGCCCTACGCAGATAATCAAGCGGCTGTCATCGATGCGATTAACAATGGCCTCGAATATCTCTATCGGACAAACTTCAATGAACAGCGCACAAAGTTGTATGCATATGGAATTCTTGCCCGTTCAGGATATGAAGTAACGTCGCGAGCAAGATATGCAATTGACCTAGATCTCTCAGAGAAACGTCCTCAGTTGGCTGCTGCCAAAGTGACCCCATTTGTACTATCGAATGCATTGGAAGATTTTGCTCTCGCATATTGGGTGGCGGCAAATCTCAATGATACGAAACGAATGTTGCAGTTAGCAGAGCGAGTACAGTTTCTGTTAGACAAAAACACCCCTGAAGAACCAAACGTCAGCCGTACAACTGGTACATGGTTTACGGCCAATAGCAGTGGAAGATCTTATCATAAACTCGGCGTATCCGCGCCAGATACTGCTCACCTACTGACAGAGCTAGATACAGAACTTTTGGCACCTCCGTTAATGACGGTAATTGCTAACACTAATGAGCACTTAAGTCAGCGTGGGTATCGCTCAACACAATCAAGCGCCAAGCTAGTCTCACTTCAAAAGTTCCAAGAAGCTTCAATGGCAGGAACAACAATCACACTGGACGGAATGGATCTTGTTCTTGATGACAGCGGAAATCTCCCCCTCACCAATCAACAACTACAATTTGGATTTGAAATTGGTCACAATGCCAAAACACCACTCTTCCTAAACGTCAAAACTACAGGCCAGCGACGCTACACCTTACCACGCAATAACGGCTACAAGGTTACTAAATGGTGGTATGATCGTTCAGGCGAGCCAGTGCTATTGGAAGATGGTGTTTTAGCTGTAAATCAAGGCGATTTATTTACTGTTGTTGTGGAAATCGATCGAACTAGACGAGGTTCTGGGTCTGATCTTCTTCTTACAGACTTGTTACCAACAGGCTTCGAAATTGAAGATGCAACAATTACAGATCCGCAAGTTAATGGCGTTAAGGTTGACTTGAATGAAGGTCGAAAGCCTTACTTCACAGCCGCAATGGACGATCGTCTAATCGCACATTTTGATGATCGGTGGTTCCAAGGTAGCTTCGCTTTTGTGAGGTACACTGTACGAGCGGCCTATGAAGGGAGAGCACAAATCCCGGATGCCACAGTAGAAGAAATGTATTTCCCCGAAATAAATGGTCGATCAAACATTAGACGGACAGTCGTTCAAGCACGATGACACTAATCAGACAAGTCATCATTGCGCTGACGGGTAGCTTAGTAGTCACTCTCAGCGCCCTAGTTTGGTACATAGCACAACCACCAAATTTGGGGCGCTTGTCTGATGTCTCTGTTGTTCTGCGAGGGACCGATGACCGCATAATAAACCTTAGCCTTACAGATGAGGGCTATTGGCGCGAGCCAATCAAAATTAAGGACATTGATCCAGAACTCATTGAAGTTTTGGTCGCTTATGAGGATCAACGTTTCTGGGAACACAGGGGAGTAGATCTAAAAGCAATCTCGCGTGCAGCTTTGAACGCGATAAAGTTCGGGAAAGTGAGTTCAGGTGCATCTACACTAACGATGCAAACTGTTCGGTTGCTAGACACCAGCCTACGCCAGCATTCCTTGTTAACAAAGATTCGACAAATGATTGAAGCGCGTCGACTTGAGCAGCACTGGTCTAAAGAAGAAATTCTTGAAGCATATTTCACATTGGCTCCGTACGGTGGCAATATTGAGGGTATCAAGGCCGCGACCGAAGCATGGTTTCAAAAGACGCCAGCTCAACTCACACTCAACGAGATCGCGATTTTAGTTGCTCTACCACAATCTCCTGAGCGTCGCCGTCCTGATAGGTTCCCAGCTGACGCATACCAAGCGAAACAACTTGTTCTCGCCAAAGTAGCCCCTCGCCTAGGTTTCCAAGATCAGACCGTTCAGGAGGTAATAGAAGAGCCACTTCCTACTCGTCTAATAAAGCCGGAATCCCACGCGTTACACCTAGCCCAGCGCCTCGCTTCTGCAGATAACAAACACTTTCGCACAACCATCAATTCTGACTGGCAGCGCGAAGTGCAGAACATACTGGCACAAGACATTCAGACCCGCTCTGCCCCTATCCAGGCAGCAGCAATGATTGTTGAGCGGAAAACAGGACTAGTCCGGGCTTATGTAGGCTCAGCAACATACAGCTCACAAACTAGAAAAGGTGCTATCAACTATTTGACCGCACTACGTAGCCCAGGCTCCACTTTGAAACCGTTAGTGTACGCAAAAGCTCTTAATCGTAATCTCATTACCTACGAACACGTGTTTGATGATACGGCGTACTTTAAGTCAGGTTATCGGCCAACAAACTTCAGTGAAGGTTTTGGCGGCAAGGTAAGCCTCAAGCAGGCACTGCTGACATCACTCAATATTCCAGCAATCCGGGCTTTGGAAAAAGTCGGCCCCGATCTATTACAGGCTGAATTAAACACCTATCTAGACGGCTCCCTAAACTCTCAGCAACTTGCGGGATTAAGCTTGGCTGTTGGTGGTCTTTATCTAACACCAGAACAGTTGATGAATATCTATATGGGGCTTGTAGATCCTGGATATGCTAGACGCCTATCTTTTACTGAAGACAATGCTCCTATGTCGGACTTCACATTGGTCACTCAAAATACAGCCAATCAAATCCAATCGTTACTAATACAAGATATGGCAAATGGAGAACGAGTTGCATTCAAAACGGGCACCTCATTCGCCAGACAAGACGCGTGGAGCGTTCAGATCTATGATAAACATCTCGTATTAGTCTGGGTTGGTACGCCAGATAATGAACCTACTACTACACTAACGGGTGTTAGTACGGCATTCCCTATTTCGCTGGAAATTGGTAGATCATTAGGCCTGGTTCGACCTGCGAAGCCTAAGGTCAGCCAGGGTAAATCAACTTATAATTCAAAACTAGCTACCAGCTGTAAAAGACTTATTTCTTACCCAGAAGATGGTGCTTGGATTAAATCAATAAGTAAAAATATTTCCATAATAGGTGGCAATGGTGCGGCCTGGTACCTTAACGGGGTTAAAATTGGTCAAAACTTACAGCAGATTGAAATTAATGAGCCCGGAGTGCAGCTGTTAACAGCTCAGCATGGCGACTGTACAACCACACATGAAATTTTTGTTGAATAATCACTGTTTCAGGAGGTTTAAGGTTTTGGTTGAAAACCCAACCGTCAACCCGCAAAGGGAAAAGCCGATAGCTTTTAATGGTAATAATAACCACGGTGGTGAAACGTATAACAGATTTTTTTGTGTTTATACCTCAGCTCAGTCTTGTGGAACGGTAAATTTCTGGGCTGGTTTCATTGTGATACTTGTGAAACAATTAATTTCAGATTTACGTGATGCTATTGCACTAAATACGACTATTAATGGAGATTAGTATGAAACTAATGAAACTACTCGCTGCGTGCTGTATCGTGGCCCTTTCCGCTTGTGTAGATCAGCCAGTGAGTGTTTCGAAGGCACAAGGACAAGCATCTAAAAACAAAGAGCTTTCCGCTTCTGAAGGTAGACTTTTAGCTGAAGCAAAATCACTTTCTCGCCAGTCAAGAGACATTGTCGCGCGGAACGCAATCGAGGGCGCAGTTATTGGTGCTGCTGCGGGTTGTGCTTTGTCACTGTTGTTGGGTGGGGACGCCGATGATTGCAAAGATGGTGCGATTGTGGGGGGTGTTGCTGGGGGCGCAGTCGGGTACGGTGCAGGAAAAGAAGCAGCACAGGCAAATAAAAAGCTAGTAGAGCAAAAGCAAGTCATCGCTAAAATCAGCGGCATCAATCAAAAATTGGGCAGCATTGAATCGCGCTTGCGTTCGGTTGTTCGTCAGCAAAACGCAGAACTTTCATCGTTGCGTCGTCAAGTGTCGGCAGGTCAAATTAGCGAGTCTATTTACAAAGCCCGAGCACGTGGTGTGAATTCGAACCGTCGAGCTGTCAGAGCCGCGCTGCAAAACACATCTGGTCAGGTGAATGGCGCGTATAAAAATCTTGTTGCCTTGGAAAAAGATGGCGCAGGGAATCTTTCGCGGTCCAAAGCGGCGGCCACTTCAACGAGGAATCGTTTGAATCGCACTGTTCAATCCATTGACTTTATCAGTGTAAGGTAAGCTCGGAGGGCGCTGATAGGGGGCGCCTTTTTCCGCTAGATCTAAAGGGAAGAATAATGAAGCTCAAAGCACTTATTTCATCAGCATTGGGATGCATCTTATTAGCTGGCTGTGAAGGGGAGACAGATCCTTCAAAGGCTAACATTTTCGACAACCTGCGAAATATCGAAACGGGTGAGTATGATCGTCAGATTTCGACAAATGATGCAGAAGTTGAGCGCATTATCGCTAGCAATAACGCCGCACAGCGCAACATTAATAGCCTAGAGACGCAAGAAGCGTCCAACAGCCGTGAAATTGGATTATTGCGCAGTGAGATCGCGTCTTTGAAAACACGTCTGAGCGCTCTGCGAAGCTCTTCGGCAGGTCAAGCGAATGGTTTACATGTCTCTGCTCTTGAAGATCAGGTCACTGCGGTTGAAGCTGATTTCAATGCCGGGGCAAATCCAAAAACGTTGCGCTCAGAGTTGCGCAATATTTCGGCGGCGATTTCGGCCTTGTCATCCTAATTTTTACCTTTGCGGAGTTTCGCATGAAACGTTTGATTATCTCAATTCTCACCTGTGGTCTTTGGGTGTCATCATTGTTAGCCCAAGACGTATCGAATGGCCTTACTCGAGCGCCTGAAATTGGGCTTGCCGTCGTAGATTGCGGTGCCGATTTGCCGCAGGATCAGGCCTATTGCGCCGTTCGGATGCCCATTGGTGCAACTCTTGAAGAGATCACGACAACAGGTGACGTCAGACTGGAGTTGGTCAAACATGGAAATTCAGGGTATCCTAATGGCCTATCGTTAGGCCATACTTTATTTATCCTTGATACGTCGCAAGGGGCGCGTGCTTTGGCGCGAGCTCGCCATTTCGACAAAGAAAAGGAAGCGATCAAAACGTTGCTGGGCGCTCTTCCTGATGGCGCAAGCGTTGCACTTGCCACGTTCCACGAGCAAGATAGCTTCAAAATTATTCAAGATTTCACTTTGTTGCCATCACGTATCGAAGTCGCTCTAGATGGTGTTGAGCTTGAGGGAACTTCGACGCACATTTCTGATGCTGTGCGCGACGGTATCCAAGTGCTTAGCGCGCAAGAAGATAGCTTTATTAAAAACCTTGTCATTTTTAGTGATGGTCAAGACGAAGGCGTAAACACAATTGACGCTGTCAAAGACTTTGCAAATGAAAGCAAGGTCGCCGTTTCGGCGTTGGCGCTGACATTGACGAGCTCTGGCTCTATCGAAACAGGCCGCGATCGCAGCTATCTCAAGCAATTCACACAAGATGGTTTTGGGGTGTTTGCAGCTGTTCAGGCGTCAAGCAGTGCGATAGCAACCGAAGAGTTAGCCGAGGTTGGAAATGCGGGTACTTTGCTTGCACGTAGCATGTTGCGTTCGGGCGTTTTGACGTCAGAGGACGATTTTAAATCCACCGATGTCACCGTGACATTAAACATTCCTTTGGCTGGATACGAAGGTAAGACCAATCCGATTAAATATAAGGCTACTGTGGAGAACGCCAATCACAAGGTCCCATCCCCTGTTCCGCCCCGAGTACCGGATGACCGATCCTTAACCACAGGTGGTGAAGCTGCGAATGGGTTTGATCTTCAAGCGCTATTTGATGAGTATGGCTATTTGATCATTGGTTTGGCAGTGGCGCTACTATTGTTGATTGTGATTTTGATCTTGGTCCTATCTGGCAATAAAAAGAAAAAAGCCAAAGAGCTCGAAGCCCCAGTCAGCGATTCCGCTGCAGCCACATCGATTGAATTTTCCGATCCATCTGGAGGCGCGATGGCGTCCTCCCAGCCAGCTTTGGCGTATTTGCACGTAAATGGTACACAGCAAAAATTACATATCACATCGGTTAGTGTGACGGTCGGACGCTCTGC
Source organism: Nereida sp. NH-UV-3 (assembly GCF_042939535.1). Taxonomy (NCBI): domain Bacteria; kingdom Pseudomonadati; phylum Pseudomonadota; class Alphaproteobacteria; order Rhodobacterales; family Roseobacteraceae; genus Nereida; species Nereida sp. NH-UV-3. The sequence continues at coordinate 1,522,335 of NZ_CP132157.1, read as the reverse complement.
CCCAAGTGATCTATGTATTGATCACCCCAGTGTCTCGCGACAGCATTTAGCACTGCGGCTCAGTTCAGACGGGGCCTTTATCTCTGATCTCAATAGCACGAATGGCACCAAAGTTGATGGCAAGCGGATCAGTCGGGAAGTGGAAATAAAATTAGGAACTGTCATTTCGCTCGGGAAATGCGATGTCATTTTCTCGCGCGCGTAAGATCTTATAGGAATAATTCAGATGAGCGATAAAACACAGTGGATCTTTAACGATCAGCAAGGCTTTGAAGCGGATAAAACCCAACAAATCGGCGGCAGTGTGGACGATGCCAAAACCTCGCTGGATTTGAACGAAAAAACACAACTGGGATTGGGCGATCATTTTAGTGATGCTGATGATATTGGGCCTGTTGTCGGATGGCTTGTCGTGGTCAAAGGGCCAGGTTTGGGCTTGTCGCGTCCAGTTGGTGTGGGCATGAACTCGGTGGGCCGAGATTACGAACAACGGGTGTGTTTAGATTTTGGTGATAACACGATCTCTGGTTCGGATCATCTACGGATCATTTATGACGAAGAGGGGCGTTCCTTTCTCGTCGCTCCTGGTGCTGGGACTAATCCCACGCGTATCAATGGTAAAATCGTCGCTCAGACCCAAGAGCTAACATCGGGTTCAGTGCTCGCGCTTACCAAGGAAACTTGTGTTCGGTTCATTGCGTTTTGTGGTCCAGATTTCGATTGGTCGGACGTGAAACCGCCGCAAACCTAAGAGGCAGTCACTATGGCAGTTGCTCAGCTTCAACATATTGGCGCGCGAGAAGGGCAAGAAGACTCTGTTGCTACGTTGTTCGAGCGCGACGGTGATAGCTCTGGTGATTTGTTGATGCTGGTTGCAGATGGTATGGGGGGCCATGCTGGCGGCGCGCGCGCTTCGTCTTTTGTGATAAAAACATTCCGCGCTGAGTTCTTGTCACAATCTACAAAACAAGCCCCTAAAGAGCGGCTACATAAGGCGATGCAGGCTGCGAATGCGGCGTTGTTGCGCGAAACGCAAGCGAACCCTGCGCTTAAGGGCATGGGAACGACTTTGATTGCTGCGTGGAAGCATGAGGACATGCTGTTATGGCTGTCAGTTGGCGATAGCCCGATGTATATCTATAGGGGAGGGCAACTGCGCCGATTGAATGCAGACCATTCGTTTTTTGGCGAGTTGATGGGCAAGGTGGCGCAAGGTCGCCTCACTTTGGCTGAAGCCCAAAACCATCCCAAAAGGAATGCCCTGCGCTCTGCATTGACTGGCAATGCTGTCCAGTTGGTGGATGTAAATCATGAGCGGCTGAGTGTGCATGACACGTTGATCGTGGCCACAGACGGTCTCGATACGTTAGAAGAGCCCGCTCTTGTCCGCACCATTGAAGCCTATCATCGCGCGGGGCCGCAGGCTCTTTGTAAAAAGCTCATCGATGCGACGTTGGATGTAGGCAATCCAAAACAAGATAATATTTCTCTGATCACCTATGTGCATGGCGCTGAGGATCGTACGCTGTCGACACGATCAAATTGGACGCAAATGAGCCTTGCAGGTCGCGTGCAGTCAAGTTGGCAGATCATAGCTCTGTCTACCATTACGGCGCTTTTGATCGTAACGATTGCGGTCATGGGGTGGTTCAAAATTGGGCGGGTACATGATCCTGTGATTACAGAGACTGCTTCTGTTCCTACCTCGGAACCTATGGCACAGACCCCCAAACCTGGTGAAGCCCTGAGTACATCGCCAGAATCAGATACCAGCCAAGAGGCTCTTGAACAAACGCCCAGCCAAGAAGATGTGCTTGCGAAAGACCCAAATGAGAGCGCTGCTGATCCGCAAGTGTTTCAGGGAGGCGTTGAGGACAAGCTCAATGCACCTGCCAGCGGAGGCCCCAATGAGTGATGGTAGTACACTTCCTCTGAGCCAAGGCATGACCCTGGGGGGCTACCGCATCGAGAAGGTGCTTGGTCAGGGCGGGTTTGGCCTCACCTATTTGGCGACCCATGAGGAAAAAGCTGGCACCTTTGCCGTCAAAGAGTATTTCCCATCCGGGGCTGCACAACGTTCAGGTGCAAACACGGTGACCCATTTGGGGTCAAAAAAGCGCTTTTTTGATGTCGGACTTAAGGATTTCTTTGACGAAGCTATGTTGATGACTACTTTGCCGACCTTTCCAGGATTAGTGCGTGTGGTTGCTGCGTTGAAAAAATTTGGCACGGCCTATTGCGTAATGGAGTTTATCGATGGCGAAACTATGGATCACATCATGCCTCTTATGGTGCGATCATATGGTCATTTCCCAGAAGATCGCATTTTAAGTGCGCTCGAAAATATTTTATCGGCGCTCAGTATCGTACATGCACAGGATCTGATCCATCGGGATATCAAGCTTTCGAATCTTATGATCGACCGTGATGGTGTGGCATGGCTGATTGATTTTGGGGCCGCGCGTAATTTAGCATTGCCGCGCAAAGCCCATAGTAGCTTTACCGAAACATATGCGCCGATCGAACAATTTCCCAATGCAAAGCTGGAAGAGGGGCCACAGACTGATTTTTTCTCTCTTGGTGTGACACTTTATATTTTGATTGCGCAAACGTCACCGGCCACTGCGAGAGAACGCAAGGCGTTAGTCGATGATGGTCAGTCCGATCCGTATGTGGCATTGGCCGCTCAGCCAGAGCTTTCTATGAAATACTCCACACGATTGCTTAAAATGGTGGATCGCTGTTGTGCACTGCATATTTCAGATCGCCCGTCCTCGGCATCGGAGATCGCGCGTGAGCTTAAGTTATCGCTTACATCAGCTTCGGTTATGCCGGCGCCTGAGCCTATGACAGCAGCCATGTCGAAAATTTCTCTGCCCTCAGATCAGATGATGGATAAGGTCATGCAAGGCTTTTTTGGTTTATCCAAAGTCAAAACGCTTCCAATGGGTAGGGCTGGGCGCAAGCCAAATCCATTACTTTTTAGTTTGTTTTTAATCGCGTTGGCGGCGCTCGTAACGCTCATCGCTTATTATGTCTTAGATTACAAAGGGGTCCTCTCATGACACGCCGTGTTTGCAGTTTTGTTCTTGGGTTGGTTTTGTCGGTGGTCTCGTTGTCCACAGTCCACGCATTTAGCGATGTGGTAAATTCGATTGAAAGTGGAGTAGCGCGGATCATCACGGATGAGGGGGTTGGATCAGGCTTTGTCGTGACTGAGATCAGCAATGACGAAGAGGAGGCACTAATTGTCGTTACCAACGAGCACGTGGTGAAGGGCTCGCGCAGCGTTCAAGTTGCCTTTAAAACACCGCTTGGTATGCTGAGTTATAGGGGCGAGGTTTTGAACGTTGACCAGCGCCGCGATCTGGCGGTGATTAAAATTAATCGCAAGAAAAACACCCGTCACGATATTTCAATATTAGAGTTGGCAAATCGTGAAACTGCCAAGTCCGAAAAGGTTGCAAAACTTGGATATCCCGGCTTGGCCGATAGAGGTCTAAGTACGATCACAAGCAGCAATGACCTCGTTGATGCGACGTTTTCAGAAGGAATTGTAAGCCGCCTTATGACTGGCTCTTGGTATGAACGTGATTTGCCGTTGAGGATTATTTTGCATACGGCACCGCTCAATAGCGGGGATTCGGGTGGACCGCTGTTTGACGCATGCGGGCAAGTTGTGGGCGTGAATACAAATAAGTCGGCTGCGATTGATGGTGATATCCCATCGGGTGCCTTTTGGGCGTCATCCTCGCTTGAGGTCTTGGCTTTTTTGAGAGAGACTGATCTGCCCATGAAAATCTATCGCTCCAGCTGTGGATCCAAGGGTGCGATTGGTTTTCTATCATCGCCTCTTGTACAAATTTTTCTAGCCTCAGTCGTAGTTGTGGGTTTAGGCGGTATTATTTTCTGGCAAATGACGGGCCGTTCGGGGGCGGCTGATACGAATGAAGATTTCGCGGCGATCTATATCTATGCCTCTGAAAATGGTCAGATCAACAAGTTTGGTGTCTCAGAGGATGACCTCAGCCGAGGCATTGAATTGGGTCGCGAAGCAAGCTGTGCGATCCGCTTTGGTGCAGGGGATATTAGCCGTGTGCACGCCAAGTTGTGTCACCGCGATGGCAAACTTATGTTTACGGATAACGGATCCAGTAACAAAAGCTATATCGACGGGCGTGAAGTTATTCCGCATCAAGATCAGCATATCGGGCTGAACACAGAGGTGCAGCTTGGTCAATCGGTACAGCTGCGATTTAAAAAGGCGTCTTAATGTCCGTGATGGCTCGGGAAGTGAAACAAAAGCTTGCGCATGTCGAAGTGTGCAACCTTGGTGTTGATTTATCCAATGAACTTAGCATTGTTTTAGATCATCTGACGCTTGAGCCGCAAAGCCTTGTTGTTTTAGATAGCCGATCTGGAACAGGCAAAAGCACATTACTTGCGCTTTTGCTTGGGGCAATTGTGCCGGCATCCCTACAAGATCAGAAATATGAGTTTGAAGGGCGCAATATGCTGTCATCTGATGGCGCTGCGGGCCAGGCTGAGATTGCCTTCGTCCCACAGGTGCATCAATTGATTCAGTTTCTGAGCCTGCGCGAAAATATCATATTGGGCCTCGGTGCGCAGCATGAGCTTGACCCATCATGGCTTGCAAGATTGGCCCAAACGCTTGAAATTCAACATCTGATGGATCGGTTGCCATCAGAAGTGTCTGTGGGTCAACGCCAACGTGCCGCGATTGCGCGTGCCTTGATCAAAAAGCCTAAGCTTGTTTTGATGGACGAGCCATTTTCCGCCCTTGATCCACAAACCTCGCGTCGTGTTATTGACGCGATTTTGTCCCTGCGTACGATGACCGAAGCGAGCTTTATTATCGCATCCCATGATTTGGGTAAAATGGATGTGCCCGCAACCAAGCCTTTGTATTATCGTGCCTTTAAGACTGAAGGACGACTATATTCCACGTTTTCACAACGTGATTTAAGCCATGTCGCCCTTTAGCCTTGCATTCAAAGAGCTCAAATTCGAGCCTATTTCAGCACTTTGTTATGCCTTTGCGCTTTGCGGGGTATTGGTGCCTTTGATGGTCGCCATATCATTAAAACATGGGGCGCTCGATCAGACGATTGAAGCGCTTGTGACAGCGCCGCAAAATCGAGAGATTGTTTTGCAGGGGTCACATCAAATAACAATTGAAGATATCCGTGCATACAAGTCGATTGATGGCCTTGGTTTTGTTATGCCAACCACGCGGCCCATCAATTCACAGGTCGACGAAATTTCTCATAAGAATGGTAGCCGCGCCTTTGGGGTTGAGATTGTGCCCTCAATGGTGGGCGACCCCCTGCTTGAGGGTGCGGATTTGCGGATTGGGCGTGTGTTTATAACGCAATCTTTGTCTGATGCATTGGCGGCCTCTGAGGGAAACTTAGAGCTTCGTTTTAGGCGTATAAATGGGGCACAAGAAGAGCCCGCGAGCTTTGATGCTGTCGTCGAGGGTATTGTCCGGCATGAAATTTACCCACGTGCGGCAGTGTTCGTGCATATTGATGATATGATTAAAGTCGAAGCCTATCGTGATGATCCATCCATCAGTTCCCAAGACTGGTATAGTCGCTTTACTTTACCATCCTCTTTCCCGTCGATGCGCATTTATGCAAGCGAGCTGAGCCAAGTTGAAGATGTTGTCGTGGAGCTAAAGGCGCGAGACCTTAGGGTGCAGCCTTTGAATAGTAATGTGCCGTTGATGTTACGGCTTCAGCGCGGTGTTGATCTTATCTACGGGCTTCTCGCGGTGATGGGGCTGTCGGGGTATGCGGTTGCGATGGCCGCGAACTTGCGGGCTTGGACGCAGCGTAGGCGTACAGATTATAGTCTGTTTAAATTGATGCGGCATAACACTGCAAAGATTGCCGTCATTCCTGTTTTGCAAAATGTGATGATGACCTTTGGTGGGTTTGTGATTTCGATACTTTTGACTTTGATGCTCAATCTCCTGGTCAATGTAACTTTTGGGGCCACGGTTGAGATGCGTATCGCGATTTTGACTCTGTGGGATGTTGTTTCATTTGCGATGGCGCTTTTGGTTGTTGTCGGGCTGTCGTCACTATGGGCGGTTAAAACAATCATTGATGTGGAGTTGGGTGAGGTGTTGACCAATGGTTAACGCTCCAAGCGGCAAACTATTGGGCGCAACCATAGCGTGGCTGATGGGAGTTGGCCTTGCTATGGCTCAAGACATCAGATGGGAACAGAGTTACTATAATCCTAATCCGCTTGATGATGACCTTATTCTCCGCATGCCATGCGGGGGGGCAATGGTATTTCGTCCCATATATACCCCAAATACCGGTGGAACTGTTGGCGATGTGCCTGTGATTTTGGGTCAAGAAGGTGATGAGCAGCCGTTTCTAAATGGCTTGCGCAGATCTTACGTATCAGGGCCATTTCGTCAGATATCTGGGCCCAAAAAAGGCCATCCTCATTTCTACATGGCAAAATATGAATTGGCTGATGCGCAGTATCAAACCATGATGGATGTTGCGACTAAGGGAGAGGAGGGGTGCCCTGACCGCGCACCACGGCGGCGTGGTTTCACGCCTGCGGTTGGCAAGTCAAAGCTTGAATACGATATGTTCAGTGAGGCCTATAGCCTGTGGCTTTTGAAAAATATGCCATCAGATTTGCCATTTGTGACACCTGCAAAACCCTTTGTACGACTGCCAACCGAAGAAGAGTGGGAGTTTGCCGCGCGCGGTGGGACCGCCGTAGATGAAGCGAATTTTCGCGCCCCGTACCCACCCCTCGAGGCGGGCAGCTCTCTGAATGATTACATTGCGCATGGTGGGTCCGATAGCGCCAATGGCCGTGTTCAAACTATCGGCACATTGCGCCCTAACGCTGTTGGGCTGCATGACATGCTGGGGAACGTATCGGAATTGGTTGAATCGCGATTTTCTATTGTGCGTTTGGGCCGTTTGCAAGGTCAACCGGGCGGGTTGATCAAACGTGGCGGCGATGCGCGCACTTCGATCGAGCAAATTTCATCGGCCTCGCGCTATGAAATTGCCCCAATTGATGTCTATTCTGGCGCGCCCGTGAGAGAAAAGTATATGGGGACACGGGTGATGTTGTCGTCTGTGGCTCTGGCTACGCGCGAGCAAATGGAGCAAATCCTGTCTGATCTTAAAGATCTTGCACGGGCGGATCCTAAGGCGGCCTCGGCCCGTTCAACCGAAGAGGTGCTCGATCTGCTGACGCGTATGAGCGAAGCGGCCCCAGACCAAGGCGCCCGCATGCAGATCGAAGTGATCAAAACCACGCTTTTGGCAGCTCAATCAGATCAAAATGTGCAGCGTAACCGAACTTTGCGACAACTCTTTCTGTCGGGCAGTTTGATGTGTGATCAGCTAGTTCAGCGATATCGGAATGCGCTTGCGATCCGGTCTCTGCTGGAAAACATCATCGATATTCGCGATGAAGGCGCAGCTATTGGTGACACGAGAACCGTGCAGGAAGCCGAAGCTGCCTTGGCTGATACAAAGCTAAAGCTGGAAATTTTGCAGGCGACAATTGACAGGGAATTGGGGGATTACTCCAATTTGATCGAAGTGATGGCCTCGGATTATTCCGACGATCTTTTGCGGGAACAACTCATGGTCGCCCGCGATGCGTCAGCCGATACCACTGAGCTACGTAGCAGCTGTTTTGATACGCTATGGGGGCATATCGAGGGACGTAATGCAAAAGGCTTTGTTGAAAAAGCACTTTTGCTAAAAGATTATCAAAAAATCGCGCTGTCATTGGCACAATAAACGACAAAGGGCGTTGATTATGACAAACACACTCGAACCTGGATATGTGATCCAAGATACCTATCGGCTCCATTCCGAACTGGGTGAAGGCGGTATGGGGCAAACTTTTCGCGCAGTGAATATTCCGCTGGGCCATGATGTGGCGATCAAAGTGCTTAGCAACCCTTCGTATGGCGAAAAGGGCAAACAGCTCTTTTTGCGCGAGGCGCAGTTGCTCCGTGGCATTTCTCACCCTGGTGTTGTGCGGCTCGAAACTGCGCTGATGGGTCAAAATAAGAGATTCTATATCGTGATGGAGTATCTGACAGGCAAGCCATTGTCATATTTCCTTGCCAGTGGTGCGCGCTTGGCCCCTGATGACGTGCTCAAACTTGGGCTGCGCATGGCAAGTGCGTTGAAGGCTGTTCATGATCAAGGCATAGTTCACCGCGATATTGCGCCCGATAATATTATGGTTGTCGATGATAATATCGAAAAGGCCAAGCTGATTGATTTCGGTGTCGCGTCCAACACGATTGGCCAAGAGAAATCGATTATTGGAGATTCTTTTGTCGGCAAGTTTAACTATTCGGCCCCAGAACAGCTTGGGCTGTTTGGCGGTAAAATTTCGGGTAAATCTGATCTGTATGCCTTAGCACTCGTGCTGATGAGGGCGATGGGCATTGATGTGCCGGGTCAAGACCAAGGTGCAGGAGTGATTGAGTACCGCCGTGGGGATGTCAAGCTGCCGTCTCATGTGGATCCTGTGGTCGCTCGAGTGTTGCATCAACTTCTAAAAGCTGACCCTCAAGACCGCCCTGAAGAGGCCGAGAGCTTATTTCAAGCGGCGTTAAAGGGCGAGGCGACGTCGTCCACATCTTCGGGGTCAAAATTTCCGATACTTGTTGCTATTGGTGGGGTAGCGATTGCAGCTGCTGCGGCTGGGTTTTTTCTGTTGATGCCAAAAGGGGCCGAAGCCCCACAGTTTGATGTTGCCCCAGGACTTCAAGGGCAAGCCCCCCAAAATCAAATACAGCCATCGGTCCAAGCCGCATCACCCGAGCTAGGTCCTGAGCCGGCACCCACGCCCACTCTAGCGTTGCAAGATTCACGTGAAATTGCGGAAATTCGGGCAAAGATTGAAGCAGGTGGCGAAGCGAATTTGAACGATGCGCTCAGCGCATTGGTTACGCTTTCCCGCTCATCTGATATGGATGCCTCTACGAAACAAATAATTCATGTTATGTTGGCGCATATGTATGATCCAAAGTTTCATTCAACAACCACGTCGCCATTTCCGCAGTCCAATATCAGCGCAGCAATCCGTGCTTATGAAGCAGCGCAAGCCCAAGGGGCGAACGTAACCGCTGATCTCATTCGTTTAAAGGAAGCTCAGTGATATGACCCAATTACGCCTGATCGTTATGCTCTGTGTTGCGCTGGGTTATTCTCAAGCGGGTTGGGCTAAAGAGCCGCTTTTGATGGAGGGAAAATCAAGCCTCTATCAACGTGTGCTTTTGCGTGCGCTGACCGACGCCAGTAGCGAACAAAACGGCGGTGGCAATACGCGCCAGTTGTTACCGCTCACTCAGCTCTATGTGTTTGATCGCCAGAATGGGCAGTTGGAAGTGGGCGCCACGAAATCGGCTAAGCGTCTTTATTGGATAGACGAAGAAAATACGATTGAGTGGCGGCAAAATATCGTCGGGGTTTTTGAGTCGACTGCCAATATTGAGCGGCCTTTGCTGTTTGATGACTATGCCACCATGATTGACGTGGTTGTCAGTGAAGATCCGGCTCAAGATGCGGCATCCCTCCGCAGTGCCGCGTTAGCTGCCGAAGCATCGGGTGGTCAGGTTGATGGAATCGCGGCCCTTGGTCCAAGAAATACGGTTGATTTGGTCGAGAACCCGTATGTGTTGCCAATCTTATCAGCAGAAGAAGAAATTTTTGAAAATGGCACATTTGTGAATTTGCTCGAGGTGGCCGTGGCCAGTTCAAACACTGCGCCCGCTGCAGGCTCTGGTGCCGCACTGGCGCAAGAGGCAGATTTTTTTAATACGGGGATTGTATTTGTTGTGGATACGACGACCTCAATGGGGCCTTATATTGATGCAACGCGCCAAGCGGTGAATGCCTTATATGATACCTTGGCACAGCGCGGCCTGAGTGAAAAAGTGTCCTTTGGTCTTGTTGGGTTTCGTGACAATCTGCGCGGTAGCCCCGAAGCAGGCTATGATGCGCAGGTCTTCGTTGATCTAAATCAAGGGTTTAATCGCAATAATTTCTTTCGTGGCGTTTCTATTATGGAAGAGGCCAATAGCTCGACCCGTAATGTACGTGAAGATAGTTTTCACGGTATTGAGCATGCGATCACCCGCATGGATTGGTCACAATTCAGTGGGCGCTATATCATCCTTGTTACCGATGCGAGCCCACGTACCGAAGAGGACCCCCTATCACAAACAGGGCTGAGCGCGGATGGTGTGCGCACTTCAATCCAACAGCGTTTAAAAGGCGCTTTAGTTACCTTGTTGATTGTGGGTGACAATTTCGATGATGCTGGCCGCGCAGCACGGCTTTACGGTATTGCAAGTGCACAGGCGAACAGTCAGCCGGCTCTTCATAGGATTGACGGGCGCGATCAAGCGGCGCTTGCCTCTGATTATCAGCGTGCGATTTTAAGTATCTCGGATGTGATTGCACGTCAGATTGAAGCCTTTAACCAAGGTGGTGTCGTGGGTGAGGCCGTCGAAGAGGACCCTATGTTGCGAGCTGTGGAAAATGCAGGTCTTGCGATGCAACTGGCCTATCTTGGGCGCAATGGCAGCGAACAAGTGCCCTCAATTTTTAGGGCTTTCGTTGCGGATCGTGATTTTAAAGAAACGGCGCGCAAGCCGCTGTCGATCCGTGTGCTTGTGACCAAAGATCAATTGAGCGATCTGTTTCAATCCCTGGAAACTGTGGTGGATGAGGCTGAGGCTAATATCACAAAGCCTGAAGATTTCTTTCCCAAAGTGTTGGCCGCCGCTGTGCGTATGGGCCGGGACCCACAGGATGTATCGCAAGGCCAAGATGCCACTTTGGGTGATTTGACGGTAATTGGGGAAATGCTCAATGGGTTGCCATATGAATCTACAATTATGAAGATCACCCAAAATGATTGGATTCGCATGTCTGCAGCAGAACAGATCACGATTGTGAATGGAATGCGTGACCGCATTGAACGCTATCGTCGTTATAACAAAAGCACGCACCTTTGGTCGCGATACTTGGCAACAGGCCAAGACGGTGAGTTGCTATTCCCAATGCCACTAGACGACTTGCCGTAAGGTTTCACCCTTAGTGTCTAACTTCAGCGCCTATGGGTTTTTATATGGCTTTATTTGCTAAGAGAGTGTTTCTGGCTCAGGCACAGGGCGGAAAGAAAAGTGGGTAGAATGTACGAATTGAGTTTGGTACATGCCTCTAACATTCCGCAGATAGCCCACCTCAACACGCAGTAGCAGTATTTTGCGCCGGGTTATTTCTTAGCTGGAAACGCGACAATGTTGTCTAGTGGTGACGGCGTCTTGTCGTTCTCTAAATCGAAAGAAATACTTTCCTCGACATCGCCAATTACTGACAAAATTGCCTTATCAGTTTTTCGATCTCTACGGATAAGCAAAACTGCGGGATGGGTGCCATTCTCAAATCCACGCCCATCATGATACAGCATGTCTGCCTTAATAAATGCTTTCTTTTTTACAGCGCGAACCAGAGATTTTTTCAGCCCGCCGCGTACACCTACAACACACAATCCGCAGAGCGTGAAGATATCATAAATCGCTTCAGATAGGGTAATGTCCTGAGCTAGTTTTCTATCACCAGCCCAGGCTGCATCCACTGCTACCCAAAGATTATTGAGGCTGAGTTCTTGCTCAGTCCCCTGCCAATACCAGTTATTCTCTACAATTTTGGGTAATCTTGGCGAAGGAACAGTTATGTCAACCGCGTTGACCAGGAAGCATCCAGCTAAGGCACCTTCAGTTAGCACGGGTAATGCCGAAGTGTCCGAGATATCCTTCAGCACAAGTTGTTTTTTTGTATCTTTGCTATCAGTCATTGTGTGAGGTCTTCCTGAAGTTTCATTAAGACACTACCATTACGTCGGCAGAGCACAACTATTTGGCCTTTGTTGTAGTCTAATTGCGGTAAAACTTATGTCCTTAAAGGCGTTCTGATGCGCTATTGGGCGCACTTCATTAGTAGCTTTTGCAAAAAAATTTACCTTACTTCCCCCGCCCGACCCCTCTTTGAGAGGAACCGGACGGGGGGTGCTTTGTGTGTGCGCTAACCAAGCCTACGGTTGCTTGCGTAAGCCTGAAGCCACCGCCAATACCGCCCAGCAGACCTGAAGCCCTGCTGCCGTGCTGCTAAGTTCTCGGCTTGTAGGCGTGTGAGCCCACCATCGTACTCGGCGATGGCGGCCCGTTCCTCGAAGGCTTCGATGTCAGGGATCAGGCGAGGATCTGCTGGCGGAGTGCGGCTCATGATATGCCCTCCGAGACAGGCAGCCTCACCCCATCCATAATCTCCCTTTTCTGGGCATCACTGATGCCTGCTGAGTAGAGCCCATAGGTGAGCTTGTTGGCGGACCTTGCTGAGTGATGCCCCACCAACGTAGCTGTGTAGTGCTCTGGAACCCCTGTGCGCTCACACTGGGTGATGAACCACTTGCGGGTGCTGTGGAACACCGTGCCTTTGAGCTCTGGGTGCACAGAGCGCAGCTTGTCGTAGCGCTTTACGATCCTGTCCACGGTAAGACCTGGGAACAGCCTGCCTGAGGTTGGCAACACTGTATCCAACAGCCCCTCAAGGATGCCATGCAAGGGCACCTCCCGCTCTGCAGCCCTGGACTTCAGCAGACGAACCTCGTTGGGCCTGATGCAGATGAAGCGACCAAGGTTACCCTTGGCTGTGATGTCATCTGCCATGAGACCGCAGAGCTCTCCAGAGCGCATGCCTGTCAGCAAGGCAAAAAGAAGGGCGCTGTGAAGCACCCTGTCTTTAGCATTGAGGAGGATCGTGACCTGAGCGTCACTGACCACCTTGTGAGGATGAGCCTCTGGTCTGTCCCTGACCTTGAGCCTGTCCCAGGGGTTTGTCTCCAGCTCTCCTTGCCCCACACACCAGTCAAGGAACTGGGTCATCTGCTTGAAGATGCGCGCCTGGGTCTGGGGTGCGAGAACAGTGCCCTCCTGCTCCGATGACAGCTTTGCCAGCTCAGCCAAGCCAGCTTCTTTGCCGTCCCTGTACTTGCGCACGTTGGGTGAGAGCTGGGTGACATATCCCAGTACCTCCTTTCCGTGGCTCAAGGATACGTCACCGATAGGACGCCCACCCAGGTGGGAGGTCAGCAGCTCCAGAGCAAAGCGTACGGACTTGTAGCTGCCAGGGCGCAACCGCGCAGAGGCCTCTGCCAGGTAGTCCTGAGCTAGCTGCGCTACCAACCGCTCACCCAGAAGACGAGCACGCTGATATCGAGGACGAGCCACAGCCAGTCGAGGACCTTGGGTAGCAGTGGAAGTATCACTGGAAGACCCAGTGGGAGGGGTAGCAGTGGCATGGGTTTGAGCCTCTTGGATGATGGTGTGGAAGGTTGTGTTCAGCTCTGCGACCCGTGCTTTGGCCTTGGTGGCATCTGCTGTCTTGAGGGACTGCTTAAGGGCAGATCCCAGGAAGGGCTGGAGGGCCTTGGGGTAGGTCCTGCGGTAAACCCAGGTATTATGCCGTTTGTAGGCGTACTTTATCTGTGTCGACATGATGTCTCCTATTGGGGCAACCGCCCCGCTTGTGATGTTGATTGGAAGTTTTGTGTTGCGCAGCAACGCCGCTCAGGGATTAAGCCCATCCCTGATACGGTCTCTCTGGCGGTCAGCTAGGAGCTTGCAGAACCCTGATGACCAAGCTGAGGTCAGGTTCTCCGTACTCGCCGGCAAGGGGGCCCGTCTGGGCCGCCCCTGTGATGCAGTCCTCGAAGACCTCCTCGACGAGGAAGCGGTGTTCGGGGACGTCGTCAAAGGCTGCGATGAGGACAGTGCAGCCAGGGGTGAGGGGGTGATCTGTCATACTAGCCCCTTCGCGCCATGATCAGGTCAGGCAGCAGCAAGCCGATTGCGAGGCTCAGGGGGACAGGGAAGGGGAAGGGCTGCAGTATGCTGGGCAATCCTGCCAGTACCACAATTGCGCCTGCGAGGGCCTGGGGTACTGCTAGGGTCATGCCCCAGCGTCGGTGTAGCTGCCACTGCAAGGCAAGCCGAAGGGCGCCCCCTGCCAGAGCAAGGGTCGTGAAGGTCAAAAGCATGATCGGTCTCCATGATGATTGTGATCATCATAGATGCGTTAGCTTCCTCAGTTTCTTGGGGGCAGTCTCGCATCAGTGCCCCAACAAACCATCCAAGTAGACAAGTATCCAACGGCAAAAACAGGCCTTCGGAGTATTTTAGGCGGTGCGGGTATCAGTCAAACTCACCGGGGATATCAGAGGAGCTAGCATGCTCAACTCTCCAAGGCTGCTCCTGTACTCGCCAGGGGCTCTCCAAGCAAAACCATGGTATTGGAGAGTAAAATGCACAGCAATATCAGTGACCTAAAGGCCAACTCTCCAACTCGCCAGCCTACTTCAACTCCAAATAGATGTGCCTTTACCGATCGCGGGTGTCGTTTAAGTTGTCACGCTGCGTCCCATGCGTGAGGTGCAGGGGATTGATACACCGCCTGTTGTGACACTTGTGACGTACGACATCATCACTGCTGGGGATGAGGGCATTTCCCGCCCAGTATATAAGTTGGTAGGCATAGACTTGTTTCTGTTTGAGAGTGACGCGCTTTGATCTGCCCTGAGAAGCTTCCAGGCAGCCACCCTCTGCGCGCTTTGTCTTTGCTAGCAGATCCTCAATTACCAAGGCGGTACTTGCAGCGTCATCCAGTAGCTGAGCCCACCACTCTTTTTCTGGAGTTTGTGTCAGTACGAAAAGTTCATCTCGAGCAAAGCCACTCATGCAAGCTGACAGGTCTGCTAGCCACTCACTTAAGTCGCTATCAAGGTGACGGGTCATCAGCAGGCTTCTTTGCGTCACGGTCTAGGTACTCATATTTAATGCCAAAGCCGATTTCGTTGAGTGCAGGCGCAAGATTCCTGTTCAAGTGCGTTTCAATAGATTGCTCGCCATGAGGCGTCATGAGTATTCCGCGTGCTGGATTAGCTTCGGGATGATAAAAGGCATGTGCTGAACCCTGCCCACCCCAAGCGAACTTTTTCTTTTTCCAGCCGAGACGATCAAAGCTATACTTGGCGGCATTAGGGTTGCGATGTGCGAAGTACGACAGAAGTTTATTTGCATATCTAACAGGTACAAAACGAATTTGGTGTTCCTGCAAAAACTCGGCGAGTAGCTCTTCCACAACATCAGGTGCCAATACGTTTATTTCTTGCATCACTTCCGTGGCCAGTTCGTTCACGTTCAGTGAGTACGGGTTGAACACTGCAGCTTGTTGCCTTTGCATAAGAGCCCGGTACAGTTTTGCGATGCCCAACTCAGATGCGTAGGTCTCCTGCACCTCTGTCACCAGTTTGATAAAGGTATCGTATTCGCTGCCACCCGCGGCATATCCCTGATGGTCGACATGAATAATGTAAAACCGACGATCGCCCGCTTCCAACCAGATTGGCTTGTGGTTTGTGGTCAGAATGAAGCAACAACGATGATCGATAGGCTCAATGTCTTTGCCTTTGCTCTCAGCCATTGTCTGGCGCTCTGAGATTAGCGTCTTTAGCCTATTTCCATCATCTGAGTTCTGCGCGACCTTAACTTCTTCCGCGTAAATCAATTTTTTCAGCAGCACAGGCTTATTGAACCGGCTGATGATCGGTTTGATGCCTTGTTGTTCTGAGGAGTTATCTTCGCCAAACAGCTTTTTCACAATCGAAGCGAGCGTAGATTTACCTGTCCCGTGACGTTCCGAGAACAAAAAGATTGCCCATGATGGCTTGTCCGCTTCGTTCTGTAGGCACCACGAAAGCCAATCAAGAAAAACTTCTTTTTCTGAGGAATTTTTAAAAATGAAGCTCAAGAAGCGGTCAAAAACCTCGAGATCGGGTTCTACGTTGTGAAGGCTCCGGAATGCGGGCTGCGTCCATGCGTTGACGGCATACATCCCCCCGTCGAACTTTAATCGGGCGGTATTACCAGGCATGGCTGCAACTCTGCCGTTCCAAACGGGGATCGTAAGCCCGGGATCAGCAGTGGGGTTATTAGTGAGCGCGTCCATTAAGGATTTGAGCTTCTCCGTCCCAATCTCAAAGTTTGGATATTTAGCTCTAACTCGGGTGTATACGACGATAGCTAGATCGGCACGCGTGATCGGTTTGTCTAACTTATCAAGCTCAAAGAATACCATTTCTCTGCGTACAAATTGCGCTGATAAATGTTTCAGGACATCAATATCTGAAGGGATGATTTCATTTCCCTGATCGTCAACGGGGATAAAGACGTCCTGACCCTTAAAGGGGTAGTTCTCTAACCCTTGGGCGTGAAGCTGCTCTATTTCTCGGAACTCAGAGCTTTCGCTTGCTTGGTCGAGGGCAATGTTTTCAATTTCCTCATCAGTATAGGAGCGACCAACAGTCTCTTCGATCGCAGCCCTGACGAAGCCGTCGTCGAGATCAACAAGGCTGAAGTTATCTTTCTCTTTCTTGGGCATATTTGATCTGTCCTCTCGAGCAAGCATACGGTGAACAAAGACCAATTGCACCACAATCTCTTACCCGCCGCATTGCGTAAAAAAAGCCCTCACCGTGGTTTTGGTGAAGGCTTTGGTATCTAGAACAGATGATCATCGTCGTGGAGTGTGGCTTGTGCAGCCCTGTTTGCCCGGGCTTTGCTGGGGGCTCTGTACCCCTCGCGGTAGTCTGCGGGGGCGAAGGTGGCGTCCTGCCAGTCATGGTCATAGGCCTGGAGGTATTCATTGAAGCAGGCAGCGGCACCTTTGCGGGGGCCTGAGCGTGCAAGAAGTGCCTGACAGACAGCACCCGGGAGGACCCATGCGTGGTGGAGGCTGCTTAAGATCACATGACAGGTGTCTGCCTCTGTCTCTAGGATCACATGGGCGTTGTCCGCTGTGGCATTGTTGTCCCGCTTGAGGTGCACCCGGTAGGTGAGGGTTGCGGGGGATGACCCTAGCACTTGCTCTGTCACTGCATAGTGCTCAGGCATAGCTGTGGCACTGCGCTTCAGCTGTCTGGCATAGGCTTCTCTGTGCCGCTTGGGGCAGTCTGCATAGTACTCCACGCGGTCGGTATGGCTGTGGTGGAAGGCAAGCTTGATGCGCCCTGAGGTGAACACCTGAAGGCTGTAGCCTTGGTAGCCCTCAAGGGCCTCTGGGGAGAGATTCTGGTCGTAGTATTTCATTGTCATAGGAAAAGTTCTCAATACAAAAACACCCCAGGAGTGGCTCCTAGGGCGGGGATTAATGGATAAGGTGTAAGGGGTAAGACGTAACGCGTAAGACGTAATGTTTAATATGTAATACGTAATACATAAGGGTTTGGGGGAGCCCCAACACCCAAGTGAGGGGAAGGACAAACAACATCAATTGTTCTTTAATGTCGGCTTTCTTTTAGCCTTCAATCCCTTAGGCTTAGGAGTGTGCTGACACTCTGCTTTAAGGTCTGGTTTTTACGATGTTTGTTTATAGTAGCACTCCTTATCACCACACCCTCTCCATGTGCTCTCGCATGACCTCCAGCGCATAGCCCGAGCCGTAGTTGGCAGCGACTGTATTGGTGCTGTGGCCCAGGATGGCCAGGGAGATGGCCTCAGGGCAGCCAGTGTTCCTCAGCTTGTCTTTCATGCGGTGGCGTAGGCTATGCATCGTGATCTTCTTGTCGCTGATCTGTCTCCTCAGCCGCTTCATCAGCATGGCCGAGGCTGCATCACTGCCTCTTGGACGGGCATACTGTGGGAAGAGGGGATCGCTATCCGAGAGCCCAACCGTATGACCTCTCAGGCACTCTATGGCCCTGGGGGAGAGGGGAAGTGTGCGCTCTGATGTCTTGGTCTTGAGGCCCCGGAGTGTATTTGGACGAATGTGGAGCTTTCCTAGGTCTAGGTCGACATCCTGCTGCTCGAGCCCCACGATCTCAGAGAGCCGTGCTCCCGTGTCTGTCAGCATCAGGAACAACCCATAGGCTGTGGGATTGCCCACATACTCCGGTAGCAGGTGCTCAACCTGTGCGTCACTCATGGGCAGGCGGTCATCTTTGCTGGCACCGGCTCCCTTGATCTTGATGCCCTGGAAGACATTGCGCTGCTCCAGGTCATTCTCGATGATCACATGGTTCATGGCCGCCTTGATGACGCCAACGGTGCGCAGAACTGAGTTTGGGGCCATACGAGTGAGCAAGTAATCTCTGAAGGTATTGGCGTCTGCACGGGTTATGTCAGCCAGTGGTGTCCACTCAACGCGGTTCTTTCCCAATGCAATCACAAGATCTTTGCGGATCCGCTCAATGCGGGTCTTGAGGGCTTTGTCTTCCACACTGTTGTCACACTTGTAGGCGTAGTACTCGTTCAGGACCCGCAGGAGCGTCATGGGTTCGGGCGTTATGCGGGCACTTCCCACCTGGCGTATCACCTCGGGTGCTGTACTGCCCTGAAGCTCCTTGGCCAGCTCCCGGAAGTCATCTGTGACATCCCACTCTGGCTGAACCACCCCGTCTGCGAACACGTCAGCATGCCACTCGCCTAGGCGTTCTCGGATTATTGATTTTGCGCGCACACTGTTGGGTGTACTGCGTTCCTCATCGAACAGCGCCTCCACCTCAGCATGGACAACAGGTAGCCGCCTGATCGCCTCATCGTAGCTATTGCCCAGTTGTCGGTAGATGGTTGCCTTGGGGATTACCTGTCGCAGCGCCTTTGGCACGTTGCGCTTGTACCGATACGAGCCATTTGCCCGTCGGAACACGTATTTTGGCAGCTTGGGAATTGCATCATCCATTCTGTTCAACAGTATTGGATTCCATGCTGCAGAGCGCAAGCACAATTGGACCGCTTATCTGTGACGCTTTGCGCGCCAATCTCGACCAAGTGGTCCGAAAAGCGGTCCCGCAAATGGTCCCAAACTCTGACATAATCAGTTATTATGAATGAATTCTTGGAGATATAGGGGTAAGACTGGTGCCCAGGAGAGGACTCGAACCTCCACGTCCATACGGACACTAGCACCTGAAGCTAGCGCGTCTACCATTCCGCCACCTGGGCAGGTGTCGTGGAGTGGCGTTTAGGCGGTGGGGGGGGCGCTGTCAATAACACAACCGCTTGGGCGCGGCGAAATGCGACTTGTCTGAATTGGCGTTGGGCGTTACATCGCTAGGCAGCCAAAGAACACAGGATTATTATTATGTCTAAGCTGGTCACAATCTACGGCGGCTCTGGTTTTGTTGGGCGCTATGTTGCTCGGCGGATGGCCAAAGAGGGATGGCGCGTGCGGGTCGCTGTGCGTAACCCGAACGAGGCGATTTTTGTAAAGCCGTATGGTGTGGTTGGTCAGGTTGAGCCTGTGTTGTGCAACGTCCGTGATGATGCGTCTGTTGCATCGGTGATGCAGGGCGCTGATGCTGTTGTGAATTGCGTGGGCATTTTGGCCGAGAGCGGCAAGAACAAGTTTGACGCGGTGCAGCACGAAGGCGCCGAGCGTATTGCGCGTCTGGCAGCTAAAGCTGGTATTGAGCGCATGGTTTTGGTTTCTGCAATCGGTGCGGATGAGAAAAGCGATAGCCAGTATGCAGTGAGCAAAGCACTGGGTGAGCAGGGCGTTTTGGCGCATATGCCAAATGCGATGATCGTGCGTCCATCAATTGTCTTTGGTCCTGAAGATGAGTTCTTTAATCGGTTCGCGGCGATGTCGCGCATGGGCCCCATTCTTCCAGTCGTCGGTGCGGCCACAAAGTTCCAACCAGTTTACGTCGATGATGTTGCTCAGGCTGTTGTTCTGGGTGTTTTGGGTAAGGCGAGTGGTGGCGTGTATGAATTGGGTGGACCAGAGGTACATACATTCAAAGACTTGATGAGTGAGATGCTTAGTGTGATCCGCCGTCGCAAGCTTGTCGTGAACATTCCGTTCCCCGTTGCAAATGTAATGGCATTTGGTTTTTCTGTCGCGAAGGTGCTGTCCTTGGGTCTTGTTGCTCCGGCAATTACTGCGGATCAGGTGCGTAACTTGCGTCGGGATAACGTTGTATCAGATGATGCAAAGACGTTTGCGGATCTGGGTATTGCGCCCACGGCTTTGGAGTCAGTTCTGCCAGAATACCTGTGGCGTTTCCGTCCGTCCGGGCAGTATGACGCAATCAAGGAAAGCGCAAAGAACCTCAAGGCTTAGGTGTACGCAATCACTAGAAGTACTGCGCCAAGTGCGATTCTGTAGATAACATAAGGGGTGAAGCTGACAGATTTCAGCAGCTTCATCATTAAACTTAGCGCAACCAATGCTGCGCCAAACGACAGAGCTGCGACTATCAATATGTCGCGCCAAAGGGTTGCGCTCGACTTTGCATCCAAACTCAAGGTTAAGAGCGTTGCAGACGCAATGATGGTTGGGATCGACATGAGCATTGCAAGTTTTGCCCCGTCTGAGCGTGTATAGCCAAGGGCGCGTGCGCCGCTGATTGTTGCACCAGACCGTGACACACCGGGGATCAACGCGATTGCTTGCCACAGACCCATGATAGCAGCGTCTTTTCTTGTCCAATCTGGTGTATTTTTGATGCTTGGACTTTTAGTGTCAAAATACCAAAGCACGATTCCAAAAATAATCATCGTCCAGCCGATGACGGTAATATTGCGTAGTGCATCATTGTAGCCTGACATTTTCAGGGCAAATCCCGCAATAACTACAGGGATGGTCGCAATGATCAGTAACTGGGCGAGTCGCTCACCTTGAGTCGTGTTATGGCCGATCATCGCTTTGGGTAGCCCAATTGCTGCACTGCGAACATCTGCCCAGAAAAATGCGATTACGGCAAAGAGAGTGCCAAAATGCGCTGCAACATCAATAACTTGCCCCTGATCCTCTGCACCCGTTAAGCTTGGCAATAAGATAAGATGGCCGCTTGATGATACAGGTAGAAATTCTGTGATGCCCTGTATGAGTGCAATAATGACGAGATAATATAGCGGCATTGATGCCCTCTCTGACTTAGCGATGCTAAAGCTTAACTCATTGTAATTACTGGGCAACATGCTTATTTAGGTCCGATTCGGAATAAAATATGTCGATAAATTAGTGAAAAATACTCCAAAACACTCAAATAATGATAAGTAGGTAAGTATTACTGCCTTTTATATTCGTACGCCCTAGCGTAAAGCGACATTCTGGATTGATTTAGGGAGAGTTCTCATGGCTGATCAAAAGATGCTAAAGTTCACGAAGGTCGAGCGTGATATGCCAGAGAAACGCGGCGCGTCTGAGCGCCGTGAAGATTTCAACGAGATCTACGCAGAATTCGCAACGCGCAAAGCTGAAGAGCAGGCCTCACGATGCTCACAGTGTGGTGTTCCGTATTGCCAATCGCATTGCCCTTTGCACAACAACATTCCCGACTGGTTGCGCCTAACTGCTGAAGGCCGTCTGCAAGAAGCGTATGAAGTCAGCCAAGCTACGAATACATTCCCAGAAATCTGTGGCCGCATTTGCCCCCAGGACCGCTTGTGCGAAGGCAACTGCGTCATTGAACAGTCTGGCCACGGTACTGTGACCATTGGCGCGGTCGAAAAATACATCACGGACACTGCTTGGGAAAATGGATGGGTCAAACCTATCCAGCCCCGCCAAGAACGCACAGAATCAGTTGGTATTATCGGTGCTGGCCCGGGTGGCTTGGCCGCGGCAGACGTGCTCCGCCGTCAGGGCATTCAGGTAACGATCTATGATCGCTATGACCGTGCAGGTGGTCTGCTGACCTACGGTATCCCCGGCTTTAAGCTTGAAAAAGACATTGTAATGCGCCGCAACGAGCAGCTTGAGGCCGCAGGTGTTGAGTTTGTACTTAACTGTAACGTTGGTGAGGACATCACCTTTGATGCAATCCGTGGCAAGCATGATGCAGTTTTGATCGCTACTGGTGTTTACAAGACCCGTGACCTTAAAGCGCCAGGCGTTGGGGTTGATGGTATTGTGAATGCGATTGATTTCCTTACCGCGTCTAACCGTAAGTCGTTCGGCGATGACGTTCCAGAATTTGACGATGGTACGTTGAATGCAGACGGCAAAAAGATCGTGGTTATTGGTGGTGGTGACACGGCAATGGACTGCGTCCGTACGTCCATTCGCCAAGGTGCCGAAAGCGTGAAGCTGCTGTATCGCCGTGACCGTGCGAATATGCCGGGCTCACAGCGTGAGGTTCAAAACGCTGAAGAAGAAGGTGTCGAGTTTGTCTGGCTGTCTGCCCCCAAAGCGTTTGTGGGTGACGATCACGTTGAAGGCGTGAAGGTAAGCAAAATGCGTCTTGGTGCACCTGATGCGTCTGGCCGTCAAAGCCCCGAAGAAATTGAGGGGGCAGATTATGTTGAGGAAGCGGACCTTGTTATTAAGGCGCTTGGGTTTGAGCCTGAAGAACTGCCCAAGCTGTGGAACACAGACGGTCTTGAAGTGACCCGCTGGGGAACAATCAAAGCAGACTTTACTACGGGTAAAACCAGCCTCGATGGTGTGTTTGCCGTTGGCGACATTGTTCGTGGGGCGAGCCTTGTTGTTTGGGCAATCAAGGATGGTCGCGATGCAGCCGAGGCGATGCTGAGCTATCTCGATAGCAACCTTACTGTGGCCGCCGAATAAGCCAGTCATCTGCCTTAAATGGCATCACAGATTTAAACGGGCAGACGGACCAAATTAATCGGTCGCACCCGAATTCAGATTTAGGGCCCCGTGCCTTTCAAGGAGAAACGCAATGACCAATTTTGATCAAGCTTGGGTAAAGGCAGAAGAAAAAAAGCGCGCGTGGATGGAGCAGAATGGCCTCTATTCCGCTGAGGATGAGCATTCCTCATGTGGCGTTGGCCTTGTGGTTTCTGTTGATGGCACACGCTCGCGGGCAGTGGTCGAAGCGGGTATTACCGCGTTGAAGGCGATCTGGCACCGCGGTGCTGTAGATGCGGATGGCAAAACTGGCGATGGCGCCGGTATCCACGTCCAAATTCCAGTGCCCTTCTTTTATGATCAGATTGAACGCACGGGCCATGAGCCGCGCCGCAATGAGTTGGTTGCTGTTGGTCAGGTGTTTCTACCGCGTACTGACTTTGGCGCCCAAGAAACCTGTCGGACAATTGTCGAAGCAGAAGTGCTTCGTATGGGTTACTATATCTACGGCTGGCGCCACGTACCCGTGGATGTGTCCTGCTTGGGTGAGAAAGCTAACGCGACCCGTCCTGAGATTGAGCAGATTATCATCTCAAATTCCAAAGGTGTGGATGAAGAAACATTTGAGCGTGAGCTTTATGTGATCCGTCGCCGTATCGAAAAGGCTTCCGTCGCGGCAGGCGTGAAAGATCTGTACCTTGCATCGCTGTCGTGTCGTTCGATCATTTACAAAGGCATGATGTTGGCTGAGCAGGTCGCTGAGTTCTATCCAGATTTGATGGATGAGCGTTTTGAAAGTGCCTTCGCGATTTATCACCAGCGGTACTCGACTAACACATTCCCACAGTGGTGGCTGGCCCAACCGTTCCGCATGTTGGCCCACAATGGCGAGATCAACACGCTGAAGGGTAACCTTAACTGGATGAAGTCCCACGAAATTCGTATGGCCTCTGGCGCGTTTGGTGACATGGCAGAAGACATCAAGCCAATCGTCGCAAGTGGGTCATCTGACTCTGCGGCACTGGACGCGGTTTTCGAAGTGCTTGTGCGCGCGGGCCGTTCTGCGCCGATGGCGAAGACAATGTTGGTGCCTGAAAGCTGGTCCAAGCAGGCGATTGAACTGCCACAATCTTGGCGCGATATGTATTCATACTGCAACTCTGTGATGGAGCCATGGGATGGTCCCGCAGCGCTCGCGATGACGGATGGCCGTTGGGTCTGCGCTGGCCTTGACCGCAATGGCCTTCGCCCGATGCGCTATGTCGTAACGGGTGATGGACTGCTGATTGCGGGCTCTGAAGCGGGCATGGTTCCTGTGAACGAAGCAAATGTCGTTGAAAAAGGCGCGCTTGGTCCTGGCCAAATGATTGCTGTTGATATGCAAGATGGCCGCCTTTTCCACGATAAAGAGATGAAAGATGCGTTGGCCTCAGAGTTGCCGTTTGGCGAGTGGGTTGGAAAGATCAATGATCTTGAACCAAAGCTTGCGGGTGTAACAGAAGCCCCCATGTTTGAAGGTGCTGAACTGCGCCAGCGTCAGATCGCAGCTGGCTACACAGTTGAAGAACTTGAGCAAATTCTGGCGCCAATGGCCGAGGACGGTAAAGAGGCAATTGCTTCGATGGGTGATGACACCCCATCCGCAGTCCTTAGTGAGAAATACCGCCCGCTTAGCCACTTCTTCCGCCAAGCGTTTAGCCAAGTTACCAACCCGCCGATTGACAGCCTTCGCGAATACCGAGTGATGAGCCTGAAAACACGGTTCGGTAATCTCAAGAACGTGCTGGACCAAGACAGTAGCCAAACCGAGATTTTGGTACTGGATAGCCCGTTTGTCGGAAACGCTCAGTGGGAAGAGTTGAAGCAAAACTTCAACGCTAATTTGGTTGAGATTGACTGTACCTTTGAAAAAGGTGGCCGTAATCTGACCGACGGTTTGGCCCGCATACGTGCAGAAGCCGAAGACGCAGTGCGGTCCGGCGCAGGGCACCTTGTTCTGACAGATGAGAATGTGTCTGGCGACCGTGTTGCCATGCCAATGATTTTGGCGACAAGTGCCATACATTCGTGGTTGACGCGCAAAGGACTGCGCACGTTCACGTCGCTCAACGTTCGGTCTGCGGAATGCATTGATCCGCATTACTTCGCTGTTTTGATTGGATGTGGTGCAACGACCGTCAACGCCTATCTGGCGGAAGACAGCCTGAATGACCGTATCCAAAAAGGCCTGCTGGAATGCACTTTGACCGAAGCTGTAGCGCGTTATCGCAGCGCCATTGATCAAGGTTTGTTGAAGATCATGGCCAAGATGGGGATCTCTGTGATTTCTAGCTACCGTGGTGGGCTTAACTTTGAAGCAGTTGGCTTGTCGCGCGCTATGGTCGCCGAGTATTTCCCCGGCATGCAGAGCCGTATTTCGGGCATCGGTCTAATCGGCATTCAACGCAAAGTTGAAGCAGTCCACGGTCAGGCGTTCCAAGCGGATAACGTGATGCCGATTGGTGGTTTTTATAAGTCGCGCCGTTCTGGTGAAACGCATGCGTGGGAAGCGCAGAGCATGCATATGATGCAGGCTGCATGTAACCGCAGCAGCTATGAACTGTGGCGTCAGTATTCCGCAAAGATGCGTAGCAACCCGCCAATTCACCTTCGTGATTTGCTCGATATCAAGCCGATGGGTAAAGCAATTCCTATCGAAGAGGTTGAAAGCATTACGTCGATCCGCAAACGCTTCGTAACACCGGGCATGTCTTTGGGCGCGCTTAGTCCCGAGGCACACAAGACGCTGAACGTTGCGATGAACCGCATTGGTGCAAAGTCTGACAGCGGCGAAGGCGGCGAAGATCCAGCACACTTCGTACCTGAGGCGAATGGCGACAACCCATCTGCTAAAATTAAGCAGGTCGCTTCTGGTCGTTTTGGCGTGACAGCTGAGTATCTCAACCACTGTGAAGAGCTTGAGATCAAAGTCGCACAAGGCGCAAAGCCAGGCGAAGGTGGCCAGCTTCCGGGTATGAAGGTTACGGATTTGATTGCGCGGTTGCGGCATTCAACCAAGGGCGTGACCCTTATTTCACCTCCGCCACACCACGATATTTACTCGATCGAGGACTTGGCGCAGTTGATCTACGATCTGAAACAAATCAACCCGCGCTGTAAGGTGACCGTGAAGCTGGTTGCATCCAGTGGCGTTGGTACAATCGCGGCTGGTGTTGCGAAGGCAAAAGCGGACGTGATCTTGATCTCGGGTCATAATGGCGGCACCGGCGCGTCACCTGCGACATCCATCAAATATGCAGGCCTACCATGGGAGATGGGCCTGACCGAAGCGCATCAGGTTCTCTCTATGAACAACTTGCGTGAACGCGTTACGTTGCGGACGGATGGTGGTTTGCGTACAGGTCGTGACATCGTGATGGCAGCAATGTTGGGTGCCGAAGAGTACGGTATCGGCACTGCTGCATTGATCGCGATGGGCTGCATCATGGTGCGCCAATGTCAGTCAAACACCTGTCCCGTTGGCGTATGTACCCAAGACGAAGCACTGCGTGACAAGTTCACGGGTAATGCTGACAAAGTGGTAAACCTTATCACGTTCTACGCCACAGAAGTGCGTGAATTGCTGGCAAGCATTGGTGCCCGCAGCATGGATGACATCATTGGCCGCGCTGATCTTCTCGCTCAGGTGAGCCGTGGCTCTGCGCATCTTGATGACCTCGATTTGAACCCACTTTTGATCACGGTCGATGGGGCGGAGAAGGTTGTTTATGATCGCTCCAAGCCACGTAACGCTGTGCCAGAAACGCTTGATGCGCAAATCGTTCAAGACGCAGCACGCTTCCTGAATGATGGTGAGAAGATGCAGCTTCAATACGCCGTACAGAACACGCTTCGTACAATTGGCACGCGGACATCAAGCCACATTGTAAAGAATTTCGGAATGCGCAATTCGCTGCAACCCGATCACCTGACTGTCAAATTGACAGGTTCCGCAGGGCAATCTTTGGGGGCGTTTGCGGCCCCAGGGCTTAAGATTGAAGTTTCCGGCGATGCCAACGACTACGTTGGAAAAGGTCTGTCGGGCGGCACGATTGTGGTCCGTCCTCCAATGGCAAGCCCGTTGAAAGCGGATCAGAATACAATCATTGGGAACACTGTTTTGTATGGTGCGACTGATGGGTATCTCTTTGCTGCAGGTCGTGCGGGTGAGCGTTTTGGCGTTCGTAACTCTGGCGCGAAAGTGGTCATTGAGGGGTGTGGTGCCTGCGGTTGTGAATACATGACTGGTGGCGTTGCTGTAATCCTTGGGAATATTGGTGCTAACTTTGGCGCGGGTATGACTGGCGGCATGGCGTACATCTACGATCCTGAGCAAACGGCCCAAAGCATGATGAACATGGAAACTCTGGTCACATGCCCTGTCACGATGGAGCATTGGGAAGCGCAGCTTAAGGGTCTCATCGAGCGCCACTTGGAAGAAACAGGCAGCCGTAAAGCGGCCGAGATCTTACAAAACTGGGACATGGAGCGGTCAAACTTCTTGCAGGTTTGCTCAACAGAAATGTTGGCTCATTTGCCTGTTCCGCTTGGTATCGAAGAAGCGTCCGTCCCAGCAGAATAAGCCGTTGCAGAGGCATGAGTGCGCTGGCATGATTACGGCATGGTGAGAAAAACCAAGAATAAGAAAACGGCATCCGACAAAAGGGTGCCGTTTTTTATGCGCCCCATGTTGTTCATTCGGCGCTGGTTGCTGCGGATGGTTCTGGCAGTTGCCGCGTTCATTGTGTTGTGGATCGCGGCGTATTCTCTGATCAATCCACCGACGACACCCTATATCATGTCCGAAGGCTTACGCTTGGGCGGCGTGACGCGTGAGTGGAAGCCTATTGAAGAAATTGCGCCAGTAATGGCGCGCGCTGTGGTGGCAGCTGAGGATGCTGATTTCTGTTTGCATTGGGGGCTTGATTTGGACGCAATTGTTGAAGCTGCCGAAGATGGCAACCGCGGCGGATCAACCATCAGTCAACAGGTCGTAAAGAACGCGTTTCTTTGGCACGGGCGTTCTTATCCCCGCAAAGGGCTTGAAGCCCTGATGACGCCGGTGATGGAGTTGTTCTGGTCAAAGCGCCGCATCTTAGAAGTTTATATGAACATTGCTGAATTTGATGAAGGCGTGTTTGGCGTTGAAGCTGCGGCTTTGCACTATTTTCAAGTCTCATCATCGGAGTTAACGCGCCTACAAGCCTCACGCCTTGCAGCGATATTGCCAGCCCCCAAAAGCCGGTCTGCCAGCCGTCCGACTGATTTTGTACGTGCGCGCACGCGGTCTATTTTGTCAGGCGAGGCTACAATTAAGGTGGATGGCCGCGCAGCGTGCTTCGAGAGTTGAACGCAACAGCGGCTTAGGGCATGACAGTATAAACAACTAATCGAGCAAATTATGAACCGTCTTTATCATGTTCCGCTTTCACCCTTTTGCCGCAAAGTTCGCCTGAGCCTTGCTGAAAAAAAGATCGAAGTTGAGCTGGTTGAAGAGCGCTATTGGGAAGGCGATTCCGAGTTTTTGCGCCGTAATCCTGCTGCCAAAGTTCCAATCCTGAAATTAGATGGTCGTCTGATGAGCGAAAGCGCAGCGATTTGTGAGTACCTCGAAGAAAAGCATCCCACGCCGCCGCTTTTGCCTGCATCGCCGGAGTTGCGTTTTGAAGTGCGCCGGCTGGTTTCTTGGTTTGATGACAAGTTTCATCACGAAGTTACGACCAAACTTTTGTATGAGCGCGTGAACAAAAAAGTGCAGAAGACCGGCTACCCAGACAGCGCCAATATCAAAGCGGGTGCGCGTGCGATTAAGTATCACCTCGACTATATGACATGGCTTTTGGATCAGCGTCGCTGGCTCGCTGGTGACCAAATGACTTTGGCCGATTTTGCCGCTGCAGCGCACTTGTCATCCCTTGATTACATCAGTGATGTGGACTGGAACCGATCGGCTAACGTGAAAGACTGGTACGCAAAAATTAAGTCTCGCCCTGCGTTTCGTTCAATTTTGGCCGATCAGGTTTCTGGTTTTCCGCAGCCTGCGCATTATTCCAATTTGGATTTTTAAATGTCCTTGAAAGCCCGCCTTTGGGACGTGGCGCAGGACGCCGGTTTTGCCAAAATGGGGGTGTGCAAACCTGACGCCGCTCCGGAAACGGCGCAGCGGTTATCCGCTTTTGTGGAAGCAGGATATCACGGTCAGATGAGTTGGATGGCCGAGCGCATGAACTGGCGCGGCAGTCCGCAAGACCTGTGGCCGGAATGCCGATCTGTCATTATGTTGGCGGAAATGTACACGCCCGAACATGATCCACGCACAGTTTTGAGCAGGCCAGAGCTGGGCGCAATTAGTGTCTATGCGCAGAATAAAGACTATCATGATGTTGCTAAAAAGCGGCTTAAGAAGGTGGGTCGCTGGCTGGTAGAGCAGGGCGACATTCAGATTAAAGTCTTCGTTGATACGGCACCGGTTATGGAAAAGCCGCTGGCGCAAGCGGCTGGCTTGGGTTGGCAGGGTAAGCATACAAATCTGTTGGCACGCGATCTTGGAAACTGGTTTTTTCTGGGAGCGATTTTCACCACGGCAGAGCTTGAGCCGGACGAAGCGCAAACTGACAATTGCGGATCGTGTACAGCGTGCCTTGATGCATGCCCCACTGATGCGTTCCCCGCGCCGTTTCAATTGGATGCGCGGCGCTGCATTTCATACCTTACAATTGAGCACAAAGGCCCTGTCGCGCCAGAGCTGCGTGAGAAGATGGGTAACCATATTTACGGCTGTGATGATTGTCTGGCCGCGTGCCCATGGAATAAATTTGCTGTCGCTGCGACCGAAATGAAATACGCCGCCCGCGAGGAGTTAAAAGCCCCCAAACTGGCTGCGTTAGTGTCTTTTGATGATGCGTCGTTTCGCGCACATTTTTCGGGCTCACCAATCAAGCGGATTGGCCGAGATCGGTTCACCCGCAATGTGCTTTACGCGATTGGAAATTCAGGAAAGCCAGAGTTGAAGCCTCATGCGCAGGCTTTGCTCAATGACAATGATCCGGTTGTTCGGGACGCTGCAGAATGGGCAGTTGAGCGGCTATCATGACCGACACCATCAAAGGCATTTCACTGAAAATTTTGGCCGTGTCGCTGTTTACTGTGCTGATGAGCATCATCAAAGCGACTGCGGATGAGGTCCCAACCGGTGAGGCTGTTTTCTTCCGGTCCGTTTTCACCCTTCCTGTGCTGTTTGCTTTTTTGTGGTGGAGCGGCAATTTATCTACGGGGCTGAAAACAGAGCGTCCGCTTGGTCATGTTCTGCGTGGTTTGGCCGGTAGTACTTCAATGGGGCTACGGTTTTTCTGTCTTGGTATTCTGGCGTTTCCAGACGTCACCGCGCTTAGCTTTACCACACCTCTTGTTCTAACTGTTTTTGCGGCCCTCTTTTTAGGGGAGACCGTAGGCAAGTTCCGTATCTCGATGGTGTGCCTTGGTTTTGCGGGTGTGCTGATCATTTTGTGGAACCAGCTTAGTTTTGACACCAGTGAAAGGATGAAGACCATCGCCGTTGGTTTGATGCTGGTCAGCGCTTCGATGGCGGCATTGGCGCAGATGTTTGTGCGCAAGATGGTAGCTACAGAAAGTTCAACAGCGATTGTGTTCTACTTCATGTTGACCACCTCGGTTCTGTCGTTGTTAACGCTGCCTTTTGGTTGGGTTGTGCCCCCTCTTGAAACGACGTTGTTGCTCATTTTGGGTGGTATCATCGGTGGGGTGGGGCAATTGTGCCTGACGCAGTCTTATCGGTTCGCGCCAGCGTCTGTTGTGGCGCCCTTTGATTATACCGCGATGCTGCTTGCCATTGGCATTGGGTATGTTTGGTTCAACGA
Organism: Nereida sp. NH-UV-3; assembly: GCF_042939535.1. Lineage (NCBI taxonomy): Bacteria > Pseudomonadati > Pseudomonadota > Alphaproteobacteria > Rhodobacterales > Roseobacteraceae > Nereida > Nereida sp. NH-UV-3. The sequence goes on along the minus strand of NZ_CP132157.1, from coordinate 1,491,722 downwards.
AGTGCCGACTTTGGGTGTTATTTCGGGTGCTGCGTTAATCGTGATCGCTGGTGTTGTTATCGTGCTTCGCGAGCGTCATTTGGGGATCAAGCTGGCCGCAGAGCGGCAGGTTCGCTTCAAATAGCTGATACAGAAAAGGCCACCGCGCTTCAGCGATGACCTTATTGTTTTAGTATCTAAAGGGCAGTTTAGGGACTGTTTAGGCGCGTACCAGCTTTTCATAATCGCTGGCGATGTCTTTGACCAAAGCACCCACTTCAAAGTTGTAGTCACCGATTGTGCCGACTGGTGTGACTTCTGCTGCTGTGCCGGTCAGCCAGCATTGCTCAAAGCCTTCAAGCTCTTCTGGCATAATGATCCGCTCGTTCACGGTAATGCCTTTTTCTTTCAGCATCTGGATCACTGTTTGGCGGGTGATCCCGTTTAGGAACGCATCAGCGATTGGTGTATGAACCTCGCCGTCCTTTACGAAGAAAATGTTGGCGCCGGTCGCTTCGGCCACGTACCCGCGGTAATCAAACATCATCGCGTCCGAGCAGCCTTTTGCTTCGGCCGCGTGCTTGGACATTGTCGCAATCATGTAAAGACCCGCAGCCTTGGCTTGGGACGGCGCTGTTTCAGGGCTTGGGCGCTTCCATTTTGCGATGTCCAGTTTTGCGCCTTTATTTTTGGCGTCGCCGTAGTAGTTGCCCCATTCCCAAACCGCGACGGCCAGGTGCACAGGGTTGCGCGCAGCTGCGACGCCCATATCTTCACCGGATCCGCGCCACGCAACAGGACGCACATACGCATCCGTCAGGCCGTTTGCATCAAGTGCGGCTTGTTTGGCAGCTTCGATTTCTTCAACAGTATAAGGGATTTCGAAGTCGATAAGTTGACCAGAACGGATCAGTCGCTCGGAGTGCTCTTTAGACTTGAAGATTTTGCCCGAGTAGCAGCGCTCGCCCTCAAACACAGAGGAGGCGTAGTGCATGGCATGGGTCAGAATGTGGACATTTGCGTCCCGCCATTCGACCAATTTGCCGTCCATCCAGATTTTTCCATCACGGTCATCATAGCCAGCCATTTTCAGCCTCCATTTGCTAATGTTGCTCAAATTAAGACCGAAACGGTCATAAAGTTGCGTAAATTATAGGCTTGGCTAGCAATCGATTCTTGGAATGTCAACAACACTGACGTATTGTCGCAGCTAAGGAGGACAGAAATATGCGAGATAACCGGAACGAAATGCGCGGCCCGAACCTGCTGTTTTTGACGGATGAACAGCTTCGCAAAGGCATTGAGGCAATGTTCTTTGCCTATCGTGGGTTTACCGCAGATCCGGATCGTGTGTTGTCTGAAAAAGGATATGGCCGCGCGCATCACCGCGCAGTTCACTTTATCCACCGCTCGCCTGGGACGACTGTTAACAACCTGTTGGGGATTTTGGGCGTAACAAAACAATCGCTGAACCGTGTCTTGCGTAGTTTGATCGATGATGGTCTTGTCGAAAGTAAGGTCGGAACCCAAGATAAACGTGAGCGTCATTTGTATCTGACGCCTGCTGGTCACGCCTTGGAGACAGAGCTGTCGGAGGTGCAAACGGCGCGGGTGCGCAGTGCGTACCGCGCGGCCGGTCCAGAGGCGGTGCAAGGGTTTCGAACGGTGTTAGAGGCGATGATGGACACAGAAATGCGCCGGTATTTTGATAAGTTGAAAGAGACTGAGTAATGGAAAACGAAGCCCACCTGCTGATTGTTGATGATGACGAGCGTATTCGTGGGCTGCTCCAAAAGTTTCTGATGAAGAACGGCTTTTTGGTCAGTGCGGCCCGTGATGCCGCACACGCGCGTCGTGTGTTGGCGGGGCTTGAGTTTGATCTGATCGTGCTGGACATCATGATGCCGGGGGAAGATGGCATTAGTCTCACACGGAATTTGCGCGAGACGCTGCAGACGCCAATTCTATTGCTGACAGCCAAAGGTGAAACGGACGACCGCATCGCGGGTCTTGAAGCTGGCGCGGATGACTACTTGGCAAAGCCGTTTGAGCCTAAAGAACTATTGCTGCGGATAAACGCGATCTTACGGCGGATTCCTTCGGATACGATGTCGGATAGCTTGCCAAAAGTGTTGCACCTTGGACCATGCCGTTATGACATTGACCGTGCCGAGTTGCGCCGCGGCGATGAGGTGGTTCGCTTAACAGCGACCGAGGTTCAGTTGATGAAAATCTTTAGCGCCCAGCCTTCTGAGCCGATCAGCCGTATCAAACTGGTCGAAGATCTTGGTCGTGACAGTGGCAAAGACGGCGGCAAGGCCCAAGAGCGCGCGGTTGATGTGCAAATCACGCGGTTGCGTCGCAAGATTGAGGCCGATCCAAAACAGCCGCGGTATCTACAAACTGTGCGCGGTGCCGGTTACATGTTAGCACCAGACTAACATACGCCCATTCGAAACACCAAAAAATGGAGGAGCGATCATGGCCACAGCATTGATCACCCACCCCGAATGCCTTGAGCATGTCACGCCTCCGGGCCACCCCGAACAAGTCGCGCGGCTTGATGCGGTGCTGAGTGCGCTGGATGGTCTTGATTTGGTGCGGGTACCTGCTCCGTTTGCGGCCGACGACGATTTGTTGCGGGCACATCCCAAATCGCATGTCACGGCCATTCGACAATCTGCACCTGATAGCGGCTGGACCTCTCTTGATGCTGACACGCACATGTCTGTCGGCTCGCTTGGCGCGGCGCTGCGGGCTGCGGGTGCAAATGTTAAGGCTGTTGATATGGTCTTGGGGGGCGATGTGCAAAATGCATTTGCTGCGGTCCGCCCACCCGGTCACCATGCTGAACGCGAAACACCAATGGGGTTTTGTCTGTTTGGTTCGGTCGCCATTGCTGCGAAACATGCGCTGGACCATCACGGCCTAAGCCGTGTGGCAATTGTTGATTTTGATGTGCATCACGGCAACGGCACACAGGACTTGGTCGAGAGTGATCCGCGCATCCTCTTTTGCTCAACCCACCAAATGCCGCTTTACCCAGGTACGGGTCACGCCCATGAAACGGGCGCTTACAATAACGTCTTGAATATCCCGCTGCCGGGCGGCGCCGGCTCTGCTATTTTTAAGCAAGCTATCACGGAACAAGTCCTGCCGATGTTAAAGCGTTTTAAGCCTGAGTTGTTGTTAATTTCAGCGGGGTTTGACGCACACAGTGCTGATCCGCTTGCTGGTATGGATCTATCTGAGGGTGATTTTGCATGGGTGACGCATCAGCTGTGCGATATCGCAGACGAATATTGTGGTGGGCGGGTGGTCTCGACCCTCGAGGGCGGTTATGATCTTGATGCCTTGGCCACGTCGGCGAAGGCACATGTTGAAGTCTTAATGGAGCGCGGGCAATGAGCGAGACACCAGTAGCAGAGATGAGCTTCGAGCAGGCAATTGCCGAATTGGAGCGTGTGGTGACCCAATTGGACAGTGGCTCGGTTGAGCTTGAGGCATCCATCGCGCTGTATGAGCGCGGAGCAAAACTAAAAGAACATTGCGAAGCGAAGCTGAATGCCGCTGAAGAAAAAGTGGCCAAGCTTACGTTAAGTGCAGATGGCGCTGCTGTTGGCACAACTCCTCTGGACGCTGAATAAATGAGCTTTCAGGCGGCGCTAGGTGATGCGGCAAAAGTATCCGAGGCCTGTATCGCCGATGCGTTAAAGGGCTGCGCAAGCGCTATTGCGGAGCCAATGATCTATGCGACACGTGGTGGCAAAGCATTACGCGCGTTCTTGGTTTTGGAAAGCGCACGCCTTCATGGAATTGGTCCTAATGAGGCGAGAAACGCTGCAGCAGCGATTGAATGCCTGCATGCGTATTCTTTGGTGCATGATGACTTACCCTGCATGGACGACGATGATTTACGCCGAGGGAACCCGACCGTTCATGTGAAGTGGGATGAAGCGACAGCTGTTTTGACTGGTGACGCTTTGCAGACTTTGGCGTTTGAGTTGATTGCCCAGACCCAGTGTAGCCTACAAGCGCGATTAGATTTGTCCCTAAGCCTCGCGCGTGCCAGTGGAATTAACGGGATGGTCGGTGGGCAGGCTGCAGACATTGCCGCCGAGACGGCACAAATTCCGCTGACGTTGGATCAGATCATTGCATTGCAAAAAGGCAAAACTGGCGCGCTGATTGAATGGTCTGCGATGGCTGGTGCGGTCATGTCAGAAGCCTCAACAGATGCCTTGCAAACCTACGGGGATCGACTTGGCCTCGCGTTTCAGATCGCTGATGATGTGTTGGATGTCACAGGTGATGCGGCGACGGTTGGTAAGGCTGTTGGCAAAGATCAAAGCGCAGGTAAAGCGACATTCGTCTCATTGCTGGGCCTTGAGGGGGCAAAAGCCCGCGCATCTAATCTGGTTGATGAAGCCTGCGACGCCCTTGCGGGTTTCGGCGATGATGCTGATACGCTAAAGCAAGCGGCACGTTTTGTGATTACTCGCGGCCATTAAGGATAACGATCATGTCTGACAGACCACACACACCGGTTTTGGACCGCGTCAGCACACCTGCAGATATGAAAAGCCTTAGCGATGCAGAACTGCACCAGCTTGCTGATGATGTCCGGTCTGAGGTGATTAGCGCAGTATCGGTCACGGGTGGTCACCTTGGTGCGGGCCTTGGTGTTGTTGAGTTGACGGTGGCACTTCACGCTGTTTTTGACACCCCGAAAGATAAGATCATCTGGGATGTTGGCCATCAATGCTACCCCCACAAAGTTTTGACTGGACGTCGTGACCGCATCCGTACGTTGCGCCAAAAAGACGGGCTAAGCGGTTTCACAAAGCGCAGTGAATCTCCGTTTGACCCATTCGGTGCTGCCCACAGTTCCACATCTATTTCTGCTGCACTCGGCTTTGCGGTCGCTCGTGATTTGGGGGGCGCCCCGCCCGAAGGAAACGGCGATGCAATTGCTGTCATTGGTGACGGCTCAATGTCAGCGGGCATGGCATTTGAAGCGATGAACAACGCGGGCCATCTGAAAAAACGCATGATCGTTGTATTGAACGACAACGAGATGTCGATTGCGCCGCCTGTTGGCGCACTATCTTCGTACCTAAGCCAGCTTTATGCCGGCGCGCCGTTTCAAGAATTTAAGTCCGCCGCAAAGGGTGCAGTAAGTTTGCTGCCGGAACCTTTCCGCGAAGGGGCGAAGCGCGCGAAAGATATGCTGAAACACATGACTGTGGGCGGCACATTGTTTGAACAGTTGGGCTTTTCCTATGTTGGCCCGATTGACGGTCACGACCTTGATCAGCTTTTGCCAGTTTTACGCACTGTCCATGATCGCGCGACTGGCCCAATCTTGATCCACTGCATTACGAAAAAAGGTAAAGGCTATGCTCCTGCTGAGCAGGCGCGTGACAAAGGGCACGGTGTCTCCAAGTTCAACGTTGTGACGGGCGAGCAGAAAAAAGCACCCAGCAATGCGCCAAGTTACACCAAGGTTTTCGCGCAAACCCTTCTCGATGAAGCCAGCCGTGACGATAAAGTTTGCGCCGTAACTGCTGCGATGCCCGATGGGACTGGGTTGAACTTATTTGCAGAACGCTACCCAAGCCGGTGCTTTGATGTGGGCATTGCCGAGCAACACGGCGTTACGTTTTCAGCGGCTCTTGCGGCGGGGGGCATGAAACCGTTTTGCGCGATGTATTCAACGTTCCTACAGCGCGGTTATGATCAGGTCGTTCATGATGTGGCCATTCAGCGCCTACCTGTTCGTTTTGCGATTGATCGCGCAGGGCTTGTAGGCGCGGATGGGGCGACGCATGCGGGCGCGTTTGATGTTGCTTACCTCAGCAATCTGCCTGACTTTGTCGTTATGGCGGCCGCTGATGAGGCAGAGTTGGTGCATATGGTTGCCACAGCTGCGGCTTATGATGATGGCCCTATCGCTTTCCGTTTTCCGCGGGGCGAGGGTGTTGGGGTTGAGCTTCCTGAACGCGGCGAAGCGCTTGAAATTGGTAAGGGTCGCATGATCCGTGATGGCGCACGCGTTGCCATTTTGTCTTTCGGGACCCGGTTGGCGGAAGTAGAGGCTGCCTGTGAAGCGCTTGCGGCGCGCGGCATAACCCCAACCGTTGCTGACGCCCGTTTTGCCAAGCCCCTTGATCGCACATTGATCTTGGATTTGGCGGAACAGCACGAGGCTTTGATTACCATCGAAGAAGGTGCTGTTGGTGGTTTCGGATCACACGTTGCGCAGCTTTTAGCGGATGAGGCTGTTTTTGACACTGGCCTGAAGTTCCGTTCCATGGTGTTGCCCGATACGTTTATTGATCAGTCCAGCCCCGAAGATATGTATGCGATGGCCGGCCTTAATGCAGCAGATATTGAGGCAAAAGTTCTCGATGTTCTTGGGATTACGAAGCTTGATAGCAAACGCGCTTAGCGTTTGCTTAATTGCTCTTCGATTGACTTTAACCGCTCTAAAACTTCATCGCGGTATGCGTCTGTGACAGCGTTCGTTTCTTCTGCGTGCGCTTCTTGCATCGAGTTCACAACCAGACCTACGATTAAGTTCACCACGGCGAATGTGGTGACCATGATGAAAGGTACAAAGAAGAGCCACGCATAGGGGTAGACCTCCATCACGGGGCGCACGATGCCCATGGACCAGCTTTCCAGCGTCATGATTTGGAACAGTGAATATAGCGATAGCCATAAGCTTCCGAACCATTCCGGAAACGCAGAGGCGAATAGCTTGGTCGCCATAACTGCGCTGATGTAGAAGATCAGCGCCATCAACAAAAAGACACTGCCCATGCCGGGTAGTGCGTTCACAAAACCTTCGACGACCCGCCGCAACGATGGCGCCACTGTGATGACGCGCAGCACCCGCAGGATCCGCATGGCCCGCAAAACGCTAAGCCCTTGCGCGGCTGGAACAAGGGAAATGCCTACAATAATGAAGTCGAACCAGTTCCAGCCCGACCGAAAAAATCGGCTGCGATAGGCTATCAGCTTCGCCGTCAATTCAAGTACGAATACGGCTAAACACGCGCTATCGAGCGTTGTGATCAGCGTCCCATAGTTTTGCATCAGCCCGTTTGATGTTTCCATTCCCAACAAGATTGCGTTGAAAATGATAACGCCCATTATGATGTTGCGTGTCAGTGGGCGCTCAAGAAATACAGTCAACTGGTGCATGATTATGGTCCTTTGGTTGAACGTGATATGTGTGCTTATGCAGCGCTTACAATGGGCGCTCAGCGCTGTCCTGCTCTAACTTCAACAGCGCCCGCAGGCCGGTTTTGTAATCTGGGTATTTCAGTTTAACGCCCAACTCCGTTTTGATACGCTCGTTTGAGACTTTCTTGGACTCTGCGTAAAAGCTGCGCGCCATCGGAGTCATCTCTGCTGTCTCGTAGTCGATTGCGGGTGGAACTGGTGCGCCAAGCAATTGCGCTGCGTATTCAATAACGTCTTCGGGGGGTGCAGGATCATTGTCGCAAAGGTTGTACACCGCACCAATGTTTGGACGTGTGATTGATGCCCATAACACCTGCGCAATATCCTCTACGTGAATTCTGCTGAACACCTGACCTTGTTTGATGATCCGCCGCGCGGTTCCGTTGCGGACCTTGGCAAAAGGGCCACGACCGGGCCCATAAATGCCAGCCAGCCGAAAGATGTGAAGCGGTAGGGTAGGGATGCTTTGCCACTCTGCCTCGGCACTCACACGCAGTTGCCCGCGTTTTGTGGCAGGGGTCAGTGCCGTAGCTTCATCCACCCAGTCCCCTTGATGGTCGCCATAAACCCCTGTGGTCGATAAGTAACCTGCCCACTCAAGACGCGGTGCAAGCGCCTTAATCTCGTCTTTAAGGGTGTTCAAAACCGGATCACCCTGCTCGGACGGCCCCGCACTGATCAGCAGATGTGTCGCCTCTTTCAAAGCGGTATCAAGTGCCTCGCCGGGCCATAAGATTGGCTTGATCCCCTCAGCCCGCAAAACTTCTGCTTTTTCTTTGGTGCGGGTGGTGCCGTAAACGGTCCAGTCACGGGGCAAAATTCGACTTAGGGCGCGTGCGGAAAATCCATGGCCAAATGAAAGTAGGGTCGGCATGTGAAAACTCCTTGATCCACCGCAACGGTCCGAAAGTGAGCAGGACAGGGCACGTTAAGCGACGCGCGAAAATCTGGTTGATGTTGCCAAGTTCGGGTGCAACGATTTGCACGGTATAACAAATGAGAACAGGCGGACCAGTGATGATTGACCCTACCAGAATGCTACCGGTATGTTCGCCCGAACAAGGTGCGCCGCAGCACTTTACAAACGCGGCTGAGGCGGTGGTTCGACTTAGGGAGCTTTATGATGAAGCAGTGGAGTTTCTGTGCGCCCATTTCGAAGCCAGTCTGACTGGTGAAAGCCCCACCCAACGGTTCCGCGCCTTCTACCCAGAAATCAGACTGCATTCGACAAGCTTCGCGCAGGCGGACAGTCGCCTGTCTTTTGGTCACGTACCAAGTCCAGGTATCTACGCGACGACAGTGACGCGGCCTGACTTGTTTGCCAGCTACCTTGAACAGCAGATCGATCTTTTGCTGACCAATCACGGCGGTGAGGTTGAAATTGGAACGTCCCAAACGCCGATGCCCGTCCATTTTGCTGTCGCTAACAAAGGTGGGCTGAATGTCCCCCAAGACGGGGCGGTCAAGTTTACTCTGCGCGATGTTTTTGATGTTCCAGATTTGTCGACAACCAACGATGACATCGTAAATGGCCTTGGGTTTACTTATGAAGATGGGGCAATGCCTCTTGCGCCGTTCACTGCGCAACGGGTGGATTATTCGCTGGCTCGGCTTTCCCATTACACGGCTACGGACCCCAGTCATTTTCAGAACCATGTCCTGTTTACGAACTATCAGTTTTACGTCGAGGAGTTTGAAGCCTACGCCCGCGAAATGCTGCGCGATCCTGCAAGTGGCTATACCGCATTTGTTGGTCCTGGTAATGACATGATTACGGACCCCGATACGGCCTGCACACCGCCTGCGAAGCTGCCGCAGATGCCAACGTACCATCTTAAGCGCGCCGGTGGCGGTGGGATTACTTTGGTCAATATCGGGGTGGGTCCGTCCAATGCAAAGACGGCCACGGATCATATCGCAGTGCTGCGCCCGCATGCGTGGCTAATGGTTGGTCACTGTGCGGGTTTGCGAAATTCCCAAGCCTTGGGCGACTTTGTGCTGGCCCATGCGTATCTGCGCGAAGACAAAGTGCTGGATGATGATTTGCCTGTTTGGGTGCCCATTCCACCGCTGGCCGAAATTCAGATTGCGCTGGAAAAAGCTGTAGCGCAGGTCACGAAGCTTGAAGGCTATGACCTAAAACAAATCATGCGCACAGGAACGGTTGCCAGCCTTGATAATCGTAATTGGGAACTGCGCGATCAAGAAGGTCCGGTTCAGCGCCTTTCGCAGTCGCGGGCAGTGGCGCTTGATATGGAAAGTGCAACAATTGCTGCCAACGGTTTTCGCTTCCGTGTGCCGTATGGGACGTTGCTGTGCGTTTCGGATAAACCGCTGCACGGGGAGTTGAAATTGCCGGGAATGGCCTCTGATTTCTACACAACTCAGGTCGCACGGCACCTCATGATTGGTATTCGCGCGATGGAATACTTGCGCGATATGCCACTTGAACGCATCCATTCACGCAAGCTCCGGAGCTTTGAAGAGACCGCATTCTTGTAAAATAGGCGAAAAAAGGCGGTTTTTTGCGGTTTTTCCAATCACAAAGAGTTGTGTGGGGACACTATATACCGTTAGATTACGCCCATGAGGCCCAAAATCGGGCGGAATGAGGAGACCTGTAAAATGGCGAAACCAATGACAAAGACCCAACTCGTAGCAGCACTTGCTGAGGAAATGGGCGTAGACAAGAAATCTGCTGGCGGCGCGCTTGAAGCGGTTGTTTCGCTTATTACACGCGAAGTAAGTGCTGGTGGCGCTGTGACACTTCCAGGCGTTGGCAAAATCTATTGCCGCGAGCGTCCGGAGCGTATGGTGCGCAACCCAGCTACTGGCGAAATGCTGAAAAAAGATGCGGATAAAGTTGTCAAAATGACAATCGCAAAAGCGCTGAAAGACAGCGTTAACGGCTAAGTCGACCACAGACTTTATCGTGAATAGAGGGGTCGCCATGATGCGGCCCCTTTTTAGTTTCGGCCCTATTTCATCAGGAGTGTAGCAGCGTGGATCTACGTTCGGTTTTTCTGGGGCTGTCGTTTGCCCTGATGTGGTCGTCGGCGTTTGCATCTGCACGCATCATTGTTCTTGAGGCGCCGCCCCTCATGGCGCTGTCGTTGCGTTTCTTCATTTCCGGAACGGTTGCTGTCGGCATTGCATTGCTGCTCAAACAAAGCTGGCGGCTGACTAAGGCGCAGTGGCGCGCGATTGTTGTTTTTGGATTGTGCCAGAATGCCCTGTATTTGGGTCTGAATTTTATCGCAATGCAAACGGTTCAAGCGTCTATTGCCGCGATCATCGCGTCTACCATGCCTCTTTTGGTCGCTTTGGTTGGGTGGGTATTTTTGCGCGAGCGTCTGCCTATTGTTGCGCTGCTTGGCTTGGTCACGGGCCTCGTCGGTGTTCTGGTTATCATGGTGCCACGGCTACAAGGCGGTCTTGATCCGTGGGGTGTTTTGCTATGTGTGCTGGGCGTGGCGTCCCTGACGGTTGCAACACTATCGGTCCGTAACGCGGTTTCCAGTGGGCAGGTTTTGATGATTGTGGGGCTTCAGATGCTTGTAGGCTCTGCCGCGCTTACTGTGCCTGCGCTGCTTTTTGAAACGTGGAATGTCACGATCACCCCGCTTCTTGCCAGCGCATTTATTTACACGACCCTTGTGCCCGGTTTGGCGGCGACGGTAATTTGGTTCGTCTTGGTCAGCCGGATTGGTGCTGTGCGCGCCGCGACTTTCCATTTTCTTAACCCGTTTTTTGGTGTCGCATTGGCAGCAGTTTTGCTGGGGGAACAGATAGGGTTGATCGACGTTCTTGGCGTTGCCATTATCGCTGCAGGAATTTTTGCTGTGCAGGTGTCAAAGCAAACTAAGTAGAGGGTTACGAGTATGAAAGTTTTGTGGGTGGCGTTGGGTTTGTGTTTGGCTGCATCCGTGGTGCAGGCGCGGGGCCTCGAATATCAGCCTCGCCTGGACCGAGATAAGCTGTCGCAAGGTGCAACTGTGTTACTCGATTTTCGGACCGATTGGTGCATCGCTTGTGCGCGGCATGCCTCCATCATTGATACGCTCAAAGAGCAAAATCCAGCTTTACGCGCGGCGATTACCTACATCGTTGTGGACTACGATACTTACGGTGAATCGGGCATGGCCGAGAAACGGCGGGTAACACAAAACGGCACACTTTTGCTGTTGCGTGGAAGCCGCGAGCTTGGCCGCGTTGAGGGCGCAGTTATGAACGACAGCGCCATTAAGGAACTGCTGGAACTGTCGCTTAATTAGCGTGCCTTAACCGATTGTGCCGCGATTGCCGCCAGTTTGGCCACGGTGCAGCAACATATGATCCAGCATTACACAGGCCATCATGGCTTCGCCGACAGGAACCGCACGGATGCCAACACATGGGTCGTGACGGCCCTTGGTGATGATCTGGGTTTCTTCACCGGCTTTGGTAATTGTTTTGCGCGGCGACAATATAGAGGAAGTCGGCTTCACGGCGAAACGTACCACGACATCTTGACCCGTGCTGATACCACCAAGGATACCACCGGCGTGGTTGCTTGAATACTCTGGCCCGTTCGGGCCCATAAAAATTTCGTCTGCATTATCGCGTCCGGTAAGTGCGGCGGCAGCCATCCCTTCACCAATTTCAACGCCTTTGACCGCGTTGATCGACATCATTGCAGCGGCTAAATCTGTATCAAGTTTGCCGTAAACAGGCGCACCAAGGCCAGTGGGAACATTGCGTGCAACCACTTCAATGATTGCTCCGACGCTGTTGTGATCGTCTCTACGCAACCATGTGAGGTAGTCTTCCCACTCTTTCGCGGCATCCGCATCAGGGCACCAAAAGTCGTTTTGCCCGATCGCATCCCAGTCAAACTTTGCGCGATCGATTTTCTTCTCTCCCATCTGAACCATGTAGCCCGTCACAGACATATCAGGGGCTATCGCCTTAATCGCTTCACGCGCGACACCACCTGCAGCAACGCGTGATGCGGTCTCGCGCGCGCTTGATCGGCCACCCCCACGGTAATCGCGGATGCCGTATTTTTGCCAATAGGTAATATCTGCATGGCCGGGGCGGAACTTCTCAACGATATCGCCATAATCGCGCGACCGTTGATCTGTGTTGCGGATCATTAGTTGGATCGGCGTACCGGTTGTTTGGCCCTCAAAGACGCCAGATAGAATTTCCACTGCGTCCAGTTCTTGGCGTTGTGTGGTGTTTTTGTTTTGGCCGGGTTTGCGCTTGTCCAACCAATGTTGAAGCATTTCCGGCGTTACGGGCACTTGGGGTGGGCAGCCGTCAACGGTAGCACCCAAAGCAGGGCCGTGGCTTTCGCCCCAAGTTGTCACGCGGAACAAATGTCCAAAGCTGTTCATGCTCATCGGTGGTGCACTCCCCTTTTGAGATTGCATAAAGCGCGGGCGGCTCGGCCTCAAGTGTCGCCCAAAGAAAAACGCCCCATCACAGTGGATGGGGCGCTAAATTCGTAAAACCTAATTGATAGGCTTATGCAGACTTTTTGCCCTTTGCTGCCGCCCACAAACGCTTGTTTGTGAGGTAAAGCAGGACTGAAAGCACAGACAAGAAGATCAAGCCGGTAAGACCTGCTTGCTTGCGCGCCATCATTTTAGGCTCAGCTGTCCACATCAAGAACGCAGACACGTCCTGAGCGATGTCTTCCAACTCGGTTGATGCATCTTCGTCTGCGAATTCAACATCATCACCGTAAAGAGGGGGCGCCATTGAAATCCAGCCACCTGGGAAGGCAGTGTTCTCATAAAGGATGGTGCCCGCTTCTTCTTTTTCTTCACCGGTGTAGCCAGCCAAGAGTGACGCAATGTACTCTGGGCCGCCCATGCCGTTGATAAGCTGGCTGATGCCTGTACCCGCAGGGCCGTGGAAGCCCGCGCGCGCTTTTGCCATCAAGGACAAGTCAGGTGCGTTAGCCAGTGCGGATGCTGGGAATTTGTCGGCAGGCGTCGCAGAACGGAAATCATCGATAGCGGCATCAAAGACTTCGTATTCTTCGGCGTACGCAAACACCTGATCTTCAGGAAGCGCAGGACCACCGTCGTCAGACAAGTTACGGAAAGAGACGTATTTCAAACCGTGACAAGCTGCGCAGATTTCAGTGTAAACCTGAAGGCCACGCTGAAGTTGGTTCTGGTCAAACGAGCCTGTCAGACCTTCAAATGAAAACGCGTAGTTCTCAATTTTTGCGTCTGATCCACCAGCAGCAAGCGCGCCACCGGCCGAAAGGCCGAGGGCAACTGCTGTGGTAAGGGCGAGTTTCTTCAACATTGGGTAGTCCTTTCTCACTCGGCTGGTGTGGCTACTGCATCTGCAGCGCCATCTTTTTTGCCGTAGTGGGCATTGAAGTCGTCTTCGATTGTCGTTGGCGGTGTCATCGGGTTCTCGATGATGCCAAGCAACGGCAGAATGACGAGGAAGTAAGCGAACCAGTAGGTCGACGCGATAAGTGAGATGAGATCGTATGGGAACTCAGCAGGGCGTGCGCCCACCCACATCAGCACGAAGAAGTCGACGACCAGAAGGCCAAACCACCATTTGAACATTGGGCGGTAGCGGCCAGAGCGGACTGATGATGTGTCCAACCATGGTGCCAATGCCATCACAGCGATCGCACCAAACATGGCAAGAACACCGAAGAACTTCGCATCAACAATGCCGAATGTTACGAAATCAGCCAACTGCACAACCCATACTTCTGCTGTGAAGGCGCGTAGGATTGCGTAGAATGGCAAGAAGTACCACTCGGGAACGATGTGCGCAGGTGTGACCAGCGCGTTCGCTTCAATGTAGTTGTCTGGGTGGCCAAGGTAGTTGGGCATGAAGCCAACAACTGCCATGAACACAACCAGTACGATTGCCAGTGCGAACAGGTCTTTGATTACAAAGTATGGCCAGAAGGGGAGTGTGTCCCGCTCTGCTTCTTCTTTGGATGTGCGACGTACTTCAACACCAGTTGGGTTGTTGTTGCCCGTTGTGTGGAATGCCCAAATGTGAACGATCACCAGACCAGCAATGATAAACGGCATGAGGTAGTGCAAGCTGAAGAAGCGGTTCAGCGCAGGCTGACCAACAGCGGATGCACCAAGCAACCATGTTTGAATGCTTTCACCAACGAACGGGATCGCACCGAACAGGCCAGTGATAACTGCCGTACCGTGGAACGACATTTGGCCCCAAGGAAGAACGTAACCCATGAATGCTGTACCCATCATCAACAGGTAGATCAGCATGCCGATGATCCATGTCACCTCACGTGGCGCTTTGTACGAGCCATAGTATAGGCCACGGAAAATGTGGGCATACACAGCGACAAAGAACAGCGACGCACCGTTCATGTGGAAATAGCGGATCATGTGGCCGCCGTTCACGTCACGCATGATGTGCTCAACAGATGCAAACGCCATATCAACGTGCGGTACATAGTGCATAACCAGCACGATGCCGGTGATGATTTGAAGTGCCAGAGTAAACGTCAGAACGATACCCCAGATCCACATCCAGTTAAGGTTCTTTGGTGTGGGAAGCATCAGCGTGTCATAAAGCAGGCCTACAACGGGAAGGCGCTTGTGCAGCCATTTCTGGCCGTCTGACTTTGGTTCATAGTGGTCGTGTGGAATTCCAGACATATGGTATCTCCCTTAACCGAGTTGGATTGTTGTTTCGTCGACAAACGATGCCGTTGGAACAGGCAAGTTGCGTGGCGCTGGACCCTTACGGATACGGCCTGCGGTGTCATAGTGTGAACCGTGGCATGGGCAGAACCAGCCGTTGAACTCACCAGCACCGTCGCCAAGAGGCACACAACCAAGGTGGGTACAAACGCCCATCATGACCAACCACTCGCCGTTTTCATCAAGAGCGCGGTTTTCATCGGACGCATCCGCATCCGCAGCAAGGTTCGCGTTGTCAGCGTTTGCATCCGGCAGAGCACCAAGATCAACCGCGCGTGCTTCGGCGATTTCTTCTGGGTTACGGCGGCGGATAAACACAGGCTTACCTTGCCAAAGAACAGTGATTTGCGTGCCAGGCTCAACATCGGCCACATCCACGCGGATGGATGCCAATGCCAAAACGTCAGCACTTGGGTTCATCTGGTTGACCAATGGCCAAACGGCAGCGCCGGTAACCACAGCACCTGCGCCAGCGGTGGCGTAGTAGATGAAGTCGCGGCGGGTGCCTTGCGTATTTTCTGCGTGAGACACGATCGTGTTCTCCCCTTGTTTCCGTTAGGCGGATCGGCCGAATGGGTCGATCAAATATGAACAGGCCACAGGGAATCCTGCAGCCGCTATCGACACGCTATTTAGAACGCAGATTGCAATCCGTCCAGCACACATTGAAGTCTGCCCGCCAAACTGCTCCAGTATGTCGCACAAACATACCTGTTTTTTGCATGTGTTTACGGATTTGAAGGGAAATAGACTGGCTCTGAAGGGCTTAGCTCGTCCCACCGCTCGTATTTGTTCATGATCGATTGAAACAAGGACGACGCCAAAAAATCACTGAGCCATTTTTGAACGCGTGGATAGGGCTGCCCGCCGAACCAGGTAGCGTCCGTGTTCGCAAATTGCCGGATGAACGGCAGAATAGCGTAATCCGCCAGCGATGCTGTATCACCGCCAAGCCAGGGTCCTGACAGGCGCGCCTCAAGCGTTGCAATAAATGTGCAGGCTTTCTCGCGCTCGGCGTTTGGGTCGGTGCCCGGAAAGCGCGTTGCGTATTTCGTGCGATCAAGGGCCGATTTGAATGGCCCGTCATTGAGCGCGATTAACTCAGCATCCTCGCCTGACAGTGCACCAAGAGGATGATCCGCCAAGGCCCACTTCATTATATCAAGGCTTTCCTCAATCACCTCATCGCCAATCACCAAAACGGGAACTGTGCCTTTGGGGGAGGCAGCAAGCATTGCCGCTGGCTTATCGCGTAAGATGATTTCGCGCAGCTCAACGCGGGTTTGCGATAGCGTAATCGCCAAGCGTGCGCGCATCGCGTAGGGGCAGCGCCTGAATGAATAAAGTATAGGTGTCATGCGACCAGATGTGTTGCCGTGTGCCCCGCGATCACTGCCTGCACGATCTGGCTTTCTGGCTGATCTGTCTCAAAATGCACTTCGGTGAATTGCTCTGTGCGTCCCATCCTTGGGTTTTCCATCAGCACGTTGTGGGTCTGGCCCACTTGCTGGGCCAAATGTGCGTTGACTTGCGCATCGCCAGCGGCCCGCAGCCGCGCCGCACGGTCTTTGATGGCGCCACCTTGCACCGCAGGCATGCGCGCAGCAGGCGTGCCGGGGCGTGGTGAATAGGGAAAAACGTGCAGCCACGTCAGATCGCATTCCTCAACCAGCTTCAAAGAATTCTCA
Source organism: Nereida sp. NH-UV-3 (assembly GCF_042939535.1). Lineage (NCBI taxonomy): Bacteria > Pseudomonadati > Pseudomonadota > Alphaproteobacteria > Rhodobacterales > Roseobacteraceae > Nereida > Nereida sp. NH-UV-3. The sequence continues at coordinate 1,475,098 of NZ_CP132157.1, read as the reverse complement.
AACATCTCTTCGGTCTCGGTTGGAAAGCCCGCAATAATGTCTGCGCCAAAAGTCATATCGGGGCGTAGCTTGCGCGCTTCTTGGCAGAATGCGATCGCGTCACCGCGCAGGTGCCGGCGCTTCATCCGCTTGAGGATCAGATCATCCCCTGCCTGCAGCGAAAGATGCAGATGTGGCATCAGACGCGGCTGTGTTGCGATGGCTTCCATCAAGGCCTCGTCGACCTCAATACTATCGATGCTTGAAATACGTAGGCGGGGCAGGTCAGGCACCAATTTCAAAATGCGCATCACCAAGTCACCCAGTTTGGGTGCCATCGGTAAATCCGCACCCCATGAGGTCAGGTCAACTCCAGTCAGAACGACCTCGTTATATCCACGCCCCACAAGCCGCTTGATCTGCTCAACCACCACGCCTGCGGCAACGGATCGTGAATTGCCGCGACCGTAAGGGATGATGCAAAATGTGCAGCGGTGATCGCATCCGTTCTGGACCTGCACATAGGCGCGGCTGCGTGTGCCGAAGCCGTCAATCAAATGCCCTGCGGTTTCCGTAACAGACATAATGTCGTCAACCTGAATGGGCTCAACCTTACCGACAAAGTCCGCCGCAAGCCCTGACCATGTGCCGGCGTCCATCTTCTCGGTGTTGCCAATAACTGCGTCGACTTCATCCATTTGGGCGAAACTGTCGGGGTCAATCTGTGCGGCGCAACCGGTCACGATAACCTTGGCGTCGGGGTTTTCACGACGCAGCTTACGAATATCTTTGCGCGCTTTGCGCACAGCTTCGGCGGTCACAGCACAGGTGTTGATGATGACTGCATCATTTAGGCCAGCACCTTGGGCCAGCTCTTTCATCGCCTCTGTTTCATAGGCGTTCAGGCGGCATCCGTGGTTTGAGAAAACAGGTGCGCTCATAAGCCCGCCAACCAATCGGGTGTCAGAACACCGTCAAAAACATGGGCTGTCGGGCCGGTCATCCACACGCCATCATCACGCCAATCAATTACTAACGTGCCGCCATCTAGATCAATTCGCACTTTGCGTCCGGTCAATCCGCGACGATGCGCAGCAACAGCCGTGGCGCAAGAAGACGAACCAGAGGCCAGCGTAATACCTGCGCCGCGTTCCCATACGCGCATCCGCAGATGGTCAGGACCTAAAACATGAACGACTTGGACGTTGGTGCGTTCGGGGTAAAGCGGATGGTGCTCGTGCTTATGACCAAAAGAAGCCAGATCAATTGCCTCGGCGTCATCCACAAAGAAAGTGCAATGCGGGTTGCCCATGCCAGTCGCTGCAGGGCTGCCATCAATCGGAAGCGACAAGGTATCGAGTGGCTCGGCAAGCGGTACGTCGTGCCACTCAAGTTGCGGTTGGCTCATGTTGATCCATGTTTCACCTTCAACCATCACCGCCCGAAGTGCGCCGCGGTCCGTTTGAAGCGGAAGCTCTGTCATGCCCGTCATTGCCATCTCGCGTGCAGCGATACAGCGGGTCGCATTTCCACACGCCCCCGATGTAGATCCGTCCGAGTTGTAAAACGTCAGACGCAGCCCGTCCTCGATGACGGCCAGTTGGTCGAATCCCACGCCGCGATTCCTGTCAGCGATGGCCGCAACCAGCTTTGCAGACACCACAGGACCACCATTACGGCTGTCGATCACGACAAAATCGTTTCCGGCACCGTGCATTTTCATAAAATTGACGGGCATATGATCAGTATTTTTGGTCATTTGAGCGGATATAGGGATTTCATAATAAAAGGGAAAGAGATTCTGAAAAAACGGGGTTGACCCCATCGGAGTGTCTTTCTAGATAAGCGCCTTGTGTGGGCCCTTAGCTCAGCTGGTAGAGCGGCTGACTTTTAATCAGTAGGTCACAGGTTCGAACCCTGTAGGGCTCACCATTTTCTCTCTTTTCTACCATGAGAGTGATGAGTGAACACGCGAGGCAACGGATGCCTCCGCAAGGCATTCCACTTTTTCACATAATGCTGCTACCACTGTTCCAAACAACCTTTGGACCACAGCTTTATGACCGTTCGCTTCTTCTCTGACAAAACGCGTCCCATTCATATGGGGCCATACCCTTCAGAGCTTTTGGCGCGGGGCGAGCAGCCGATGTTGCGTGGTGCTCCAAAGCAAACCCAACTGACATTCACGTCTGACAAGCCGCATTCTGTCATCAATGCCATGCGCGAACATCAAGCAATGCTAGATGCCATTCGGGACGGGCTGATCAACCGCGGGCAAAGCGACATCCCGTCCGATATTCAAGAGCGTGCGGATCACCTTAAGGCCTTTGGCTTTTTCAACGACGCAGCCGCTGTCGGTATTTGCCGCATCACGGATACGGACCGCCTTGTGGCGCCGTTCCGCAACCCTGACATCGACCGCCTGGCCCATGACCTGCAAACGCGACAAACCAAATCGCTGGCATCTGGCATTGATATGATCATGGCGGATCTGAAAGACTCGGTCCAAGCGCCTGTAACCTCAATTGATGATCACACCCACGCCATTGTCTTTTTGTACGAAAATCCGCGGGATATTCTGCCGGATGAAATTGGCACAGAATGGATTGAGGGCGCCTATGCCCACCGCGCAGCCTTGCTGGCGGCTGAATCTGCGACTGTCATTGCCAATTACTTGCGCGTTTTGGGGCATTCGGCGCGCGCGCATACGGCCAGCACAAGTGATGTGGACCTTGGCCGTCTTTCGGTCAGCGCGGGCCTGACAACTGTCGAAAATGGTGCGCTGACCCATCCTTATGTTGGTACGCGATTTGGTCTGGCCGTTGTGACAACCTCGCTTGATCTTGCGGTTGATCGCCCGCTTGTCCCTTTGGTGGAGCAACCCAAAAGTGCGTTTGGCATCCGTTGGAAGCTTGGCACAAAATCCGCGAAAAATGCATTGAACGCGGCGCCTTTTGCCAAGCGGCGCTTTGTAGATGGGGCACATCCGTTCGAGACACTAAAACGTGTAGATGATCCTACAACTTACATTGACGAGGCGCGGGTGGCACGCGTTCCAAAGCGCACAGATATGTTTGCGCGTGCGCAGTTCGGCGATATGGGCAAGCCGCTGCAAAAGGCCTCCACGGGTGGCTTGTATGTGCGAAAATCGGCTCCGTCGTCGGCGCAGCGCCGTGCGCTTGGGGCGTTTGTTCTGTTGCAAGACGGTGTGCCAGCGGCTGAAAAAACGCAGCTAAGCCCGACTGAGGCCGCCAATTTGGTGAAAGCCACCAGTTACTTTCTGGGCGTCGACGCTGTTGGCATTTCGCGCTGCCCTGATTGGACGTGGTATTCACATGATGCAACGGGTGCACCGATCACGCCCACCCACGATCAGGCAATATCGATGATTGTTGATCAGGGCTATCCGTCGATGGAGGGGTCGTCGGGGGATGACTGGATCGCGGTTGCGCAATCCATGCGCGCATATTTGCGGTTCTCTTTGTTGGGCGGTGTGTTGGCTAAACAAATCCGTAATCTTGGGTATTCCGCCAAGGCCCACACGGTGATGGACGGTGAGGTATTGCAGCCGCCGCTGTTGCTTTTGGCAGGGTTGGGCGAGGTCAGTCGTATTGGTGAAGTTATCCTTAACCCCTTTCTGGGGCCGCGCCTGAAATCTGGTGTGGTAACCACGGACTTGCCGCTTAGTCATGACAAGCCGATTGATTTCGGGCTGCAGAACTTTTGTAACGCGTGCAACAAATGTGCGCGTGAGTGTCCAAGCGGGGCGATCACCGCAGGACCAAAACTGATGTTCAATGGCTATGAGATTTGGAAATCTGATAGCCAGAAATGCACAACTTACCGCGTAACAACACCGGGTGGCGCGATGTGTGGTCGCTGTATGAAAACTTGCCCGTGGAACCTTGAGGGGGTCTTCAAGGAAAAGCCATTCCGGTGGGCCGCGATGAATGTGCCAAAGGCAGCACCGTTATTGGCAAAACTTGATGATGCAGTTGGTAATGGCGGTTTGAATAGCGTCAAAAAGTGGTGGTGGGATCTCGAAATTACTGAGGACGGCGGTTACCGCCCTACGGATAAACCGGTCAATGCGCGCGATCTTCAAAAGGATCTTGATCTGAAATACGAAGACCAAACCCTTGCGGTTTATCCGGCCAACCTTGCGCCCCATCCCTATCCGTATCCGTTTGAAATGGACCGAGAGGCGGGGATCAAAGCCTACCGTGATATGATCACCGCAGATGCCTACAAGGCCAAGCTGGCGGCTGGCGAAGTGGCCGAGGTTGCGCATACCTACACCGCCGATGGGGACAGCCCTGTGATTGAGATGCGCATCTCAAAAGTCGAAAAGATGACGGCCGATATTACGAAATACGAGTTCACTGCAGCAGACGGCGCGCCCCTTCCTGCGTGGCAGGCTGGTGCGCATTTGGACGTGTTGGTATCACCGGAATACCTTCGCCAGTATTCCATGTCTGGTAATCCCGCTGACAGGACCACCTATCAAATTGGTGTGCTGCGCGAGGATGATGGCCGCGGGGGATCTAAGCTGATGCACCGCATTTTTGAAGAAGGCCGCAGGGTCTTTGTATCGCCCCCTATCAACCACTTTGCCCTTGAGCAGACCGAACAGATGACGCTTTTGTTTGGTGGCGGGATTGGCATTACGCCGATGATCGCAATGGCCCATGAATTACACGCCGAAGGCCGCCCGTTTGCGCTGCACTATTCTGGCCGCACGCGCGCTTCTATGGGGTATTTGGATGATCTGGCAAATGCGCCATGGGCCAGCCATGTACATCTACACATTACTGACGAAGGTACACGGGTTAAACTGGATGAAAGCATCCCCGCCTATGAAAAAGGTATGCACATTTATACCTGCGGCGGTGAGGCTTATATGAAGTCTGTCATTCAATCTGCGGCGGCGCGGGGCTTTCTGGAAGAAGCGCGACATCTAGAGTATTTCAGCGTGCCAGAGCAGCCCGATTACGTGAACGAGCCGTTTGCCATCAAGCTAAATGACGGGCGCACGCTTGCGGTGCCCAAAGATAAAACGGCGGCGGATGTCCTTAATGAAAACGGTATCCGCGTGGATGTGAAATGCTCGGACGGAATTTGTGGCGTGTGTAAATGCGGTGTGAAAAGCGGTGATGTGGAGCACCGTGATTTTGTGCTGTCAAAAGCACAGCGCGCAGACGCAATTATTTTGTGCCAGTCGCGCGCTGCTGAAAAAGATGGGGTGCTAGAGATTGATCTTTAGATCAATCCTGCGCCGCCATGCCCGCTTCGGCCTCAATTTGCTTGCGTGATTTACGCTCGCGCTCGGTCGCGGACTTTAGCTGACCACATGCGGCCATGATGTCCTCGCCGCGCGGTTTGCGCACTGGGCTTGAGTAGCCTGCATTGTAAACAATATCGGCGAACGCACGAATGCGGTTGTTCGACGAGCGTTCATAAGGTGCGCCTGGCCATTCGTTGAATGGGATTAAGTTGATCTTGGCGGGGATGCCCTCGATCAATTTCACCAAGCGGTGCGCATCTTCGTCACTGTCGTTCACGCCTTTGAGCATCACATATTCAAACGTAATCCGCTCAGAGTTGCTTGCCTTTGGGTAAGCGCGCAACGCATCCAAAAGCGCCTCGATGTTCCACCGCTTGTTGATCGGCACAAGGGTGTCACGGATGGGGTCGGTGGTAGCGTGAAAGGACACTGCCAACTGACAGCCAATTTCTTGGGCGGTGCGAGCAATCTCTGGCACCACGCCGCTGGTCGACAAAGTGATGCGGCGGCGTGACAGTTGGATGCCCTCTGGGTCCATCGCAATCTTCATCGCGTCACGGACGTTCTCAAAGTTGTAAAGCGGCTCACCCATACCCATCAGAACGATGTTCGACAGCAACCGTCCTTCAACGTGCTTTTCACCCGGTGTTGGCCATTCTTCCAGATCGTCCCGTGCCATCATAACTTGGCCGATAATTTCACCCGCGGTCAGGTTGCGGACAAGCTTTTGCGTGCCCGTATGACAGAATGAACACGTCAGCGTGCAGCCAACCTGCGAGCTGATGCACAAGGTGCCGCGATCGGTTTCGGGGATATAAACCACCTCAACTTCGTGGCCGCCTGCGATACGTACCAACCACTTGCGGGTGCCGTCGTTGCTGACTTGCTTTGATACAACTTCGGGGATCTCGATTACGAAATTCTCTGCAAGTTCGGCACGGTATGCTTTGGACAGGTTTGTCATCGCATCAAAATCGCGCACCCCCCATTGATAGAGCCACTGCCAAATCTGGCCTGCCCGCATCTTGGCCTGCTTTTCGGGCGCACCGGCCGCGATTAGCGCTTCGCGCAACGCAGGGCGTGTCAGTCCGATCAGGTTAACCGGCCCGTCCACTTGCTTGCGCGGGATCGTCAATACATCTGGCGTAACGGGTGCATTGGCCATGCTGGGGAATCTCCGAATTGGAATATGACGCATCTCATACGGCACTGCCTGTCAAAACGCAAAAGGACCAGTGCGCGCACCAGTCCTTTGTTTCAAAGCCCACATGGGCGATTATGGGATCAGCCTGCGCAGCGCTTTGCGGCGTCATCAACTGCGGCGGTGTAGCCAGACAAGCTAAAGGTGTCTTTGGTGATCGTGCCGCGTGATGAACGGGCCGTAAGCGTTGCAGTCGCGCCGCGCTTCATGGCTGTTACGATCTTGGCGTCATCCTCGGGTGTTGCGGGCCACGCCCACTCGCCATCAGTGAACAGATCAAACGACGCGGAACCGATTTCCATGGAAACAGTCGATCCGTTTGCGAAAGGATAACCGCCCGTGAAGGTCAGCTGATTTTTCACAGATGCGCCGGGGCGGAAGAATGTGAACAACAAAATGTCACCGCGGCGTACCGCAACAACGCGGCCATCTTTGGTGTTTACTGTTTCTTTCGGTGCCGAGACCGCCCAACATTCCGTCGGGTTGCTTTCAACAAAGACGCTCCAGTCCGTTTTGGCAGCCACTTGGTTGCTCGATTCCTGCGCAAAACTCGCCGTAACCGAAAGGGCCAGCACCGCGCATGCAGTCGTCAGTTTCGAAATCATGTTCACAGCCTCCAAGCTGTTTTGCCTGTGGATCCACCGCTGCGGCCCAGATTTTTCTTGGGTCATCGCAATTGGCGGGTTTTCAACTCGATAGTGCAACATTAGCCTGAAACCAGCCAATGGGAAAACCCCTTGTGCTCAGCATTTACGCGGAAAACCGCCCCAAAAAGGTCTTAACTGATGGCTCCTCACCCCATGATCGCGCTTTGGCGCAACGATTTGCTCGAAAGCCTGCACACAGGACATGCGGTGATTTGCGATGAAAAAGGCGATATCGTGCAGGCATGGGGCGATCCGGATGCGGTGATTTTTCCGCGTTCATCGTGCAAAATGATCCAAGCACTTCCGCTTTTGGAAAGCGGTGCGGCGGATCATCTGACCACTGAACAACGCGCACTTTTATGCGCCAGCCACAATGGTGCGGCCATCCATGTGGAGCGTGTTCAGGCGTGGCTGTCAGAAATGGATTTGGGCGATGACGATCTGCGTTGCGGCCAACAACACCCCGCCGACAAACCAGAGGCCGCGCGCTTGATCAAAACGGACGCGAGCCCGTGCCAAGTGCACAACAACTGCTCTGGCAAACACGCGGGGTTCTTGCTGTTGAACAAACACCTGCGTGGGGATGCGGATTACGAGTTGCTTGATCATCCGGTACAGCAGGCCTGCAAAGGGGCGTTCGAAGAGGTGACGGAAGTTGCCTCACCTACTTTTGGGATCGATGGGTGCTCTGCGCCTAACTTTGCCACCACGATGCACGGTCTTGCGCGCGGCATGGCGACATTTGCCTCTGCGACCGAAGGAAATAGCCGTGGTCGTGCTATGGTCTCGCTGCGCGAAGCGATGGCTCTGCATCCCGAATTAGTCGCGGGTGAGGGGCGTGCCTGTACCGAATTGATGCGCGCCATGGGCGGCAAAGTGATGATCAAAACGGGTGCAGAAGGCGTGTTCATCGCCATCATTCCCGAGGCCAAGATGGGTATTGCAGTGAAAGCAACCTGTGGCACGACCCGCGCCGCAGAGGCGATGATCGCGACCTTGCTTATCCACCTTGGTCACCTTGATCCCGCACATCCCGCCGCGCTGCGCCGTATCGGGGGTGACATCACAAACTGGCGTGGCACTAAAACAGGTGAGCTGCGCACAGTTGAGGGGTTCCCCATTTAATATTGGCGCTGAAAATTCATCAAAGGCCTGCAAACTGACCGATGCGCGAAAGCCGCGCTACGTTAGACGCGGTGATAGGGGCTGCCTGCTAAAATTGATGCGGCGCGGTAAAGTTGTTCGCACAGCATCACCCGCGCCAGCATATGCGGCCAAACCATCGCGCCAAAGCTAAGCTTTGCATTGGCATTGGCGCGCATTTCGGGCAGCAACCCATCGGCCCCGCCGATGATAAAGGCAATGTCTTGGGCCCCTTGATCGCGCCAGCCCGATAGCTTTTCGGCAAACTGAGGCGAGCTTATCACTTTGCCGCGCTCATCCAGAACACAGCATACGGCCCCTTTGGGCAATGCGCGCGACAGCAACTCATGCTCGGCCTGTTGACCCGCACCTTTTGCATCGACTTCGGTGATGGTGATCGGTCCAAGCCCCATATTGCGTCCCGTTTTGTCAAAGCGGTCAACATAGTCTTGGATCATGTCGCGTTCAGGGCCAGCACGCAGCCGGCCCACAACGCATAGGTGCACGCGCGTCATCGGGCGATGCTATTCGGCGGATGGATCGTGTGTGGACGGACCTGTTGGCATGCCGCGTTCTGCTTGCTCTTCTGGGCTAAGCCACATCTTTTCAAGCTGGTAGAACTCGCGCACTTCGGGGCGGAACACATGCACAATGATGTCACCGGTGTCGACCAACACCCAATCGCCTGCGCTTTTGCCTTCCAGCTTGGCGTTGCGACGGTGAGCGGCTTTTACATCGGTCACAAGGTTCTGCGCGATCGCAGCAACCTGACGGCTTGAACGACCCGAGCAGATGATCATGTAATCACCCATCTCAGACATGCCGCGCAGATCAATTTGCACAACGTCTTCGGCCTTCATGTCATCGAGGGATTTAAGGATAGTCACCAGCAGCGCATCGCTTTTGGCGGTATCGGGTTTAGTGCTCATCGGGGCACCTGCACCTGCGGCACCCGTATGGGCCGCATCTGTAGAAAGAGACAGAACATTGTCCTCCTTTATACGCGTCGCCAAAGCCCCGACGCTGGGCCTGCCACCAAAGTAGCATCGGGCCTGCTAAATCTCAATAATCAGGATGTAAACACAAACGTGACGGTCTGTCGCCTAGTCAAGCGCATTGGTGCTTAACTGTGACCCTTCTATCATCTTTACCTCCCTTTGCGGGAACGGAATAGAGATATCATTGGCTTTGAAGGTGTCCCACAGGGCCAAAAAGACTTGTCCGCGCACGTTTGTCAGCCCGCCTGTGGGGTCTTTGATCCAAAACCGCAGGATATAATCGACAGACGAATCCCCAAAACCCACAATATGACAGACCGGTGCGCGGGGGCTGCTCAGGACGCGGTCCACGCTTTTGGCGGCTTCAATCGCAAGGGCGCGGACGTTGTGCGGGTCATCGTGATAGGCGGTGCCGAAATAAATATCGAGGCGCACATAATCATTGGAGTGAGACCAGTTCACCACTTGGCCGGTGATCAGATCCTCATTCGGGATGAGGTATTCCTTGCCGTTGCGCGTCACGACGCTGACGTACCGCGCGCCAAGGCTGTTGATCCAACCAAATGTGTCGCCAAGGCTGATCACGTCGCCCGGTTTGATGGACTTATCAAGCAGAATGATCACGCCGGACACAAGGTTCGAGACCACTTTTTGAAGCCCGAAACCAAGCCCCACACCAATGGCACCAGACAGCACCGCTAGGCCGGTCAGATCAATCCCAACTGCCCGCATCCCAATGAAAAACGCCGCACCGTACAGAGCAACCTGCGTGGCTTTCACCACCAACACCCGCATTGAGGGCGACATTTCCTCGTTGCTGTTAACCCGCGTTGTGGTCGTTCGGGTCAGAAAGCGCGCACCAATAAAGAGAACCGCCAACAGGGCCAGACCCTGCAAAATCTGCCACACGCTGATGGTGCTTTCGCCAAGGCCAATGCGCGCGCTTTCCAGCATCTGTTGGACTTCGCTGTCCAGCCCGACGATGCGCAAAGTGATCCACGCCCAAGCCGCCCAATTCACCACGCGTCGCAAGAGATTGTTGTGAATAAGTCGGGTGGCAAACGCCACGATCAGCCAAGCCGTGGCGAGGTTGGCCACAATAACCAACAGGTAATATTTTGACGGAAAGCGGTAGAGATCCTGCATGATCGCCACAGCGCCGTAGGCAAGGGGCACAAACATGATGCCGCGCAGACGGTTCTGGATGACCAAAAACCACCTTAATTGCCACTTGGGAATACCCTGCTTGCCGCGCACCCACGCCTGCATTCTGGGTTTAATCAGCCGCCGCAATACTTCGGCAATAATCAGCAGAACAACAACAACTGCGATCTGCACAAGACTTGAGGGGCGCAGCAGCCCTTGGGCGAAAATTTCGGCTTGGCGCAAAATGCCCGTCGCAGTGTCTGTCATGACTTCGATCGTTGCGGGTTGAAACGCGTCAGGGGCGGCAGTTGCCGTCTCGGGGTCTGGGCCCCAATCGCTCCATGTCTCACCAATATGTTCTGCCATGGGGCGAGTTTGCGCCACGCATACAGATATCTCAAGCCTAACTTCTTGCGAGAAGAGCCGATTCTCTGTATCTGAGCGCTATGGAACAACGATACATCATGGAAGACCGAGCCCGCCTGCGCGAACGCTTTTACGGCGCGTCCATGACTGTGCTTGCGCGACTACACTAGGCGCCAGCCCTCAATTTTCTACCCACCTTCTATTCTTCACACATTTATTACGGGAGAGGACCAACATGTCCCCCAAAACACTTTACGATAAAATCTGGGATGCCCACGTGGCCCACGAAGCCGAAGATGGCACGTGCCTTTTGTACATCGACCGCCACTTGGTGCACGAAGTAACGTCACCCCAAGCGTTCGAAGGTCTGCGCATGACGGGCCGCACTGTGCGCGCACCGGAAAAGACAATCGCTGTACCGGATCATAACGTGCCAACAACGCCGGGCCGCGATGACCCGAAGAACATGACTGAAGACAGCGCCATTCAAGTGGCCGCGTTGGACAGCAACGCCAAAGAATTCGGCATCCATTACTACCCCGTGTCCGACGTTCGCCAAGGTATCGTGCACATCGTCGGCCCCGAGCAAGGCTGGACCCTGCCAGGTATGACTGTTGTGTGCGGCGACAGCCACACTGCAACCCACGGCGCATTCGGTGCGCTTGCCCACGGCATCGGCACATCCGAGGTTGAGCACGTTCTGGCAACACAAACGTTGATCCAGAAAAAGTCAAAGAACCTTAAGGTTGAGATCACAGGCAAACTGCGCCCGGGCGTGACTGCAAAAGACATCACCCTGACTGTTATCGGCAAAACCGGTACGGCAGGTGGTACGGGCTACGTGATTGAGTATTGCGGCGAAGCAATCCGTGATCTGTCCATGGAAGGCCGTATGACGGTTTGCAACATGGCTATCGAAGGCGGTGCGCGTGCGGGTATCATCGCCCCTGATGAGAAAACATTCGAGTACTGCAAAGGTCGCCCCAACGCCCCAACAGGCGCTGATTGGGATGCCGCAGTTGCGTGGTGGAAAACACTCTATTCCGACGATGACGCGCATTGGGATATGGTTGTTACCATCGCAGCAGAAGACATCGCACCGGTTGTCACATGGGGCACATCCCCGGAAGATGTGCTGCCAATCACCGCAGATGTTCCGGCGGCGGCTGATTTCCAAGGCGGCAAAGTCGACGCAGCGCAACGCTCGCTTGATTACATGGGCCTGACCTCAGGTACACCGCTGACTGACGTTGAGATCGACACGGTCTTCATCGGGTCATGCACCAACGGCCGTATCGAAGATTTGCGCGCAGCAGCGGAAATCCTCAAAGGCAAAAAGATTAAAGACGGTATGCGCGCCATGGTCGTGCCCGGTTCCGGCCTTGTGCGTGCGCAAGCCGAAGAAGAAGGCCTTGCGGACATCTTCAAAGAAGCTGGTTTCGAATGGCGCCTTGCGGGCTGCTCTATGTGCCTTGCTATGAACCCCGACCAACTCGCCCCCGGCGAGCGCTGTGCGGCAACGTCCAACCGTAACTTCGAAGGCCGTCAGGGCCGCGGTGGTCGTACGCACTTGATGTCACCTGCCATGGCGGCGGCGGCTGCTGTAACCGGCAAGCTGACTGACGTTCGGGATTTTAGCTAAGTCTTTTGCCCGCTGCGCGCCGCAAAATGCGCAGCAGCGGGCCACATAAATTTCTGTCTCACGAAGGAGACCATTATGGATAAATTCGAAACCCTTACTGGGATCGCCGCACCGCTTCCGTTGATCAACATCGACACCGATATGATCATCCCGAAGCAATTTCTAAAAACCATCAAACGCTCGGGTCTTGGTGTGAACCTGTTTGACGAAATGCGTTATGATGATGACGGCGCGGAAATCCCGACGTTCGTTCTGAACCAAGAGGCCTACCGCAACGCTGAGATTTTGGTCGCTGGCGATAACTTTGGCTGCGGCTCTTCGCGCGAGCATGCGCCGTGGGCGCTGAAAGACTTCGGCGTGAAGTCTGTTATCTCAACCAGCTTTGCAGACATCTTCTTCAACAACTGCTTCAAGAACGGCATCCTGCCGATCGTGCTGCCCCAAGAGGCTGTTGATGTGTTGATGAAAGACGCTGAGAAAGGCTCGAACGCGCGCATGATCATCGATCTGGAAGCGCAAACCGTCACCTCATCCGACGGCGAAGCGTTCTCGTTCGAAGTTGACGCGTTCAAAAAGCACTGCCTGATGAACGGTCTCGATGACATTGGCCTGACCATGGAAAAGGCTGCCTCCATCGATACATTTGAGGCTGAGCTGTCCAAAAGCCGTCCTTGGGTCTAACGCCCCTAGGCTTTCAGATTATGCGCCCATCCAGTGGTTTCTGGGTGGGCGTTTTTCGTTTTGGGCCTTGGGTTTGGGCAAGTTTGGGCAAATTACTCACTGCTGCTGTTCATCTTGGCTTAACGGACTTGTGCCTTCGTTTTTGCCTCTCGCAACATCTTGTGCCTTGTTTTTATGGATTTCCAAACGTGGTGCAAACCCGCACCACTTCCCCCCTAAAGTAGTATCAAAATCAGACCTCACAGATGCAAAACAGTTGTTTGGATTTTTGAATATGGGCATATCTTGATCATTAATTAGATGCCCATGCGCAGGTTTTCGCGCAAAAGGGCGCGTAAATAAGCGTGTGTATACTTGGTTTATGCATAACGAGTTCGAGGTTTTGGTGATGTTTTCCCGTTTTGCTGGCGCAGCTATTCGCGCCCTTTGTGTTGTCCTGCTTATTGCGTTGCCATCGGTGATGTTGCCCGCAACCATCGCTGGTGGGTCGGAAATTGTGTCCTTTATCGCCATCGCCGCCGCCATTCTGACGTTCATCGAATATAAATCGGACTATCCCTCGCTTATTGAGTTCCGCTTTGCGCCGCCCTTTAACCGTATTCGTTTCGGCTCGCTGCTTTTTACCGTTTTGGTCCTGTCGATCATCTGTAGTGGGAAGTACCACGCCACGCCCGTCACCGAGTTTACCGCCGCCATCGGTCAGCTGATCGCTGCATCGATTGATTTCCCGTTCTCGCCTGTGCGTTTGGTGGTGGGCATGCTTCCCGCAGACAGCACCGCCGATATTGTCACCGCCGTGCGCACCGCCGCAGGCATCAGCTATCTGACCTCGCTTCTATCGCTGGCGGTGTTTTTGGCTGCGCTTCGTTTGTCCCGTTGGCCGCGTAATTCCGGCACGTTCAATGTGTGGATTAACCTGCCTATGTTCGACCCGACCGCCGGTGGTGATGTGGTGCGCCGCCTCAACAAGGACGCACGTTTTAACATTATGTTAGGGTTTCTGCTGCCATTCATCATCCCTGTGGCGGTTCGGCTTGCGGCTGATTTCTTTGGTCCGATGGCAATGACCAACCCGCAGACTTTGATATGGACGATGGCAGCGTGGGCATTTTTACCGGCATCTTTGTTTATGCGTGGCATCGCGATGAGCCGCGTGGCCCATATGATCGCCGATCAACGCCGCCGCACCTATGCCGCAGAAGCCGCCGAGGCCGACGACTTTTTGGTGGCCTAGACCTCAGTGGTTTTGCGAAACCAATCCTGCCGGCCCTTGGTCTTTGGGTAACAGTTTGCGCGGGCCTTGCGATGTCTCAGACTCTGCGCATCGCGACCTATCAAACAGAACTTCAGGCCCGTGGTCCCGCGCTTTTGCTCCGCGATATCAAACGCGAAACTGATGAGGTCATGGCCCGCGTCGCGCTGATCAAACAGGCAAATCCGGATGTACTGATCTTGCAGGGGGTCGATTGGGATTATGATGCCCGCGCGCTTACCGCGCTGAATGCCCATCTTGGTTTTGATCACATGTTTACCAGCTTGCCTAACGCGGGCATGGCTACGGGCCTTGATATGGATGGTGACGGTCAGCTGGGCCAACCCCGCGACGCCCAAGGGTACGGGCGGTTTGCGGGCCACGGCGGTGTTGCAGTGCTTTCGAAACGCCCCATCGTTGGGCCAGTGATTGATCTGTCTGATCTTTTATGGCGCGACCTACCCGATGCTGATTTGCCCACCTACCCAGATGGCGCCCCTTTCCCATCTGCGCGCGCCCAAGCGGCGCAACGGCTGTCATCTCAGGTGCATTGGATCGTGCCGTTTGATGGCTTTACCCTAGCTACTTTTGCGGCAACGCCACCCATCTTTGATGGGGATGAAGACCGCAACGGCAAACGTAATGCAGCCGAGATCCGCCTTTGGGCGCATCTCTTGGATGGTCACCTTGATACCGCCTTGGCCGAACGTGGTGCGCCAAACGGAGCCGAAGGCATATCCCAGCCCTTTATTCTTGCGGGGCTGTTCAATCTTGATCCGTCGCAGGGGACACTGATGGAACAAATGTTTGCGCGCCCTGATCTGCAAGATGCAGCACCAACCGCCCACACAGCCGAATTTCGAAATGCCTACCGTCTACGGCTTAGTTATGTTCTGGCCTCGCCCGATATTACACCGCGCAGCAGCGGTGTTTTATGGCCGCCTAACGGCATGGGGCGGCACGGTTTGGTCTGGGCGGATGTGACCCTGAGGCCCTGATTTCTTGACCATCGGGGGCGAACGGGCTACCCGCTAAGCAACCAATTTTAAGAAGGACTTGTTGCAATGGCGAACCCCTCCCTTTTGATCCTGCCCGGTGACGGCATTGGCCCCGAAGTCATGGCCGAGGTTGAGCGCGTTATCGCGTGGTTCGGCGACAAGCGTGACCTGTCGTTTGACGTTGAAACCGACCTTGTCGGTGGCGCGGCCTACGATGCCCACGGCACGCCTTTGCATGATGACACGATGGCCAAAGCACATGCTGCGGACGCGGTTTTGTTGGGTGCTGTTGGTGGCCCTGCCTATGATGATCTGGACTTCTCCGTGAAGCCTGAGCGCGGCCTGTTGCGCCTTCGCAAAGAGATGGATCTGTTCTCAAACCTGCGCCCCGCACAATGTTTTGACGCATTGGCTGACTTCTCAAGCCTGAAGCGTGACATCGTCTCTGGCCTCGACATCATGATCGTTCGTGAGCTGACATCAGGTTCATACTTCGGCGAGCCACGGGGCATATTTGAAGAAGACGGTCAACGCGTAGGCATCAACACCCAGCGCTACACCGAAGCCGAGATTGACCGCGTTGCGCGCTCTGCGTTTGAGTTGGCCATGCGCCGCAACAAACGCGTTTGCTCTATGGAAAAAGCCAACGTGATGGAAAGTGGCATTTTGTGGCGCGAAGTCGTGACCAAAGTGCACGCCGAATATCCCGAAGTTGAGCTAAGCCACATGTACGCAGACAACGGCGCAATGCAGTTGGTCCGCGCGCCTAAGCAGTTTGACGTGATCCTGACAGACAACCTGTTTGGCGATATCTTGTCTGACTGTGCCGCGATGCTGACGGGCTCTCTTGGCATGCTGCCTTCCGCATCCCTTGGTGCAATTGGCGAAAATGGTCGCCCCAAAGCGCTCTATGAGCCGGTACACGGTTCCGCGCCTGACATCACAGGCCAAAGCAAAGCGAACCCAATCGCGTGTATTTTGTCCTTCGCGATGGCGCTGCGCTATTCGTTTGACCAAGGCGCTGAGGCTGCTCGCCTCGAAGCAGCGGTTGAAAAAGTACTGGCCGATGGTGCGCGTACCGGTGATCTGATGGGCCCAGACGGCGGTACCCCAATCAGCACCAGCCAGATGGGCGACGTTATCTTGGCCGCTTTGGACGCGTCCCTTTAAGGGCACGTTTCACAACAATTCACAGCGCCCGCCCTGATGCATCTTGTCACAGGGCGGGCGTTTGTTTTAGCCATGACTGAAACCAGTCAGGCCGCCTTTATGTCCAACAATACATCCGCCGCGCTTTATGCCCTTTTGGGTTTTGCTATTTTCTCGACCCATGATGTGATCGTGAAAGTACTGGGCGTGAGTTATCAGCCTTTCCAGATTTTGTTCTTTAGCGTGCTGTTCGGCTTTCCGATGGTCATGATGATGCTGATGCGCGACCAGACCGAAGCCAACCTTATTCCGCGTCACCCGTGGTGGACAGCCCTGCGCACGCTTGCTGCAGTCGCCACAGGTATCAGTGTGTTTTACGCCTTCTCTGTGCTGCCGTTGACCCAGACCTACGCCATTATTTTCGCAAGTCCGCTGATCATTACCGTCCTGTCCATCCCGATCTTGGGTGAGACTGTTGGCTGGCGGCGCTGGGTTGCAGTTGCGCTGGGCCTGAGCGGTGTTTTGGTGGTGCTGCGCCCGGGGGGGACCGACCTTGGGCTTGGTCATGCCGCTGCTTTGATGGGCGCGTTTGGCGGGGCGCTTGCCTCGGTGATCGTGCGCAAAATCGGTAAGGACGAACGTACGATTGTTTTGATGCTCTACCCCATGATGGCCAACTTTGTGTTGATGGGGGTGGCGCTGCCGTTTGTCTATGTTCCCATGACCCTGCCTGATTTGGTCGGTACCCTTGCCATGTCCATCCTCGTGAACCTTGCGGGGCTTTGCATGATTGTGGCCTACAAAAAGGGGGACGCGGCAATCGTCGCGCCGATGCAGTACAGCCAAATCATTTGGGCGACTATTTTTGGCGTGCTGCTCTTTTCGGAATTCCCTGACGCGATGACCCTACTTGGCGCAGCGATCATCATTGCCAGTGGTTTGATCATTGTGTTCCGCGAGGGCACGAAAGACGCCTCTGAAACGACGCCGGTTCTGCGCACTCGTTCACGGTTTGAAACAGGTACCGCCGCCCGTCTTAGCCCCACGTTGCGCAAACGCGGGATCATCGATCGGAAGTAATTTCTGTTTGAAAGGCGGGGCCGTTAACGGGTCCGCCGACCTAGCGATAGATCAGCACAGCGCCCACAGTCAAAAAGCCAAGCCCGACAAACTGCGATAAGCCGAGATAGCTGGGGGCGACCCCGAACATGCCGATCCGCGCAATCACAACTGCGCCGATCATCTGTCCGATGATTGCGGAGATCACCACGAAGAACACACCAATTTGCGGTACTGCCCATGTGAAGGCCCACACGAAGCATACGCCCAACAAACCACCGCTTAACAGGTAAAGCGGTTGCACTTTGATTGCGGCAAGGCTGCCTTGTGCGCCGCCGGCAAACCACAAGATGATCAGCGCGACCAAGCCAACAGCAAATGAAATGGCTGAGCCAAGAATAAAGCTGCCGATGTTTTGTGACAGTTTGGCGTTAAGCGGCCCTTGAAGGGCAACCATCACACCGACCACAAGCATCAGGCCGATGATCAAGAAAAAGCTGAGATCTTTGTCCATTTGGATGTCCCTTGTAAAACGTCCGTCAAATTCCGCTGTGATAAATCACCATCGCGCGGCAAATGACAGCCCTTAACGCGGCGTTGCGTTTGGATAGAAAAGCTGGGTGCCCGCGACGGTGAACGCGGCGATGGCGCTCTGTCCTTCATCTTGGGTTAACCAATCGGCAAAGCGTTGGGCCTCGGCCACTTTGACGTGGGGGTGGCGCGCCGGGTCTACCACGATCACGCCGTATTGGTTGAACATCGCGGGATCGCCCTCAACCAGCACGTCGTGGTCGGCTTTGTTGCCAAAGGCCAGCCACGTGGCGCGGTCGCTTAGCACATATGCCCCCATGGCGATGCCGGTGTTCAGAGTTGCGCCCATGCCGCTGCCCGTTTCGCGGTACCACGTGCCTGAGGCGTCTGTTGGGTCAAGCGCACCCCACATCCGCATCTCGGCTTTGTGGGTGCCGCTGTCGTCACCGCGGCTGGCAAAGGGTGCTTTTTGGGCGGCGATACGGGCCAGCGCCTTAGCCGCGCTGCGTGTTCCGCGAATGCCCGCAGGGTCGTCTTTTGGGCCGATCAGCACGAAATCATTATACATCACATCGTGGCGCGGCAGGCCGTAACCCGCATCCACAAAGGCCTGCTCTGCGGCTTTGGCGTGCACCAGCAAAACATCTCCGTCGCCGTTTTGGGCATTGCGCAATGCCTGCCCTGTGCCAACAGCCACAACGCGAACTTCAATACCGGTTGCGGCTTCAAACACGGGTAAAATCGTATCAAACAGTCCAGAGTTTTGTGTGGATGTGGTGGATTGTACCACGATGAATTGCTCAGCTTTTGCGCCCATTGGCATCACCGCCACAGACAGTACCAACGCAAAAATCAGGCCTGCGCATTTAGTCCACATAAAGCTCTCCATCCAGCCACGCTTTCATGGGCCGTGATTGTGGTTCAGTCAAAAGGCGCGCGGCGGGACCGGCCTCGGCAAGGCGGCCGCTTTGCAGGAACGCCACATCTTGGGCGAGGCGTTTCGCCTGTCCTTGGTCGTGGGTAACCATCACCACCGTGGTGCCTTGGGCCTGCACATCTTGCACCAATGTTTCGACAGCCCGCGTCGCCGATGGATCAAGATTGGCTGTCGGCTCATCAAGCATCAGCATACGCGGCGCACCAATAGTGGCACGCACAATCGCCAGCTTTTGTTGCTCACCACCTGACAAAAGCCGTGCGGGGCGTGTTGCCATATCCTGAAGGCCCGCCTTGGTGAGCAGCGCCTCTACTTGAGCGGCGCGCGCGTGGCGGGGCAC
This sequence comes from Nereida sp. NH-UV-3, assembly GCF_042939535.1. Lineage (NCBI taxonomy): Bacteria > Pseudomonadati > Pseudomonadota > Alphaproteobacteria > Rhodobacterales > Roseobacteraceae > Nereida > Nereida sp. NH-UV-3. The sequence continues at coordinate 1,455,745 of NZ_CP132157.1, read as the reverse complement.
GCCCTTCACCTTCAATGCAAAACGCAAATTACCCGCAACAGAGCGGCGCATCATCACGGGGCGCTGAAACACCATGGCTTGGGCCGCGCGGGCAGGGGCATCAAGGGTGCGCCCGTTCCAGATGACATCGCCAGATGTGGGCGCGATCAGCCCGTGGATCAACCGCAGCAACAGGCTTTTGCCCGCACCGTTGGGTCCCAAAATTGTTGTGATGCGCCCCTCGCGCAGACGAAGCGAGACGTCATCCACAAAGCGCGTGCCATCGGCGCGGTAGGTAAGCCCGCGTGTTTCAAGAAGGGTGCCGCCGAAATCAGCGCGGATGATATTTGCGGGCTCACGCATAAGCAGCCCTCACAGAGGCAGAGCGCAGTGTCATCACGGCCGCATTCACCAGAAGTGCGATCAGCAACAGCACAATCCCAAGGGCCAGCGCCAGTTCAAGATTGCCCTTGCTGGTTTCAAGTGCGATTGAGGTGGTCATGACTCGGGTGACGTGGTTGATGTTGCCACCCACAATCATGACCGCGCCCACTTCGGCCACCGCACGGCCAAAACCCGCAAGCGCCACAGGCACCAACGCCAACCGCGCATCCCACATCAGCGCCACAATGCGTGCCAGCCGTCCAACACCCATCGAGCGGAACTGCTCGCGGTATTCGCGGTGCATATCCGACGTCACTTGCACCGTTAGGGCCGCAACAATCGGCGTGATCAAAATGGTCTGTGCAATAATCATGGCAGCGGGCGTGTAAAGCAGGCCCAGCACCCCAAGCGGGCCACTTGCTGACAACAGCAGATACACCACCAAACCCACCACCACAGGCGGCAGGCCCATCAGCGCGTTCAGAAAGATAATGACGCCGCCGCGTCCGGCAAACTGTGTGCCGCCCACAACTGCGCCCAATGGCAGGCCAATCGCACAGGCAATAGCGGTCGCACTTAACGTCACATAAAGCGACAGCCCCACAACACCGCGCAGCACCGGATCCCCTTGGGCGATCAGAGCAAAGGCGCGCAGCAGTATGTCGGCAAATGTTTCCATCCCTTGTCTCTACCAAACCTGCTGGGCTACTCCAAAGCTAAGAAACGCCATAAATCCGATAGGAGCCGACATGCTGCCCACTGCCTTGCCCCCGATCGACACACCAACGTCGCCCATTGGAAACGTGCCGCATGGGGCGTGTGATGCGCATATTCATATGGTTGGCGATGATATGCCCTTGTGGGATGGCCGTGTTGAGGACCCTGCCGCCGGCAGCCTTGATGAGTATGTCACGCGCTACCGCCACCATATGGATGTGCTGGGTATGGAGCGTTGCGTGATCGTGCACTCCATTCTTTACGGGGCCAACAATGATGTGACGAAAGCCGCTGTTTCAGCGATGGGCGATGCGGCGCGGGGGATCGGGCTTGTCACGGATGCGGCGACCGAGGCGGATTTGGATGATTTGCGTGACGCGGGCATTGTGGGCGTGCGGCTGAACTATGTGCACGGTGGTGTGTTGTCGTGGGACGGCGTAAAGCGGATTGCGCCAATGCTTGCGGCGCGCGGGATGCACGTGCAGATGCTGATGAACACCCACAAACACATGCAAGAACTTGCGGACGATGTGCGCGCCATGCCGGTGCCCGTGTGTTTTGACCACATCGGTTGGCCTGATCTAAGTCTCGGCACCCAGCAAGAAGGCTTTGAGACACTGCGCCAATTGGTGTCTGATGGGGCCTGTCATGTGAAGCTAAGCGCCCCTTACAGGTTGTGCGATGCGCCGTATGAAGCGGCCAGCAGCTTTATCGAAACACTGGCGCGCGCAAACCCTGACGCCTGCGTTTGGGGCAGCGATTGGCCCCATATTATGCTGGCGGATGCAAAACTGCCGGATGCGGGCGTCTTGTTGAACCACTTCATGGGGACCGTCACCGATGAGGATACCCGCCGCCGCATTTTGGTTGATACACCTGCGCGGCTTTACGGCTTTTGACGCTCGCCCTCTTGGGGGGTCACATCATAGGGCGCGGCCAAGTCCCAGACATGATCGGGGATCATGTTCTTCATCTTTGCAGGCTCTTCGCGGCGCAGGTGCAGCACGGTTTCAACTGCTTTCATCTCAAGCCTTGCGCGGGCAAATTCGATGCCGCGCGGTCCGATGCGGGGCATGAGCCAGCCCACAATCGGACGCAACCAATTTGGCATTTTGCGCAGGGGAAGCCCCCCCGCCGCGCGGGCAGTATTGTCACGAAAACCGGCCACGGCACCGGCGCGTTTGCCCTTATCGGCGGGGGCTGAAAGTTTGACCTCTGGGCGGATCGCCTCAAGGGCGCGGGCGCCACGATCATTGCGTACGATCACCCATTGCTCACCGGTGCCGCCCATGTAGCCCACGGTGATATCAGCCAGCGTGTTGGTGTAATCCACGCAGGTGCGACAGGTCAGTGGAAAGAAGTCGGGCGATAAATCAGACAGCGGCAACTGCAGGAACGGAATGGTTTGCGAGCGGCCATCCTCAAAGCGCAGCTCAACGTGATAATCGGCGCGAAACTCAAGATATGTGATCGTCTCGGGTTTGTCGGACAGGCGCGCCAGAAAGTCGTGGAAATTGGCGGTGGTGGTGTTGTCGGAACACGGTGTTCCGATCACGGTAATGGCCTCAAATCCAAGCTGTTCTTCGATGCGGCGCAGGGCATACACCTGACAGGGGATGCCGATCATCGCCAGCCGTTTCAGGCCCATTTCGGCGGCAGGTTCCAGCATGGCCAGCAGCGGCGCGTAGCCCATCCGCATCCCGCGGGCTTGGGCCATATCGGCGGCCTCAGTAATAATCGCGGGCACGGGTTTCCACGGATCATCAGCGTCAGGCACCATGCAAATGACGCCGTCGACACTGCCGTCTTCCAGCATCTTTTCAGCCAGCCGCGTTGTCAGCCCCGTCCATTGCGCCCCCTCGCGCGCAGGGGTCAAAGCGGCGCGGTACATGGCTTGGAACGGACCAAAGAAAACCTCGTCCCCCGTTGCGCGCCGAGTGCGCCCTTGCACGGCGGCTTCCATCGCGGGGTAGTCCGGTTTGATGAACTGGCACGCGGTGCCGCAGGACTTGGCGATCCCCATGCGCGAGACGCCGCAATCTGTGCAAAGGCCACGGGGTTCAGCAGGGCCGGCGGAGGGGGTCAGGACTGTCATGGTGTGATGTATGGCATAGGCGCGCTGCGCCGCAAAGTTGATTGCAGACTTGCGCGGCTGCCCGTTGCATGGCAGCGGTACGCCCGAGGATAACTTGAACCGGAGCACCCCCATGAAAGCTGGCATCGCCGCATTGATCTTTGCTTATGTGTTGTCGCAATTCTACCGCGCGTTTTTGGCGGTTCTGACAGGCGTTCTGGGTCGCGATATTGGCGCCACGCCAGATGATCTGGCGGCGGCTTCGGGCCTGTGGTTTTTGACATTTGCGGTGATGCAAATCCCCGTGGGCTGGGCGCTTGATACAATCGGGCCGCGTAAAACAGCGCCTGCGTTGTTGATGATCGGTGCGCTTGGGGCGGTGGTTTTTGCGATGGCCACCACGGTGCTGCACATCAAATTGGCGATGGTTTTGATTGGCATCGGCTGTTCAGCGGTGTTGATGGCGGGGTATTTCATCTTTGCCAAAATCTATGCACCGGCCGTGTTCGCCACCCTTGCAGGCGTGATGATCGGGATCGGGAGTTTGGGAAATTTGCTGTCGGCCGCGCCAACAGCTTGGGCGGTTGAAGCATTTGGCTGGCGTGCCACGTTGATGGGGCTTGCGGCACTTACGGCTGCCACGGCTGTGGTGATGTTTGCCCTGATCCGCGACCCTGCGCGTGAGGTGGACGCGCCCAAAGACGGCTCTGTTTTGACGCTTTTGCGGATGCCCGCGCTGTGGCTAATTTTCCCGCTGATGTTTGTGAATTATGCCGCTGCCGCAGGGATTAGGGGGCTTTGGATCGGGCCGTATTTCGATGATCTGCACGGCGCGTTTCCGGCGTTTATTGGTACAGCGGGCCTTGTGATGGGGCTTGCTATGGTGGCGGGCACATTCCTTTACGCACCGGCAGACCGCATCTTTGGTACGCGCAAATGGGTCATCATTATCGGCAACAGCATCGGTGTGCTGTGTCTGGCGTTTCTGGCGATTAATCCGGTACCACAAATTTGGACTGCGGTGATCTTGCTTGCCGTGATTGGCATGGCAGGATCCGGATTTCCTGTGATTACCGCCCATGCGCGCAGCTTTTTCCCGTCCCATCTGACGGGGCGCGGAGTGACGTTGTTGAACTTGTTCGGGATTGGTGGCGTTGGGATTTTTCAGATGCTCACAGGGCGCATCTACGACAGTTTTGGCGCGCAGGGTGCATATCCGGTGATCTTTGGTTTGTTCGCTGTGACCATTACCATCGGGTTGGTCATTTACGCTTTTTCTGACGACCGCACGGACTAGGCCGTAACAGCGCGCGCATTGTGTAGCGTCTTTGGTCACAACGGGCCGGATGTGAGGAGGGGGGTATGCATCGCGCAGCGCCCCTGTTACATCGCGCCTAACCCCGACTGAGGACACATAAAGATGCTGGCGTATTATATAACGAATTTTCGCAACGATTGGTTTGGCAACATCCGCAATGATTTACTTGCGGGCCTTGTGGTGGCGCTTGCGCTGATCCCAGAGGCGATTGCGTTTTCGATCATTGCGGGCGTTGATCCTAAGGTCGGCCTTTACGCTTCGTTCAGCATCGCGGTGATTACCGCGATCACAGGTGGCCGCCCCGGTATGATCAGTGCTGCCACCGCCGCGACCGCTGTGTTGATGGTGACGTTGGTGCGCGATCACGGTCTGGAATATCTGTTGGCGACCACGGTTCTGGCGGGTCTGATCCAGATTGGTGCGGGTGTGCTTAAGCTGGGCAGTGTGATGCGCTTTGTTTCCAAATCTGTGATGACAGGTTTTGTGAATGCGCTGGCGATCCTTATTTTCCTTGCGCAATTGCCGGAACTCAACCCCGCCACAGGGGGTGTGAACACGCTAACCTATGTGATGACGGCGGCGGGTTTGGCGATCATCTATCTGTTCCCATACGTGACCACAGCCATTCCATCGCCGCTGGTGACGATTGTTGTGCTGACATCGCTTGCGATGTTCATGGGGCTTGATGTGCGTGTTGTGGGCGACATGGGCGAGTTGCCCGATACCCTTCCGATCTTCTTGTTGCCTGACATTCCGCTAACGTTTGAGACGCTGCAGATCATCTTCCCTGTGGCGCTTGCCATTGCGGTTGTGGGTCTGCTGGAAAGCTTGATGACTGCCTCGTTGGTTGATGATCTGACGGATACAAATTCTGACAAAAACATCGAATGTATCGGCCAAGGTTTGGCCAACACGGCCACGGGATTCATCGGCGGCATGGCTGGTTGTGCGATGATTGGTCAGTCGATGATTAACGTGAAATCCGGTGGGCGCGGGCGTTTGTCATGCTTTGCTGCGGGTGTTTTCTTGCTGTTCTTGATTGTTGTGCTGGGCGATATCGTGAAGCAAATCCCGATGCCTGCCTTGGTGGCGATCATGATTATGGTGTCGATCGGCACGTTCAGCTGGTCCTCTTTGAAAGACCTGCGTGAGCACCCGATGTCATCGTCTATCGTGATGTTGGCCACTGTTGCGGTCACTGTCTATTCGCACAACTTGGCCATTGGTGTTCTGACGGGTGTCTTGCTGTCGGGCATTTTCTTTGCTGGCAAAATTGCGCAAATCTTTCGGGTGCGCAGTGTGTTATCTGATGACGGGCGTCACCGCACCTACACTGTTGAGGGTCAGATTTTCTTTGCCTCGTCTGATCAGTTCACCAAGTCGTTTGATTTTGGCGAAGCCCTTGAGCGTGTTACGATTGACGTAAGCAACGCGCATATTTGGGATATTTCGTCAGTGGCAGCCTTTGATATGGTTGTGATGAAGTTCCGCCGTGACGGGGCCGAGGTGGATGTGATTGGCCTGAATGAGGCGTCAGAAACCATCGTTGATAAACTGGGTGTCGCTGACAAACCGGGCGCGCTTGAAGATATGATTGGACACTAACATGGCTGATACGTTGGAAAAGATTGTCGCGCTTGTTGATGGCTCTGAGTATTCGCACAGCGTGTGTGATCATGCGGCTTGGGTCGCCAGCAAAATTGGCGGCCATGTTGTTGTGGCGCATATTTTGGGACGCCGTGAAGCCAAAGCGGATCGTTCGGGTAACATTGGACTTGGCGCACGTACCAAGTTGATGGAGGACCTTGCGGCCCTTGATGAAGAACGCGCCAAACTGAACCAAGTGCGGGGCCGTGCCATTTTGGAAGACGCCGAGGCGCGCATCGCGGCCGCGGGCGTTTCGGTCAGCACGGTTTTGCGCCAAGGTGATCTGCTGGCTGAGCTTGCGACATTGGCGGCGGATGCTGAGTTGGTCGTGATCGGCAAGCGCGGCGAGGCGGCAGATTTTGCCAAGCTGCATCTTGGTTCCAACGTTGAGCGCGTTGTGCGTTCTTGCGAAAAGCCGATCCTTGTCACATCGCGCGCGTTCAAGCCGGTTGAAAGCTTTGCGCTTGCGTTTGATGGGGGCGCGTCTTCGTTGAAAGCGGCGGATCATGTGGCGAACGCAAAGCTGTTCCAAGGCTTGCCGGGCCAAGTTGTAACAGTTGGCACACAAACCGCCGAGGCCAAGCAAAAGCTGGACGGTGCTGCGGCGCTGTTGTCCGGTGCGGGCCTTGAGGTCACTGCGTCTTTTGTAGACGGACAGCCCGAGACAGCGATTGCCGGTCTGGTGGGTGATGACGGTGCGGATATGTTGGTGATGGGTGCTTACGGGCACAGCCGCGTGCGCAGTTTGATCATCGGCTCCACCACCACTGAGATGGTGCGTTCGGCCCATGTGCCGCTGTTGTTGTTCCGCTAAATCCTGATTGAGAAACGCCAATTGGCCTATGTCCCGTTTTGGGGCATCGGCTGTCGGCGTTTTGTTGCGTCATCGCTCAATTATTATGTAAGGGAAGTGGCCGTTAAAGAAGGCGGCGCCGCCCAATATGCTGTGTCCTTGCGCGGTGGATTTTACCCCTCGCGCAGTCCGTTGGACGACACGTCAGATCAGGTGGAAAGCCTGCTGCGTGTCAGTAGCTTGTGGGTGCATCAGCGTGTCAAACCAATGCGGGGACGTCCTTGCGCATAGGTTTATCCAAAACGTGTTAACCAAGTTTTAGGCCAAAGAGCGGTGAGGCGGGTTTTTAGCAACGCGCCGCACCGAATTTCTTGTGGGATCAGCAGTTATGCTGCGGGTTTGCGACGGCGACGCGGTTTGCCGCCACCTGCACCACCACCGGGGCCGCCACCAGCACCACCAGATGGTTTGCCGAAGCGACGTGGCTTGCCGCCCGCCTTAGGAGAACCGCCCCCACCACCACCGCCGCCACCGCGACGACGGCCACCGCCGCCACCACCGCGCTTGGGGGGATCTTCTTCCATAGGCTCGCGGCCACCGGCAACGGGAATGGTGAATTTCATGACTTTCTGGATCTGGCGCAGGTAGCCAATCTCTTGGGCTGAAACCAAAGCAATTGCTTCACCTTGCGCACCCGCACGTGCCGTACGGCCAATGCGGTGCACGTAGTTTTCGGCCACCTCGGGCAGCTCGAAGTTGTAGACATAGCGCACATCCGGAATGTCGATGCCGCGTGCAGCAACGTCCGTTGCAACCAAGACGGTGGCTTCGGCTTTTTTGAACGCATTCAGGGCGCGGTCGCGTTGGTTTTGCGATTTGTTGCCGTGGATTGATACTGCCTCATACCCTTGGGCTACCAAGAATTTCATCAGCTTTTCGCAGCCGTGTTTGGTGCGGCCAAAGACAATCGCTTGATCGCCTTTGTGCTCTGACAGCAGCTCAACCAACTTGTCAGCTTTGTAGGCTTGGGGTTCGTACCAAAGTGATTGCTTGATTTTGTCGGCAGCTTTGCCCGGTGCGCTGACCTGGATTTTCTTGGGGTTGTTTAGGAACGCGCCCGCAAGCTCTTCCATCTGTTTCGACATCGTGGCCGAGAACAACATGGTTTGACGCGGTGTGCCCAACAGCGGTGCGATTTTGCGCAGCGCGTGGATAAAGCCCATATCGAGCATCTGATCCGCTTCATCGAGTACAAGCATCTTGGCGCTGTCCAGATAAACGGCTTTGCGGTCAACAAGGTCCATCAAACGGCCCGGTGTCGCCACCAGAATATCAGTGCCCCGTTGCAGCAGGTTGATCTGTTTGTTGATGGATTGCCCGCCAACGACCGAGTTCACCTTAAGCGGTGTGCCCGCCACATAGATTTTCAGGTTGTCGCAAATCTGGTTCACCAACTCGCGGGTTGGGGCCAGCACGAGTGCCTTGACTGTTTTGGGCATCGGCTTACCGATTTGGTCCATCAGCAGTTCCGCCATTGGCAGGCCAAAAGCAGCAGTTTTGCCCGTACCCGTTTGGGCAAGGCCCATCACGTCGGTACCTTGAAGTACAAGTGGGATAGCCTGCGCCTGAATTGGCGTGGCTTTGTCAAAGCCGGCATCGGCAATGTTTTTCATAAGCTTGGGGTTAAGCCCCAGCATGGTAAAGTCGGTCACAAGATGACCCTTTCACAAAAGCGAAAACGCCCAGACCATATGGCCAAGGGGTGCAACGCACAGGGCGACGAATTGCTGATCCGGAGCCTCATGGCCCAGACCGAATGGCCGCGTCTGAACCCTGCGTGAGGGGATCATGGGGTAAGGCGTCAAAGGGGGGCTTTGCCCACCTGCTCACGCGGCAGGACTTTGACGGTTGGCCCGCATATGGGCGCTCAATGGTCACATGTCAACGATTATTGAGCCAGCGCACTTTCCATATGCTGCAATACAGAGTAAGGCCGCCAAGTCCTTTTTTTCTGGAGAAACAACAATGGGCTATAATATCGTCGTCGTTGGCGCCACTGGTAACGTGGGCCGTGAAATGTTGAACATTTTGGCGGAGCGTCAGTTCCCCGTAGCAAAGATTACCGTGCTTGCCAGCCGCAAATCACTGGGCACGGAAGTAAGCTTTGGCGACAAAACCCTGAAGACCGAAGACCTGGACACCTTCGACTTCACGGGAAGCGACATTGCTCTGTTCGCTGTTGGCTCTGACGCCACCAAGCAATATGCGCCCAAAGCGGCTGCCGCAGGGTGTGTTGTGATCGATAACTCATCGCTTTACCGCTATGATCCGGACATCCCGTTGATCGTGCCGGAAGTGAACCCCCAAGCCGTGCACGGCTATGCAAAGAAGAACATCATCGCCAACCCCAACTGCTCAACCGCGCAGATGGTTGTGGCCCTTAAGCCGCTTCATGATCGTGCCAAGATCAAGCGCGTTGTGGTCAGCACGTACCAGTCGGTTTCTGGTGCAGGCAAAGGCGGCATTGATGAGCTGTGGGATCAGACCAAATCGATCTACAACCCCACTGATGACAAGCCAGCGCGGCAGTTCACCAAGCAGATCGCCTTCAACGTGATCCCGCACATCGACAAGTTCCTTGATAGCGGCGACACTAAAGAAGAGTGGAAGATGGTTGCCGAGACTAAGAAGATTGTCGACAGCAGCATCAAAGTCACCGCGACTTGCGTCCGTGTGCCTGTGTTCGTTGGTCACTCTGAATCGCTGAACATCGAGTTTGAAGACTTCCTTGATGAAGACGAAGCACGCGACATCCTGCGCGAAGCGCCGGGCATCATGGTGATCGATAAGCGCGAAGACGGCGGCTATGTCACGCCGATCGAATGTGTGGGTGATTTCGCAACATTCATCAGCCGCGTGCGCCAAGATACAACTGTTGAGAACGGCCTGAACATGTGGTGCGTCTCTGACAACCTGCGCAAAGGTGCTGCGTTGAACGCGGTACAGATCGCCGAGTTGTTGGGCCGTGAGGTTCTGAAAAAGGGCTAAGCCGCTCTTCACGTTTGAAATACAAAACGCGCGCCGCTTACATACAAAGCGGCGCGCGTTTTCTTTTGTGTAGCGGTCTTTTGTATGTGGGCTAGAAGCGCTCGGCGCGTAGCACGTCACAGTCGCTGACAGTGACAACACCCATGTGGCGATCCACCACTTTGAACGCAGCCGTCAGCAGGTCATCAAGACGCTCGGGACGGATAATGCATACTACTTGGCGCATGCCAGAGCGGCCCAACTGACCGTCCGCAGTCCACCCACCTGAGCGGCCAGAACCACCAAGTACGGGTAGGATCGAATAGCCCTGCACACCAGCGCCATCCAACGCGGCGGTTAAGCGGCGCTCCATTGGTTCTTCGATGATAATTGCAACGCGTTTTGCTTTGTGGGTTTCCATTAAACTGCTCCAGAAAACATTGTGGCCAGTGCCAGATACAAGGGAATACCAACCGTAAGGTTGAAGGGGAATGTGACGCCAAGTGATAGCGTCAAGTAAATTGCCGGATCCGCCTCAGGCACCGCAACCCGCATGGCCGCGGGCACCGCGATGTAGCTGGCAGAAGCGCAAAGCACCATCAACAAGACTATGCCACCCAGTGACAGCCCGATTGCAGCACCCATCGCAAGGCCGATAACGCTTGAGGCCAGTGGCATCACGATGCCGAACGCAAGCAAGCCAAATGTGATCGTGCCTTTGGCTTGGCGCAAGCCGCGTCCCGCGACCAGACCCATGTCCAGCAAGAACAGGCACAGCACACCTTTGAACGGCGCCACGATAAACGGTCCGATTTCGTCCAGCCCTTTTTGACCTGTTGCCATGCCGATGAAGAATGAGCCGACCAACAAAACGATTGAGCCGTTCAGCAAAATTTCGCGCCACAGGCCCGCGTCCATGCGCGCCCCGCCTGAGCCCCGGGAGATCAACCAAAGAGCAGACAAGATCGCAGGTGCTTCCATAACGGCGGCAACCGCAACCATGTAGCCTTCTGATGTGATGCCGCTGCTTTCAAGCACGGAGGTGCCGGCCACAAAAGTCACGATACTGATCGACCCATAGTGTCCAGCCACCGCTGCGGCGTTCACGGTGTCTAACTTGGTAAGCAGGCGCAGTAGGGCGAATGCCAACAAGGGTAGCAGGGCCGATAATACAAAACCTGCTATAAGTGTCATAATGAGAGTGGAGTCTAGGCCATTCTTGGTGACCGCAACGCCGCCCTTAAAGCCGATAGCAAAAAGCAGATATATTGACAGACCCTTGGCCACAGCTTCGGGGATGGTCAATTCTGATCGTGCGAGGGCTGCGAAAAGTCCGAGTGCGAATGACAGAATAATCGGTGACAACAGATTATTCAGCGCGAGCGAAAGTACATTTTCCATTTAAAGCCCTTCTGGTCCAACACGTGTAAAGCCTTGGCCCGGCACAAACGATTCCAGTCGCCCTTCAGCGATGTCCGTCCAAAGGCCATGCAGGCTTAGCCCGCCTGCTTTCACAGCGTCAAGAACAAACGGAAAGCCTTGTAGGTTCTCAAGGCTGATTTCGACTGCCTTCTTCTCCAGGGCTTCTTGGCGGTCATCTGCGTCCTCGATGTGTTTCACATCTTCATAGCCCGAGCGGATGATATCGAGCCACCTGCCAAGGAAGCTGGTTTTTTCCTCAAGGGCGGGGGCGTTGCCGCTACACATTTGTTCACAGCCGGAAATGCCGCCGCAATCGGAATGCCCGACCACAATCAGATGTGCCACTTTGAGATGTGTCACAGCGTATTCAACCGCCGCAGAAGTGCCGTGTGGATCGCCGTCGGGTTCGTACGGGGGCACAAGGTTGGCGATGTTGCGGTGGATGAAAAACTCACCAGGGTCCGCACCGAAAAGTGATGTCACCTGCACGCGACTGTCACAGCATGAGATCACCATCGCGCGTGGATGCTGCCCCACTTCGGCAAGGCGTCGGTGCCAGACTTCGTTGTCGGCATAGATGGTCGCCTTCCAGCCAACGAAACGTTGGACAAGATATTGGGGTAGGGGTTTAGACAGGGGCATCAGGGTTCTCCGCTGCGATATTCTGGGACCGTGATACTTAAAATCTAAGACTTATTCGAGTTATATTTGCGTCTAGGTTTTCGGTGGTCGAAACGATTTGGATACCATTTGCTGGCAGTAACCTGAGTACTCACGCGGGGGTGTGAGACGTAAATTAGGGTGAAATGGTGGAAAAGATAACAAGATTAGACATGCGCGATCGCGCAACCTTGGACCGTGACTGTTTGGCACAGCTTTATGCCGAGCTTGGGCAGCAAGGGGCCGAAGGGATTGTGTGCCGCGCGCTTGAGGAATTGGCAGCCCGCGTGGCCCGTGCCCATCAGCACATGCTTGATGGCGAACATGCTGCATTGATGAAAACCGCAAAAAGCAACGTCAGCATCGCTGAGCAAATTGGCCTTCTTGAACTGTCTACGGCGTGCCTTGCTGTGGTTGACGCCGCACGGGGCGGGGACGGCGTGGCGATTGTGGCCACGGTGACCCGAATGCAGCGCGTGGCCGAGGCATCATTATCCGCAGTCTGGGAAATGCAGGACGTGTCGTTCTGAAGGCGCTGCGCGACTGCTGACACAGATCGGGCGCACATTAAGCTGGGCGCACAGAAGGCACAGAATAGGCGGGTAGGTGCACGCGTGCTCTTGCGGGTGCGCGGCACTAGGGTAGGCTGGCGAGAATTGCACAGCTATCTCAAAAGGATGTTCCCATGTCGCCTAGTTTTTCTGCCGCCACCGATGATGCGATTGCGCTTTATGTTGTTGAGGCCGATCAGCTGGCCGAGTGGATGCAGGGCCTGCCTGAGACTGCGCAATCATGGGCGAAGGCCCAAGGATTTAGTGCGGCTTATGGGCAGGTGATTACTTTCCCAAGCGCGCTGGGCGGTGTGGCATCTGCGGCAGTGGGTGCAGGGACAAAAGCGGATCGTGCGCGCAACCGGTTCTTGTCTGGTGCGTTGCCGTTTGCCTTGCCCGAGGGTGTCTATGCATTGGCCAGCGCACTGGAAGGCCAAGCGGCAGAAACCTTTGCGCTTGGTTGGTTGTTGGGCAGCTACCGGTTTACGCGGTACGCGGATGGGGTGCAGGCCCGTGCGCAGCTTGTTGCGCCAACGGGTGTTGACGCCGCTCGCGTTGAGGCAATTGCCGCTGGTGAATGTTTGACCCGCGATTTGATCAACACGCCAACGGCAGACATGGGGCCCGAACATCTTGAAGCGGCAGCGCGCGAATTGGCCCAAACACATGGCGCGTCGATCAATGTCACCACGGGCTATGCGCTGATTGAGCAGAACTTTCCGATGATCCACGCGGTTGGCCGCGCCAGCGCAAGTGCGCCGCGTTTGATCGATATGAAATGGGGCGATGCAGGACCAAAGCTGACGCTTGTGGGGAAGGGAGTATGCTTTGATACGGGCGGGCTGAATATTAAACCCGGCGGCAGCATGGGCTTGATGAAAAAGGATATGGGCGGCAGTGCGACAGTGCTGGGCCTTGCGCATATGATCATGGCAACGGGCCTGAAGGTGCAGCTTCGGGTGCTGATCCCTGCGGTTGAAAACAGCATCAGCGGCAACGCATTCCGCCCGCAAGATATTCTGACCGCGCGCAACGGGCTGACTGTTGAGATCAATAACACCGATGCAGAAGGCCGTTTGGTATTGGCCGATGCGCTTGCTTTCGCCGATGAAGACAACCCCGATATGATTATTTCTATGGCAACGCTGACGGGGGCTGCACGTGTCGCGGTTGGTCCCGATTTGGCGCCGTTCTTCACGGATGACGACAGTGTTGCGCAGACCCTTAGCCAAGCAGGTAGCCAGGTTGATGATCCGGTTTGGCGCATGCCGTTCTGGGATCCTTACGAGGCGATGATCGAACCGGGGATCGCAGATCTGGATAACGCCCCAAAGGGCGGTTTTGCGGGCGCGATTACGGCAGCTTTATTCCTGCGCCGGTTCGTTGAAAATGCGCCCTATAGCCATTTTGATATCTACGGCTGGCAGCCCTCTGCGGCCCCTGCGCGGCCCAAAGGTGGTGTTGGCCAAGGCGCGCGCGCCCTTCTTGAGGCGCTTCCTAAAATTCTGGGGCTGTAAGCGGTGTTGTGCGTTAATGCCCCAGTGGTCGATCTGCTGCGAAGCCCTGATGGGCGGCGGGACCGACAGCTGTTGATGGGCGATGAGGTGCGATCATTGCAAAGTGGCGACGGGTTTCATTACGTGCAATCGGTTAAGGACAGCTACATCGGTTATGTCGCCGACGGGCTGATTTCGGAGCAGAACGCGCCCACGCATATGGTGGCAAGCCGCGCGACCCATGCCTATAGCACCGAAAGTTTTAAATCATCTGAGCGGTACGCGTTGAGTTTTGGTGCGCGGGTTCAGGTTGTGGATGAGCGCAAGAAGTTCTTTGAAACATCGGTTGGATTTATCCCTAAAAAGCACCTTCGCCCCATTGAGCAGCGCTTTAGCGACCCCGTTACAATTGCGCAGATTTTCTTTGGCACGCCTTACCTTTGGGGCGGTAATTCGAGTGCTGGGGTCGATTGTTCCGGGCTTGTTCAAGCGGCACTTTTGGCGTGCGGTGAGGCGTGTGCGGGCGACAGCGGTGATCAAGAACAAATGATTGGCGGGCAGATAGCGTTGGACGCGCCTTATCTGCGTGGGGACCTTTTGTTCTGGAAAGGGCATGTTGCCATGATGGTTGATGCAGAGACACTGATCCACGCGAATGCGCACCACATGGCAACAGTTTACGAAAGCGTCGCAGCAGCTATCACGCGGATTGAGGTCCAAGGGGACGGGCCGGTCACAACGCGTCGCAGGCTTTGATTGCTCAGGTCACCGCGCGGATTAGCTTACGTTCAAGAACGTGCAAAACGGGCTTAAGCTCGTGGCCGCGTTTCAGGATTTGCCCATCCATTCCAATAACGGAATACATCCCTTGCTTCAGACGTAGCTTGGGGCGCTTTTCAATACGGTAAAGCGGTTGCTCTGCGGTGCGTTTGAACACTGAAAAAATGGCAACATCGCGCATGGCGGAAATGCCGTAGTCGCGCCACTCACCAGCCGCGACCATGCGCCCATAGAGCGACAAGATCATGTTAAGCTCGAGGCGGTGAAACATCACGTCTTGCTCGGTGACGCGGGTGATGGGTGTTGCTGAAGTCATGCCCAACAGTTGCGTCGATGGGGCGGAAAATCAAGGCGGTCACAAAAATGTCTCGCTGTGTTCTTTGTCTCGCCCCTTTGTGCCCCGAAGCTAATGCCCGTGCGGCGTAAACGCGTGCGTGCATGGCAATGGTCCGAGCCCCCACTTTATCCCTTGCCAAGGCCCACGCGTTTACGTCGACAACTTTGGTTATTAGCACCCTAACGATATGTTTTAGTTACCCCGTAACAACCTATTGCGCATTGCATTGGGCCGCTTGGCGGGCCTAGTGTCAGGGCGAATAAGCAATGATCGGAGAGTTGGATTATGCGTACGCGTGCTGCAGTAGCAACCCAAGCGGGCAAGCCCTTGGAAGTGATGGAAGTAAACTTGGCGGGCCCACGGTCCGGCGAGGTTGTGGTTGAAATCAAGGCCACTGGCATTTGTCACACAGATGAATTTACTCTGTCTGGTGCCGATCCAGAGGGGCTGTTCCCCGCGATTTTGGGCCATGAAGGGGCGGGCGTTGTTGTGGACGTGGGTCCTGATGTGACTTCGCTTAAGAAGGGCGATCACGTGATCCCGCTTTACACACCCGAATGCCGGACGTGCGAATATTGCCTCAACCCCAAGACTAACTTGTGCCAGTCTATTCGCAGCACCCAAGGTCAGGGCCTTATGCCCGATGGAACCAGTCGTTTTACAACGCTCGATGGTGATCCTATTTTTCACTACATGGGCTGTTCGACCTTCGCCAACCACACGGTTGTGCCTGAAATTGCACTGGCCAAAGTACGCAAAGACGCACCGTTCGATAAGATTTGCTACATTGGTTGCGGTGTCACAACGGGCATTGGTGCGGTCATTAACACGGCGAAGGCCGAGATTGGCAGCCGCGCGATTGTCTTTGGGTTGGGCGGCATTGGCCTTAACGTGATCCAAGGGCTGCGGCTTGCAGGTGCGGATCAGATTGTGGGCGTTGATATCAACCCCAGCAAAGTTGAGATGGCCACGCGTTTTGGGATGACTGACTTTGTGAACCCCAAAGAAGTCGATGGTGATTTGGTGGCCTATCTTGTGGCGCTGACCAAGGGCGGCGCGGACTACACGTTTGATGCAACAGGCAACGTGGACGTAATGCGTACTGCGTTGGAATCTGCACACAAAGGATGGGGCGAAAGCATCATCATTGGTGTCGCGCCCGCCGGTGCAGAAATCAGCACCCGTCCGTTCCAATTGGTGACAGGCCGGTCATGGCGCGGTACGGCCTTTGGCGGCGCACGCGGTCGTACAGATGTGCCGCAGATCGTTGATTGGTACATGGACGGTAAAATCGAGATCGATCCAATGATCACGCACACAATGGGGCTTGATGACATTAACCACGGGTTTGACCTGATGCATCAGGGCAAGTCGATCCGTTCTGTTGTGGTGTATTAAGCGCTGCGTCTACGCGCCGTAGCGTGACAAAAACAGATCGACCGCGGCAGTTGCAATGCGGTCGATCTCTTCTTCGGTAAACCCGTCTTGGATGCCGAATATCAGTTTTTCGTGCAGGTCCGCTTTGCACAATTGCGGTAGTTGGTCCGCGGCCATGTCAATGTCGTCAATCACCAGATCACCCTTGGCAATCGCCGCGTTGAGATACGTGATCAACCGCTTGCGCGCTTCCATTGGACCATTGAGGTAAAACGCGCGTCCCAGTTCGGGAAAGCGACTGCTTTCAGCGACGGCAATGCGAAAGACATTCACGCCGAAATCCGAATAAAAGAACCGCATCATGGATTTACACGCTTTGCGCAGCACATCACGCGGCGGCAGCGCCATGTTGATTTCATCAAGTGCTGCGTCTGCTTGGCGGGTGCATTCGGTCCGCGCAACTTCCATGAACAGAACGCGCTTATCGGTGAAGTAGCTGTATAAAGTAGCCTTGGAGACTTTGGCTTCGCGGGCGATGTCGTCCACGCTAGCGCCGTCAAAGCCATCGCGCATGAACACACGTGTTGCGCCGTCGATCACTTGATCAAACTTGCGACCCTTTTTGATGACCGGCAGTTCGGCGTTCATGAAACCCACCCAAGCGATAAATTCAGAAGCTAATACATAAACTGGTTCGTTTAGTTTGTCCAAGCAGACATTTGGGAGAACGCTGCTCTTCCCCGCTCGGTCGTTGCGTGCTAGCGATTTGATATGGTGGATATATTTCTGAAAACTTTACCCTTTTTCGCGTTGATCGCACTTGGGTATGGCGCGGCGCGGCGGGGGTTCTTTCCGCCTGAGGCCACGGGATATCTAACCAAGTTCGTCTTTTACTTCGCCCTATCGGCCATGCTGTTCCGCTTTTCGGCCAACCTTAGCCTTGCGGAAGTCATCGATTGGCCGCTTGTGTGGGCATATCTTCTGGGCTCGCTCGCGGTCTATTTGTTGGCAACTGTTGTGGCCTTGGTGCGCAAGCGTGGCATCCTTGAAGGGGCGGTTGAGGCGCAATGCGCCGTTATCGGCAACGTTGGTTTCTTGGGTATTCCAATGTTGATTTTGCTGTTGGGAGAGCGTTCCGTTGGGCCTGTGATGTTGGTGTTGGCGGTTGATCTAATTGTGTTTGGATCGCTGATCGTCATTTTGATCACAGGTGCACGTGATGGGCGGATGTCGCTTGGAATTTTGCGCAGTATTGCCATTGGTCTTGTGAAAAACCCGATGATTGTATCCATCGTTTTGGGGCTGTGTTGGTCCGCAACGGATCAGCCACTGCCGGCACCCGTGAACGAATTTCTGGGCATCTTGGGGGCAGCGGCCACGCCTGGCGCGCTCTTTGCGATTGGGGCATCCTTGGCGGATAAATCTGCCGAACGGATCAGTGTCGCGGGTTGGTTAACTTTCTGTAAACTTGTCCTGCACCCCGTCGCAGTAGGCGCGCTTGCCCTGTTTGTCTTTACGGTCGATCCGTATTCGGCGGCTGTGATGATCGCGACAGCGGCGCTTCCGGTGGCGGGCAATGTGTACATCATCGCGCGGCATTATGATGTCGCACCATCGCGGGCTTCGGCCAGTATTTTTGTCTCAACCGTGGTTTCCGTGGTCAGCCTTTCAGTGGTGATCGCGTGGGTTACGAAAACTCTTTTGTGAGGAATTGCTGTGTTAAAAATAATCTCTGAAAACCGTGCATTCGATGGCGTGCAACGTGTGTATTCACACCGTTCTGAGGCGTGCGATTGCGACATGACATTTGGGCTTTATCTGCCCGCAGAGGCCGCGTTTGGCCCTGTGCCTTTGCTGACATATTTGTCGGGTCTGACATGCACCCATGCCAACGCTATGGAGAAATCTGGTGCGCAAAGATGGGCCGCTGAGGAAGGCATTGCGGTACTTTTCCCTGATACGTCGCCCCGCGGCGAGGGCGTGCCAGATGACGAGGCATATGACCTTGGCCAAGGGGCGGGCTTTTACGTGAATGCGCAAAACGCACCATGGTCATCGCACTTCAAGATGTGGGATTATATCACCAAGGATTTGCACAGCGCTTTGGCTGAACTGCCTGTTGATCTTGAGCGTCAGAGCATCACGGGTCACTCCATGGGTGGGCACGGCGCGTTGACCTTGGCGATGCATATGCCCGAGCGTTACCGCGCCGTTTCGGCGTTTGCCCCGATTGCCAACCCAACCCAAAGCGACTGGGGCACAAAGCAGCTTGGTGCGTATTTGCCGCAAACCGAATGGGCCAATCACGATGCCAGTTTACTGATGGCTGACCGTGGGTTTGCCGGTCCTGTGTTGATTGACCAAGGCACCGACGATCAGTTTCTTGATTTGCTGCGTCCTGAAAGCCTTGCCCACGCGATGACAGCGCGCCGCCAAGCCGGCGAATTTCGGATGCAGAAAGGGTACGATCACAGTTATTACTTTGTCTCGACGTTTATGGCCGATCACATCGCCTTTCACGCAGAGGCGCTGCACGGGTGATTTACGTTGATGCAGATGCCTGTCCGGTCAAAGCCGAGGCAGAGCGCGTAGCGACGCGGCACGGGCTTACCCTTTTCGTGGTAAGCAATGGTGGACTGCGCCCATCGCAGAACCCGTTGGTTGAAAATATCATCGTGCCCGACGGACCGGATGTTGCGGATATGTGGATCGCAGATCGCGCCAAAGCCGGTGACGTGGTGATCACGGGTGACATTCCGCTGGCGGCGAAATGCGTAGAGGCAGGGGCCCGCGTGATTAAGCATAACGGCGAAATTCTGGACGCGCGCAATATCGGACAGGTTTTGGCGACGCGGGATTTGATGCAGGATTTGCGTAGTGCGGACCCGTTTCGCCAAGGGGGCGGACGACCGTTTTCCAAGGCCGACAGATCGCGATTTTTAGACGGGCTTGAGCGCGTGGTGCGCTTTGCCAAATCAGACGCAGAAAAAGGAACAGCACCATGAGTGTTCAGGCAGTGGTTTTTGACATCGGCAACGTGCTTCTTGAATGGCACCCGGAACGCTTTTTCGACAGTGTAATTGGGCAGGAGCGCCGCGAAGCGATGTTTGCGGAAGTAGATTTGCACGGGATGAACGACCGTGTTGACCGCGGCGAGGGCTTTCGCGATGTGATCTATGCGCAGGCGGAACAAACGCCGCAGTGGCGTGATGAAATCCGCATTTGGCATGATCGCTGGATCGAGATGGCCGCGCCGGTGATTGAGCATTCCGTCCGCTTGCAAACCGCATTGCGTGCCAAAGGGGTTCCAGTTTTCTCGCTGACCAACTTCGGTATTGAGAGTTTCGCTTACGCGCAAACCCATTATCCGTTTTTGACGAATTTTGATCGCCAATACGTCAGCGGTCACATGCGCTGTATCAAGCCAGAACCGCAGATTTATCAGATGATGGAAGATGACTGTGGTGTGGCGCCTGAAGGATTGCTCTTTACGGATGACCGCGCTGATAACATCGCAATGGCGGCCTCACGTGGATGGCAAACGCATCTGTTTGAAGGGCCGCAAGGATGGGCCGATCGGTTGGTGGCCGAAGGCTTGTTGAGCGCCGAGGAGGCCGCTTAGCTAAGCGGCCTTAGCTTGCCACGGCAGCTGGTAACGGACGCTCTTTGATGGGCAGATGTACGATTGCGCTGAACGCACCCACACCCACGCCGACCCACCAGACCATGTTATAATCGCCGTAGATGTCATACATTTTACCGCCCAGCCAAACGCCAAGAAAGCTGCCCAATTGGTGGCTGAAAAAGACGATGCCATAGAGCGTGCCCATGTAGCGCAGGCCGTAAATATGCGCGACAAGGCCGCTGGTCAGGGGCACTGTGGCTAGCCATAATGAGCCCATCGCAAGCGAGAACACGATCACTGTTGTGGGCGTGATCGGCATCAGGATAAACACGGCCGCCACGAGTGTCCGGCCTGTATAGATGCCCGCCAGTAGGTATTTCTTGGAGTAACGTTTGCCTGCCCAACCGGCCAAAAGGGTGCCCGCAATGTTGGCTGCACCGATCAGCGCGATGGCCATGGCGCCCAGTGCGCTGGTGGTGGTGATGCCCATGTTATGCAGGACGCCGCCCGCCAAAATGGGGCCGCACATTTCGGTAATCATTGCGGGGAAGTGCGCGGTGATGAAGGCAAGCTGATAGCCGCAGGAAAAGAACCCAAGGAAGATGAGTGAATAGGACGGGTCTTTAAAGGCCTTAATCAGGATTTGGCCCATCGACTCTTCCAGCTCGGCTTTGCTGGCGGGCGCGGCCGTGTTCATCAAAGGTAGGCACAAGAGCGTGCTGATGATCAGACTCGCAAAGACGATAAAGACCATTTGCCATGACATGATTGTCAAAAGCGCCTCGGCGACAGGGGCCCCAAAGATTTGGCCTGCGCTACCGGCTGCGGTGGCGATGGCAAGCGCCATTGAGCGGTTTTCATCACTCGCGGCACGCCCAACAACGGCCAGAATGACGCCAAAACCTGTCCCCGCGATGCCAAAGCCCACCAGCCATGCATAGGCTTGGTGGCCCAAGGGCGTGATGGCTTGTGATGATAGCAAAAGGCCAATTGCATAGGTCAGCGCGCCCAGAATAATGGCTTTGCGGTCTGTCAGCTTTTCAGCGATGGCCCCAAAGATCGGCTGGCCAATGCCCCACGCAAGGTTCTGAATGGCGATCGCAAGCGAAAATTCTGTGCGCAGCCAGCCGAATTCCTCTGCGATGGGAATTTGGAACACGCCAAAACTTGCTCGGATCGCAAAGCTGACCATGATGATGATGCAGCCCGCAACGAGGACCGGCGTAATGAGAGGCGCGCTTGATGTTTTCATCCCGCTTAGATGGCGCAGGTTCAATGACCGGTCAATTCTTATTGTACATATGTCATTGAACGTTAGCGTTTTCGTCCATTGCACCGTTGATGTCTGCCAGAGCGGTGCTGAGAACTGTGGCCCATTCACCGATGATGGGGATGAAATC
The DNA here is from genome assembly GCF_042939535.1 of Nereida sp. NH-UV-3. Classification (NCBI taxonomy): domain Bacteria; kingdom Pseudomonadati; phylum Pseudomonadota; class Alphaproteobacteria; order Rhodobacterales; family Roseobacteraceae; genus Nereida; species Nereida sp. NH-UV-3. Next base: position 1,434,158 of record NZ_CP132157.1, on the reverse strand, counting down.
AATCTGGCTAAGCAAATAAACAAGCACAGAAACCAGCAGCGTGGCCCCAATGACGGACCCTAAACCAAAGGCCAGTCCGCGCGCAAAATTGAACGCAAGCATCTTGGGCACAGAGTTGTGCATCGTCACAAAGCGGTGGCCGTTCAGTTTAGCGACCTCGGCGGCCAGTTTTTTGATGTCTTGATCCATCTCGAAATCATGCGTCTTTTTCTGGTATTTGTAAAACTGAACGACTAGGCAAACGTTATGGTTCCATCCGAGATTTATACCGCCCGCGTTGCCGCCGGAGAGCTGACGCCAGATGACGCGCAAACCGCTGTGCTGCCGGAATTTGACCGCATTGCCAACGAGCTGGCAAAGCCCGTAAAGCGCGGCTTTTTCCGCCGTGCCCCTGACCCGATACAGGGCCTTTATCTGTGGGGTGGTGTTGGGCGTGGCAAGTCGATGCTGATGGATTTGTTTGTCAGCGGGCTAAGCGTGCCTGCGCGGCGGGTCCATTTTCACGCCTTCATGCAAGAAATCCACGAGGCCATTCACAAAGCACGTGCGCGCGGTGTTGATGATCCGATCAAGCCTGTGGCGGATGCCATTTCTGACAGTGTGCGGTGTTTGGCGTTTGATGAAATGCAGATTACAGACATCACCGATGCGATGATTGTCGGGCGTCTGTTTGAGCAACTTTTCGCGGCGGGTGTGGTTGTTGTGACCACCTCAAACCGAGTGCCGGATGATCTGTATAAACATGGGCTGAACCGTGATTTGTTTGTGCCGTTCATCGGGCTTTTGAAAGATAAAATGGTGGTGCATGAATTGGCGTCACCTACGGATTACCGCCAAGACCGCCTTGCGGGGTCGGATGTTTATTTTACCCCCGTTGATCAACAGGCGCGCGCTGCAATGGATGCAGCTTGGGCCGCACTTGCGGACGGTGACGGCGCGCCGCTTACGTTGCGCGTGAAGGGTCATGACCTGCTGATACCGCGATTTCACAATGGTGTGGCGCGGGCCAAGTTTTTTGATCTGTGCGGCAAGCACCTTGGGGCGGCGGATTATTTGATGTTGGCTGATACTGCGAAGGTTTTGCTGTTGGATGATGTGCCGCGATTGGGGCGGTCAAATTTCAACGAAGCCAAGCGGTTTGTGACGCTGATTGATGCGCTTTATGAGGCGGGCACGCGTCTGATTTGTTCGGCTGCGGCGGCGCCTGAGTTGCTGTATGTTGAAGGCGAGGGGACTTTTGAGTTTGAGCGCACCGCAAGCCGATTGCGCGAAATGCAATCTGCGGATTGGGGTCTGTAGACGGTCTGTAAATCCTGCTGAGCAAAAAAAGGGGCCCCGAAGGACCCCTTGTAAGTTTTGCTCAATGGCTTGGAGATGCCTGCTTTTTTTATACGTTTGGGATGCGCAACTTTTGCCCGATGAAAATGCGATCGGGCGTTGTGAGTTTGTCACGGTTGGCATCGAAGATTGTTTGGTAATCGGTGGTGGAGCCGTAAAACTTCAGCGCGATATAGGCCAAGCTATCGCCTGAGGCGACGGTGTAGACGCGGTTGCCATTTTCAACGCGCGCAATGGGGCGCGAGGCTTCGGCTGCGCGGCGTTGCAATTCGGCGGCGGCGGCTGTTTCACCTTTGGCGACCAATGCTTTTTGCACAACGTTGAACAATACGGCCGTTGGATTAACTTCGCCGCCGGTTGTGCCAAGCTCTTTGGGCAGCACTAAAACCCCGTTAGACACAGCCGCAGAGATCAGGTTTTGCGCGTCTGTTACCGCACTTGGCGCGTTGGTTGAATTAAGCTTGAGGCGGTTATTCTCATCTTCGTCAATCGAGTAGAGGCCCGCCACGATGCCTTCTTCCAGCATGCGCAGTTTGTTGGCGTTCAAGATATCCACGGCCTCTTGGACTTTGCGGGCTTTTTCTTCCGCAATGGCTTCGGCTGTTTGCGCGGGCGCGGGGCTAAGCGATGCGTTGACTGCCGATTGTACGTTCAAGCTGTTGAGTGTTTCGCTTGTGTTGCGTGTGACTTCTGGCTTCAGCGGCAACCCCGATGATGCGGATGCGACTTGTGCCGTGATCGTTGGTTCGCTGGTCATTTTGACGACCTGATACGTCAGCGCACCACCAACAACGAAAGAGAAACCGCTGATAGCAAGCACAAGGGGAAGCGTCTTTTTGGGGGTACTGGTCATGGGCTCAACTTTCACGATGGTGTCTCCTGAGTAGTCAGGCCGAGAGCTGTCCAGACTTGCATGCCGCCTCGGTAATATTTGACTTTTTCTGCTGGGTATCCGCTGTCCAAAAGGGTGCTGATAAGCCTTTGCGCGTCTGTGGTCCCCGGACCTGCGTCAACGATCACCAGCTCAACTGCGCCGCTGAAGTTGGACACGCCTGCGGCTGTTTTGGCACCAAGCGCGCGCAGGATATCAACACGGTAGGGGTTGTCGGCGGCCATTGTGGGCACCGGCACACTGACAGATGCAGGAATAAAGCCAACTGCGCGTTGTTCAGGCATGCGGGCATCAAGGATAAGCCCTGATCCCGTTGCAACCTGTTCGGTCATGAAGCTCATCACGTCCAACTCGCCGATGGTGGTGACGCCTTCGGCTGCGGACATAGGTGATAGGCAACTGCCCTCACATGACAGACTTGGTCGCGCGAAGGCGACTAGCTTGTTCACGTTGACCTGAGCGGCGCGCGTGATGGTGAAAGCCTCGCCGTTAAAGCGAAACGAGGTTTCATTTCCGGCTTGTTGTGCTTGGGCGACCAAAGCGGACGCCGACAAAATACCAACTAAAGCCCCTGAAAATAGGCTACGAATCATTAACAAGTCCCCCAGCAGGACAATATTCACCCACATGTTGTGGCGTGGGGCTGGCAGGCCCATGAATATCGCTACTGCCTCCACATATAGAGACAGAACGAATCAGTAGTCAAAGGATTTTCGAATCACTCTTTTGATTTTCTGTGGCGGCTGGTGTGGTGTTGGCCTCAGCCGTTGCTGCGTAAAATGGCCCCAGCAAGGTAAAGCGACCCGCAGATCAAGATGCGTGCATCGGGTTCGGAGGCGGTTATGTTCTCAATCGCTGTTTGCACATTGGATGCAATTTCTGATTGAAAACCAACACGTTGCGCTGCATCAGCAGTAGTTTGTGCAGGCAGGGTGTTTACTTCATCGGGAATGTCGACCGCAGTCAGGCTTTGGGCAACTGTCGCCAACGGGGCGAGGTATCCATCGATGTCCTTTGTGTTCAACATACCGCAAATCAGATGCGTTGAACGGTTCGGCAGTGTCTTGATTAGGTCGGCCATCGCGCGCCCCGCGGCAGGGTTGTGCCCACCATCAAGCCAAAGTTCTGCGCGCCCGGCAGCCTCTACCAGCGGACCAGTTTTGAGGCGCTGCATCCGCGCAGGCCAGCTTACGTTTTCCATTGCTGCGGCGCAGGCATCTTCACCAAAACCAAGGTAGCGAAGCGCCATCAATGCGGCACCTGCGTTCTGCACTTGGTGTGCGCCGGGCAGGGCGGGCATTGGCAGGTCGAGCAGTCCGCTTTCATCTTGAAAAATGAGGCGACCGCGCTCTGTGGAGACGTGCCAGTGTTGGCCGTGTACCAGCATGGGCGCGCCAAGGCTGTTTGCCTTGGCCTCAATCACATCAAGGGCCTCATCATGCTGAGGGCCAACAATAACAGGCACACCGCGCTTGATGATGCCTGCTTTTTCACCTGCGATGGCACCCAAAGTGTCCCCAAGAAATTGCTGATGATCCAAGTCAACGGGCGTGATGATCGACAGCGCGGGGTCCATCACATTGGTTGCATCAAGCCGCCCACCAAGGCCAACTTCAAGCAACGTATAATCTGCTTTTGTGCGTGAAAAAGCCAGCAGGGCCGCAACAGTCGTGATCTCGAAATAGGTAATATTCGCGCCGTTGTTGGCGGTGTAGCAATCGTCAAGAACTTGGGTCAGGGCGTCTTCTGTGATCAGCTCGCCCGCAAGGCGGATGCGTTCATGAAAGCGCGCCAGATGCGGTGATGTGTAGGCGTGCACGGATTTACCCGCGCCCTCAAGCCCCGCGCGGATCATCGCTTGGGTTGAGCCTTTGCCGTTGGTGCCAGCCAGATGAATGACAGGCGGCATGCGTTTTTGCGGATTATCAAGCGCGCTCAACAGCGCCCAAACACGGTCCAGCGTCAGATCGATGATCTTTGGGTGCAGCGCCATCATCCGTTGCAGGATGACGTCCGATGTATCGGCTGTCATTTCGCGTCTGTGATTTCTGGTTGTTCCGCAGGGGCAGGCAGATCGCCGTGGATTGCGGGTTTGTCTTTCATCATCATGCGGATGATGGTCACCAGTTCCGACTTTAGCTTTGAGCGGTGTGTCACGCGGTCAAGCATGCCGTGCTCAAGCAAATATTCGGCCCGTTGAAAGCCTTCGGGCAGTTTTTCGCGGATGGTTTGCTCAATCACGCGGGGTCCGGCAAAGCAAATCAGGGCGTTTGGTTCGGCAATATGCACATCGCCCAGCATGGCGTATGAGGCGGTCACACCACCAGTCGTTGGGTGGGTAAGAACAACGATGTAGGGCAGGTTTGCTTCTTTGAGCATTTCAACCGCTACTGTTGTGCGCGGCATTTGCATCAAAGACAAAATGCCTTCCTGCATCCGTGCGCCACCAGCGGCAGAGAACAGGACGAGGGGGCGCTTTAGCTTTACGGCGCGTTCGGCCGCCGCGATAATTGCGTTGCCCACATACATGCCCATTGAGCCAGCCATGAACGAGAAATCCTGACAGGCGGCAACGATAGGTGTGCGCAGGATTTCACCCTCTGCCACCAGCATCGCTTCTTTTTCGCCCGTTGATTTGACGGCAGCCTTCATGCGGTCGGGATAGCGCTTCTGGTCCTTAAACCCGAGCGGGTCAGCAAGTGGTTCAGGCACCGCTACGTCCAGATATACGCCACCGTCGAACAACGCTTGGAAGCGGTCGCGCGCGGTGATCGCCATGTGGTGATCACATTGCGTGCAGACGTTCAGATTTTCCGTCAGCTCACGGTGAAACAGCATAGTGCCGCATTCAGAGCATTTCTGCCAAAGGTTCTCGGGAACCTCACGGCGTGAAAAGATGGAATTAATCGTCGGACGGACGTAATTGGAAATCCAGTTCATAGAAAGCCCCTGCTACCTTCATTTCCCAGATAAGCCCGTGGATCAGGAAATGCAATCAGGCGCGTATCGCCCAACGGGCCGTGACCCACGCAAGCCCCATCGCGACCAGATCAAGCCAGATATAGCTCATCAATTCAGGATCATCGGCGCGGTAGGGAAGGGTGAAAAGCGCAAGTCCTGACAAAACGCCCGGAAGGCCCACGATAAGAAGCGCGCTGAGGTTGTTGAGCAAATGCAGGGCGATCGCAGGGGCAAGAGTGCCAGAGCGAGCCGTCAAATCAGCAGCGATCACACCAAATAGCACAGCCCACAGCGTAATTATCCATGCGTTTCCGCCGTTTGTTGCAGGGTCATGATGCAGCAGGCCGAACGCAATTGAGGGCAATAGCATCCAGATGATCGGGCTTTTGAAACGTGCGGCAAGCTGGCTTTGCAAGTAGCCCCGAAAGACCAGTTCCTCTGCGCTGACTTGAACCAGCGTCAGCGCGATGGCCGGGATCAAGAAAGCGGCCCATTTTAGTACTGGATACTGCTGGTTTAGCTCGCTCAATATGTCCCAAGGTGGCATGAACATTAGCGCGACCATCAAGATGAACAAAAAGCCCGCGCTTCGTTTGAAGTGTCTTTGGAACATTTCTTGGGGACCCAAGACGCTGACAAAGCTGCGGCCATGCAGCTTAAGTGCAGCCCATGTGCCCAAAATCATAAATGAGAAGGTACTAAGCAACAGCATCATGCCGAATGGTGTGGTGCCATTCATGGTGTTGAGCAGGACTGTCTGTGACGGGCTAAGAAACGTCATAACCGCAAAAAATGCTGAAATTCCAGCGAAGTAGATGGCCCCGATAAGGATTGTGCCCAATGCGATGCGCCAAATTTGTGGCTGTGGGCGGGCGGGGGCAATCATGGCTTTGAAAAACGGGTATGACATTTAGACACCTTTGATGCGTTCACACTTGTGGATCACTTAGCCCTGCCTTATCCAGTTTTCCAATGAATTTAGGGAGTTGAGCAATGACGAAGGTCGACAAATCCAAGCTGCCAAGCCGCTATGTGACAGAGGGGCCATCGCGCGCACCTCACCGGTCGTATTATTATGCGATGGGCCTGACAGAAGAAGAAATCGCACAACCGCTGGTTGGTGTTGCGACCTGCTGGAACGAAGCAGCGCCGTGCAACATCTCATTGAACCGTCAGGCGCAGGCCGTGAAGCTGGGCGTGAAGTCCGCCATGGGTACACCGCGCGAGTTCACAACCATTACGGTCACCGACGGTATTGCGATGGGCCACGAAGGCATGCGTTCTTCACTGGCGTCACGCGAGGCGATTGCGGACACGGTTGAATTGACGATGCGCGGTCACTGCTATGACGCGATTGTTGGTCTTGCGGGCTGTGATAAGTCCTTGCCCGGTATGATGATGGCGATGGTGCGTTTGAACACGCCGTCTGTCTTTATTTACGGTGGTTCGATCCTTCCGGGTCGCCTTGAGGGTAAAGACGTTACAGTTCAGGACGTGTTCGAAGCGGTGGGTCAGCACCAAGCGGGCAACATGAGTGACGAAGCACTGCGCACGCTTGAGCGCGTTGCATGCCCGTCTGCTGGCGCGTGTGGCGGTCAGTTCACAGCGAACACTATGGCGTGTGTGTCCGAGGCGATTGGTCTTGCGCTGCCAAACTCGGCTGGTGCGCCTGCCCCTTACGAGAGCCGTGACCAATACGGCGTTGCTTCTGGTGAAGCGGTGATGCGTTTGATCGAAAAGAATATCCGTGCGCGTGATATCGTGACGCTGGAAAGCCTGCAAAACGCTGCGCGCGTTGTGGCCTGTACCGGTGGGTCAACCAACGCTGGCCTGCACTTGCCAGCAATTGCCCACGAAGCGGGTATTGATTTCGACCTTGATGACGTGTGCGAAATTTTCCGTGATACGCCTTACTTCGTCGATCTTAAGCCCGGCGGTCAGTATGTTGCGAAAGACCTTTATGAGGCTGGTGGTGTACCAGTGGTCATGAAGGAGCTGCGTAAAGCAGGTCTGATGCACGAAGACTGCATGACCGTTACTGGCTACTCAATTGGCGAAGAGTTGGACAAGGTGTCGCTGGAAGCAGACGGTCGCGTGATCTACCCGATTGAAACACCGATTACCAAAACCGGTGGTGTTGTGGGCCTTAAGGGTAACCTCGCGCCAGAAGGTGCTATCGTGAAAGTTGCGGGCATGGGTGAGGAAGAGCAGTCGTTCACCGGTCCTGCGCGTGTGTTTGAATGTGAAGAAGACGCATTTGAGGCTGTAAAGCAGCGCGCCTACGAAGAGGGCGAAGTGCTTGTCATCCGCAACGAAGGCCCTGCTGGTGGTCCGGGGATGCGCGAAATGCTGTCCACGACTGCGGCGCTTTCTGGTCAGGGTATGGGTAAGAAAGTTGCTCTTATCACTGATGGTCGCTTCTCAGGCGCGACACGAGGTTTCTGCGTGGGTCACGTTGGTCCAGAGGCGGCACATGGTGGCCCGATTGGTATGCTGAAAGATGGTGATATGATTACCATCAACGCCATCAACGGTGAATTGTCTGTCGATTTGACGGATGATGAGCTGGCGGCACGTCGTGCGGAATGGGCAGGTCCGAAAGAAACTTTGTACGCCAGTGGCGCTCTTTATAAGTACGCACAGCTTGTTGGCTCAACACGGCTCGGGGCGGTTACGCACCCAGGGGCCAAAGCGGAGCGTCATGTATACATGGATCTCTAAAGCCATTGTCGGGCTGCTGGTGATTTCACTGGCAGCCTGCGCCTCGCTTGAGGGGGCGTTGCCAAGTTTCTCTGGGTTGTCCCTAGCCGGATCAAAGACAGAGCGCGTTGGCTCCCTCAAGATTGTACTCCCTGCGGATTACTGCCCTGACACCTCAAGCAGTAAAGACCGGTTTAGCGTAGTGTTGCCCTGTAAGGCATTGAGTAATGAGGTTGACGATTGGCCCAGTTATATCGCCGTGTTCACAACGTCAGTGGGCGAGAAAGCTCCGACTTATGGTCTGGGTCGTGCCAATGCCATTGAGGCCGCGTTGCGCTCAACCGAAGGACGTACGGCGATAAGCCGGTCGGGTAATCCGCGCAGTGTTGATGTGTTGGGTATTTGGCCCCAGTCCGAGGCGCTTTATGTGCGCATCAAAGACACAAGCACCACCCCGTTTGGCCGCGGCTACACGGAGCATTGGCGTGCCTTGAGCGTTGTAGGCGGGCAATCGGTAGTCGTGACTGTTGGGGGGTATGGCAAAAACCAGCTGTCCGAGCCTGATGGTCTGCGTGTTTTGCAGCGTTTCGTAAAGCGTATGAAAGACGCTAACCCGTAAGGCGCCACGCCAGTTTTAGGCGGCAAAAGAAATTCCCGTAGCGGGCTTCGCGCTTGGTGGGATTTCGTTTACGGTTTTTGGGTAATCAGTGATCAGTTCATTTTGGGAATAACTAGTGAAACTATCGGCCTCACTTTGGAATGCAGCATTAAACCGCCGTGTCTTGCGCAAATGGCGCGAGGCGGCTGTGTCTGCGGCAGATGCCCCATTGTCTGCGCTGCGCGCGCAACGGCAAACTGCGCGTGAGTTGAAACGCCATTTGGATCAGTTCGCGTTTGTGGCGGATGGCCGGTTGGCGCTTCCGTTGATTGGTGCGCAGGCCATGCAAGTCCCCCCCGATAGTGATTGGTCATGGCGCCCAGAAATATGGCGGGGCCCACAGGCGCGTAGCGGCATTGCAGCGGTGCAAAACAAAACCCGTTTTGGCAATGAAGCGACGATTTTCCATGACTGCGTCACTTCAGAGTTGGCCGTTCGGCAGTTGCGAAACCAGCGTGCAACGGATTTGTCGCCCTACGGGTTGCGGCTTGATGTATTTCACTTTGATGGCAGCTTTTTGTCTGTGGTGATTGATCTGCCCAAAGCCAGTGTTGATGGCCTAAGGCGGCGGCATATCATCCGGATGGATGCCCAAGTTGAGATGGAGAAACCGCTTGAGATATTTGCGCGGCTCAACATCAAGCACGGGCCAAACACGGATCAGATTGTACGCGAGTTGCCCTTGAACGGCTCTGACATATTTGTCGAATTTGATCTGGCATATACCAAGATGAACGAAAAGCGGGTGGAGAGAATGTGGGTCGATCTCATTTTTGAAGATCCCCAAATGAACGAAATTGTTGTGCGCGACCTGACGTTCAGCCGCCAACCGCGCGCTGAGTTTTGATTGGGTAAGGGACGGAGTATTTTGACATGTCGAAAATGAAACTTACCAAAACCCGTCTGCAAGGCGCTGTGTGGGAGGGGCTTTTGTGGGCCGATGATGCAGAGCCAGTCGTTGAGGTAATATATATGCAGCGTCCAATTAAGGATGTGCAGTTGCAGCCCACGCAAATGGCGGGTGAATATGCGCTGCGCATTTCATTACCCCATCAAATGATGTCGGACGGCGTGCATACGGCACTGATTACAGATGGTGCTGCTGGCAATATTCTAGAACGGATAACTGTCATGGCAGGTGATGCCTTGGCCGAGGATATTCGCGCCGAAATGGATTTGCTGCGTGCGGAGTTAGATTTGTTGAAACAGGCGTTTCGCCGCCACTGTGTGGAAACGCAGTAGCAACGCAGGGTGGCACATTGCCCCTAACGCCACGTCGGGGGTGACAGGCGGGGCCGCGAATGTATGGTTGACCTGCACGTAAAGAGAGGCATCCGTATTATGAGCACCTATCCGCATTTGTTAGCTCCGCTTGATCTGGGTTTTACCACGCTAAAAAATCGCGTGCTGATGGGGTCGATGCATACTGGCCTTGAAGAAACCAAAGATTGGAACCGCGTTGCGGAGTTTTACGCAGAGCGTGCGCGTGGCGAAGTTGGGTTGATGGTGACTGGCGGCATGGCGCCCAACCGCGAAGGCGGTGTGTTTCCCGGTGCAGCGGGTCTTTTCAATGATGATGACATCGCCAATCACAAGATCGTCACAGACCGCGTGCATGATGCGGGCGGTAAAATTGCAATGCAAATTCTGCATGCAGGTCGTTATGCCTATTCGCCGGAATGCGTTGGCCCGTCTGCGGTGAAGTCGCCCATTTCGCCTTTTGCACCCAAGGAACTGGACGCGGAGGGTATCGAAAAACAGATCAGTGATATCGTGACGGCCGCAACGCGCGCACGCCAAGCGGGGTATGACGGCGTTGAGATCATGGGGTCCGAGGGGTATTTTCTGAACCAGTTCTTGGTCACGCACACAAATCGCCGCACAGATGAATGGGGCGGCAGTTATGAAAACCGCATGCGCCTGCCCGTTGAGGTGGTGCGCCGTACCCGTGAGGCCGTTGGACCTAATTTCATTTTGATCTACCGGCTGTCGATGATTGATCTCATCCCCAACGGCTCAACATGGGATGAAGTTGTGATGCTGGCCAAAGCTGTTGAAGCGGCAGGTGCGACTATCTTGAACACAGGCATCGGCTGGCACGAAGCACGTATTCCTACCATTGCCACGTCTGTTCCGCGCGCGGCCTTTAGCTGGGTCACTGAAAAGCTGATGGGCAGTGTCCAAATTCCTGTCATTACGTCAAACCGGATTAATACGCCCGATGTTGCCGAGGGTATCCTTGAACGGGGCGCCGCAAATATGGTCAGCATGGCTCGTCCGTTTCTGGCTGACAGCCAATTTGTCCGCAAAGCGATGGAAGGAAAGCCTGAGCAGATCGCGCCTTGCATTGGTTGTAATCAGGCGTGCCTTGATCACACGTTTGGCGGCAAGTTGAGTAACTGTCTGGTGAATCCACGCGCCTGTTATGAAACCGAATTACCGATGAAGCCGGCGGAGGTTGCTGAACGTGTTGCCGTTGTTGGGGCAGGACCTGCGGGGATGTCTGCTGCGATTACTGCAGCTCAGCGTGGTCACGAGGTGACGCTTTTTGATGCACACAGTGAGGTCGGTGGGCAGCTTAACATGGCCAAGCAAGTGCCGGGCAAAGAAGAGTTCTGGGGGCTTGTGGATTGGTACCGCGCCATGCTTGCCCACACTGGCGTGCATGTGCGTCTTGGTGCGCAGGTGGACGCATCGGCTCTGTCTGATTTCGAACATATTATTGTTGCAACAGGCGTGACGCCCCGTGATCCGCAGATCGTCGGACAAGACGCGCCAAACGTTGTGAGCTACGTGGATGTGCTACGCGGCGGGGCGGTAGTTGGCGATAGGGTCGCGATCATCGGCGCGGGCGGTATCGGGTTTGATGTGGCTGAAACGCTTGCCCATGACGGGACGTCGTCGACGGTCGATCTGGAAGCATGGAAAGCAGAGTGGGGGGTCGGTGATCCATCGCAGACCCGCGGCGGGCTTGCCCCGACAGGTCCGGCGCTAAAAGCGAGTGCGCGTGAAATTACTCTGTTGCAGCGCAAGGCAGAAAAAGTTGGCAAACGGCTTGGCAAAACGACTGGTTGGATCCACCGCGCAGCGCTGAAGATGAAGGGCGTGAAGATGATTGCGGGTGTGAACTATGAGCAGATCACGTCCGAAGGCTTGCACATTAGCTACGGTGCTGATCGCACCAAGCCCGAGGTTTTGGCCGTTGATACGATTGTGTTGTGCGCCGGTCAGTTGCCAGAACGAAGCTTGGCAGATCAACTGATGGCTATGGGCAAGCAGTGCCACGTGATTGGCGGCGCGGACGTGGCTGCTGAGCTGGATGCCAAGCGCGCCATCGATCAAGGCACCCGATTGGCAATGACCCTGTAAGAACACGCTACTGTTTCCCGCCTTGAAACGGTGTTGTAATTACCGCGCTATTGTCGGGTTACTGTCCCAATTCGGCCTGATTTCGATCCCATACCCAACCCCAACGAAATGATTGTTGAGGTTGATCGCATGGATCGTCTTACTGAAATGGAAGCCTTTGCCACGGTTGTGGATCAGGGCGGTTTTACAGATGCCGCCAAGAAAATGGGCATTTCAAAGTCTGCGGTCTCAAAGCATGTCTCATCGCTGGAGGCGCGCCTTGGTGCGCGTTTGCTCAACAGAACGACACGCCGCGTCAGTCCTACGGAAATCGGGCTTGCCTACTATGATCGTGCGCGCCGTGTGTTGAATGACGCTGGCGAGGCAGATTCAATGGTGACGTCGATGCAATCGGCCCCTTCTGGTTTGTTGCGTATCAGTGTCGCGACGGATTTTGGGGTGAACCACCTGTCACCGGTCCTTGGGGATTTCTTGTCCGAGTTTCCCGATATCACCGTCAATATGGTGTTGAACAACCGCTACGTTGAGTTGATCTCTGAGGGTTTTGATATGGCCGTCCGGATCGGAGAGCTTGAAGACAGCACATTACGCGCGCGTAAGCTGACCGAAACGTCAAAGCGGATGATCGCGTCACCGCAATATCTGGCCACGCACGGTCGGCCCGCCAAGATTGATGATTTGAACGACCATAAATTGCTGCATTATTCCAACCAAGCCTCGGGAAATGTATGGAAGTTGACCGCGCCTTCGGGTGAAAAGCGCCAAGTTCGCACCGCTGGATGGCTTACGGTCAACGATGGGCAATCGCTTTTGAATGCTGCGATTAGTGGACTTGGCATCGCATATTTACCTAGCTTTCTGTACGCTGAAGCAGAAGCGGCTGGCTTGGTTGAAGAAGCAATTCCGGACCTTCCGGGCGAAACGCAGGGCATCTACGCAGTTTATCCGCCGGGTCGGTTTACCCAACCAAAAGTGCGCGCTTTCATTGATTTTCTGGCCCATGCGTTTGCCGAAAAAGGCCCAAGCCAGTGGTAGGTAGCACCGTTATTTGTGGCGCTACTGGGTTGATGTCACGATAACTTCCACGCGCCTGTTGGCTTCACGACCTTGTGCCGTCAGGTTCGAGGCGATTGGACTAAGATATCCCATGCCCTGCGCGTCCATTTGTGCCCGTGGTACGTTGAAATCGGATACCAATGTTTCCAACACAGCTTCCGCGCGTTTTTTGGACAGCGCGATGTTGCCGTTCAACGCCCCTTGGCTGTCCGTGTGCCCAACAAGCGCAATTTGCTGATTAGGGTGCGCGCGTAGATAGTCGGCCAAGGCCCCAAGCACGAGCGCGCGCGGGTCCGTCAACGTGGCAGAGCCTGTCATAAACGACAGCCCGTGTAGTTCCGCAAACCCATGAATTTTCAATCGCTGTGCAAGGGGCGCGGTGGTTTTGCCCAAGCTGGCGGTGGCAGGATTTCCCGTGACCGTGTTTGCTGTGGCCTCGGTCTCGATCAACTCATCTTTGCTGACTTGTGCAATTTGGATGAACGCCGTCGATTGGGCCGCACTGGCCAGTATCGTCACGCCCATATCGCCCTTGCGAAGGCTCACAAAACGGTAGCTGCCTAAGTCAACGAACATCGCGGGCGGAGAGATTACATCAAGTGCAAAGCGAAAATCAAAGCCCCCACATTGGGCTGCGCTGCATTCAAACATGGTGCTGAACCCTTGCTCTGCCAGTTGCTCAACCAAGGGTGTTGTCATTTGTTTAGGTGTCAGCCCTGAGGCATCAATGCGCCAAGCACGCGTAGTTACTGTTCCCTCAATAATCGGTCCACTTGGGTCACTGGCGCCATTTATAGGCGCATCAACCAGCCGGAGTTCGCTATCTGCTGCAGTGTTTTGTGCGGTCTGAACAGCATTCGAGGGGACTGACAGTGTTGCAGCGCTGGCAAGTGTGGGCAGTAGAAATAGGATAAGAAAAACTCGGTAAATCATACGGTCCCTCGGATGCGGTAATGGTACCCCACGGCTTTTTCAAAGCCTAAGTTTTGGTAGAGGGCGTTTGCGCCGGTATTTGCGGTTGTTACCAGTACGGCCAAGTGGCGCGCTCCGTTTTCGGCGGCCCAATATGCGGCGTGCTTCAAGATGTCTGTGGCAACGTTGGTGCGGCGTGCGTGGGTCAGTACCTCAAGGGCGTGCAGCATGGCCAATTCTCCGTCTATTGCTGCAAATGCGACACCGGCTGCGCGGTCATTGTCGCGGCATAGAAACCCCGCCTTGGTTGTCTGGACCCGTTCCATCGATGCGATACGTTCTGGCCCAATGCCGCCAGTCGCCCAAACTTCTGCCATCACGGCCAATTCCGGCCATCCAGTGAAAACCCGCGTTGGACCTGATGCTTGGGCGATTTTTTCAACGTTGATCACGTAGGCCGTGACAGGATCCTTGACCGCATAGCCGCGGTTCTCAAGGGCTGTGTCTAGCGCACTTTGGTCCCCGCGCACCATAAACAATGGGCGATCAGGTATGTCATCCGGCACGCCACCACTGGTTAACTCTAAAGTAGTCGCGTTAAGCCGGCTTCCGGCACCAACCGCTTTACGGTGCACCCATGGCCCATCAGTTGTGACTGTTTCAGAGGGCCAAGTCACATCAATGGCAGCATAAAGCGCGTCGGAATTCATTCGGCAAAAAGCGCTTCTAGTTGGCTTAATGCCATTTCCAACCGTGCCTCATCCGTGCCGCGCATCACAATATTTGCGCCAAATTTTCCGTCCTTCTGGAACGGATATGAGCCAATGGACAGGTCAGAGAACTCGGCTGCAAGCGCGCCTAGTGGTCCCGCAATGTCACCTTCGCCGCGATCAATGCGCAGTGTGCGCGACATAAGCGGCGCGCCACCTGTTAATGTGGGCAAGACGGTCGCGACCATTGCTTGGAATACGGATGGAACACCGGCCATGACGTGGACATTTTGGACCGTGAAGCCCGGGGCCACAGAAACCGGATTATCAATCAAGGTTGCGCTGTCTGGAATGCGGGCCATGCGGAGCCGCGCTTCGTTTAACTCGGAGCCCGTTTTTGCGTAATGCGTGGCCAGCAAAGCGCGGGCATCATCGCGCACATCAATATGGTCATCGAACGCGGCTGCGATGCAATCTGCTGTGATATCGTCGTGGGTTGGGCCGATACCGCCACTGGTAAAGACTGTGTCATAGGCGGCCGAAAGTGCCTTTACCGCATTGATAATTGCGGGTGCATCATCGCTTACAACACGCACCTCGCGCAGATCAATGCCAGCTTCCGTTAGTTGTCCGGCAAGGTGGTGCATGTTGGCATCACGCGTGCGACCTGACAAAATTTCATCGCCGATCACTAGCATGGCTGCTGTTGGATTGCTCATGTCGCGTGGTTCCTTATCATGTGTTTTGCAATTCTATAGGCCAGCCACCATGCGCTTTCAAACCCAACTGATCCCCGCAACGCTTATCCGGCGGTATAACCGCTTTTTATCGGACATGCGGCTCGAAAATGGTGAGGTCGTTCGTGCCCACTGTCCCAATCCCGGGGCCATGACTGGCCTGAAGGATGAGGGGGCGATCTGTTGGCTTGAGCCGAATGATGATCCCAAGAAAAAGCTGAAATATGGCTGGCGGCTTGTGGAAGTTGAAGGGCAGTGCGTGAACATCGACACCTCGCTGCCCAATCGCATTGTTCAGGAGGCGCTTGAGGCGCGGTTGATTGACGAATTGCTGCCTTATGATGCTGTGTTGCCCGAGCAAAAATACAGTGCAAACAGCCGCATTGATTTCCTGCTACGTGGGCCCGCAGGTGATACTTACGTTGAGGTGAAAAGCGTCACCATGAAACGCGGACGCTGTGCGGTGTTCCCAGACAGTGTAACCACCCGCGGCGCCAAACATCTGGCTGATCTAGAGCAGATGGTCAAAAGCGGGCACCGTGCGGTTATGTTGTATTTGGTGAGCCGGATGGATTGTGAAGAGTTTGGGTTGGCGGGTGATATTGATCCCAAATATGCCCGCGCTTTTGATGCCGCTCGGGAGGCTGGCGTTGAGGTGCTTTGCTTTGACACGTGCATCTCGCCGACTGACATTGTTCTTGGCAAAGCGCTGCCCATCGACAAATCACCGCAAGCGACCTAGAACCCCCTCGAATTGATGAAAAGGCCCAGTTGATGAACGATCCAAAGCATACGCGTGTGACCAAAGACGGCATCCATATTTACCACCCCGATGATCACGCGGGCATGCATGTGGCCGGTAAATTGGCGGCCGAGATTTTGGACGCAATGGTGGATCACGTTTTCGTCGGCCAAACCACGGGCGAGATTGACCGGATCATCACGCAGATGGTTGAGGACGCAGGCGCAATTTCAGCGACCATCGGGTATCGCGGGTATCAACACGCCAGCTGTATCAGCGTGAACCATGTGGTTTGCCACGGCATCCCCGGCGATAAAAAGCTGAAAGACGGTGACATCCTGAACATCGATGTGACGGTCATTGTAGATGGTTGGTATGGTGACACGAGCCGAATGTATGTGGCAGGCAAACTGCCCCGCAAGGCTGAACGTTTGATCCAAGTGACCCATGATGCGTTGATGTTGGGGATTGAGGCGGCAAAGCCCGGTAACACCTTTGGGGATATTGGCTACGCGATCCAAAGTTATGTGGAGGCGCAGCGTATGTCTGTGGTTCGCGACTTTTGTGGGCACGGCCTTGGACGCGTGTTTCACGCCCCGCCCAATGTGCTGCACTATGGCCGTGAAGGGCGCGGCGCTGTGCTTGAAGAAGGGATGTTCTTCACCATTGAGCCGATGGTAAACTTAGGCCGCCCCGAGACTAAAGTGCTTGCTGATGATTGGACTGCCGTAACGCGGGATAAATCGTTGTCAGCGCAGTTTGAACATTCGATCGGGATCACTGCAGATGGCGCGGATATCTTCACGCAAAGCCCAAAATCGCTGTTCCACCCAACTTATAGCTAGGGCGCGTCCAAGAGCGTAATCCACGTTGCGCCGAATTGGCGTTGGTCGCGAAGCTTGAACCCATAAGGCGGCGCAATGGGGCAGTTGTCTTCACATACGATGAGCGCGTCTTCTTCAATATGTGCCGCGATGTGACGCAAAGTTTTCCCCACAAGATCTTTGCCGTAGGGCGGGTCCAAAAAGACCAGTGAAGCTTCAAAGCGAACCGGTAAAATGACGCGCGTTGCATCTTGGCAGATCACTTTGGCGGCCGCCTCACAGCGTTCGATATTTTGGGACAAAAGCTTTTGGGCAGCGCGCCCGTCATCCACGAACAGACACTCTTTCGCGCCGCGCGATAGCGCCTCAAGGCCAAGCGCGCCAGTGCCTGCGAACAGATCTAGCACGATGTGGTTTTCAAAATCGATGTGGTTGTTCAAGATGTTGAACAACGTCTCGCGAACGCGGTCGGTAGTTGGCCTAAGATGCTTGGCGGCGTCCCCTTTGCCAACTTCAGCCAAGCGAATGCCACGGTTTTTACCGCCGATAATCCTCATGCGCGTAGCAGGTCTTTCAACTCTGTTTCAGCATTACTTACGACATCAGCGGCTGGTGATTTGCCGGCCTCAATAAGTCGTTTGGCGACCATGAACGCCCGTGGGTCATTCATTGCGTCAACGGCCAAGAGTGTGTCTCCGGCATAGTACCAGTGGCTAAGACCGCCGTCTGTGTCGCGGACAGCGATCTGGTCAAAGCCGGTGTTGAGACCCGCAATCTGTAGTTTAATGTGGTATTGATCAGACCAAAACCACGGCTTTGGGTCATAGGCTTTCTGTGCGCCCAGAATGTTTTCAGCGACCAATTCTGCCTGATCAATGGCGTTTTGAACGCTTTCAAGGCGCATCTGCGCGTCTCGCCATGGAAAACTTGCGCAATCACCCGCGGCCCAGATGTTAGGCACGGAAGTCTGACCAAATGTGTCCGTCCAAATGCCGTTATCAATTTTGAGGCCTGCGTCTTTTGCCAGACTATCCGCAGGTGCAATACCAACGCCTACGATGACAAAATCCACATCCAAGGTGCTTCCGTCCGTCAGCTTAGCGCCACTCACGTGCCCCTCACCAATCAGATGTTCAAGGCCTACACCTTCACGCAAGTCCACACCGTTTTCTTTGTGCAGCGCGCGGAAATAAGCAGATGTTTCGGCGCAGGCGACACGCTGCAAAATACGTTCGTTCATTTCGACTAGCGTAATCTGGACCCCTTTTTTCGCGGCGACTGCAGCGGCTTCAAGCCCGATGTAGCCCCCGCCAACGATCAATACATGACCGCCTTTGTTGATAGGACCGGCCATCGCGTCCACGTCCGCCAGATCACGCACGGTGAATACCCCATCAAGCGCCCCGCCGATTTGCGCGGGAAGTTTGCGCGGCGTTGAACCGGTTGCAAAGACCAATTGGTCGTAGGCAATCACCTCGCCTGCCAAATGGACTTCGCGGCTTGCGGTATCAATCCGCTCAACACGTGTATTTAGGCGCAACGTGATGTTTTGCTCGTCATAATAATCAGCGGGCCGCAGGTAGAGACGCTCTTGGGTCATGTCGCCAAGCAGGTACGCTTTTGAAAGCGGGGGTCTTTGATATGGGGGCACGGGCTCTTCGCCGATCAGGGTGATCTGGCCTTCAAATTGCAGCATCCGCAATTTGGCAACCAGTGACGCGCCTGCCTGTCCTGCGCCAATTACAACGATATGTTCCATTTCTTTTGCGCCCCCGCTGGCCGAACCATTCTTTGCGGCTATAGTTAAGCCAGTTATATCAATCAATGAAGCGAGATAATTCATGACCATTTCAGTTGGCGATACCCTTCCCGAAGCCACGTTTGTTCGTTTGGGTGAAAACGGCCCAGAAGAGGTGACAACAGCCACCCTGACAGCAGGTCGCAAAGTTGTCTTTTTCGCGGTGCCTGGGGCCTACACGCCGACGTGCCACTCTGCGCATGTGCCCAGCTTTATCCGCACAAAAGCGCAATTTGATGCAAAAGGCGTTGATGAAATCATCTGTGTGTCCGTAAACGACCCATTCGTGATGAAGGCATGGGGCGAGACAACGGGTGCCGCTGATGCAGGCCTTACAATGTTGTCTGATGCAGAATCAACTTTCACCAAGGCATTGGGAATGGATTTTGATGCCCCACCCGCAGGCCTTTTGGCGCGCTCAAAGCGCTACGCGATGCTGGTGGAAGACGGTAAAGTTGTCATCTTGAACGCTGAAGCCTCGCCCGGTGAATGTGAAATTTCTGCGGGCGAAGGCTTGCTGGATTCGATGGCTTAATCGCTGACGTTGACGATGGTGCGGGTTGGGAACGGAATATCGATCTTGCCCGCATCAAGCGCTTCTTTGACAGCGCGTTTCATGTCCGCTTGGTAGGCGAAGTATTCATCGGCCGAGCACCAGACGCGGACCAAAAAGTCTACGCTGCTGTCCCCAAGATTGTTTACCTGAATGAACGGCTCCGGATCGCGGAATGAACGGGGATCGGCCATGATTGTATCGGTGATGATCCGCTGCGCATCCGCCAGATTTGCGCCGTAGCCCACGCCAAATGTCCACTCTGCCCGACGTGTGTTGTTGGCCGAGTAGTTGTGGATGGTGTTTCCCCATACCTCTGCGTTGGGAATGATGACTTTCACATTGCTCAGGTCAGCTAGCTCAATGAAGTTGAGGTTGATCGCTTTGATCGTACCCATGACATTGTTGACCGCAACGAAATCGCCAAGTTTGACGGGTCGGAAGAAGATGATCATCACGCCAGCGGCCACATTGGACAGCGTGCCTTGAAGAGCCAGACCAATCGCCAGACCGGCTGCACCAACAACCGCAACAATTGACGTGGTTTGAATGCCCACGGTGTTGAGCAAAAACAGCAGTGTGAAGCCCAGAATGACATAGCGGGCAATGTTACTCAGGAAATCGAACAAGGTCGCATCAAGGCGCGCGTGGACTTCAGACAGGCGTTTGATCCGCTTTTGTGCTGCACCTGAAATCATGAAGCCGAGCACAAGGATGACAACTGCCGACACGGTTGTGCCAAGGACCGAGACAAGGAAATCAAGCGTAAGGTAATCGGCGACTGAATTGCCGTTATAGATTTCGGTCTGCAAAATTTTCGTCAGGTATTCCATTTTAGCCTTTCGCGAGCGCATCCATTTTCTGCGCCAGTTTGACGTCTAGGTCGGACAGCCCGTGTATGTCGTGGGTCGTTAAAGTAACATCAACGGTTTTGTACACATTTGACCATTCAGGGTGATGGTTCAACTTCTCGGCCCAGATAGCGGTTTTCGTCATGAACGCAAAGGCCTCAACGAAGTTCGCGAATTGAAACGATTTGCTCACCGCATCGCGTGTCTGATCGTGTGCCCATCCTGCGTCTTGTAGGGTTTGTAAATCTTCGCGTGAAATTGGGGTGCTCATTCTTGCTCCTCGTGCTGGGATTTCTTGAACGGCCCGTAGGCTGTCATGATTTCAATCTCATCATCGACTGCGGCACGCTCGGCTTGAAGATAATCAGCGATTGCTGTGCTGAAACTTTCATCGGCAATCCAGTGCAGGCTGTTGGTAGTGACAGGCATGTAGCCGCGCGCCAGTTTGTGCGATCCCTGCGCGCCTGCCTCAACGCGGTTCAGGCCGTGTTTGATCGCGTAATCGATCGCTTGATAATAGCAGACTTCAAAATGCAGACAGGGGTGGTCTTCAATACAGCCCCAGTACCGGCCATAAAGAACATCGCGACCGATAAAGTTAAGCGCACCGGCAACGTATTGGCCATCACGTTCCGCAAGTACCAAAAGCATGTCATCGCGCAGATGCTGTTGGGCATGATCGAAAAATGCGCGGGTCAGGTAGGGCGTGCCCCATTTGCGTGCACCGGTGTCTTGGTAGAAAATCCAAAAGGCGTTCCAATGCTCTGGTTGGATTTGATCCCCTGTCAGACAGTGGATTTCACCGCCAAAACTTTGGGCTTTTTCGCGTTCTTTGCGGATATTTTTGCGCTTGCGGCTTGAGAGGCTGCTGAGAAAACCGTCAAAGTCCGCGTAGCCGTTGTTGAGCCAATGAAATTGTTGGCTTGAGCGCTCCAAAAGCCCCAACTCTGCGCCGAAAGCGCGCTCATCATCTGTGCAAAATGTAATGTGCAGGCTGCTGAAACCGTTACTTCCCGCCACCTGCACAGCGCCCTGCATTAGGGCCGAGCGTGCAACTTCTTCACGTCCGTCTTTGACCAAAAAACGGCGGCCTGTCGCGGGCGTGTGTGGCACGGCGATCTGTAGTTTGGGATAATATCTGCCGCCTGCGCGTTCATAGGCATGCGCCCAGTTGTGGTCGAAGATGTACTCACCTTGGCTATGGGATTTGCCGTACATCGGCGCCACACCGATTGTTTCGCCGCCTTCAAGTGCGTGCAAATAGTGCGGTTGCCAACCGGTGCCTGTTCCGACAGATCCGCTATCTTCAAGCGCCTTAAGAAAGCGGTAAGTCGTAAACGGATCATCGGGGCGCTTTTGGCCAGAGGTGGCGCAAGCGTCCCATTCTGCTTGGCCAATCTCGGCAATTTGGCTGACGATACGTACTTCAATTTCTGGGGCTTTGTTCATGGTTTTGAGGTGGTGCCCGTTCAATTGGCGTCAAGCGAGGTATTGTTCAAATGTGATGTTATCGGCAATTTTTCGTGCGGTGATTTCTTGCTGGGCCGATTTAACCGTCCAGCATAAAATCGTTGCACCTTCGGATTTCAATTCAGCCACACGAGGGCGGTCCAGGTCGTCTACCTCATGGCTGATGAAGCAACATTTCGCGCGGTCATAATCAGGGATGTCACGAAGGGACGCACAGATGCTTTCGGGCAGGCCCCATTTTTCAGGGACGAACGAGCTGGTTGTGATGCCCCGAGGGATTTCCGGCATAAGATCGGCCATGTGCAAAACAGAATGGGGGTTGAACGACATCATCGCGATTGGTCCCGAATAGCCGTGCGCGGCTTTCGCTGTTGCCCGTTCTAAAGCACCTACGTTTGGCCCCATTTGGCCGTCTTGGTCCTTCAGCTCAACCATCAGTGGAACACGTCCGTCAACCAATTCAAGAACTTCGGCAAATGTTGGGATGCCCTCATCCCCGCCGCGCAGCGTTGTTGCATCAAGTGTTTGCGCGGAATAGATGCTGATTGGTCCGTTGCCGTGCGCTAGGCGGTCCAAGCCGTAGTCATGAAAAACCATGGCTTGGTTGTCGGCGCTGAGCTGTAGGTCAATCTCAATTCCGTAGCCTTTCTCGATGGCCGCACGAATAGCGGCGCGGCTGTTTTCGGGCCGACCGTTCGTTACATCATGCAATGCACGGTGCGCTATGGGCCGATCAAGAAAGGAACGTGGCAGCATCATTTGATCTGAAAAATGCCTTCAATTTCGACCGCCACATTGAGTGGCAGAGCGCCCGCTGAAACCGCGCTGCGTGAATGACGCCCGATGTCACCAAGTGCTTCTACCAGAAAGTCAGAGCATCCGTTGATGACTTGTGGTTGTTCGGTGAAATCAGGGGTTGAGTTCACAAAGCCTGTTAATTTGACCACGCGCACAAGGCGGTCCAGATCACCGCCACAGGCCGCTTTAATCTGAGACAACAGCGCAATTGCACAGGTGCGGGCGGCAGCAGCGCCAGCTTCGACGTTGAGGTCATCGCCAACTTTACCTGTGATCAAGCCTTCGTCATCACGGCTGATTTGGCCCGACACAAACAACATGTCGCCTACTTGAACGAATGGCACATAATTGGCTGCGGGCGCGGGTGCGTCTGCAAGGGTTACGCCAAGGTCCGCTAGTTTTTTCTCAATCTTG
Organism: Nereida sp. NH-UV-3; assembly: GCF_042939535.1. Taxonomy (NCBI): domain Bacteria; kingdom Pseudomonadati; phylum Pseudomonadota; class Alphaproteobacteria; order Rhodobacterales; family Roseobacteraceae; genus Nereida; species Nereida sp. NH-UV-3. The sequence continues at coordinate 1,411,375 of NZ_CP132157.1, read as the reverse complement.
CTCATCTCAAAGTCCTGTTCTGGTAATCTATACGTTTGATCAAACGCTAGCCCTGCGCGCGGGCATGGGCAATTACAATTAGCGGGCTCTATTAAAACAAAGTACCGCGATGCTGATGAAGTTTGGATATGTTGCGCTGTCGCGCAATTATCACATTTATATGTCGGCCCCACGTCGATACTGGGAATCTCGTGGTTTTACGTTATTTGGTAAGCTCAATGAGTGAGGACGTGATATGCGGTTTGCAAAAATCTTAAAAAATACAGTTCTGCGTTGTTTTGCGCTTTGCGCAATTGGGGCGCTGGCGGCGTGTTCAGTCCCGCAAACACCTGTGGAAATTCATGACCCGTTTGAAAAAACGAACCGCAAAATCCATGGGTTTAACAAAAGCGTCGACCGCGCCCTGTTCCGTCCGGTCTCAAACGGATACGGGACGATTGTGCCACAAACCGTACGGACGGGCGTTGGTAATTTTGCAGCAAACCTTTCATTGCCTTCCCAGTTTGTGAACACGCTTTTGCAAGGCGACATTGACGGCGCTGCGCGCAATTTCTTCAGATTTGCAATGAACACGACATTGGGGCTTGGCGGTTTGCTGGATCCAGCAACCGAGGCGGGGCTTGAGCAAGAGCGCGCAGATTTTGGCGAAACACTTGCCACGTGGGGTGCCCCCGAGGGTGCTTATATTGAGTTGCCGTTGCTTGGCGCCTCAACCCAACGTGAAACGCTGGGTAAAGTGGTTGATCTGTTTACGAACCCGCTCAGCTACGATCTAGACTCGCCCGAAAATCTTGTGCCGCCTGTTGCCGGTGGTTTGGCGCGTCTTGGTGATCGCTACACATTTTCCGGTGTGATTGATCAGGTGCTTTATGAGAGCGCCGATAGTTACGCCCAAGCGCGTAGCATCTATTTGCAAAGCCGCCGTTTTGAGTTGGGCACGCCCGTTGCGAGCCCCGAAAGTACAACCGAGGATACGTATGATGACCTGTTCAACTAGTTTTTCACGCCGCACATTTGTCACAGCTGGTATTGCTGCTTTTGCGGGTGCTGCATTGTCCATGCCTGCGCTGGCATTGACCACTGCGCAGGCCGAGCGTCTTATCCAGAGCGTCGTGGCGGATATCAATAAGGTCATTAATTCTGGCCGTTCAGAAAACGCTATGATCCGCGAATTTGCGGGTATTTTTGAGCGCTACGCAGATGTAGAGCGCATCGCACGCTTTACTTTGGGCGCTGATGCGCGTGCTGCATCGTCGGGTCAAATCCGTGCGTATAACAAAGCATTTGCTGGATATATCTCGCGTAAATATGGCCGCCGCTTCCGTGAGTTCATCGGTGGTGAGATCACAGTGAAATCTGCAAAATCAGTGAAAAGCTTTTTTGAGGTCCGCGCCGAGGCACTGTTAAGCGGCGAGCGTCCGTTTGATGTGACCTTCCGTGTGAACGACAATGGCCTTTTTGCGGATATGTTGATTGAAGGTATCAGCCTTGCGCGGACAGAAAAGACAGAAATCGGTGCGCTTCTGGATCGTCGCAACGGTAATCTGGATCAGCTGACACGCGACCTTTCCTCTTTATAGCTTGAGTGGGCTAGGTTGGGAGGGCTTAATTGCCCCCTAGAAGTCCTCGCAGAACGTCGATCAAGATGTTTTCAGCAGTTGCCTCAAACCCATCGCTGTTTTGGGGTGGGGGCTGCTGCGGGATGGTGCGATTGAGCTCTGAACCGCGGGGCGGGTTGCTCCATGGTGTGCCACCTGATGGCTGCATCGGCAGGGGAACAGCCGGTAGATCTTGAAGAATACGTCGCATGGTCTCATGCCAGATCTCGGCGGGCAGGCCACTGCCCGTCACGCCACTAAGTGGTGTGTTGTCATCGTACCCCATCCAAACGCCTGCAACGTAATCACCGGAAAACCCGATGAACCACGCGTCGCGCGCGGCTTGCGTGGTGCCCGTTTTGCCCGCAATTTCCCGGCCTTCGATGCGGGCGCGGCGTCCGGTGCCTGCTTCGACTGTTTGATACATCATCCACGTGAGTTGCTGTGCGGCTTCACGGCTGATCACGCGGTCCTCAATGCCGCCAGTTTGCGTCATCAGCGGCGTGTCGTCACCTAAAACGCGCAACTCGATTAAGCCGTAGGGTGTTACGGACGAGCCGCCGTTTAAAATACCCGCATAGGCGCCGGTCATTTCAATAAGTGTGCTTTCAGACGCACCAAGCGCCAGCGCCGGACCCGCAGCAAGATCGCTTTGAATACCAAAGCCCTGCGCAATTTCGCGGACACGTTCACGGCCCAATCCTTCGGAAATTCGCACGGCAGGAATGTTGAGGGAATCCTTGAAGGCTTCGGTTAGGGTAACTTGGCCTTTGAATTCTTTTGCGTAGTTCTTGGGGCACCACTCGCCTGACCCGGGGATGTCGATGCACAGGGGCTCATCCAAAACGACGTCTTCAGGGGTGTATCCACGATCAAGTGCCGTTGCGTAGACGAACGGCTTAAAGGTTGATCCAGCTTGGCGCTTTGCTTGGGTGGCACGGTTGAATGCGCCTGTGCCGTTTGTGGCGCGTCCACCCACCATCGCACGTACCGCGCCGTCTGCAGACATAACGACTACGGCTGCTTGCGCCTTTGAGCCTTCGCGGACCTTTTCCTCGAATATATATTGCAGCGCTTCTTCTGCGGCGGTCTGCATCCGTTGATCAAGCGTGGTACGTATGATGACGTCTTCCGTGGTAGAGCGCGTGAAGAATTCAGGCCCGCTATCCATGACCCAATCCGCAAAATATCCCCCCGATGTGCGCTTGGCAGCTTGTGAAAGCTCTGCTGGTGTTGCGCGTGCCAGCGAGGCCTCGATTGGGGTGAGGTACTTTTGCTGTTCCATTAAACCGATCACAAGGTTCGCGCGATCTTGGCTGCGTTGCAGGTTGTTCGTGGGCGCAAGTGTTGAGGGGGCTTTTAGAAGTCCTGCCAACATGGCTGCTTCGGCTGGGTTCACCATTGCGGCGGACTTGCTGAAATAGCGCTGTGCGGCGGCTTCAAACCCGCGGCTACCTGCGCCCAGATAGGCGCGGTTCAAATAGACCGTCAGAATATCATCCTTGGTGTATTTGATCTCCATGCCAAGGGCGAAGACCGCTTCTTTAACTTTGCGCCAAAGCGTGGTGCGGCGGCAATCTGCTTCGTAGGCGGTCTCTGATTTCCATTTGTTGGGATCAAAAGGTACACCGAGGCATAACAGTTTGGCGGTTTGCTGCGTAATCGTTGAGCCACCGTTACCAGACAGTGGGCCGCGCCCTTCGCGTAAGTTGATCCGCACAGCAGACGCGATCCCGCGTGGTGATACGCCGACATGACGATAGAACCGCTTGTCCTCTGTGGCGACGACAGCGTTTTTGAGGTGTGCTGATACTGTGGTGGCCGTAACCATGCCGCCGAACTGGTCCCCGCGCCATGCAAAGGTTCTGCCGTCACGATCTGACATGGTCACAGAACCGCGGGCGCGTCCGTCAACAAGCTGCTCCATATCGGGTAGTGTTGCAGCGTAATAACTGGCGCTCCCTACGATCAGTAAGGTGATCACTGCACCGGTGCGCCAGATGAAAGACCAGATTGTCCATAGCACCCATTTGATCAGGCGCTTAAGCCAGCCAAAAAGGCCACTCTGTTTTTTTGGAGCGGCTTTAGGTTTTGCTTTGCGCTTTTTAGCTTTCTTGGCCGCAGGCTTTGCGGGCTTCGAATAGCGTTTGTCCGCCACAAGAGGCTTGCGGGGTTTATTTGAGGGTGCCATCTGCTCTGCCCGTTTTGACGGTGTTTTCCCAATTGTATCGGGTTTTATCGGTCTTGTTTAGCTGGTGATTCTTATTTTCAGCTTTTCTAATCGCCTATTTTTTAGACAATTGCGCCTAAATGTTCAAAATTTAGGCAGTAAGTCACGCTGCGGCGCAGCAGATATCCGCCGATCTCTTGTTTGAAGGGGGCGCTAGGTGTCCGCTCAGGTCATCCAAAGAGCGCTGTCTTAGCGGTCTGAGTAGAAGATCAACAAGGGGATGCACGTGAAACTGATTATTGCAGCAATCAAACCGTTCAAGCTTGAGGAGGTCCGCGAGGCGCTGACATCCATCGGCGTGCGCGGAATGATGGTGACAGAAATTAAAGGGTTCGGATCGCAGTCTGGCCACACGGAAATCTATCGTGGCGCGGAATACGCAGTGAACTTTGTACCGAAGGTAAAGCTGGAGATCGCGGTCGCGGCATCCATGGTCGATCAGGTTGTTGAAACCATCGCGACCACAGCGAAGACCGACAAAATCGGTGACGGAAAAATCTTCGTTCTGGATCTGGACAGCGCGCTGCGCGTCCGTACCGGCGAAACTAACGATGACGCGCTTTAAGGCGCCAACTAAGGGACATATGGACCGATGAAATTTATGAAATCACTCCCCCTTGCTGCAGCCGCGATTGCGCTGCCGAGCATGGGTTTTGCACAGGACGCTGCGCCGGGCTTTGACGAAATCGGCCCCTACATCATGACAACGCTGTTGTTCTTGGTGGGCGGCTTTTTGGTTTTCTGGATGGCCGCTGGCTTTGCGATGCTGGAAGCGGGTTTGGTGCGTTCGAAAAACGTTACCACTCAGCTTACTAAAAACATCGCTTTGTTTTCACTTGCAGGCATCATGTATTGGGCCGTTGGCTTTAACCTGATGTACCCAGGTGAATGGATCATCGAAGGTTGGCTTGGTGGCTTTAGCCCCACATCACTTGAGCCAGTTGGCTTAGGTGCTGCTGATGCATCATTGGATTACGCATCTGTTGCTTCTGACTTCTTCTTCCAGCTGATGTTCTGCGCGACAACTGCTTCTATCGTTTCAGGCACATTGGCCGAGCGCGTAAAACTGTGGCCGTTCTTGATCTTTGTTGTTGTCCTGACCGGCTTCATCTACCCGATCGAAGCAAGCTGGCAGTGGGGCGGCGGCTGGTTGTCCGAGATGGGTTTCTCTGACTTTGCTGGCTCAACTTTGGTACACGCAGCTGGTGGTTTCGCCGCGCTCGCAGGTGCCTTGGTTCTGGGTGCGCGGATTGGCAAATACAAAGACGGCCGTGTTGTTCCAATGCCTGGTTCTAACCTTGCGCTTGCCACTTTGGGTACATTCATCCTGTGGCTGGGTTGGTTCGGCTTTAACGGCGGCTCACAGCTTGCTGCGGGTACAGTTGGTGACATCACTGACGTTGGTCGTATCTTTGCAAACACCAACATGGCGGCGTCTGCCGGTGCGGTTGCAGCCCTGTTGCTGACACAAGCTCTCTACAAAAAGCCTGACCTGACAATGGTTCTGAATGGTGCGCTTGCTGGTCTGGTATCTATCACTGCTGGTCCGCTTGACCCAACATTGTTCGGTGCACTTTGGATTGGTGCTGTTGGCGGTGTGATCGTTGTGGTTGCTGTCCCGATGCTCGACAAACTGAAGATTGACGATGTTGTCGGTGCCATTCCGGTTCACTTGATCGCAGGTTTCTGGGGTACAATGGTTGTGCCGGTTTACACAGCTGACACGTCATTCGTGACACAGTTCATCGGCTTTGCAGCAATCGGTATCTTCGTCTTCGTCGTAAGCTTGATTGCCTTCACATTGATGAAAGGTGTGATCGGCATCCGTGTCAGCGAAGAAGCAGAAATCAACGGCTTGGACGTGACCGAGTTGGGGATGGAAGCATACCCTGAGTTCTCGAAAGGCTAACACCTTCCCGTTGGTATTTTCGAAAAACTTGCCCCCCGCAGCAATGTGGGGGGCCTTTTCTATTTATACGCCTGCTTCAACCAACGCGCGTGCCAGTACAGGGACGGTTGACGCGCTTAGTCCGGCAATATTCACGCGGCTGTCGCCAACCATGTAAATGCCGTGATCTTGGCGCAGCTTTTCGACTTGCTCTGCCGTGGCACCAATACGGCTGAACATCCCGCGGTGCGTTGCGATGAAATCAAACCGGTCCGAGTTAGTTAGACGTTTCATTTCATCAGCCAGCTGCTGCCGTAGGCCCAGCATATTGAGGCGGACCTCCTCAAGCTCACTTGCCCATTCTGCGCGCAGCGTTTCGTCCTGCAAAATCATCGTCACCAGTCGTGCGCCATGATCCGGTGGAAAACTAAAGTTCTGACGGTTCAAAAACGCAAGCGTGCCCTGAGCCGTTTCTTTCAATGCGGCGTCTTGGCTGATGGCCATCAGCACACCTGTCCGCTCGCGGTAGATGCCAAAGTTCTTTGAACAGCTTGCAGCAATCAGGGTTTGCGGCATCTGTTGAACCACTGTGCGGGTCGCTGCAGCGTCTTCTTCAAGCCCGTCACCAAAGCCCTGATATGCGATATCGATAAACGGGATTAGCCCACGATCTTGCATCAAATCAATAACGCGCTGCCACTCAGGTGCAGTCAGGTTCGCGCCGGTCGGGTTGTGGCAGCACCCATGCAGCAGAACAACGTCACCGGCTTTTGCGCCTGTTAAATCGGCAAGCATGCCCTCAATATCTGTTCCGCGTGTTTGCGCATCAAAGTAGCGGTACTCTTTGGTGGGTATGCCAAGGTAGCTAAGAATAGAGGGGTGGTTTGGCCACGTGGGGTTTGAAATCCAGACTGTCGCATCGGGGTTCGCATGGTGGATTAACTCAAAGCCCTGACGGATGGCGCCCGTACCACCGGGGGTGGCGGCGGCCGCTACGTGATCAAGGTTTGTGCTATTTCCCAAAACCAAACGGGCCATAGCCGTGCTGAACTCTGGATCACCGGCAAGCCCAACGTATGTTTTGGTGTCTTGCTCCTCCCAAAGGCGGTGCTCGGCTGATTTAATGGCCCGCATTATAGGTGTGTGTCCCGTGGCGTCCTTATAAACCCCTACGCCAAGATCAATTTTGGTGTCGCGTGGATCAGCGCGGTATGCCGCCATGAGTGCGAGGATTTTGTCGCCCGCTTGGGGTTGTAGCTTCTCAAGCATCTGCCGGTCCTGTTGCAATTGGAAGATCGCCGTACATGCCCCACTCTGACCAGCTGCCATCATAAACGGCGGCGTCGGTTTTGCCGATCCGGTAGAGAGCAAGCGCAAGAACACACGCAGTCACACCGGAGCCACACGTGGTAATAATCGGCTTGGACAAATCTGCGCCAGCGGCGTCAAAAATCGCCTGAAGCTGGGCTTTGGTCTTCATAGTTTTGTCATCGTTCAGCAGGGTCGAGAACGGCACATTTTGCGAATTGGGAATGTGGCCTGCGCGCATGCCTTCACGGGGTTCTGGGGCTGTGCCCTCAAACCGCGGTGCGGGACGCGCATCGATGATTGTGTGATCTTCCAGCTTGGCGGCACGGGCAACTTGGGTGACGTCCTTAATGAGGTGGTCTTGGCGTTTCACTATCATGTGGCGGTCACGAATTGTCGCGGGCTTGGCGTCAACGGGGCGACCCTCTGCTTGCCATTTAGGCAGTCCGCCATCCAATACAGCGACGTTTTCAAAACCCATCAGGCGGAAGGTCCACCAAACACGTGCTGCGCTAAACAGGCCTGCGCCATCATAGACCACCACCTGATGCCCGTCGCCTACGCCAATCGCGCGCATGCGGGACATAAATTTCTCAACTGGTGGCACGGTGTGTGGCAGTGCCGAACGAAGATCAGCGACTTCATCAATATCAAAGAACCGTGCGCCTTTGATATGTGCTGCGTCAAATTCAGCCCGTGGGTCACGACCCGCGTCAGGCAGATACCAAGATGCATCCAGAATGCGCAGATCAGGGTCCTTGATGTGCTCGGCGAGCCAATCAGTGGACACGAGTGATTTTATATCATTTTCCATGAGGTCAGCTTTCCAGATGTTGCGGGGCACAGGTAGTCTGCGCAGCGACATAACGCAAGAATGCGCCAAGTAAACTGTAAATTCTCAAACGGTAAGTTACTGGCTGCCTTGCTTCAAAAGGCGTTGTTTCTGACGCCCCCAATCGCGCTTGGCAGAGGTATCACGCTTGTCGTGGTTCTTCTTACCTTTGGCGAGGCCGATCTTCATTTTGACCAGCCCTTTGTGATTGAAATAAACAACCAGCGGCACAATCGTCATGCCCTTACGGCTTACATCTTGCCACAACCGAGCAATTTCTTTGCGCGACGCCAGAAGCTTGCGACGGCGACGCTCAATGTGGCCCCAAGTTTTTGCTTGGGCATAAAGGCTGATGTAGGAGTTCACGATCCACATCTCGCCGTCTTCGACAGTCACATAGCTTTCGGCAATGTTGGCCGACCCCGTACGAAGGGATTTCACCTCGGACCCCATCAACATCATGCCAACTTCAAGATCGCTCTCGATAGCATAATCAAACCGCGCGCGGCGGTTCTCGGCGATAACTTTATAATTGGGGTCTGTCTTTGGTTTGGCCATGGGGCAGACCTAAGCGCAGCAATGCCGCTTGGCAAGGTTCGTCATGGCGCGGGGCCTCATTCATCATCAAGTAAAATACGGGCTGCGTTGCCTTGGGCGTCATCAAATTGGTCAGACTTCACGGCCCATAAAAAAGCAGCAAGGCCGAGCCCACCCAAGATTAGGGATATCGGAATGAGGACAACTAATACGTTCATTTGACGGATCTCATGCGCTGCGAATTAAGCAACACTGTAATGGAAGAAACTGACATTGCCAGCGCCGCCGCAAGGGGGGTCGCCGCCCCTGCAAGCGCGATGGGAATTGCGATCATGTTGTAGGCCGCTGCAATAGCGAAGTTCTGTTTGGATAGGTCTTGGGTCGCCTTGGCAACGCGCAAAACCATGGGCAGTGCGGTAAAGTTGTCTTTCAAAATGACCACATCAGATGCGCTGCGCGATGCCTCAAGCGCCAAGGCCGGCGCGATCGATGCATGTGCTGACGCCAATGCGGCGGTGTCATTCAGCCCGTCCCCAACCATGAGAACACGTTTACCCTCCGCCTCCAGCGCGCTGATCCGCTCAAGCTTATCAGCGGGACGCGCGTTTGCAGTGATCTTTAGTCCGATCCGTTTAGCAAAGCTGTGCGCAGGCTCGGTCGCGTCGCCGGTGACAACTTCTGCAGGCAAGCACAATTCCGATAACGCCTCACGCACACCGGTCCGCAGGGTTTCGGGTGCTTCAAACTGAATTGGGCTTGCGTCACCGATGCGCATGCCCAACCCCGAAAATGACGCACCAAGCCATTGACCCCGTCCAAGTTGAACCTCCTGAGCAAGATATCGCCCCTGAACACCTTGGCCGACAACTTCTGTGATGTCCTCCAAGGGGGCGGGAGATTGCGTTTGCAATTGCTCAACCAATGCACGCGACATCGGGTGGTGCGAGACTTGTGCCAACCCAAGCGCGACCGCGCGCTCTGACTTGGTAAGGTTTTCTGGCACGTGGACGGCGGGTTTCGTCAAAGTCCCTGTTTTGTCGAACACAACGTAATTCACCTCCGCCAGTCGTTCGAGGGCGGTGGCGTGTTTGACCAGAAAGCCCGAGTTGAAGAGCCTGCTGATGGCGGCAGTTGTGACTGCTGGAACTGCTAAACCAAGGGCGCAGGGGCAGGTAATGATTAGCACCGCAATCGCGATATTGAGGGCATGACGTACGTCGCCGCCGATGACCCACCATGCTAAAAACGCGAGCAATGCCAACAAGTGGACGGCCGGTGCATAGATCGCGGCGGCCCGGTCGGCCAGCGCGGTATAGCCGTTGCGCCCGCTCTCCGCCAACTCCACCAGTTCTGCCATCCGGCGCAGAGTTGTGTCTTCACCAACGGCGGTTGCGCGAATTTGTAGCGGTCCTGCGAGGTTCACTTCACCTGCTTGAATCTCTGATCCTTGGTTCAAGGGCACGGCCGCACTTTCGCCTGTCAGAAACGACCGATCCATCAATGCGGCTTCGCTCAACAGAACCCCGTCTACTGGGACGCGGGTGCCTGCGGGGACAGCGATAATGTCATCAATGGCCACTTCTGACAGTTGCACCGTTTGCGCGACACCGTTCCGAATACGGTCAGCCGTATGACTTTCAAGCGCAGTCAGTTCTTTGGCCGCAGAACGTGCCGCAGAGCGTGTTTGATGGTCAAGATAGCGACCAATTAGCAAAAAGAAGGTCAGCGACACAGCTGCATCAAAGTAGGCGTGTTCCCCACCATTCAAGGTTTCAAACAGCGACATTCCAGCAGCCAATATGATGGCTAGAGAGATTGGCACGTCCATGTTCAAACCACCTTTACGCAGTGCACTCAGAGCATTTTGAAAGAACGGTTGGGCGGAATAGGCGACGGTTGGCAGGGCGATCGCAGCCGAGATCAGGTGGAAGAAATCGCGCGTTGCGTCAGAAGCACCGGACCAGACAGCCACGGACAAGAGCATCACATTCATCATGGCAAAGCCCGCGACGGCCATACGGATTAACAGGTTGCGGCCTGCTTTATCCGTGGTGTTTGCAAGTGTCGCAGCATCCAGAGGATATATCTCAAACCCGAGCGATTTTACGGCAGATATGATGGCGTCTGATTGTACCGGACCAGTTACTGTAAGGCGCTTTAGAGACAGATTTACACGAACGGACTGCACGCCGTTTTGGCTGGCCAGCCCGCGTTCAATCTTTCCGATACAGGCGGTACAGTGAATTGTTGGCAACGAAAATTGCATCGCATCAGGTGCATTGCTTGCCGCAAATTCTGCGGGACCCGTTGCGCCGATGCAGGCAGGGCAGGCGGCTGTCATTTCGGGGTCTCTACGATGATACGTTGTTGAAATAGGGTGCCGTCTTCTGCGCGGGCCTTCAGGCGCAAGTTCCAGTTGCCCGCACCCGCCACCACTTTGGCGCGAAAGGACATGCCGTCGTGCACGAACTGCGGCGTTTGATCTGCGGCAACAGATGTGGCGCGGCCAAAGATAGCTTGTTCAATACGCGGTGCGATGGGGTTACCGTCTTGCACAATGGTCAAGATTAACTCGTCGTTTTGTACTTTGGCGGCGACAGACCAGCCCAAAGCAAGTTGCGCTGCCCTGTCTTGGTTGAAGGACTGACTGGCAACGTAAGAGTTTTTCACCTCAAGACCTGGGAAGGTGCGCACTGCGTTGAACGCCAGCGTTAGGTTGACGGAGATGATAATCCCGAAGGCCGTGGCGAAAACGGCAAAGACGTGCCAGCCCTTGATCGTGAAAGCCGTGGGTGTGTTTGGGCGTACTTGGGTCATTGTGAAACCTTTCCGTTAAACGTGGTGTCGCGGTAGGCGCGTTCGGTGCTTGAGATGTCCTCGACCCAGATGCGGACGGGCGTGTTTGCAGCACGTGCGGCAGGGTCCGTGGCGCGCGCAGTCAGGTAGACACGTTTGAGCTGTGTGGCATTCGCGGGCACATCAAAAGTCAGGCGACCATCAGTTCCGTCAACGTCAATGCGTAGAATTTCATCGCTCGAAAGGCTTAGGTGAAACTGGCGTGGCTCACCTAATTTGTTGCGCAGGCGTACTTCGTAAACGTTGCGGATGGCCCCATCAGACTGAACGATGAATGTCGGATTACGCACGGGGCTGACGGTTAATTCAATGTCTGTGCGCACGAACAAAGCGTACACAAGACCCACACCAATCAGAGACCAAAGCGCCGTGTAGAGTATGGTTCTGGGGCGAAATACGTGCTTCCAAATTGCTTTGGGGGGATTGCCAGCGCGCTCTGCTGTTTCATCTGATAGAGCCAGATAATCAATTAATCCGCGCGGCTTGCCGATTTTGTCCATGACGTCATCACAAGCATCAATACACAGCCCGCAGGTGATACATTCCATTTGTTGGCCGTCGCGAATATCAATTCCCATGGGACAAACATTGACGCAGGCCATGCAATCAATGCAGTCTCCGGCGCCTTCGACGCGCTGTTTGCCGCGCGGCTCACCACGCCAATCGCGGTAGCCGATTGTTAGGGTATCGGGGTCCATCATTGCGGCTTGAATGCGCGGCCATGGACACATGTAGATGCAGACCTGCTCGCGCATGAAACCACCAAAAACAAACGTTGTGGCAGTCAGGACCGTGATCGTCCCATAAGCAACTGGATGTGCCGAGAGCGTTGCAAGCTGGTTCAGCAGGGTCGGCGCATCGGCAAAATAGAACACCCATGCGCCACCTGTTGCCACTGCGATCAGAAGCCAGACAATCCATTTGGTGATGCGCAGACGCCATTTTTTCAGTGTCCACTTGGCATTATAGAGCCTAACGCGGGCATTTCTGTCGCCCTCAATCCAGCGCTCGACTAGAATGAACAGGTCGGTCCACACGGTTTGTGGGCAGGTGTAGCCGCACCACACGCGACCAAGTGCCGAGGTGAACAAAAACAACCCCAGACCGGCCATGATGAGCAGCCCTGCTACAAAGTAAAACTCGTGGGACCAAATCTCGATCCAAAAGAAGTAGAACCGCCGGTGCGCCATGTCGATAAGCACTGCTTGGTCTGGCAGGCTTGGCCCACGGTCCCAGCGTATCCACGGCGTCAGGTAGTAGATCCCCAAGGTGACGGCCATGATCCACCACTTAAGGTTTCGGAATTTGCCTGACACGCGCCGGGGAAAAACCGGTTCTTGGGCGGCATAAAGGGGAAGGTTTTCTGACATGTGTTTGTTCCTGTTCGCAGGATGAACATAGACGCTGAAGGGGTGAGCTGACCTTGATCTGGGTCAAACATATGCAAAATTGTGAGGGTAAAGGATGTGCCCCGAAGCGGCAGCGTTTTGCGAACAGGGCCGCTTCGGGGTGTGAAAGAGGCCATCGGGAGGAGACCTCTTTCTATCCGTCTTATTCGCCACCGCCGAGGGCGTGGACATAGACAGAAACTGCGCGCACATCGGCCTCAGACAAACGTTGCCCCCATGCGGGCATCTGACCAAAACGTGCGTTGCGAACCGAGTGTTCAAGGGCGCTACGATCACCGCCGTAAAGCCAAATTGCATCAGCCAGATTTGGTGCGCCAATGTCGCGATTGCCTAGTGCCGCTTCTCCGTGGCAAGCCGAGCAGTTCTCTTCAAAGACCGCTGCTCCCTGATCTGTAATGCTGGCATCGTGATCCGGGGATGAGAGGCTGATCACATGCTCAACGACTGCTGCAATTTCAGCGTCCTCGAGGATTTCATCAAAGGCGGGCATCTCAGACCAGCGCGCATCGTCATCCGTTTCGTTTCGAATGCCGTGGGCAACCGTTGCCGCGATGTTTGTGATGTCGCCGCCCCAGAGCCAGTCATCATCAAGAAGGTTCGGATAGCCAACTGCACCCGCAGCACCCGAGCCGTGACACTGGCTACAATTGGCGCGGAAGACAGCACCCCCCCGAGACACTGCATAGCGATGCAGGTCATCACTTGGGGGCAAGGTCTCTAGATCAGCTGCAACAAGTTGAGCTACAAGGTCTTCGTTCTTGGCCTCATGCTCGGCGATTTGTGTGGCGACTTCGCCGCGCGTTGAGTAGCCAAGCATGCCTTCGGTCGCGCCGCTGATCATGGGCCACGCGGGATAGGCGATGGTATATGCAATGCCCCAGATAATAGTGGCATAAAGGGTCCAAAGCCACCAACGTGGTAGCGGGTTGTTCAGTTCTGAAATCCCGTCCCAGCTGTGGCCCGTTGTCTCAACGCCGGTCGCATCATCTACTTTTTTATCAGACATCGAATTGTCCTTTCGCGTTCAAAGCAGCGGCGTTGCATTTGCACGTTGCACATGTCCCAGAGCAGGTTTTGGCGCTGTCATCGTTGCGAAACGGGATCATGCTTGCCTCTGTGCGGGCGCTGCGTTGGCTTGGCAAAAATGCCCAGATGCCTGTCCCGATAAAGAAAACAAACATGGCCAAAAGAACCCAGCTGTCAGCAATTTGGCGGAGCAGTGAATAGGTATCCATTGTGGACCTCCTTTGATTAGCGGCTTGCGTCAGGGGTGAATGTTGAGAAGTCGACCATGGTGCCCAAGACTTGGAGATATGCGATGAGAGCATCCATTTCGGTCAACTCTGGCTGACCATCAAAGTTCGACACCACAACACCGGGATAGCGATCTTCTAGGCCGTCATAGTCACTGTCGGGGTCAGCTTGATTACGCAGATCGACAACTGCTGCCTCAATTTGCTGATCCGAGTAGGGAACTCCCACAAACCGGTGGGTTCGCAAGGTTGCCTCGGTCTGGTTTGTTTGAAGATCAGCCGACGCCAAGAAGGCGTATTTCGGCATGATGCTTTCGGGAACAACGGATTGCGGGTCTTTGAGGTGATCCACATGCCAAGCATCTGAGTATCTACCACCAACACGTGCCAAATCAGGACCGGTGCGTTTTGACCCCCACTGAAACGGGTGATCGTATTGCGATTCGGCCGCCAGTGAATAATGCCCATAGCGTTCGACTTCATCGCGCATCGGACGGATCATTTGGCTGTGGCAGGTATAGCACCCCTCGCGGATATAGATGTCCCGACCCGCCAGTTCGAGCGGGGTATAGGGGCGCACGCCTTCTACATCCTCAATTGTGTTTTCGAGCCAAAAGAGCGGTGCAATTTCGACCATGCCACCGACAGTCACCACCAAAAGAGATGCTGTCAAAAGCAGGGTTGGAGAACGCTCGAGGATTGCGTGTTTATCAAGAAAAGCCATTGAACGACCTCCTTATTCTGCGGGTGAAAGATTGAGTGCGCCGGGGACCTTGGCCACCGCGGGTTTCGCCCCGCGGATGGTCATCCACATGTTCCAGACCATGACCAATGCGCCGGCCAGGAACAGAACCCCGCCCAAACCACGGACTACATACATTGGGAACTTTGCGCTTACTGTGTCTGCAAAGGAATTCACGAGGAACCCTTGGTCATCGACCTCGCGCCACATCAGGCCTTCCATGATGCCAGTGACCCACATTGACGCGGCATAAAGAACGATACCCAACGTGGCCAACCAGAAGTGCCAGCTGATCGCGCTGACGGAATACATCTGCTGACGGCCCCAAAGTTTTGGAGTGAGGAAGTAGATACAGGCAAAAGTGATCATGCCGTTCCAGCCAAGTGCGCCAGAGTGAACGTGACCGATTGTCCAGTCTGTGTAATGTGAGAGCGAGTTCACGGCGCGGATCGACATCATCGGTCCTTCGAATGTGGACATGCCGTAAAAGCCCAGTGACAGCACAAACATACGCAGAATTGGATCAGTACGAAGTTTGTCCCATGCCCCTTGAAGCGTCATCAGACCATTAATCATGCCGCCCCATGAGGGCATCCAAAGGATGATCGAGAACACCATGCCCAAGGTCGATGCCCAGTCTGGCAACGCCGTGTAGTGCAGGTGGTGCGGGCCTGCCCAGATGTACAAAAAGATCAGTGCCCAGAAGTGAATGATAGAAAGCTTATAGCTGTAAACCGGACGGCCTGCTTGTTTGGGGACGAAGTAGTACATCATGCCCAAGAAGCCCGCTGTCAGGAAGAAGCCAACGGCATTGTGGCCGTACCACCACTGGGTCATTGCGTCTTGTACGCCCGAAAAGACTTGGACGGACTTTGATCCCCAGATGCTGATAGGAATGGACAGGTTGTTGACCACGTGAAGCATCGCCACAGTGATGATGAAGCTTAGGAAAAACCAGTTGGCCACATAGATGTGCTTCTCGCGGCGCTTGAAAATTGTTCCAAGGAATACGGCCAGATAAGTCAGCCAAACGATGGTCAACCACAGGTCTACATACCATTCCGGCTCGGCGTATTCTTTACTTTGCGTACCACCCAAAAGGTAGCCGGTTGCGGCCATCACGATGAACAACTGATAGCCCCAAAAGACAAACCATGCGGTGTTGCCACCCCAAAGCCGTGTGCCCGATGTCCGTTGCACGACATACAACGACGTGGCGATCAGTGCGTTACCGCCAAAGGCGAAAATTACGGCAGATGTGTGCAATGGGCGCAGGCGGCCAAAGTTTGTGAATGGCTGGCCCCAGTCAAAGTTTAGGGCAGGGAAAGCAAGCTGGAAGGCGATAAACGTGCCCACCAAAAAGCCAGCAATGCCCCAAAACGCCGTGGCAATGACGCCCGCACGGATGACCCCGTCAAAATATGCGCCTTCCGGTGCAATTTTCTGTGGCTCGTCTGATGTGCGTAGCACCCAAACAAGCATCCCAAAAGCCACCACCATGATGATCACGGCATGCAGCTTATACGCCAGATCATAGCCGTTACTTGCCGCAACAGCGGCAATGAATGTGATGAGGCCCAAGATTATGATTTTGAAGTAATCCATGAAACGCCCTCGTAATTCCAAAGCACCTTTGTGATGCCTTTGTTCGCGAGGTCGTTTTATGAAGATGCGGCGGGGTCGGTCCTTGATCTACATCAAGAGTCTCCGCAATTTTTGGAATATGTTTAAAAAATAATTCCGCCGTCAGAGTCGTCGCCAGTTGCCTCGTGCAAGGCGGATAGATCCTCGACCACAAGGTGTTTGCGGTCATTAAAGCTGAGAACGCCGTCTTTCTTGAGGCTGTTTAGTTGACGGCTGACTGTCTCAAGAGTGAGGCCAAGAAAGTTCGCAATTTGGTCCCGAGTCATTGGCAGCGATACACTGGCGGTGCCGTTGTCTTCGGGAAGCTGTGAGCGGCGGACAAGCATCTCAACAAAAGTTGCGATTTTTTCACGGGCGGTTTTACGACCCAGCAACAGCATCCAATCGCGGGCAACGTCCAGCTCATCAAGTGCCAGTTCCATAAGGCGTTGTGCTACATGGGGCGTTGTCTCGACCAGTTGCTCAAACGGCTCTTTGTTGAAGCAACACAAAGTGACATCTGTTGTCGCTGTGACATCAAATTCAATCTCGTCGCGTCCGGGTCTGCCAATGAAATCCGACGCCAGCAAAAGACCCACCATTTGGGTGCGACCGTCTTCTAATGTCTTTGAAAGAGATGCGACGCCTTGCACCAGAGATGCAACATACTCCAGCTTCTCACCACGCCACAAAATAGTCTCACCCGCTTTGAAAGTGCGGTAGGATTTCATGCCTTCAAGCGTCAAAAGCTCATCCGTATCGCATTTTGCACATACGGCGCGATGGCGGATCGGGCATTCACTACATCTTACTGCGTTATCGACAGAAAACTTCATTACGGTTGATCTATATCAAGGACTGTTGGCTGACGGTATTTAATACCAAATCACATGGAAAAGATAGCACTTCTCAATAAATATGGGCTGTTTGACGCGAAAGTTCCGCGCTACACAAGCTACCCCCCAGCCAATCATTTTGAAAACGGCGTTGGGCCTCGGCATCAAGATAGTTGGTTGCGCGCAGTTCCAGATGGGGCGGAAATTTCTGTTTATGTCCACATCCCATTCTGCAAAAGGCTGTGTTGGTTTTGTGCATGCCGAACCCAAGGGACAAAAACGCTGCGCCCCGTTGATGCCTATGTAGAGGTGCTGAAAGCCGAGATCACAAAGGTGCGCTCGAAGTTACCGAAGGGTGTGAAGATGGCACGTCTTCACCTTGGGGGCGGGACGCCAACTATCCTGTCTGCAGATACTATGCGCGATTTGCTTGGTAGTATTTTTGGCGCGTTTGAGTGTATGGAAACACATGAGTTTTCCGTAGAGATTGATCCTACCGAGGCATCAACTGAATTGCTGGATACGCTGGTCGAATTTGGCCTTAACCGCGCCAGTATCGGCGTGCAGGACTTTGCCGAGCACGTACAAGACGCCATTGGCCGGCCCCAGACTTTTGAACAAACCGCACGCGTGGTGACACATCTGCGGGCTGCGGGCGTACCGAGCATTAACATGGACTTGCTCTATGGATTGCCCACACAAACGCATCAGAGCTTTCATGCGACGATCGACGATGTGTTGAAAATGCGTCCCGATAGGCTGGCTATTTATGGCTATGCGCATGTGCCTTGGATGTCGAAGCGGCAAGTGATGATCAATGAAGCGGATTTGCCAAAGCCAATTACCCGATTTGAGCTGGCCGAGATTGCACAGCGCCGTTTTGTTGATGCGGGCTACGGTATGATTGGAATTGATCACTTTGCCCTTGCGACCGATAGCCTTTTTGACGCCGATGCGCGCAGTCAACTTCGCCGTAACTTTCAGGGCTACACAGATGATACTGCGGACACTTTGATCGGGTTTGGCGCTTCAGCCATTTCGAAATTTCGCGAGGGGTTCATTCAAAACGCGCCGTCAACTTCTGCCTACCAAGAGAGAATAGCTGACACCGGCTTTGCTGGTCACAAAGGCTACGTGATGTCTGACCATGATCTGCTGGTCGCGCAAATGGTTGAGGACCTAATGTGCCGTTTTGCGATTGATGATAAAAAGCTGATGGCTGCTTTTCCGGATCAAGCGACTGTGATCCGTCAAACGGTTGTCAGCCTGATGAACGAATTTCAGGACCTGCTGTTCATTGGTAAGGAGGGCTTAACGTTGCGGCATCAGGCCTATGCGTTGGTCCGTATCATCGCCAAACGAATTGATGATTTTACGTCTGTCGGCGAAAGCCATTCTGCCGCAGTTTGAATGCAGAACTTGGTCAAAATAAAAAGGCCGCCTCCAAAACTGGAAGCGGCCCTTTCAAACGTGTTGTTAGGTGACGCTTAGAGCAGCCCTGCAAATTCCATCGCAGATTTAATGGCGTCTTTTGTCCCTTGGCTCAGTTCAATCAGTGGTGAGCGTACTTCTTCCGTGCACAGCCCCAGCAATGACATGCCGTATTTTGCGCCACAGGTGCCTGGTTCCATGAAGATCGCCTTGTGAAGCGGCATAAGCACATCAAGCTGCTCTAGAGCTGTTGCGTAATCGCCCCGCAAAGTCGCGTTCTGGAAGTCTGCGCACAGTTTTGGTGCAACGTTTGCAGTTACCGAAATGCAGCCAACGCCGCCATGTGCGTTAAACCCGAGGGCTGTAGCGTCCTCGCCGGAAAGTTGCACAAAATCAGTATCGCATGTCATGCGGGTCAAAGGTACGCGCGACAAATCACCTGTCGCATCTTTTACGCCGACAATCATCTCATGCTTGGCCAGCTCACCCATCGTTTCGGGGCTCATGTCCACAACAGAGCGACCAGGGATGTTATAAATGATGATTGGCAAACCGCAGTCCGCAGCAGCAGTGAAGTGCGCGATCAGACCGCGTTGTGTGGGTTTGTTGTAATATGGCGTCACGACCAGCGCCGCATTTGCTCCGGCACCCTTGGCGGCTTGCACAAGGCGCACGGTCTCGGATGTGTTGTTGCTACCCGCACCTGCAATAACGGGCGCGCGACCGGCTGTGTGGTCAATGACGGTCTGCACAACCAAATCATGCTCAGAGTGGCTCAGAGTAGGTGACTCGCCTGTTGTGCCGACGGGTACAAACCCGTGTGTGCCGTTGTCCAAATGCCAATCAACCAGCTTTTTCAGCGCGGCAAGATCCACTTGGCCGTTCTGAAACGGCGTGATGAGTGCGGGAAGAGACCCTTTGAACATAACACGCTCCTATTGGTTGAAGGGCGCAGATGCGCGCCGTTGGTGTATCCCGCGTGAATGCCAAGGATGTGTGATGATGTCTAGAGGGGCTCTTGGTTTGCGCGCTTTGACCGGAAGATTGTGAACAGCCCTGCGCCCACAATAATGATGCTACCAATCACAACGTTCATCTCGAGAACTTCGCCGAAAATGGTGATGCCGATACCCGTTACGAAGACCATGTGCAAAAAGTTAAACGGGGCCAAAGCACTGGCTTCGGCCAATGTATAGGCCTTGATCAAGAGCGCATGCCCAACAAGGCTGGTCAGGCTTAATGTGCCCATCCAAAGCATATCACTTGGGGACATTGGCTCAATGAACCAAATTCCAATCGCTGTGGTGATCAATGCCCCAAAAACGCCTGTGTAAAAGATACTGGTCTCCGCACTGTCTTGTTTAGCGACAAGGCGGGTCAGAAGGGAATAAACGGCAAACATAACCGAAGACAAAAGAGCTAGCAGCGCCGCAGGGGCAAACACACCAAAGCCCGGTTGCAGGATGACAAGAATACCGATGAAGCCGACGAAAATGGCAACCCACCTGCGCCACCCGACAGCTTCGCCAAGCATTGGGCCTGACAGGGCAGCCACGATAAGCGGGAAGGCCGAAAAGATGACAATCGTCTCAATTAGACCAATGAGCGTAAACGCGAAAATTCCAACGCAAACCTCAAGCGCCAGCAACAGGCCACGGCTAATCTGTAACCAAGGCTGATTTGTTTGCGCTGCCTTTTTGATCCCGCCGCGGCGCAGGGCCAACATCAGAACAAACGCCGCAAAGACCCAGTAGCGGATCATCACCACCATCCACACGTTATAAGTGCCTGCAAGGTGCCGTGAGATGCCGTCTTGGATCGCAAAAATTGCGAGTGCTAGCACCATAATGGCGATGCCTGTGCGGGTGGTGTCGATCATCGTTTCCCCACGCTCATGTGACGTTTCCGGCCAAAGCCGCTTATCCGCTCAACAGTAAAGCCAGCGTCTAACAGCTTTTGGCGCACATGACCTGCGGCGGTGTATGTGGCGAATGTACCGCCGCGCTTTGTGTGGTCGCCGACTGCGGTCATTAGATCAGCGCTCCAAAGCTCGGGGTTTTTGGCGGGGGAAAAACCGTCCAGAAACCACGCATCCGCTTGCCCTTGCCAGTTGGGAACTGTTTCACGGGCGTCGCCTTCTATGATGGTCAACTGAATGTCAGAAGGAAGCGCTTTGCCAGCCAAAAACTCCAGCAGATGTTCTGTAAGGGGGGCAAGCTCTGTAAATGGTGCAAGTGCTGCACGGGTATCTTCGATCGACAAAGGGAATGCCTCAAAGGAAGTGAAGTGTAGCGTACCTTTGCACGCTGATTTGCGCCATGCGTCCCATGTCGCCAGAAACGACAGACCGGTGCCAAAACCGAGTTCGGCAATGTGAAAACCGTCAGCGAAGCGTTTGGTCAGCTGATTGCCGTCGTGAAAAACAAAGCGGGTTTCTGCAAGCCCGTCTTGCAGCGAATAATACGGATCATCAAAGCGGCGCGCGATTGGTGTGCCGTCTTGCCATTCAAGATCGCCGTGCGACTGGTCCATGGGGTTACCTTAAGCTAGATGTGATAGCAGTGGCGCAGGAGCAAAGATTTGGCAACGTTTGATGTAACAGTTCGGGGTGCGGGGGTGTTCGGGCTTAGCGTGGCGTTTTGCTGTGCCAAGCGCGGCGCAAAGGTGCGTGTGATTGACCCCAACGGCGTCGCTGCGGGTGCAAGTGGCGGTGTTGTTGGTGCGCTAGCGCCCCATGCGCCGGACAAATGGAACTCCAAAAAGCAGTTTCAGTTCGAGAGCCTGCATGAGGCGGAAAGCTTTTGGCAGCTTGTTGAGAGAACGGCGGATGCGAAAACTGGCTACGCCCGCACAGGCCGCTTGCAACCCCTATTGGATGAGCGCGCAGTGCATTTGGCCCGCGAAAGGGCTGTGTCAGCGCAAGACCTTTGGGGTGATGGATATACATGGCAAGTCGTTGAAGCGGCGGGTGATTGGGTGCCACAATCGCCTACAGGGCTGCTGATCCAAGATACTTTGACGGCACGCATCCATCCGCGTGCGGCGACCCAAGCGTTGGCCAAAGCGGTTGTTGCCTTAGGCGGGCAGATTGCCCCCGAAGGTCCGGATGAAGGTAAAGTTGTGCTGGCAACAGGGGTCAGTGGTCTGCAGCAAATGTCTGAGAAATTGGACAAGCCTGTGGGCAATGGTGTGAAAGGGCAGGCCGCGGTGCTTGATTTTGATGCCTCTGACCGGCCCCAACTTTTTGCAGACGGGCTTCATATTGTGCCACATTGGAACGGTACCGTAGCGATCGGTTCCACGTCCGAGCGACTTTATGAGCACACTGATGTGGATGATCAATTGGACGATGTGATTGCGCGTGCGAAGTCTTTGTTTCCTGTCTTGGCTGACGCATCGGTGATTGAGCGCTGGGCTGGCTTGCGGCCCCGTGCCAAATCGCGCGCGCCTATGCTGGGGGCTTACGGTGATGTATATGTTGCCAACGGCGGGTTCAAAATTGGCTTTGGCATGGCGCCCCGGGTGGGTGAAACTATGGCCGCGCTTGTTTTGGATGGCGTTGATGAAATTCCAGATGCGTTTCGGGTGGAGGCCTTATTGTAATGCGTGTTGAAGCACTTGATCATCTTGTTCTGACAGTCGCGGATGTTGCTGAAACTGTTCGTTTTTACGAGGACGTGTTGGGCATGCAGCCCGTACGGTTTGACGCGGCGGATGGCACATCCCGTTGGGCGCTGATGTTTGGGGAGCAAAAGATCAACCTGCACCAAGCGGGCGCAGAGTTTGTACCCCATGCAGACAACCCCAAGTCAGGGTCAGCTGATCTGTGTTTCTTAAGCGATCAGGCGGTGTCTACATGGGTGCAATGGTTCGAAAAGCACCACGTCGAAATTGTTGATGGTCCTGTTGAGCGCACAGGCGCGCAAACCAAATTGCTATCGGTTTATGTACGTGATCCCGATGGCAATTTGATTGAGGTTTCAAACGCCATTTAGCTTGGGCGCAGCTTTGCCATCAGCTTCTCAATACCTGCTACTGTACGCTCGTTGGTCAGGTGCCCGTTTTCGTCGAACGCGTCAGAACTGTTGGCAAGCATCACTTCGGGTCCGCTGATGACGTGGGCCATGAACGGGTTCATCGCGAGGCGTAGGTTTGACTGGGCCCGCTCTCCGCCCGCGCGGCCTGCTGCAGCTGACAAAATTGCAACTGGCTTATCTTGCCATACGCTGCCCTCAGTACGGCTTACCCAGTCCAATGCGTTTTTCAAAACACCCGAGATGCCTTTGTTATACTCAGGTGTTGAAATGACCACTGCATCCGCTGCTTTGATCTGATCCGCGAGCACCTGAACCGAGGCAGGAATGCCCTCAGCGGCCTCTATATCACCATCATAAAGTGGCAGGTTCAAATCAGCCTCGACATAGGTGCTAGCGCCGCCAATGCGGGCAGCTTCACGAATGAGTTTACGGTTGGTGGCCTCTTTACGCAGGCTTCCAGAAATGCCGAGTACATGCATTGGCTTGTCCTTTTGTTGATACGCGTGTCAGGTAAGGCAAATCGATGACAGAGCAAGGGCAGTGATCATGCAGCATGGTGGAAAAATCTTGGCAGCGCAGCTTGCAAAGATGGGTGTTAAGCGGGTTTTCCAAGTTCCGGGCGAAAGCTTTTTGGCGGCTCTGGATGGCTTGCTTGATCACGATATTGAAGTTGTTACCTGCCGCCATGAAGGTGCTGCGGCCATGATGGCTGAGGCACATGCAAAACTCACGGGCCAAGTTGGGGTGTGCTTTGTGACCCGTGGCCCTGGTGCTTGTAATGCCTCTGCGGGAATTCATATCGCGCGCCAAGACAGCAGCCCGGTGGTGATGTTTGTCGGTCAAATTGCGCGATCCGATCGGGGGCGCGAGGCGTTTCAAGAAGTCGACTACCGCCAGATGTTTGGTGATTTGGCGAAGTGGGTTGAGGAGGTTGATCAGACTGAACGCTTGCCAGAGTTTATCCAACGCGCTTTTCAAACGGCATTGTCAGGGCGGCCTGGTCCCGTTGTGTTGGCGTTGCCCGAAGATATGCTGAGCGCGGCCTGCAACGATGTACCCCTGCGTGAGGGTGCCGTGCTGCATCAAGCATCTGATCTAGCAGAACCCGCGAAGACAATCATGGAGCGGCTCGAAAGTGCGCAGCGTCCTCTTCTTGTTGTGGGCGGCCCGCATTGGTCCGCAGACGCGGCACAGAGTTTGCGTGAGTTTGTCGAGGCTAACAACATTCCCGTGGCCGCAGGGTTTCGCCGGCAAGATTACATCGACAATCAAAGCTTTGCGTATGCCGGTGATTTGAACGTTGGCCTGAACCCCAAGTTGGCAGCATGCTTCAAAAAAGCTGATTTGATCATCGCGCTTGGTAGTCGGTTGGGCGACATCGAAACGCAGGGCTATTTCCTGATGGCAGACCGAAAAGCGTTGGTTCATATCCATGCGGGTACTGAAGAAATTGGCCGTGTTTGGCCGACAGAGTTTGGTGTTGTTTCCCGTGCTGATGAGATGATCGCGGCGCTGCACAAGTGCGCGCCCCTTCAACGCCAGCCTGATTGGATGGCCGAGTGCCGCGCAGCATATGATGCATGGCTACAGCCCACGGAAAGCCCCGGAGATGCGAAGCAGGAAAACATTATCGGTTGGCTGTCGGAGACCCTGCCCAAGGACGCGATTGTCACGAACGGCGCGGGGAACTACGCCGCGTGGTTGCACCGTTATTTCAGCTACAAGAGCTACGGCACACAGCTTGCGCCAACTAGCGGCAGCATGGGGTATGGCTTTCCTGCTGCGATTGCAGCCAAACTTGAGCATCCTGCCAAAACGGTTGTTTGTTTAGCGGGCGACGGCTGTTTTCAAATGACGCTTAACGAAATGTCGACAGCGATGCAGCACGGTGCGTCCGTAATCGTGATTGTTATGAATAACCGGCGCTACGGCACCATTCGGATGCACCAAGAAAAGACATATCCTTCGCGCGTGAGCGGAACTGATATGGCGACCCCTGATTTTGCCGCCCTTGCCCGCGCCTATGGGGGTCACGGCGAGACGGTGCAAAATGACGGTCAATTCGCAGAAGCGTTCAAGCGCGCTGAAGCCAGTGGCAAAGTTTCAATCATCGAAGTGCAGCTTGATGAGGACGTGCTTTCAACGGGTCAATCGCTTAGTGCGACCCGTGCTTTAGCCTTGAAAGGGTAAAAATGCCTCAACCGCTGCAGTGGCAATAACGATGGTTTGGCCCGTTGCGGGGTTTGCACTGTTGTGTCCGCCTTTCACGCCCTTAACCGTTGCTTTGCCGCGCGGAAGTTTCGCGGTTAGCGCGTCAATATCAAGCTTTTCGGGCTCTGCCACACCAACGGTGACTTGCACGCGCATCATGTCGTGGGAAATACCCAAAGCCTCGAACATCGGAATAGATGAATGGCGCAGGGCATCTTCAATCGCACGCGCTGCGGCTTTTGTGTAATCCATACCGTAGAGGTCATTGCCCATGCCCATTTCAATGATGAAACGTTGATCAATACTCATGCGGTACCCTCCAGTTCGAGAGACACATGAATGACCGCGTGGGCCATGATGGTGGGGTTGCCACCTGCGGCCTCTGGGCGAGGAATATCAAGGCCGCCGTGGTGTGTCGTTATGTTGATTTGGCCGTACGGGAACACGGATTTCAGGCGCTCTGTGTCCACCGTATCTGGCGCTTGGCAGGCAATCTCGACGTCGATGATCATGTCCTCTTTGTCTTTGCCAAAGAGCTCCGCCAGATTGATCGAGTTGTGCCAAAGTGCATCCTTCAGGGCCTTTTCAGAGGCGGCTGTGTAATCTAGCCGGCGCAAGGAGCTGCCCATGCCAAATTCAGTCAACAAACGATGCTTCATGAGTGCCCCCAGCTTTGCCTAAAACTCAACGCCAATTTGCGCCTTGATACCCGAGCGGAACGGATGCTTGATCAACTCCATCTCAGTGACCAGATCGGCGTGTTCGATCAGTTCGTCTTTGGCATTGCGGCCTGTCAGAACGACGTGGGTCATATGGGGTTTGTGATCGCGTAAGAAGGCTACGACCTCGTTCACGTCAAGGTAATCATAGCGCAACGCGATGTTGATCTCGTCGAGCAGCACCATTTTGTTGGCGTCATCCAAGATCAGCTCTTTTGCCTTGGCCCACGCCGCCTGCGCCATTTCGGTGTCGCGTGACCGGTCTTGGGTCTCCCAAGTGAAGCCCTCGCCCATGGTGTGAAACGCACAAGTATCAGAGAATTTGGATAGGATCAGATCGCGCTCACCTGTGGACATGCCACCTTTAATGAACTGCACAACAGCGCATTGCATATCATGCGCGATACAGCGGAAGATCATGCCAAAGGCCGAGGAAGATTTACCCTTACCTTTGCCAGTGTGAACAATAACAAGGCCCTTTTCATCGGTTTTAGTCGCCATGATTTTATCACGAGCAACTTTCTTCTTGGCCATTTTCATTGCGTGGCGATCATCATCCATGTCCGGCTCCTATCCACTTGATGTGTCGTGTCGATCTAAGAGGGAAATACCTGGGAGGGCAATGGGCGTTAGGGCTTTGTTAAGGGATATTGCCGATTAGTGAAGACGTAGCGAGTTAAGGAGATTTGCGATGCGTCTGTTTTGGTGTGCCGTTTTGGTATTGGCGGGATGTGATATGGGCGGGCCTGCGTTCATCGGGTTGGAGCCAATGCGCATTTCTGTTGGCGGAAGCGATTTTACGGTTCGTCAACGAAACGACCGCGCAGAGGTCATTCGCACCAATATGGAGTGGGCACCGGACGCGGGTGCGGTTGCTGATAAAATGTTGATCGCTATCCAGCAAACTACTGGATGCATCGTTCGTAAGGGCACACTTAGCGGCGATCAGGCAAAGGCTGTTGCGCGCCTAAAATGCGTGGATGACGGAACCTATGAGATCAAACAGCGCTAGCGTTTGTAGGCATCAATGCGCGCTCGGGCCGAGTTTGAGCGGGGGACCCACAATCCACGGTCAATAGCCTCTTGAAGGCGACCGGCGATGTCGCGCAACGCGGGGTCATTGTGTTCTGCGATAAAGTCACGGGTATCATCATCTGCCAAAAATGCCTCTTCCACGAGGTCAAAGTGGTGCTGCTTTACAGCGCCTGTCGTAGCGGCAAATGCAAACAGATAATCCACTGTTGCAGCAATTTCGAAAGCGCCTTTGTAGCCATGCCGCTTAACCCCATCGATCCATTTGGGGTTCACCACACGTGACCTGACAACACGGCCAATCTCATCATCAAGGGTTCGGATTAACGGGCGTTCAGGGCGCGAGTGGTCGTTGTGATAAACCAGTGGGTCTTTGCCCTGTAGCGATGCCACAGCCGCCGCAGCGCCACCTTCAAATTGATAGTAGTCGTCGCTGTCCAGAATATCATGCTCGCGATTGTCTTGGTTTTGCACAATCGCATCTACTTGTGACAACCGCGCGCTTAGGCCGTCGCGGTCACGCGCGCCTTCAAGGTTTGCGCCGTAAGCGTAGCTACCCCACTCAAGATAGGCATCACCCAGATCAGCTTTGTCGCTCCAGAGACGCTCATCAATCATGGCTTGCAGGCCAGCACCGTAAGCGCCGGGTTTGCTACCATAAACGCGCGGCCCTTTGTTTAGCGCGGCATGGTTGTCAGGTTCATCCAGTTCTTGAATTGCGCGTGCAGCGCTGTCCACCAGCGCGATTTGTTGCGGAAACGCATCACGGAAAAAGCCCGAGACACGCAATGTCACGTCAACCCGTGGTCGGCCCAGAACGCTGTGCGGGATA
This sequence comes from Nereida sp. NH-UV-3, assembly GCF_042939535.1. Taxonomy (NCBI): domain Bacteria; kingdom Pseudomonadati; phylum Pseudomonadota; class Alphaproteobacteria; order Rhodobacterales; family Roseobacteraceae; genus Nereida; species Nereida sp. NH-UV-3. The sequence goes on along the minus strand of NZ_CP132157.1, from coordinate 1,384,001 downwards.
ATCTCAAAACCTGTGACGCGGCGCGATGCCATATCCCACTTGGGTTTAACCCCCATCAGTGCCAGTGCTTGTGCAATATCGTCACCGCCGGTACGCATATTGGCTGTGCCCCAAGCGGTCAGCAACAAGGCGCGGAGCCAGTCGCCGTTGTCCTGAAGATGCTTTTCAATCAGCAGGTTTGCCGACTTCCACCCAAGGGTCCACGCGGTTTGTGTGGGAATCGCGCGGCTGTCGACGGAATAAAAATTGCGGCCCGTTGGCAGTGTGTCCAAGCGACCACGGGTAGGGGCACCTGACGGACCCGCGGGGACGGCCAAACCGTTCAACCCGGTGAGCAGTGCGTTTGTTTCTGCGAGGCCACAGGCTGCAACGGTTGGGCGTACCACTTGGGCGATATGCTCCATAACCAACGCGCTTTCTGGGCCCGGGGCGTGCGCAGTTTCATCCAGCAATTTGATGGCGAATTCTTCAAGGCGCTCAACTGTGTCGCCTGCCGTGCGCCACGTGCCGCCGCCAAGTGCGTCCGGCTTGGGACCTGCCCACGGCGCGGACATTTCGCAATTCAAGGGATCAAATCCAAGCTCAAAGTCACGGGCAAGCGCGCCAATCAACGACGCATCCACACCCTCACCGCTGCCGCGTGCTACACGGGTCAGCGCAATCGTTAGATCACGCTCTTGGGTATCTGTGGGGGAGGTGCCGAAAATATGCAGGCCGTCGCGAATTTGCGCTTCTTTCAGCTCGCAAAGATAGGCGTCCAGCTTTGCAAGATCAGTATCTTCATCAGCCCCGTTCATGCCAACATCACGGTCAATTCCTGTTGCTGCGGTCAGGGACAAAATCTCGCGGCGCAGATGGGTGATCCGGCGTGGATCAACACCAGCGGCTTCGTAATATTCATCCACGAGGGCCTCAAGATCTTTGAGCGGCCCGTAGGTTTCAGCGCGCGTTAGCGGCGGGGTGAGGTGATCAAGGATCACAGCCTGCGCGCGGCGTTTTGCTTGGGTGCCTTCGCCGGGATCGTTGACGATGAACGGGTAAAGGTGCGGCGTGGGACCAAAGACAACTTCGGGCCAACACGTTTGGGAAAGCGCTACTGCTTTACCTGGAAGCCACTCGAGGTTGCCGTGTTTGCCCATGTGCACAATTGCATTGGTACCCCAATGGTGGCGAAGCCAGATATAAAACGCGAGATAGTTGTGCGGTGGTATCAGATCAGGTGAGTGGTATGTTTCCTCAGGATCGATGTTGTAGCCACGTGCAGGCTGGACACCGACCACGGCATTACCAAACTCAAAGATCGATAGTTTGAAGCCGTCTTCTTGTGCCTGCGTCGCGGATATTTTTGAACAAAAGAAGGGATCGTCTGTTGGCGCGCCCCATTTGTCGTTCATCTGTTGTTTGATGTCATAAGGCAGCGCGTTGAAGTGTTGTTCGTAGATGCTGAGCGGAAGATGCACGCCGCCAGTTGTCTGTGCACGGTCCGTCAGCCAGTTGGTGGGACCCTCCATGATCATATCCATCAGTGCCTTGGATGAGGCAGGGGGCGCAGTGTTGTAACCGTCACGGGTAAGTGCGCCAAGCGCATCAACTGTTGCAGCTGGCGTATCAAGGCCCACGCCATTTGCGAGGCGGCCGTCTTTGTTGGGGTAGTTCGCCAGAACGAGCGCCACTTTTCTGTTTGCTTTGGGGGTGTGCCGCAGCTTTGCCCAGTTGGCTGTAAGCTGTGTGACGAAATCAATTCGGTCACCTACGGCTTGATACGTTGCGATGGGACATTGGGTTGCCTCGTCAAAATAGGCCTCGCCCTTGAACGATACAGCGCGGCTCAAGATGCGGCCGTCTACTTCTGGCAGGGCTACATTCATCGCGATGTCGCGTGCGGACAGTCCCGTCAAACCGTCTGCCCATGCGTCTTGTGAACTTGCTGATAGCACGACCTGAAATACGGGTGCTTGATTGGCAGCAGCGCTCGTCAAAGGGTTTTCCGGTGTGTTTTGCTCATGCGGGCTACCAACTGCAAAAGACGTACAGTTCAAAATGCTGGCTGGCGGTGCTTCGCTAAATAGATGCTCAAGGGTGGCTTGGCTAACAGGGTCTTTTAGGGACGCCACAAACACTGGCATTGGGTTTAGCCCCGCTCGCAACAGTGATTTTACCAAACGGTTTATGGGGTTCAGGCCTGCGCCTTGGACAAGCGCGCGGTAGAAAATGATTGGAACGACTGGCGCGTTTTTGGTCCAGTTTTCTTGTAGGCTGGCCATCGTGGGGGATTGCTCGCCCGGCCAATAAAGTCCTGCGCGTAGCAATGGCGCGGCTGCTGCCGGTGATGTCCCGCGCCCAAGCATGGCATTGGTGTATTCCAGAAAACCAGTGGCGTTGGCCGGGCCGCCTTCTGTCAAATATGCCCAGAGTGCGTCGTAGTCTTCATCGCTTACGGTCGACAGATTGCGCAGCTCTGGATCAGGTTTGTCATCACCGGGCAACAAAGCCAAAGGTATGTCGTTGTCATGGCAATTGGCGGCGTATTGCTCAACGCCGTAGCGCCAGTATCCCGTTCCCCCAAGCACCCGCGCAATTATCAGTTTTGAGCCTGATGTGCAGTCTTGGATGTGCAAATCAACGGACATCGGATGCATCAAATGCATCATGCTGGCCAGTCGTAGTGTAGGTGGAGACTGCATCTCGGCACGGGCGCCAGACAAGGCTGCCAACTCTGTGTCTGCTGCTGAAATGAACACAACATCCGCTGGCGTTTGGCCAAGGTCTACGGGTTCTTTCCCGTCATCAATTGAACCGGGTGTCGCGGCAAGAAGGTGCATTGGGTTTACTCTGGGTTATGAGAAATGGTGGTGATGTCAGCCAGCGTTTTGGTCATGAAAATACTTGTCGCGTTTTGGGTGTAATCCCCAAAAGGGCCGCATGTTTCAAAGCCGTGGCGTGCATAAAGGCGGTGCGCCGCGTGCAGAGCGTTGCCAGTTTCCAACTTAAGTTCGGGCAGTTTGAGCGAGCGCGCGTGATCTTCTAGTGCGCGCAAAATAGCATCTGCGATCCCCTGGCCACGGGCCTCTGGGTCAACGAACATAGACTTCAACTCACCGTAGTTTTCGCGCGCAGCTACTGCACCGGTCCCCCGAATGACTTGCCCGCGCCGAGCCACAAAAAAGTGGATGTCCGGTGCGCATAGCTCATCAATGTTGAGGAACGCGTTGTCTTCGGGTGGAAACAGGCTTTCCATCAGACGATGGCTTTGCGTAAGCAGTGCCGTCGCCTGTGGGTCTTTTGGATCGCCTGGTTCTACGATGATCATGCGCGCAGGGCAGCGTCGATTGCACTGCGGTCAAGGCCCGCTTGGCCAATCACAACAAGCCGCGTTTGACGCGGGGCCGTTCCAAAAGGCTGGTCGAAATACGTATCAACCCGTGGCCCAACCGCTTGCAACGTAAGGCGCATTGGTTTGCCTTCGACCGCAGCAAAACCTTTGAGGCGCAAAATGTCATGGGTTTGGATGACATCTGCGACTTGTGCTGCAAACGCCTTCGCATCACCAATTTCGCCCAAGGTGACAACAAAGGATTCAAAGGCATCATGGTCGTGATCGTGATGATGGTGGTGATGTCCGTTATCATCGTCATGGGCGTGATCATGATCGTCATGATGATGTTCGCCATCTTCTGCGTGGTGGTCATCGTGATGGTGATGATGCACCTCGGCGCGCGCTTCCATATCACTCTCGGAACCAACACCTTGGCCAAGCAAAACGTCAACAGGCAGCGCGCCCATCGAGGCTTTGACAACCTGCACACCGCTTCGTGCTTCGGATTTCAGTTTGTCCGTAAGGGCAGTGGCCTCATCTGCGCTTAGAAGGTCAGATTTGTTCACCACAATCATGTCTGCACAGGCGATTTGGTCCTCGAATAGTTCGGACAGGGGTGTCTCGTGATCAAGGTTGTCGTCAAGTTTGCGTTGGGCATCTACTGCCGCAACTGAATGTGCAAAGCGTCCTTCCGTTACGGCTTTTCCATCCACTACTGTAACGACACCGTCGACGGTCACTTTGGTTGAAATGCCGGGCCAGTTGAAAGCGCGGACAAGCGGTTGTGGCAGCGCAAGGCCAGAGGTCTCAATCACGATATGATCAGGTGCGTTTTCACGCTCGAGCAGTTTTTCCATCGTCGGGATAAAATCATCGGCTACGGTGCAACAGATGCAGCCGTTTGACAGCTCCATGATATCATCTTCGGTACAGGTCTCGTCACCGCAGCCCTTAAGAATGTCACCATCCACACCAAGATCGCCAAACTCGTTGATGATCAACGCGATGCGCTTGCCTTGTGCGTTTTGCAGCATGTGGCGGATCAGTGTTGTTTTGCCTGCGCCCAGAAAACCAGTGACGACAGTAGCAGGAATTTTCGCAGCCATAATGGCCTCCATGTCAAAAAGATGCGCCGGCAACCCGTGGGGGCCACCGGCGTCAAAACCGTTCAGTTGCTGTTCGCAAATGAGAGTGCTTAGGCGGCGTTGTAGAGACGCGGTGTCACAAAACCTGTGCCATCGAGACCCTTCATGCGCTTGGCTGCTGCAAGCACCGCAAGGTCAGCAACTGGCTCAATGAGCAACACCAGCATGTACGCCGCGCCAAATGACGCAACTGCTGCAAGGTTCTCTGCGCCAAAACCTTGGCCGTAGATTGCCCAGAAAGCCACCCAAGCGACAACGCCACCTTGGTATGCACCAGAAAGCTTCAGCGCCTGGCCGTATGACAGGTCAACGTAAGCTGTGTTTGGCGCAATGATCTTTTTCGCCATGTGGTGGATCGCAAAGAGCGGCACCAGAAGTGTTGTTGCGTTGACTGTGATCATGCCCAGGTCAGTTGGTGCGAAGAACAAGCCTTGGATCAACAGGCCAAGTGCCAGCCCGATCGCCGCAGGGCCGGTGCCCAGGATCAGCAAGATTGTCGTGCCGAGGATGAAGTGAACTTCTGATACGCCAACAGCGAAGTGGGGCAGGACTTCGAAAAAGATGAAAACAGCGATCGTTGCGATCAAGCTGCGTGCCACAAGCGACAAAGCACCTTTTTGAACAAGCGCTTCCCACGCCATTTTCGCGCCGTATCCGGCAGCACCCGCGAAGGTTGCGTAGCTTAGGGCCATTTTTGCGCCACTGACGACGCCTGGTTCGATATGCATAACTATTCTCCTTTGCCTGTCACACCCGACAGGGGTTTGCATTTCTGCACGGCTGGTCTCCTGGCTTGCGGGTCAACACGTACCGTCGCCTTCCCAGTTTCCCAGTGGCTTAATGACGGACGCTCACCGCTTACAGTCGCGGGGGCGGCTGCGGTTTTGGACCCCGAATTGGGTTGGCCCGTCCCGCATTCCCATTTGATCCCCGACGCTTTGCGTCTGATCGGGGAACCATGCTGGTATGTTGTGACTGTTCTGACGCGTTCAAGCAAGGGAGATTCCGACCTACCACGCCCCAAGAACGGCAGGGTACGCTTTGATTTATGTACGGTTTTGCAATGTATTTAGCAGATTTTGCGCAATATATTGTGGATAAGTGGGCGGTTTGGGGCAGATACGGTGGTGTGGCGTTGACAGGTAGGCGGCGTGGGCGTTCCACTATGGGCGTGAATGGAATCACCCAAAGGACTTGCCTTGCGCTTTTCACGACTCAGATTGAACGGCTTCAAAAGCTTTGTTGACCCAACAGACTTGGTCATTGCTGATGGGCTGACTGGCGTTGTCGGGCCAAACGGCTGTGGCAAGTCCAACCTGCTTGAGGCGTTGCGTTGGGTCATGGGGGAAAACCGGCCAACCGCGATGCGCGGCGGTGGTATGGAAGATGTGATCTTTGCGGGGGCTTCAACGCGGCCCGCACGCAACTTCGCTGAAGTCAGTCTGATCATTGATAATGCCGAACGCTTGGCGCCTGCGGGCTTTAATGACGCGGATCAGCTTGAGGTCGTGCGCCGGATCACGCGGGACGTTGGCTCAGCCTACAAAGCAAATACAAAAGACGTTCGCGCGCGCGACGTGCAGATGCTGTTCGCGGACGCAAGCACGGGTGCACATTCACCCGCGCTGGTGCGGCAGGGACAAATCTCTGAGTTGATCAACGCCAAACCAAAGGCGCGTCGCCGTATTCTTGAAGAAGCGGCAGGTATTAGTGGCCTGTATCAACGCCGTCATGAAGCAGAACTCAAACTGCGGGGGGCGGAAACGAACCTAAGCCGCGTCGATGATGTGATTGAACAACTTGCTGCCCAGTTAGGTCAGTTAGCCCGCCAAGCACGACAGGCGGCGCGCTACCGCGAGATCAATTCGGGTTTACGTCTTGCAGAGGGGCTTTTGCTCTATCGGCGTTGGAAAGAAGCAGACGAGGCCCGCGCTGCAGCAGATGAACATCTAAAGGCGCAAACTGTGCTTGCTGCCCAAGCGGAAACAGCGGCGCGCGCTGCCGCAAAAACGCGGCAAGCTGCTGATGAAGCTTTGCCACCATTGCGCGAAGAAGAGGCGATCGCCGCCGCGGTGTTGCAGCGTCTTGAAGTTGGCCGCGATGCGCTTTCTGAACAAGAAAGTCGTGCCGCCGAGTTGATTGAAACCCTGACCAGCCGCATTTCACAGCTAACCCGCGATATTGAGCGCGAAACCGGCCTGAACAAAGATGCTGACGAGACGATTGCGCGCCTTGAGTGGGAAGCGCAGGAAATCGCCAAAGCTTCTGAGGGGCATGACGCACGCCTGGCGGAAGCCAAAACAGTGGCTTCTGAAGCAGCGCAAATCCTGCAAGACCGCGAAGCTGCTTTAAGTGAGATGACCGAGGATGTGGCGCGCCTCGCTGCCCGCCATCAATCTGCGAACCGTATCCTTGATGATAGCCGTAAGACACTTGATAAAAATGAGGCGGAGGCCGAAAAATCACGTGACGCAATGCGCGTCGCCAAGCAGGCGCAAGCAACCGCCAAGGCCGAGTTTGAAGTGGCTGAGCGTGAAGCGGTCGAAGCGGCTGAAACAGTGCAAAGCGCTGATGCGGCATTGATTGAGGCGGAAGCAGCCCGGACTGAGACCCAATCGCTGGAGGCGGATGCACGTGCGGCGCTGTCTGAGGCGGATGGTGAGGTCAGCGCGCTGCGTGCCGAAGTGAACGCACTTAGTAAATTGGTTGATCGTGACACCGCTGAGGGCGGTCAGTTGATGGATGTTCTGTCCGTTGGCGCAGGGTTTGAAAAAGCGCTTGGTGCCGCGCTCGCGGATGATTTGAAAGCACCGCTTGTGTCAAACAATGACCCCTCTGGATGGGCTGTTTTGCCTGCGTATGACAGCACGCAGGCCTTGCCGGATGGCGTGACACCGTTGTCTGCGCATGTGGACGCACCTGATGTGTTGGCGCGTCGTTTGTCGCAGATCGGGCTGGTTGAAGCTGATCGGGGAAACGCCGCGCAGGTTAATTTGGCGCCCGGCCAGCGGTTGGTTTCGGTTGAAGGTGATCTGTGGCGTTGGGACGGGTTTCGCGCTAGTGCTGAAGACGCGCCGTCTGCCGCCGCTTTGCGTCTGCAACAGCTCAACCGTCTTGAGGCGTTGAAAAAAGAAATGAACGAGGCTGAGGCCCGTGCCGACGGTGCACGCGATGCCCACACCCTCTTGCAAACGCGCTTGCGCGAGTTGACCGCGGCGGACCAAGCAGCGCGTCAGGCGCGCCGCGATGCGGATCAATTGCTATCAAATGCGGGTCGAAAAGTGTCGCGCGCCGAAGCGGATCAATCGATCGCCCAAAGCAAGCTTGAGACACTAGATTTGGCGGTTAAACGCTTTGAGGATGAGGCAACAGCTGCGCGTGCCCGCTTAGCAGAGGCTGAAAAAAGCGTAGCAGAACTTGGGGACTTGGACGCAGCACGCGGTGCTGTTGAAGACGTCAAGATGACAGTAGAAGCGGCGCGGATGACCATGATGGCCAAGCGTTCTGCGTCCGATGAAGTGCGCCGCGAAGGCGAGGCCCGCGTGCGCCGTTCCCAAGACATAGCCAAAGAGAGCAGCAGCTGGAAAAGTCGGCTGGAAACAGCAGAGAAGCGCTCGTCTGAACTTGCTGAACGCCGTGAAACTTCAGAGCAGGAGTTGCAAAAAGCGCAAGCTGCCCCTGCTGAACTTGCTGCGAAGCGTGAGACGTTGTTGTCCGAGATTACAACCGCCGAGACACGCCGCCGAGCCGCCGCTGACGCACTGGCCGAAGCTGATACAGTGCAGCGCGCGGCGGTAAACGCAGAGCGTGAGGCAGAACGTGCGGCCTCAGAAGCGCGCGAAGCACGCGCACGTTCCGAGGCGTTGGCGGATGCTGCGAAAGAAGCAGTCGGTGTGGCCGCCGAACGTATTCAAGATGAGATGGAAGTAACGCCGCAAGCCCTGCTGGAAAAGCTTGAGGTAGATGCAGATCAGATGCCCCCGTCAGAGCAGATCGAGTCAGAGGTAAACCGGTTAAAGCGTCAACGGGACGCCTTGGGTGCCGTGAATTTGCGCGCCGAGGAAGATAGTAAAGAAGTCCAAGTTGAGCATGACGCGCTTGTCGCTGAGAAGCAGGACTTGGAAGCAGCCATTCGTGAATTGCGCACTGGTATTGCAAGCCTGAATAAAGAAGGCCGCGAGAGGCTTTTGACAGCTTTTGAGCAAGTGAACGATAATTTCGGCATGCTCTTTACTCATTTGTTTGGCGGTGGTGAGGCCCGTCTTGTTTTGGTGGAAAGCGATGACCCGCTGGAAGCCGGCCTTGAGATTATGTGCCAGCCCCCGGGCAAGAAGCTGTCGACCCTGTCCCTGCTTTCTGGTGGTGAGCAGACGTTGACTGCGCTCGCGCTAATCTTTGCGGTATTCTTGGCCAACCCTGCGCCTATTTGTGTGCTCGATGAGGTTGATGCCCCTCTTGATGATGCCAACGTGACGCGCTTTTGCGATATGCTTGATGAGATGACCCGCCGCACCAACACACGGTTTTTGACGATCACCCACCACGCGGTGACGATGTCACGGATGGATCGCCTGTTTGGGGTCACAATGGCTGAACAAGGCGTGAGCCAGTTGGTCAGTGTCGATCTGAAAAAAGCCGAAGCGATGGTTGCGTGAGCTGAATTCTAAAGGCGATCAAGTAGCTCAGGTGTTGGCCATGCGTCCGCAGGCATGCCAAGCTTTTGTTGCACATCTTGAACGGCCGCGCGGGTGCCTGCGCCCAAGATGCCGTCGATTTTCCCAACGTCGTATCCACGGGCCGCTAATTTGCTTTGAAGCGCTTTCATGCGGTCACCATCAAGGCCCGCATCAGGGTTTCCGGCGTCATAAACTGGCGCGCCGGATAGCCGTGTTGCGAAATAGGCGGCAGTGGTCACGTAGACAAAACTCTGGTTCCATTCGAACAAAACTTTGAAGTTTGGATAGGCCAAAAACACAGGCCCGTTACGACCTTGGGGTGCAATCAGTGATGCTTTCAGCCGGCTGTTGCCTAGTGATCCGCTGCGCGCTGTGATGCCGCGCTTTTGCCAATCCGCGACGGTCAGTTCTTTGTCCGTGCCGCTGAGCGACCAATCAAAACCTGCTGGTGCGCTCACTTCATGCAGCCAAGGCTGGTTCGCTTTCCAACCCAAGTCTGCCAAAAGTTTTGCGCCAGACATCAGCGCATCAGGGGCAGAGGTTTTAAGGCTGACCCGTCCATCACCATCAGCGTCAACGCCGTTTTGTAAGATGTCCTCGGGTAGCATCTGAACCATGCCAATTTCGCCAGCCCAAGCGCCCGTCGTTGTGCTTGGGTCCATGCCGCCCTGTTCGTAAAGCTCAATCGCGGCAAGAACCTGCGGGCGGAAAAGGTCTGGACGGCGGCAATCATGGGCAAGCGTCACAAGCGCATCGCGGGTGTTGTAGTTGCCTTGAAATGCGCCAAAATCCGTTTCAAACGCCCAGAATGCCAGTAAAATACCACGCGGCACGCCAAATTGACGCTCAGCGCGATCAAACGTGCTGGCCCACTTTTTGGCGTTTGCGGCCCCTGCGTTGATGCGGTTGCTGCTGATCAGAGCGCGTGAAAATTCGATGAATGGCTTTTGAAAAACACCTTGGCTTCTGTCGGCTTTCAAGACGGACGCGCTTTGTTGGGTGCCGTCAAAGAATGTGTTGACGGTCCTTCGGCTATGACCTTTGGCGAGGGCCTCTGTCTTTAGATCAGCGATGAAGGCGTTGAACGACCCGCCGCATGGCGTTTGTGCTGCCACTGTCAGCGGTGCGAGGCAGGTAAGGGTCGTGACAAAGGCGATGCGGAGAAGGGCGTTCATGCTTGACTCATTCCTAACCATAGCAATAGTGACAAGGCGAGGGCAGCTGCCCATGCGCTCCATAATACTGCTACAGCTTGCTCAATATCGCGGGGCGCTGCAACCTTTCTTGCGGCGGCGTTGACCCACGGAAAGTCTGTAAGCTGACCCTCATAAGTGCGTGGACCCGATAGGGCGATGTCGAGACGAAGGGCCATTGCGGCCTCGGGCCAGCCTGCGTTTGGCGAGCGGTGCAAGCGGGCGTCGGGGCCAATTTTGGTGATCTGCATTGGCGCAATTAACAACGCGGTTAGCCGCGCTGGAATGAAATTTAACACATCATCAAGGCGCGCTGCGGCCCAGCCAAACGCCTCGTGGCGGGGCGTGCGATAGCCGATCATGCTATCTGCGGTGTTCGTAATTTTATAGATCAGCAAGCCCGGAAGACCCGCGACAGCAAACCAAAACGCTGGGGCAATAATGCCGTCGCTCAGATTTTCTGCCGCACTTTCAATGGCTGCACGGCCAACGGCGTTCTCATCCATCTGGCGTGTGTCGCGGCCAACAATCATCGCGACTTCTGCGCGCCCTTCCTCAAGTCCTGTGCGCAGACCTTTTGCGACGGCCAGCACGTGATCAACCAGTGACCTTTGGGCCAAAAGAATTGCTGTAATAATAACCTGAATGGGCCAGCCAAGGGTGCTGAGCAGCAATCCAAGAATGCCCATCGCAAAACAAAAGGCGATCATCATGAGCGCACCTTTGATGCGCTTGTGTTCGCCGTTGTTGAAGCGCTCGTCGCCCAAACCGATCAGCCGGCCCATCAATACGGCGGGGTGGGGTAGTCGCGACCAAAGCCATTTCGGTTCACCGAAAATCGCATCAAGGATCATCGCAAGCGACAAAATCATAAGGCGGCCTCAAGCTGTTGCCATTGATCAGGGGCAGGTAGGCCAAGGCGCAGCCAATCGCCCGCGTAAGGGAAAACGCGTGACCAGACATGGCCCTCTGCCAAGCGTGTTTGCCAGCTTTGCGCGTCGTCGACTTGGTACAGCCTAAACAGGTCCGTGCCGCCTACTACTTTGGCGTTATGTTGGGTCATCAGATCATCAAGGCGGCGTGCATCTGCGGCCAGACGCTGACGGGTTGCCGTGGCCCAGTCATGATCGGATAGCGCGCGCGCACCCAGTGCCAGTGTTGGTCCCGCAACAGCCCAAGGGCCTAGTTGCTCGCTCAGCCCAGCAAGGGTTTTGGGGTGGCCAATGGCAAACCCAAGTCGCGCGCCTGCAAGTCCCCAAAACTTGCCAAAGCTTTTTAGAACGATCGTATTTTTATCTGCAGTACGGTGCACCATGCTATCACTCGGACACACATCGCCAAAGCTTTCATCAATGATTGTGAGGCGTGCAGCAGCGTTCGGAAGGCACATGTCGCCGTCTGGATTATTGGGCCGAACCAACACGTGAACATCGCCGGCATCGGGGCTGACATCCCAGCCGTGATGACGAAATGCGGCGGCATGTTCATTGTAGGTGCGGTTCTGAATTTGTGCGCCGCTTAGCCCCTTGAGGGCCGGCAACATCGGCATCTGCGCAATGATTGCTGATGCACCACCTGCGGGAATAATTGTTGCATTGTCTGGCGCGTTCCAAAAATCCCGTGCGGCATTGATCAACGCATCGAGGGCTGCTTGGTCGGGCAGTGCAGTCCAGCTATCCGCGGCGATGTCTTTTACCGGATAAGCAACAGGGTTGATGCCCGTGCTTAGATCAAGCCAGCTGTCACGCGTGCCGCCAAATGTTGCCACTGCCGCATCAAGCCCGCCCCCATGATCGCGGGCGTTGCTCATGCTTGGTCTGACTTGGGAAGCGGTTGGTGGCGCGTTACAAAATGCCCCTTGATGGCCTGCGGCCACTCGCGGAATGGCACCTGCCCGGTTTCGCTGGCGGCGTGTTTTTGCGCATATTCCACGATACCCGCGGCAGCTTCTTCAGAGGGGGCAAAGTTGCCAAGTGTGTAGGCCAGTTTACCCTCGCCCTGAATTGCCACATTGCACGCACGGGTACAGCCCATCAGGCACGAGACGCGGCGTGTTTTCACATCGCCATTCGCTTCGGCTTCGATCAAGGCAGCAAGTTGTTCGCCGTGGGTTTGCGCGTCGGTAGCAGCGTCCCAATCGCCATGCTTGCACGTATCACAAATGGTAATCCAAGTGGTCATGATCTTTGCCTTTTCCGCTGTCAGTTTTTGCTGCGCAGACACAACCGTAATTGCCTGAGCACTGCAAGGCGAATTGGTTGGTAAAGAATAGTTTACCGCTTTGAACAACAAACTTAGCCGTTGGCTGGCAAACTGTGTTATGAACGCAAAATGAACAGAGCGATTGTTGATTCTGTTTGGGTGTTTTTGGGTTGTGAGTTTATGCCGGTTTTGGTGGTTGAGAATAATAGTGATCTAGCAAAGATCTGGGCCAGCCATTTACGGCGGATGGGGCCCTGGGTCGATATTGCAGCAACGGCTGACGAGGCCACTGATGCTTTGATCAAGAAGGACTACCGCGTTGTTGTGCTGGATTTAGACCTGCCTGACGGCAGTGCGCTTGGGTTGGCCGACATCATCAGCTACCGCCATCCGATGTGTAAGGTTGTGCTGGTGACCAAAAGCACGTTCTTCTCGGATGGCAGTATTTTCCGCAACGTGCCCAATGCATGCGGGTTCCTGAGTAAAGGAACGAACCCGCATGATTTAGCGGCTTTGGTCACCCATCATATGCCTGATCAGACATAAGTTGGCTGGTCGAATGGTCAGCCGCGTCCGTGGGGCTCCATGAAGTCCAGATCAGGGTTAATCGGCAAAATGCGGCTCGGGTTAATGGTGTCGTGGCTGTAGTGGTAGTGACGGATGATGTGCGCCATACCAACTGTGCCAGCAACGCCCTCAATTTGATACAAATCGCGCGTGTAAGCCCACAGATTGGGGTAGTCGATGATGCGCTTTTTGTTGCACTTGAAGTGCAAGTGATACACCGGATCAAACCGAACAAGCGTGGTGAAGAGGCGCCAATCTGCTTCGGTTACTTTGTCACCCATCAGGTAGCGGCTTTTGCTCAACCGCTCTTCCAGCCACTCCAAACTTTCAAAAAGTGGGATCACACCTGCCTCATATGCATCTTGTGATGTGGCAAAGCCTGCTTTGTAGACGCCGTTGTTGACGGTGTTGTAGATGCGGTCGTTTACCTCTTCGATGTCATCGCGCATTTCTTCGGGCCAATAGTCGGCTGTGTTACCAGTGATGTCATTGAATGCCGAATTGAACATCCGAATGATTTCAGCGCTTTCGTTGCTCACAATTGTGTTGCGCTCTTTGTCCCACAAAATGGGCACTGTCACACGGCCCGAGACTTTTGGATCGGCGCGCAGGTAAATGTCACGAGCAAACGGCAGATCAAAAAGCGTGTCGCCTGTTGCGCCATCGTCGTCCTTCTCAAACGTCCAGCCGTCGCTGAGCATATCTGGGTGGACCACTGAAACAGTGATGTGATCCGTTAGGTCTTTGAGTTGGCGAAAAATCAGCGTGCGGTGCGCCCAAGGGCAAGCAAGCGATACATAAAGGTGATAGCGACCGCTTTCGGCTTTAAAGCCATCGGTGCCTGATGGCCCCGCGCTGCCGTCTGCAGTGATCCAGTTACGGAACGCAGCCGTGGTGCGTTTGAACGCGCCACCTGTGGATTTTGTATCGTACCAAACGTCGTGCCAAACACCATCAACCAGCTGACCCATTGTGAAATTCCCTCCGCATTAATCGTTGCCGCAACCCTAACGTTGCGCAGATGCACAACAAACCCCGACGCGCGCGCAACTACTGCGCATATCTGCACAGGTCGTAAACGGGCGCTGGCGTGCCTTTTATCCGTTTGCACACAGGCCTGCGCGCCGATACACCTGTCGAAGACGACGCCCAAGTGGGGCCAGACCGAAGGCATGCAATGATCGACCCAGACAGGGGATCGACGCGTGTATCGTCAAGGTTCCGCACGGCTGCCTGAATGTGCGGGAGATGACCCTATGAAACACCTGATTGCCATCCTAAGTGTGCTGCCTCTTTTTGCGGCACCTGCAAATGCGCACGTTGGCCACTGGGCTGATGTGGCGGGGCATGATCATTGGGTTGCGGCAGGCGCGCTTGGCGCTGCAGCGGCTGCGGCACTTTGGGGGTGGCGCAAGGGCAAAAAGGACGAGGCAGAGGCCGAAGAGGCAGATGCGGTTGAGCCCACCACCGAGGAGGAACCCGCATGAGCAACGATGCAAACCCGAAAATCGGTGTGATGATCTGTGGGCACGGGTCACGTTCGCAGTCTGCGGTGGATGAATTTGCGACCCTTGCGGATAAACTGCCCGCGTTTTTGCCGCCTGAATGGCAGACAGAATATGGGTATCTTGAATTCGCCAATCCGGTCATTCGTGATGGTCTTGATAAGTTGCGCGCAGGTGGGTGCGAGAAAATCCTCGCGGTACCCGGCATGTTGTTTGCCGCGATGCACGCGAAAAACGATATCCCGACCGTTCTGAATACATATGCCGCTAAGCACGGGGTTGATGTGAGCTATGGCCGTGAATTGGGCGTTGATCCCAAGATGATTGCCGCTGCTGCGGGACGTATTCAAGAAGCGGTTGACGAAGCTAATAAGTCCGAGTTTGTGGAAAACCACGATACCTGCTTGGTGGTGATTGGCCGTGGTGCGTCTGATCCCGATGCGAATGGTAACGTGGCAAAGATTGCGCGGATGCTGCACGAGGGCATCGGTTTCGGCTGGGTTGAAGTTGGCTATTCAGGTGTGACGTTCCCGCTGGTTGAGCCTTGTCTGCAACACGCTGCCAAGTTGGGATACAAGCGGATCATCGTCTTCCCGTATTTCTTATTCTCAGGCATTTTGATCGACCGCATTTACGGCTTCACGGATCAGGTTGCTGCCGATCATCCTGATATCAGCTTTGTCAAAGCGGGCTATCTTGGGGATCACCCCAAAGTGCTTGAAACATTTGCGGAGCGTGTGCGCGAACAGATGGGGGCAAACCCGCCGCCCAACTGTGGTACATGCGCGTATCGGACCCAAGTTCTCGCACCGGATGGCCAGGCGCCGATCACCATCCCCGCGTCCGAGCGTGCGAGCCACCCTGCGTTTTCCGACACACCGCCACCGACATGTGTGTTGTGCAAATACCGTACTCAGGTGCTGGGTTTTGAAGCTGAGGTTGGCGCCATTCAAGACAGCCATCACCACCATGTTGAAGGGCAAGGTGCGTCTGCGCCGGGTTCAAACGTGGCCGATTGTAAGCTTTGCGACACGTTCTGCACGGGCATGTGCCGTCTTGAGATGCAGGACAATCATCACCATCATCATCATGGTGACCACAGTCATGATCATGATCACGCGGAGCACGATCATCATCACCACGATCATGATCATGCGCACCCTGAATATCCTCATGCAAAACACCCGCATGGGCCCGAAAGCGCGCGCAAAGCCCGTTAAGGGCCGCGCAGATAGGCCTCTCCATGCGTCCATATGAAAAAGTTCCCTCGGCGATTTATGCCCAGTCTTTCGCCACGGTCCGCTCCGAGGCGAACCTTGCGCGCTTTGATGACGGGTTGCAGTCGCTTGTTATCCGTTTGATCCACGCGTGTGGCATGGTTGAAATTGCTGACCGTATCGCCTTTTCCGGCGGTGCCTATGAGGCTGGCGCTAGTGCGTTGCGCGCCGGTGCGCCCGTGCTGTGTGATTGTGAGATGGTCGCCAGCGGGATCATTCGCCGTTACCTGCCCGCAAACAACGATGTGATCTGCACTTTGAACAACGCGGAAACTCCTGAACACGCCAAGACCATCGAAAACACCCGCTCAGCGGCGGCTGTTGATGCGTGGTTGCCCCATCTTGAGGGAGCCGTCGTGGCGATTGGCAACGCGCCCACGGCCCTTTTTCGGCTTTTGGAACATTTGGACGCTGGCGCACCAAAGCCCGCGATCATTTTTGGTTTTCCTGTGGGTTTTGTGGGCGCGGCCGAATCCAAAGCCGAGTTGGCAGTGAATGCGCGCGGATGTGACTTCGTGGCTTTGCGCGGCCGTCGCGGCGGGTCTGCAATTGCGTCTGCGGCAGTAAATGCGCTGTCCGCGGGTCTGCCGGAGATTGCAAAGTGAGTGTTGATCGATCTTCCAAAACTGAGGTGCGGTTCGGCTCATGAGTAACGCGGCACCATGGTTGCATATCGTCGGGATTGGCGAAGATGGTATGGACGGGCTGACCCCCGCAACGCGCGCAGTGGTTGAGGCCGCAGACGTCATCATTGGCGGCGAGCGTCATCACAGCTTAACCCCAGATGTATCAGCGCAACGCATCGCGTGGCCAAGCCCGTTTGATGCGCTGATTGACACCCTTGAGGCGCACAAAGGCCAACGTGTTGTTGTGTTGGCCACGGGTGATCCACTTTGGTTTTCTGTGGGTGCGCGAATTGGGCGGTCTATCCCTTCTGAGCAAATCACTTACCATCCGCAGCTAAGTGCGTTTCAACTGGCCTCGGCGCGGATGGGCTGGTCGCTTGCGGATGTTGAGACCCTGACGGTTCATGGCCGGCCCGTTAGCCAAATGGTGGCGTTCATTCAGCCGGACCAGCGGTTGATCGTTTTGACAACGGGCGTTGAAACACCGGCACAGATCGCAGAGTTTTTGTCGTCGCGCGGGTTTGGCCAGTCAAAAATGACTGTGCTTGCGGCCATGGGCGGTGAAAACGAGAAACGTTTTGATGCCACCGCTGACGGTTGGAACCACGAAGTGCCAGCGTTCAACACGCTTTGTGTCGAATGCATTGCGGCACCAGATGCGGCTTTGTTGCCGCGTGTTCCTGGCTTGGCAGATGAGCTGTTCCAATCAGATGGGACCATGACCAAACAAGAAGTGCGTGCGGCAACAGTGGCAAAGCTGATGCCGATGCGCGGCGCACTGCTGTGGGATATCGGTACGGGGTGCGGCTCTGTTGCGATCGAGTGGATGCGCGCGGCGCGCTATGCCCGCGCCATTGGTATTGAGCCACGCGCAGATCGGCGTGCAATGGCCGCGCAAAACGCACTTGCACTGGGCGTGCCGAAACTTGAGCTGGTTGAGGGTAAAGTCCCAGACATGCTTGACGGTCTTGAGGCACCTGACGCAATTTTTATCGGTGGTGGCCTAAGCGAACAGACTTTCAACATTGCTTGGGAAAACCTGCGCCCCCTCGGACGGTTAGTGGCAAATGCAGTGACACTTGAATCAGAGGCGCTGTTAATCGCGCTGCATCAAAAACATGGCGGTCAGTTGGCGAAGCTGCAGATCAGCCGTGCTGAGCCGGTTGGTGCGTATCACGGCTGGCGACCGTCCATGCCTGTGACCCAATGGAGCCTTATCAAAAGATGACTGGAACTCTTTATGGCGTAGGCGTTGGCCCCGGTGATCCGGAGTTGATGACGCTGAAGGCAGATCGTTTGATCCGTGCTGCCAAAGTAATTGCCTATCCAACACTGGCTGGCGCGCACAGTTTTGCCCGCTCTATTGCGGCGGGCTCAATCGCTGAGGGCGCAACAGAAATTGTGATGGACGTGCCAATGACCGTTGCGCGCCAACCTGCACAAGACGCCTATGATGCGGGCGCTGCACAAATTGAAGACGCCCTTCGCAGCGGTCTTGATGTTGTGTGTCTGTGTGAGGGTGACCCGTTCTTTTACGGCTCTTTCATGTATCTTTACGCGCGTTTGTCGGGCGAGTTCACCTGTCAGGTCGTGCCAGGCGTTACGTCCATGACGGCAAGTGCTGCGATGACAGGTATGCCACTTGCGGCGCGCAACGAGGTCCTCACGGTCATTCCCGGCCCCCTTGAAGAAGCAGCCCTTGAGGCGCGCATTGCCGGATCTGACAGTCTGGTCATCATGAAGGTTGGTCGCCATCTGCCAAAAATTCGCGCGGTGATTGAACGTCTCGGCCTGTTGGACCAAGCCACTTATATTGAGCGCGCAACGCTACCTGCGCAGGTCACGCTGCCTCTCGCAAAAGCGCCTGAAAAGGCGCCCTATTTTTCTATGATCCTTATTACGAAAGGGGCCGATCCATGGCTCTAACTTCCCCTAAGTCGCCTGTTGTGTTGGCGCTGTCTGCATCTGGTGAGGCCACAGCGCACCGTGTTGCCAAGGCGATTGGCGCACAGGTGCATGGCCGCGAGGGTCGTGTCGCGAAGGCTGACGTATTCTTTGCCAACGCACTTGACCATGCACGCGATTTATTTGCGGCAGGCATGCCGATTGTGGGTGTTTGCGCCAGCGGTATTTTGATCCGCGGTGTGGCGCCTTTGTTGGGCGACAAAACATCAGAGCCGCCTGTTGTGTCCGTATCCGATGATGGGTCGGTTGTTGTGCCTTTGCTTGGTGGGCACCGCGGGGCCAACCGGATTGCGCGCGAAATTTCAGTGGCTCTTGGGGCGACAGCTGCAGTGACGACCGCAGGCGATGTGTCGCTTGGTGTGTCGCTTGATGAACCGCCAGTTGGCTGGCGCTTGGCAAACCCCGAAGATGCAAAAGCCGCTATGGCAGGTCTGCTCGCGGGCGGGGGCGCTACTATTTCCGGAGACGCGGCCGCTGATGCGACGTGGCTTGCTGATTTGCCCAAGGGGGACGGCCTTCGTATTTCCTGCACAACCGCTGACGTAAAAGGTGGGCCAGATCATTTGGTGTTTCACCCCCAATTGTTTGCATTGGGTGTGGGTTGCGCGCGCAATGCTGACCCTGTGGAATTGGCTGAGCTGGTTTCTCAAACACTTGCGGATGCGGGCATTGCAGCCGGTGCGATCCACTCTGTCAGCTCACTTGATTTGAAGGGGGATGAGCCGGCGATGAACCAGCTTGCAGCACAGCTTGGTGTGCCCTTCCGCGTGTTTGATGCGGCAAGCCTTGAAGCTGAGACACCTCGGTTGGCTAACCCGTCTGATGTGGTTTTTGCTGAAGTCGGATGCCACGGTGTGTCAGAAGGCGCAGCCCTTGCGCAAGCGGGCCCAGATGCCACTTTGCGCGTAGAAAAGCGTAAAACAGCCAACGCCACATGCGCTGTGGCAGAACTGGCGCAACCGCTGACTGAGATGCGTGGCCGCTCACGCGGGCGTTTGTCGATTGTGGGTATTGGACCGGGACAAGCCACTTGGCGAACCCCCGAGGTCAGCCGCCTTGTGGCCGACGCTGAAGAGCTGGTTGGCTATGGTCTTTACATTGATCTGCTGGGTCCGTTGGCGGCAGGTAAAGCGCGCTCTGACTTCCCGTTGGGGGGTGAGGAAGATCGCTGTCGCTATGCGCTGGAACAAGCCGCGAAGGGGCTGAATGTGGCGCTGGTCTGTTCGGGTGATGCGGGCATTTACGCCATGGGCGCGCTGGTGTTTGAATTGCTGGACCGCGACGCAGATGCGCTTGGGGTGAGTGATGTGGCCAAACGTGTTGATGTGGTCTGCTCGCCTGGTGTGTCGGCTTTGCAGGGTGCGGCAGCGCGTGCAGGTGCACCCCTTGGGCATGATTTCTGCGCGATTAGCCTGTCAGATTTGCTGACCCCGCGGGAAGATATCGTGAAGCGTTTGCATGCGGCGGCTGAGGGCGATTTTGTGATTGCATTCTACAACCCCGTTTCAATGCGCCGCCGCACTTTGTTGGCCGAAGCCCGCGACATTTTGCTTAAGCACCGCCCCGCCACAACGCCAGTAATGCTGGCGTCGTCTTTGGGTCGTCCAGAAGAACATATTCGCTACCGCAATCTTGCGGATCTGGAGGTGGATGAGGTGGACATGCTGACAGTTGTCTTGGTCGGTTCAAGCCATTCAAAGCTTGCCCAATTGGGTGAAGGTCCGCGCATGTACACGCCGCGCGGTTACGCACGCAAAATCGATGGAGATCTGTCATGACCGTTTATTTTATTGGTGCCGGCCCCGGTGATCCCGATCTGTTGACCCTGAAGGCGCAGCGTATCATCAGCCGGTGCCCTGTGTGCCTTTATGCCGGTTCTTTGGTGCCCGAAGCCGTTGTGGGTGAAGCACCTGCGGATGCGCGCGTGATGGACACTGCCCCAATGACCCTTGAGGACACGCACGCTGAAATTCTGACAGCGCATAAAGCGGGTCAAGATGTGGCGCGCGTTCATTCTGGCGATCCGTCGCTTTATGGCGCAATCGCAGAGCAAATCCGGTTGTTGCGTCGTGACGGTATTGATTACGAGATCATCCCCGGTGTGCCTGCATACGCGGCGGCGGCGGCGGCTCTTGGTCAAGAACTGACCATCCCTGAGATTGGTCAATCTATCGTTCTGACGCGGATGTCGATGAAATCAACATCAATGCCAGCAGGTGAAACGCTTGAGAATTTTGCCAAAACGGGTACAACTCTTGCGATCCATTTGGCAATTCGTAACCTGCGCGAAATTGAGCGCCAGTTGATCCCGTACTACGGTGAAGATTGCCCTGTGGTTGTTGCTTACCGCGCCAGTTGGCCGGATCAGTTGTTTATCCGTGGCACGCTGTCAGACATCCGCGAAAAAGTCCGTGCTGCAAAAATCACGCGCACCGCGTTGATCATGGTGGGCCCCGTGTTGGGCGAGGTTAAAGACTTCAAAGACAGCGCGCTTTACGATCCAGCCACACCGCATGTGCTGCGCCCGAAGGTCAAAACCTGATCGGGCGCACTGCACGTTATTTTCTACTGAAGGTCGCTGAACGCGCGTTGCATCCGTGCGACCGCGTCATGCACCGTGCTGCGCGGACAGGCGATGTTGAAGCGTAAGAAATTCTCGCCGCCCTTAC
Source organism: Nereida sp. NH-UV-3 (assembly GCF_042939535.1). NCBI lineage: Bacteria > Pseudomonadati > Pseudomonadota > Alphaproteobacteria > Rhodobacterales > Roseobacteraceae > Nereida > Nereida sp. NH-UV-3. Next base: position 1,362,860 of record NZ_CP132157.1, on the reverse strand, counting down.
CAAAAGTAGGTCCATGATTGGCAGCAATCTTTGCCACGTCTTGGGCCCGTTTGGTGAACTCCTCGCGGGTCATGCCCGTGCCTGAGAAATCTACCCAAGCCAGATATGTGCTTTCAAGGGGCATGGATTTTAGCCCCGGAATTGCGTTGATGCCCTCGTCGAAAATACGGGCGTTTTCGGCAATATAGGAACAAACTTCATCGACCCATTTCGCTCCCTCCGGTGAGTAGGCCGCAGTCGCCATAAACAAGCCAAAGCTGTTTGCTGAAATGCCAAGGGCGGCCATGCGCGCGGCAAATTTTGCGCGTAACGAAGCATCTTCAATGATTACATTGCCCGAGTGTGATCCTGCGATGTTGAAGGTTTTTGTTGTCGCCGTCATCATAACGGTGCGCGCGACCGTATCGGTTTCATGGGCGATGTGTTGGTAGGGGATGTGCTGGGCGCCTGGTGACAAAATAAGATCGTGGTGAATTTCGTCGCTGACCACGATCAAGTCGTGACGTTTGGCGAAATGCGCGATGTCTGTCAGCTCTTGATGTGTCCAGACCCGTCCGCTGGGATTATGCGGTGAGCACAGCATCATCATGGTTTCGCGCCCCGTCATCGCCCCCTCAAATGCGTCGAAATCAAGGGTGTATTTCCCATCCGTTTGGGTCAATTCAAGTTCGGTTACTGTCCGCCCTGCGGCTTTGATGACGCGGGCAAAGGCGTGGTAGACGGGGGTGAACAGAACGACCGCATCGCCTTCGTTTGTAAAGGCGTCCACACACATGGCGGTACCGTTGACCAACCCGTGGGTTGTGAAAATCCACTCGGGCTGTACGTCCCAGCCGTGGCGATTTTTCATCCACCATTGAATTGCGGCTGTGTATTTACTGTCGTCCCCGAAATAGCCGTATACCTCGTGGTCGCGCATCTTTTGGATGGCGTCTTGGATGCACTGGGGTGCTGCAAAATCCATATCTGCCACCCACATCGAAAGACCTTCATCGGCAGAAACGCCATAGATGCTTTCCATCATGTCCCACTTCACTGAATGGGTGCCGCGGCGGTCGATGATTTCGTCAAAGCTCATGGGGGTCTCTCCGGATTACATGTAACACTGGCAGTGTTAGCCGCGCCCACCGTGATTGCAAGCAGGGCTATTGCCTGCGGGGTGATTGCAAGCAAAGCGGCGATGTCTTATGTGCCGCACATGAGCATTTTACCCATCCTGATCCACCCTGATCCCCGTCTTAAGAAAGTAGCAGAGCCCGTTGAGGCCGTCACTGATAAGCTGCGCAAGCTCGCCGATGATATGCTTGAGACGATGTATGACGCCCCGGGCATTGGCCTTGCTGCCAACCAAATTGGTGTGCTGCAGCGGATTATTGTTCTGGATTGCGTCAAAGAAGAGGGCGAAGAACCGCGCCCGCTTGTGATGATGAACCCCGAAGTGATCGCCGAAAGCGATGATGTTGGTGTCTACGACGAAGGCTGCTTGTCGATCCCCGAGCAATACGCCGAAGTTGAGCGCCCTGCGGTTGTGACTGTGCGCTGGCTTGGTCTTGACGGGCAGACCCACGAAGAAGAATTTGACGGTCTATGGGCAACTTGTGTTCAGCACGAGATTGATCACTTGGACGGCAAGCTGTTCATCGATTACCTGCGCCCCCTCAAACGGCAAATGATCACCCGCAAGATGCAAAAGCTTAAGCGCGAATTGGCGCGGGGGTAGAGACCAGACATGGCGCAGATCCGTCCGTTTGTTATGTGGCCTGACCGCCGTTTGCTGACCAAAGCTGAGGCTGTTGAGGCTGTAACCGATGAGACCCGCCGCATCTGGGACGACATGATCGAGACGATGGATGCAATGCCCGGTGTTGGTCTTGCGGGGCCACAAATTGGTGTGATGCAGGCTCTCGCCGTTGTTGATGCGAGTGACAAACGTGGCCAAGCGATTTGTATGGCAAACCCGCGTATTGTTGCAGCCAGTGGCGTGCTGCGTGAGCATGAAGAGGCCAGCCCGAATTTGCCGTTTGTAAGTGCCGTGGTGAAGCGCCCGCGCGCTGTGACGGTTGCATATCTTGACCGCGACGGCGTGGCGCAAGAGCGTGACTTGGTCGATGTGTGGGCCACATCTGTTCAGCACCAGATTGATCACCTTGCAGGCAGGCTCTTTATTCACCGCTTGTCACGGCCCAAGCGCGATATGCTGATCAAGAAGTCGCTCAAAGCTCAAAAGGGGTAAGCCATGCGTATTGTATTTATGGGCACGCCAGATTTTTCGGTGCCTATTCTGGATGCGTTGGTGGATGCAGGACACGAGATTGCAGCCGTTTATTGTCAGCCGCCTCGTCCTGCGGGGCGCGGTAAAAAAGACCGCCCCACACCGGTTCACGCACGGGCCGACGCGTTGGGATTGCCTGTTTATCATCCCGTAAGCCTTCGCACGCCCGAGGCCCAAGCCGATTTTGCAGCGCATCAGGCTGAGGTTGCCGTGGTGGTTGCCTACGGTTTGATCCTGCCGCAGGCCGTGCTGGATGCGCCTGAAAGAGGATGTTTGAACATCCACGCCAGTCTGCTGCCCCGTTGGCGGGGCGCTGCCCCAATTCACCGCGCGATTATGGCCGGTGATGCGCAGACCGGTGTGTGCATTATGCAGATGGAAGCGGGGCTTGATACAGGCCCTGTGTTGTCGCGGCATGAAACACCTGTTGCTGCGGGTGAAACGACTGGCGTGCTGCACGATCGTTTATCAGGTATCGGTGCGCAGGCCATCGTAAGTGCGCTCGCTCAACTTGATGATTTAACCCCGACGCCACAGCCCGAGGACGGCGTGACCTACGCCCATAAAATCGACAAAGCAGAGGCGGAGATTGATTGGTTCAAAACCGCGACTGAGATTGATCGCCAAATCCGTGGCCTATCGCCGTTTCCCGGTGCGTGGACCATCGCGGACGGTGTGCGTGTGAAGCTTTTGGAGAGCCTTGTTGCTGATGAAGCTCGCGATACTGCGCAAGCCGGTCAGGTGCTTGGGGGCTTTACAGTTGCCTGCGGTGAGGGTGCCGTACAGATCGGTCGGGCGCAAAGGGCTGGCAAGTCAGCCCAAGATGTGGATGAGTTCTTACGAGGGAAGCCGCTTCCCTCGTTATTAGGGAGCTAGTATGGCGTTTTTTGCCTTTTTCGGGTCTTTGTTTGTTGCGTGTGTTGTTGGGTATATTGCCGAAAAGTCAGGCTTTACGCACAACGGCTATGTGCCCTCTATCATCATTTGTATCGGCGGGACGGTAGCATTTTTCATGCTGCGGGTCATGTTTGGTGTCAGCTTCGGCAGCACGGGCGTGAATGCGATTGTTTCAAGCATTGGCGCGCTGGCGATCGTTCCGTGGCATTGGCGTAGGTAACGCTTGGCCAAAGCTTAGCTGCGCTGCTTGAACGGCTCCATGCCTGCGCGGGCAAGCTCATCTGCGCGCTCGTTTTCTGGGTGTCCTGCGTGGCCTTTGACCCACTCCCAAGTCACTGAATGCCGAGCGGCTGCTTCATCAAGGCGCTGCCACAGTTCGACATTTTTCACGGGCTTTTTCGCGGCAGTTTTCCAGCCGCGACGTTTCCAACCGTGTATCCATTCGGTGATGCCACCCTTCACATAGGCACTGTCCGTGACCACCGTGACCACGGCGGGCCGCTCAAGTGTTTCAAGTGAATGGATGGCTGCTAAAAGCTCCATGCGGTTGTTGGTGGTCTGCGCTTCGCCACCTTTCAATTCGCGTTCTTTCAGCACTGTATCACCGTCTTTGGCGATCAGGATCGCCCCCCATCCGCCAGGGCCAGGGTTTCCGCTGCACGCGCCGTCCGTATATGCATAGATTTGGGCCATATCAGCGCGTTGCTCTTAGGATAATGAAGGGATCTTTTGTGCCTGCTAGCCCGACTTCCCGACCCTGTCGAGACGCGATTGGCGTAAAGCCTGTGCTGTGCAGGTGGTCAGTCAATTCGGTAGGGGTAAAGAACGTGTAAAGCCGCCCCAATGTGTCGCGCTTGGTGCCTGTACCTGTTTTAAGGCCAAGATGCAGTAAGCCGCCGTCCTTCAGCGCCGCGTGAATGGCCTTAAGGTGGCGCCGGAAATCTTGGCGCGGGGCGTGCAACAGACTGAAGTTCGCCCAGACACCATCAAAGGTCTGCTGGTATTCAAGCGCATCAAACGTTCTCTGCTCGGCTTCAATGCCGTGCAACCGACGCGCCAATGCCACCATTTCAGCACTGGCATCCCATGCGGTAACACACAGGCCTGCGCGCTGCATCATTGCGGCGGAATGTGCCGGCCCACATCCTAGATCAAGAACGTCCCCGCCGTCAGGCAGTGCGTCAATAAACGCCTGAAGATCAGCATCGGGCGAAGTGTTGGAAAAATGCTCTGCGTAGGCCGCCGCACGTGCATCGTAGGTGGCGATCGTCTCAGGGTCGCTCACGCGTAAACTCCGACTGCAAGGCAGCCCACAACCAGTGCGGTCAGCAATCCGCGCAGGTTCATCCACCAGCTTGGTGCTAACCCAAGCCGCCAAAAGAACCAGTCAAGCAATAGCAACCCAAGGAACCCGAAAATTAGGGATGTCGCCGCAGACGTAGGCCCGCCACCGGTCATGAAAAATGCCCAAAGCGCTGGAATGACCGAAAGGGCGTATCCCGCCGTTGCCATGCGTCCTGTTGTTTTGGCTGAAAATCCCCAAAGCACGCCGGACATAAATGACAAGATGACTGAGCCATAGAAAAGCTGCACGTAAGGCCCAACAAAGCGTGGGCCCAAGTTGGTGCTGCCCCAAATTTGCAGATCGGCGTTCACGGTTGTCAGCGCACCCCAAGCAAACGGGATCACACCGGCCAGACCAAGCAACAGGGCAGAGCGCGGTATTTGCATCATGCAGGTTCGCGCAACACGCGCGGCACTTTGAATTCAACGTTTTCTTCTGCGGTGACAACTTGCTCAACGGTCACATCAAACCGTGATTTGAACGCATCAATGACCTCGTTGATCAGCACTTCGGGGGCTGATGCACCTGCGGTGATGCCGATGCTCTTGATCCCCTCAAGCGCGCGCCAATCAATGTTTTCAGCGCGCATCACAAGTTGGGAATAGGTGCAGCCTGCTTTGCGACCGACCTCAACAAGGCGCTGACTGTTCGAGGAGTTGGGCGCACCCACCACCAACATTGCATCGCATTTCGGCGCCATAGCTTTGACGGCCTCTTGGCGATTGGTCGTGGCATAACAGATGTCTTCTTTATGTGGTCCAACAATGTTGGGAAAACGTGTGTTCAGCGCCTCAACGATGTCTTTGGTATCATCGACCGACAGGGTCGTTTGGGTCACGAAGGCAAGCTGATCGGGGTTGCGTACGTCGATGCGAGCCACGTCGTCGACAGTCTCAACCAGTATGACCTCACCGTCGGGTAGCTGTCCCATGGTGCCTACTGTTTCGGGGTGTCCGGCGTGACCGATCATGACCATTTGCAATCCATTGTCTGCATGGCGCTGTGCTTCGATGTGCACTTTGCTCACCAGTGGGCAGGTTGCATCCACATACACCATTTCACGGGCGGCGGCGGCGGCAGGTACTGACTTTGGCACTCCGTGAGCTGAGAAAATAACTGGCCTGTCATCTGGGCATTCATCCAGTTCCTCAACAAAAACCGCGCCTTGCTCGCGCAGGGTGTCGACAACAAATTTGTTGTGAACGATCTCGTGGCGAACATAGACAGGTGCGCCCCATTTCTCGATCGCCATTTCGACAATCTTAATGGCGCGGTCCACGCCGGCGCAAAAGCCGCGTGGGGCTGCAAGATATAAAGTAAGCGGCGCTTTGGTCATGAGGGTCTCCAACGATTGCCCAGAAACTATGCGTTTTGCGGTGGCGGCGTCTAGGGGCGGATTGAAAATGCTGCTGTGGTGTGCGTTAGAAGAGACAAGAATTGTTAAGGGGCCGTCACTGTGGCGACACAAACCAAAACCGAGCCGACTGTGTGTTTGATTGCGATGGGCAGCAACATGCAGACCGAGGCAGAAACCAGCCGCATGATTATCGAGCGCGCAGCAGTCGAAGTCGCGCGCGTTTTGGGTCCAGTGCAACAAAGCGGTCTTTATGCAACGCCTTGCTTTCCGGCGGGGGCGGGCCCTGATTATGTCAACGCCGCGCTGGCGCTTTTCACGGATTTGCCAGCAGCCTCTGTGCTGAAGGCGTTGCACGAAATAGAAGCCGATTTTGGCCGCCAGCGTGTGCAGCGGTGGGGGCAGCGGACGCTTGATCTTGATCTATTGGCACTTGGTACACAGGTCGCCCCTGATCTGGCGACATTTGATCACTGGCAAAACCTGCCGCTTGAAACCCAGAAACTACGCGCGCCAGACCAATTGATCTTGCCGCACCCACGTTTGCACGAGCGGGCGTTTGTCCTTGTGCCGCTTGCGGACGTTGCGCCAACATGGTGCCACCCTGTGGTGGGGCAAACGGTGACAGAGATGCTTGCGCGCAGTCCTGCAGAAGACATCTCAGAGGTGTCGTTGATCTGCTCTGGCGAAGAATGGCGCATTTGAGCTAGTTTTCAGTTGCAAATAAAGGGAATCTGCCCTAGTTGCCTATTCTTCATGGATTTTTCCCAATTTGGAGGGCTGCCTGATGGCGCGCGTTACCGTAGAAGATTGCGTTGATAAGGTTCCGAACCGTTTCGATTTGGTTATGCTGGCTGCTCATCGCGCCCGCGAAATCTCGAGCGGGGCGCCCATCACTGTGGACCGTGACAACGACAAAAACCCTGTCGTTTCTCTGCGTGAGATTGCTGATGAGACACAGCAAGCGGATGATCTTCGCGAGCGTCTGATCGAGAGCAACCAGAACCAGATCGAAGTCGACGAAGCAGAAGACGATGATATGGCGCTTCTGATGGGTCAGGAAACTGACAAACCGGCAGAAAACGATATGGCGGAAGAAGACCTTCTGCGCGCCATGTTGATGGAAGCTCAAGATCAAAAGTAAGGGCTTAGCTGCTAGATGATCCCAGTCGATGACCTGATCGCGCTGGTCCGCAGCTATAATCCACAGACGAACGAAGATGTGCTGCGCAGGGCTTACGATTACGGCCTGCGCATGCACGAAGGTCAGTTCCGCCATTCCGGTGAACCCTATTTTTCGCACCCCGTATCTGTTGCTGCCATTCTGACTGAGCAGCGTCTTGATGACGCCACGCTCGTCACGGCGCTTTTGCATGACACAATCGAAGACACGGACGCCTCTTATGCCGAGGTCAGCAAGCTGTTCTCTGGCGAGGTGGCGGATTTGGTGGACGGTGTCACCAAGCTGACCAATATTCAGCTGACCAGCACCGAGACAAAGCAGGCAGAGAATTTCCGCAAATTGTTCATGGCGATGTCCAAAGACTTCCGCGTGATCCTCGTGAAGCTTGCTGACCGTCTCCATAATATGCGCACGATCAAATCCATGCGCCCCGAAAAGCAGGCCCAAAAAGCCCGCGAAACCATGGACATTTATGCGCCTCTTGCGGGCCGTATGGGTATGCAATGGATGCGCGAAGAGCTTGAAGATCTGGCCTTCAAAGTGCTGAACCCCGAAGGGCGCGCTAGCATTATCCGCCGCTTTATTCGCCTGCAAAAAGAAACTGGCGATGTGATCCATCAGATCACCGGTGATATGCGCATCGAGTTGGAGAAAGAGGGCATTGAGGCCGATGTCTTTGGACGCGCGAAAAAGCCGTTCTCGATCTGGCGCAAGATGCAGGAAAAAGACCAAGGGTTTAGCCGCCTGTCTGACATCTATGGTTTTCGAATTGTCTGTGCGTCTGAGGCTGAGTGCTATCAAATTCTGGGCATCATCCACCGTCGCTGGCGCTCTATTCCCGGGCGTTTCAAAGACTACATCAGCCAGCCCAAATCTAACGGTTACCGCAGCTTGCACACCACTGTTTCTGGGCGTGACGGTAAACGCGTTGAGGTGCAAATCCGCACCCACCAAATGCACGATGTGGCCGAAGATGGCGTGGCCGCTCACTGGTCCTACCGCGACGGTGTGCGCTCAAATAACCCCTTCGCCGTTGATCCGGCGAAATGGGTTGCGGGTCTGAAAGAACGTTTTGAGCAGGCCGAGGATCACGATGAGTTCCTTGAGGCCGTTAAGCTGGAAATGTACTCCGATCAGGTGTTTTGCTTCACTCCAAAGGGCGACGTGTTCAAATTGCCGCGCGGTGCGACCCCGATTGATTTTGCCTATGCAATCCACACGAGGATTGGCAGCGCCTGTGTCGGCGCCAAAATTGACGGGCTGCGCGTGCCGCTGTGGACCCGCCTCAAAAACGGTCAATCGGTTGAGATCATCACGGCCGAGGGCCAAAAACCTGAAGCCACATGGATGGAAATTGCGCAAACCGGCAAGGCGCGCTCTGCCATTCGCCGTGCGTTGCGCGAAGAAGACACAGAGCGCTACATCAAGCTCGGCCAGGAACTTGCGCGCGTCGGGTTTGAACACATCGGCAAGCAAGCAACGGATAAAGCGTTGACCACAGCCGCGAAAACCATGGGGCTTGGCGGACGCGATACATTGCTTGCGCAGCTTGGTGCCGCGCAGATCACCGCGCGCGATGTCATTCAGGTCTTGTTCCCTGAATTGGCCACGAAAACGGGCGAAATTGTCGAAGGCAACCGTGCTGTTGTTGGCTTGCGTGCGGATCAAACGTTCCGGCGTGCCGGTTGCTGTGCACCGCTTCCGGGTGAGCGGATCGTGGGCATTACCACCCTTGGTGAGGGTGTTACGATCCACGCGATTGACTGCAACACGCTTATCCAACTGACTGATGATGACAGTGATCGCTGGGTTGATCTGCATTGGCACGAGGGGCCGCATGCTGCGATTTACGGTGCAACGATTGAGCTGACCATCGCCAATGATGCGGGTGTTTTGGGCCGTCTATGCACACTTATCGGTGAGCGCGGCGCAAATATTTCAAACATCACATTTGAAGAACGCACCCCTGATTTTTACCGTTTGATCATTGATGTTGAGCTAAGAGACGTCAGTCACATGCACGCAGTTTGCACCGCACTTGAGGCTGACACCAGCGTTGCGCACATCGCACGGATGCGCGGTGATAACGTGCCGCGTAAGGGCGGCAAAGAGGCAGGGGCCAGCAACACGGTCCATTAAGGCAAATCCCATAACGCGAACTGGGGTCTGTTATTAGCAGGTGGGTTGAGTAAAGTCGCACCAAACATATGTGCTGAACATCGGCCAGCAACGAAGGACATATTTTGATTTTCAAACGCCGCGATAAACGGTCTTGGCTGAGCACTGCGCGCGAGTTCTTGTGGCCTCGCGGCGGTTGGGCGCGCGCGTTTCATTATGTAAAACACCGTTTGCGCCGTTTGCCCGATGAGCCGGAAACAATTGCCCGTGGTATTTGGGCGGGCGTGTTCACGGCCTTCACACCGTTTTACGGGTTGCACTTCTTGATCGCGGCAGGTCTTGCCAAGGCCATGCGCGGCAACATTTTGGCGGCTTTGCTGGGTACGTTTTTTGGCAACCCGCTTACCTATATTCCCATTGGGGCTGCGTCCTTAGGGACAGGGCATTTCTTGCTCGGTACAGGTACCGTCATTGATGTTGAACGCTCACTGGGCGGTAAATTTGCTGATGCGTTTCTTGATCTTGCGCATAATTTTACGGCTCTGTTTTCGGACCGCGTAGCGGATTGGCATGGGCTTCACGTCTTTTTTGCAGAAGTGTTTTATCCCTATCTTGTGGGCGGTATCTTTCCTGGCGTGATCTGTGCCTACGCCTGTTATTTCCTTAGCGTGCCGGTCATTCGGGCTTATAAGAACCGCCGCAAGGGTATGCTGAAAAAGAAACTTGCCGAAATTCGCGAGAAAGCAGCACAGAAGGCTGCGGCCAAAAAAGTCGAAGGTCAGCCTCACGATCCGTGACTCTTTCGCTTCGCCCCTTGCACCGTCACGGGTTTCTCCTAATGTCCACATCACACGATGTGCGAAGGGATCAGCGAGATGACACAGGAACTACGCCTTGGGGTGAACATTGATCACGTTGCGACTGTTCGCAATGCCCGTGGTGGTGCTGTGCCTGATCCTGTGCGTGCGGCGATTGTCGCCCAAGAGGCAGGCGCCGACGGCATTACCGCACACCTGCGCGAAGATCGCCGCCATATCGGTGACGCGGATATCGAAGCGTTGATGGAGGCGCTTACGGTACCGCTTAACTTTGAGATGGCGGCCACTGATGAGATGCAGCAAATCGCGCTGCGCCATAAACCCCATGCGGTGTGTATTGTGCCCGAAAAGCGTGAAGAACGTACAACCGAAGGTGGCCTTGAAGTAGCCCGCGAGGAAAACCGCCTTGCCCATTATATCGCGCCGCTGCGCGAAGCTGGCTCGCGCGTTTCAATCTTTATTGCCGCTGATCCGCGCCAAATTGATGCGGCGCACCGGATTGGTGCAGAGGTGATTGAGCTGCACACGGGTGCCTATTGTGACGCTTTCGCCGAAGGTGATTTGCTGACCCGTGATGCGGAACTGGCCAAGCTGACCGACATGGCCAGTTACGCGCATAGCCTCGGGCTTGAAGTCCACGCAGGCCACGGTCTGACCTATGGCTGCGTCGGCCCCATCGCCGCATTGCCCGAGGTCAAAGAACTTAACATCGGTCACTTCCTTATTGGCGAGGCAATCTTCCGCGGCTTGCCCGATGCGATGGCTGAAATGCGCCGCCTGATGGATGCCGCGCGCACACTGTGAAGACCGTCGACACATATTTCGCCCATTGGGAGTGCGGCGCATGATCCTTGGGATTGGCACGGATTTGGCGAACATAGAGCGCATTCAAGGCACGCTTGATCGGTTTGGCGACAGGTTCAAAAACCGCGTCTTTACGGATGAAGAAAAACGCAAATCCGAAAGCCGCAAAGATGTTGCTGGCACCTACGCCAAACGGTGGGCTGCCAAAGAGGCGTGTTCCAAGGCGCTTGGTACGGGATTGGCCATGGGGATTGCGTGGAAAGACATGTCCGTGAGCAATCTGCGCACAGGCCAGCCCGTGATGCATGTGACGGGGTGGGCCAAAGATCGCCTCGCCGCCATGACGCCCGACGGGCATGAGGCGATTGTTCATGTAACCTTAACTGATGACCATCCATGGGCACAGGCTTTCGTTGTGATTGAGGCACGGCCCGTTTCCGCCCGCGGATAAGCTGCAAACCTTGACAGTCGTGCCCTCGCGGCCCATCTAGCCCCAACTCATTTTTACAGATCGGACCTCTTTTATGGCCAAAAAAGACACAGCCAAAGATAGCATCGGCGAGACCATCAAGACCGTTGTCTATGCTTTGCTGATTGCGGGCGTCTTTCGCACCCTGTTCTTTCAGCCGTTCTGGATCCCGTCAGGCTCTATGAAAGACACGCTGCTGGTCGGTGATTTTCTGTTTGTGAACAAGATGGCCTATGGGTATTCACAGTATTCCTGTCCGTTTTCTGCCTGTCCTATTCCGGATCGCATTTTTAGTTCTGAACCCGAGCGCGGTGATATTGTGGTGTTCCGCCACCCTGTGAACAACTCTGATTTTATCAAGCGCGTTGTGGGGATGCCGGGCGACCGCATTCAAATGAAAAACGCGGTTCTGCATATCAACGACACCCCCGTGGGCATTGAAACCGCTGGTGAGTTCGTTGAGGTGTTCGAAGCCCAAGGTCCGCAAAAAAGATTGCCCGCTTGCAAAGGGTCGGTTGGCCTTGGCGCGGATTGCATCAAAGACAAATACATCGAAACTCTGCCTGATGGTTCGTCCCATTCAATCTTGGATGTGCGCGTCAGCAGCGCCGATAACACACCCGTCTACACGGTACCCGAAGGCAACTATTTCTTCATGGGCGACAACCGCGATAACTCATCTGACAGCCGCTTTCCGCAGTCACTTGGGGGCGTTGGTTTTGTCCCCGCCAAGTATCTCATCGGTCGCGCCGACCGCGTTATCTTCAGCTCACAAGGTCGCTCTATGTTGTTCTTTTGGACATGGCGCGCGGACCGTTTCTTTAAGAAGTTGCAATGAAGCTAAGCGCAGACCTGAAAGCATTCCAAACCCGTTTGGGATACGCCTTTGAACGGCCCGACCTTTTGGTGCGGGCCGTTACCCATTCGTCCATGTCCACGCCAAACCGCGATGACAACCAGCGGCTCGAGTTTCTGGGCGACCGTGTTTTGGGCCTTGTGATGGCCGAAGCCCTTCTTGATGCAGATCGCGCCGCTGCTGAAGGCAAACTTGCGCCGCGCTTCAACGCGCTTGTGCGCAAAGAAACCTGTGCCGCCGTGGCCCGTGACATTGATGTGGGTGCCGTGCTGAAATTGGGCCGCTCCGAAATGCTGTCTGGTGGACGCCGTAAAGAGGCCCTTCTGGGTGATGCAATGGAAGCGGTAATTGCCGCAATTTACCGTGATGGCGGTTTCGAAGCCGCGCGCAGCACTATTTTGCGCCTTTGGGGTAAGCGGGTCGAAACCGTTGAGGCCGATGCCCGCGATGCCAAGACAACGCTGCAAGAACACGCGCAAAGCCTTAAGCAGAACCCACCCAGTTACCGTGAAGTATCACGTAGTGGTCCTGATCACGCGCCGGTCTTCACAATCGAAGTACAGCTGGCCAGCGGCGAGGCCGCAACGGCCACCGCAGGCAACAAACGCAACGCCGAACAAGCCGCCGCGAAGGCGCTTTTGGAAAAGGTAAAACCATGACAACACGCGCCGGATTTGTGGCCCTCATCGGAGAGCCCAACGCAGGGAAATCCACGCTTCTCAACCGCATGGTTGGCGCGAAAGTGTCCATCGTGACGCATAAAGTACAAACGACCCGCGCCCGTATTCGCGGTGTTGCCATGTCAGGCGAAAGCCAAATTGTCTTCGTGGACACACCCGGTATTTTCCGCCCGCGGCGCCGCCTTGACCGCGCGATGGTCACTGCCGCGTGGGGCGGGGCTGCGGATGCGGACATTGTTGTTCTTATGATCGAAGCTCACCGCGGCATCACGGACGGGGTCCGCCAGATCATTGAAAGCCTGTCTGAACGTGAGGGGACACAACGCGTTGCCCTTGCCATCAACAAGATTGACCGCGTCCAAGCGGATGTTTTGCTGGGGCTGACCAAAGAGTTGAACGCATTGTTTGCCTTTGAAGAAACTTTCCTCATCAGCGCCGAAAAAGGCCACGGGACGGACACGTTGAAATCATGGCTTGCGGGTGTCGTGCCGGAGGGGCCGTACTTGTATCCCGAAGATCAAATCGCTGACCTGCCCATGCGTATGATTGCAGCCGAAGTGACCCGCGAAAAACTGACCCTTCGCTTGCACCAAGAGCTGCCTTACCAAATGACCGTAGAGACGGAAAAATGGGAAGAACGCGAAGACGGTTCGGTACGCATCGATCAGTTGATCTATGTGATGCGCGACGGTCACAAAGGAATCGTGCTTGGCAACCGCGGTGAGACGATCAAGGCGCTTGGTAAAGCGGCACGTGAAGAGCTGACAGAATTCGTTGGCCGCAAAGTGCACCTTTTTTTGCAGGTCAAAGTACGTCCAAACTGGCTTGAAGAATCCGAGCGCTATTCCGAAATGGGGCTTGATTTCAAAGACGGCGCCCCATGAGTTTGGCCCGTCTCACCGCAGATGTGTGGGTGGGGGCGTATCTGACGCGACTGCGCCTGATGGATATTCCTGCGTTTGTGGTGGCCAAAGGTGATCTGACTGCAGGGGCGATTTTGATCAAGATGAATACCCTTGATGGTAAGGCCACGGCCTACCAACGCAGCTTTGACATTATGACGGGTGACCGCAATTGGGTCATTCTGGCCGAGGGCGACGAACGTGATGTGGATGCTTCACTAAGCAAACAGCGTGGCTTTGATCCTGACCTTTGGGTGATTGAGGTCGAAGACCGGCAAGGCCGCCATTTGCTGGATGAGCCGGGTCTAAGCGAATGATCACGTGGCGTGACGAGGGCGTTTTGCTATCGGTGCGCCGCCACGCAGAAAGTGCTGCGATCATTGAAGTGTTCACGGCCGAACACGGTCTGGCCTCAGGGGTGGTGCGCGGCGCATCTAGCCGGAAAATGACGCCGGTGTTGCAAGCTGGCGCACAACTTGACGTCACTTGGAAAGCACGTTTGGCCGAACACCTTGGGGCTTTTACCGTTGAGCCACAGCGCAGCCGCGCGGCAATTGCCATGAACAACCGCTTTGCGTTGGCGGGGCTCACGGCGGTCACGTCTTTGCTGGCGTTTTCACTGGCTGAAGGGGAAGGGGATGCCGAGTTTTACGCGCGCTCCACGGCTCTTCTTGATTTGCTTGGGCAAGACGATGTGTGGCCGCTGGCTTATCTTCAGTGGGAAATGATGCTGCTTGAAACAGCGGGCTACGGGCTTGATCTCAGCGCTTGCGCTGTGACCGGTGCGCAAGAAGGCTTGGCCTTTGTCAGCCCCAAAACTGGGCGGGCTGTGACAGCAAAAGGAGCGGGCGAATACGCCTCTAAATTGTTGCCACTGCCACCTGTTCTGTTGGGTGAAGGCGACGCCAGCACAACCGAAATTTGCGAAGCACTAAAAGTAACGGGGCATTTTCTGGAAACCCAATTGGCGAAAAACCTAGGGGGCAAGCCTGTCCCTGCTGCACGGACCCGCCTGATGGATGCACTGCGCCGTTTAGCCCAAACAGAGGCCCCGTCTTAGCGTGCTTCCAGTACCATCTGCGCTGTGGTTTCACCGTCAGTGACAGCCGTTAAAATCATCATGTCCCCCAGAACATCCGCAGTATTTACCGCGCTCAAGGTCTCAAAGAACGTAGCTTCCTGCGCCAAGTCAGGGCAGGCGCGCTTTGTCGCCGCGATGGGGCCAAGTTCAATCCACGGGTAAGGCGCCATCTGACGTGCGGTGAATGCGTTGCACGGCGCCGTACCTGTCACGGTTCCCGCTGTGGCAAAGCTGATTGTTGCGGTTGCGTCAAAAGCTGCGCCGTTTATTTCGCTAACACGCCAAACGCGGTCACCGGCACCATAAGCCGTAATGGTTTCATCTGCAGCACAGGCCGCGAGTGATGCGCAAAGAACGAAGGGCAAAACGGTTTTCATGCAGGCACCTTACTGCTGACACATTGGGCGGCAAGTGCCGGCAGTTCATATCCTTGTGTGCGCCGCAAACGCAAAAGCCCCCACACAGTGGCAGGGGCTTTGCATGTCAGATGTGTTTGGCTGCACGGCCTATCCCAAAAGGCGGCGCGCAATAACCTGTGCCTGAATTTCTGCTGCGCCCTCAAAGATGTTGAGGATGCGTGCATCACATAGGATTCGGCTGATTTTGTACTCAAGCGCAAAACCGTTGCCACCGTGGACCTGCAACGCGTTGTCGGCCGCAGCCCACGCAACCCGCGCGCCCAAAAGTTTCGCCATCCCCGCCTCAAGATCACAACGGCGGCCTTCGTCTTTCTCATTGGCTGAGAAGTACGTCAGCTGGCGAGCGACCATGGTTTCAACGGCCATCATGGCCAATTTGCTGGAAACGCGTGGGAAGTTGATCAACGCCTTGCCGAACTGTTTACGGTCCAGCGCGTATTGCATCCCGACGTCCAGCGCAGATGCAGCCACACCAACGGCCCGCGCTGCGGTCTGGATGCGCGCACTTTCGAATGTCTCCATCAAGTGCTTGAAGCCCATACCTTCGGCGCCGCCCAAAAGGTTCTCGCCTTTGACGTGGAAGTTATCGAACGCCAGTTCGTATTCTTTCATGCCGCGGTAGCCCAGCACTTCGATCTCGCCGCCGGTCATGCCCTCGGTCGGGAAAGGGTTTTCCTCGGTGCCGGGGGTTTTCTCGGCGATGAACATGGACAACCCTTTATAGTTGGTTGTCTCGGGGTCCGTGCGCGCAAGCAGGGTCATGATCTGTGTGCGGGTGGCGTGGGTGATCCACGTTTTGTTGCCGGTCACCGCATAATCGCCGTTATCATCTTTGACCGCACGGGTGCGCAGCGCACCAAGGTCAGAGCCTGTGTTTGGCTCGGTGAAAACGGCTGTGGGCAACGTCTCAGCGCTTGCCAAACGAGGCAGCCACTTTTGCTTTTGCTCTTCTGTGCCGCCGCAAATGATCAATTCGGCTGCAATTTCAGAACGGGTGCCAAGGCTGCCAACACCGATGTAGCCGCGCGAAAGCTCCTCGGAGACCACGCACATAGATGCTTTGGACAGGCCAAACCCGCCGTATTCTTCGGGAATGGTCAGGCCGAATACACCCATCTCGGCCAGCTCTTCGATGATCTCCATGGGGATCAATTCGTCTTTGAGGTGCCATTCGTGGGCAAAGGGCTCAACCTTCTCAACCGCATAGCGGCGGAATTGCTCACGGATCATCTCCAGCTCTTCATCCAGCCCAGAGGCACCAACGGTGATGTTGGCGGATTGCTCCTGCATCAGTTCCACAAGGCGGCTGCGTGCGGCTTGGGTGTTGCCGCTTTGGGTTAGCTTCATCACCGCAGGCGTCATCAGCGCGCCCATTTGCTCTTGGGTCATGCCGATGTCTTGCAGGCGCAGGATTTCGCCTTGGTTCATCGGGATGCCACCGTAGATTTGCCACAGGTATTCACCAAAGGCGATCTGATGCAGCAACTGTTCGGTCTCACCAAATGTGCCGGATGCCTGCAAACCCTCGGCCCAGTTCTGCATTTGGCGCAGGGCCTCTACATATGTGGCCAACCACGCCAGCCCATGCGCCGCCGTCTGGTTTTGTTCAATCAATGCCCCGCTGATGCGATCGCCGTCCGTGACTGTTGCGCGAAGGCAGTCCTTCGCAGTCTCCAGCACTTTTTCGCAGGGCGCGATAGCATCCGCCGTCAGTGCCAAAAGATCAGGCAGAACAGTAGCTTGCGTGAGGGTCATATCTTGTCCGTCATGGGCCATGAGAAGCATCCTTTTCAAAACTGAGTTTCTGCATACGCACTTTGCACTCGCAGCGCAATAATAATTCGCAAAAATTACACCTTACGCACAAATGTGTCGAAGTGGACTGGCGTCTTGCAGGGCGGTGTCGGCAGTGAATTTGCCTGCTGTTGTTTGCCGCGCATTCCGATAAAGCTGCTCCTATGACAATTCTATTCGAACAACCCGCGCTTATTATCTTCGCTTTTGTGATGATCGGCCTGCTTGCAGGATTTGTCAAAGGTGCCGTGGGGTTTGCGATGCCGATGATTATGGTTTCGGGCCTTGGCACGCTGTTGTCGCCCGAATTGGCAATTGCCACGCTGATCCTGCCCACAGTCGCCTCCAATTTGTTACAGGCTTTTCGCACTGGTATTCGCGCGGCCTACGAATCGGCCAAGAAGCACCGGCTTTATTTGTTGATCTGCTTGTCGATGATCCTTGTGACTGCACAGCTTGTGACATCACTTGAACGGTGGGTGCTTTATCTGATTTTGGGCATTCCTGTGACGTTCTTTGCCACGTTGCAACTGATCGGCTGGCGCCCGTCGATCAATCCGGGCAACCGCCGCCCGGTTGAGATTGGCGTAGCGCTTTTTGCAGGCTCGCTGGGGGGGCTATCGGGCACATGGGGGCCGCCTACGGTGCTTTATCTGACCGCACTTGATATCGCCAAGCGTGAGAACTTGCGCGTGCAGGGCGTGATTTACGGCGCGGGTTCTGTGGTGCTTTTATCGGCCCACCTGAAGTCCGGTATTTTCAATGCGCAAACATGGTCGCTTTCGGCACTGATGTTGGTGCCTGCGGGCATTGGGTTGCTGTCGGGCATGGCGGTGCAATCAAAGCTGGACCAAGCCAAGTTCCGCAAAATTACCCTGGTTGTTTTGATTGTGGCGGGGCTTAACCTGATCCGTCGCGGGGTTCTGGGTTAGCCCTGATTGCATGCGGCCCCGCCCGCTTGGGGCAGGGCCACAGCGCTATGAGTTAGCCGATTGCGGCTGCTTTTACGTCTTCATCAATGAACGGCACGTACTGCTCAAAGTTGGTGGCAAACATATCCACCAGCTTTTGCGCTTGGGCGTCATAGGCCGCTTTGTCGGCCCATGTGCTGCGCGGATTCAACAGGCTCGCGTCCACGCCAGCCACAGTAACGGGCACGTCAAAGCCAAAGTTCGGATCCTTGCGGAAAGTCCCTTCGTTGAGCGAGCCATCAAGCGCCGCTGTCAACAGTGCGCGGGTTGCTTTGATGGGCATCCGCGACCCTGTGCCATACGCGCCACCGGTCCAGCCGGTGTTTACCAGCCAGCACGTCGCGCCGTGGCTTGCAATCTTTTCGCGCAGCAAATTGCCGTAGGCTTCTGGGCGGCGGGGCATGAAGGGTGCGCCAAAGCACGTTGAGAACGTGGGCTCGGGCTCGGTCACGCCGCGCTCTGTGCCGGCTACTTTTGACGTGAAGCCGGACAAGAAGTGGTACATCGCTTGGGCCGGTGTCAGGCGCGCAATTGGAGGCAGCACACCAAATGCGTCACAGGTCAGCATGATGATGTTTTTGGGGTGTCCACCAAGAGCCGTTTCGGACGCGTTCGAGATATACTCAAGCGGGTACGCGCAGCGCATGTTGGCGGTCAGGCTGTCGTCGTCGAAATCCAGTTCTTTGGTTTCGGGATCAAACACCATGTTTTCAATGACTGTGCCAAACTTGGAGGTGGTCGCGTAAATCTCTGGCTCTGCCTCGGCGGACAAATTGATGGTCTTGGCGTAGCAGCCGCCCTCAAAGTTGAACGTCCCGCGGTCGGACCAGCCATGCTCATCATCGCCGATCAACACGCGGTTGGGATCGGCAGACAATGTGGTTTTGCCTGTGCCTGACAAGCCAAAGAACACAGCCGTGTCGACAGGGTTGCCTTTGGCGTGGTTGGCCGAGCAGTGCATCGGCATAATGCCTTTTTCGGGCAGCAAGTAGTTCAGTAATGTGAACACAGATTTCTTGTTCTCGCCCGCGTATTCCGTGCCGCCAATCAAGATGATTTTACGGTCGAAGTTCATCGCAATCACGGTCTCGCTGCGGCAATCGTGCTTGGCAGGGTCCGCTTTGAATGAGGGGCAGTTGATTACGGTGAAGTCGGGCACAAAGCTGTCCAACTCGGCGCGCTCGGGGCGGCGCAGCATGTGGCGGATGAACAATCCGTGCCAAGCAAGCTCGGTCACCATGCGCACATCAAGGCGTTGCGCGGGGTCCGATCCACCAAACAAATCCTGCACGTGGTAATCGCGGCCCTTCATGTGGGCCAGCATATCTTCATAAAGCGCGTCAAAGCCCACTTCGGACATTTCGGCGTTATTTTCCCACCAGATACTATCGGCAACAGAGGCTGTGCGCACAACGTGCTTGTCCTTGGGTGAGCGGCCCGTGAACTTGCCGGTGCTTACCAAAAAGGCGCCACCTTTGCCCAAAGTACCCTCGTTATTCTTGAGGGCTGTTTCGATTAACGCTGGTTCCAACAAATTGTAATAGACTTGCCCAAGCCCCGTGATGCCTTGTGCGTCGAGGGTGTGGTTTGGGTTGACCCGTCCAAGTGTCATTTGAAGTCTCCAAGAGTTGGCGCTGGTATTTGCGCGGGATACAAGGCGCTTAACATGACGTTTCCAGAGTTGAACAGGACGCATTTGCCCTGTTAGCGCCACCAATTTGGGTTTAGCGCAAACACTGTTTCTCATCTGCGACGTTTATCATCATTTAAGGAAGTGATGCGCTTACTCAGCCCGCACCTGTCAGCCCCGTTTGCGAGATATCAGTTGATTCGCAGGGCAAAAACGGTGATGTTGCCTATAAAAAGTAGGCAATAACGATTAAAATTGAGGATGAGTAGTATGTCCAAGATCGCTTTGGTCGACGACGATCGGAATATTCTGACGTCTGTCTCCATGACGCTCGAAGCTGAAGGCTTTGACGTTCAAACATATAACGACGGGCAAGCCGCCCTAGACGCGTTCAACAAACAGATGCCCGATATGGCTGTGCTCGACATTAAAATGCCGCGCATGGACGGGATGGATTTGTTGCAGCGCTTGCGCCAGAAAAGCGCGATGCCCGTCATTTTCCTGACGTCCAAGGATGACGAGATTGATGAGGTTCTGGGCCTTCGGATGGGGGCGGATGATTACGTCAAAAAGCCCTTCAGCCAGCGCCTTTTGGTAGAGCGTATTCGCGCCCTATTGCGCCGGCAGGACGCGCTTGACGGGATTGAGATTGCCGAAACCGAAGAAACCAAAATCATGGTTCGCGGTGAACTTATCATGGACCCGCTCCGCCATGCGGTTTCGTGGAAGGGCAATGATGTCTCGCTCACTGTGACCGAGTTTTTGTTGCTGCAAGCCTTGGCGCAACGCCCTGGCTTTGTGAAATCGCGCGATCAGTTGATGGACGTAGCCTACGACGAGCAAGTCTACGTGGACGACCGCACCATCGACAGTCACATCAAACGCCTGCGCAAAAAGATGCGCACCGCCGATAGTGATTTCGCCGCGATCGAAACGCTTTACGGCATCGGTTACCGCTACAACGAAGAATAGAGCGCCCGCGTTGAGCAACGTTGACATTCATTCCTTGAAGTCAGTGCGCGAGGCCAGCATCGCCTTGGGTGAAGACTTTGTGGCCCCCAAAGAGGGGGTCGACACAGAGCTGCGGGCGCGCCGTGACAGGCGGGGTTTGTCTGCGCTGACAAGCTCGCCTTTGGTGCGCAAGATCATCACCTTCAACTTGTTGGGCTTGATGATTTTGGTGGCGGGGCTGCTTTACCTCAATACCTCGCGTGACAGCTTGGCCTTTCAACGCGCTGCCTCTTTGTTGACAGAAGTTGAATTGATCGCAGACGTGTTTGAGGCGCAGGTGCCCGCAGGTACGCCTGTAAACTTGGCAACTGCTGACGGGGTAGACGCGCCCAAAACATTGGCCGAGCTTGATCTGCGCGGTCAGTCAGACGTTTTCGTTTTTGACCCATCAGCGGTTCTTGTGGCGCAGTCGCTGGGCGCGGAACGTGGCAACAGCGCGGCTCTTGGCAAACCCGCAGATGGCGGGACGTTCATCACGGATATGCTGGCGGGTGCATGGCGCGGTATCGCGCGGGTGATTGGCGGCGCGCCTGCTGGTGCGGACACTGTGACCTCCCAAGACCTTGTGCGGCAATTGTTGGGCCAAACGCTGGCGGGGCAAACCGTGGTCGTGCCCGCCATTGATGCAAGCGGGCAAACCATTTTCACCGTAGCCACGCCGATCCTGCACAATGGCGCGGTCATCGGCGCAATCGGCATGGCAAGTGCGGCAGGCGAGATTGACCAGCTTGTAAAAAGCGAGCGTGAAAATCTGTTGCAGATGTTTTTGATCGCCATTTTTGTCAGTGTTGGCCTTAGTTTTGTGTTGGCCTCGGCAATCGCGAATCCGCTGTCTGATCTGGCTGCGGCTGCTGAAATTGGGCGCGATAAAAGTTCTTCTAAACGCGCCCCGTCGCGGGTGCGCATCCCCGATTTAACCGCCCGCCCGGATGAAATTGGCCGCTTGTCTGGCGCGCTGCGCGGCATGGTCGGCGCGCTTTATGACCGGATTGAGGCGAATGAACAGTTCGCCGCTGATGTTGCCCATGAAATCAAAAACCCGCTGGCCTCTTTGCGCTCTGCGGTGGGCACAATGCGCGTGGCCAAGCGCGATGATCAACGCGAGCGCCTGCTTGAGGTGATTGAACATGACGTGCAGCGCCTTGATCGTTTGGTCAGTGACATTTCCAACGCATCCCGCTTGGACAGTGAGTTGGTCAAAGAAACAGAAGAGCCGTTCGACCTTTTGAACATGCTTTCAAACCTGTCTGATTATCTGGGCCAAAGTGCGTCTGACAAAGGGGTGGAACTGGTCTCGGACCTGCCACCGGGACCCATCATGATCGACGGTCTTGAGGGGCGCTTGGCGCAGGTGTTCGTCAATCTTATCACCAACGCCGTGTCCTTTTGTGAGGAGGGCGACGCTATCCGCGTTTGGGTTCGCCGCCGTGACAATCGCGTGTTGATCGTTGTCGAAGACACAGGCCCCGGCATTCCCGATCAGGCGCTGAGCAAAGTGTTCAAACGCTTCTATTCTGAGCGCCCGGAACAGCAGTTTGGCAATAACTCGGGTCTGGGCTTGGCAATCTCCAAGCAAATCGTTGAGGCCCACGGCGGCGTCATCTGGGCCGAAAACATCCGCCCGACTGATGCGGATGTCACCTCTGATCCTCTGGGTGCGCGCTTTGTGGTGGGCTTGCCGGTTTAGCCGCGCGTTTTTCTTCAATTTGAACAGATGGCGTGCTATGGGCTGGGTATGGACCTTATCCACGCCACCACTGTTGCTGTTGATGGACGCGCGCTCATGATTATGGGTGCCTCGGGGCGTGGTAAGTCGGCCCTTGGGCTGCAAATGATGGCGCTTGGGGCCCAATTGGTGGCTGATGATCAAACGGCTCTGCACAATGTTGATGGCGCCCTGATGGCGACTGCCGCCCCCAATATTTCTGGCCTGATTGAGGCGCGCGGCATCGGTGTGTTGCGCGCAAATCCTGCGGCGCAAGCGCAGGTCATGGCTGTGGTCGATCTGGATCAGGTGCCACCATCAGATGCTAAAGCGCCCACGCGGTTGCCTGCACCAAGCTATACTGAATTTCTGGGGCTAAAGTGCCGCGTCGTTCCTGCGGTGGCTGCAGATTATGCACCGGCGGCTTATCTGCAATTTCTCAAATGCGGGATTGCTGATGATGTCTGAGCCGAGTGCAACGCCTACCCAAACGCCAATTGCGCAAAACGCTGATGACACCGCGCCGGTAGTCTTGGTGATGGGTCCGTCAGGGGCGGGGCGCGCGACCGCAATCGCGGCATTAGAAGATTTAGGTTTTGAGGCAATCGACAACATGCCGCTGTCGTTGATCCCGCGCCTTTTGGATGGACCGCCTGTCTCGCGGCGCATGGCTTTGGGTCTTGATGTGCGCAACCGTGACTTTTCCGTTGATGCGGTTTTTGCGCTGATGAAGCGGGTTCAGTGTGAGGTGGTCTATCTGGATGCCCGCGAAGATGTGCTGGTCCAACGGTATTCCGAGACCCGTCGCCGCCACCCGCTTGCGCCGCAAGACGCGCCGTTGCTTGGCATCCGCGCCGAGGTCGCGTTGCTTGCCCCAATTCGCGAGCGCGCTGATTATATCTTTGATACCTCGACGTTAACTGCCCAAGAATTGATCACAACGCTTGGCGGCTCTTTCGCCACAGGTGGTGCCGCAAATTTGGCGATCACAGTGCAATCCTTTGCCTACAAACGGGGGCTGCCCCAAGGGGTTGATCTGGTGTTTGATTGCCGCTTTTTGCGCAACCCCCATTGGGAGCCCGCTTTGCGTGAAAACACTGGCCTTGATGTGCCGGTGCAAGATTACGTCATGGCCGATCCGCTTTTTGATCCGTTCTTTGATCACCTGACTGGCATGTTGCGCACGCTGTTCCCTGCGTTCAAGGCGTCGGGCAAGACACACCTTACGGTGGCGCTTGGCTGCACGGGCGGACAGCACCGTTCCGTCACAGTTGCACAAATGCTGGCCAAAGCCCTTGCGCAACAAGGCTGGGAAATGTCAGTTAGGCATCGCGAATTAGACCGACACCGCAGCGCCTCGCTGCCCCTCAAAGGAACATCCACTTGATTGGCATTGTGATCGTTGCACATGGTGGATTGGCTCGCGAATATCTGCGCGCGGTTGAACACGTGGTCGGTCAGCAAGCGGGAATTGTCACTGTTGAGATCAGTTACGAGCACGACCGCATCGCCAAAGAGGCCGAGATTTGCACCGCCGCCAACACAGTGGATACAGGCGACGGCGTCGTTGTTGTCACTGACATGTTCGGCGGCTCGCCTTCCAACCTTAGTTTGGCCGCGTGCAACCCTGCAAACCGCATGATCCTTTATGGCGCCAATTTGCCGCTTTTGATCAAGCTCGCGAAAACCCGCAGCTTACCGCTGAAGGCCGCCGTTTTGGGCGCCCGTGATGCTGGCCGCAAATATATGGACGCCCGAACCGTGGGCCAAACCGGATACGAGTTATGACCCAAACCATTTCCAAAACCCTCGAGATCATCAATCAAAAGGGCCTTCATGCCCGCGCCTCTGCGAAATTTGTCGAGGTGGTCGAGCAACACGCCGCGAACGTTGAGGTCAGTAAAGATGGGCTTAGTGCCACAGGTGACAGCATAATGGGGCTTTTGATGTTGGCAGCATCGAAAGGAAGTTTTATCAATGTTGAAATTTCGGGCGCTGATGCAGATGCGGCGGCGCAAGCCTTGGAAGCACTGATCGCTGATAAGTTCGGCGAAGAATTCTAGTGTTTGCGGGGGCTGCCAAAAAGGATCGTTTCAGTGGTTGATCGCCTTGAACAAAGACCCCCAGCCCAAGGCGCGCCCGCAGACGTGGTGCCCTATGACAAGCGTCGCTTGTCTTATGCCAACACATTTACCAATCCGTTCAAAGCCAATGTAATCCGTGTGATGGAGTGGATGACGGGCAAAATTCCACTGCTTTATCTTATCCGCCGGTTCGAGCGTGAGGGCGCAGCTTATGGTCAGGCGTTTTGGAAACAAGCGCTGCGCCACATGGGCATCACCCTTGAAACGCCCGCCGAGCAAATTGCCAATATTCCTGCCACTGGGCCCGTTGTTGTGGTGGCCAACCATCCGCACGGTTTGGTCGACGGGATGATTTTGGCGGAATTGATCGGCCGCGTGCGGACAGATTACAAAATCCTGACGCGGTCGCTGTTGACGGGCGTTGATGAGATCGAAGAATTCATGATCCCCGTGCCCTTTCCGCATGAGGAAGACAGCCTGCAAAAAAGCCTTGATATGCGCAAGCAAGCAATGGCGCATTTGTCTGGTGGTGGTGTGATTGTGCTGTTCCCGTCCGGCGTTGTGTCATGTTCAGAAACGTTCTTTGGCCCCGCCGTTGAGGCAGAGTGGAACCCCTTTACGGCCAAGATGATCCAACGCTCAAAAGCCGCTGTGGTGCCGATTTACTTTCCCGGGCAAAACAGCCGGATGTATCAAATTGCCAATAAAATCTCGCCCACTTTGCGGCAGGGCCTGTTGATCCACGAGGTGGTTCACGCGCTTAATAAACCGCAAAGCCCTGTGGTGGGCGCACCGTTTGATCCGGCAGAAATTCAGAAATGGTCTGCCAATCCGCGCGGCTTTATGGCGTGGCTTCGTGAAAAAACACTGGCCCTTAAGGCAGACTAATCAGCGGGTCGGAACGGGTGTTTCGCCGCGGTAATCATAAAACCCGCGTTTCGTTTTGCGGCCCAACCATCCAGCTTCCACATATTTTGTCAGCAGCGGGCAGGGCCGGTATTTCGTATCTGCCAGCCCGTCGTGCAGAACGTTCATGATGGACAGGCAGGTATCAAGGCCAATGAAATCGGCCAATTCAAGCGGGCCCATCGGGTGATTTGCGCCCAGCTTTAGGGACGTGTCGATAGACGTGACCGAACCGACGCCCTCGTACAGTGTATAGATCGCCTCATTGATCATCGGCATCAGGATGCGGTTGACGATGAACGCGGGAAAATCTTCTGCGGTAGCGGATGTTTTTCCAAGACGCTCAACAACGGTGTGGCAGGTTTTAAATGTCTCTTCGTCAGTGGCGATGCCGCGGATCAGCTCAACCAGCTGCATCACGGGCACAGGGTTCATGAAGTGGAAACCCATGAACTTTTCTGGCCGGTCCGTGCGGCTTGCAAGGCGCGTGATCGAAATAGACGACGTGTTTGAGGTCAGAATTGTCTCAGGTTTTAGGTGCGGTTGCAGCGCCTTGAAGATCTCGTTCTTCACGTCTTCTTTCTCAGTGGCGGCTTCAATGATCAGATCGCTCTGCCCAAGCTCGGCCAGATCAAGCGTCGTGGCAATGCGCGCCAAAGCTGCGTCGCGGTCCTCGGCGGTCATCGTGCCTTTGGCAACTTGGCGGTCCATGTTTTTGGCAATCAACGCCTGCGCCGCCGCAAGGGCATCTGCGCTCACATCATTCAGCCGCACATGATACCCGGCGCTTGCAAAAACATGGGCGATACCATTGCCCATTTGCCCCGCGCCGATAACGCCAACCTGCTCAATATCCATGACGGATCCTCTGATGCTGTTTGCGTTAACTGTGTCGTGAGCAGCCTGCGCGCGCAACCCCGTGATTGAGACAGTTTTCAACAAATTAGCGGGTTAGCGGTTTGGAAAGACCTTTGTGAGAATCGTGTCCTTGGGTGAAATTGTGAGAGGTGGCGTAATGACCATTCAATCAACGGGGCAGACCGCCCTTGAGTACATGCCGTGCAGGTATGGCCGCTCGAAACTGGTGTTTCGCGGACCACGCAAGCGGCTTGAGACAGATTATGTGGCGTTTCTGGGTGGCACAGAAACATACGGCAAATTCATGCCCCAACCGTTTCCGGATTTGGTCGAGCAAGGCCTTGATGTTCAATGCGTGAATTTTGGCTGTGTGAATGCGGGACCTGATGTGTTTTTGGGTGATCCCTTCGTACCAGGCGCCTGTTCCAAGGCCCGTGTGACGGTGCTTGAGGTGATGGGCGCTGCGAACCTGTCGAACCGGTTCTATTCTGTGCACCCACGGCGCAACGACCGCTTTTTGAAGCCATCGATGCTAATGCAGACCATTTTTCGCGGTACGGATTTTACGGAGTTCACTTTCACGCGGCACCTTTTGTCGACGCTGCAGTCCGAGGCACCTGAGAAATACGAGATTGTTGTGGATGAGTTGCGCCAAGCGTGGCTTGCACGGATGCGCTCGCTTTTGGCCAAAATTGACGGAAAAGTCATTCTGCTTTGGGTCAAGCCACCAATGACGGCACAGTTTGGCCCGCTGGGTGGGGACCCGCTTTTTGTGGACCGCACGATGATGGAGCAAATCGGCCAAAGCGTGACAGGCATCGTTGAGGTGGACTTGCCATCCCATGATGCAGCACTTCGCCTGGAAGGGATGAGCTACACCGAGATGGACCAGCCCGCCGCAACCGAGTTGTGGGGCGCGCCGGCGCATCAACTTGTGGCGGCTGAGGTCACAAAGGCGCTGACCAAAATGGTGTAAGGCGGGTCTTTTGTGCGGTGGACGTGTGCAAGTCGCGTTTAGAGCGCGGCTAACTCATCTGTGATGGCTTGCGCTGCCGCGCGTGGGTTTTCGGCTTGCCAGATGGGACGGCCCACTACGATGTGGTTTGCGCCGTCGCGAATGGCTGATGCCGGTGTCGCAACGCGCTTTTGATCCCCAAGGGCCGCGCCGGTTGGGCGCACGCCGGGGGTAACGATCAGTTTGTCGTCCGCAATTGGCAGCGCGCGGATCAATGCCGCTTCTTGGGGGGATGCGATCACACCGTCTGCGCCAGCTTCAAGCGCACGGCCCGCACGTTCAGTCACCAGATCAGGGATCAGACCGTCTTTGATCAAACAGTCGTCCAAGTCACCACGATCAAGCGAGGTCAAAATGGTAACCGCGAGGATTTTTGTGTTCGAACCAGCAGCGCCTTGTTTTGCAGCGTTCACCACTTGCGGGTCACCGTGAACGGTCAGAAAATCCAGATCAAACTGCGCCAAGCCGCGAACGGCTGCCTCAACAGTTGCGCCGATATCGAACAGTTTCATGTCCAGAAAGATGCGTTTGCCGCGTTCTGCCTTCAACTCATTGGCAAGGCCAAGCCCGCCACCAGTCAACATGCCCAACCCGATTTTATAGAAAGATACCGCGTCACCCAGCTCATCGGCCAGTTTCAGGCCTGCCAAAGCGTTCGGCACATCCATCGCAACAATCAATCTATCGTCGGCCATCGGTGCGGCTCCTTTTGGTACGTATGTTTTGTTGTGGCGGGGGTAGTTGCTTTGGGGGCGCGATGCAAGCGAGCGGGTGTGCCGAAAGCGGTGGTTGGCCTTGCCTCGCGGTGGGGCTTTGCGTGGATTTTAGGCATTCCGTCACTTGAACGCGGGCATCATTCGCCCCATCTAAGCTACATAAGGTCCCACACCGATGTATGCCGCAAAGGCGGGTGCGAAATTTATGTGGGATGCTGCAAAAGGAGAGACCCATGGACTTAGAAAAGTTCACTGAACGCGCGCGCGGTTTCGTGCAAGCGGCACAAACAATTGCTGCGCGTGAGAGCCACCAACGGCTGACCCCCGAACATTTGCTGAAGGCGATGATGGATGATGATCAGGGCTTTGCCGCCAATCTGATCAGCGCCTCTGGCGGCGATGCGCCTGCGGTTGCACGTGCGGCTGATCTGGCTGTGTCAAAGCTGCCCAAAGTGACAGGCGACGCGAGCGCTGTGTACCTCGATAGCGCCACAACCCGCGTGCTGGCTGAGGCAGAGAACCTCGCCAAGAAAGCCAAAGACAGTTTTGTGCCCGTTGAGCGCGTTTTGATGGCGTTGGCCATGGTACGCTCTGGCGCGAAAACCGCGATGGAGGCCGGTAAGGTCACTGCGCAAAAGCTTAACAGTGCGATCAATGACGTACGCAAAGGGCGCACGGCGGATACCGCAAGCGCCGAGGACGCCTATGAGGCGCTGCGCAAATACACCTCTGATTTGACAGAGGCCGCCCGTCAGGGGCGCATTGACCCGATCATTGGACGTGATGATGAGATCCGCCGCGCGATGCAGGTATTGTCACGCCGCACAAAGAATAACCCCGTTCTGATCGGTGAACCTGGCGTGGGTAAAACCGCCATCGCCGAAGGGCTGGCCCTGCGTATCATCAACGGTGATGTGCCTGAAAGCCTGCGCAACAAACGACTTTTGTCGCTGGATATGGGGGCGCTGATTGCGGGTGCAAAATACCGTGGTGAATTTGAAGAACGTCTGAAATCAATCCTGTCTGAGGTGACGGCCGCGGCTGGTGAGGTGGTTTTGTTCATCGATGAAATGCACACCCTTGTGGGGGCGGGCAAAGCGGACGGTGCGATGGATGCGTCGAACTTGCTTAAGCCCGCGTTGGCGCGTGGTGAATTGCACTGTGTGGGCGCCACGACCCTTGATGAGTACCGCAAACACGTTGAAAAAGACGCAGCTCTTGCGCGGCGTTTCCAGCCGGTGTTGGTGAACGAGCCCACGGTTGAGGACACCATCAGCATCCTGCGCGGTATCAAAGAGAAGTATGAGTTGCACCACGGTGTGCGCATTTCAGACAGCGCCCTTGTTGCGGCCTCTACTTTGTCGCACCGCTACATTACGGACCGCTTTTTGCCCGACAAAGCGATTGATCTGATGGACGAGGCGGCCAGCAGGCTGCGCATGGAAGTTGACAGCAAGCCCGAGGAGCTTGACGTGCTGGACCGTCAAATTTTGCAGATGCAGATCGAGGCCGAGGCGTTGCGCTTGGAAGACGATCAGGCGTCCAAGGATCGTCTTGCCACACTAGAGCGCGACTTGGCCGAGGTGCAGGAACGCGCCACACAAATGACGACCGCATGGCAGGCGGAGCGTGACAAGTTGGAAGGCGCGCGGGTGCTTAAAGAAAAGCTTGACCGTGCGCGCGCCGAGTTGGATATCGCCAAGCGTGAGGGCAATTTGGCCAAGGCAGGTGAATTGTCCTACGGCGTAATCCCGCAGCTTGAGAAAGACTTGGCCGAGGCGGAAACCGCAGGGGATGATGTGGTGGTCGAAGAGGCCGTGCGCCCCGAACAGATCGCCCAAGTGGTTGAGCGTTGGACTGGTATCCCCACCTCAAAAATGCTTGAGGGTGACCGCGAAAAACTGCTTCGGATGGAAGCTGCGCTGGGCAATAGGGTCATCGGTCAGCACGCGGCGGTTAAGGCTTTGTCCAATGCGGTGCGCCGTGCGCGCGCGGGGCTAAATGATGAAAACCGCCCCCTTGGTTCGTTCCTCTTTTTGGGGCCAACCGGCGTGGGGAAGACCGAATTAACCAAAGCAGTTGCGGAGTTCTTGTTTGACGATGACAGCGCCATGGTCCGCATCGACATGTCTGAGTTCATGGAAAAGCACGCGGTTGCCCGTTTGATTGGCGCGCCTCCTGGGTACGTTGGCTATGACGAAGGCGGTGTGTTGACCGAGGCCGTGCGGCGCAAACCCTATCAGGTCGTGCTGTTTGACGAGGTTGAGAAAGCGCATCCTGACGTGTTCAACGTGTTGTTGCAGGTTCTTGACGATGGTCAGTTGACCGACGGACAGGGGCGCACAGTCGATTTCAAGCAAACGCTGATTATTCTGACCAGCAACCTTGGTTCTCAGGTGCTAAGCGAATTGCCGGAAGGCGCTGACGCATCTACGGCCAAACGTGATGTGATGGCGGCGGTGCGCGGCCATTTCCGCCCTGAGTTTTTGAACCGTTTGGATGAGACTGTGATCTTTGACCGTCTGGCCCGCGAAGACATGGACGGGATCGTCGATATTCAGATGGCGCGGCTGCTGAAACGCTTGGCGACGCGTAAGATTAATCTTGAGTTGGACGCGGCGGCCAAACAATGGCTTGCCGACGAGGGGTATGACCCCGTGTTTGGCGCGCGGCCTTTGAAGCGTGTGATCCAGCGTGCGTTGCAAGACCAACTGGCTGAGATGCTGTTGTCTGGGGATGTCGTAGACGGCAGCACCGTTCACATTAGCGCGGGGCCGAGTGGCCTTTTGGTGGGCGACCGGATCAGTGCCTCTACCCGCGAAGCGCCCGAGGATGCGGTGGTTCATTAACCCGCTGTTCAGGGCCGCGTGGGTTTGACAGCGCAACAGCACAAAGAGCCGCCTCAGCCGAAACGCTGGGACGGTTTTTGTTTGGATGTGAGCGTATCAACAACGAGTGAAAGAAATTGGCGGCCGCCAAAGATGAGGGTGCAAGAAGGGCGTGCCAAGCCCCCGAAATCCGGTGCGGTGGATCGGTTCGGCGCCCTTTTCGCGGTGTCGAACAGATTTCGACTGGGGCTTTGAACCAAATGCATTCTCAAATTGCGCGCTTGGGGAGTGTCGCGCAAACCGGCTAACGCGATCTTACCGCAGCGGACGGGCCTGATGAGCGGGACGCAACGCCAAGGCCCGCTCACGCCCGCGTTATGCGGTTTCCTTTTGGGCGGGCTTTGCGGTTTAGTGGGCGCAAGGTGATTTGCTTAAAGGGGTGCGGAGATGTTCAGCTTTATGGGGGCGGCGGGGTACGCGCTGCAATTCTTGGCGCTGTTGTTTGTGACGGTGATTGGCTTTGTTGTTGCGCTGGCCCTTGTGTTGTTCGTGCGCGATCGTTGGCAGACCGAGGATGCGGTGCGGCGCAACTATCCGGTGATCGGGCGGTTTCGTGCGCTTTTCAGCACATTGGGTGAGTTCTTCCGGCAGTATTTCTTTGCGATGGACCGCGAGGAGCTGCCCTTTAACCGTGCGCAGCGCGACTGGATCAAGCATTCCTCTGAGGGCAAAAGTAACACGGTCGCTTTTGGCTCAACCCGCAACATTTCAGAAGTCGGCACGCCCATCTTTGTGAACGCTGCGTTCCCGCCCGTTGATGACCAATTCGCCAGCTCGGAACCGATGATCATTGGCCAAGGAGCGGCAACGCCTTTTGTGGCGCGCTCCATCTTTAATCTATCTGGCATGAGCTACGGCGCCATTTCCAAGCCGGCGGTTTTGGCGCTGTCAAAAGGGGCGGCTAAGGCGGGCATCTGGATGAACACTGGCGAAGGGGCGCTGGCCCCTGAACATCTGGCGGGTGGTGCGGATATTGTGTTTCAGATTGGCACGGCCAAATACGGCGTGCGCACCAAGGACGGCAAGCTAAGCGATGATCGGCTACGCGCAGTCGCTGCTCATCAGACTGTACGGATGTTCGAGATCAAGCTGGCCCAAGGGGCAAAACCCGGTAAGGGCGGGATACTTCCCGCTGCCAAAGTGAACGACGAGATTGCCCACATTCGCGGGATTGAACCGCATCAAGACAGCATCAGCCCGAACCGCCATGAAGAAGTAGATGACTGGTACGATTTGCTGGACATGATTGCCCATGTGCGCGCGGTGACCGGCAAGCCCGTCGGGATTAAGACTGTGGTCGGCTCGCCCGACGCGCTTGAGGAATTCTTTGTGGCTATTCTTGAGCGCGGGATGGATAGCGCACCGGATTTCATCACCCTTGATGGGGGCGAGGGGGGCACGGGAGCCTCTCCGATGCCGTTGATGGATTTGGTGGGGATGCCAATTCGTGAGGCGTTGCCCCTAATTAGTGCGCTACGTGATCGCATGGGCCTTAAGGAACGCATCCGCTTGGTGGCCAGCGGCAAGTTGGTGAACCCCGGTGATGTGGCGTGGGCTTTGGCGGCAGGGGCGGACTTTGTGACGTCTGCGCGCGGCTTCATGTTTAGCCTTGGCTGCATCCAGTCGCTGAAGTGCAACAAGAACACATGTCCCACTGGCATCACCACCCATGATCCGCGTTTTCAAAAGGGGCTAGTGGTTGAGCAAAAGTTCGAGAAAGTCGCGGCCTATGCGCGGTCCATCGTTCATGAAGTGGAAACCATTGCCCATTCTGTTGGTGTGGCCGAGCCACGCCTAATGCGGCGGTCACATGTGCGGATCGTACAACCAGATGGCAGCAGCAAGCGGCTAAGCACGATTTACCCCGCCCGCGATGAAGGGCAAACCGCGCCGCATCCCTAGGCACAAGATCCCTGGGCGCGAAGGCGCGGTGCTCTATTCTATATAGAAAGCGCACATGACGCGGGCGGCTTTGTGACAGGGTCTCACCAATGCGTGAGGGGGGCTTTGCGCAGTGTGGCGCGCCTCGTAAGTATAAAGAGTTGGCGGGCGCATGATGCGCGTGGCTCAAACAGATGAAGGACGCGGCTCATGGCCTATGGTTGGAAGAACAAGTTAACGGCGGCTGATGTGACACCGGAAGCGGCGTTCTGGAACCGGCGTCAGATAATGGCTGGCATGGCCGCCGCCGGTGTGGCGGGCAGTATCGCAGGGTCCGCCTTCGCTGCACAGGACGCGTTGGTGCCCAACAGCTTTGAAGACATCACCAGCTACAACAACTTTTACGAATTCGGCACCGGCAAGGGCGACCCCGCCGCCAACGCAGGTAGCCTGACCACCGACCCGTGGGAAATCACGATTGATGGGCTGGTCGATAACCCCGGTACATATTCTGTGGCCGAGTTGCTGGATGGTCTGGATATAGAGGAACGTATCTACCGTTTCCGCTGTGTTGAAACATGGGCGATGGTTGTGCCGTGGAACGGTGTTGAGCTGCGCGATATTCTGCAAAAGGCAGGCGTGCAGTCAGATGCCAAGTACGTAGCTTTTGAAACATTGTACCGGCCCGAGGAAATGCCCGGTCAGCGCCTGCCGTCTATTCCATGGCCGTATGTCGAAGGGTTGCGCCTTGATGAGGCGATGCATCCGCTGACATTGATGGCGACGGGTATCTATGGCAAGCCAATGCCCAACCAGAATGGTGCGCCGATCCGTTTGGTGGTGCCGTGGAAGTACGGGTTCAAATCTATCAAGTCGATCGTGAAGATCACCCTGACGGACCGTGAGCCGCCCACAAGCTGGAACACGATCAACGCACGGGAGTACGGCTTTTACAGTAACGTGAACCCGGACGTAGATCACCCGCGTTGGTCGCAAGCATCGCACCGTGTCATTGGCGGCGGTCTGTTTCAAAAGCGTGAGCCTACTTTGATGTTCAATGGCTACGAAGAAGAAGTTGCGTCGCTTTATGCGGGCATGGACCTTCGTAAGGACTTCTAGCCTAGCATGATTGTTGACCGTCTGAATGGCTGGGCGCGCAAGCTGCCTGTGTGGTGTGTGTATACTGTGTACCTGCTGCCAATGCCGTACTTCTTCTATCTTGGTCTGACGGGCGGTTTGGGTGCCGAACCGATTAAGGCGCTTGAACATGAATACGGTGAGATAGCGTTGCAGTTGGTCATCATCGGATTGGCGATTACACCGCTGCGCCGTTTCACAGGTATCAACCTTATCAAGTTTCGTCGCGCCATTGGTCTTGTGACGTTTGCATATGTATTGGCGCACCTGCTGGTATGGCTGGTGCTTGATGTTCAGATCCTGAGTCAGATCTGGGCGGATATTCTAAAGCGCACGTATATTACTGTTGGTATGGCAGCGTTCGTGTTGATGCTGCCACTTGCGCTTACATCTAACAATTGGGCTGTGCGGCGGTTGGGGCCAAACTGGCGGACGCTTCATAAATTGACCTATGGGGCCGCGATTCTGGGCGGGGCGCATTTTATTTGGCTCGTAAAAGGGATTCAGATCGAACCACTGGCCTATATGGCGGTGATTTTGTTGCTTTTGGGGCTGCGATTGATTCCTAAACGGCAGAATCGCAAATCAGTGGCCGCCTGATTCACGCGATTCACGGCTTTTGGGACCGATTATTCGCGTTTGACCGGCTTAGGTCTGTGGATAACTCAGTCGTCCAAAGTATTGGCGCTAACGGGAGGGTAATTTGATTACCCAAACCCCTAGGTAAACTAGCAACATTCTTAAGCAAGCATCTGTAAACAGACGAAAAAACAGAAAAATGCACAAAAAACGTATATGCTTTCAAAAAGGGGGTTGCGTGTTTTGTTTGTTAGACCTAAACCCCACTTCACCGGCGGCGCAGAGATGCAGCGCGGGTCGCCAGAGGGGCTAGGGAGACGCTGAGAGGCTGACTTAGTTCTGAGGTTGGAGAAGAAATTAGAGGTATTTGAGGCGGGGCGCGCCGTATGATTTAGGGCGCATCTGGTCTCTTTTGTTCCTCACGTTGTTTGAAATTGCTGGTATTTGAAGAGATATGTGGGCGGTTTGGTTCATTCGATGGATCAACGTCTGTATATCGCGCTAATAGGCTTCGGCCGATGATTTAGTGTCAGCTTCACTGTTTGATGTGGTCTTTTGTTACTTTTGTAACTTAAGCACATGAAACAGATGACTGTCCCATTTGAACAATGGGACGATGTGCAGAGGTTCGACGTCAAGGATACGCAGTAATGCGTTTCAACTTGAGAGTTTGATCCTGGCTCAGAACGAACGCTGGCGGCACGCCTAACACATGCAAGTCGAGCGCTCACTTCGGTGGGAGCGGCGGACGGGTTAGTAACGCGTGGGAACATACCCTTTACTACGGAATAGCCTTTGGAAACGAAGAGTAATACCGTATACGCCCTACGGGGGAAAGATTTATCGGTAAAGGATTGGCCCGCGTTAGATTAGATAGTTGGTGGGGTAACGGCCTACCAAGTCTACGATCTATAGCTGGTTTGAGAGGATGATCAGCAACACTGGGACTGAGACACGGCCCAGACTCCTACGGGAGGCAGCAGTGGGGAATCTTAGACAATGGGGGAAACCCTGATCTAGCGATGCCGCGTGTGTGACGAAGGCCTTAGGGTCGTAAAGCACTTTCGCCAGAGATGATAATGACAGTATCTGGTAAAGAAACCCCGGCTAACTCCGTGCCAGCAGCCGCGGTAATACGGAGGGGGTTAGCGTTGTTCGGAATTACTGGGCGTAAAGCGTACGTAGGCGGATTAGTAAGTTAGAGGTGAAATCCCAGGGCTCAACCCTGGAACTGCCTTTAATACTGCTAGTCTAGAGTTCGAGAGAGGTGAGTGGAATTCCAAGTGTAGAGGTGAAATTCGTAGATATTTGGAGGAACACCAGTGGCGAAGGCGGCTCACTGGCTCGATACTGACGCTGAGGTACGAAAGTGTGGGGAGCAAACAGGATTAGATACCCTGGTAGTCCACACCGTAAACGATGAATGCCAGTCGTCGGGTAGTATACTATTCGGTGACACACCTAACGGAGTAAGCATTCCGCCTGGGGAGTACGGTCGCAAGATTAAAACTCAAAGGAATTGACGGGGGCCCGCACAAGCGGTGGAGCATGTGGTTTAATTCGAAGCAACGCGCAGAACCTTACCAACCCTTGACATCCTGTGCTACACGGAGAGATCCGTGGTTCCCTTCGGGGACGCAGTGACAGGTGCTGCATGGCTGTCGTCAGCTCGTGTCGTGAGATGTTCGGTTAAGTCCGGCAACGAGCGCAACCCACACCCCTAGTTGCCAGCAGTTCGGCTGGGCACTCTATGGGAACTGCCCGTGATAAGCGGGAGGAAGGTGTGGATGACGTCAAGTCTTCATGGCCCTTACGGGTTGGGCTACACACGTGCTACAATGGCAAGTACAGTGGGTTAATCCCCAAAACTTGTCTCAGTTCGGATTGGGGTCTGCAACTCGACCCCATGAAGTCGGAATCGCTAGTAATCGCGGAACAGCATGCCGCGGTGAATACGTTCCCGGGCCTTGTACACACCGCCCGTCACACCATGGGAGTTGGTTCTACCCGACGGCCGTGCGCTAACCTTTTGGAGGCAGCGGACCACGGTAGGATCAGCGACTGGGGTGAAGTCGTAACAAGGTAGCCGTAGGGGAACCTGCGGCTGGATCACCTCCTTTCTAAGGATGTTTCTAGAAGCGATGCTTGCATCACTCGTGAAACACTTAGCAGCCACTTAGTGGCATAGTTCTTCGGAACATATTTTGGACCGAGCCGTCCTCATATCTCTTCAAACAATAACACGGGCTACCGCCCGTTTGGGTCGGTAGCTCAGGTGGTTAGAGCGCACGCCTGATAAGCGTGAGGTCGGAGGTTCAAGTCCTCCTCGACCCACCATATATTCTTGCGATTGCGTGAGAAGTTGCCGTTTTGCGCGAGCAATTACGGGGCGTTAGCTCAGCTGGGAGAGCACCTGCTTTGCAAGCAGGGGGTCATCGGTTCGATCCCGATACGCTCCACCATTGCCCTTCGGGGGTTGTTGATACCAGATTTTATAACAGCGTCATGATTTGACCGTTAAGCACTGACTTATGTGAGTGTTTAAGCGTCCAATCGGACGATTTGATATCGTATATAGAGATTACAAACATCAGTTTTTGAACTGATCTGGCAAGTAGGTCAGATCATGGACTTCGGTCCTAAAGGTTCAAATAACTAATCCAAGTCAAGTACACTAACCTGAGTGATCTTATTGATCGCTCAATTGTCTATCCTATGAACCAGTAGGATAGGCGGGAAAATGTATGCTTTTGGTTCAGATGTGCTTCGAGCACACAGTAGAAAGATCCATACA
Organism: Nereida sp. NH-UV-3; assembly: GCF_042939535.1. Taxonomy (NCBI): domain Bacteria; kingdom Pseudomonadati; phylum Pseudomonadota; class Alphaproteobacteria; order Rhodobacterales; family Roseobacteraceae; genus Nereida; species Nereida sp. NH-UV-3. The sequence goes on along the minus strand of NZ_CP132157.1, from coordinate 1,325,693 downwards.
AGTCTTTCTTCTTCTGGATCAAATCAAGCGCGAAAAGGGCGTTTGGTGAATGCCTTGGCAGTAAGAGGCGATGAAGGACGTGATACTCTGCGTTAAGCCATGAGGAGCTGAGAATAAGCTTTGATCCATGGATGTCCGAATGGGGGAACCCACTTGATATTATGTTATTGTTACCCTTCGGGGTGCTCAATAGCATGGTAAACCAAGTACTTATTACCTGAATACATAGGGTTTTAAGAGCAAACCCGGGGAACTGAAACATCTAAGTACCCGGAGGAAAGGAAATCAATAGATACTCCCCTAGTAGCGGCGAGCGAACGGGGACCAGCCGAGCTGAGATTGTGACTAGAACGTGTTGGGAAGCACGGCCATAGCGGGTGATAGCCCCGTATAGGAAGCATGATTGGACGTATTAAGTAGGGCGGAACACGTGAAATTCTGTCTGAACATCGGAGGACCACCTTCGAAGGCTAAGTACTCCTTACTGACCGATAGTGAACCAGTACCGTGAGGGAAAGGTGAAAAGCACCCCGACGAGGGGAGTGAAACAGTACCTGAAACCGAACGCCTACAATCAGTCGGAGGCTCCTTGAGGGCTGACGGCGTACCTTTTGTATAATGGGTCATCGACTTGGTCTCACGAGCAAGCTTAAGCCGTTAGGTGTAGGCGCAGCGAAAGCGAGTCTTAATAGGGCGAATGAGTTCGTGGGATCAGACCCGAAACCGAGTGATCTAGGCATGATCAGGCTGAAGATAAGGTAACACTTATTGGAGGGCCGAACCCACACCTGTTGAAAAAGGTCGGGATGAATTGTGCCTAGGGGTGAAAGGCCAATCAAACTCGGAGATAGCTGGTTCTCTGCGAAATCTATTTAGGTAGAGCGTCGACCGAATACCCTCGGGGGTAGAGCACTGGATGGGTAATGGGGCCCCACAGGCTTACTGATCCTAACCAAACTCCGAATACCGAGGAGTACTAGTCGGCAGACACACTGCGGATGCTAACGTCCGTAGTGGAGAGGGAAACAACCCTGACCTACAGCTAAGGCCCCTAATTCATGGCTAAGTGGGAAAGCAGGTGGGACGACCAAAACAACCAGGAGGTTGGCTTAGAAGCAGCCATCCTTTAAAGATAGCGTAACAGCTCACTGGTCTAATTAAGTTGTCCTGCGGCGAAGATGTAACGGGGCTCAAGCCATGAGCCGAAGCTTAGGATGCACATAGTGCATGGTAGCAGAGCGTAGTGTGATATAGTTTCTTTCCTCCTTATCTTCCTTTGGGAGTGTTGGAGGAGTGAAACTTTCGATGAAGCCGGCCTGTGAGGGATCCGGTGGAGAGATCACTAGTGAGAATGATGACATGAGTAGCGACAAACAGTGTGAGAGACACTGTCGCCGAAAGTCCAAGGGTTCCTGCTTAAAGTTAATCTGAGCAGGGTAAGCCGACCCCTAAGGCGAGGCCGAAAGGCGTAGTCGATGGGAATCAGGTTAATATTCCTGAGCCAGATGGTAGTGACGGATCTCGAGGGTTGTTCTTCCTTATCGGATTGGAAGGGCCGCTTAGAGGTTCCTGGAAATAGCTCCATCATTAGATCGTACCCTAAACCAACACAGGTGGACTGGTAGAGAATACCAAGGCGCTTGAGAGAACGATGTTGAAGGAACTCGGCAAAATACCTCCGTAAGTTCGCGAGAAGGAGGCCCAGTTTCTACGCAAGTATTGACTGGGGGCACAAACCAGGGGGTGGCGACTGTTTACTAAAAACACAGGGCTCTGCGAAGTCGCAAGACGACGTATAGGGTCTGACGCCTGCCCGGTGCCTGAAGGTTAAAAGGAGAGGTGAGAGCCTTGAATTGAAGCCCAGGTAAACGGCGGCCGTAACTATAACGGTCCTAAGGTAGCGAAATTCCTTGTCGGGTAAGTTCCGACCTGCACGAATGGCGTAACGACTTCCCCGCTGTCTCCAACATCGACTCAGCGAAATTGAATTGCCTGTCAAGATGCAGGCTTCCCGCGGTTAGACGGAAAGACCCCGTGCACCTTTACTACAGCTTCACATTGGCATCAGGCACAACATGTGCAGGATAGGTGGTAGGCTTTGAAGCGCAGACGCCAGTCTGCGTGGAGCCATCCTTGAGATACCACCCTTGTTCTGCTTGATGTCTAACCGCGGTCCGTTATCCGGATCCGGGACCCTGTGTGGCGGGTAGTTTGACTGGGGCGGTCGCCTCCTAAAGCGTAACGGAGGCGCGCGAAGGTTGGCTCAGAGCGGTCGGAAATCGCTCGTTGAGTGCAATGGCAGAAGCCAGCCTGACTGCGAGACTGACAAGTCGAGCAGAGTCGAAAGACGGCCATAGTGATCCGGTGGTCCCGAGTGGAAGGGCCATCGCTCAACGGATAAAAGGTACGCCGGGGATAACAGGCTGATGGTGCCCAAGAGTCCATATCGACGGCACCGTTTGGCACCTCGATGTCGGCTCATCTCATCCTGGGGCTGGAGCAGGTCCCAAGGGTACGGCTGTTCGCCGTTTAAAGAGGTACGTGAGCTGGGTTTAGAACGTCGTGAGACAGTTCGGTCCCTATCTGCCGTGGGTGTAGGATACTTGAGAGGAGTTGCCCCTAGTACGAGAGGACCGGGGTGAACGATCCACTGGTGTACCAGTTGTTCCGCCAGGAGCAGTGCTGGGTAGCTATGATCGGACAGGATAACCGCTGAAGGCATCTAAGCGGGAAGCCCCCCTCAAAACAAGGTATCCCTGAGAGCCGTGGAAGACCACCACGTCGATAGGCCGGAGATGTAAGTGCGGTAACGCACTCAGTTGACCGGTACTAATTGCTCGATAGGCTTGATTTGATCCAGTAGAAGACAGTCTTCTACGGACACAATCAAAAGCATACACAACTACACAAGTTACGAAAATCTGGATTAAAAATGTTTGTAATGGTTCTTTCTTTGGTTTGGTGATCATAGCGCAAGTGAAACACCCAGCCCCATCCCGAACCTGGCAGTTAAGCACTGTTGCGCCGATGGTACTGCGTCTTAAGGCGTGGGAGAGTAGGTCATCGCCAAACCTAACAAAGAACCAATACTCTATATTCGATTATCATACATTAGGCCGCTACGAGTTCAGCTCGTGGCGGCTTTTTTGTGTCTTATACCACCTGAAATCTTAATGCGCGGTGCTGGGCGTGGGGTCTGCTGGGCCGCAGCTACAGATAGCCCCCCTCTGAAACCGGCTATCCTGAGAGCCGCATCATGATCGCACCCCCCTGAAATCTGCCCGTCCCAATTGACGCCATGGACCACAACGCAGCAGACCTCACCTCCCTCCCATAAACAAAATCAACCAAACCCCAAATCCGCCCTTGCAGACAACACAACCCCAAACTAAACAAACCAAGTTGGCGCGGGATGGAGCAGCCCGGTAGCTCGTCAGGCTCATAACCTGAAGGTCGTAGGTTCAAATCCTACTCCCGCAACCAACGCTAATCCGACAATGCTATTAAAGGCCTGACCCTCAACCGTCAGGCCTTTGGCGGACTTGCCACCCACCACAAGCGGCAAAAGCCCCCAGAAAGCGCCTCCAAGAATAAGGTCGATACTGCAAGACGTAGGCGCGCGCGGGGAACGAAAGGGCCTCGAGCAACAAAGTGGTCGTTAGGGATCGGCTCCCCGCGTATCGAACCGAATACGGCTTGCATCACGCCCATGTAACACGTCAGCCCCAAGGGCCTTACGTCATTCCGAGCGCAGCTGTAGATTATTTTTAATCTGATTAGCGATAGCCTCGTCTATCAACATTTGGTATTCGCCTCGTGTTCATGCTTTGTAAGAGCGAATTATTTTTTACTGTGCGTTGCCGAATAGGAATTGAAATATTTTTGGTTAAACTTGACATGGAAACGATGTCAGTTGCTAACACCTAAAGCTGTGCCTGATAATTAAGGCGTTTTTCACCTCGATCTGACGGGCTGGTTGGGAGGCGCGAATGCGTCTCTTGAACTGGCCTGTCTCGGCTCACTATCAAATGTTTTGAGCAAGTCTGTTTTGGCGTTCCCGTGTGGTGTGATCCCCCAGACTGCTTAGATAATAATTTGAAATCAACGAGCTGGAGGCCAAATGTCTGCTAACTATTATGCCCCAACAGGGGGGCATCCGCCGCAAGAGCAACTTTTGACAGACCGTGCGATCTTCACTGATGCCTACGCGGTTATTCCGAAAGGAACGATGCGCGATATTGTGACAAGTTTTCTGCCGTTCTGGGACAGAACGCGGCTGTGGGTCATCTCTAGGCCGTTGAGTGGATTTGCTGAAACGTTTTCGCAGTACATCATGGAAGTCTCACCTGGTGGTGGATCGGATCAGCCCGAAACGGATGAGGGTGCACAGGGCGTTCTGTTTGTGGTCGAGGGCAAAGCCACGCTGAACGTCAATGGCGCGGAGCACACTCTGGTTGAGGGTGGCTACGCCTACCTGCCCGCGGGCACACCTTGGACGCTTCATAACACAAGTGATGAGATGTTGCGTTTTCACTGGGTGCGCAAGGCGTACGAGGCTGTACCGGGGCTTGATCATCCCGAGGTTATTATTGCCAATGAGAATGAAATCGCACCAACGGTTATGCCTGAAACAGACGGAAAGTGGGCCACCACGCGTTTCGTTGACCCTACAGATTTGCGCCACGATATGCATGTCACGATCGTCACGTTCGAGCCTGGTGCTGTGATCCCGTTTCTTGAAACGCACGTTATGGAGCACGGGCTTTACGTGCTGGAAGGCAAAGCTGTTTACCGTTTGAACAATGATTGGGTTGAAGTTGAAGCTGGCGATTACATGTGGCTGCGCGCTTTTTGCCCGCAGGCTTGTTATGCAGGTGGACCGGGCAAGTTTCGCTATTTGCTCTATAAAGATGTGAACCGCCATATGAACCTGCGGTTGTCTGGCGCAAAATAACAGAGGCCTGTTGTGCCTCATGTGTTTTTACAATGTTACACGAAAAAGGCCCGATCATAACGATCGGGCCTTTGGTTTTTTACAGTATGGTCAATGGTGTTTAGCGACCTTTACCGTGACCGGACATGCCGCCGGATACTTCCTCGGTAGCCTCGTCTGTTAGCTCTTCAGGCAACACAAGGTTCAGTACGATTGCGATCAGAGCCGCAGGAAGCAGACCGGATGTCATCAAGATGCGCAGTGTGTCTGGCAGATATTGTACTGCTTTCGGGTCCAACTGAAGGCCGAGGCCGACAGACAACGCAATTGCGAAGATAACCATGTTGCGACGGTTCCATTTGACGTCGGACAGCATTGAGATACCCGCCGCAACCACCATGCCGAACATGACGATGACACCACCACCCAGCACTTCGATTGGGATAGTACGGATCAATGCGCCTACTTTTGGAACCAGACCGCAGATGATCAAGAAGATCGCCCCGATGGTCACAACGTGACGGCTCATGACGCCAGTCATCGCGATTAGCCCAACGTTTTGGCTGAATGATGTGTTTGGCAAGCCACCAAAAATACCAGACAACGCAGTGCCGAAACCATCAGCATATGTTGCGCCTTGGATTTCTTTTTCGGTTGCTTCGCGGCCAGCCCCACCTTTGGTGATCCCTGATACGTCGCCCACGGTTTCTACGGCAGAAACGAATGCCATCAGACAAAAGCCGATGACTGCAGCAAGGCTAAACTCGAAGCCATATGCAAACGGTGACGGCACTTGGAACGCTGCTGCGCGGCTCATGCTTGTTGCGATGCTTTCAAATGAAACCATATCGGTGAAGAACAGCGCGACCAGATAGCCTGCAATGATGCCGATAAAGACTGCTGATACGGAAAGCATGCCTTTTGCGAAGAACTTCAAACCGAGTGTGACAAAGACAACAACCAATGCGACAGACCAGTTCAGCAGTGAGCCGTACTCAGGGCTGTTGATGGCAGGCACGCCGCCCGCCGCATACTGGATGCCGACTTTGACCAACGCCAAGCCGATCATCGTAACAACAAGGCCAGTGACCAGTGGGGGCAGGGCAAAACGAATTTTACCGATTACAGTTCCCAGTAGTGCGTGGAAAAGACCACCCACCAAAACGCCACCGAACAGGATAGGTAGCGCATCGACGCCCTTACCAGCCACCAGTGGGATCATGATCGGAATGAAGGCAAAGCTTGTCCCCTGAACGATTGGCAAGCGCGCCCCAACAGGGCCCATGCCGATTGTTTGGAACAAAGTCGCAATGCCTGCAAACAGCATCGACATCTGGATCAGATAGGTCATGTCAGGGAAACCTTGCGCCCCTGCGTCTGAACCAAAACCGAAACCCGCTGCACCTGCAATAATAATAGCCGGGGTCACGTTTGAGACGAACATCGCCAATACGTGCTGTATCCCCAGTGGAATGGCGCGGTGAAGCGCCGGTGTGAAGTTGGGATCGCGGAGCTGTTCCGGCGTCCCGATTGAGTTCTCGGCCATTGTGGTTTTCCTTCCCTATGTTGCCGTTGCTGGCCCCGCTCCAGTAGTCTTTTTTTCCAGCTCGACCGTGTACGGGGTATCGAACCAGTGTTCTTCAAGGTTTGCGCCGGTGCCGATCCTGTCGACGACGGCAAACAAACCGGGTTCACTCAGGGGCGTCAGCACGCCGTGCCATGTCCCGCGGTGAAAATTTATTGCTTGTCCTGGGGTTGTGATGAACGCCAGCGGCTCAGCCGGTGTGCCGTTCTGATCTGGTGCGACGATGACCAGAAAACCGTGCTCGGACATTGGAATGAAAAGCTGTGAGCCATCTGGATGACGTTCAACCATGTGAAGGGCCAAGGGCAGGGTACGCGCCTCGGCCTTGAACAGGCTTACCCCAACGCGACCCGAACTGCAGTCCAGCGTTGCGCGGTCGTGGTAGCGGCCACACAGCCCTTGGTTGATGATCTTATCTGGTGCGCCAGATGTGTCGATAACTTCGCCAAACGGTGCAAAAGCCGCCCGTGTGATGGGCTGAATTTTGAGAGAACGGCTCATGCGCTGAACTTTTCGATCAGGCGCAATTCAGCGATACGCTCAACTTGCTTACAAGCCTCGGCAAACTCTGCATCGCGGTCATTACTAATACGGCGCTTGAAGGCGGCCATGATTGTGGCCTTGGTGTTGTCGCGCACTGCGATGATGAACGGAAAACCATGGCGCGCGACGTATTCAGCGTTCAACGCCTGAAATGTACTGCGTTCTTCGTCTGTGAGCAGATCTAGCCCTGCGCCCGCTTGCTCGGAGGTGCTTTCAGCGGTCAATTTGCCTGCGGCCGCGAGCTTTCCGGCCAAATCAGGGTGCGCATTTAACACGGCCAAGCGTTGATCTTCTGACGCGCTTCGAAATACGCGCGCCAAGGCGCTATGAACGCCAAGTGCCGTATCATGGGTAGGGCCGAGTTCCAGATCAAACGCAGCTTCTGCAATCCATGGGCTGTGTTCAAAGATACCACCGAAATTTTCGACAAAGGTGGCGCGGTCCATCTGGGATGGCGCAGGTTTGGCGTGCGGTGGATGCTGCATGGCCCAGTGTTCCGCAATTTGCAGACGGGTCGCGAACCACACGCCCTCATGAGACTGCATGTGTTCTATGACACGGCGCAGGGCGGCCAACCGGCCAGGACGACCGATTAAACGGCAGTGCAGCCCGATTGACATCATCTTTGGTGCGCCCGCACGTCCCTCCTCATAAAGGATATCAAAGGTATCCTTGAGGTAGCTCTCGAATTGATCCCCATTTGTGAAACCTGCCTGAATGCCAAAGCGCATATCATTGCAATCCATCGTGTAGGGCACGATTAATTGGTCGCGATCCTCGACGTGGGTCCAATAGGGCAAATCATCCGCGTAGCTGTCGGCCACGTAATCGAACTGGCCTGTTTGTGCGGCAAGGCGGACGGTGTTGTTCGAGCAACGTCCAGTATACCAGCCGCGCGGTGGCGTGCCGGTCACTTCGGTGTGCAGACGAATGGCCTCGGCAATTTGGGCGCGTTCCTCTGCCTCGGGCATGTCCTTATGTTCAACCCACTTCAGCCCGTGACTGGCAATTTCCCAGCCCGACGCTTTCATGGCGGCAACTTGCTCGGGGGCACGGGCAAGCGCGCTGGCAACACCGTAGACCGTAATCGGTAGATCGCGCAGCAAGCGGTGCACACGCCAGAACCCTGCGCGGGCGCCGTATTCATAAAGCGATTCCATGTTCCAATGGCGCTGGCCTGGCCAAGGTTGTGCGCCTGTGATCTCTGACAAGAATGCCTCGGATGCGGCGTCACCGTGAAGGATATTGTTCTCACCGCCCTCTTCGTAGTTGAGGACAATTTGCACAGCGATCTTTGCTGCATTTGGCCAATTGGCGTTTGGAGGCGTTGCTCCGTAGCCGGTAAGGTCACGTGGATATCTATTCACGGACGTCTCCCTTCGTCGTTAGTATTGTATTAATGCAAAACAATACCGCGAATTTTCAAGAAAAACGCGAAAGACCATCAAACATATGCACTTTGCTGCACATCAGTGTGCGTGGCTATATGCAGCTTTCACCTAAGGAGACGACAATGGCTGGTTATCTGACAACGCATGTTCTGGACACTGCACGGGGCTGTCCTGCAAGCGAGCTTAAAATTGATCTCTACCGTATCGATGGTGAGGAGCGGGTTATTCTGAAGTCTGTGTTCACCAACAGTGATGGCCGGACAGACGAGCAGATTTTGCCCGCGTCTGAGTTTGCGCTTGGCACATACGAGCTTGTCTTTCACGCAGGCGATTATTTGGATGCAATCGGCATCGCGCTAGAAGAGCCGCGCTTTTTGGATGTAGTACCTTTGCGATTTGGTATGTCAGAGGCGGCTCACTATCATGTGCCACTTCTGCTTTCACCATTCGGGTATTCAACCTACCGCGGTAGCTGAGCCTGAATTGAGCTGTTCCGGACAGCGCGCCCAATCCGCTCGATCATGAATTCCATGAACAGTCGGGTTTTGGGATCTTGCCGTCGTCTGTGCGTAAATAAGCACGCCATCTGAATATCTTCAGGTGGCGTTTGTGTTGCGACGGGAACCAAAGCGCCGTTGTTGATGTGCTCTGCCACTTCAAACGCCGGTTTGATCACGATGCCATGCCCTGCAAGCGCCCAGTCCGTAAGAACATCACCATCATCACACTCATATCGGCCTTTGACACGAAACTTTTTCGTTCCTTCGGGGGTGACGAGGGGCCATTGAAACTCTGTCGCGCCGGGGAACCGCAGGTTAAGGCATTCGTGTTGATCGGTAATTAATGCCTCTCCGTCTTCGGGCATTCCTTTAGCTTCAATATATTCGGGCGAGGCACATAGAACCCGTGACACATCCGCGATTTTACGAATGCGCAAATTGCTATCCTCGGGCTGGCCAAGAAAGAACGCCAGATCAAGGCCTTCGGTTGTCAGGTCCACCTTTCTATCTGTAAGGCGCAACCGAATGCTGACTTGTGGGTATTGCTCCAAAAACTCGGGCACTTGGGGGGCAATAAGGCGGCGGCCAACGCCCAAGGGTGCTGCGATAAAGAGCGAGCCTTTCGGGTTATCGGTAATGTTGACCACATTTGCTTCAGCGGCCTCAACGGACTCGAGCACTTTGCATGCCCCGTCATAAAAGGCCTTTCCCTGTTCCGTGGGGGCAAGGCTGCGGGTTGTGCGTTGAAAAAGCCTCACGCTAAGATGTTCCTCAAGCTGTGAGATGCGTGAGGATGTAACCGCAGGTGAAATACGTAAATCACGGCCGGCTGCAGACATGCTGCCCAACTCATAAACACGAACAAAGGTGCGGACGTTTTCAAGATATGACATTGTTCGGCTTTTTTTGATGCTCTTTGACTTTTTGAAGCAATACCAGAACAATGGCCAATCGCATAGTTTTCTTTGAGACAAAGAACGTGAGGGACTGATGATGTATGATCTAGCTGTGATGTGGGACTGGGTGGCGTTTTCAGTTCGCTGGTTGCACGTGGTGACCGCCATGGCGTGGATTGGCGCATCGTTCTACTTTATCGCGCTTGATCTTATGTTGAAGCCAGCACCCGGAATGCCTGAAGGCGCGTATGGCGAAGAGTGGGAAGTGCATGGCGGTGGTTTTTATCACACCACTAAATACCTAGTCGCACCGGATCGGCTGCCCGAGCATCTGACTTGGCATAAATGGCAAAGCTACACCACGTGGCTGTCGGGTGCTGCCCTGTTGATGATTGTTTACTGGGTTGGCGGAGAACTGTATCTGCTTGATCCGACCAAAGCAGATCTGACGTTGGTGCAGGGTATTTTGATTTCAGGAGCGTCGCTTACCATTGGCTGGTTGGTGTATGATCAGATGTGCAAGCGTGGGCTAAAGAACCACCCGACGATTTTGATGCTGTTGTTGTTTGCCCTGCTTGTTGTGATGTCATGGGGCTACAATCAAATTTTCACTGGTCGCGCGGCACTTTTGCACCTTGGTGCGTTCACGGCGACAATCATGACAGCCAACGTGTTTTTCATCATCATGCCGAACCAGCGCATTGTTGTCGCTGATTTGAAGGCAGGGCGCACTCCTGACGCCAAATACGGTCAGATCGCCAAGCTGCGCTCGATGCATAACAACTACCTGACCTTGCCGGTCGTTTTTCTAATGCTTTCCAATCACTATCCGCTGGCGTTTGGGACAGAATACGCTTGGATTATCGCGAGCCTTATCTTTCTGACCGGCGTCACGATCCGTCATTATTTCAACACGATGCACCGGACTGGGTCGGGGCCACACTGGACGTGGGGCGTTACAGTTTTGTTGATGTTTGTCATTGCATGGCTGTCGTCGGTGCGCCCAAGCGAGACGTGGGAAGACGCCGAAGCACGCCCCTTGACCCCTTATGAGCAACGCTTCGTGTCAGCCGCTGGTTTTGACGATGCGTATGACACGGTGTTGGGGCACTGTTCGATGTGCCACGCGCGTGAGCCTGTCTGGGGTAACATGCGCTGGGCACCGAAGGGTGTGCACCTCGAAACGCCCGGCGATGTAGCCCGCCACGCCAGCCAGATTTATCTGCAAGCGGGCGTGAGCCACGCCATGCCACCACCCAACGCCGTTCAAATGGACGAAGAAGCGCGTGAGACGATCATTGCGTGGGTCCGTGAAGCGCGTGCCATCGCACAGTAACTGACTGTTCCCCTGCCAAGTGGCGGGAGTTTGAGAAGGCCTTGCCTATTGTTGTCGGCTTCGGGTTACCCCCCCCTCACCAAAAAAGAGCGCCCCGCTTTCGCGAGACGCCCTTCTTGGGGACCGGGAGGTATCCTAGAGGTTGCGCGGGGCTTAGAAGTTAGCGAGTGACTTCAGTGATGCGACGCGCGCTGTGTCGTTGTCTTGCTCTGCATTTTCGATCAAGAACGCGTAGTCCACGCCGCCCTGCGCGTTGTCACCGTTTTCGAGTGATTTCAGCGATGCGACTTGTGCTGTGTCGTTGTCCTGCTCTGCATTTTCGATCAGCGATGCGAAATCAATCGATGTGCCGCGGCTTGAGACACGGGCGCTATCGAGAGTTTGGCCCAAGAAGAAGTTCAGCTGTGCCACGTCTTGGTTTTGGCGGGCGTTAATGATGTTAACCAATGTTGTGTCTGCGTAAACACCGGCGCTGACGCCTGCGGATTTGGCGAGTTGGTCAGCAGCTGCTGCAGTTGCGGAAGCGGCGATTGCGATAGCTGTGAATACAGTTGCGAGTTTCCTAATAATTCCTTTCGGTGCCTTGTCTAAGGCGTTGGTTTGTTTGGGCTATATTGCCCTGTGAGTGTCGAGTGAGGCGTCAGTGCCTGTCTCGGATGAGTTGTATATGAGGGTTGTTTTGGGGTTATGATAGGCCTGTCACGAGCAGGTGATCTGTGCGGAAACGAACATCACGCTACCGTGATCGCCTCTTGTGTGCGCAGACCCTGCGGGCGTTATGCCTATGAAAACGGCGCTCACAAGAAATGTTACACCGCTGCGATATGTTTCAGCGCGATGGATGGGTTTGTAATAATTCAGACGGGAATTGTTTGATATGTCGCAAAAGAACCTGTGGCGGCGCGGAGAATCCTAGGCTAGATCAAAGATATGAAATGGACTTTGCCAAATATCCTGACCGTCTTGCGCCTTTTTGCGGCCTTTGGCGTCGTTATAATGTTCTTGTATTTCAATCGGCCTTGGGCGGATTGGTTTGCGCTGGTTTTGTTTGGCCTTGCCGCGCTGACAGATTTTTTTGATGGCTACCTCGCGCGGCTGTGGAACCAAACGAGCCGCTTTGGTGCGATGCTTGATCCGATTGCCGACAAAGCGATGGTGGTGATTGCGCTTCTCATTATTGTTGGCTTTTCTGGGATGGACCCGTGGCTGCTCTTACCTGCAAGCGTCATCATATTCCGTGAAGTGTTCGTAAGTGGCCTGCGTGAGTTCTTGGGCGATGACGCCAAAACCCTGGCGGTTACCAAGCTCGCGAAATGGAAAACGACCGCGCAGATGCTGGCTATTGCTGTTCTGTTTTCGAAGGGTGCGTTTGAACATTACTTCATTGAACAGACTGTGGGCATGACGTCTGAGATGGTTGACGGTATTTTGGCGGGGAACATTGAAGATGTTGTTGGGCTGCGCTGGAAAGAAATGGGCTGGCACCTGAGCTGGTCCGTAGGTTTGGTCCTTCTTTGGGTTGCGGCGTTGTTGACGTTGATCACAGGCTGGGATTATTTCCGTAAATCGCTACCATTTCTGAGAGATCCACAATGAATGTTGTTTATTTCGCATGGGTTCGTGAACGTATTGGGCTGCCTCACGAGCAGATCACGACGGATGCTGCAACAGTAGCTGAGTTGGTTGATGAGTTGCGCGCACGTGAAGCCCGTTATGAGGCGGCGTTCGCAGATATCAGTGCTCTGCGTGTTGCGGTTGATCAAGAGTTGTCTGATTTTGACGCGTCGCTGAAAGATGTGCGCGAGGTTGCTTTCTTCCCCCCCATGACGGGCGGCTAAGGGCGATGGACATTCGTGTGCAGCAGGAACGTTTTGATGCGGGTGCTGAGCTGAATGGTTTTGATCCGAATGGCGCAGGCGCTGTTGTCACATTCACGGGTTTGGTCCGCGATGTGGCGGGCGGGCTTGAGCAAATGCTGATCGAGCATTATCCGGCGATGACCGAAAGAGCGTTGCGCGAAATTGCAGCTGAGGCGAAGGCGCGCTGGCAATTAAGCAATGTCCTTGTGATCCACCGCTTTGGATTGCTGCAGCCTGATGAGCCGATTATGATGGTGGCCACGGCCAGTCGTCATAGGGATGCAGCCTTTGAAGCTGCTACGTTTTTGATGGATTATCTGAAGTCTCGCGCGCCGTTTTGGAAAAAAGAAACAACGGCCGCTGGTGAGAATTGGGTAGAGAGTACCGTAAAAGACGAAGAGGCGCTGAAACGCTGGTAGGGCGCTACTTGGCTTTGTTGGCGCGTTCGATATAGGCGCGCAATTCTTCAGCCTCGTGCCGTGCATCGCGCAAACCATCCATCGCGGCCCGCAGTTCAGCTTCGGTTTGGGCCATCTGGTTGCTCATTTCGGCTTCGCGCTGCTGCAAATATGCAATTGCTTGGTCGCGGGTTTCTTCGGCTTCATGCAAAGACTGCGCAAGCTTATCCAGCTCGCCTACGTCAGATTGTGACACGCGGGTGAAACGGCTGATCAACCAATGGGCGAACCATCCCAGAATGAATGCAACAAACAGGATGGCTGCAATTGCCACGATAAACTCAGTTCTGTTCATTACTCTTGTCCTGTTTCGTCGGTTGCGGGCTCAGCTTCAGTCGCTTCGGCCTCATCGGTGGTGTTTGCTGAAAGGGTGAATTCAATGCGGCGGTTTGCTTCACGGCCTTCTTCGGTGCCATTATCAGCAATCGGTGTTGCTTCGCCATAGCCAACCGCTGTCAATCTTTCCGGCGGAATGCGGCGGGTCACAAGAGAGGTGCGCACAGCATCGGCGCGGCTTTGCGAGATGCGCGCATTCAACTCTTCACTACCTTGGCTATCGGTGTGCCCTGCAATTTCAACCGAAACATTCACACAGGCCTTTAGCACATCGGCAATTCGATCAATCGTGGTGCGGCCCGCGTCATCAACTGTGCTGGAACCAGGCTCGAACGTAATTTTGGTTTGCGCAAGGATCGTATCAATTTGCGCGACGCATTCTTCGGGGGTGGGGATAGACGCGATCGGGTCCAGTTCTTCTTTATAGTCCACGTCGATCTTGAAAGTGCCTTCGCCATCAAGCTTATCGGCCAGAATGCGGCTGATGATGGACCGGCTGCGCGTATCACCAGTGTTGCCGCGTACTTGGATAACGTCCCCCTGAACAATCACGGCGCCGTTGTTCACCTCTGACAAGGCTTCAACTGCGGTAAGAACGCGCAAGGGCCAGCCATCGGGCAGACCTGCTTCAACCTTGGTTGCGTTGTAAACGCGGTCGGCACCAAACTTTGCAAGCGCGAGGCTTTCCACAGATGATTTCAGGAACTCGCTGCTAACCGCTCCGCGCAGTTGCACTTGGCCTTCAGGCGACAGTGTTGCCAGAAATTCTAGCTGCTCAGCGGCGTCGTTTGCGGTGGGGTCCGGCACGTAGATGGCTTGAAGCGCGAACACTTCGGGCAGCTCGTTTTCTAGATCAGATGCAATTGAGTTGAACTTTTCTTCATCAAAACCGGCAGGGCTTTCGAGCGTGACGTCTGTGTCGGAGATCGTGATGCCGCCGCCGCCCATCTCGGACACTGCCGCGATTGCCGATGCACCAGCACGGCCCCAACGCGGGCTCGGCATGCCAAGGCCCAAGACGCAATCTACATCACCAGTTAGCCCTGCACTACGGGCTGCACCAACCAATTGTCCGCGCACTTGTTCGGTTCCTGCAGCGCAGGCGTCAAATTGCGCGGTGCCTTGCGCGTCAATAATGAAACGCAGGGTATAAGGCGAAATGACGGGGCGCGGTGCGGTTATGCTGAGGTTCAGTTCAAGCCCTGCGGGCAACTCCCCCTCCAGAATTTCCTCAACGCGGGCTTTTTCTTCTTGGCTGTCGGTTGCAGCGATAATCGTGACACGCTCTGCGGTGATCGACACCTTTGAGCGATCAAGGTTCTGCATCGCCGCCAAGCCAAAGCGCGTGGCGTCTTCCCAGCCGTTGGGCACGGGATAGTCAGCAACCTCTAGCAGGTCTGAGACTTCTGCGCCGCGTGCGGTGCGCGCAATGTCACGGACTAAATCATCACGGTCAACTTCAGCGGGGATCAACCCGATCAACGATAGGCCACCGTCATTCTTGAGTAGTTCAATAGAAAAATCTGGCGCGCGGGTCTGATCAACTTGCGCAATCACAAAATTATCAATCAGCCGCGATGCATCCACTGCTGTGCTGGCAACTGAAAGCGCTCTGAAACGTGCGGCCTCATCGGGGGCTTCGCCTGATAAGATCACGCTGAGCCCATCTGTTTCGATACTGGCCCAAGGTACGCTTTCTTCCAAAAACACTTGATCAACCGCAAGCGCAGAGCGGTCTTCCACCAATCGGACCACAGCATTCGAGGCAAGGACTGCCCCTGCAGCACCCAAAGTAAGGGCGCCAATCGTAGAAATCAGGGCGTTCACAGCCATTGTGCGTCATGTTCCGTATTAGAGAATGCCAACCTTTACGATGCCCCGTCAGCAGGCGCAATCAGAGCAAAGCAGCAACGGCAAAAAACAGCACAGGGAGCAAGCCTGCGTTCCGGTTTGAGCGAAACAGCATGATCAAGCGGTCACTGTCATCTGGTATAAAGCGCGTAAGTTGCCAGGCCAGATGCCAGCCAAGCGCCCATGCGCCGCCCAACGCCACAACTACGGCCAAAACGTTACCGGATGGTACGGTGACCATCATGGAGGCTGCGCCAATAATGACGACGGTTAACACCAAAAAGGCACGTAGCCATTTGGGGCTATTGTCTCCGAACAATCGTGCGGTTGACTTCACGCCGATCAACGCGTCGTCTTCGGCGTCTTGGTGGGCATAGATTGTGTCGTAGAACAGCGTCCAAAAAATCCCGCCGACATAAAGTAGAACCGCGGGCCAGCCCAAGCTGCCTGTGTGTGCCGTCCAAGCCAGCAGGGCGCCCCAGTTGAAGGCAAGTCCCAAGAATACCTGCGGCCACCAAGTGAACCGTTTGGCGAAGGGGTAGATCGCCACGGGCAGCAGGGCCGCTATGCCTAATATAATCGCTGCGGTGTTGAAACTGAGCAAAATGGCAAAAGCAACAAGGCACTGGACGACCAGCCAGATCAGCGCGGCCTTCACTGTCACCTGTCCTGACGGAAGTGGCCGTGACCGTGTGCGCGCAACGGAGGCGTCGATATGACGGTCTGTGATGTCATTCCATGTGCAACCTGCGCCGCGCATCAACCACGCACCCGCACTGCATCCCGCCGCAATCCACAGGTCAGCCAGTGACGCGCTACCCGTAGACAATATCGCCAAGGCCAACCCCCACCAGCACGGCAACAGCAACAGCCACGTTCCGATCGGGCGGTCCGCACGGGCCAGCCGCAAAAACGGGCGTGTCGCGCGCGGTGCAAATCTGTCGACCCAATTATCTTTTACGGCATCTGCCACTTGGCCTTGGGGGGTGTCGGTCATAGTGTACGCTCCATGGCGAAAGTTCGTTTATATGTAGATCACCCGTTGGGGCAGGATCAAACGGTTCCTTTGGAACAATCACAAGCGCACTATTTATTTGGTGTGATGCGATTGGCCGTGGGGCAGGTGATTTCTGTTTTTGACGGTGTGAACGGTGAATGGGATGCAGAAATCACGCAAGCCGCCAAGCGTGGTGGCGTTTTGACCTGCGTGGCGCAGACCCAAGAACAAAGCGTGCCGCCTGACCTTTGGCTGATGTTTGCCCCGATCAAAAAGGCGCGCACGGATTTCATCGTCGAAAAAGCAGCCGAGATGGGCGCCGCACAAATTCTGCCCGTTCAAACCCAGTTCACCAACGCAGAGCGGATTCGCCAAGACCGGTTGCAAGCGCATGCTGTTGAAGCGGCCGAGCAATGCGGCGGAACGTATGTGCCCACCGTAGCCCCTTTGCAAAAGTTAAGCGCGGTTCTGGACGCATGGGATCCGGCGCGACAGCTGATCTTTTGTGATGAAACACTGGTAGGGCGCGCAACGGCTGGCCTATCAAGTCTTGCTTCTGCACCCGCTGCTATCTTGATCGGGCCGGAGGGGGGCTTTTCACCCCAAGAACGAACCCGCTTGCTTGGGCTACCTTTCGTGCAGACTTTATCGCTTGGGCCTCGGGTGTTGCGCGCAGATACGGCTGCTGTTGCGGCGCTGACGCTGTGGCAGCAAAGCAAAGGGGATTGGACATGAATTTTATCCGCCCCGAGGTTGTAGCTGTTCTGGTGAAATGGCGTGAAGTGCTCGTGGGCTTAGGTCTTGTGTTGTTTGGGCTTTACGTAGCGGTGACTTCTTTCGGTTTAACGCCTTGGGCGGGCGGCCTTCTGATGATTGTTGGTGCTGCGGTGGCTGTGCAGGGCGTGCAGCGTGCGCGTTTTCCGTTTGGGCGTGGTGGCGCAGGCGTTGTCGAGGTCACCGAAAGGCAGATCGCATATTTTGGACCCGATGGGGGCGGCGTCGTTTCTATCAATGAGTTGATCCGCGTTATGATCCACAAGCACCGCGGCGTTTTGTATTGGCAATTCGATGCGCGCGCCGCGCCGTCATTGACCGTGCCCAACAGTGCCGCGAAAGCAGAGACTTTATATGATGCGCTTGCGTCCCTCGACGGGGTTGATCTTGATGCGGCGCGCCGCGCTATAGCCGAGGATGTGCCGATGGTTTTGATCTGGCAGTCCAAAGATGCTCGTGCGCACACGGCTGTGCAGTAACGCCCATTGACAAGCGCGTCTGGCGAGGCCACGCACACTATACATTGATCCACTCCAGCGGAGACTTCGCGTATGTCTATTCCACAAAGCGGCGGCGGCCCAATCGAACACCACGATGATCTTGCGGCGCTTTTGGAGAAAGGCTGCAAGCCGAAGGATGCTTGGCGCATTGGGACCGAGCACGAGAAATTTGGATATTGCCAGGACAGCCATCTGCCTTTGCCCTATGAGGGTGAGCGGTCGATCAAGGTAGTCCTAGAAGGGCTTCAAGGACGCTTTGGGTGGTCTCCGGTTGTTGAGGCGGGCAACATCATTGGCCTTGAAAAAGACGGTGCAAACGTCAGCCTTGAACCGGGTGGCCAGCTTGAGTTGTCTGGTGCGCCGCTGGAAAATATTCACCAAACTTGTGATGAAGTGAACACGCACCTCGCGGAAGTGCGCGCGATTGCAGATGAAATTGGCGTAAAATTTATTGGCCTCGGTGCAGCCCCTGAATGGAGCGGCGCGCAAATGCCCGTCATGCCCAAAGGCCGCTATAAGCTGATGACGGATTACATGGACCGCGTTGGGACGCACGGCAAACAAATGATGTACCGGACCTGCACTGTTCAGGTAAACCTCGACTTTGGTTCAGAGGCGGACATGGTGCAAAAGCTGCGCGTCGCCTTGGCCCTTCAACCTGTTGCCACGGCTCTTTTCGCAAATTCACCGTTCTTTGAGGGTAAGCCAAACGGTCATAAATCTTGGCGAAGCCGTATTTGGCGCAATCTGGATGATGCGCGCACAGGCACGCTTCCGTTTGTGTTTGAGCAAGGGTTCGGGTTTGAGGCTTGGGTGCAATATGCGCTCGATGTGCCGATGTATTTTGTCTACCGCGACGGAAAGTACGTGGACGCCTTGGGAATGTCGTTCCGTGATTTTCTTAAGGGGCAGCTGCCTGCGCTCCCTGGTGAAAAGCCGACGCTGTCTGACTGGGCCGACCACCTCACAACAATTTTCCCAGAGGCGCGGATCAAGCAGTTCTTGGAAATGCGCGGAGCGGATGGTGGCCCATGGCGCAGACTTTGCGCGCTTCCTGCGTTTTGGGTTGGTATTTGTTACGATCAAAACGCGCTGGATGCGGCGTGGGATCTTTGCAAAGGTTGGAGCGCTGAACAACGTGAAGCGCTTCGGGTCGCCGCATCGGTAGACGGGTTGCAGGCTAAGGTTGACGGTATCGTTATGGCTGATCTGGCGCGTGAGCTGGTTGCCATTGCCGAAGCTGGCCTGAAGGCGCGCGGCAAAGCGGGCGCAGGTGGCATGGTCCCTGACGAGACGCATTTCCTGAACGCACTGCATGAGACGCTGGAAACAGGCATGACGCCAGCGGATGAATTGCTTGCGCACTATAACGGTGACTGGGGTGGTGATCTGTCTCGCATCTACGGCGAATACAGCTACTGATTACTTGCTACCGATTTTACCTTCGGTGCCTTTCAACAGGCGTTGAATGTTTTCGGTGTGCCGCCAAACGATAAGTAGAGCCAAGATGATCAGGAAGGGCACCATGAGTGTCCCACCAAGTGCTGCCGCATAGACCGGCGCAAGCACGCTGGCGATCAGTGCAGACAGAGACGAATATCTGCTGAGTGCGGCAACGACGAGCCAAGTAGCGCCAGCGGCCACTCCAACAGGCCAGCAAGCGGCGAAAATTAGGCCAAAGAAAGTGGCGACGCCTTTACCGCCTTTGAAGCCCAGCCATACTGGATAGCAATGACCGACAAATGCGGCCAGCCCCGCCACCAGCCCTGCGAGTTCTCCGAAAAGAGCACCGGCAAGTAAGACAGCAATGCCCGCTTTGCCTGCATCAAGGATCAGGGTCAGAAAGGCAGCAAGTTTGTTTCCGGTGCGCAAAACATTCGTCGCACCAATGTTGCCGGACCCGATTGCCCGTAAATCACCCAGCCCGAACACTTTGGCCATCACAATGCCAAACGGAATTGCGCCAAAGAGATAGCCTGCAAGTGCGGCAAAAATGAGGGTGATAATTGTCATAGGGTGCCGTGGACCAGCTCACCGTCAACAAGTGTTGCGATGATCCGACCTTCCATGCGTTGTCCGTCGAACGGCGTGTTCTTGGATTTCGATTTCAGTTTGAAGCGATCCATAATAAACGGTGCGCTGGGATCAAACACCACCAGATCGGCAGGGGCACCAACCTCAAGGCGGCCTTGCGCAAGGCTTAACCGGTTTGCGGGGTTTAGCGATAGGGCAGCCCAGAGCGTCGGTAGATCGATCATCCCAGAATTAACGACTCTAAGCGCTGCAGGAAACAGGGTCTCAAGAGCAACTGCACCGCTTGCGGCTTCCTCAAATGGCAGGCGCTTGCTTTCCTCATCTTGGGGGGTGTGCATGGAATGGATGATGTCGATAGTTCCATCCGCAAGCGCCTCAATCATCGCAATGCGGTCATCTTCGCAACGCAGAGGAGGCTTGATCTTAAAGAACGTGCGGTAGTTGGCCACGTCCAGTTCGTTCAGCGTTAAGTGATGGATGCTGACACCTGCCGTCACATCCAGACCATTCGCCTTGGCGCGTTTTAGCGGTGGGATCGCACGGGCTGTGGTAATCTGATCGGCGTGGTATTTCGCACCGGTCATTTCGACCAGCGCGATATCACGATCAAGGCCCATACGCTCGGCCATAGGTGACACGGCTGGCAGCCCCCGCAACGAGGCGAATTTGCCGCTTGTCGCACAGGCGCTTTTGCTGAGGGTTGGCTCTTGCACGTGGCCTATTACTAGTGCCCCAAGTGATCGCGCGTAGGTCAATGCGCGTTGATAGACTTTGGTGTTGGTGATGACGTGATCACAATCTGTGAACGCTACTGCACCTGCGTCTTGCAGAAAACCGATCTCAACCATTTCGCTGCCCGCGCGTCCCTTTGTTAGGGCTGCCATCGGGTGCACTTTGACAGGGCTGTCTTTTTCTGCGCGCTTTGCGATGAACTCTAACACTTCGGGTGTATCAATGGCGGGGTCTGTGTCTGGGCGCGTTACAATTGTGGTGACCCCACCTGCGGCTGCCGCAGCCCCCGCAGAAGCATAACTCTCTTTGTGGCGCTCTCCTGGCTCACAAATTTTCACGCCAATATCTACGATACCTGGTGCAAGGCACGCCCCGTTCAGATCGACAATAGTCCCAACCTGTGGCCCATCGATCGCTGTGATCTGTCCGTTGGCTACCGTGAGACTGCCGAGAGCATCGGTGCGCGTTGTGGGGTTGATCAGGCGGGCGTTGATATAGGTCGTGGTCATTTCGTCTTTTATCCTGCGATCCAGATCATAAGGCCAACAAGGGCGAACATCGTCAGTAACGCATAGGTGGCGATCATGCCGCTCATCGCCGCGTCACTTTTCTTCTTTTTCGGCTTACCCTCGAGGCTGGTGTCCTCCACCTCTGGCGGGGTGACGGCCGCATCGCTTTCTAAGGTGATGGTGGGCGTTTGCGCGCCTGCTTCTTTGAAGGCACCAATTGGTCGCAGCGGGTGTTTGTGGGCGAGTGATGTCATCTGCCCTGCGAATGCCTTGGACAGCACCACGACGACATAGCCGTCTACATCCACAATCCGTTCCGCGTAGGGGTCGATATCACGCGATGCGATGCCAAGGCCGGTTTCCATGTAGCCGCGCAGGCCGATGTCTTCGAGGTCATTGACGCTAAAGATTTCGACAAAGTCTGTATCTAGTTCAGGTGCGTTAAGGGCCTGCTGCACGTCATATGCCGTTAGGGCTTTCGCTTCAGGCGCAGGGAGAGCGACCTCATAAAGCCGCACGATGCCGGCTTCGTCGGCGTCAACGTGTTTTAGCCAGCTCATGTTGCAACCCCTTGGGCTGTTTCGCGGCTGGCTTGGACAAGTAATTCCATCGCGGCCATCCGCACAGCGACGCCCATTTCGACTTGCTCCTGGATGACCGAACGGTTGATGTCATCGGCAAGTTCACCGTCGATCTCAACACCTCGGTTCATTGGGCCCGGGTGCATGACAATTGCGTCGCTTGCCGCGTTGTCTAGTTTTGCCTGATCCAGACCATAGCGGTGATAATACTCACGTTCCGACGGGATAAAACCACCGTCCATCCGCTCGCGCTGAAGGCGCAGCATCATCACAACATCAACGTCTTTAAGGCCTTCTTCCATGTTGTCGAACACCTCGACGCCGAAGTGGTCAATCTCTGCGGGCATCAACGTGGGCGGTGCAATCAGGCGAATGCGGTTTTCCATCTTGCCCAACAACATAATGTTTGAGCGCGCAACGCGGCTGTGAGCGATATCGCCACAAATCGCGATGTTGAGACGATGAAGCCGCCCCTTGCGCCGCCGAATGGTCAAGGCATCCAAAAGCGCCTGCGTGGGGTGTTCATGGCGTCCATCGCCCGCGTTTAGAACTGCGCAATTTACTTTTTGCGACAACAGATCAACCGCGCCCGAATGAGGGTGGCGCACCACTAGCAAATCGGGATGCATTGCGTTCAGGGTCATCGCCGTATCAATCAGGGTTTCACCCTTTTTGATCGAGCTGGCCTGCATCGCCATGTTCATCACATCCGCGCCGAGACGTTTGCCTGCCAACTCAAAGCTGGCTTGTGTCCGTGTCGAATTCTCAAAGAACATGTTGATCTGCGTCAGACCCGCCAACACATCGGAATGCTTGTGAGGCTGGCGGTTCAGCGCAACATATTGGTCCGCCAGATCAAGAAGGGTCGTAATCTCATCAGGGGCGAGTTGTTCGATTCCAAGCAGATGTTTGGCGCGCCATCCCATGTCTTAAGTCCCCTCAACATGATGTTCAGAGCCTTATATGAGCCCATCCAAAGCGCGGCAAGGTGTTTACCATCTCAGGGGCTGCGCATAAGTTTAGCCGCATGGAATCATTGGATTGGCACAGCGGCCTTGCCGCGCTGGAGTGGCAGGTGGAGTTGGGTGCTGATGAATGCATCAGCGACGCGCCGATCAACCGCTATGACGTGCCTGCCGAAGCGCCCAAAGTAGCTGCGAAAGTGGTTGAGCCCGCAGCACCTGTCATTACCCCGAAATTAGACGTCGCCGCCGAGGCGCAAAAAGCCGCACAGGCCGCGTCTAATCTGGATGAGTTGAAAGCCGCAATGGCGGGCTTTGAGCATTGTGATTTGAAAAAAGGCGCGCAGAATTTGGTGTTCAGTGACGGCATTGTGGGCGCACCGTTGATGGTTGTGGGCGAAGCACCGGGCCGCGAAGAGGACATTGCAGGCAAGCCTTTCATTGGTGCTGCTGGTGCCATGCTTGACCGGATGTTGGGCGCGATTGACGTTTCGCGCACAAAAGACGTCTACATCACAAACGTTATCCCGTGGCGGCCTCCGTCTAACCGTGATCCAAAGTCACTTGAGATTGCGATGATGCAGCCCTTCCTTATGCGTCATATCGCGCTGGCGGCTCCAAAAGCTTTGATCGCGATGGGCAACATCAGTTGTCAGGCCCTGCTTGATCGCAAAGGCGTGACCCGTCTGCGCGGCACATGGGCCGAGGCAGCAGGATTGCCGGTGATGCCGATGTTCCATCCAGCATATTTGCTTCGCAATCCCGCCGTAAAGCGCGAGGCGTGGGCTGACCTGCTTGATGTGCGCGCACGCCTGAAGGGAAATGGCCCATGAGTTCAGCCAGCCGAATTGATGAAACGCGCGAATTCATAGCGGTGCGCATTGCCGTGCTCACGGTCAGTGATACGCGCACGTCTGACGATGACCGCTCCGGCGATACGCTTGTCGCGCGTCTTGAAGCGGCAGGTCACCAATTGGCCGCACGTAGCATCGTGAAAGATGATCGGACGGAGATCGCGAATATCCTGCGCGCTTGGTGTGATGATGAGGCCGTTGACGTGATAATATCAACGGGGGGCACGGGCTTGACTGGGCGGGATGTCACCGTTGAGGCACACAGGGACGTCTATGAAAAAGAGATCGATGCGTTCGGCACAGTTTTCACCCACGTGAGCATCGCAAAGATCGGCACCAGCGCGGTGCAATCCCGGGCGACCGGCGGCGTTGCGAACGGGACGTATTTGTTCGCACTTCCGGGCAGCACCGGCGCGTGCAAAGACGCGTGGGACGAGATTTTGGTCAAACAACTCGATTACCGCCACCGGCCGTGTAATTTTGTAGAAATCATGCCGCGCCTTGATGAACACAAACGCCGGAAGTGAAGTTTTTGTGCAGATGACCGACGGAAACGCGGCTCTGGTTCGTTAAAGATTTGGTAAAGCGCCAAAAGGGCCTAAGTCAACTCGTAGACAATTAGGATAATGCGATGCGATTCTTGATGCGTAGCCTCATGGGCGTGGTGATGTTGGCGTTGACGGCGGGCTTGATAAGCTTTGCTGGCTACTCGGTGGTGAGCGCTGTGCGCGAAAAAGCGGCACAAACACCGTTTGCCAGACCAGCACGCGAGCGGACATTTACAGTAAATGTTGTTCCCTTTGAGCCGACTACAGTTGTGCCAGAAATGACTGTGTTTGGTCAGATCGAAAGCCGCCGCACCCTTGATTTGCGCGCCGCCGTCGCAGGTCCCGTTATTGAAGTTTCACCTAACTTTACGGAAGGCGGTCGTGTTTCTGAGGGTGAGTTGTTGGTACGCATCGACCCGTTTGAAGCGCAAACTGCGTTGGCGCGTGTTAAAGCGGACGTGTCTGATGCGCTTGCCGAACAACGCGAGGCAACAGCGGCTTTGGTCTTGGCAAAAGATGATCTGGCTGGCCTGACTGCACAGCGCGATTTGCGCAGCCGCGCGCTGGTACGGCAGCAGGACCTAAAGGATCGTGGTGTCGGCACAGATGCTGCTGTTGAGGCCGCTGAATTAGCTGTAGCTGCGGCTGATCAAGCTATTTTGACCCGCAGACAAGCAGTGCAGCAGGCGCAGGCACGTGTGGACCGTGCCGATGCGCAAATTGAGCGACTGGATATTTCGCGCATGGAGGCAGAGCGTCGTCTGGCAGACACGCAGATCCGCGCAAAATTTGATGGCACCTTGGCGGACGTGGCTGTGGTGGAAGGTACGCGTGCCGCACAGGGGGCAGCGCTTGCGCAGCTTGTTGATCCTGCACAACTGGAGGTGGCCTTTCGGCTGTCCACGACCCAATATGCACGGCTTTTGGATGATGCTGGCGCTTTGACACAAGCGCCGGTCACCGTCACGCTTGATGTTTTGGGCACTGATATGAAAAGCAGCGGCGTGATTGCCCGCGAAGGTGCAAGCGTTGGTGAGGGGCAAACGGGCCGATTGGTATTTGCCCGCCTCAATGACCCAAGGGGGATGCGCCCGGGTGATTTCGTCAGCGTTAGTATCGCAGAGCCCGCGTTGAACTGGGTTGTCAGCCTGCCCGCTGCGGCGGTGAATGCCAATGGTGAGTTGCTTGTGCTGGGTGAGGATGAGCGCTTGGAAGTAGTGCAGGCTCAGGTGCTTCGCCGTCAGGGCGATTTCGTATTGGTCCGCGCACGTAATATGGAAGGCCGCGAGGTCGTTACTGCGCGCTCTCCGGTTCTGGGTGCGGGTATCAAAGTCCGCCCGCTGCGCGCCGATGCGGTTGTGGAAGAGCCGCAAACTGTTGCGCTGACGCCGGAACGGCGCGCCAAGCTTATTGCATTTATCAATGCCAATACACGCATGCCCAAGGCCGCAAAAGACAGAGTTTTGGCCCAACTCAATCAGGACGTGGTTCCTGCCCGCGTGGTTGAGCGTATTGAAGCACGGATGGGCAGCTGATGCGCGATATTGGTGCATCCACAGGCGGGATCCTGTCTTATTTTACGCGGCATAAAACAGCGGCTAATTTGTTGTTGGTCGTTATGCTTGTGTTGGGGGCGGCATCGCTGCCCAAAATGCGTGCGCAGTTTTTCCCTGATGTTGTTGTCGACAACGTTACGGTTTCGGTCGGCTGGCAAGGTGCCGGCGCCGAAGACGTCGATGCGGCAATCGTGCAGGTGGTTGAGCCTGCGTTGTTGGGCGTTGAGGGGGTGCAAAGTTCACGCGCGATCTCTCGCGAAGGTAGTGCGTCCGTCACATTGGATTTTGAGCCCGGCTGGGACATGTCGCGTGCAGCGGATGATGTGCAGGGTGTTGTTGATGCGATTAGCACGTTGCCCGAAGACGCTGATGATCCGCGTGTGCGGCGCGGTACGTGGCGCGACCGCGTTACGGATGTTGTAATCACTGGACCAATTGGTGTTGAGCAGCTTGGGCTGTTGGCTGATGAATTCGTGAACCGCCTTTTTGCTAAAGGGGTGACGCGCGCCACCATTCGCGGTGTTGCGGCTCCCAACACGGTTGTTGAGGTGAACCAAACGGATTTGATCCGTTTCGACGTGACCATGGCCGACATCGCCCAAGCCATTGATGCTGAGGTCACGGCTGACCCTGCAGGTGATGTGGGCGCTACGGCGCGTGTGCGAACGGGTGTCGCTAAACGTGATGCGCGCGCGATTGCGGCGATTGTTTTGCGTTCCGACGTGGGGGGCACTGCACTAACGATCGGTGATGTAGCGCAGGTTCGTGTTGAGGGCATTGACCGCGAGCGTGCCTACTTCGTGAGCGATGCACCTGCGCTTTCCATTCGTGTGGATCGCTCGGATCAAGGGGATGCGATTAACATCCAAGAACAGGTCCAAAGCGTGGCCGATGAGATGTCGCTCAATCTACCTGCGGGGGTTAGCGTTGAGTTGATCCGCACCCGCGCCGAGGCCATCAGTGGCCGCCTTAATATCCTGATTGAAAATGGCCTGACGGGCTTGGGCCTTGTGGTGTTGTTGCTATTTTTGTTCCTGAACGCCCGTACTGCGTTTTGGGTTGCTGCCGGCATTCCAGTGGCCATGCTTTCGGCGATTGCCATCATGTATGCGGCTGGTTTGACGATTAATATGATCAGCCTTTTCGCGCTTATCATTACGCTTGGGATCGTCGTTGATGATGCGATCGTTGTGGGTGAGCACGCTGATTTCAGAGCGCGACGACTTGGTGAAACCCCGATCGTTGCGGCCGAAAATGCAGCGCGCCGGATGGCGTCTCCTGTGTTCAGCGCCACTGTGACGACTGTCATCGCATTCTTTGGCCTTGTGGCGATTGGCGGCCGATTTGGTGATTTGATCAGCGATATTCCCTTTACAGTGATTGCTGTTTTGATCGCTTCTTTGGTTGAGTGCTTCTTGATTTTGCCGCACCACATGGCGAGCGCGTTGGCGCATGGGGACAAATTGCGTTGGTACGATTTGCCAAGCCGGACTGTGAACCGTGGGTTTGATTGGTTACGCGAGACCCTGTTCCGCCCGTTCATTGCGGGTGTGATCAAAGCACGTTACCCAGTTTTTGCAGGCGCACTTGTGATGCTGGCGTTGTCCTCTGTATTGTTCATCAAGGGCGATGTGCAGTGGCGTTTCTTCAACGCGCCTGAACGTGGATCGGTCACGGGTAATTTCGCGATGGTGGATAGCGCTGTGCGGGCCGATACGCTGGCGCAAATGCGGTTGATGCAACAGGCGATTGATGAGTTGGGTGCCGAAGTTGAAGCCCGTATCGGGGCAAACCCTGTTGATTACGTTTTGGGCGAAATTGGCGGAAATGCCGGGCGGGCCATTTCGGGTTCTGAGACAAAAGAGAAAGATCAATTAGGTGGCGTGAGTATTGAGCTTATCGATGCCGATCTGCGGGTTGGCTATTCAAGCCGCGATTTTGTGTCTGATTTGCAGGACCGCGTTGCGCGCCACCCACAGCTTGAGGCGATTAGTTTTCGCAGTTGGGGCAGCGGCCCGGGTGGTGGCGATGCGATTGACGTTCAGTTTTATGGCGCTGATGCGCAGACACTGAAAGACGCAAGCGACGCCCTCAAAGAACAGCTTGTTCAGTTCCCTGAAGTAAGCGCTGTGGAAGATGATCTGCCCTACGACAAAGAAGAGCTGATCCTTGAGTTGACGGCAAAAGGGCAGGCTTTGGGCTTTACCATCGACGGGCTTGGCCGTGATCTGCGCGCTCGTCTAAACGGCATTGAGGCGGCTACCTATCCGGTTGGTGCGCGCAGTGCGACGATCCGTGTGGAGTTGCCCGAAGCAGCTTTGACCCAAGACTTTCTGAGCCAGATGTTGGTTCGCTCGGCTAAGGGGCAATACGTACCGCTTGCTGATATCGTTGAGGTCGAACGACGCACAGGTTTCCGCACCGTAAACCGTGAAAACGGTGTGGCATTGGTGTCGGTTACCGGTGAGCTGAACCAAGATGATGCTGCCCGCGCCAATGAAATTCTTGATACTATTCGCGAAGTAATCCTTCCCAAAATTGAAGCGGACCTGCGCGTGTCTTACGAGTTTTCCGGTGCCTCTGAGGACGAAGACACGTTTTTGAACGATGCGCGCCTAGGGTTGATGCTGTCACTGCTTGGCATCTTTTTGGCTCTGGCGTGGGTCTTTGGCAGCTGGACGCGGCCCGTTGTTGTTATGGCCATCATTCCGTTTGGCTTGATCGGAACAATCTATGGCCATTGGCAGTGGGGGGTTCCGTTGTCGATGTTCACAGTTGTTGGGTTGATCGGGATGATCGGGATTGTGATCAACGATTCAATCGTTCTTGTCACAACCATCGATGACTATGCCAAAGATCGCGGCCTTGGACCCGCCATCATTGACGGGGTGTGCGACCGCTTACGGCCCGTATTGTTGACCACGTTGACAACCGTGTTGGGCCTGATGCCGCTGCTTTACGAAACTTCAAGCCAAGCACAGTTCTTGAAGCCAACCGTGATCACACTCGTCTACGGTCTAGGCGTTGGGATGGCACTTGTTCTGTTGATCGTGCCGTCATTAATCGCGATGCAAATGGACGTGCGCCGTTTGTCAGAAGCAGCAAGACGCGCCGTCAGTGCGCGGGGGCGTTTTGGGGCGCGTGCGCGCGGTGTTGTGCTACCAGTTTTGACGCTTGGTCTGATGGTTGCGTTGGGCTTTGCGGCAACACTTGGTTCGGTCATGGCGACTGGAAATTTAGCGTGGGGTAGTGCGGCAAGCGCATTGGCCGCGCTCGGTTGGTTTGCGGGAATCGTTTTGGGTGCTGGTGTGCTGGTATTTGTGGCAACGGCGATCATGTTCACTATGCGCCCAAGCAAAAAGATCAGCGGCGCTTAACCGCCCGTGCAGCCTTTGATTTCCACAGCCTGACCACCGGCTAAAACAGTCATAATGACGCCGCTTCGGTCTATGCTGAAGGGTTTGCCGTTCGCCTCAAGCAGCGTTGCAGTCGCCGAAATTGTGCTGCCAGTCCGAATAGTTTCGGCCTCCGATACCCACACATTTGGGTTGGCCACCTCAAGCACACTTATTTCGCCGGGGCCTTGTTTGGGCAATGTAACAGATGCCGTCAAAACAACGCCGTCGTCTGCGGGCGTGATGGTACAGACGGGCCGTTTGGCGCCCGCCTCACGCGCGCTTAGGGGTTGCTCAACAAGTGCGGCGGCGATCTGCCCATCAAGCGCGCCAACCTCTGGTAGCCGCCCATCAAACCGCAGTGTTGTGGGGATACAGATGTCTTTGCACACACCGATTTCTGCCTTGCCCTTGATCCGCATGCTGCCATCGTTTTTCGGACTTACAGTAATCGGGATAACCACTTGATCAGTGTAGCCCAAAGTGCGCATCCCGTTTTGAACATGCACATCAGGGACGGGCCAGTGAAATTTCACAGTATCAACGTTGCGCGTGCCGGCCCAATGAAACGCAGGCGGTACACCTGCGTCGCCCGGACTGCGCCAATATGTGTGCCATCCATCCGCCAGGGTGATCCGCAGCGCCGCCATATGCGTGCCGTCAGCCTCACGCCACCCTCCGAGCACGTCAATAGAGGCCGCATCGCTTGCAGCATCTGAGGCCATCGCGGCTGTGCACCCAAAAAGGGTAGCCACGAATGTGGCTGCGTATTTTGTTAGGGCCTTCGTCATAGCATCCACTACATACGCAGCTTGCCGCGTTTTGGAAATCACGTTCACGACAAGGATATGTCAGTGATGCGCGCTTGCCGATGGTTCTTTGGTGTCTCATGGTAATGACATGAGCGACTCAAATTTTCCTCAAACCACCTTGGTAGGTCACGTATTGATCGCAATGCCCGGCATGGATGATCCAAGATTTGCCGGCAGCGTGGTCTATATTTGCGATCATACGTCTGAAGGGGCGATGGGGCTGATCCTGAATAAGCCGACCAAGAAGGTGACATTCAAAGGGCTGCTAGAGCATCTTGAAATTGAGCCGCTTAAGCCTGTTGAGAGCGTACCCATGTATTACGGTGGGCCGGTTGAACAGGGGCGCGGCTTTGTGTTGCACAGTGGTGATTATGCAGGCAACGACAGCACCTTGCAGGTATCAGATAGCGTTGGAATGACTGCAACGCGGGATATTCTGGAGGATATTGCCTTAGGCGTTGGGCCGCGCAGCATGGTTATGGCGATGGGCTACGCGGGGTGGAGCCCTGGCCAACTGGAAGCTGAGATATCGATGAACGGATGGCTTACGGTTGAGGCAGATAGCGCGCTTGTTTTCGATACGCCAAGCGATGACAAAAGATCGGTCGCGCTTGATATGTTGGGGATTGATCCGCGGCTTTTGTCGGTGGTTGGCGGACAGGCCTAGTTCACCTTAATCGCGCGGTGCAGCGGCCCGTCGCAAGCGGTCGTTGATAGCGCGGCCAAGTCCGTGATCTGGAATAGGTGATACGGCGATCGGCTGGTCAAGGCGATCGAGACTGTGCAGATGGGTGAACAAATTGGCCGCCGCTTCTCGCAGGTCTGCGCGTGGCGATAGGTTAAGATCACATTGCACTTCTCCGAAACCCAACAGCACTTCGCCGGCCTCGGCTCTGGCGGCATCCATGCGCAGCGCGTGGCGCGGCGCGTAATGGCTGCTGAGCTGGCCGGGGGCGGCGATGGCGGCGGGTGTTGTGTCGTGGGAAAGTGGGCCAGTGATTGCTTCGATGTCACGCAAGGCCAATCCGCCAAACCGCAAAACAGTTGGTGTGGGTGCCACAGCAATGATTGTGGATTCCAAGCCCACGCTACAAGGGTCCCCTTCTAGCACGGCATCAATTTTGCCGCCTAAGCCGTGCATAACGTGCTGGGCTGTTGTGGCACTGATGCGACCTGACGGATTTGCGGAGGGCGCTGCGACCGGGGTGCCTGCTGCGCGCAAAACGTCGCGGGCTTGTTCGTGATCAGGCACGCGGATTGCCACGGTTGAGAGACCTGCGGTGACCAGATCGCAAATGCCTGAATTGGGCTTCAGGGGCAGCACAAGTGTTAAGGGGCCAGGCCAAAATGCGGCGGCAAGGCGTCGTGCGATATCGTTCATTTCCACGTAGGGTTCGGCATCGGCAAGACTTGGCACATGGATGATCAGCGGATTGAAGCTAGGCCGTCCTTTTGCTTGATAAATGCGCGCGACGGCAGTTGCGTTCGTTGCATCGGCGCCAAGCCCATAGACGGTCTCGGTTGCAAACCCCACCAACCCGCCTTGGGCCAAAAGTGTGCCTGCGTCTTGGGCGGTCTTGAGCAGTTTCGTTTCCATCTATGACGCCGCGTTCCCATTGATTGAGGTCGGTGGCCGCGCGATGCTGTGGCCGTGCAAACTGACTTACGCTTATGGGGTTGGATTGCCAAGCCTGCGTAAATTACCGGAGTTTTCATGCCATACGTCGCGCCTCTTGCTGAGTATAAATTTTTGTTCGACCACGTTGTTGGGTTTTCAGACATCTGTGCAACGGCCCGTTTTGAGGACGTGAGTAGCGACATCACCGGCGCGCTTTTGTCTGAGGCTGGCAAAGTCTGCGAAGAAGTTTTGGCCCCGCTGCAGCGGGTAGGCGATATTCAGCATGCGGTGTTGAAAGACGGCGTTGTTGTTATGCCCGATGGCTTCAAAGAGGCGTATCGCGCCTTGGCGAATGGCGGTTGGATGGGAATTTCGGCGCACCCTGATGGCGGCGGGATGGGCCTGCCGCTAACGCTGACCTCAGCGGTGAACGAGATGATGGCGAGCGCGTGCCTGTCGCTTCAATTGAATCCGTTGATGACCCAAGGCCAGATTGAGGCGCTTGAAGCCCACGCGGATGACAAGATTAAGCAGACATATTTGCCCAAGCTGATCAGTGGTGAATGGTCCGGCACGATGAACCTGACCGAGCCACAAGCAGGCAGTGATGTTGGCGCGCTGACCACCAGAGCGGTGCCGCGCGGGGATGGAACGTTCGAGATTACGGGGCAAAAGATTTACATCAGCTACGGTGATCACGACATGGCGGAAAATATTTGCCATCTTGTTTTGGCGCGCTTGCCAAATGCACCTGCTGGCACCAAGGGCATTAGCCTTTTCATGGTCCCGAAGTATTTACCCGATGATAATGGCGATGCAGGCCAAGCCAACGCGCTGCATGTGGTTAGCCTTGAGCATAAAATGGGTTTGCACGCGTCGCCCACTGCGGTGATGCAGTATGATGGTGCGACTGGTTGGCTTGTCGGGGCGGAGCATGCGGGCATGGCGGCAATGTTCACCATGATGAACAACGCCCGCGTCGGTGTGGCAATTCAAGGCACAGGAGTTGCAGAAGGGGCGCTTCAACACGCGTTAAGCTATGCGCGGGATCGCAAGCAAGGACGCACGAACGTATCAAATGATGCTGTCGCTACTGGCGCTATCGTTGATCATGCAGATGTGCGTCGGATGTTGGTTGCGATGAAAGCTGATCTATTTGCGGCGCGCGCGATCGCTCTGTCCTGCGCTGCGGCGATTGATATGGGAACGGCCACCAGCGATGCCTTTTGGCATGCACGGGCCGCTTTTCTGACGCCAATCGCCAAAGCATTCGGGACCGACGTTGGCATGGCCGTGGCGGCTGAGGGCATTCAGGTGCACGGCGGAATGGGCTTCATTGAGGAAACAGGTGCCGCTCAATACAGCCGCGATGCGCGCGTCACCGCGATTTACGAGGGCACAAACGGCATTCAGGCGATGGACCTTGTGGCCAGAAAACTGGCCGACGGCGGAGATGCCGCTTTTGCGCTGATCGAGGAAGCGCAAACCCAAGCGGAAGGCTGCCGCGGTACGCATGAAAGCCTTGCTTGCCCGCTTTGGGAGGCGTCTGAGACTTTGCGCGAGACAACCGAATGGATGGTTTCACAATCAGATAGCAACCACCGCTTTGCCGGTGCCGTGCCTTATTTGCGCGGGTTTGCACGGGTTCTTGGGGGGCATTATCACCTTAAGGCGGCTCTTGCTGCGGGACCTGATAGTGGCCGCGCACGACTTGCGAGGTTCTACATCAAGCGGTTGTTGCCAGAGCACGCAGGCCTTCTTTCCCATGCGCGCGAGGGCGCCGATGATCTTTATGCGCTTTCCACCGAGGACCTGCTCGCCTAGACCTGTGCCATGACAAAACTGGCCTATCCATTCGCGCAAGCGCCCGCCGAGGGTGAAGCAATCGAAGTCGCTGAAGGTGTGCTGTGGATGCGTTTGCCGCTACCCATGGCGCTTGATCATGTGAATGTTTACGCCCTTGATGATGGCGACGGTTGGACGATCATCGATACGGGGTTTGCGTCTAAGCGGAGCCGGAGTATTTGGCGCGCGTTGATGGATGGCCCTTTGGCCGGCAAGCCGGTTAAACGTGTTATCGTCACCCATCACCATCCCGATCATGTGGGTCTGACGGGCTGGTTTCAGTCAGAATTTGGTGCAGAACTTATTTGTACCCGGACAACATGGCTTTTTTCGCGCATGTTGCAACTGGATGCACAGGACAGGCCGACTGAGCAAACTGTTGATTTTTGGCACCGTGCTGGGATGGCGTCTGATATTCTTGAACAACGCCGCAATGAGCGGCCCTTCAACTATGCTGATTGTGTCGCGCCGATGCCCCTTGGCTACACGCGCATTCAACAGGGTGGCTCTATCATTATGGGCGGGCGCAGTTGGGATATTCACATCGGCAACGGGCATTCCCCCGAGCATGCAACATTCTGGAGCCGTGACGACAATTTGGTAATTTCTGGCGATCAGATCATTGCTTCAATCAGCTCAAACATTGGTGTCTACGCGACCGAGCCGGAAGCTGACCCTGTTGCTGATTGGCTTGAGGCGTGCGAGCGTTTGGGCGCATTGGCGCGTGACGATCATTTTGTTTTAGGGGGTCACAAGTTGCCATTTACAGGCTTGCCCGTGCGGATGCGGCAGTTGATTGAAAATCACCACGGCGCACTGCGCCGCCTAGAGGCCCATTTGTCAGAGCCGCAAACTGCGGCGCAGTGCTTTATGCCATTGTTTAAACGGCAGATTGTAGGCAGCGAATACGGGTTGGCGCTTGTTGAGGCCCTCTCGCACTGCTTACATCTTTGGCATCACGGGCGGGCAACGCGGACGATGTCTAAGGATGGTCAGTGGCTGTTTCAGCGGGTGACAGACACCGCTTAGCGATTGGTGATTTTGTCATTTAGGCGGCGGATAATGTTGCCAGCGGTCTTTTCAAATAGGGCAGG
Source organism: Nereida sp. NH-UV-3 (assembly GCF_042939535.1). NCBI lineage: Bacteria > Pseudomonadati > Pseudomonadota > Alphaproteobacteria > Rhodobacterales > Roseobacteraceae > Nereida > Nereida sp. NH-UV-3. The sequence goes on along the minus strand of NZ_CP132157.1, from coordinate 1,291,194 downwards.
AATGATTGCGTGCACTGCAGCGCAAAAAGCGGCCGCCATCAGCCAAAATGCAAAAGTCGCTGCGAAGCGCATATGCTCAAAATAGGTCTCGTTCACTGAGGCAGGATGATCAGAGAAAAGGGCAGTGAGGACACGGGTCATATTAGGCTCCGACAGGCGTTGGGGTGGTTGTGCCTTTACTATGGCTGCGCGGTTGTGAGGCTGTGTCCCAAAATATACTGTCAAAGCGGATAGAGTTGGGATAAAATCCCACTTATGGCTGATTTAGATTCTATTGATAACGCTTTGCTATCTGCTTTGCAGGATGACGCTACCGTTAGTCTTGATCAGTTGGCCGAACATGCAAACCTGTCCCGTAATGCGTGCTGGCGGCGAATAAAGGCGATGGAGGCGACGGGGTTGATACGCAAGCGTGTGACGTTGCTTGATCCAGAACAGGCAGGCTGCCCGCTTTTGGTTTTTGTAATGGTGCGGACGAATAATCACGATGCGGAATGGATGCGTTTGTTCAACCGTGCTGTCAGCTTGTTTCCTGAAATTGTTGGTGCGCACCGAATGACCGGTGATCTTGATTATGTCCTGCGCGTGCGTGTCGCGGATGTTGCGGCGTATGATCGGTTTTACAAAAAGTTTATCGCGCAGGTTGCGGTTTCCGATATCTCTGCAAGCTTTGTTATGGAAGACATCAAGGATACCACTGCGCTGCCGTTATGATGGTGCGGTGTGGGCGTGTAATTGGCGGAGGAAGTAACGATGGATAACGTGATCAAAACAAGCGCGGACGCATTGGAAGATGATGTGTTGCCAAAGATGCGCGCCGCAAGCGCGGCAGGCACCCAAGATGAGGAACTGCCATCCGCAATGACCCAAGCGGTCAGTAAGAAAAGCCCCGCTCAATGGGCTTATGAACGGGTGGTTTTGTACCTTAAGAAGTTTGAAGAAACGCTTGACGCCGAGCATGAGGCAGCCATGGGTTTCGCGGGTGGCGAGGCAGGCGTACTGCGGATTGAAGGCATGGGATATTTTGACCCTGATATTGTTACGTTCTACGGCACGGACGCAGCAGGCGCCAAGACGCAGTTGGTACAGCACGTCACCCAGCTTAATGTGATGTTGCGCGCAATTCCCAAAGAGGTCGACGCGCCTGAGCCTAACCGGATTGGCTTCCGTCTTGCCGAACAGCTTGAAAAGCCTGTTGCCTAAGCCGGTGTGAGCAGTGTCGCAGGGGCAGTGAAATCACTAGAAATGCGTGCAAATATGCTTTATGCGCGCCTCAAGAATACTTAGCTAAACGGGAAATTAGACATGGCTGATGACAAGCACGAGCACGGTAAAATGGACATCGAAGTCCAAGAGAAAACTTTTGCGGGCTTCGTAAAATTCACAACGTGGAGCGTGGTGATCATCATTGCGACGTTGATCTTGCTCGCCATTATCGGCGGTTAAGCAGATGAAAACGCGGAGCATTGCTGCACTTTTCACAGCGGCGATGCTGCTGGCGGGGTGCCTGACACCCCCTCAGGACCTGCCAACCGCGACAGATAGTGAAATCCGCGAGAGCGTTTATCGTCACGACGGCCCTCCCGCCCTTTCTTTGATTACTGTTGTAAGTAACGGGACCAATTCCGGCGCCCACAGTGCCCTGCTGGTCAACGGATCGCAGCGTGTTTTGTTCGACCCCGCTGGAAGTTTTGAGGCCAGATCAATCCCCGAGCGTGGTGATGTTCTTTACGGTATTACACCACTTTATAAGCGATTTTATATTGGTGCCCATGCCCGCATTACCCACCGTGTGGTTGAGCAAACGATCGAAGTGCCCGCAGGTGTGGCCGAGCAAGCCCTTCAGTTGGTGATCAACAACGGCGCTGTCCCTGCGGCGGGGTGCACCCGCAGCATCACGAGCATCTTGAGCCAGCTTGACGGCTTTGAAAGCATCGGAACGACATACTTTCCCAACAAAGCGCGCGAGCGGTTTGGCGCACTGCCCGGTGTAGCGGAACAAGAATATTATGAGACGGATGACGGCAATAAAGCCGTGGCGCTTTCGCAGTATATTGATGTTGATCTGGACTAACGCGCTGGCACTTTAGCCAAAACCACCTGTGAGGTAGAGCATCCCGTAAAGTGTCGCTGCACCCAAAATGATTGCCCAAAGGACGTTGCGTGTCCAAACACCAACGGCCAACGTGACAATCGCGGCTGACAGGCGTGCGGGGTCCACTTCACCGTTTGTCGCGGGCGGAAACAGCACAACCGGTGCAATTAGTGCGGGCAAAACAGCAACGGCTGTGTAGCGAAGGTGTCGCAAAATCCATTCTGGCAATTCACGGTCACCGATCAGGCCCAAAAATGAAAAGCGGCTAATGAAGGTCCCAAGCGCTAAAACACCGATAATTAGCCAAACGTTTACATCATCCGAAATCATGACGTGCGCTCCTTTTTCAGCACCAACTCGGCCTGCGCGCCCGCGATCATAGCCGCGATGCCTGCGATGATAATTCCAAGGCTATAGGGCACATTCATGCACAACAGGGCCACCACAACAGAAGTTGCCGCTGCAATAACGTGTGGCAGTGTGCGCAAAGCCGGTGCGATAAGTGCGAGAAACGTAATTGGGATCGCAAAGTCGAGCGCATATTCCGGCGGAATAGAGCTTCCCAGTTTTGCCCCAACGTAGGTCATCGCATACCACGTTGAGCAAATGGGTGTGACGGTGCCTGCAAAATAGCGTAGCTTTTGGGGGAGGGTCCAAGCGGTTTCGTCTTGGAATTTTTGATCCGCAAGTGCGTATGTTTGGTCCACCATCGAGTAGCTCACAAGCGCACGTTGCCAAAGGCGGGCTTTGCCCAGATGAGGCACCATTGCAGCGGAATACATGGCCATGCGCAGGTTCACAGCAAGCGATGTTGCCAGCACAATAAGCGTAGGTGCGTCCTCGACCATAAGCTGCACTGCTGTGAATTGTGCGGCCCCCGCGATGACCAAAACGCCAAAGCCCATGACTTCTGCAATGTTTAATCCGGCTTCAGTGCCCACGACCCCAAACAACAGTCCAAATGGTGCGATGACCAAAAGAAACGGCAGGCCGTCGCGGAAGCCCTGCAGATATGTCGATTTCGCGGTGGTAGATGACATTGTGACTCTCTAGGTTATTTGAGACATGACTTAGACGAGTGTCAGGGGGATGCAAATGGCTGATGAGGCAGATTACATTATCGCGCCAGATCCACTGGGTGCGCGCGGTGGTTTGCGCCTGACGCGTTCGGTTGCGGGAGTGGATCATACCGGCGCTCAGATCGAGACGCCCGTGGTCGAAGAACGTCCTTTGACCATCTTTTTGAACAGTCAGGAAATTGTCACGGCGATGACAATTGGTGACTTCCCTCAGTACCTCGCGCTTGGGTTTTTGCGCAACCAAGGGATGCTTGATGATGCTTCTGACGTCACTGGCGTCGACTACGATGAAGAGCTTGAAACTGTGATCGTGCGCACGGCCAGTCAGACGGTGTTTGAGGATAAACTCAAGAAAAAGACCCGCACCAGTGGCTGTGCTGTTGGGACAGTTTTTGGGGATATGATGGAGGGCCTTGAGGGCGTGACGTTGCCCCAAGTGCCTGTGAAAACGTCATGGCTTTATGCATTAGCGCATCGGATTAACACGACACCCAGCCTTTATCTGACCTCGGGTGCTATTCACGGCACGGTTCTCTGCCAGCAAGATCGCCCCCTCGTTTATATGGAGGACGTTGGTCGCCATAACGCAGTTGATAAAGTAGCTGGCTGGATGTTGTCAGAGGGCGTCAGCCCGTCGGACAAGATTTTGTACACCACAGGCCGCCTTACATCTGAGATGGTTATCAAAACAGCGATGATGGGTATTCCGGCCTTGGTGTCGCGTTCTGGGTTTACGGCATGGGGCGTGGAGATTGCCCAGCAAGTAGGTTTGACGTTGATTGGCCGGATGCGTGGGCAGCGGTTTGTCTGTTTGGCTGGGAATGACCGTTTGGTACGCGATGCTGATCTTGCCTCAGTCCGCGATGAGCCATCGAAATCTGGCCGTAAGGGGGCGAAGCAATGAAGCAACCCTTCGGTGTTATTCTGGCGGGCGGCCAAGCACGCCGGATGGGCGGCGGGGACAAGGCGCTTTTGCAGCTTGGCGGCACAACGTTGCTTGAGCGGGTGATTGAGCGTCTTGAACCGCAAGTGGCGGGGCTGTGCCTTAACGCCAATGGTGATCCTGCGCGGTTTGGCCAAATTGGTCATGACGTGGTTGCGGACAGTATCGGTGGGTTTGTAGGTCCTCTTGCGGGTATTCTTGCAGGTCTTGATTGGGCGGCTGAGCAGGGGGCGGAAACGGTGGTAAGCGTTGCTGCGGACACGCCGTTTTTCCCATGTGATTTGACGCCCCGTTTGATGATGGCCGCTGATGAGATGACCCATCCGCTGGCTTTGGCAGCAACGGATGGCCGTCACCCCACGTTTGGGATTTGGCCAATCGCCTTGCGCGACGATCTGCGCGCGGCCTTGCATGGGGGCCTGCGCAAAGTCGTCACGTGGACCGATCAGCATCATGCGGCAACTGCTTCCTTTGAAGTTGGTTCGTTTGATCCGTTCTTTAATATCAATACGCCTGAAGATTTGGCGCAGGCGGAGCGGTACTTATGACGGAGCAAAAGGTTTTTGGTGTCATTGGCTGGAAAAACGCAGGAAAGACGGGCCTGATGGAGCGGCTTGTGGCTGAAATTACCGCGCGCGGTTTTTCAGTTAGCACGTTGAAGCATGCGCATCATAATTTCGACATCGACCAGCAGGGCAAAGACAGCTACCGCCACCGCGATGCAGGCGCACAACAAGTGCTTTTGGCCAGTGCAAACAGATGGGCTTTGATGACTGAATTGCGCGGAGAGCCCGAGCCACCGCTTGAGAAATTGCTGGCACAGCTGGCGCCCGTTGACTTGGTTTTGGTCGAAGGCTTCAAACGGGATACGCACCCCAAAGTGTGCGCTTACCGGCAGCAAACATCCCAATCCATGATCGAGGACGCATCGGTATTGGCCTATGCGACGGACACGGTGCTTGATACGCCAAAACCGCAATTTGATTTGGATGATACCGTCGCGATTGCGGATTTCATCTGCGCAAAGGCGGGGCTTTGAGTTTCGATCAGATCATCGCGGTCGATTGGTCATCTTCCTCGACACCCTCTTCGGCCAAGCCCGTTGCGAACGCCATTTATGTTGGTTCAAAGGTGCGTGGACAGCCAGTAGACGTGCAGTATTTTCGAACGCGGCTGTCGGCGATGAATGCTATTTGCGCGATGCTTGATAGGGCGCAAGATGCCGGCTCGCGGGTTCTCGTCGGGTTCGATTTTGGTTTCGGCTACCCACGGGGGTTTGCACAGGCTCTGACGGGGCAATCCTCTGCGCTTGGCGTTTGGGATTGGTTGGCCGAACGCATCAAAGATGGGCCAGACAACAAAAATAATCGCTTTGAGGTGGCGGATCAGATCAACCGCGCTTTGGATAGTATCGGACCTTTTTGGGGGTGCCCGAGGGGTGCTGAAACCGATGCGTTGCGCCAACGCGGGTCCGAGCGGGATCCCCGGAAGTTCCCTGAGCGCCGCACGGTCGAGGCGCTGACCTCAAGCGCGCAACCCATGTGGAAGCTCTATACTCCGGGCTCTGTTGGTGGGCAGTCTCTTGTGGGGTTGCCGATGTTGGCCAAGCTGCGGGCGCGCTACGGCGGCGGCATTACAGTTTGGCCGTTTGAGACAGGTTTTGCCGAGCCCGCAACAAATATTGTACTGGCCGAAATTTATCCGTCATTGTTTGATGCAAGGCATCGCATGGGCGATGATGGAACGATATTTGATGTGCTCGACGCGCGTCAGGTCCGCGCGGTTTGCGAAGCGTTTGAGAACGCTGATTTGGACGCGCTTTTTGGCGCAGGTTTTGATCAGACGACGGATGCGAAAGCTGTGCAGATTGCCTCGGAGGAAGGGTGGATATTGGGTGTGCGAAAGCAAAAAAAAGATAGCGGCTGCTTGACGCCTCCGCCTCTTGGGAACGACTGTTTTGCGATGCCGCAAGGCGTCAGTTGGACTCCTGTGGATGAGGCGTTGGATCAGTTAAAAAAGCGGGTTCGCGCCGTAACAGCTACAGAAACCATTGCGGTGAAAGACGCGGTGGGGAGCTACCTTGCGAGTGATGTTTTCGCACAGCGCGCAAACCCACCGCACGCAAATTGTGCGGTCGATGGGTATGGGTTTTCGGCAGATGCGATCTTGGACGGGCCCAACGAATTACCGGTAGTTATGGGTCGCGCCGCCGCTGGCGCGCCGTTTTCGGGTGCTGTTCCAAAAGGTCATGCAATCCGTATTTTGACGGGCGCGGTTGTCCCGGTCGGTGTTGATACGGTTGTGCTTGAAGAGGATTGCACTGTTGAGGCGGATGAGCAGGGGCAGTCCATTCGCATTGCTTTCCACGGAGGCCTGCGTAAAGGTGCCAACACACGCAAGGCTGGTGAAGATGTTATGAAGGGTGATGTAATGCTGCGCGGCGCGCGTAAAATCACCCCTGCGGATGCAGCGTTTCTGACGGCTGGTGGGATCAGTGATATCGACGTTCGCGCACCGCTTCGTGTTGCAGTCATTTCAACTGGTGATGAGTTGGTAAAGGCGGGTAGCAAGGCCAAAGCGGGTCAAATTTTTGATGCAAATCGCCCCATGCTTTTGTCAATGATCGCGGCTTGGGGGTTTGAGCCTGTTGATATGGGGATCATCCCCGACGATCCGGATGCATTGAAGGCAGCACTTGATGAAGCGGCTAAGTCTGCGGATGTGATCCTGACATCAGGTGGCGCATCCGCGGGTGATGAAGACCACGTTTCAAAGTTGTTGCAAAGTTCGGGCTCTCTTGCGTGGTGGCGGATTGCGGTCAAACCGGGACGACCGCTGGCATTGGCGATGTGGGGCGGTGTGCCGGTGTTCGGCCTGCCTGGAAATCCCGTTGCGGCCTTTGTCTGCACGGCTATTTTTGCACGTCCCGCGATGATGTGTTTGGCTGGTGGAGATTTCGCAGCACCGCAAGCAGTGACCGTGCCCGCGGGTTTTTCAAAACGTAAAAAAGAGGGCCGCCGCGAGTTTCTGCGGGCCCGTCTGCGTAACGGTGTTGCTGAGGTTTTTGCCTCAGAAGGGTCTGGCCGGATTGGTGGGCTGTCGTGGGCCGAAGGACTGGTGGAGTTGCCAGACGAGGCGCAAGAGATCACCCCTGGGACACCCGTCCGCTATATTCCGTTTTCAGGTCTTGGTCTGTAGGTTTAGCTGAACATTCCAGCCACACGACCCAAAAGCATGAATGCCAATGCGGTGCGTGTTGTGGACAGTTTTGCCAATTCCGCATCGGATGCGTGTGGTTCAAATTCCATCATGACTTTGTCAAATCGACGCAAAAAGTGGTGCGCTGCGTCCCGAAAGATGACGTCTTCTTTCATACGCCCTGCAGTTAGGGCGAGGGATGATCTGTCGCGCACACCGCCAAGGGCTGCAATCGCGGGGCCGCGCTCACCTTGCGCAAAGCGCCGCCACAGCTCTGGTTTGGCGCGATCATGGCGCAGGTCGTCCATGTAGATGCCCTCTTGGCTCAGCAGGGTCAGCATGTCTTGTGCGGCAGTGATCAGTTGGCTGGCGCGGTGATCTTTTAGGGCCTTGCGAAGAGCGGCGAAACCAACAGTGTCTTCTGCGGTTTCGGGGAAATTGAGTGCGCGGATGAAATCTTCGTTTTCAAGTGCGGGCTGCAGCGCCTCCATCGGTGTGCCGAGGGGGAGGGCAGTTTGCCCGTCCGCGCTGGTGGTTGCTTTGATTGTGTCGATGCTGATGCGCGGGGCGTCGGAACGGCTTGAAGTGAATGTTGCCAGCGCCGAAGATGTTTCGCGCGCTGTGGCTGCTATTTCTTCGAGCTTTTTCTCAACGTCTGGGCGCGTCGTTTCAGTGACGGCTTTCTGTTGCTCAAGGTATGTTTTGCGCATCCCGTCGATGGCCGAATGCAACCTGCTGCTTTCTTCGCGCATCACACGTATCGAGCGCGCTGCCGTTGCAGCGACCCAGATCAACGCCACGGGCATAAACACCGCGAGTAGGACCATAACGAACTGAAGGCTGTTGAATGATCCTTCTGTCGGCAGCATCAAAAAGAATACTGTTGATCCGATTAACCACACAAGCGTCAGCGCTGCTGCAATGATCTCGGTCGAGGAAATCGCGCTACGTTCGGGCGGGGCAAGCAAGTCATTTTTCGGCTTTGACTTGGATTGAGGCTGTGAATGCGGTGAGCTTGTGGCCATCACGAGTTACGAAAATTTAACGGACAGAATTTCGTAAGACCGCGTGCCACCGGGGGTGCGGACCTCGATGCTGTCGCCCTCTTCTTTGCCGATTAACGCGCGCGCCAACGGCGAGGCAATGTTTAGAAGGCCGCGCTCAATGTCGGCTTCTGGCTCACCCACAACCTGATAGGTTTTTTCCTCATCGGTGTCTTCATCAACCAACTCAACATGCGCGCCGAACTTGACGGTGCCCGACATCTTTGAGGTGTCGATGATATCTGCACGGCTGAGGATAGCCTCCAGCTCTGCGATGCGGCCTTCGATGAAGCTCTGTTTTTCACGGGCAGAGTGGTACTCGGCGTTCTCTTTAAGATCGCCCAATTCACGCGCTTCTGCGATCGCTGCGATGATCTCGGGGCGATCCTTAGATTTCAGTCCCTTTAACTCCGCATCCAGTCGATCTGCGCCAGCTTTTGTGAGAGGAATTTTATCCATTTTCTGTCTTTCTAAGGCCGTGGTTTTGTTGCTCGATTTATTGCGCTACAAAACGCAAAAGCAAAGGGAAATGCAAGGAGCAGGCACAGGATTGAGCGACTAATTGCAGCCAAGGCGCAGCGTAATGAAAAACCAGCGCCTTTTTTCAATTGACCCCTTTAATTCCTGTCGCCATATATTTTTGCAACATTTATTGGAGCCGGAAAAATGTCCCAGATTGAACGTGAAGCAATGGAATATGACGTGGTCATCGTTGGCGCAGGTCCAGCGGGCTTGTCTGCCGCCATAAAGCTCAAGCAACTTGATGCGGACATGAATGTTGTTGTGCTCGAAAAGGGTTCAGAAGTTGGCGCGCATATTCTGTCTGGCGCGGTACTTGATCCTGCAGGCCTGAACGCGCTGATCCCTGACTGGAAAGAAAAGGGCGCGCCGCTTAACGTGCCTGTGAAGGACGACAATTTCTATATGCTTGGCGAAGCTGGCCAGGTGCGCCTGCCCAATTTTGCGATGCCGCCGCTGATGAATAACCACGGTAATTACATCGTCTCAATGGGTAATGTCTGCCGTTGGATGGCCGAGCAGGCCGAGGAGCTGGGCGTTGAGATTTTCCCAGGCATGGCATGTTCTGAACTGGTTTACGGGGACAACGGTGAAGTCAAAGGTGTTGTTGCTGGTGAGTTCGGTTTGAATGCCGATGGCACCCCCGGTGATGCTTATGAGCCGGGAATGGAGTTGCACGGAAAATATGTTTTCCTGTCCGAGGGCGTGCGTGGATCGCTGTCCAAGGAAGTGATTGCCAAATATGAGTTGGATAAAGACTCAGGGCCGCAAAAATACGGCCTGGGCATGAAAGAGATTTGGGAAATTGATCCCGAAAAGCACAAAGAAGGCAGCGTCACTCACACAATGGGGTGGCCGCTGAATGGCAATGCGGGTGGCGGGTCTTTCATCTACCACCTCGACAATAACCAAGTTTATGTCGGCTTCGTTGTGCACCTGAACTACGAAAATCCGCACTTGTTCCCTTACATGGAATTCCAGCGCTTTAAGCACCATCCGATGGTTGCGGAGCTACTCAAGGGCGGCAAACGTGTTGCGTATGGTGCGCGTGCAATTACTGAAGGCGGGTATCAGGCGATGCCAGAACTGGCGTTTCCTGGTGGTGCGCTGCTTGGATGTTCTGCGGGTATGGTCAACGTTCCACGGATCAAGGGCAATCATAACGCAATGCTTTCAGGGATTGCTGCGGCTGAAGCTGCGGTTGAGGCAATCAAGGCTGACCGCGCGGGTGATGTTCTTGCTGGCTACGCCGAACGTGTGCACAGCGGCCCAATTGCAAAAGACCTTAAGAAGGTGCGCAACGTGAAGCCGCTTTGGTCAAAATACGGCCTGACTGCTTCGCTGACCCTTGGTGGGTTTGATATGTGGACCAACAACCTCTTTGGGGTCTCTTTGTTGGGCACGATGAAGCACGGCAAAAGTGACGCTGCTGCTACGGGCGAGGCGAAAGATCACAAGTCAATCGAGTATCCCAAACCAGATGGTGTGTTGTCGTTCGACCGGCTTACAAATGTAAGCTTTGCAATGACCAACCACGAGGAAAGCCAACCTGCGCACCTCAAGCTGAAAGACCCGAGCATACCTGTGGCCGTGAACCTGCCAAAATACGCAGGCCCGTCAGCGCGGTATTGCCCCGCTGGGGTTTATGAGTTTGTTGAGGAAGCGGGTGCGGATACGCGGTTTGTGATTAACTTTCAAAACTGCGTTCATTGTAAAACTTGCGATATCAAAGACCCCAGTCAGAATATCAACTGGACCACGCCCCAAGGCGGCGATGGGCCGAATTATCCCAACATGTGATCCTTGTTGGGTCCAGTTGACGAAAAGTTCATTGATCAGGGCGCTCTGCGGGGCGCCCTTTTTTGTGCGCTTCGCTTGTGGGTGGGGCGCAACTCGGGCAAGCTGTCCTGACACACAGGAGACCCCATGCGCCGATACATTCGCCCCATCGTTTTGAGTGCCACCTTGCTTCTGCCCGCCGTTGGTAACGCGCAAGGCATTGCGGGGTCCTATCTTGCGGGGCGTCATGCGCAGTTTAACGGTGATTATGCAACGGTTGGCCAGTATTATTCCCAAGCACAACGCAGTGACGCGACCAACCCAGCCTTACTTGAGGCGGCCTTGGCGGGCCGTGCAAATGCCGGTGACGTAGCAGGTGCTGTCGCACTTTTGCGTGGTTCTGATCTTGATATGAACCAAAGCCAAATTGCGGGATTGATTGCCGTTGCAGGGTTGGCCAGAGATGAGCAATTCACGGAAATCGTAGAAGGGTTCGGAGCAGGTCGGCGTATAAGCCCGCTTGTTGACGGCTTGGTCTTGGCTTGGGCAACCTTGGGCCTAGGCGATGTAAGCGCTGCCACCGATTACTTTGAGGATATGGCCTCAATGAACGGTATGAGCGGCTTTGCGAATTTGCACCACGCTTTGGCCAAGGGCACATTCGGTGATTTTGAGGGCGCGCTGGGCCTATTGACTGACGATAAAGTTGGCGCCCTTGGGTATACGCGGCGGTCGATCATGGTGCGCGCTGAATTCTTGAGCCAACTGGGTCGCAACATGGATGCAGCCGCGCTCATTGATGATAACTTTCAAGGGGCACTAGACCCTGAATTACAAGAACTGCGCAGTGGTCTTGAGGGGCGCAAGGCCGTACCTCTGACCACAGTTTTGACTGCGCAACAGGGATTGGCTGAAGTTTTCTGGACTGTAGCGTCGGTTCTCCGCGACGAGGCTGGCCCAGATTTTGCGCTTCTTTACGCACGTGCAGCGGCGTATGTAAGGGCTGATTTCGATGAAGCGAATTTGCTGATCGCGGGTCTGTTGGATGAGTTGGGCAATCATGTTTTGGCGGCGGATGCTTATGGTCAGATCACGCCGGACAGCACCTCCTTTCATGCCGCAGAGATCGGTCGTGCAGAGGCGCTTTTTGAAAGCGACCGCAAAGATGAAGCAGTTGAGGCATTGACTGCGTTACAAGACAGTCACGGTGATCTGCAGGTGGTCCACTCAACCCTTGGAGATATGTTGCGCCGTCTTGAACGGTTTGAGAAAGCAACCACGGCCTATACCACCGCGATCAAGCTTTTGGAGCAGGGCGATCCAAACGCATGGTTTTTGTACTATGCGCGCGGGATCACGTTTGAGCGGCGCGATTTGTGGCCACAGGCAGAGGCTGATTTTCGCAAAGCCTTGTCCCTCAACCCCGATCAGCCGAACGTGCTGAACTATCTTGGTTATTCACTCGTTGAGAAAAAAATTAAGCTCGACGAAGCATTAGAGATGATCGAGAAGGCCGCAGCTGCGCGTCCTGACAGCGGCTTTATCCTTGATAGTCTTGGGTGGGTTTTGTACCGGCTCGGACGTTATGACGAGGCCGTGGCCCCGATGGAAGTTGCTGCCTCACTTGCTGCGACTGACCCTGTGGTGAACGACCACCTGGGGGATGTGCTGTGGGCTGTTGGTCGACGGACTGAGGCACGTTTTCAGTGGTCACGTGCATTGTCTTTCGATCCAGCGGAAGATGATTTGCCGCGGATTAGGCGCAAGCTGGAAGTGGGACTTGATGTGGTGCTCGAAGAAGAAGGCGCCCCCGCACTGCCGCCAGTACAGTCTGGTGGCTGATCCCCGGCTTTGGATATTTATAAACAAAAGAAGATCTCATGACATCCGAGACACGCCAACTGGCGCCTGCCAAAGTGAACTTGACCCTGCATGTCACGGGGCAGCGAGAGGATGGCTATCATCTTCTTGATAGCTTGGTGGCCTTCGCCGATTTCGGCGATGACGTTTATGTATCGGATGGCCCCACACATTTGAGCGTTGAGGGGGATTTGGCCGCCGGTGTGCCGACGGGGTCAACAAATTTGATGTGGCGTGCACTTGATGTGATGGGGGCCGAGGCGTCTTTGAGGTTGGTCAAACGTCTGCCTGCTGAAGCCGGCATTGGTGGTGGCTCGTCTGATGCAGCCGCAGTTTTGCGCGCGATCGGTGGAAGTACGGTTGAACAGCAAATGTCGCTTGGTGCTGACGTGCCTGTTTGTATGCTTGCAACTGCTGCGCGGATGCGCGGCGTGGGCGAGCGGGTGGAAAAAGTTGCACTGCCGCCACTGCCTGCTCTTTTGGTGAACCCCCGTGTTAGCATGCCGACACCAGCAGTTTTCAGTGCTATGACAAAGCGCACCAACGCTGAAATGCCGATAATCCCTACGTTCGAGGGCGTTGCGGATGCGGCGAATTGGCTCGCAACGATGCGCAATGATATGCAAGATGCGGCTATTTCAATCCAGCCAGTAATCGAGCGTGCGTTGTCTGATTTGCAGTCGACCCGGCAGTGTTTATTAGCGCGCATGTCTGGGTCGGGTGCGACGTGCTTTGCAATTTATCCAACCATGAAGGCTGCACATTTTGCGGCCTATGAACTGGGTGCGATGCATACAGATTGGTGGATCAGGCCCTGCACATTAAGCTGAGGCTTATCTGACGCGCGCGACCACATAATCAGCAAGATCAAGAAGCATATCCTTCAACTCACTCTGTTCAATCACGCTTAGTGATGCTTTGGCTTTATCTGCCCAAGCAACTGCGTCGGCGCTGGTCGCATCAAGTGTGCCGTGGCTATCCATCAGGCGGAGAGCTTCTTGTAAATCACCATCGCGCTGGTCGCCTTTTGCGATGGTGCGGTGCCAAAAATCACGCTCGGTTGTATCGGCTTTGGCAACGGCTTTGATGACGGGCAGCGTTAGTTTGCGCTCGCGGAAATCGTCCCCAACGTTTTTGCCAGTGGCTTGGGTGTTCCCGCGGTAATCCAGCAGGTCGTCGACAATCTGGAATGAAATACCCAACGCATCACCATACGCGAAAAGCGCCTGTATCACATCATCGCTTTGGTCTGCGATGACACCGCCGACTTCCATTGCTGCTGAGAAAAGGGCCGCCGTTTTGCCGCGCACAACCTTGAGGTAAATTTCCTCATCGGTTCCCAAATCAGATGCTGCGGTTAGTTGCAGCACTTCGCCTTCCGCGATGGTCGCTGACGCGTTTGATAGGATGTCCAGCACGCGCAAATTACCGGTCTCAACCATCAATTGGAACGAGCGAGCAAAGAGGTAATCGCCGACTAAAACGCTTGATTTATTGTCCCAAAGCAAGTTGGCCGTGGGGCGTCCCCGCCGTTGGCCGCTTTCGTCTACAACGTCGTCATGCAGCAAAGTAGCCGTGTGAATAAATTCAACCGTTGCCGCCAAATGGATGTGGAATGGCCCGTCATAACCGCACATTTTCGCACTGGCCAACGTCAACATGGGACGCAGGCGCTTGCCGCCAGCATCGACCAGATGCGCGCTGACTTCGGGAATGCGGGGGGCGTGCTCTGACGCCATGCGTTCGCGGATCAATGCATTGACTGCAGTCATATCAGCATCAAGTGCGGCGGCGAGGCGCTCGTGTGGTTTTGTTGCGGCGTTATCCAAACCCATGAAAAGGTCTCCTTGCTCGACAACCCGTGGCAACTGGCCTTAGATCGGGGGATGAAAGAACTTATGCGCAGCAACGATCCGACGGCCATTGCCTTCGCCAAAGCTTTGCTATCCGGCGAGGGTATAGACTGCTTTGAAATGGACGTAAATATCAGCATTCTTGAAGGCAGCATTGGCATTTTGCCGCGCCGGTTGATGGTCCGCCAGGCAGACCATTTCATGGCAGCTGCTGCGTTGCGTGATAATGGGCTGACGGTTAGCGAATGAGCGAAACACGCGATGATTTTCTGGGCGGTAAAGTGAAGGCCTATCAACCTGCGCAAGGGTATCGTGCAGGTGTGGACGCGGTGTTATTGGCGGCTAGTGTACCCGCAAAACCTGAAGAGACCGCGCTGGAGTTGGGATGCGGCGTTGGCGTGGCTAGCTTGTGCCTTGCCGCGCGAACAGGTGCGGCAGTCACGGGTGTGGAGCGGGACAGTCGTGCGGCGGAATTAGCAGGGCGCAACGGTCTTGATGTAGTCCATGCTGATCTTGCGGCGCTTCCGCAGGAGATACGTGAGCGCAGCTTTCACCATGTATTCTGTAACCCGCCGTATTTTGATCGCGGGCGGGGAAATAAATCGGATGATGCGGCGCGCGAGGCAGCACGTGGTGAGCAAACTCCGCTTTCTGTTTGGCTGGATGTTGCTACAAAGCGGCTTCGGCCAAATGGTACGCTGACTGTCATCCAAGATATTTCACGACTGCAAGATGTGTTGAGTTCACTGGATGATCGGCTTGGTCGGGTGACGGTATTGCCGATCGCATCGCGGGTAGGGCAGCCTGCGCGACTTGTGATTGTACAAGCAAAGAAAGCCTCGCGCGCGCCATTTTCTTTATTGGCGCCGTTGATTCTGCATAAGGGTGAGCGGCACGAAGCGGACGAAGAGACTTACACACCCGAGGTACGTGAGATTTTGCGGCATGGCGCGCAATTATTCATCCGCAATTAACCACGTGTGAAGAAATTCGGCTAAATTCAGCTGATTACTTGAATCCTTTTGCAGCTGCGGCGTGACACAAGCGGGCTGCGTGTGCTCCACTAAAATCACACATCAGTAGAAAAGGACGCGCCTATGGCATTAAGCACGCATATCCAGCAACTGAAACAAAAGCATGAGAATTTATCGGAGACGGTCGCGCGCCTGCAGCGCATGCCTGCCGTTGATGATTTGCAAATTGCGGCGATGAAGAAAGAGAAGCT
Organism: Nereida sp. NH-UV-3; assembly: GCF_042939535.1. NCBI lineage: Bacteria > Pseudomonadati > Pseudomonadota > Alphaproteobacteria > Rhodobacterales > Roseobacteraceae > Nereida > Nereida sp. NH-UV-3. The sequence continues at coordinate 1,275,600 of NZ_CP132157.1, read as the reverse complement.
GAAACTCAAAGAAGAGATTTCGCGCCTCGCTTCTGCTTGAAGCATCACGCTGGCGCGCAGACCAGTTTGGGTGGCGCGTCAGTTATTCAACATCTGCTGCATAAAGAAGTGTTCGGCCTTCCGCGAAGGACTTTGAGGTATTGATCTCGTCCAGCAGCCAGTCATGAAACGCCTTCACCTTGGGGCGGGTCTCGTTGCCTTGTGGGCATACAAACCGAAATTGTGCGGGCGTAATCAGCCCAAGATCAAAAGGTGCCACAAGCCGTCCTGACGCGAGCGCGCGCGCAGCAAGCGATACACGACCCAACACAACGCCCGCGCCAGCAATTGCGGCGTCCAATGCATGATCAGCTTGGCTGAACCTTGCGCCGTGATCCGGGTCAATATCGACCTTCGCGGCCCGCGCCCATTTGGCCCAATCACATGTAATTTTAAATGCGTCCATGCTGTCATCATGGATGAGCTGCGCATTAGTTATTGTTTCTTTGGTGCCGAAATTTACCGCCATTTCAGGGGTCATCATCGGCGTGACCCATTCGCTTACAAGTGGTTCAGAATAGACGCCGCTGTAGCCGCCTAATCCAAACCGAATGGCTACATCGACTTCGTCTCTGTCAAAGTCGACCAATCGTAGGGATGCCGAAAATCGCAACTCAATCGTGGGGTGTGCCTGGGCAAAGTCGAACAGTCTTGGGGCCAGCCATTTAGAGGTGAACGCAGGGCCCGCAGTGACTGTGAGGGTCGTGTTGTCGCTTAAGCGGCGTGTGTTGCGCCACGCTGATGTGATTGCTGCAAAGCCGTCACGTACGCCGGGGGTTAAGGCGCGACCCGCTTCTGTCAGCTCAACCGCACGATTAAGCCGAATGAACACTGGTGTGCCCAAATCCGCTTCAAGGGATTTGATCTGATAGGACAGTGCTGCAGGCGTTACGTTTAACTCATCCGCCGCTTTGGCGAATGACATATGGCGTGCGGCGGCTTCGAAGGCGCGCAGGGCGGTGAGCGGAGGAAGGCGATCAGACATTTCAGTTTAATACAGCTTAACTGACGGTATGGGAAGTCTCGTTTGTAGAGTGCGTGCAGGAGGTGCATATACAACAGCAGGGAGAGACACATCTCATCAATGGAGTTTAATATGTTTGAGAGTACAACAAGCGAAATTACACGCAACGCAATGCAAATTGCCCATGAAGAACGTGCGATTGCGTTTCGTCAATTTTGGGCATGGATGCTGAACCGTTTCAACGAACCTGCACTGCGCACTACGCAAGCCTCAGCTACGTAAGTGGCCGCGCATCCGAATGCGTGATGCAGTTTGTCGAAAAAAAGGGCCGCTCCTCATGGGGCGGTCCTTTTCAATTAAGCTTAAGCAAGCGCGAAGCTTAGCTCATATATTGCCCGCCGTTTGCGGAGATCGTTGAGCCGGTTACAAAGCCAGCGTCATCAGAGGCAAGGAACACAACGGCCCGCGCCATCTCTTCTGGCTCACCCAAGCGGCCAACAGGGATTTGCGGCAGGATGACTTCGTTCATCACTTTTTCTGGGATAGTCGCCATCATTTCCGTGTTGATATAACCCGGAGCCACCACGTTTACCGTAATGCCTGCGCGGGCACCTTCTTGGGCCAAGGCTTTCGTAAAGCCGATGTCGCCTGCTTTTGTAGCGGCATAGTTGGCTTGGGCGAACTGACCTTTTTGGCCATTGATCGATGAAATTGTTACGATGCGACCAAATTTACGTTCGCGCATGCTGCCCCATACGTTGTGGGTCATGTTGAACACGCCGTTCAGGTTTGTGTCGATGCATTCGTGCCATTGTTCGGGCGTCATCTTATGAAATGGCGCGTCGCGGGTAATGCCAGCGTTGTTGACCAAGATATCAACAGGGCCGAGGTCTTCGGCAATTTGGGCGATGCCAGCGGTACACGCGGCATAGTCGGCAACATTCCACTTGTATGTTTTGATGCCTGTCTCGGCTGTAAAGGCAGCGGCTTTTTCATCGTTGCCTGCATATGTAGCAGCAACTTTGTGGCCTTCTGCGGCCAATGCCTTAGCGATTGCGGCACCAATGCCGCGGGTTCCGCCTGTGACGAGGGCTACGCGTGTCATGTTGATTCTCCAGTCAGGGTTATTCGGTAATCTAGTTACAAATTAAAAATCCTGCGCGCAACTATATTGCGCACAGGATTGATATTTTTGGTGAGTTACGGACGTTCTACGCACATAGCAACGCCCATACCGCCGCCAATACACAGCGTTGCGAGGCCTTTTTTCGCGCCGCGACGCTTCATCTCAAAGAGCAGCGTGTTCAAGACGCGGCAACCTGATGCACCGATCGGGTGGCCAATGGCGATTGCGCCGCCGTTTACATTCACGATGGCCGGATCCCAGCCCATGTCTTTGTTCACTGCGCATGCCTGAGCGGCGAACGCTTCGTTGGCTTCAACCAGATCAAGATCGCTTGCTGACCAGCCCGCTTTATCAAGCGCCTTGCGGCTTGCGTAAATTGGCCCAACGCCCATGATCGACGGGTCCAGACCTGCCGTGGCGTAGGAAACAATCCGTGCAAGCGGCTCAATGCCGCGCTTTTCGGCGTCATCTGCGGACATCAAAAGCGTTGCTGCGGCACCGTCGTTAAGGCCTGATGCGTTTGCTGCGGTGACTGACCCTTCGCGTGTAAATGCGGGGCGTAGCTTTGCCATGGCATCCATTGTCGCGCCGTGGCGAATGTATTCGTCCGCGTCGACGGTAATCTCGCCTTTGCGTGTTTTCACGATGAATGGCACGATCTCGTCTTGGAACTTGCCAGCCAATTGTGCAGCCTCTGCCTTGTTTTGCGAGGCAACGGCAAACTCGTCTTGCATCTCACGGGTGATGCCCCATTGATCCGCAACGTTTTCAGCTGTTTGGCCCATGTGATAGCCATTGAACGCATCCCAAAGCCCATCGCGGATCATCGTGTCGATGTACTGCATGTCGCCCATCTTTTGGCCTGCGCGCAATGTTGCGGCATGGGGGCTGAGGGTCATGTTTTCTTGTCCGCCTGCGGCCACGATTGAGGCATCACCCAACTGGATGTGTTGTGCAGCCAATGCAACTGCGCGCAAACCAGAGCCACAAACTTGGTTGATGCTCCATGCAGCGGACTCTTTGGCGAGGCCCGCGTTGATGTGCGCTTGGCGCGCGGGGTTTTGACCTTGGGCAGCTGTAAGAACTTGGCCCAAGATTGTCTCGGAGACTTCAGCCGCATCGATGCCTGCACGTGCGACGACTTCGCTCAAAACGGCTGCGCCCAAATCATGTGCTGGTGTGTTGGCAAAGCTGCCCATAAAGCTACCGACGGCTGTGCGTGCGGCGGATGCAATAACGATGTTGGTCATATCCCTGAGGTCCCATTCTTAGTTGGCTGGCCCTCGCAAACTGCAATTTGCGCATGTGTTTACGCGCAAAAGGGCCCCGATAATGCCTCTTGCGTAGTGGGAATGGTCTGATGAGTCACGGAAGTATTTAATGTTTACGCTAGCATAAGCAGTAGATTGCCCGCAAAAATACGCAGAAGTTTCGGATTGGCGTCACTGTTGGGTGACTTAGGGTCAACTTTGATGTGTGTCTGGCGGAAATCAAGATGGGAGAGATGTTTTGGGTGATGGATTAACGCGGTGCGACTGGCTCGATGGGCCTGAGATTTATCGCCACTACCATGACACAGAATGGGGGGTGCCGGAGTACGATAGTCGCGCACTTTGGGAGAAACTAATCCTCGATGGCTTTCAGGCGGGTCTGTCGTGGATCACCATTTTGAAAAAGCGCGAGGCGTTCATTGAGGCGTTTGAAGGGTTTGACCCCCACCGCATCGCTACGTGGGCTGAGGCGGATGTTGAGCGTCTGCTGGCAAACCCTGGCATCGTTCGCCACCGCGGTAAAATCACAGCGGCGATCAGCAATGCGAATGCCTTTATTCGCCTAGAAAGTGAGCAAAGCTTTAGTTCCTATTGCTGGTCATTTGTTGGGGGCACACCCATTCAGGGGCATATCATGCGCCCCGAGGACCGGCCCGCCCAAACAGTAATCTCGGTAGCACTCTCAAAAGACCTGAAAAAGCGCGGTTTCAAGTTTTGCGGCCCCACAATCGTTTATGCATGGATGCAGGCTTGTGGGCTGGTCAACGACCACTCGCTTGGTTGCCACAGGTTTGAACCGTGCCGCCTTATTGGGTCAAAAGCGCGCTGATCATCGCCTTAGCTGACGGACTGTTCCATTCCGCATCACCAACCATACGTGCAATTTCGCGCCCCTGTGGATCAAGTATCAAAGTTGCCGGTAAGCCGAGTACGCCAATTTGACGCGACAGGATTTGCTTAGGGTCGCGGTAGAGCGGCAGATTTTCCACACCGATATCGTCAAAGAATTTACGCATGGCCGCAGGGTTGTTGCGCCCCGTTGCAATGGTCACCACCGCAAAGTCCTCGCCACCAAACTCTGCCTGTAATTCTTGAAGCATCGGCATCTCTTTGCGGCATGGTGCGCACCAGGTTGCCCAGAAGTTCAACACGACATGTTTGCCCGCATAGGCCGCAAGCGTCGCTGGCGCGCCATCGAAGGTTTGAAACTCTGCCTCTGGCATATCTTTTGCGGCGGCATGGAAGTTCAGCTTTTTCATGCTGCCCATCAGCAAATTTTCCAGCGCGGGATTGGCCGCAGCATTTGTTGCGATAAGAGCGAAGGCCATATAAAGCGACACAAGATATTTCATTTTCGCAGACTTCTTCCTGTTAAAGGGCCGTTATGACAAAGACATCGAACCAAATGTGGGGTGGCCGTTTTGCCGCCGGTAATTCAGACATCATGGAAGCAATTAACGCGTCCATCGATTTTGACCAGCGGATGGCGGCACAAGACATTGCAGGCTCGCGTGCCCATGCGGCGATGTTGGGTGCGATGGGCATTGTCACTGATAGCGATGCGACCGCGATGCGGGAAGGGCTGCTCACAGTATTGTCAGAAATCGAAGCAGGCGATTTTCCGTTCTCAAAGCAACTTGAAGACATTCACATGAATGTCGAAGCGCGCCTGAAGGAGATCATTGGCGAGCCAGCAGGACGTCTGCATACGGGGCGTTCACGCAACGATCAGGTGGCCACGGGGTTCAAGCTTTGGGTGCGGGACCAGTTTGACGCAGTTGACGCGGCATTGGCGGCACTGATGAAAGCGTTCGTTGGTCAGGCAGAGGCCGGCGCAGAGTGGGTGATGCCAGGCTTTACGCATTTGCAAGTGGCACAGCCCGTCACTTGGGGTCATCACATGCTGGCTTATGTCGAAATGCTGGACCGTGATCGGGCGCGCTTTGCGGATGCGCGCAAGCGGATGAACACATCGCCTTTGGGGGCCGCTGCGTTGGCGGGCACTGGTTTTGCGATTGACCGCGACATGACTGCGACTGAGCTTGGTTTTGACCGGCCTGCGTCCAACTCGCTTGATGCGGTATCCGATCGTGATTTCGCGCTTGAGTTTCTAAGCTCCGCGTCAATTTGTGCGATGCACCTAAGCCGCTTCGCCGAAGAGCTTGTTATCTGGTCGTCTGCGCAATTCCGCTTTGTCACCCTGTCCGACGGCTTTTCAACAGGCTCGTCGATCATGCCGCAAAAGAAAAACCCCGATGCGGCCGAGTTGATCCGTGCAAAAATTGGTCGGATTTTTGGCGCCAATGTCGCTTTGATGACTGTGATGAAGGGCCTGCCGCTGGCCTATTCAAAAGACATGCAAGAAGACAAAGAACAGGTCTTTGATGCGGCCGATAATTTGATGCTGGCGATTGCTGCGATGGAAGGCATGGTCAGTGATATGACTGCAAATGTCGCTGAACTTGAAAAGGCGGCTGCCACAGGGTTCAGCACGGCCACGGATTTGGCAGACTGGCTTGTGCGTGAACTTGGGCTACCCTTCCGCGAGGCGCACCATGTGACAGGTGCGCTGGTCGCCATGGCCGAGAAGGGTGGTTGTGATTTGCCTGACCTCAGTCTTGAGCAGATGAAAACGGTGCATGAGGGCATTACTGTAAGTGTGTTTGACGTATTGGGCGTTCATAATTCAGTTGCCTCACGCACATCATTTGGCGGTACAGCGCCCGTTCGCGTACGCGAGCAAGTTGCCCGTTGGAAGGAACATTTGGGATGAGAGTAATCGGTATGTGTTTAATGGTAGCAACTTTGGCCGGATGCGGTGCTGACGGTCAGCCTGTGCGCCCGACAGGTGGCGTAGGCGTGTCTGTTGGTTCGGGTGGTGTCAGCGTTGGTGGCAATGTTGGCGTGCGCTCTGGCCCTGTTACTGTAAGCGTTGGGCTTTGATCATGATGCGCAATGTGCTCCGTCTCATCTTTCTTGCGCTCGCCATTTGGGGCGCCATCCACCCTATGTATTATTTCGTCAGCTGGTTTCAGTCTGAAGGGTGGGCGCTGGGCCCGATGATCGATGCTTGGTACGTCAATGACGCCACAAGCGGCCTTGTTTGGGACCTCACCATCGCGGCCATTGCGCTGTCCGTGTGGGTGATCTACCGCGCCTTTGCGGATAGCCTCGTTTATCTGGTGGTGATCCCGGCAACCTTTTGCATTGGCGTCAGTTGTGGCCTACCGCTTTACTTTTTTATCGCCTTGTCGCGCAGCCCCGCGCACGCATCAACCTAAGACCACAGGGATCACCCATGGATCACTTTCTTTATCGTGACGGCGCGCTCTATGCCGAAGACGTTCCCGTCGCTGAAATCGCAGCTGCTGTTGGCACACCGTTTTATGTCTATTCATCAGCGACGCTTCTGCGGCACTTCCGTCTCTTTGACGAGGCGCTGGACGGCATGGAGCATCTTGTTTGTTTTGCGATGAAATCCAACAGCAACCAAGCTGTTCTCAAATTGTTGGGCGATGCGGGTGCGGGCATGGACGTTGTGTCCGGTGGAGAATATTTGCGTGCCAAGGCTGCAGGCGTGTCTGGTGATAAAATCGTGTTTTCGGGCGTTGGTAAAACCGCTGATGAAATGCGCCTCGCGCTGACTGGCGGTGTGCGTCAGTTCAATGTGGAGAGCGAGCCAGAGATGCGCCGCCTGTCCGAGGTAGCCACATCATTGGGCATGGTCGCGCCGATTACTGTGCGCGTGAACCCTGATGTGGATGCGAAAACCCACGAGAAAATCAGCACAGGCAAAAAGGGTGATAAATTTGGCATCCCGATTGACCGTGCGTCTGAGGTCTACGCCCTAGCTGCATCACTTCCCGGTCTGAAGGTTGTGGGCATTGATGTGCACATCGGCAGCCAACTGACCCAGCTTGAGCCGTTTGAATTGGCCTATGAGAAAGTTAAAGACCTGACCATTCAGTTGCGCGCGGAAGGTCATGAAATCATCCGCCTTGATCTGGGTGGCGGTCTTGGCATTCCGTACGAGCGCTCGAACGAAGCGCCGCCTTTGCCAACGGATTACGGTTCGATGGTAAAGCGCGTTCTGGGCGATCTGGACGTTGAGATTGAGATCGAGCCAGGCCGCCTTATCTCGGGCAATGCAGGCATCATGGTGTCAAAAGTAATCTACCTCAAAGAAGGGGCTGACCGTCAGTTCCTGATCATTGATGGTGCGATGAATGATCTGGTGCGCCCTGCGATGTACGGCGCATACCACGATATCATTCCTGTTAATGAGCGCCCTGCGGGTGCGCAAAGCGCCACCTATGATATTGTTGGGCCGATTTGTGAAAGTGGTGACACTTTTGCTAAGGGTCGCTCTATGGCTGCTGTCGCACCGGACGAATTGATCGCGTTCCGCAGCGCGGGTGCATATGGCGCTGTGATGTCGTCTGAATATAATTCACGTCCCTTGATCCCCGAAGTTCTTGTGCAGGGTGATCAATTTGCAGTTATCCGCCAGCGGCCCACCTTTGACGAAATGATAAATCGCGATACCATTCCTGAGTGGCTGTGAGGGCTATCGTGCGCTCACGTGAGTGAGAGGTGAGCGATGACTGCCAATTTGGCTCTGCCAAAAGCGACGCGAAAAGCACTGCGGCTCACGTGGCTCGGGCTATGGGCTGAACGTATCACCCGTGCTTTTTGGCCGGTTTGGTCGGTTGTTTTTGTGGCTATTGGTGCGGCTCTTCTGGGTGTTCATGGGGCGTTGTCCGAAACAACCATCACCGTTTTTGGTGTTGGGTTCTTTCTGTGTATTCTCGCCGCAATCTTACGCGGTGCACGTCAGTTTGAGCGCCCGAAATGGGGCGAGGCGCAAACGCGCTTAGACAAAACCCTATCAGGCCGTCCGATAAGCTCATTTCTGGATGCACAGGCCATTGGCACAAGCGATCCTGCATCGCAGGCAGTCTGGGAAATTCACCAGAACAGAATGCGCGCTCAAGCAGCGACTGCCAAAGCCGTTGAGCCGGACCTTAGGGTCTCGCGGCTTGACCCGTTTGGTTTGCGGTTCGTTGCCCTTTTGGTGTTGTCGGTTGGGGTATTGTTCGGCTCGTTTGGGCAGCTAAGCAGCGTGACCAAAATAATCGAAGCCACTGATCAGTTAGCGATGGGCCCCAGCTGGGAAGGTTGGGTAACGCCGCCTGTGTATACGGGGCGGCCTACGATTTATTTGCCTGATGTTCCCGCTGGTCCGCTGCGCGTGCCCGAAGGCAGCGAAGTGACGGTGCGCCTTTACGGTGAACTTGGTTCATTAGGTGTGATGCAGAGTGTTACAAGCCCGCAAGCTGACCCTAACGCTGCTGAGCAGCGCTTTGTCGTTGAGCAAAGCGGTGCTTTGGCGATTGGTACGGCGGATCAAAACGCAACCAAGGCCGATGGCGCACGGCAGCAATGGTCTGTGATTATGGAGCCGGATCAGGCCCCATCAATTATTGCGTCTGCGCCGGTACGTTCCGAGGCGGATGGGACTTTGCTTCAGCAGTTCTTGGCACAAGATGATTACGGCGTAGTCGGGGGAAGTGGGGTTATCTCGCTTGATCTTTTGAATGTTGACCGTGCCCATGGCTTGTCTGCAGAGCCCGAAAACCATCCCCAGATCACGCTACAATTGCCAATGACAATAACGGGGGATCGCACGCAATTTGAAGAAACCTTGACCGAGAACTTCTCGGAACATGTGTTTGCCAACCTGCCAGTTGTGCTGCAAATGCAGGTCGAAGACAGTCTTGGTCAAACCGGTCAATCTGCCCCCATCAAGATGATGTTGCCCGGCCGCCGCTTTTTTGATCCGCTTGCAAGTGCGATCATAGAGCAGCGACGCGATTTGCTGTGGACCCGCGAAAATACCACCCGTGTAGAGCGCCTGCTGCGTGCCATTTCATGGCTACCTGATGATATATTTCGCGGAGAGGGGACGTACCTTAGTCTGAGTTTCATCATCCGTGATTTGGCCAATTTAGGCCCGCAAATGAGTGACGATAAACGTGGTGAAATTGCGCAAGCCCTTTGGGAACTGGCAATTAAGTTAGAAGACGGTGATCTTGAAGATGCGCGCCAACGCTTGGCCCGCGCTCAAGAACGGCTGAACGAGGCGATGCGCAACGGTGCCTCTCAAGAAGAGATTGCTGAATTGATGCAGGAATTGCGCGACGCGTCACAAGATTACCTGCGCCAACTTGCGCAGGAACAACAGCGCAATGGCGATGCGGGCGATCAACAGCAAGCGGGCAATAGTCAAGAAATCACGCCAGATCAGCTTCAGCAGATGATGGATGAAATCCAGCAATTGATGGAGGAAGGGCGCATGGCCGAGGCGCAAGAGCGCATGGCGCAGCTGAACCAGATGCTTGAGAACATGCGCGTCGCCCAAGGCAGTGGCGAAGGTGGTACCCAAGGCGAAGGTCAGCAAGCCATGGAAGACTTGGCCGAAACACTTCGGGATCAACAAGACCTAAGCGATGAAGCCTTCCGCCAACTCCAAGAGCAGTTTGAGCAAAGCGAGCAACAGGGGCAGCAAGGCCAGCAACAAGGTCAAGACGGCCAGCAGGGTGAAGGCGGTCAACAGGGCAACCAGTCGGGTCAGCAACAGGGCCAGCAGCCGGGAGAACAGTCTGGTGGGCAATCAGGTGGGCAAGGTGGTGCCGAAGGTTCGGGCGATCTTGAAGGGTCACTCCAAAACCGCCAGCAAGCGCTTCGCCAAGAGTTAGACGCACAGCGGCGCAACCTACCTGGTGCGGGCACCCAAGCTGGTGGTGATGCACGCGAGGCTTTAGGGCGGGCCGAAGGCGCAATGGAGAAAGCGGATGAGGCTTTGGGCGAGGGTGATCTGGCTGAGGCGATTCATCAGCAATCTCGCGCGATTCAGGCGTTGCGCGACGGGTTGCGTGATTTGGGTGATGCTATGGCCCAAGCCAATGATGGCGCTCCGCAAGAGGGGCAGGGAACGCCCTCAGGTCAAAATGGGGGCGCATCCCGCGATCCATTGGGCCGTGATCGTGGACAAGGTCGTGCAATAAGTGACGGCGAAGGCCTTTTGCAGGGCGATAATGCGAACCGCCGCGCACAGGATTTGTTGGATGAAATCCGGCGTCGTTCGGGCGATGCAGAGCGACCTGAACTTGAGCTTGAGTACCTTAAGCGTCTGCTTGAACGGTTTTGAGTCAACCTGCGTCAGGCTCGGCAGGTAAGGTGGGTGTGTCCCGAGCAGCCGCCCCGTTCACTGAAACAGTCGCCTTTTCCATCCAAGAGTTGGCGGTTTGGGAAAACGCACTTAGGCCCTCATCCAGCTTGCCGCGAGCCGTATCCACAAAGTTGACATAGCCATCTATAGGCTGCGCAACTTGCGGCAGGGCGTCTTTGGCTTGGGGCGCATAGACATAAAGAGCAAGTGCTGCCGCCGTGATGCTGAGCATGCCGAAAAAGCCGGTCCGGAACTGCTTGCGATCTGCGCGCTCTTGAAGGGTCGTGTCTTGCGCAGATGCCGCTTGGTTCGTGCTGAGCGTTGAGTTGATTTCTTCAATATCTGGCAGCAATTCACGGCGCGGTGCCGACGAGGGCGCTTTGGGCGCATTTGTTACCGCCGCAATTTCCTCGGCCTCAATTCCGCGCAATCGTGACAGACGATCTACGGCGCTGCTTTCTTGCCTCTCGCGGGTTGTGATCTGTGCTGCGCTGTCCTCAAGCCCAAGTTCTGTTTGCGTCTCAAGTGGGGACGTGGGTGCGGCCCGTTGCTTTTTGTCAAACTCGGCTTCTTGGCGCAGAATATTCTCAACCTCTGGGGTCATGGTGCTGCGTGGGCCGCCGTCTCCTTGTTGGCCGCGGACCCACGGCGTTGGGTCTTTTGCGCTTTCGGTGGCGATGTCATCCAGAACAGTCTCGGCCATTGATGCGGTCAGAGTGTCATCAAGTGTTCCGTTTGTGGCGGTTTTGGCGGGCGCCTGAAACCACGTCACATTGCAGCTTGAGCACTGCACGTCGCGGCCCTCATCAGGGATCACGTTGTCGGGAACCTCATATGTCGCATCACAGTTCGGACAAATCAGCCGCATCTTGCTTACCTTACCATTTAACAGACGTATCGCCTGTCCTTCATCGCTAATTGTCCATAAATAAGCAACAATATCAATCAGACAATCAAAACACAGGCGCTGTGATTGAAACATTGCAAATGTTGCTGCATGAAGGCGTGCAATGCGACGGATACGCGTGAAGGATGAACAGGCAGTGATTGAATTACGCGATACAAGCTACTCCTACCGCGGTGGTGAGCCGTTGTTGCAGGGCATGACTTTGCAGGTTGCGCCCGGCTCTTTTCACTTTCTGACGGGGCCTTCAGGTGCTGGTAAGTCAACGTTGCTAAAGCTGATGTACGCGGAGTTGCAAGCAACGGGTGGCGCAGTAACACTTTTTGGTCAAGACCCACGGGTCATGGACCGCAATGCGGTTGCAGATGTGCGCACGCGCATAGGTGTGGTCCATCAAGACTGTCAATTTTTGGATCATCTGAGCATCGCAGATAATGTGGCCCTTCCGTTGATGGTGCAGGGGAAACCTGTAGGCTCTGACCTGCATGATCTACTTGCATGGGTTGGCCTGAGTGATCGGATGCACGCGTTTCCACCCGAACTATCAGGCGGGGAGAGACAACGCGCAGCACTCGCGCGGGCAGTTCTTTTGTCACCTGACGTGATTTTGGCTGATGAGCCTACGGGCAATATTGATTGGGATATGTCCCAACGGGTTTTGCAGTTGTTGGTTGAGCTAAACAAAATGGGCAAAACGGTCATGGTGGCGACCCACGATATTGCGCTTATCCGTGCCGCGAAACCGCAAGTCTCAACGCGCATTTTGCGGATATCTAACAAACGCCTTCAATCTGCGGGGGCTGAGCTATGATAGCCGATACATTGCGCCTTATTATTGCGCCCAACAAAGCCTCGGACACGGTTGTGCCGCCCACTGGGTTTACGGCACGTCTTACGGTTTTTGCCGCGGGTGCAATGGCGTTTTTGGCTGTGTTTGCTTTGGTTTTATCTGTTTCAACAGGGCGCTTGGCGGACCGTTGGGAAGCTGAGCTGAACAGCAGCGTTACCATCCGGATATCCGCGCCCGCCGATCAGGTTGAGGCGCAAACGTTGGCCGTATTGAAAGTGCTGGACCAAACCGCAGGTGTGGCCTCGGCGCGCGCACTTGAGCCTGATGAGCAGCGCGCACTTCTCGCGCCGTGGTTTGGGCCTGATGTGCCTCTTGAAGAGTTACCACTGCCCCGTTTGGTTGATGTTGTTCAGGGTCCACAAGGTCTTGATGCCGCGGGTCTGCGCTTGCGTTTAGCGGCCGATGCACCTGGGGCCGTGCTTGATGATCATAGCCGTTGGCGTGCGCCGTTAGTTGATGCTGCACGGGCTTTGCGGATGCTGGGGTGGATTGCGCTTGGGCTTATTGGGATCACGACTGCTGCGATGATTACGCTGGCAGCTAATGCGGCTTTGGCCGCAAACGCTCAGGTAATTCGTGTGCTGCGGCTTGTCGGTGCCCGCGATACATTCATTGCCGGGGCGTTTGTGCGTCGCTTTACGCTGCGCGGTTTGATCGGCGCTGCGGCAGGCACAGCCGCTGGTATCGTGGCGATTATCTTGCTTCCGAACGGGGCCGAAGGCGGCTTTTTGACCGGTCTCGGTTTTGAAGGTTTTGGTTGGCTGTCGCCCGTTCTTATTCCGCCGCTTGGGGCTATTGTGGCATTTGCTGCAACACGCGCGGCGGCTCTTCGTACTTTGTCAGGACTTCGCTAAATGCAGTATTTGCGCTCGCTTGTTTTTGTTGGCCTTATTTATTTTCTCATGCCGATCGTTGGTTTGCTTTGGATGCCGTGGGCGATTTTTGATCGACGTGGTGCGCTATCTGCGTGCAAGTCTTTCTCACGGATCGTGTTCTTTCTTGCCCGTCCGATGGTGGGCCTGAAAGTCGAAGTGCGCGGCACACCCCCTTCTGGCGAGGTGATTGTCGCCGCCAAGCACCAGTCATTTCTCGACATTATGATGATCTTTACAGCTTGTCCGTCTGCGCGTTTCATCATGAAAAAGGAAATTCTTTATACGCCGGTTATCGGGCTTTATGCGTGGCGGCTGGATTGCATTGCTGTTGATCGTGGCAAGAAAATGCAAGCAATTGAGAAGATGAAGACCGACGTACAGGCAGGTGTGAAGCACCCCGGTCAGCTGATTATTTACCCCCAAGGAACGCGCGTCGCACCGGGTGTTGAGAAGCCCTATAAAGTGGGCACGGCCGTGATCTATGACCAATTGCAACAGCCTTGTGTTCCTGTAGCGACCAATGTTGGTGTGTTCTGGCCGCGCACGGGCATTATGCGCAAACCAGGTACGGCGGTTGTTGAGTTTTTGCCTGTCATACCTGCAGGCCTGACGCTTGATGATTTCCGCAAGCGTTTGCAGTCAGACATTGAAGGCGCATCAGACGCGCTTTTGGATGAGGCCGGCTTCAAGCGGCCTCAGTAATTTAAATCACGTTCCACGGTAAAAGCCGCGCGGCGCTAGATGCGGCCTATGATAGGTTGCTCAGTTAAGCCGCAAGGCCCTTGCTGCCCAAGTCCAAGAACTTTTGACGGCGCTCTTTGAGCAGCTCATCAGGGCTCATCTTGCCAAGTGTTGCCAGCATCTCGCTGATGCCTTTGCCAACATCGGCGATCGTATCATCAATATTGCGGTGGGCGCCGCCAAGTGCTTCTTTGATGATGCTGTCGCAAATTCCGAGCTTTGTCAGATCTTGCGCGGTCAAACGCAGTGCTTCTGCCGCTTCGCGCATTTTTTCCGCGTCTTTCCAAAGGATCGATGCGCAGCCCTCGGGTGAAATGACCGAATAAACGGAGTGCTCCAGCATGATCAGGCGGTTGGCCGTGGCAAATGCAACCGCTCCGCCCGAGCCACCCTCACCGATGACAACTGATACCAGCGGCACGCGTAGCTGAAGGCATTTTTGAGTTGAACGCGCGATTGCCTCGCTTTGCCCGCGTTCTTCAGCGCCTTTGCCAGGGTAGGCGCCGGGGGTGTCCACAAGCGTGATAACAGGCAGGCCAAATCGATCCGCCATATCCATCAACCGAACCGCTTTGCGGTAGCCTTCAGGGCGCGCCATGCCGAAATTACGCTCGAGCCGCGTTTTGGTATCATAGCCCTTTTCGTGGCCGATCACGACAACTGGCTCGTCGTTGAAACGTGCAAGGCCGCCCATAACTGCATCGTCTTCGCCAAACGCACGGTCACCAGCAAGCGGAGTATATTCTGTAAACAGCGCCTCAATGTAATCTTTGCAATGGGGCCGCTCTGGGTGACGCGCGATCTGGCATTTGCGCCACGGCGTCAGGTTGTTTTTGTAAAGATCGACCAGCATATCTGCTGCTTTTTTATCCAGCGCAGCGGCCTCTTTAGAGATATCCATTTCCTCATTGCCGCGTGCCATCGCGCGAAGCTCTTCAGCTTTTCCCTCAATCTCGGCGAGGGGTTTTTCAAAATCGAGGTAATGTGTCATGGTCTACCGCTTTATCTGCCTATTGCTTGGTTATATGGCGTCAAGGCGCGCATGATGCAACTGCGGATCAGAAAACAGCACAATAGAAACGGGGGCCATCGCGGCCCGCCGTTTAGGTTTTCTCAATGTCGTAGGCGCGCTTAAGCGCCGCTGATCATTTCGGATTGCTTTACGATGACTTCGGCCTGTTTGATCGAGGCGATATCGACCAGCCGACCTTTATAGACTGTGGCACCTTCACCGTTGGCTTTGGCTTGTTCCATCGCTGCCAGAATTTCGCGTGCTTCTGCGACTGCCTCGTCTGAGGGGGTGAATACTTGATTGGCCAATGCGATTTGCTTGGGGTGGATGGCCCATTTGCCAACCATACCCAAAGTTGCGCTGCGTTTGGCCTGTGCAACATAGCCCGCGTCATCGCTGAAATCGCCAAAGGGGCCGTCCACGGGCAGAACGCCGTGCGTGCGGCATGCCGCAACAATTGCTGCCTGCGCCCAGTGCCAAGGGTCTGACCAATGCTGTGTTTCGCCGCGCAACATGTAATAGTTTTCTTGGGTGCCGCCGATGCCAGTTGTTTGCATGCCCATGCTTGCCGCAAAATCAGCCGCGCCAAGGCTCATCGCTTCGAGACGGGGTGAGGCGGCAGCGATTTCTTCGACATGTGCAATGCCTGCCGCACTTTCGATGATGACTTCCAATGCGATCCGCTTACTGCGGCCTTTAGCGGCCTCCACTGCTGTGACAAGCGCATCAACTGCGTAGATATCAGCGGCGCAGCCAACTTTTGGGATCATGATTTGATCAAGGCGGTCGCCGGCTTGCTCAAGCAGATCAACTACATCGCGGTACCAATACGGGGTATCGAGTGAGTTAATTCGAACGCTCAGTGTCTTTGTGTTCCAGTCCACGTCATTGATCGCTTCGATAACGTTTTTGCGGGCAACATCTTTGTCCGTTGGGGCGACTGAGTCCTCAAGATCAAGGTTGATCACGTCTGCTGCAGAAGCCGCCATTTTTTCAAACAGCTTGGTGTTTGAGCCGGGTCCAAACAATTGGCAGCGGTTCGGGCGGGCGGCAGGGCTGGGTTGCAGGGTGAAAGACATATGTCGGCCTCGTGCGTAATGAAGTTGCGTATACTTATCTCAATTCGATACATTGTTGCCTGCGGGCCCGCAAGGACTGTTTTGCATGTGCAGCATTTTCACATTTTTGGGAATTCTTCGAATATTCTTGCGCATTAATGCGGAAATTCGTCGATTTAGGGAGAATATATTGCGCCAAACCGTGGATATGTGAAGAAAATGGAGATTCTAAAATGATTCAGACACCTTACCTTCTGTTCCTCGGCGATGCCCCTGATCAACTTGCAGCAAAAGTGGCGCGCGGCATTGCTGATTGGCGCCCTGAAAACTCGGTTGGTCAGTTCCGTATGGAAGGCTGCGGTGCGGATGTTGGCCTGCCTGACATGACACTTGAAGAAGGTTTGGCTGCTGGTGCGAAAACGCTCGTGATTGGTGTGGCCAACCGTGGCGGTGTGATTTCTGACGCGTGGAAAGAGATCCTCGTGAAAGCGCTGCAGCTTGGCTATGATATCGCGTCTGGCTTGCATAATTTGCTGCGTGACGAAGACGAGTTGATGGCCGCCGCCCGCGTGAATGGCCGCACGTTGTTTGACGTACGTATCCCGTCTGTTGCTTACCC
Source organism: Nereida sp. NH-UV-3 (assembly GCF_042939535.1). Lineage (NCBI taxonomy): Bacteria > Pseudomonadati > Pseudomonadota > Alphaproteobacteria > Rhodobacterales > Roseobacteraceae > Nereida > Nereida sp. NH-UV-3. The sequence continues at coordinate 1,258,910 of NZ_CP132157.1, read as the reverse complement.
GATTGCTAATGGCAAAAAGCGCACAGGTAAGCGTTGTCTGGCTGTTGGCACAGATTGCTCTGTGGGCAAGATGTACACTGGTCTGTGCATGGATGCGGAAATGCGCAAGCGTGGCATGAAGTCGACGTTCCGCCCCACAGGTCAGACGGGTATTCTGATTACAGGTGGTGGCGTGCCGCTTGATGCTGTGGTTGCTGATTTCATGGCCGGCTCTGTTGAGTACCTGACACCTGACAATGATGCAGATCACTGGGATCACATTGAAGGGCAGGGCAGCTTGTTCCACGTTTCTTATTCTGGCGTGACGATGGCCTTGATCCACGGTGGTCAGCCTGATGCGATTGTGTTGGCCCATGAACCAACACGCGATCACATGCGCGGCTTGCCCGAGTATCAGCAGCCCACCCTTGAGGAGCTACGCGACATGGCGTTGCCACTGGCCCGCGTTGCCAACCCTGCGTGTCAGGTCATCGGCGTGTCTGTGAACACCCAGCACATGGGCGAAGACGAAGCCAAAGCTTATCTTGCTGACATTGAAAACCGCATGGGTTTGCCAGCCACTGATCCTTACCGTTTTGGTGCTGAAAAGCTGGTCGATGCGCTGGAAGCGCTATGATCGAAGTCCACGCTGATACGTTCAAGTTAGCGCAGGTCTTTACCATTAGCCGCGGTTCAAGGACCGCGGCCGAAGTGCTTACGGTCAAGGTGACGCGCAATGGTGTTACCGGTTGGGGCGAATGTGTGCCCTATGCCCGTTATGATGAAACGCTGCAGTCGGTGACTGATCAGATCAACAGCCTTCCCGCAGACATTGACCGTGCTGCGCTGCAGTCAGCGCTACCTGCCGGTGCTGCGCGGAACGCGGTTGATTGTGCGTTATGGGACCTTGAGGCAAAGACAAAAGGCGTGCGGGTTTGGGACTTGATCGGCGTCGCCGCGCCTAAGCCCGAGATTACGGCCTATACGCTGTCGCTTGATACACCGGAAAATATGCGTGCACAGGCTGCCAAAAATGCCACGCGCCCGCTTTTGAAGATCAAACTTGGGACACCTGATGACATGCCGCGTCTTGAAGCGGTGCGCGCCGGTGCGCCTGATACGCCGATCATCATTGATGCTAACGAGGGCTGGTCTGCCGAGGTGTATTCAGAGCTTGCGCCGCATTTGATCCGTCTGGGCGTAAAGATGGTTGAACAGCCACTTCCCGCAGGTGCCGATGACATGTTGGGCGAGATTGACCGCCCGTTGCCGGTGTGTGCGGATGAGGCCTGCCATGACCGTGCCAGCTTGCCAAAGTTGGTTGGCAAATACGATATGGTGAACATCAAGCTGGATAAAACCGGTGGTTTAACCGAGGCGCTAGCCCTGAACGCCGCAGCGCGTGAGGCAGGCTTTCAAGTGATGGTTGGCTGCATGGTTGGATCGTCACTTGCGATGGCTCCTGCGACAATTGTTGCCCAAGGTGCAGAGTTCACAGACCTTGACGGGCCGCTTTTGTTGGCGGAAGACCGCGATACACCATTGTTATTCGATGCGGCGGGCGTGCACGCTCCTGCAGCACCCCTCTGGGGCTAAGGAAAAAGAGAGAGACTGATATGACACGCACTGTATATGTGAACGGCCAATATCTGCCGGAAAACGAAGCTACTGTTTCGATCTTTGATCGCGGCTTCTTGTTTGCTGATGGGGTCTATGAGGTCACTTCTGTCATTGGCGGCAAGCTGCTTGATTTTGACGGCCACGCTGTGCGTCTTGAGCGGTCACTGAACGAGCTTGAGATGGCGCATCCGGTCACCAAAGACGAGCTGCTGGAAATTCACCGCCAATTGGTTGAGCGCAACGAGATCACAGATGGTCTGGTATACCTTCAGATTACACGCGGTGCGGCCGATCGCGATTTTGCCTATCCAAAAGACGCAGAGCCAACCATTGTTTTGTTCACGCAAAACAAGCCCGGCTTGGCGCAAAGCCCTGTTGCTGACAAAGGCATGAAAGTGATCTCAATCGAGGATCAACGCTGGGGCCGTCGTGACATCAAGACTGTTCAGCTTCTTTATCCTTCAATGGGTAAAATGGCTGCAAAAGCGCAGGGTGCTGATGATGCATGGATGGTCCAAGATGGTTTCGTAACCGAAGGCACATCAAACAACGCGTATATTATCAAAGACAACGTTCTGATTACGCGTCATTTGGGAAATGAAATTCTTCATGGGATTACACGCAAAGCGGTGCTTGAGTTCGCGCGCGTTGCACAAATCACCGTCGAGGAACGTTCATTTACGATGGAAGAAGCCAAGGCTGCGGACGAAGCGTTCATTACGTCTGCGACCACTTTCGTAATGCCCGTGGTGCAAATTGATGACACACCAATCGGGTCGGGTCAGCCAGGTCCATTGACCAAGCGCCTTCGTGAGATTTACCTCGAAGAAAGCATCAAAGCCGCAATCTAATGCGCCTCTAAATATATTGGAAAAAGGCAGGCCCAGCGTGGCCTGCCTTTTTTTAGTTACAAATTGATTGTCGCGCTCAGCCGTGGCTGTCTTTGAATGCCTCTTTGGCGGCATCGCTAGCGTCTGTTTGGTATTTTTCTTTCCACTCCGAGAAGGGCATGCCGTAGAAGCTTGCACGCGCCTCGTCCTTGCTGAGCTCAATGCCTTTCTCTGCAGCAGCTTCTTGGTACCAGCGGCTCAGGCAGTTGCGGCAAAAACCGGCCAAATTCATCATATCGATGTTTTGAACGTCTTTGTGATCTTCCATCAGGTGTTTCTGAAGGCGGCGAAACGCGGCTGCTTCAAGTTCGATTTGTGTCTGTGCGTCCATCATTGAGATCCTTTTCGGAAGGGGGGCTTCGTAGCTAGGGTTTGTTTCAGACTTGGGCATCTGAAAGAGCGGCTTCAAGAATTGGGGCTAAGCGTTTCGCCCATTCTTTTTGCTGTGCATCGGTTTCAATCAAGTCATTGCGAATTTCGATCAGCACGTTAGGGCGACCGTGCTGAAGTGCATGAGTATCAATTGCATCACCGCGTAAATGTCCTGCGTATGGCTCGTTATCGCCAACACACAGGCCAGCGTTTCGCAAATGGGTGAGCGTGGGTGCGGACAGGCGCGTGTCGCTTGCATAGAGTACACCAACCTCCCACGGGCGTTTTGGCCTGCCGTTAAGTTGCGGTGTGAAACTGTGAATGGCGCAGATCACCGTATCCTCGCGCCGCGCTGCTAGTTCTGCATATTTGGCGTGGTAGGGGGTATAGCACAGCTCCATCCGCTCGGCTGTATTGGCATCGCGGTTTGCTGGGATCAATGTGCCGTCATAAAGTTTCATCACCAACGTTGGATCATCTGCGCCACGATTTGGATCAATTACCAGCCGCGAAAAGTCGGACCATATCACTGGGCTATCAAGATATTCCCCAAGTGCGCGGCTGACCCCAAGTGCGCCGATATCATATGCGATGTGGCGTTCCATATCTGCGGGCGCCAAGCCTAACGTACCGCCCTCAATGAACGGTGGGATTTGATTGGTTGCGTGATCGCAGGTAACAAGCCAGCGTCCTGGGCGCGTTGCACCTTCGGAATGAACGGGGCTGTAGGGGGTTGATTGTGACATGCGTGTGAAACTCCTTGGCAACCCTCATACGGCAGTTGTGATAGTTTGGGAATTGGGTCATATAGACCTCAACTGATAGCGGTAACAGGTCAAGACGGCCACCGCGCGCCGAACGAAGGATAACGATATGCGACGTATGCGAAACGTAAAAATTGTAGCGACCCTTGGGCCTGCATCGAATGACTATGAAATGATCCGCAAGCTGCACGAGGCGGGCGCAGATGTGTTCCGCTTGAACATGAGCCACGGCGATCATGATGAAATCCGCGCACGCCACGAGATCATTCGTCAGGTTGAAAAAGACCTCGATAGCCCGATTGCGATTCTGGCTGATCTTCAGGGGCCAAAGTTGCGTGTCGGAACGTTTGCTAATCCAGAAGGCGAAGACCTTGTCGAGGGCGCTCAGTTCCGTCTTGATCTTGACGAGGCTGAGGGTGACGCAAAACGCGTCCGCCTGCCGCACCCAGAGATTTTTGAAGCGCTGCAAGCTGGTGCGCATTTGCTGGTCAATGACGGTAAAATTAAGCTTCGCGTTGATGCGTGTGGCAAAGACTTTGCTGACTGCACCGTGCTTGCGGGCGGCGTGATTTCGAACCGCAAAGGCGTGAACGTACCCGATGTGGTGTTGCCGCTGAAGGCGTTGTCGGAAAAAGACCGCGCTGATCTTGAGTTTGTTTGCCAGCTTGGTGTGGATTGGCTTGCGCTGTCTTTCGTTCAGCGCCCCGAGGATGTGTACGAGGCGCGCGCGCTGGCCAACGGTCGTGCAGCTGTGTTGTCGAAGATTGAAAAACCTGCGGCAGTGCAGGCGTTTGATGAAATTCTGCGCGTCAGTGACGGCATCATGGTGGCCCGTGGTGATTTGGGTGTTGAACTGCCTGTCCAAAACGTACCGCCAATTCAAAAACAGTTGGTGCGGAAATGTCGTGCAGCGGCCAAGCCGGTTATTGTTGCAACTCAGATGCTTGAGTCGATGATCGAAAGCCCGATGCCCACGCGCGCCGAGGTTAGTGATGTCGCAACGGCAATTTATGAAGGTACTGATGCGATCATGCTGTCAGCGGAATCTGCGGCGGGTAACTTCCCGATCGAAGCGGTGACCACCATGAATAACGTGGCCGTCGAGGTCGAAAATGATCCGACTTACACAGACATTATTGAGAACACACGCTCTGCTAAACGCACTACTGTGGCTGATGGTATTGTTGCGGCGGCCCGTGAAATTGCAGAGACGACCGATGTGAAGGCGATCTGTTGTTTTACGCAATCCGGCACCACAGCGCTTTTGACCGCCCGTGAACGCCCGCGCGTGCCGATCATCGCATTGACATCGCAGCGTGAAACAGCGCGGCGTTTGTCGCTTTCATGGGGGACGAACTGCACAATGACGCCGGATGTTGAGCGTTTCAAAATGGCGGTGGTTGCTGCTGCGCGCGCGGCGCGCAAACTGGGTATGGCAACTGAAACGGACCAGATCGTTGTCACCGCAGGCGTGCCTTTCAACCAAGCAGGTACAACCAACATCCTGCGCGTCGCCCCATGTGAAGAAAGGTTGATTTTCCGCACTGACCCTGAATGATACCAAGTGTATTTATTTAAGGGGTAGGGTGTGCAAGCCGACTTTTATTTTGTGCTGGGACTGGTGTTTGCGGTTCTGGCAGTTCCGTCGATATTTTCCGCTTATGCAGAAGGGCGCAGCCCGCGCCTTTCTGCTCTTCTTGTTCTGATTTCGGGCGGTCTGTTGGCCTATGCAGTTACCACAAAGCCAGGTGGCTACGAAGTGGCGGAAATTCCGTCTGTGGTGATCGCGGTGATTGGTCAGCTTCTTCCCTAGTTTGCAGGACTTTTGTCTTGCACTTTTTGCCGCCGCAGCCTAATGCAGCGGTTCCACCGACGACAGCGGGCTCATTGGCATGCCTGAGTCGTTTTGAAAACTCTACGATTAGGAGATGAAAATGCCTAAGATGAAGACCAAGTCGAGCTGCAAAAAGCGGTTCAAGGTCACGGCTAAAGGCCGTGTCAAAGCAGGTCAGGCCGGCAAACGCCACGGTATGATCAAACGTACAAACAAATTCCTCCGCGATGCTCGCGGGACCACAACGCTCTCGGCACCTGATGAGAAAATCATCAAGTCGATGATGCCCTATTCGCGCTAAGGAGGTCCTGATCAATGGCACGCGTTAAAGGTGGGACCACAACCCACGCCCGTCACAAAAAAGTCACTGATGCAGCGAAAGGCTACTATGGCCGTCGCAAGAATACCTTCAAGGTAGCGCGTCAAGCAGTCGACAAAGCTAACCAATATGCAACACGCGACCGTAAGAACCGTAAGCGCCAATTCCGCGCGCTTTGGATCCAACGGATTAACGCTGCAGTTCGTTTGAACGATGAAGCGCTGACATACAGCAAGTTCATCAACGGTCTGTCCCTTGCGGGTATCGAAGTGGATCGTAAAGTTCTGGCCGATCTGGCCGTGAATGAACCACAAGCGTTTACAGCCATCGTTGAAAAAGCGAAGGCGGCGCTCGCATAAATCACTCCCTTTGGGATTGAGCATTTTAAAGCCGTGCGCCTTTTGGGCGTGCGGCTTTTCTCATTCTAAAGCGGACGGCTGACGTGATTGCGCCCCTTTATCTTCACAGGCGCAAAAGCGACATGGTGGCTTAATCTGCTCTACGCGGTTGAAACGAAACTCTTACGCCGCTAACGAATTGAAAACGACGCAACGCATTGCAAACGGAGTATCTCTTGACCGATCTACGTACCAAATACCTTAGCCTGATCGCGGAGGCGCAGGATGCTGCGGTTCTCGAAGATCTGCGTGTGCAAGCCGTTGGCAAAAAAGGCGAAATCAGCCTTCAGATGCGTGAATTGGGTAAAATGACACCGGAGCAGCGGCAAGAAGCTGGTCCGATGCTGAACGCACTGAAAAACGAAATCAATTCTGCGCTGGCTGCCAAAAAAGAAGCACTTGAAGACGCGGTTCTGAATGAACGTTTGCGTACCGAGTGGCTGGACGTGACATTGCCGTCGCGTGGACGTCCTGCGGGTACGTTGCACCCGATCAGTCAGGTCTGGGAAGAAGTCACAGCCATCTTTGCCGACATGGGCTTTTCCGTTGCAGAAGGCCCCCAGATCGAGAGCGATTGGTACAACTTTGATGCGCTCAATATCCCGGGCCACCACCCTGCGCGCGCCGAGATGGACACTTTTTATACCCACCGTGCCGAGGGCGATGATCGCCTGCCGCATGTGTTGCGTACTCATACCAGCCCTGTGCAAATTCGTAGCATGGAGGCCAATGGCGCGCCGATCCGCGTAATTTGCCCGGGTCGTGTTTACCGCGCTGATTATGACCAAACCCATACGCCCATGTTCCACCAAGTCGAAGGTTTGGCGCTTGATAAGAACATCTCAATGGCCAACCTAAAGTGGGTGCTTGAAGAGTTCGTGAAGGCATTCTTTGAGGTCGACGACGTTGAGCTTCGGTTCCGCGCGTCCCACTTCCCGTTCACAGAGCCATCCGCAGAAGTGGACATTCGCTGCTCATGGGAGGGTGGCACGCTTAAAGTGGGTGAGGGTGATGATTGGCTCGAAATCCTTGGTTCAGGCATGGTGCACCCCAAGGTAATCGCTGCGGGCGGCATCGATCCGGATGTGTACCAAGGCTTTGCGTTTGGTGTTGGTATCGACCGCATCGCGATGCTGAAATACGGCATTCCAGATCTGCGTGCGTTCTTTGACAGTGATCTGCGCTGGTTGCGTCACTACGGATTTGCATCGCTCGATCAACCAAATCTTGCAGGAGGGCTGACACGATGAAGTTCACTCTGTCATGGCTGAAATCGCACCTTCAAACTGACGCGTCTGTTGATGAGATTGCAGATGCGCTGACCGATCTTGGTCTTGAGGTTGAGGGTATTGAGAACCCGATCGAAAAGCTACGCCCCTTTACCATTGGCTACGTTAACTCTGCGGTGAAGCACCCGGATGCAGACAAACTGCGTGTGTGTCAGGTGCAAACCGATGAGGGTGAAAAGCAGATCATTTGTGGTGCGCCAAATGCGCGCGAAGGCATTACCGTAGTCGTGGCTAAACCCGGCGTCTACGTGCCTGGCATTGATACCACTATCGGCGTTGGCAAAATCCGTGGCATCGAAAGCTTCGGTATGATGGCGTCCGAGCGTGAGATGGAACTGTCAGACGAGCACGATGGTATCATTGAATTGCCATCCGGTGAAATTGGCCAGAGTTTTGCGGATTATCTTGCTGAGCATGATCCAGCCAAAGTGGATCCGGTCATCGAAATTGCGATCACACCAAACCGTCCGGACGCATTGGGCGTACGCGGTATTGCGCGTGATTTGGCGGCGCGCGGTCTTGGCACGTTGAAGGCCCGCGATGTCACTGCCGTTCCAGAAAATGGTGCAAGCGCGATTGGTGTGAGTATCGATGATGATACGCTAGATGGGTGCCCCGTGTTTTGTGGTCGCTTGATTAAAGGCGTCAAAAACGGTCCTTCCCCGCAATGGCTACAAGATCAGCTGCGTGCGATTGGCCTGCGCCCGATCAGTTTCTTGGTCGATGTGACAAACTGGTTTACGTACGATCTGAACCGCCCGCTGCACGTTTTTGATGCTGATAAAGTCGCGGGAAATTTGCGGGTTCACCGCGCTATAGGCGGTGAAGAAATCGTTGCCCTTGATGATAAGAGCTACACGCTTTCTGCTGGTCAAATGGCAATTTCCGATGACAACGGTGTGCAAAGCATCGCCGGTATCATGGGCGGGCTTGAGACAGGCTGTACGGATGAAACCGTTAACGTCTTTGTCGAAAGCGCTTACTGGAACCCCGTACAAATCGCCTACGCGGGCCGTGCGCTTAAAATCAATTCTGATGCGCGCTACCGGTTCGAGCGCGGCATTGATCCTGCCTTTACCCCCGAAGGTCTTGAGCACGCTGTACGCATGATCGTTGATCATGCAGGCGGTGAGGCGAGCGAAGTTGTAACCGCGGGTGCTGTGCCTGACACGGCGCGTGCCTATAAGCTGGACACTGATCGTGTGGTGTCTCTTGTTGGGATGGAAATTCCAGCGCAGACACAGCGTCAAACCCTAACTGATCTGGGATTTGTGTTGGACGGCGATCAAGCCAATGTGCCGTCATGGCGTCCTGACGTTCAGGGTGAGGCGGATCTGGTTGAGGAAGTTGCGCGGATTGCGTCGCTGACAAAGCTTGTCGGCAAGCCACTTCCGCGTATGGCTGGCATTGCAAAGCCTGTACTGACACCTATGCAAAAGCGTCTGACTACAGCGCGCCGCACGACCGCCGCTTTGGGGTACAACGAGGCCGTTACCTATAGCTTCATCGACCAAAAGGCGGCTGAGCTTTTTGGTGGTGGTACGGATGCGACAATGCTTGCTAACCCGATCAGTTCTGAAATGAGCCACATGCGTCCTAACTTGCTACCTGGTCTTCTGCAGGCTGCAGCGCGCAACCAAGCACGTGGGTTTATGGACGTAAGCCTTTTTGAGGCGGGACCTGCGTGGCATGGCGGTGAGCCGGGCGAGCAGCACGATCAGGTGGCCGGTATTCTTATTGGGCGAACAGGTCCAAAGGATGTCCACGGTGAAATGCGCCCTGTCGATGTTTATGACGTAAAAGCGGATATTGAGGCGGTTCTGGCCTCTATGGGGGCTCCGGCCAAAGTGCAAATCATGCGCGGTGGCTCTGATTGGTGGCACCCTGGGCGGCATGGCCAAATCTGTCTTGGTCCAAAGAAAGTGCTTGGCGTTTTTGGTGAGCTACACCCCAAAATTCTAGCGGCGATGGGCATTAAGGGTCCGGCGATGGCCTTCACGATTTTCCCCGCTGAAATCCCGCTTCCGCGTAAATCATCTGCCACGCGTCCTGCTTTGAAGGCGACAGATTTGCAGGCTGTTGAACGCGATTTCGCGTTTGTCGTGGATGCGGATGTTGAGGCGTTGACCTTGGTAAACGCGGCAGCGGGTGCTGACAAAGCACTGATTTCCGATGTGCGCGTCTTTGACGAGTTTATCGGCGGCAGCCTTGGTGATGGGCGCAAAAGCCTTGCGATCACTGTCCGCTTACAGCCGAGCGATGCCACGTTAACTGAAAAAGATATTGAAGCCGTGGGCGCCAAGATTATCGAAAAAGTTAACAAAGCAACAGGTGGTGAGCTGCGCGGTTAAAACTGCTTTCCCAAGACATTGAAAGGCCGCCCTGAATGATTTCAGAGCGGCCTTTTTTGTTTGTAAGAGCTCGCGTTTACGCAGGTTCGCGTGGCGGAACGATAAGGCCGCGCTGAACCGAGTCACGGGCTAGAAACCGATCTAGATATGCTGAAACATTCTTGAAGCCATCAAAACCTAGCAGTTCTTTGGTGCCGTAAAAATCAAGTGCCCGAAGCCAAGGCGCAATCGCCATATCGGCAATTGAGTAATCACCAGCTACCCAATCGCGTCCCTCAAGGTGCCCGTCCAAGACAGTTAACAAACGCTTACTTTCATCTAGATAGCGTTGCTTGGGGCGTGGGTCTTCAATCTCAGAGCCCGCGAATTTGTGGAAAAAACCCATCTGCCCAAACATCGGGCCAAGGCCACCCATTTGCCACATAAGCCACGTCATCACTTCTGCGCGCTCAGCGGCGTTCGTTCCGATAAACTGTCCCGTCTTATCCGCAAGATACACTAAGATTGCGCCGCTTTCGAACATTCCAATCGGGCCATCAGGGGCGGTTGGGTCGATAATGGCTGGAATTTTGTTGTTAGGATTTAAAGACAAAAACTCGGGACTGCGCACATCTGCATCGGCCAAAGTCACTGTGTGCGCCTCGTATGGGATGCCCATTTCTTCCAGCGCGATCGACACTTTAACGCCGTTTGGTGTTGGAAACGAATAAAGCTGCAACACACTTGGGTCTTTGGCGGGCCATTTCTCATTAATCTTGAAATCATCTGGAAACGTCATGGCGTGATCCTTTCATCGCATTAACCTATTTTGAACATAGGCGCTAACTCTGCGGAAAAAAGGAATAGTATTGTGTTCATCACGCGTTAACACTGTGCGTAGGCGCGCCAAGTAGTGATTGCGGCGTGTGTATAAGTAACGAGGGAACCAAAATATGTTAAAAGAATTCAAAGACTTCATCGCCAAGGGCAACGTCATGGATATGGCTGTTGGCATCATCATTGGTGCGGCCTTTACGGCCATTGTTGGCAGTCTTGTGTCAGATTTGATCAATCCAATTATCAGCTTGTTTATGGGCGGCGTTGATTTCAGCGGCATGTACGCGTTGCTCGGTGAAGGCGAGTACGCGTCCATGGCTGAGGCGGAAGAGGCAGGTGCGGCGGTCTTCGCTTATGGTCGTTTCATCATGGCGATCATCAATTTTCTAATCATCGCTTTTGTCGTGTTCATGCTGGTTAAATCTGTAAACTCGATGAAAAAGAAAGAAGCACCAGCAGCTCCTCCTGCGCCCAAAGGGCCGACCCAAGAAGAGCTGCTGATGGAAATTCGTGACGCGTTGAAAAAGTGAGTTGATTACGCGCTATCATGTAGCGTGGGGAGGGCCCGCCGGCTTATTGGCGGGCCTTTCGCTTACTTCAGGATGACAGATGTTGACGTGACATCAATGCCAAGGGCCTTGCCCACAGCAAAATAGGTTAGCTTGCCGTCATGTACATTTAGCCCGTTTGCAAGGTGCGGATCATCAATGCAGGCCTGCTTCCACCCCTTGTCCGCAAGGGCCAACATGAAGGGCATTGTCGCGTTACCAAGGGCAATGGTCGACGTGCGCGCAACAGCGCCCGGCATGTTCGCAACGCAATAGTGCATGATCCCATCCACATCATAGATCGGGTCTTGGTGTGTGGTGGCTTTGGACGTTTCAAAACATCCACCTTGGTCAATGGCCACATCCACAAGGGCCGCCCCTGGCTTCATCTCAGAAAGCTGCGCACGGCTGACCAGTTTGGGAGCAGCCGCACCGGGAATTAGGACTGCACCAATGACCATGTCCGCTTGTTGTACTAATTCTGCCGTGTTGCCCGCACTGGCATAGCCGTTTTTGAAGCTGCCGCCAAAGACGTCATCCAAATAACGCAAACGAGGTAGAGAACGGTCCAGAACGGTCACATCTGCGCCCATTCCAGCGGCAATTTTTGCCGCATGTGTGCCAACGACACCGCCGCCAATGACAACTACTTTTGCAGGGCCAACGCCAGGTACGCCGCCCATAAGCACACCGCGCCCGCCGTTTGCTTTTTGCAGTGTCCATGCACCTACTTGCGGGGCCAAGCGGCCTGCGACTTCGGACATTGGGGCCAGCAAAGGGAGGCCGCCACGGTCATCTGTTACCGTTTCGTACGCGATGCAGGTCGCGCCGGACGCCAGCAAATCTTTGGTCTGCTCGGGGTCGGGCGCAAGGTGCAAGTAGGTGAACAGCAACTGTCCTTCACGCAGCATTTTGCGCTCTGCGGCTTGGGGCTCTTTCACTTTGACGATCATGTCGGCAGTGGCAAAAACCTCTGCGGCGGTGTCCAGCATGGTAGCACCCGCTGTTTCGTAATCGCTGTCGGCAAAGCCAGCGCCAAGGCCTGCGCCTTTTTCGATGACAACGCTATGACCGCGCAAGACCGCTTCGGCGGCGGCATTGGGGGTCATCCCAACGCGGAACTCTTGTGGCTTAATTTCTTTTGGACACCCTAGTTTCATGATGTTCCCTCCTGTTAACGATCTGAAGGGACGTTCGCCTAGAATACGCGCATTTTCTCACTTAATTGACTGGTTTATATAGCGCTTAAAGCAAGAATATTCTACTTATCTCAAATTACTGCGGAGGATATTCGAATTGACGCCACTTGATGACACCGATTGCCGTATTCTTAAGGTGCTACAGAAGTCTGGGCGCATGTCCAATGCTGAATTGTCTGATGCGGTGAACCTGTCAGCATCTGCGTGCCATAGGCGTGTGCAACGCTTAGAGAATGACGGCTTTATTCGCAATTATGTAGCGATGGTTGATCCCCGAAAAATCGGTTTGCCGACGACTGTTTTCGTCGAGATTACTCTGTCGACCCAAGCAGATGAGGTGCTTGACGCCTTCGAAAAGGCTGTGGCGCGTATTCCCAATGTTCTTGAGTGTCATTTGATGGCCGGTAGTGCGGATTACCTGCTTAAGGTCGTGGCGTCTGATACGGATGATTTTGCAGCCATTCACCGTCGCTACCTTGCGCGTTTGCCGGGTGTGCAAACCATGCAATCAAGTTTTGCGCTACGCACAGTCTTCAAAACAACTGCGCTTCCCGTTTAATTTGTTTGCGGAATGAGGGCCGTGGTCCTTTTGGGCTGTGTCATCGCACGCACGCTATGGAAATCACCTAAAATAAAACCCCCGCAAACTGCTTTGCGAGGGCTTAATTCTTTTGCGTTGCGTGTTGAGCAGCTCTTAGAGCATACCTTCGCGCTGTGCTTTCTTACGCGCCAATTTACGGGCACGACGGATAGCTTCATCATTCTCGCGCGCTTTTTTCACGGAAGGTTTTTCGAAATGTTGCTTTAGCTTCATTTCACGAAAAACACCTTCACGCTGGAGCTTCTTTTTCAAAGCTCGGAGGGCTTGTTCAACATTGTTGTCGCGAACACTAACCTGCATGTGGTTTTCACCACCTTTCTAGTTTGAAGTTGCATGGAATTGCAGGAAGTGGCCGTATAGCAACCGGCGCCCTATGTGTCTAGTATACCCCTATTGAGAAGGAGAAGCCTGATGCCTGCCGCCCCTTATGACATTGCAAAGCAAGAACTTCTTGAAGCTGCATTGATGCATGTTGCTTTTGATGGGTGGTCCGATGCCACTTTCAAAGCGGCTGTGCGCGATTCGGGCATGGACATTGGTTTGGCCAAATCTGTGTGTCCACGCGGTGCGATTGATCTGGCGATTGCGTTTCACAAACGCGGTGACGAGGCGATGATCGCAGCCGTCAAAGCAGCAGATCTGACTGAGATGAAGTTCCGCCAGAAAGTCGCGTTTGCGCTGCGCACCCGCTTTGAATTGATTATGGATAAAGAGGCGGTACAGCGGGGCACGACCCTTTTTGCATTGCCACATCTGGCCGCTGATGGTGCCAAGTTGATTTGGGGTACTGCAGATGCGATTTGGACTGTGTTGGGTGATACCTCTGAGGACGTAAATTGGTATACAAAGCGGGCGACCTTGTCCGGTGTTTATGCCTCGACGGTTTTGTATTGGCTGGGTGATGACAGCACCGACACGCAGGCCACGTGGGATTTCATCGATCGTCGCATTGAAAACGTGATGCAGTTCGAAAAAGTCAAAGCGCAGGTGAACTCAAACCCTGCTCTGTCCAAGCTTATGGCGGGACCGAACTGGTTGATGAGTCAAATCAAAGCGCCAACACAATTCGCCCCGCCTACCGATTTGCCGGGTATGTGGCGTGGCGATCAAAGCTAAGCCACAGACAGAACGAATGGATCCGCGGATGATGAAGGCAGTTGAGATTACCCAAGCGGGCGGCCCAGAAGTGTTGCAGCTATGCGAGCGTCCTGTGCCGCGCGCGGGACACGGTGAGGTAGTGATCAAAGTTGCCTATGCGGGGGTAAACCGGCCTGATGCGCTGCAGCGTGCGGGGTCTTATGCGCCACCAAAAGGTGCTAGCGATCTGCCGGGACTTGAAGCGTCTGGCGAGGTTGTTGAGGTTGGTGCCGGCGTTGTATGGCCTGCCGTTGGTGAGTTGGTCTGCGCGTTGTTGCCCGGTGGTGGTTATGCGGAATTTGTGGCGACACCCGCGGCGCATTGCCTGCCCGTTCCTGTCGGCATTGAGTTAATGCAGGCGGCCTGTCTGCCCGAAAACTACTTTACCGTTTGGTCCAATATGTTCATGCGCGGCGGGCTTAAGGCGGGTGAGCGGGTGCTTATTCATGGTGGGTCAAGTGGCATTGGTACGACGGCCATTCAGCTTGCCAATGCCGCGGGTGCGCGGGTTTTTGCAACTGCTGGAACGGCAGAAAAATGCGCCGTGTGCGAAGGTCTTGGGGCCGAGCGGGCGATCAATTACCGGGACGAAGACTTCGTGGCCATCCTTAAAGAAAACGGCCGCGCCGATATGATCCTTGATATGGTTGGTGGTGATTACATCCCGCGCAATATCAGTGCCTTGGCAGATGATGGGCGGCTTATTCAGATTGCCTTTTTACAGGGCCCAAAAGTGGCTTTGAACTTCGCTCACGTGATGATGCGGCGGCTGTCGATCACGGGATCAACGCTGCGCCCACAGTCTGATTTGGCTAAAGCGCGGATCGCAACAGAGCTGCGTGATACAGTGTGGCCCATACTTGAAGCAGGCCGTGTGAAAGTGGTGATGGACAGCGAGTACGCCCTTACAGACGCGGCCAAGGCCCACGCACGTATGGAAAGCAGCGAACACATTGGTAAAATAGTTCTAAAAGTGAGTGGCTAGGCCAGCCTTTTGGGTGGCGAGTGCCACAAGTGTCCGTGCCGCGTCTGCAATGGCTTAACGGATTGGGTCCAAAAGAGCATCGTCCAATGTACAATCACGCCGCACGTCTGAACCGCACGTGACTGGCGTCAGATCCTTTGACAGGCAAACGCGCACTTCTTGGATGCGCGCAGATTTGCAGGTGACTGTGATCATATCGGGCGCCAACGTTGGGTTCGCCTTTATGAAAGCCTCTTCTATCACTTGTGCTGGGACCTCAACAGCACGGTCTAGTTTGCGGAAAACTTCGGGCCGGTTGATCTGCCCGTAGGCTGTGCGGGCGGTGCCAAAATAGCGCGCCGCAGACAGCCCTGAACAGGTGCCGTGTTTCTTCCATTGATGCCAAGCGGAACCCGCTGTGCCCATGATATCAGCCATTTTGGCTGTTTGTGCGCGGGATGCGGCACGCTTTGGGGTGGGGCAGTAAGACGGCCAGCCTTTGTTGTATTGCGGCCAAAGCCCGTGCAGAACCCACCCAAAATTTGCGTCATCTGCGCATTGCGCTGAGCCTCGCGCGTCACCCTCAAGGGCGCACCACGTAGGCGACCATGACAAGGCCAGCACGTAGTAATCAAAATCACCGGATTTCTCGCCCGCCGCTTGGGCGATTGAGCTTGATATCAGTAGAGCAAATAACCAGCGCATGTTTACACTTCCCAAACCGTACTGGTGTCCTTATACGGTCATGCAAGTTCCCCGACAATGTGAACCCGCCCGAACGAGGGCAGACCGATTTAAGGTCGCGGGGAAGGCACGTTTAATGAAAGGAGACATCTTATGTCTGGCAAACCGATTATGGCAAAAGCAACAGCTGTTTGGCTGTGTGACAACACCACGATGACCTTCAAGCAGATCGCAGATTTCTGTGGCCTGCATGAGTTGGAAGTCCAAGGTATTGCTGATGGGGATGTTGCGGCTGGCGTGAAGGGGTTTGACCCCGTCGCCAATAACCAGCTTACAGCCGAAGAGATTGAAGCAGCGGAAAAGAACCCGCTACACTCACTCAAGCTGAAGTTCTACCAGGCTGCTGTGGGTGAAGAAAAGCGCCGTGGTCCCCGCTACACACCACTGTCAAAGCGTCAGGACCGTCCTGCGTCGATCTACTGGTTGGTTAAGTTCCACCCAGAGCTGTCTGATGGTCAGATTGGCAAACTGGTCGGCACAACCAAGCCAACGATCCAAGCGATCCGTGAGCGCACCCACTGGAACATCCAAAACATTCAGCCGATTGATCCAGTAGCGCTTGGTCTGTGTAAGCAGTCTGAATTGGACACAGCTGTTCAAAAGGCAAATGCGAAAAAGGCCAAAGAAGGCGGTGTCATGTCTGATGATGAGCGCCGTAAGTTGGTAAGCACCGAGCAGTCTTTGGGTGTCGAAGAGCCCAAGATGCCAAGCTCTATTGCTGGTCTTGAGGCCTTCACGCTTGGTGACAGCACGCCTGAGCCCGAAGAAGCAGAGCCGCAGTATGATGCGGAGAGTTTGTTCAAGTCACCAGCACCTGATGCAGAAGCTGATGCTGACGAGGACGACAACGCGTAAGATAAGCGTTTGCTCAGAAAAAATAATAAACGGCGGCGCCTTGAGGAAAGGCGTCGCCGTTTTTCATTTGTGTCTGCCGTAGGGCCTCAGAAAGATTTGCGGGCGTTGAGCGCCGCGCTGATCGTGCCGTCATCCAGATAGTCCAACTCACCACCAATCGGGACACCTTGGGCCAATGAAGTGACTTCAAGATCAGGCAATTGATCAGCGATATAATGCGCCGTCGTTTGCCCGTCGATTGTGGCGTTGAGGGCCAGAATGACTTCGCTGATTTCTTCGGCTCGGATACGGTCTAGTAAGCGTGGGATGCGCAACTCATCGGGCCCAATGGCGTCAAGCGCGCTGAGTGTGCCGCCCAACACGTGATAGCGGCCTTTGAAAACCCGCGAGCGTTCCATAGCCCACAAATCTGCCACGTCCTCAACTACGCAAATTTGGCCGTTTGCGCGTTTTTCACTCTCGCAAATCTCACACAGATCCGTCGTCCCGACGTTTCCGCAATTTAGACATTCCCGCGCAGTTGCAGCGACCGTTTGCATGACATCCGCCAGCGGGCTGAGCAGCAGAGACTTCTTCTTGATCAGATGCAGAACAGCACGGCGCGCAGAGCGTGGGCCCAACCCTGGAAGTTTGGCCATCATATCGATGAGTGTTTCAAGATCCGTGGAATGGGCCATAGCGGGGTTTAGAACGGCAGCTTCATGTCAGCAGGCAGGCCAAGGCCTTCTGTCAGCTTGCCCATTTCTTCTTGGGACTTCTGCGCGGCTTTTGCTTGTGCGTCTTTGATGGCTGCAAGGATCAGGTCCTCAACCACTTCTTTTTCATCCGGATGAAAGATGGATGGATCAATGTCGAGGCCTGTCAAAATGCCTTTGGCAGTCGCGGTCGCTTTGACCAAACCCGCACCGCTTTCGCCCGTTACAGTGACGTTCTCAAGGTCGTCCTGCATCTCGGCCATTTTGGATTGCATATCTTTGGCGGCCTTCATCATTTTGGCCATATCGCCCATGCCTTTGAACATCTTTATTTCTCCGTGGTTGGGGGCGTTTTGGCCCCGCGTGTTGTGTAAAGGATCGTCGCGACACATAGCGCGATGACCGTGGTGATAAACAGAGAAGAGCTGCCGATGCAGCCTTCCGCCATGGCTTGCAGGGTTAGTGGCGCGGGCGTTCCGAGCGTGAGCGTCGACATCCAAGCAGTCCACGCCAACACAACAACCAGTGCGCCCCACTGGTGACGCAACCTGACCACCAATGCTGTCGCCACAAGCAAGATAAGCGAAGGGGGCGTGGACATAAGGGCTACCAACTCATCCACTGCGGTAGCCGTGGTGCCCGCTTCCCAGTTGGGTCGCAAACTGCTGCACACGCTGGTCTGCGCGTAAGCGGCCAGAGGTGCTGTTCCGAATAAGATTGCAGTGCTGATCAGTCCTCGTCGAAGGGGTCCCATTCGTCCTCAACTTCTGCCAGTGCTTCACCGGCGACGGTGGTTTCGAGATCTTTCATGGTTTTGATGTTAACGATTTTCGCGTCTGGGAATGCATCAAAAACCGCTTGGACAAGCGGGTGCGCCGAGGCTTCTGCTTTCAGCGCAAGGTCCGCAGCGTCACGCTTTTCAGCGATCGTTTCCGTGCCGCCCTCTGCTTCGATTGAAATGGCCCATCTGTTGCCGGTCCACGCCTGTAAACGGCTACCGAGTTTCTGGGCCAGATCTGCGGGTGCATTCGGGGTCGGCGCAAAGGTGATGCGCCCCGGTTGATATGAGATCAGGCGCACGCAATTTTCCACATCCACCAGCAACTTAACATCGCGGTGGGTCCGGATCAGTTCAACAACGGTTTCAAACGTCGCAAACCGTGCAAGACCTTGATCAACGGCTAATGCTGTTGCGCCTGCGGTGGTGCCGCCCATTTGTGCGGCTGAGGATGTAGCGTGGCTAACCGCCGATGTATTTGCTCCGCCCGACATCTGCGCACCGCCGCTAGCTGGTCCGTTGCCGCCGCTTTGGGGGGCTGCAGGTGGGGGCGTCATATCTTTTAGTTTGCGTACCAAGTCATCTGGCGCAGGAAGGTCTGCCACGTGTGTCAGGCGAATGATTACCATTTCTGCCGCCATCATCGCGTTCGGCGCCTGCGAGACTTCTTCAATTGCTTTCAGCAGCATCTGCCACATCCGCGTAAGCACCCGCATCGGTAAGGCCGCTGCCATTGCTTGGCCGCGCGCACGCTCATCTGGGCCGATCGTGGGATCCTCTGCAGCGTCTGGTGTGATCTTAACGACGCTCGTCCAGTGGGTGATTTCCGCTAAATCGCGCAAAACCGCCATAGGGTCCGCGCCGTCTGCGTATTGTGATGAAATTTCGGATAAGGCACCCGCCGCATCACCTTTGAGGATCATGTCAAACAGGTCCAAAACGCGCCCACGGTCCGCAAGGCCAAGCATTGCGCGCACCTGATCGGCGGTGGTTTCGCCGGCGCCGTGGCTGATGGCTTGGTCCAATAGTGATGTGGCGTCCCGTGCAGAGCCTTCAGCCGCCCGGGTGATCAGGGCCAGCGCATCATCGGTAATTTCAGCGCCTTCGCCAGTGGCGATTTTGCGCAGCAGTGCAATTTGCACTTCGGGCTCAATGCGGCGCAGGTCAAACCGCTGGCACCGTGACAACACCGTGACTGGGACTTTGCGGATCTCCGTCGTGGCAAAAATAAATTTGACATGTGCAGGCGGTTCTTCGAGCGTTTTCAGCAGGGCGTTGAACGCTGAGGTACTAAGCATGTGCACCTCATCGATGATATATATTTTGTAGCGCGCAGAAGCGGCGCGGTAGGCGACAGATTCGATGATTTCACGGATGTCATTGACGCCAGTACGTGAGGCGGCGTCCATCTCCATGACGTCAACGTGGCGGCCCTCCATGATCGCTGTGCAGTGCTCGCACGCGCCGCATGGCTCGGTTGTGGGGCCGCTGGTGCCATCAGTGCCGATGCAGTTCATGCCCTTGGCGATAATCCGTGCGGTGGTGGTTTTACCCGTGCCGCGAATACCCGTCATCACGAAGGCCTGCGCGATCCTGTCAGCCTCAAACGCGTTTTTGAGCGTGCGCACCATCGCGTCTTGGCCAACAAGGTCGGCAAAGGTTTCGGGGCGGTATTTACGCGCAAGCACCTGATAGGCGGGTTTGTCAGTCATCAAAGCCTCATGGATAGACTGTTTCAGACTAGTGGTGTGGGCTGGCAACGTCCACAGGGGAATCCGCATCATTTGGGCTAAGCCATCAGGGATCAATTCGCACTGTAAAGGAGATAAGGTGAGAGGTTGGACATCGACCCAAGTGGGGCTCGTTGTGGCTGCTTCCTTCCGGACCTGACCAGGTTGGCGAGGCACTTGCCCGCGCCAACCTCTCAAGGCCGATATAGGGGGCAAGGCGATTTTGTGCAAGTGGTGCTTAGAACATCATCTCAAGAGTGATGAGTTGGGGGTGTGTTTCGCTTTGAAAGGCCGCAGGACGGATGTTCGCGGGCAAGGGCGTGTCCCGTGGTGCGTTGAACGTGGCGTTTGATCCCTTAGCGGCTTCTAAATGCCACGCCTCAGGCCGCAGACCGCCGTGCGATGCTTGCGTAGGTGTGGTGTGCGTCAAGTATGCCTCAAGCGTTTGTCTCAGCGACATCTCAGGCCCTTCACAAACTGTTCCCGTGATTTGGCCTGTCTGTACGCGGTAGTCATCGGTTGCCACCAAAAGTGGCGTATCATTTGCAAGCGTGATGCCTTGGATTTTGAGCGGGCTCACACGGTTGGTTGCATCTGGCGCGGCATCAAGGTGAATTTGGTAGGTAGCGCCGTGAACAATGTTAACCGTGAACCGTGGAACGTCTGTGTTGAATAGCTGCGTTGGCTGGGTCAGATTGCCGTAGATGCGCGCGCCTTTTCGCAAATCATCGCGCAGGGCATGCGCAGTTGTCTGCACTAATTGAAGGCTGCTTTGGAACGGATAAGCGGCGATAAGATCGCGCCTGCGCAAAGTGCCTGCTGCGATATGGGTGTAGTTCAGCGCGTTCGTACGACCGCCAGTTCGCAGCATTGGCACTGTTGCTAAAACCGGAAAACCTTTGCCAAAGGGTGCCGCAGCAGCGATCAACGCATCCCCCAAAAGATTACTAAGCGATGTAGGCATGGTCAGCGCGAGGGCGCTGTTAAAGCTGATCTCGCTCTGTCCGATGGGTTCATCCAGCCAGTCTTGGGCCTGCTGTCGCGCATTGATTAGTGCAGGTGTTGTAAGCTTTTGCTGCTGCGCTGCTGCGGGTAGGGCCGTGGCCCTTGTACCAACCACCTGCCAGCGCTTTCCGTCATGGCTCAGTTCAAGGGTCAGCTTGCCAAGTTCAGCACCGTGGGCAGCGGGTAGCACGGCGGGAATTTTGGCGTTTGCATCTGTTTGGAACGAGACATGGGTGTGGCCCAAAATAACGGCATCAAGGGGACTCATCGATAGCACTTTAAGGGTCGTGTCGTTCTTGTTGGCGTGTGAGCCGTCGGGCCGAACGCAGGGTGTGTCGTCTGCAGTGATACCAATGTGTGCAAGACATATCACCACATCTGCACCGGCGGTACGCAGTTCTGCGCAACTTCGCTCCAAGGCTGGCATAATCGGTGTGAACTGAACTGTTTCCGGTAGGCGTGCGGCGTTCCATTGGCCGGTTTCCGGTGGGCAAACTCCTGTGATGCCGATGCGTAGCTCCTCGGTCGCGCCGCTCGACAATGTCACATCGCGCTTAAGGATCGTCCAAGGCACAACTTGATCAACACCGGCAATATTGCATGAAACTACCGGCTGCGTCGCCTCACCGATACGCTGGCTTAGTGCGGTCATGCCGTAGTCAAACTCGTGGTTGCCAAGGGTGATCGCATCGTATTTCAGCTCGGCAAAAGCGACTATGACAGGATGCTCGGCACGCAAGCCAACCAGGGTGGCGCACCAATCCATCACATCGCTGCCTTGCAATGCATCGCCATTATCAAGCAATAAAACTTGATCGTCCGATACCGCTGCTTTGGCCCGCTCGTCTGCAATTACCGATGACAGGTTTGCTAAGCTGCCTTGCGCGCTATCCTTTGGCGTGAGGGCGCCGTGGAGGTCGGACGTTGCAAGGACAACAAGCGTTGTCGAATTTGAGGCTCTGGCGCTCACGATGGCTTCTCATTAGGCGGTGTGTGAAGACTAATATGATGCCATGGTAGGCCAGCCCGAGGGCTGACGTAACCTACTATTTTTGGGGAGGGCAGGCGATGCGCCATGCTGAGACAGTGACATTTGGCGGTGGTGGGCTTGAACGGCGCGCAGAACTGCGCCGCAATGCCGGGGTGCTTTCTGAGGCGTTTCAGCAAAGTAATCATGTGCTGTTGATCTGGCGGGGAAAGCCGCTTTTGGTGTCTGAGGGCATTGCTTGGGTAAGTGCTGAGCATCCGTTAATTGCGCTGCAACGCGAAGCGCCGGTTTTTCTTGGGCAAGGTGCTGATGGCAGGATGCTGTTTGCGGCTGATGTCTCGGGCTGGGAGCCGGAGGATGCGGATTTGAGCACGCTCAACCAGTTCGTTGACCCGTCAGAACAAGTCCCGCCCAATGCACCAGAGGGGGCTGCATTTTGCGAGTTGCGTGGTGCAATGTTGCGACTATCACCGCTGGACGCCGAGATTACGGCAACTGCACGGGCAGTATTTACGTGGCATGCTTCGCATCAGTTTTGTGCCAAATGCGGGCATGCATCCGTGATGGCTTCGGGCGGTTGGCAGCGTAATTGTGACGCCTGCCAAGCTCATCATTTTCCGCGCACCGATCCTGTGGTCATTATGTTGATTACGCGTGGTAACTCGGTACTGCTTGGCCGCTCGCCCCATTGGCCTGAACGAATGTATTCTTTGTTGGCGGGTTTCGTTGAACCCGGTGAAACATTGGAAGCGGCCGTGCGCCGTGAGGTCTTTGAGGAATCTGGTGTTCGCGTTGGTGAGGTTGAGTATTTAGCGTCCCAGCCTTGGCCCTTTCCTGCGTCTTTGATGTTTGGCGCACATGGCAAAGCTACAAGCACAGACATCACGATTGATCCGGTTGAGATTGAAGCCGCACGTTGGGTGACCCGTGAAGAGCTGGCCGAGGTCTTTGCGGGCCGTCACGCTGATATTGATCCTGCGCGCAAAGGGGCAATTGCGCACTTTTTGCTGGAGAATTGGCTGGCGGATACATTAGACTGAGTGCACGAATTGTTAATCAGGCGGTGGCACAAAACACTGCCTGATAATGCTTAAAGAGTAAGGTTTGCGGTGATGTTGAGCACACAAGAAGATATATCTGCGCCCGCGTCTTTTGTATTTGCGCGGCTTACGGATTACGACAATCTTGAGCGGCTCGCCTTACGCCGTGGGGCGAAAGTGACGCGCAGTGGTCAGATCGGCGTTGGCACCACGTGGACTGCTGAATTTCGCTTGCGGGGCAAAGACCGCAAGCTGAAGGGCACATTGGTTGAGTATGTGACTGATGAAAAGCTGGGCTATGAAGCGCGCATCAAAGGCATGGAATTTAGCTTCAGTGTGGAGTTGGTCGCGCTGTCACGCAGCCGCACGCGGATGGTGGTCAGCACAAATGCTAAGGCAAAGACCCTGACCGCGCGGGTTTTGCTGCAATCGTTCAAGCTTGCCAGACAGCGGGCACAAAAGCGGTTTGCCAATCGGGTGTCTGACTGGGCAGAAACCATCGAAGACGCCTACTCTGGTAGTTAAGCCTGCGCCTAGCTGTTGCGGCGGGCGTCGGCGGGATAGACACCAAGTAAGGTGATTTGATCGGTGAAGTGGCCCAACTCATCCATCGCCAGTTGGACGTTCTGATCATCTGGATGGCCTTCAATGTCGGCGTAAAACTGGGTTGCGGTAAATTCGCCGTTTACCATGTAGCTTTCCAGCTTGGTCATGTTGATGCCGTTCGTCGCAAACCCGCCCATGGCTTTGTATAGGGCCGCAGGAATGTTGCGAACGCGGAAAACAAAGCTGGTCATCATAACGCCGTCGCCGCGCCGACTTTGATCCATCTTGCGGGACATGATCAAAAAGCGGGTCGTGTTTGTGTCTTCGTCCTCAATATCGCGGGCCAGCACGGTAAGGTCATATTGTTCAGCGGCCAGCTCTGATGCCAAAGCACCGATGCCTTGCTCTGGGGTGCGCGCTAGATCGGCGGCTGCACCCGCACTGTCTACTGCGGTTTCATCTGCGATGCCGTTCTGCATGAGGAAACTGCGACATTGGGGGATCAAAACAGGGTGCGCACGGACAAGCTTGATATCGCTTAGCACGGTGCCCTTTGGAGCCATAAGCGCGATGCGAACGCGCACGAATGCCTCGTCAATGATGTGCAGGCCCGATGCGGGCAGAAGCCTGTGCATGTCTGCAACGCGCCCGTAGGTAGTATTTTCAACTGGCAGCATCGCCAGATCCGCGCGCCCCTCACGGACAGCTTTGATCACATCCTCAAACGTACGACAGGGAAGTGGGGTATGGTCTGGGCGGGCAACTGCGCAGGCTTCATGAGAGTAGGCGCCCAGTTCTCCCTGAAAGGCGATAATTTTGGGCTTTTGACTGCTCATTTCGCGAAGTCCTTGGTGTAATCCCTAAAAAAGGGCGTTTCGTCGCGGTTGCTACACCTTGCTCTTTTTGCAGGGAAGGGCATATAGGGACCAATTGTAAAGCCAAATGACGGACGCGACAAAATGGACACGATGACATTTACGAAAGTATTGGGCGGGCTGTGCGGCTCCCTATTGGTTTTTTTGCTTGGCTCTTGGGTGGCTGAGGAAATGTACCACACCGGTGGTAAGCACGGCGATGAGCAGCAAGCTTACGCGATTGAAGTCGAATCAGACGAAGCAGAAGTTGAAGTTGTAGAAGTCTCCTTTGACGAAGCATTTGCAGCAGCGGACATCGACAAAGGTAAGAAATTGTGGCGTCAGTGCAGCGCGTGTCACAAGCAAGCAGACGGTGCCAACGGTACTGGCCCGCATTTGTATAATGTAGTTGGTCGCGACAAAGGCTCTGTAGATGGTTTCGGTTACTCAGGCGTATTGGCCAGTATGGAAGGCGACTGGACGCCAGAGAACCTGAGCGGCTTCCTGGAAAGCCCCAAGAACTATGCACCTGGCACAATCATGGGCTATCGCGGTATGTCAAAAATCGAAGACCGCGCATCTTTGATCGCCTACTTGCAGACGAACGGCGAATAAACGCGCCTTCAATTAAGTCTAACAGATACAAAGCGGCGTAGGGATGAACTCTGCGCCGTTTTTGTTTGCGTGAACGAAACCTCACATATCTGCTAGCTACGGCATAATTCCCTTGAACATTGGACAAATGCGACCTTAGCTTCACATCTAACCTAAGACGTTGATCAGTTTTGAGGGACCCATGAAAACCACACCAAGCCGTAGCCGCGCGATTGCCGTGAACCGTCCGAACCGATTTGCCCAGTTTGTAGCGATATCGGTGCTGAGCGTGGGAACCTTGATAGCTTGTGTGGGAGCGCTTCGGGCTGACGACAGCGTTATTGTTGCGCAGACATTCACCACACTCGGTAGTCCGAAATATCCCGTTGATTTTGCGCATTTTGATTATGTGAACCCTGATGCGCCAAAGGGCGGTGAAATTTCGTTCGCGGCGGTGGGCACATTTAACAGTCTGATGCCTTTTTCGCGCAAAGGTGATCCGGCGTCCCTTTCATCGGTGATGATTGAGCGTTTCATGGAAACGTCGCTTGATGATCCAAACACAGACTACGGCTTGCTCGCGGAGCGGTTGGAATATCCGGAAAGCCAAGACTGGGTCGTTTTCCACATCCGCCCCGAGGCGCGGTTTTCTGACGGTGAGCCCGTGACCGCGGATGATGCGGTATTTACTTGGAATTTGCTAATGGAGCAGGCGTTCCCATCTTACCGCGATGCGCTTGCCCGCATGGTGAGCCGCGTTGAGAAAGTTGGCCCCTTGTCTGTGAAATATACCTTCAACCCAGAGGTGCCGCGTGAAGGGCTGATCAGTCAAATGGGCACCAACGCCGTGCTACCGCAACATTATTTTGAAGCGGAAAATCTACGGATCGATGAAAGCACGATGACCCCCATTCTGGGTAGCGGTCCCTATATGTTTGAGAGTGCTGACGCCCCGCGCCAAGTGACTTATGTGCGCAATCCCGATTATTGGGGCAATGATCTGCCGCTCAATAAAGGCCGCCACAATTTTGACCGCATTCGTATTGAATATTTCGGTGACGCGGCCGCCGCGTTTGAAGGCTTTAAGTCAGGGGCATTTTCTTTCCGCCAAGAAACCAGCTCAAAAAACTGGGGTACGTCTTATGACTTTCCGGCGCTTGATAAAAACTGGGTTGTAAAAAAGGAACTTCCGAACACGGCGCTGCCGACATCGTCCGGTTTCGTATTTAACCTCGGCAAAGACGCCTTCCAAGACAAGCGTGTGCGTCAGGCGATTGCGCTGATGTACAACTTCACTTGGACCAATGAGACGCTGCAATACGGGCTTTTTGCACAGCGCGAGAGCTTTTGGCAAAATACCGATATGGCTGCACGTGGTCTTCCTGAGGGGCGTGAGCTTGAGGTGTTGCGATCACTTGGTGATCTGATTGATCCGTCACTTCTGACAACGCCCGCCTTCCTACCGCACACGTCCAGCGAGCGGCAGCTTGATCGTCGCAACCTCAGAGCGGCGTCAAAGCTGATGGAGGAGGCCGGTTATGTCGTGGATGATAGTGGCATGTTGGTCAAAGACGGCGAGCGTTTGTCCCTCACACTGCTGGAAGGTAATCCCAGCTTTGATCGCATCATGTTGCCCTTCATCGAAAACCTGAAGCGGCTCGGCGTCGATGCTAATTACGAGCGCGTTGACCCCGCGCAATTTACGGCGCGCCGTCGTGATCGCGACTACGACATGATCTACGGTAGTTATGTCACGGGCTATGGTCCGGGGTTGGGTTACACTCAGCGTTTTGGGTCCGAAGATGCGGCGGTAAGCCTGTTTAACCCTGCAGGCTTTGCCAATGAGGCGGCTGACGCGATCATGGAGAAGATGTTACTCAGCAAAACCCAAGAGGAATTTGTTGCCACTGCACGTGCCCTTGATCGTGTCATGCGCGATGAATTGTTCATCATCCCCACTTGGTACAACGACAAACATTGGGTGGCGTATTACGATATGTTTGAACATCCGCCGGAAGATATTTTACCCCCGCTGGCGCTTGGTCATCTGGACTTCTGGTGGTTCAACGCCGAACGTGCGGCGGAACTGGAAGCCGTCGGTGCGTTTCAGAACTAAGACGAAAGCAGACGCAGCAGCATGGGCGCATATATCCTAAGACGATTGCTTTTGATCATCCCCACGTTACTCGGGGTGATGGTGATTAACTTTGCGTTGGTGCAGTTTGTGCCCGGCGGCCCCGTGGAACAAATCATCGCCGAAATTGAAGGCGAGGGGGATGTTCTGGGCGGCATTACTGGTGCCGGTGGCGATAGCGGTGCCTCCGTTGAGGCAGATGACACCTACCAAGGCGCACGGGGCCTTGACCCCAAATTCATCGCGGAACTGGAGCAGCAGTTTGGCCTAGATAAGCCGCCGGTTGAGCGTTTCATGATTATGATGTGGAACTATATGCGCCTTGACTTTGGCGAGAGTTTCTTCCGATCAATTGGCGTTTTCGAGTTGGTGATGGAAAAGCTGCCGGTGTCGATAACCCTTGGGCTTTGGTCAACGCTGATCGCTTATGTGGTCTCGATTCCGTTGGGTATTCGCAAGGCGGTTCGCGACGGAACGCCGTTTGATACATGGACCTCAGGCGCGATCATTGTGGCCTATTCCATCCCCGGCTTTTTGTTTGCGATTTTGCTGTTGGTCTTGTTCGCAGGTGGCTCATACTACCGCATTTTCCCTCTGCGGGGCCTGACTTCCGAAGGGTTTGCCGACATGACGTTGCTGGAGCAAATCAAAGATTACCTTTGGCACATCACCTTGCCAGTAATCGCCACCACAATTGCAAGTTTTGCGACCCTGACGCTGTTGACCAAAAACAGCTTTATGGATGAGATCAACAAGCAATATGTTACCACTGCAAAGGCCAAAGGTTTGTCAGAGGCGCGCGTCCTTTACGGCCATGTGTTCCGTAACGCGATGCTTATTGTGATCGCAGGTTTCCCCGCTGCGTTCATCAGTATTTTCTTTGGCTCGTCACTTATCATCGAGGTCATTTTCTCCCTCGATGGGCTTGGTCGATTAGGCTTCGAGGCCGCTGTTGCGCGTGACTATCCAGTGATTTTCGGCACGTTGTTTGTCTTTGGTCTTGTGGGCCTTTTGATGGGGATCATTTCAGATTTGATGTACGTGCTGGTTGATCCGCGCATCGATTTTGAAAGCCGCAAGACATGAGCCCGCTGAACAAACGTCGCTGGCGCAATTTCCGTAACAACAGGCGCGCCTTTTACTCGCTAGTTATTTTTACGGTGCTGTTCGTGCTGTCGCTTTTTGCGGAATTTTTGGCAAACGATAAGCCGATTTTGGTGAATTACCGCGGTGATTATTACACGCCTGTTTTCAACTTTTATCCCGAAACCCAGTTTGGCGGGGATTTCAAAACTGAAGCTATTTACCGAGACGATGAGGTGAAATGCCTCATTATTTCCGGTGGCGTCATCGACTGTTTCGACACGCCAGTTGAGATTATGTCAGAGATCGAAAACGGTACATTCTCTGATCCTGATTTTGAGAAAGGCTGGATGATCTGGCCCATTATTCCCTACAGCTATGACACGCCAAACACGCTTGACGGCCCTGCACCGTCTGCCCCTGACGCCAACCATTGGTTAGGCACCGACGAGGGAACCAGAGACGTTCTAGCGCGCACGATCTATGGGTTCCGCCTGTCTATTTTGTTCACAATCGCCGTGGTTACTGTGGCAAGCGCGATCGGCATTATCGCTGGTGCCGTGCAGGGTTTCTTTGGCGGGTGGCTGGATCTGACATTCCAGCGTGTGCTTGAGATTTGGGGCGCTACGCCGTCGCTTTACGTCATCATTATTATGTTCGCTATTTTTGGCCGTAGCATTGGAATGCTGATTTTCTTGGTGATTTTGTTTGGCTGGCCTGCGCTTGTTGGACTGGTGCGTGCCGAGTTTTTGCGCGCGCGCAATTTTGAATATGTCCGCGCGGCGCAAGCCTTGGGTGTGTCGAACTGGACCATCATGTTCCGGCACATGCTTCCCAACGCGATGATCGCAACGCTCACCATGATGCCTTTTATTATCACAGGCACGATCGGTGGTTTGGCAACGCTCGACTTTTTGGGATACGGCTTGCCAGCGTCTGCGCCGTCATTGGGCGAGATGACACTGCAGGCAAAGCGTAATCTCTTTGCACCGTGGCTCGCGTTTACCAACTTTTTCACCTTCGCTATCATGCTGTCGTTGCTGGTGTTCATTTTTGAGGGTGTCCGCGATGCCTTTGATCCCAGAAAGACTTTTGCATGAGCGTTTTGAACGTAGAAAACCTTCGGGTGTCCTTTCAGCAGGACGGTAAATCTGCGCTTGCGGTGCGCGGTGTCAGCTTTGCTGTCGGCAAAGGCGAGACCGTTGCATTGGTGGGGGAATCCGGATCTGGGAAATCGGTCACGGCGCTTTCTACTGTGAACCTACTTGGGCGCAACGCGCACATCGAAGGCTCCGTTACGTATAACGGTCAGCAAATGGTGGGAGCTGATGAAAAGGCCCTGCGTAAAGTGCGTGGCAATGATATCAGCTTCATTTTTCAAGAGCCGATGACATCGCTAAACCCGCTTCATACGCTTGAAAAACAGCTAACGGAGTCAATTGAGTTGCACCAAGGATTGCGGGGTGTTGCAGCGCGCGCCCGCGTGGTTGAACTGTTGGAGCGTGTTGGTATCCACGACGCGGAACGCCGGTTGTCGAGCTATCCCCACCAACTGTCCGGTGGGCAGCGTCAGCGTGTGATGATCGCAATGGCGCTGGCAAATGGGCCGGAGCTTTTGATCGCGGATGAACCGACCACGGCCCTTGATGTAACGATCCAAGCGCAGGTTCTTGAGCTGCTCGCCGAGCTGAAGCGGGATCTTGGCATGTCGATGCTTTTCATCACGCATGATCTGTCAATTGTGCGGAAATTTGCGGACCGTGTCTGTGTTATGAAAGACGGTGAAATCGTTGAACATGGGCCGACCGCAGATATTTTTGGCGCCCCGCAGCATCCTTATACGCAAACACTACTTAGTGCCGAATCCGTTGGCGTGCCTGATCCCGTACCCGTGGATGCGCCAGTGGTCGCGACGACGGACAACCTCAAGATTTGGTTTCCAATCGAACGCGGTTTGCTTCGGCGAACCGTGGGGCATGTCAAAGCTGTGAACGCTGCAACACTATCGGTTCGCGCAGGTGAGACGGTTGGAATTGTTGGCGAGTCTGGTTCTGGAAAAACGACATTGGCGTTGGCGATGATGCGGCTGATCAAGTCAGAGGGGCGTATCGCCTTTTTGGGCCGCGAGATTTCAAAGCTACAAAAGCGTCAGCTGCGCGCATTGCGCCGCGATATGCAGATTGTCTTTCAAGACCCCTATGGAAGTTTGAGCCCACGGATGTCTGTTGAACAGATCATCGCGGAGGGCCTCGGGGTTCACGGTGTTGAAGCGGGTCGCAACAAGCGCGACATGGTCGCCGAAATCATGACTGAGGTCGGGCTGGATCCGGCAACCATGGATAGATACCCCCATGAGTTTTCGGGCGGCCAGCGTCAGCGGATTGCCATTGCACGGGCGATGATTTTACGTCCCAAACTTGTTATTCTGGACGAGCCTACGTCTGCGCTTGATATGACTGTGCAGGTGCAAATCGTTGAGCTTCTGCGCGGCCTGCAAGCCAAGTACGGCTTGGCCTATATCTTCATTTCGCATGATTTGAAGGTAGTCCGCGCGCTATCGCATCAGGTGATGGTCATGAAGCGCGGTGACGTGGTTGAGGCGGGGCCGCGCGATCAGGTTTTTGATGACCCACAATCAGAATATACCAAGGCGCTTATGGCTGCTGCGTTTGATCTGGAGGCCGCTGCTGGCGCGGGGGTCTAAATCCGCGGCTTTATTCGGTCAGCTTGGGCCGACAATTTCGCAATCAACATTGCGCGCCCGTAGACGCCGACACGCAAGTGCCGCGGTTTGTTGGTTAAGCCCGAGGAAATTTGCATTAAACCCATTGCTGCGGCGGATCACTTTGCGCAGAGAGCCGTCAAGCGTGTTCATTTCCATCAACGCGGTGCGCAACAACACTTGTTCCGCTTTGTATTTGGTGCCGAACTTGCCGACATTGATCCCGTAGTCACGCGTGCCGCCCGAATTTGAAATGCGCGTCACAACACTCGGTTGCGCCACAGTGGGTCTGACACGCGGTTTGGGTGAGGTCGCAGTCGCCAACAATATGGGCTGTGAGGTTTGCACGTTTACGCTGGCGCTGGTGTCGACGGCTTGGGCAACTGCTTGCTCAACGGTGGTCGCCAAGGCCAGCAACATCTCTTGATCAGGCTTAGCTCCGCCTTTGCGCGCAACGGGACGCAGGCTTTTCTTAACGGCCGTTTGCAGGCGGATCGTCTTGCCTTTTAGCTCCGCATCATCGTCAGTGAGACTCGCCACGTAGTTTGGCAGCGCCGGTTTTCGAACGGGCGCATTGGTAGGTGCGCGGCGAAAGCCCATGTCCAGCAATTCGGCGACGCGTGCATTGCGCGTTGCGGTTGAGCGACCGCCAAACACAGTTGCAATGATACGCTCGTTGCCACGTTCAGCACTTGCCACCAAGTTGAAGCCTGCCGCGCGGGTGTAGCCGGTTTTGATGCCATCTGCGCCGCGGTAGTTGCCAAGTAGGCGACGGTTGGTGTTTGAGACCTTGCGAATACCAGCGTCTGTCGTGATGCGTGAGAAGAGGTTGTAGTACTGCGGATAGTCATAAAACAGTCGCCGGCCCATTGTGGTCATGTCTCGCGCCGTCGACATGTGACCGCTTTCGGTCAATCCGTGCGCGTTCTTGAATGTGGTTTTCGACATGCCCAAGGCTTTGGCTGTGCGTGTCATGCGGCGCGCAAACGCAGCTTCCGAGCCTGAGATAGCCTCGCCGATTGCAGTGGCAGCGTCATTGGCTGACTTCACGGCTGCCGCGCGGATGAGGTAGCGGAATTGAATGCGCTGACCCGACTTAAGGCCGATCTTTGAGGGGGGCTCTGCGGCGGCTTTGCGCGATATTTTTACGCGCGTATCAAGGCTAATCTCACCTTTGCGGACAGCTTCGAACGCCACATAAAGCGTCATCATTTTTGTAAGAGATGCAGGATGAAGGCGAGTGTCAGCGTTGCGTGAGTGGAGGACCTCACCGGACCGTGCGTCAATGACCATTGCCGCATAAGGGGCTGTTACGCCCATTCCGGGGGTTAACATCACACATACCAACGCAAGTGTGAAAACGAACATACGCGAAACGCGCCCAAAGGTGTAAAACACTGGGAACCTGCCTTGCCAAACTCTGCCTCTGATCGCCGGTTTTCCGACTGATCTTTTTATTGTTAACTGGTTACCATTTTTTGGTGAATCCGAAAACCCCCTTATTTTCAATAGGTTTTGCTATCTTTCGATAGGTGTTTCTCAATATTTGGTAGTGTGTTTGACTGCACCGCCTACATGAGCCTTGTGCATGTAGGTCTACTTTGATGGGCAAATTATTGTATATGCCCTGTGCTTTGGATTGCCCCCTTTTCATACGGCGCAGTGGCTTTATATAGTGTGTCGCACCACGGCCCATGGGATTTCAAAGTAATGATGGCGAATTGGCACCTTTCAAACGACGAACCTGACAGCCCAGATAGCGACATCGGGTTGGCAACGAAGCCGCGTGAAAAGACGAAGCGGCCACCGATGTACAAAGTGATGATCCTCAATGATGACTTCACACCAATGGAATTTGTTGTGCATGTGCTTGAACGGTTTTTTGGCCTCAACCACGCACAAGCGTTTGAATTGATGTTGACCGTCCACAAAAAAGGGCTGGCTGTTGTGGGTGTTTTCAGTCACGAGGTGGCGGAAACAAAAGTGACGCATGTGATGGAATTCGCGCAGCGTCACCAGCACCCGCTGCAATGCACAATGGAAAAGGAATAGGCTCCGGCCGCACTCCTGATGTCACGACTTTCACTTGCCATAGACGCGGGCTTCGTACCGCTGCCCGATGAGGGCACAATCGCGGTTTGGGGCCCATCCGCGGATGCAGACTTAACTGCGCTTCCTCAGGACCGCGTTTTCATTATTCAGCCGTTCAAGCCCGACCATGATGCGTGGGCTACGCGCGGATACACCGTTAGCCCTCTGCCTGAGGGCAGGTTTGCCCACAGCATTGTGTTTCTACCGCGCGCCAAAGATGCGATCCGCGTGCGGCTCGCCGATGCGGCCGCACGAACTGACGGGGCAGTCAGTGTTGATGGCCTGAAAGTTGAGGGCGTTGAGAGCGTTTTTCGCGATCTTCGAAAGATGTGCGATGTTACGTCCGCATTTTCCAAACAGCATGGCAAAGCTTTCACAATTTCAGCGGGTGCAGACCTTGGCGCGTGGGCAATAGATGATCCGATGCAGGATGGGCCTGATGGCTTTAAAACCAGTGTCGGTGTCTTTTCTGCAGGCGGGGTTGATAAAGGCAGTGCAGCACTTGCTGCGGCTTTACCTGCGAAATTGCCTGCCAAAATTATGGACATGGGCTCTGGCTGGGGTTGGTTGTCGGCGCAGATTTTGAAGCGTGATAATGTCGCTCACCTTGATATGGTTGAGGCTGACCACGCAGCACATTTATGCGCTGCTCATAATGTTACTGATGAGCGCGCGCATTTGCATTGGGCGGATGCAACGCGGTTTAAGCCGGAAAAAGCGCTGTACGATGCAGTAATTTCCAATCCACCGTTTCATACATCACGCACTGCAGATCCGGCAATCGGTCGCGCATTTCTTGCGGCTGGTGCATCGGTGTTGCACCCCGGTGGGCAAATGTGGATCGTTGCGAACAGGCATCTGCCCTATGAAGGGACGCTGTCTGAGCTGTTTGCGGATGTCAAAGAAATTGCAGGCGACGCAAGCTTCAAAGTGCTACACGCCCGCAAGCCGCGCCGCCGCCGGTAAACCAAGTTAGGAAGCATCCGATGTCTTTTTCCATTGCGGGCAAAACTGCTATTGTGACCGGTGCTGCCAACGGGGTTGGCCTTGCGATTGGTCGCCACTTTCTGTCCATGGGCGCCAATGTCGTATTCGCGGATATGAACGAGGAAAAGCTGGTTGCCGAGGTGGGTGCGGACGATAGCGCGGAGCCGAAGTTCATCACGTTCTCGGGTGATCTGCGCGAAAAGCTGACAATTGCGAACCTGTTGTCTGCTACGTTGGATCACTTCGATCAGGTCGATATTTTGGTGAACGGCTCACGTCAGGTCCTTGAGTCTGATCCGTTTGACCCCGCAGCCGATCAAGTTGAAACACTGTTGCAGCAAAACCTGATGACCTCGCTTCGCCTTACTCAGGCTATTTCGAAGCGCATGATGAAACAGGCCGAAACTGCGGCGGAAGATGCGCCTGCGGGCTCCATCGTAAACCTAAGCTCAATTGCGGCAAATCGCACCCAGCCCGAATTGCTTGCCTATTCCGTGAGTTCTGCCGCGTTGAACCAAATGACACGTTCTATGGCGGTTGCATTGGCGCCGCACCGCATTCGCGTCAATGCAGTTGCTTTCGGTTCAGTTATGTCGGCCAGCCTCAAAGACACGCTGAAAGACAATGAAGAATACCGCGAAGACATCAAAGAACACACACCCCTGCACCGGATCGCCGGACCGTCCGAGGTGGCTGACGCGGTGCAATATTTGGCCTCAGATGCTTCAAGCTTTGTGACGGGTGAAGTGATTACGGTTGATGGTGGCCGGTCGCTTGTTGATGCAGCGCGCGCGCCAGCCCACTAGTTCTGCCAAACATATCATAAAACGATGTTGCGAAGAGCGGCCCAAATCTAGGCAAGTCGCAAAACACATGCTAGTAAAGTGTCAACTAAAGAGGACAGTTTGCATGACCGAAGATTTTGACAGCCGCAAGGCGCTCGCCGCAGCGTGGTTTCGTGAGTTACGTGATCAAATCGTTGCAGCGTTTGAAGACCTTGAGGCGTCACACACAATAGGGCCGTTCTCAGATATGGCGCCCGGTTCGTTTGAAGTAACGGAAACAACACGGGCATCTGATGACGGTTCCGATGCAGGTGGTGGCCTGATGAGCGTTATGCGCGGTGGGCGCGTATTTGAAAAAGTGGGTGTAAACGTCAGTACGGTTTTCGGCACGTTGGCTCCACGCGCACAGGCCGCGATGGCTGCGCGCAAGGGGATTCCCGGTATGGCGGGTGATCCGCGGTTCTGGGCCAGCGGGATTAGCCTTGTGGCACACATGCGCAACCCGCAAGCACCCGCAGTTCACATGAACACACGGATGTTTTGGACGCCTCATGCGTGGTGGTTTGGGGGCGGGTCTGACCTGAATCCTTGTCTTGAGTTTGATGAAGACACGGCGCATTTTCACGCGACCCAAGAACAACATTTGGCCCCACATGGTGCGGATTTGTATCCGCGCCTAAAAGAGTGGGCTGATGAGTATTTCTACATCCCGCACCGCCATCGTGCCCGCGGCGTTGGCGGTATTTTCATGGATGATCACAACACGGGTGACTGGGAGGCAGATTTTGCTTTGACCCAAGACATCGGTCGTGCCTTTTTGCCCGCTTATGTGCCGCTTGTTGAAAAGCGCCGTACAGCAGATTTCAATGAGGCCGATAAAGACGCGCAACTCATTCACCGTGGGCTCTATGCGGAATACAATCTTGTGTATGATCGCGGCACTAAGTTTGGTCTTGAGACAGGTCACGACGCCAACGCGGTGTTGATGTCTCTGCCGCCTTTGGCGAAGTGGATCTAGACGTCGGTCCACCGCTTGTAAGTTCACAAAATACAAAAGGCCGCGCAAATGAATGCGCGGCCTTTTTGTTAATCTAATGAAACTGGTTAGCTGCGTTTTTCGCGAACTGTGTCGATCATCAGTTGTACGTTTTCGGGATCAGCATCCGGTGTGATGCCGTGACCAAGATTGAAAATATGTGGCCCACCCTTGAAGGCATCAACGATGGCGCGTGTTTCATCAACAAGTGCTTGGCCGCCGGTAACCATATGGCTTGAGGCGAGGTTACCCTGAACGCAGCCATCAACTTGCACATTGCGCGCGGCCCACTCGGCACTGACGGAGTTATCGAGGGCGACACAGTCTGCGCCCGTTGCTTTTGCAAAGCCGATGTACCCATCACCTGCTTCGCGAGGGAAGGCGATGATCGGTGTGGTGGGGTGTTTTGCCTTGAGCGCTGTGATGATCTTGATTGCGGGGGCAAGGGCGTACTTCTGGAAGTCGTCACCCTTAAGCGAGCCTGCCCAGCTGTCGAACAGTTTCACAACTTCTGCACCGGCTTCGATTTGCATCGACAGATACGCGATGGTTGCGTCCGTCAGACGGTCAATCAGCGCTTCAAACAGCGGGCGGTTCTCAGCAATCAGCTGATGTGCTGGCCCTTGGTCAGGGGTGCCGCGACCTGCGATCATATATGTGGCAACGGTCCAAGGCGCGCCCGCAAAGCCGATCAGCGCAGTCTCTTCCGGCAGTTCACGTGCAAGAATCTTTACGGTCTCGTAAATTGGCGCAAGGTGATCATGAACATCATCCGCGCTTTTGATTTTGGCAAAGTCCGCGTCGGTTGTGATGGTGGAAAGGCGGGGGCCTTCGCCGGTGACAAACCAAAGATCAGCGCCAAGTGCTTCGGGAATTAGCAAAATGTCGGCGAAAAGAATCGCAGCATCAAAGCCGTAGCGGCGTATTGGCTGAAGCGTTACTTCTGCGGCTAATTCCGGATTGTAGCAAAGTGATAGAAAATCACCGGCCTGTGCACGGGTGGCGCGATACTCTGGTAGGTAGCGCCCTGCTTGGCGCATCATCCAGATCGGAGGCGTCTCAAGCGTTTCGCCCGCAAGGCTTTGCAGCAATTTCTTTGGCTTTGTCATGGTGATGCTGTCCTTCATCGGAATTTCCTTGCTTCGGGCGCGCCGAACTAGACGCTTGGTATCACGGGACTTTTCTTGCGAAAAGATATTTTGCTTTTTGAATGTGGCCAGTTAAGGTTCTCGGGGTTGAGGAATGGCCACTCAACTTATAGACACCTATTGTGTCAACAAAAGTGGACAATGTAAATTATGACTCTACCTTCTCTCGATGCACCGCTGAAAATCGGCACTCGTGGTTCGCCGCTTGCGCTCGCGCAGGCTTATGAAACCCGGCAAAGGTTGATGACGGCCTTTGATCTGCCTGAGGGTGCTTTTGAGATTGTTGTGATCAAAACAACCGGTGACCGCATTTTGGACCGGCCTTTGAAAGAAATCGGCGGTAAGGGTCTGTTTACCCGCGAGATTGAAGACGATCTTCTGTCTGGCGCCATTGATATTGCGGTCCACTCGATGAAAGACATGCCCGTTGCGCAGCCGGACGGGCTTGCGCTGACAACTTATTTGCCCCGCGAAGATGTGCGTGATGCGTTTGTCTCTTTGGATGGTGGCAAACTTGCTGATCTGCGCGAGGGGGCTGTGGTTGGCACATCATCCCTGCGGCGCAAAGCGCAGCTTTTGAATTATCGTCCTGATCTGGAAATCGTCGAATTTCGCGGAAACGTTCAAACGCGATTGAAAAAGTTGAAAGACGGCGTGGCTGAAGCAACCTTCCTTGCCATGGCCGGGTTGAACAGGTTGGCAATGGACGAGGTGCCCCGCACCGCGATTGAGGCTGAAGAAATGCTGCCGGCGGTGGCTCAGGGCTGTATCGGTATTGAACAACGTTTGGGTGATGATCGTGTCAGCGAGATGCTTAGCGCCATCAACGATACCCTCTCAACCCAACGTCTTGCGGCAGAGCGCGCCTTTTTGGGTGCTCTTGATGGCTCTTGCGAAACGCCAATTGGCGGATTGGCCACAATTGATGGCGATACTCTGACCTTGCGCGGTGAAATTTTGCGCGTTGATGGTTCTGAAGTGCTTAGTGATGAGCAAACCTGTTCTGTGGCTGACGGCGCAAAGCTGGGCGTTGAAATGGCCCGTAAGTTGCGCAGTCAAGCGGACGATGACTTCTTCAGCTGGCTGAATTAATCCGCCGGCGCCGGTGGAATCACCTTGCCGGGGTTGAGGATGTTATTTGGGTCGAGCGCCGTTTTCAGGGTGCGCATCATCGCAAGGGCCGCGGGGTCTTTGCGTCGCGACATCGTATCAAGCTTTGAGATCCCAATCCCATGTTCGGCCGAAAAGCTGCCCTGTACTTCAACGACGCAATCCTCAATCGCCTCAACCATGGCTTTATGCACGGCCTCATCATGGGTGGTGGGCCACAC
This sequence comes from Nereida sp. NH-UV-3, assembly GCF_042939535.1. NCBI lineage: Bacteria > Pseudomonadati > Pseudomonadota > Alphaproteobacteria > Rhodobacterales > Roseobacteraceae > Nereida > Nereida sp. NH-UV-3. Next base: position 1,220,683 of record NZ_CP132157.1, on the reverse strand, counting down.
TGCATAATGCACATTACCGTCGCCCAAGTGTGAGACGATCATGGGTTGTGCGCCGGGATCAATCTGCTGCATCCGCGCATCGGCGAGCCTGATAAAGCGGCTGACATCGTCAAGCGCGACGGAAACATCTGTGTTGACCAGTGGTTTGTGGCTGAGAAGAACCTCGCCCGCTGCCTCGCGCCGCTCCCACATCTGGCGGCGTTGCGCTTCGTTTTGTGCAATTACGGCATCCAACACCTGACCGGTTTCCACCATTCGGCCCAAGACATCCTCAAGATAGGACGTGATCGGAACAGACCCGTCAGGCTGCACGTCTGCGTCACGCGGCGCTGTAGCGCCTACTTCGCACAGGATATTGATCTGGTGTGGCGCATCGAATGGCTCACCGCCCCCGTGGTTTTTCATGTGCGCCTCAACATAAGGGCGCGTCATATATTCAAATGCTTCAACACCGCCGCCTGTTGCCTGCTGAAGGTTGTTCAGAAGGCGCAAAGCATCATCAAGGTTAGGCACCGCCAGCATGGCTGTGGCGTAGGCTAACGGTTTCGGGGCCAGCTTCATAACGGCGGCGGTAATGATTCCAAGAGTACCTTCTGCACCGATCATCAAATGCTTTAGGTTGATACCAGAGTTGTCTTTATGAAGCGCGCCCATCAGGTCCATGATCTCGCCTTGGGGGGTGACCACTTCAAGACCAAGGCAAAGATCGCGGGTGTTGCCGTAACGCAAAACGTTTGAGCCGCCTGCGTTGGTCGATAGCATTCCGCCGATCATCGCGCTGCCTTTGGCTCCAAACGTCATTGGAAACACAAGGTTCAAGGCGTCTGCTGCATCATGCAGTTGGGACATTATCACGCCAGCCTCAACAACTGCCACCCGTGCGTCGGCCCGCATTTCGCGGATTTTGTTGAGCCGGTCGAGCGATAGCATCACGGCCCCTTCAGCATGGGTTCCACCATTCAGGCCGGTATTGCCACTCACGGGCACGATTGCTGTTTTGTTTTCGTTCGCCCATTTGACCAGTGCCGCAACTTCTGCGGTATTTGCAGGACGGACCAATGCAAGAGGTTCCCAGCTATACCAGCCGACCCAGTCGCTGGAATAGGCGGCCAAATCCTTGCCGGTTGTCACATAATTTTCGCCAACAATGCTTTGCAATTCAGAAATCATGGTCATCCCCTTCGTTGAAGGCAATTTGCACGAGTTTGCGGGTTGACGCCATGGGGTGCCGTCGATAAATCAGCCGCCAGTGGCGCGGTAGCTCAGTTGGTTAGAGCGATCGACTCATAATCGATAGGTCGGGAGTTCAAGTCTCCCCCACGCCACCATTTTTACTCATCATGTATGGTAATAGTCGCGGTACCAGCGCACGAATTCCTCAACGCCCTGCGCAACGCTTGTTTGAGGTTGGTATCCGGTCAGGTCTTTCAGCAATTGCGCGTTTGCCCATGTCGCCGGCACGTCGCCGGCCTGCATGTCCATCATGTTGAGTTTTGCGGTTTTTCCCGTGGCTTTTTCAATGGCCGCTATGAAATCCATCAGTTTGACTGGCTCCGAGTTGCCTACATTTACCGCCCGCCATGGCGCAACTGGCGACAGGCTGTCAGTTTGGGCGATATCTTTGCTACGCTCAGGGGCTGCTTCAATAAGTAAGCGGATCGCTTCGACCAGATCGCTCACATAGGTGAAGTCTCGGCTCATTTCGCCGTGATTGTACACATCAATCGGCTCACCGGCCAAAATGTTGCGTGTGAATTTGTACAATGCCATGTCTGGCCGCCCCCAAGGACCGTAAACAGTGAAAAATCGGAACATTGTGATGGGCAGGTCAAAAAGATGAGCGTAGCTGTGGGCCATCGCTTCGTTTGCCTTTTTAGTGGCCGCATAGAATGACATCTGCGTATCTGCCTTGTCGGTCTCGGCGTAAGGCATTTGTGTGTTGGCACCGTAGACGGAACTGGTTGAGGCAAGCAGCATGTGCGCTGGCGGAAAGGCGCGCCCCGCTTCCAACAGCTCGTGAGTGCCGATTAGATTGGACTGAACGTAGCTGCGCGGATTGTCGATTGAATAGCGGACCCCTGCTTGGGCAGCGAGATGCACGACCACATCGGGGCGGTACTTTTCAAAAAGGGTATGCAGCACCTGCTGGTCCTCAAGCCTGTCTTCACAGGCCGTGAACCCTTCGCTTTGCAGTAAAATCTGATGTCTGCGCTCTTTCAGGGCAACGTCATAGTAATCAGTCATGGCGTCTAGACCGATCACGCGAAACCCGTCGCGCAGCAGTCTTTGGCACAGGTGAAAGCCGATGAAGCCTGCCGAGCCAGTTACCAAAGCGGTTCTTTGTTCAGTCATCGAAGTGCCTCACTCTTGTCATTATCGCTGAGTATCGTGCGCAAATAAGTCAAAAGTTAGAGCGGAACGCGGCCAATTTTGCACCGCTTCCCCGCGCACTGTTTTGACGAGTTAGACCAATGAGTGTCAGGAGTGGTTAATTGCGCATAGCGATGATTGGAACCGGCTATGTCGGGCTTGTTTCGGGGATTTGTTTCTCGGATTTTGGGCATGACGTAGTCTGTGTGGATAAGGACCCCGCCAAGATTGAGCAGCTTAATGCGGGCCATGTCCCAATATTTGAGCCTGGCCTTGAAGCGCTGATGACGAAAAATGTTGCGGCTGGTCGGCTGTCTTTCACCCTTGATCTGGCCAGTGCCATGAAGGGTGCCGATGCGGTGTTTATTGCCGTTGGTACACCGACCCGTCGGGGCGACGGACACGCGGATCTGACATATGTATATGCCGCCGCAGAAGAGGTTGCGCATCTGATCGAAGACTACACAGTGGTGGTGACCAAATCGACAGTCCCTGTTGGTACAAACCGTCAGGTTAAACAGATTATCCGCAAAGCAAACACAGCCGCGTTGTTCGATGTGGCATCAAACCCAGAGTTCTTGCGTGAGGGGGCGGCAATTGATGATTTTATGCGCCCAGATCGGGTTGTGGTTGGGGTGCAAAACGAACGTGCCGCAGATGTGATGGCTGAAATCTACCGCCCCCTTTTTCTGAGGGATTTTCCAATTGTGACCACGGATTTGGAAAGCGCAGAGATGATCAAATACGCCGCCAATGCATTTCTCGCCACCAAGATCACATTCATCAATGAGATCGCTGCACTGTGTGAAAAAGTTGGTGCGGATGTGAAAGAGGTCTCGAAGGGTATGGGCCTTGACGGGCGGATCGGCAATAAATTCCTCCACGCAGGGCCGGGCTATGGCGGTTCGTGTTTTCCCAAAGATACCAAAGCGTTGGCGCGTATTGGCCAAGAACATGCTGTGCCAATGCAGATCACGGAAACGGTCATCAAGGTGAATGAAGAGATCAAGCGCGGCATGATTGAGAAGCTTCTCACCCTGTGTGATAGCAGCTTTAACGGCAAAACCATCGCCGTTCTGGGGGTCACGTTCAAACCCAATACAGATGACATGCGCGATGCGCCAAGCCTTACCATTGTGCCTGCCTTGGTGGGCGCAGGGGCGAAAGTGGTCGTTACTGATCCGCAAGGCAGACATGAGGGTGAAACGCTTTTGCCGGGAGTTGTGTGGGTCGAGGACGCATATAAGGCCGTGCAGAAAGCTGATTTGTGTGTTTTGTTGACCGAGTGGAACGAATTTCGTGCGCTTGATTTAAACCGGATTGCACGGCGGATGAACACGCCGCGCTTCGCAGATTTGCGCAATGTTTATTCGGAAAAAGATTTGAAACGGGCAGGATTTGAAAGTTATGCGTTCGTGGGTCGCTAAGGCGCTTGTGGCATTGGGTTTGACCGCGCAACCGGCAACGGCGGAATGCGTAGTTCTGTTACATGGGTTGGCGCGCAGCGACACGTCGCTTGCGGTGCTTGAGGGTGTTTTGCGGACGCAGGGCTATCATACGGTCAACCCCGGCTACCCCTCGCGCCAATTGCCGATTGAGCAACTGGTCGCCCAAACGCTTGGTCCTGCAGTTGCCGAGTGTGGGGGTCGCAAGGTGCATTTTGTCACCCACTCAATGGGTGGAATTCTGGTGCGCGCCTATCTTGAAAAAATACGTCCAGCCAATCTTGGGCGTGTTGTCATGCTTGCGCCCCCAAATCAGGGGTCAGAGTTGGTGGATACCTTCGGCGATCTGGTGCCTTTTGAATGGCTCAACGGTCCCGCTGGTCGTCAACTTGGTACCAATGATGGCAGCGTTCCCAGCCAATTAGGCGGCGTTGATTATCCTGTTGGCATCATTGCGGGCAATGTACCGCTTGGCGCACTTGGTGCTGTTTTGATCGACGGGCCCCATGATGGTAAAGTGTCCGTAGAAAGCACGAAATTGGCGGGCATGCGCTCTCACATCACATTGCCGGTTAGCCATACGTTTATGATGAATAACCCGATCGTGATGGCCTATACGCTGCGGTTCCTGCGCGAAGAAAAATTTGGCGAAAAAATCGATCTTGCAGCGGCGGTGCAGATGATTGGTGACCCTTTGATCAATTCCCAGAACTGATTTTCTCAAACTGCCAGCGCATAACTTGAGTAGCCACACCGTCGGCTTCTAAAGTAACGGATGGATAGTCTGAATTGTTCAGCGCGTCTGGCCACCTTTGCGGCTCAAGCGCCAGGGCAGCGCGCGGCATCGGCCCATCTACATTCAATGAGATACCATCATAGACCTGCAGGCCCACGTCCGTACTCCATAAGTGCAAGGCTTTGTCGCCGCCACGCAGCACCGCGACTTCCCGCAAGGGAGACGTCTGTTGTGATAAGCAAAAGTTGTTATCGACAGACGTATCTCCGATCAGTCGTGGCGTGCGAAAATCAAACCCAGTACCCGCAACTTCTGCAATGCCATTGGGCAGACTGTTTTCTGAGGTCAGGTATTGATCTGCGCGCACTTCAAGTGAGTGATCATCAATTGTTGGCGCGCCAGTTAGGTTCCAATACCCGTGGTGGGTTACGGCAATAGGTGTTCGTGCGTCGCTTGTGACCACAATGGCAAGTTCAATACGATTGCCTGCAATGGCGTAGGTCGCGGTCACGGTTTTGTTGCCGGAAAAACCGCCCAAACCGTCAGGGTCTTTCAGCATAAACGTGACGCACCGCTCTGTGCTGTCCACAATATCCCACACACGATTGTGCCAGCCATCAGGGCCGCTGTGCAGAGTATTCCCGCCGCTTGATGGATCGAACTTCAGCTCTTTTCCGTCGAACATTGCACGTGCGCCGCCGATGCGGTTTGCCACCGGTCCGATGACGCAGCCCACCATGTTGCCGGGGGCCAGATACGAGCCAAGATCATCAAACCCAAGGGTCAGGTTCTGTGCATCGTCGTTCAGGTAGACTGATTGTAGTGTCGCCCCAAAAGTCAGAAAACTTGCAGATAACGCGTCATTGGCGAGAGTGATTTTATGGACTTCGGTGCCGTCGGGCATTGTGCCAAAGCTTACAATTTCTGCCATGTTACACCTGCTGCTGATATCTCATTCCCATCAATTGTGACGCTGTGTGGATTGTAGTTGAACCAAAACCGATGGGTATCTGTGTCGCGAACACGCACACCAGTTGGCATTTTGTGGGGCGTCACAAACATCTGGATCACGCGGTCAAACCCTGCCTCATCAAGCCATGCGCCCAGATAGAACAGGCCACTGCTTCCGACCAGCACGGGCTGGTTGTCGATCGTTTCGATGTGCGTTTCCGCGTCACCTGTGATGTGCTCAAACCAGTGGCGCGCGGTACCGCCGCCTTTCAGGTCAAACTTCGTAGTGGGCGGAATGCTTTCGGTGATCCGCACAGTGGCATCAAGCCCCTCAACATTTGGGCCCATCGGTGTTGGGATGGCTAGATTGATGTCTTTGGTATCGGTACGCGGCCCCAAAACGATGGGCGTTTCGGTGCTTCGCAGTATCTTGCGCAGCCCGTCGGGAATGGTCATCAGACCAGGCGCGAAAACGGCGCTGTAGCCGTCAAGAGAGGGTGTATCCGGCGGTAGGATATCTACGTTTTGGCCCGCGCGCCGCAAGGCGCGATACGTGTCGAAGACAAGTCTGAAATAATCAAAATCAGCGCCCTGTGGTTGTGCAAACCACGCCCACGCCGAGGCATAATCAAATATGATCGCCACATCGCCTTTCGCATTCTTGGCATCAGGCATCGCCTTAATTTCGTTCGCAACTTGGCGTGCCTCACTGAGGGCGGGCGCATCGGTACTGTCAGGATGCAGCAAGCCTGCATGCATTTGCTCTTGGGCAAAAGGTGCCTGTCGCCAGCGGAAATAGCACACGGTTTCAGCACCATGCGCAAAGGCTTCCCAAGCCCATAAACGGGCCATTCCATCAAGAGGGGCAGGGTTGTAGGGGGCCCAATTTACCGGACCAGGTTGTTGTTCCATGATCCACATACGCCCGCGCCCCACTGCGCGGTATAGATCGTGGTGAAAGGCCTGAAAGTCCGGATCACCTTGGCGCAAAAAGTGCTGTTTGTGTGCGTCGCTTGCTTCAAGACGGTCTGACAAAAAGCCAATCGGGTAGCTGTCCCATGATGCAATATCGAGGTCTGCCCCCACACCGAAATGATCAAACTCCACAATACGCCCCATGTAATTGTGGATCAGTGGCGCATCTGTATGAGCGCGTAAAATATCGGTCTGAACCTTGTTAAAGGCCACAACCATGTCCGAGCTATACCGCATGAAATCAAGCTGGTGGATGTGGCTTGGTTCGGTCACCGTTAGGTTAGGCAGATCGATCTCAGAGAAATCATCATATTCCATCGACCAAAAGACGTTACCCCATGCTTTATTCAGGGCTGTGATGTCGCCGTAGCGCGCTGCGAGCCAGTTTTGAAAGCCACTCCGCGCCGCATCCGAGTAGGACATGACAGTATCATGGCAGCCGTATTCGTTGTCGGTTTGCCATGCGTGGATGAAGTTGTTTGACCCATAGCGCTCTGCCAAATCGTGGGTGATCCGGCCCGCCTCTGCGCGGTATGGCAAATGCGAAAAGCAGTAGTGCCTGCGCGAGCCAAATTTGCGTGGCTGTCCTTGTGCGTCAACTACCAGCATGTCGGGATATTTGTTCAATACCCATTTGGGGGGCGTCGCTGTGGGGGTGCCCAACACAACTTTCAGGCCAGCACGGCCCAAAATCTCAATTGCGTCATCCAACCAGTCCCAGTGAAATTCACCTTCGCGCGGCTCAATCCGTGACCAAGCGAATTCGCCGATCCGGACCCAGCTCAGGCCTGCTTCGACCATCCGTTGTGCATCATCCTCCCAGATGTTGCGGTCCCAGTGTTCGGGATAATAACAGGTGCCAAGGGTGCGGGGCTGTGTAGGGGTCATACTTTTACTTGATGCTCCAACTGGGGCGATACGTTGAGCGGCTTGAAGAAAGTCTTGCCACCGTCGGTCTCTGTCACATCGATGGCAGCGCTGGTCGCAAAAAGCCCTTGATCAGACAACGCAGGGCAGCTGATTTGGCTAGCACTGAACTCATGCGCCTCAATGAAATCTCCCGTGGGATCATAGACAGCGACCCGTGACGCACCCCATTGTGCTATCCACAAATTGCCGTTGGCGTCTGTCACTGCACCATCCGGGTTGAGGCCTTGGGCCGTCAGATCAAGGTGTACGGCAGGCGCGCCATTGGGCCACCCTGCATCATCAAGGGGGACACGCATGATCTGTTTTGTCGCCGTGTCCGTGAAATAGGCGCAGGATTTATCAGGTGCAAAGCAGATGGCGTTGCTGATCGTGATGTCCGTAAACAGGCGGTGCAGCTTGCCTTCGAACAGGCGGTAAATACTACCGGCTTTGGGCTGCGCCTTCTTACCCATCGTGCCAATCCAAAAGCCCCCCCAAGGATCAGCGCGCCCATCGTTTGAACGGTTATCAGGCAAATCGGTTTCCAGCTCGGTGACAATTTCACGCACGCCCGTTTCCAGATCAAACGTGAACAAAGCCGTTTCGGACGCAATCAGAAGCTGTGTTTCAGACATCCAACCAGCGGCCGAGACGTGTTCACTAAACTGCCATGTCTTGGTGCTCGAGTGCAGGGTTCTTCCCAAAATATCGAACCAGAACAGCTCCTGTCGCAACGGATGCCACAGAGGTCCTTCACCAAGCGCGCAGGCCCGTTCATCAAAGATCATTTATGGCCTCATCATAGGCGGTAACAATCGTCGCTGCATTTTTGGCGATGGTGTCTGTGCTCATTCCCGGCTTGTAGATGCTAGAACCGATGCCAAACCCGTCAGCGCTTGCTGCGATCCATTCTGCGAAATTATCGGGTCCTGCGCCGCCTACGGCGTAAACCTGTGTGCCTTGGGGCAAAATTGCGCGGATTGCTTTTAGGCCGCCGATCCCCGCCATGTTACCGGGGAAAAGTTTTAATCCTGTGGCCCCTGCTTCAAGGGCCGCAAAACATTCGGTCGGCGTAAAGGCCCCGGGCCAGGATTGAAGCCCAAGTGCGACCGTATGTGCGATGACGTCTGGATTTGTGTTGGGCGAAACGATGAGCTTTCCACCTACGTCAGCGACCGCGTCCACTTGTGCTTTGCTTAGAACAGTGCCGGCCCCGATAAGCGCCTGTTGGCCGTGGGCATCCACCATTGCCTTGATCGCCCCGATGGGGTCGGGGCTGTTCATTGGTACCTCAATAGTGGTGATGCCTGCTTCGATAATAACTGACGCGGCTTCGGCTGCTTGCTCTGTGGGAATGCCCCGCAAAATAGCAATGATAGGACGGCTCATGTGATGCCTTTCAATTTCTTGTAGCCTGCTGTCAGGCCTGCAAGGGTCATCGCGACAGGATCTGTTTCGGTCACAGGAACACCTTGGCCGCGTAGGGCCGTTGTGTAGTGGCTAGCAAGTGGTGCGCTTCCGACAATGGCTACGTTTTGACCTAACCAATAGGGTTTTGTCGCGGCAAGCTCTGCCCCGATCAGCAGACCAGAAAGCCTCGCACGGCCTGTGTCTTGTGCGGTGTCCTCAAGAAGCTGGCTGGCGCGAATGTTGAACAAGCGCGCGGCCAATGCTTCAGGCCGCGACATCGCTGTGCTTAGGCCGTCTTCAAATGCTGCATCGCTCCAACCTTCGGAGGTGACGGAGTGCGCCAAAACGCTTTGCTCGCTGAGAAGGCCAAACAATTCGCCGGTCATGAGGGTCTGGAAACTGACCACTTCGCCTGCACTCACATGGACCCATTTCGTATGCGTACCGGGCAAACAAATGACACCGTCCCAGTCTTTGTTAAGCGCGAGAAAACCTGCGATTTGCGTTTCTTCACCGCGCATCACATCTGCGGGACTGGTCTGGTTTATGCCCGACAGAATATGCATTTGCAGCCGCGCGTCTTGGGTCGGAACTTTTACGATACCCTCGCCCAACGGCTCGCAGGGCACAGTGCTATAGGGTGCCTCCATCCAGCCTTGGCGCGCACCGACCATGCCACATGCAATGGCAATTGTAGGTTCGTCCAGCCATGTGCTGACTAGCGCCATCAACGCGTCTTCAAACTGATCACGGGCAAGCACGTTCATGCCGTTGGTGCTGGTTGCTTCACGCACTGCACGACCGTTTGCGTTCATTCCCCAAACCCGCAGGTTCGAGGTGCCCCAATCAATTGCGATCCACTCCACGTCGGTCATCCCGTTGTTACCACGCCGCCGTCGATCACCATTGCCTGACCTGTCATCAGTTTGGAGGCATCGGAGGCCATAAAGAGGCACGCGCCAGTGATGTCATCCGGGGCGAGGGGGGTTTTTAGGCACTGCCTATCGATGTGCGCGGCAAGCGCTTCTTCTGTCACCCACAGGTCTTTTTGTTTCTGTGTCAGCACCCAACCTGGCGCCACGGCGTTTACGCGGATGTTGTCGGGGCCAAACTCACGGGCGAGGCTTCTGGTCATGCCATTGATGCCAGAGTTTGCAGTCGTGTAGATCGGGTATCCCGCATTGCCCATCATGTAACTGATAGAGCTGAAGTTGATGATCGATCCACCGTTTTTGGCCATCAGAGCCGCGGCGTGTTGGCACGCAAAGAAATAGGCCTTGAGGTTGATCGAGATCATCCAGTCCCAAAAGTCAGGCGTGACTTCGGCTGTGCTGTGACGTTGGTCATTTGCGGCGTTGTTAATCAAACAGCGTAGCGGCCCATGTGCCGCAACTGCCTGATCCATCGTAGCCTTCAGGTGGTCCGTATCTGTGATGTCACCTTGCAAAAATAAAGGGCGCGCCCCGTGCTTTTGCTCCATCGCGTCGCAAAACGCGCTGGCGTCTTCGCGGCCGATAAAGGCCACTTTTGCACCTTGGGACAAGAACGCATCTGTAAGTGCGGCGCCGATGCCTGATCCGCCTCCTGTGATATAAACGCTGGCGTCTTTTAGGTCATGAAATGTGGGGTGCATTAGTGGCTCTCCCTTGTGACGAGGCGGGTGTCTTTGCCGACCAAGAAGTCAAGGTCAGCGCCTTTGTCCGCCTGTAAAACAGTATCGATATAAAGTTTGGCATACCCGCGTGTATAGTGAGGTTCCTCTGGTTGCCAATCTGCACGGCGGGCTGCCAGTTCGTCCTCGCTGACCAGCAACTCTAACACACCGCCACTTGCACTTACGCGGATACGGTCGCCTGTTTTTACCAGCGCCAAAGTCCCGCCCGCATTTGCTTCGGGACTAACGTGCAAAATAACAGTGCCGTAAGCAGTGCCTGACATACGCGCATCGCTAACACGGATCATGTCGCGTACGCCTTGTTGAACAAGCACTTTTGGAATTGGCATGTTGCCGACTTCAGGCATCCCCGGATAGCCCTTCGGACCACAGCCCTTTAGCACCAAGATAGTATCCGGCGTGACTGGCAAATCATCGCGGTCAATATTTGCTTTTAAGTCTTCGATGTTTTCAAAGACATACGCTTCGCCTTCGTGTTCAAGCAATGCATCGGTGGCTGCTGAAGGCTTCACGATGGCTCCGTTGGGCGCCAGATTGCCACGCAACACTCGCAGGCCCGCAGCTGGCTTTACGGGGTCGTCGAAGGTTTTGATGACATCTGTGTTGTAGTTTTCTGCGCCCTGCGCATAGGCTGAAATGTCCCCGCCAAGCACCGTTTTGGCAGATCGTATGTGAGAGCCGAGTTCAGACAGAACCGCAGGCATTCCGCCCGCGTAACAGAAGTCTTCCATCAGGTATTTGCCAGACGGCATGCAGTTGACCAACAGGGGAATTTCACCACCGATCTCAAAATCATCAAGGCTTAGATCAACGCCCACACGCCCCGCAATTGCCAGAAGGTGCACGACTGCGTTTGTGGAACCACCCACTGCGGCATTGGCAAGGATCGCATTTTCAAACGCTTCTTTGGTCAAAATATCGGACGGCTTTAGGTCCTCATCAACCATCTCCACAATTCGTTTGCCCGTCATATGCGCCAGCGCCATGCGGCGCGCGTCCACAGCAGGCAGGGCTGCGTTGGTCGGAAGGGACATGCCCATCGCCTCAACAAGCGACGCCATCGTGCTGGCTGTGCCCATGGTCATGCACACGCCTTTGCTGCGCGACATACCAGACTCGGCGTTCATGAAGTCTTGCAAAGTCATATCGCCTGCGCGTACCGCTTCCGAGAATTTCCACACATCCGTTCCAGAGCCGATGTCGGAACCTTTGTATTTCCCGTTCAGCATCGGCCCCGAGGACACGACAATGGACGGAAGATCGACAGATGCCGCACCCATCAATTGGCCCGGTGTTGTCTTGTCACAGCCGCCCAGCAACACGACACCGTCGATGCCGTAGGCGCGGATGGATTCCTCTACGTCCATGGCAAGCAGGTTGCGGAACAGCATTGCAGTAGGCTTCATCTGTGTCTCGCCCAGGCTCATCACCGGAAACTCGACAGGAAAACCACCCGCTTCCCAAACGCCGCGCTTTACGCCCTCAGCCAAGTCGCGAAGGCCCGAGTTACATGGTGTGAGCTCTGACCATGTGTTGCAAATCCCAATAATGGGACGGCCATCAAAAGCGTGGTCTGGAAACCCTTGGTTCTTCATCCACGACCGGTGAATGAATCCGTCTTTGTCGAGTTTGCCGTACCAATGGGACGAGCGGCGGGGCTTTTTGTCAGTCATAGTTTTGTTCCTTCCAATACCCACATGGTCTCTGGGAAATTCCATGGCAAGGTGACGCCGTAGTTCATTAGATAGGCTCCGGAAAATTCCATAGGTTCGGTTTTGATGCGCTGATCCCCGCGCGATAGTGCAGGTGCTGTGGGGCCATTCATCAGTTGGATGCGGTAGCGTGCCGTTGGGTCAAGACGGGTCAAGCGAAGCGGGCGCGGGGCAATTTGCGCGCTTGTGTCTGCTTTGCCGGCAAACACAACAAAACGGCTATGATCTTCGGCAAGTTGCTGTTCTGCGATGACCGCCGGATCGGCGCTGTCGAGGCGCAAAATATCTGCACGTTGCATCCAGTCGCGGTTCGCTTTCCACCAGCTTGTGACTTCGCGCAGAACCCGCTCTTCACGATCGTCCAGTTCACGGGGGTCCATTTCAAAGCCCATGTGGCGCTGTGCGGCGACCCACGCGCGCATCGAAATATCGATGCTACGCCCTGACGTGTGACATTTGCGCGGACCAACGTGACTTCCTGTTACGGACAGTGGCAGGAAAAGGGCGGCGTTATGCTGAATTTTGAGCCGCTCAAGCGCATCGTTGCTGTCTGACAGCCAGACACGCTGGGTGCGCTTTAGAATACCCATGTCTATACGGCCACCACCTGAGGCGCAGCTTTCAATCTCGACCTGCGGGAAATCGTGGCGCAAACGGTCAATCAGGGCATATGAGCCGCGTGTTTGTGCGGCGTCAGGGGCGGGGAGTACACGGTTATGGTCCCATTTGATGTAGTCCACATCGTGGTCACGCAAGATCGCAGACATGCGATCATAAAGGAAATCGCGCACTTCGGGCAGCGCCATGTTGAGGGCTTTTTGCTGCCTGCCAAGGGTCTGATCTTCGCTGCCCAACGCCCAGTGCGGATTGGCGCGGTGGATATCGCTGTCGGGGTTGATCATCTCAGGCTCAAACCAGATGCCGAACGTCATTCCTTCGGCGTGAACATGATCGATTAGCGGGCCTAAACCATCGGGGTATTTGCGCGGATCGACTTGCCAATCGGACAGGGACGTCGTGTCGTCGTCGCGCCGACCAAACCAACCGTCATCCAGCACGAAACGTTCTGCGCCCAGATTGGCCGCCTTGGTGGCGATGTCTTTGAGGACGTCCAATTTGTGATCAAAGTAGACAGCTTCCCAACAGTTGTAATGCACAGGCCGCGCGATTTGGCCTTTGGGCCAGGTCACAATCTGATCACGGGTATGGCGTTGAAATGCTGTGGCGCAGCCGTTCAACCCGTGGCCCGAAAACGTTGCATAAAGTGTTGCGGTCTCAAAACGGGTGGCTGCTTCTGTTTCCATTCGCGCGGCATGGCCGAACTGGATTTGACGCCGCCCATCGGGCAGTTCCTCGGCGATCATTTTATGTCCGCCGGACCAGCCATAGTGAAAGCCATACGCCTCGCCGTTCGTGTTTGTGGCACCTTCGCAGGGCACGATTAGGCCCGGGAAATGTTCGTGACCTGTGCGGCCCGTCCGGTTCTCACGGTAGCGCATACCGGCAGACCATGCCGTACGATTAAGCTGGAATTCACCACACCAACGGCCTGCAAAATCGATCATCTCACTGGCGTTTTGTGGGGCGGGGAATACTGGCGCGGACAGCCAATGCAAATGGATCGAGCGATCCGCTTCAAGAATGTGCTTGGCGGCGATGATATGCGTTTGAGGGTTGATCGCGTAAATGGCGGTCAGAGTGAGGCGGTTCTCATCATCGCGAAAACTTAGGGTCAGCCCGCCATCAGTCTCCGCTTTTTCAAAGCAGAACTTTGGCAACAAAGGTGTACCGTCTGTATCACGACAAATCAGACCGGGCTGGCCGGGAAATGTGCGCGATGCTTCGGGGCAAATTGACAAATCCGGGTTCTCATCCAGCATGCCGCCCGTCACATCAAGCTGATAGGCCGCCTGGAGCGTTTCCAGATCCTCATCCGCAGGCAGAGGTGCGCCCCAATAGATCACTTGGGGCAGCCGCGCGCCCTTGGTTGCCAGAACCAGTGTCTGACGTGCATCGTCTAATCGCCAATGGTGCATGCTATTTGACAGCTCCGAGAGTTAGCCCCGCGATGAAGTGCTTTTGCATCAAGAAAAACATCGCGACAGGAGGTAGTGCAGCAACAATAGAGCCGGCGCTCATCAGGTGGTATGCCGCACGATATTGAGAGTTAAAGCTGGTGATCCCCGCAGTGACAGGTTGTGCGTCCGGACCCTGCGTCAACACAACTGCCCAGAAGTAATCATTCCAGATGAAGGTAAAAATCAACACAGACAAAGCCGCCAAGGCGGGCTTCATTAAGGGCAAAACTACAAACCAGAAAATACGCCACTCTGCGATCCCCTCAACGCGGGCGGCTTCGATTAACTCATATGGCAGGGCTTTGATGAAGTTGCGCATAAACAAAGTGCAAAAGCCTGTTTGGAACGCGATGTGAAAAAGGACCAGACCGACTTTGGTGTCATAAAGCCCAAGGTTCACGGAAATGTCGCGCACGGGCACCATCAAGATTTGGAACGGTACAAAATTGCCTGCGATGAACAAAAAGAAGATCGCGAGGTTGCCTTTGAAACGGTACACCCCAAGCGCAAACCCAGTCATGCTTGAAAGAGCAACCGCGCCAATCACAGTGGGAACAGTGATTAACACAGAGTTGATCATGTAGCGGGGCATATCGCTTTCGAAGAAAACTTTTCCGTAGTTCGTGAATAGCTCAAAGGATGTTGGCAGCCCCCAGTAGTTGCCGTTTGTGAAGTCGGCAGACGGCTTGATAGAAAACGTAGCCACTGCGATCAGCGGCAAAAGCCAGATCAGCAGAACAATTGGTAGAAGGCCTTGATACGTCAATTGCCACGTGCGCGATGTCTTTTCGATTGGGGTCGGAAACATTAGCGGCCTCCTCTTTCATCTTGGTACATCGACCACAAAAAGTAGACGATAAAGAAGAGCATGATGAAGAAAAGGACCACGGCAATTGCCGCGCCGTATCCCATGCGGAAGCCGAACTCCGACAGAGATTCCTCGTACATGTAAAAACTCAAGACGCGGGTTGAACCGAAAGGGCCACCGTTGGTCATAACGCTGATCAAATCAAATGAACGCAGCGCACCGATGATGGTCACCACAAAGGCGATGAACGTCGCGGGTTTCAGCTGGGGCAACACCACGTGCCACAGCATGCGGTGACCCTTTGCGCCATCAAGGCGCGCGGCTTCAATCTGTTCGGGGTCTACCGCGTTCAGGCCCGTAAGATACAAAATCATGCAATAGGCAGTCTGCGGCCATAAACCGGCAGCAATAATGCCATAGGTGGCTGTTGACGGATCACCCAAGATATTGACAGGGCCTGCGCCGACCACGGCGAGAATTGCGTTCAGCAACCCTTCGCGGGGAAGGTAGAACCACGAAAACACAAGCCCGACAACCACTTGGCTCAACACGAACGGAAAGAAAAAGAGCGATTTATAAAGCCGGATGCCGCGTACTTTTTGATTGAGCAGCAACGCAATCGACAAACCTGCCGGAATAGCCAGCAAGTACAAGAACAGCCATTTCAGGTTGTTCCAAAAAGAGGTCTCAAACTTACGGTCACCACCCAGAAGGCGCTCGTAGTTGGCCGTACCTACCCATACTTTTTCGCCCAGTCCGTCCCACTCATGAAATGAAATCCAGAACGACTGAAAGATTGGGTAGATGACGTAGAACGCAAAGAAAAACATCCCCGGCAGCAAAAACAGCCATGGGGTCACTGCGATCTCGTTACGCTTGTACCAGCTGCGTTGTGGTTGCGATGTAGGGTCGGGCAAGGCCGTCATGTTGGTCGCCTCCGGGCTGGGTCGGTCACCTTATACGAAAAGCCGATTGTGTCTTTGTAAGCGGGTTTTCGAAAAAGCTGATCTTGGGTGCGTTGTTAGAAGTCAGAGGGCAGCGCTGGGCCGCCCTCCGACAGTTATTTTACTTGTAGATACGCTGGCGTGCGTCTTCGAGGCGCTCAAGGATATCGTCAAGGTTGTCTGGGAAGACCATGAACTCTTGCAGACCTTCCATGCCAACGCTTGCCATCTCTGCGGGGAAGTCACGGTCGAAGAACTGCGCTACGCCGCCTTTGGCATTGCCGGACAGCATTGCAAAACCCTGCTCAAGGAACTCATCCGCGTCCACGCTTGAGGCTGCGTTAACCGGAAGCTGACCAAGTGCGTCGCCAGAGTTGATTTTCGTTTGCACATCAGCGGATGTGACGAACTGCAGGAACGCACGCGCGTTGTCTTTGTTCGACGCATTGGCTGGGATGTGGAACGTATCAGTTGGTGCATCTTCGCCTTGTGGCAGAGACGCATCAATCAGTGGGAACTGATAGAAATCAATCTGATCATCGCTAAGGCCCGCATCACGCATTGGTGCTACAGCGAAGTTACCGATCAAATATGAAGCGGCTTCACCGTCTGTCATGAACTTAAGCGCTTCTTGCCAGCTGTATGACTGATGGTCGTCAATGTAGCCGCCCATGTCGATGATTTTGCGCCAGTTTGCAAAAGTCTCGCGGACACGTGCATCGGTCCATTCAACTTCGCCGCGTGCAAGCTGCATGTGGAAATCAAAGCCGTTTGTCCGCATGTTCAGGTAGTCAAACCAACCGCCAGCAGTCCAAAGGAACTTGGTGCCGATTGCGTAACATTTCTTACCGGAGTCGACGATTTTTTGGCAGTTGGCGAGCTCTTCTTCAAAAGTTGTTGGCTCAGTTAGGCCCAACTCTTTGAACATATCTTCACGGTAGTACATACCCCACTGGTAGTATGTGTAGGGCACGCCCCATTGCTTACCATCAAGGGTCATCGCGCCTTTTACGGCATCAAGGCCGGGCAGGTCACCGTTTTCGTACATGTCGGAGATGTCTTCGAAAAGGCCTGCGTTCACGTAAGGACCCATCCGGTTTGCCGCGTACCAGTTCACAACGTCAGGTGCGTTGGCTGTCAGGGCGTTGCGGATCTGTGTCTTCCACGCTTCGCGGTCAACGATTTCCAGATCAATGTTCAGGTCTGGGTGCTTTTCGCCAAATTCTTTGGCAAGACCTTCCATCACTGCGCGAGGCGCAGGGTTTGACATGTCAGAGATAATTCGCAGATCGCCTGACAATTTTTTACCGTGACCGTCAGCGACGGCGCCGGTTGCAAGTGCAGCAAATCCAAGCGCCGCTACAGACGCTTTCAAAATGGAACGCATGGTATCCTCCCTAGGTGCTTCCAACTATGTACTAGGTTTCATTATTTGAAACCACGTTTTACATATTGAAATGATAACGCCGACTCGCATAGGCTTGTCAACAGGGCTGTCGCAAGTTGTCGGCCCGCTTGGGAGGAAAGTGATTATGAACGTGGACGCGAGTGGCGGAACAGTTGGCAAGGCGCTTGATGTGCTCGACCGCGTGGCCGAGTTCAATCGACCCGTTCGGTTTGCAGAGCTGCTTGCCGCATCGCCCTATCCCAAGGGTACGCTGTACCGTCTTATGCAAACTTTGACCCGCGAGGGGATGTTGGTGTTCGATCCTGATCGACAAAGCTATTCGCTTGGTGTGCGGCTTGTTCGGTTGGCCCATGCAGCGTGGCGGACGTCATCACTGGCGCCAATTGCGCGGCCGCATTTGGATGCGCTTGCCGCTGAAACAGGTGAAACCGTTCACCTTGCGCAGCTGGATCAGGCGCAGGTGTTATACGTGGATAAGCGCAACACGGCCGAACCGGTGGAGATGTATTCATCCGCTGGCAAAGTGGGGCCTGCGTATTGCACAGGCGTCGGTAAAGCCATGCTTGCACATCTACCGGAAGAAACGCTGAGCCAGATCATGCCGCTGCAATTGTTTCACAAATTCACGGAGCACACCCTGACGGATGAGGCCGCGTTGCGAGCCCAACTGGCAGAAATCCGCGCCCATGGATACGGATTTGACCGCGAAGAACACGAGCCAACCATCATTTGTGTGGCGTGCCCGATTTTGAGCGAACGTGGGCGCGTGCTTGGTGCGCTGTCTGTTACATCAACCACTGCTCGCACAAATCTGGCAGCGCTTGAGCAGCTCGTGCCGCGCATACAACAAACAACAACAGCGATTGCAGCTGAGGTGCAAGACTGGCGCTTCCCTGACACAGTTGCCCAATAGGTAAAGGATTAAGTCATGTCTGGTGTTAAGCTAAACAACGTCATCAAGCGCTACGGCGAAACGCAGGTCATTCACGGGATTGATCTGGATATCCAAGATGGCGAATTCTGCGTTTTTGTTGGCCCCTCTGGCTGTGGCAAATCTACGTTGCTTCGGATGGTGGCAGGTCTTGAGGAAACTACTGAAGGGCAGATCAGCATTGGGCCCCGTGATGTGACGCGTCTTGATCCATCTCTTCGTGGTGTCTCGATGGTATTTCAGACCTACGCGCTTTACCCGCACATGACTGTCAAAGAAAATATGGGCTTCGGCCTGAAAATGAACGGCCATCCCAAAGCCGAGATTGAACAAAAGGTTGCTGAGGCGTCGCGCATTTTGAAGCTGGATGAGTACCTTGCTCGCAAGCCAGCCGCGCTATCAGGGGGGCAACGTCAGCGGGTGTCGATTGGCCGTGCGATTGTACGCGGGCCTGAAGTATTTCTTTTCGATGAGCCGCTTTCGAATCTGGACGCAGAATTGCGCGTTGAAATGCGTGTGGAAATCGCACGTCTTCACGAAGAAATAGGCGCAACCATGATTTACGTGACCCACGATCAGGTCGAGGCGATGACCCTTGCGGATAAGATCGTTGTGCTGCGTTCAGGTCGGATTGAGCAAGTGGGCGCGCCCATGGATCTTTACCGCGATCCTGACAATAAATTTGTGGCCGGCTTTATCGGCTCGCCTGCAATGAACTTTGTGAATGGCACGGCAACCAAGGACGGCTTCGACGTGCCTGCGTTTGGCACGACTATGAAGCTATCTGTTGAGCAACCTGCAAACGGCACCGCGGTTAGCCTTGGGCTGCGCCCAGAGCACGCGCAGATTGTCGATGGTGATACATTTACGGTTGAGTTGACCGAAGCACTCGGCGGCGTGTCATACGCCTACTTGTCCTCGAAAACGGGCGAAAAAATCGTTGTTGAGGAGCGTGGTGATCACCGGTCTGCCAAAGGCGATTTGGTCGGCCTGTCGTTCGACGAGGATCGCGTCATGGTGTTTGACGGCCTATCGGAAGAGCGTATCCGTTAAAGAAAGCTGCTCCAAAATCAAAGCGCCGCGGTCCGTTTGGCTTGGCGGCGCTTTGTTTTTTGCACTTAGCTGCGCAGTGCGTTTGCCTCAGCGATCAGATCACGACCCATCTGCGCAAACAGGTCTCCGTAGTCTAATGTTACCCAGTTTTCCTTGATGCGGTTATCTGCGACGCGGTAAAAATCCATCACGCGCAGGGTAAGGGCGCGGCCATCGGCGGGTTGGCCAAGATAATCGCCTTGAAACGTCATGGTCATCGATGGCCAGCCGCTGACGGCAGCATAGTTTGCATCCCCGATGCGGCAGTAGTGGTTGCCCCCTTTGCGGTCAGGAAACGCATCAAGGAAGGGCACGCGGTGATCTTTGCTAAAACCCTCCCAGCGGTAGTTTGACCCGATCCCCGCAGGTCCGTACCACATCATATCGTCGGCCCATGTGCCGTCTTCACCTGTCTGGCTTGCGCTTGTTTTGGTGACGGGATCAAACACATGAAGCGCGCCCAACATCCGCTGCACAACATTTAGGGATGCCTCGCCGTCTTCGGTTTGCGGGCAAAGGCCATCCTGTGTGGCGGGGGCAGGAAATGTAATTTCGGTTCCCAGTGAGGGCAGGGGAAGGCAGCCCGCTTGGTGCATAACATCGGGCAAATCAAAGATGATTTTGGCTTCCCTAATCTGACCGTTTTCAACGCGGTAGAATTCACCTGCGCGCAAAAACACCAAAGAATCGGAAGGCAGCAATCCGAATAAAGGCTTGGTGAAGTTGCCAACGTAATGAGTGACCGTCGCACACCAGTACCCGCCTTGTTCGCGAATATTGTCACCGCCGATAAAAATTAGGTCGCGCCGATGAACATCGGCCAGCGCATTGCGTATGGGCGTGATGAAGTTTTCAACAATCGTGTCGCGCCCCACCAACTCGTTCACAGGCCAAGCTACTGAAAATACGGCATCTTCGGCGATAACATCTGCCCCGTCGCCTGTTGTCCACAACGTTTGCAGAGCGTTTCTTAGGGTGTTTCTTGGATCAACGGTCATCGGCGCATCTCGCGTTTTTTGCTGTTTGTGTAAAAAGCGAATTGCAAATAGAGCATCTCGAGTCTAGCCTTTTTGCAAACGTGTGCAAAAATGGCGCACGGGTCACGACGCAGGGGGAAGTGATGGCTGAAATTCAGCTTAAGAATGTTGGTAAGCGGTGGGGTAGTTTTGTTGGGGTTCAGAATTTCGACCTAACGATCGCTGATCAGGAGTTTCTTGTCCTCCTCGGGCCATCCGGCTGCGGCAAGACGACAACCATGCGTATGATCGCTGGCCTCGAAGACGTCACTGAGGGTGACATCATCATCGACGGCGAGCGCGTGAATGATCTTGAACCAAAAGACCGTGACATCTCGATGGTGTTCCAGTCTTATGGTCTTTACCCGAACATGAATGTTTACGACAACATTCGCTTCCCGTTGAAAGTGCGCAAAGTCCCAACGGCCGAGCATGACGAGCGTGTGATGCGCGCAGCGGCAATGGTTGAGTTGGAGCCGTTCTTGCACCGTAAGCCCGCAGAACTTTCGGGCGGTCAACGACAGCGTGTGGCACTGGCGCGTGCGATTGTGCGTGAACCGAACGTGTTCTTGATGGACGAGCCGCTTTCAAACCTTGACGCAAAACTGCGGGTCTCGACCCGTGCGCAGATCAAAAATCTTAGTCACGAGCTTAAAGTTACGACTATTTACGTCACGCACGATCAGATTGAGGCGATGACACTTGCTGACCGCGTTGTTGTTATGAAGCAGGGTGTTGTTCAGCAGGTTGGCACGCCAACTGACATTTATGACGCGCCAGCAAACACATTTGTAGCCAGCTTCATCGGCTCGCCTGCAATGAACCTTGTTGAAGGTGATATGAAGGCGGGCGTCTTTAATGCCGATGGTATTTCGGTGGGCGGACTTACGGCACCTGATGGGCCGATCACTTTGGGCTTCCGTGCCGAAGATGCGTCTGTTGTGGACGGCAAGGGCGATGCTAACGCGCCTGCTTACACGATGGAGTTGCTGGGCGACGCAACGATGGTTGCTATCCGTATTGGTGGGGCGTTGGTTAACGTGAAGGCCAGCAAAGACTACCGGACGGAGATTGGCGCGCCAGTTGCGGTGTCGATACCTGCAGAAATTTGTCACCTGTTCCGTTCGGATACTGGTGAGCGATTGGAGGCGTAAGCCTTCTAATAAATGTCTCCGCAGTCAATTGTGGGGCGTCAATTGGGTGGCTCGCTGCCCTTTTAAAGCAAACAGGGAGAGACTTATGTTTCTGAAAAAAATCACAACTGCGGTGGCAATTTCCATCGCTGCTACGGCTGCGGCGCAAGCTGCTGGCCACTCGAACTGCGGCATTGACGCGGGTCGTGTAAACATTGTTGGTAACGAATTCCCAGCGATCCAAACTGTTGGTGCAGGTGCTGTGGCATGTGCAAACGACAATGTTGAGGTGAAAACGAACCTCACTGCGGACCACCAAAAGATCAACGTCGCGGGTATGACATCCAACCCTGCTGAGTACACATCAGCGATCGTTGCCAACTCATCCATCGTGGCATTGATGAACGAAGACGTCATCCGCCCACTTGATGACCTGGTTGCCGAGTACGGCCAAGACCTTAAGAAAAACCAGCTGATCACCGTGAACGGCAAGGTTATGGCTGTCGCCTTCATGGCAAACGCGCAGCACCTGGTGTACCGCGCGGATGTTCTTGAAGAAGCTGGCGTTGAGGTGCCAACAACCTACGAAGAAATGCTTGCTGGTGCGAAAAAGATCCGCGACATGGGCATCCTGGAAAACCCACTTGGCGGTTCATACAAAGCTGGTTGGAACCTCGCACAAGAGTTCAACAACATGTACATCGGCCACGGCGGCGAATTCTTTAAGCCGGGTTCAGCTGAAGTAGACATCAACAACGAAAAAGGCGTTGCGACGCTGACCATGTTGAAGTCACTTTCAGAGTACATGTCACCTGATTTCCTCACACATGATTCAAACGCAACAAACGCCGAATACCGTGCGGGTAACGTTGCAATGATGAACATGTGGGGCAGCCGTGCGGCTGGTCTGGTAACCGAAGAAGGTGTGCCGCAAGAAGTGGTTGACGGTTTTGCAATTGCAGGCCCAATGACTGTTGCTGGCGGTGATACACCTGCGACAACACTGTGGTGGGATGGTTGGACAGTGTCCAAAAATATTTCTGACGAAGACGCAACAGCAACATTCAAAGCGCTTACAAAAGCGATTGAGCCAGCGATCCTCGATGACGCAGAAGTTGCGACACAAGCGGTTTGGTTGATTGACGGCTATGAGCCAACTGAAGCGGCCAAAGGCGTATTTGCAGCTGCTGCAGCTAACTCAGTGCCATACCCAATGGTGCCTTACCAAGGTCTGTTGCACTCCGCACTTGGTGCAGAGCTTTCAGACTTCATGCAGGGTAAAGAAAGCGCAGAGCAAGCGTTGGCAGACGTTGAAGCAGCCTACACAGCTGCTGCCAAAGAGCAGGGCTTCTTGAACTAAGAGCCATGATTTTCGGGCGGGGCCAATCGCGGTCCCGCCCCTTTTTATTGACGATACTGACGGCCGTTGAGGACCTTAATCGATGAAGCATAAAACGTTCTTTTGGTTTTTCCTGCCGACAGCATTAGCGATGCTTTTGTTTATCGCGTTTCCAATTATCTCAGTTGTGATCCAGTCTTTGTTCACGCCTCATGAGGCGGTCCTTTTGACTGTTGAGAATTGCGGCCCCTTTGGCTGCACGACTGAAACATCGATCGACCAAGAGGCGACCGCTGCCCTGAAATTGGCCGAGCCTTTGGGCCGGTTTGCGGGCCTCTCTATTTATCTTGATCGTGGGCACCTTGCCGTGAATGAAGTGGCTGCCTTGTGGTCTGGGCGCGAAAGTCTCGGTGGCTTTTTTGACGGGTTGAAGAACCTGCCGTTCTACCGCGCGATGTACTTCACGCTTACCTATACATTTGTTGTGACGCCGCTTTTGATCGTTCTTGGCTTTGCCATCGCGGTTGGGGTCAACTCGCTGCACCGTCACCTTAAGGGCCTTGTGATTTTCTTTTCACTGCTGCCAATGATTGTAACGCCGTTGATTGGCTCACTCATTCTGTTTTGGATGATCGACAGTCGCGGTGTGCTTGGTAGTGCCATCCAATTCCTTGCCGATGATCCGGACCTTTCATTGAAGGCCAGCACAGCACTCACATGGATCACGCTGATGGTCTACGGCGTCTGGCACTCGGCACCATTTGCCTTTGTTGTGTTCTACGCAGGCCTGCAAACATTGCCCCAAGACACTTTGGAATCTGCCATGATTGATGGTGCGAGCCGCTGGCAGCAAATTCGCTACGTTGTGATCCCGCATTTGATGCCTCTTGTGACGTTCGTGGCCTTGATCCAATTGATGGATAACTTCCGCGTCTTTGAACCAATTGTAGGCTTCAACGCGGAAGCGCATGCGACTTCGCTCAGTTGGATCATCTTCAACGACTTGGGCGGTGAGACACGCTTGCTGTCTTCTGCTGCCGCAACGTCCGTACTTACGATTATCGGCGTCGCAATTTTGTTGTCACCTGTATTGGTCCGCACTTGGCGCGACTTTAACGCCAAGACCTAAGGAAAGGGATCAGATATGAGCTCGAAAGCGACACAACAGCCCCTCGGCCTTCGCATCGCTATTTATGCCTTTATCGGCATCTGGTTGATGATGGCGGCGTTCCCATTTCTTTGGACGCTTTGGGGATCATTCAAAGTTGAATTAGACTTCTTTTCGATCACCAACTGGAAAGACGCGTTGTTTGGTCCGCGCACAGAAGCCACATACGGCAGTTCGCTTACTGGCGCGGGCTATGAAGGTGCGTGGATACAAGAAGAGTTCTGGCGCGCGGTTTTGAACACGTTCATAGTTTGCTTTTTCGTGGTCTGCACGTCGCTGACCATCGGGACGCTTGGTGGTTACGCGTTGTCGCGGTCCGGCTTTAAGTACACGTTTTGGTTGCTGATCATTGCGCTGATTTTCCGCGCTATGCCGCCCATTACGTTGGTGTCAGGTTACCTGCTTCCGTTTTTTGAGTGGAACCTCTGGGGGATCCTACCCACATCAATCATCGTGCTGGTCGCGATCAACCAGCCGTTCACGTTGTGGATGCTTCATAGCTTTTTCCAGAAAATTCCGAAGGAATTGGACGAAAGTGCTAAGGTTGATGGCTGCACCCAGTTTCAAGCGTTTCGCCATGTGATCATTCCTGTGATGTGGCCGGGCGTTATTACAACGGGGCTGTTCAGCTTCCTTCTGGCCTACAATGACTTTGCGGTTACCGCGATGTTGCTCAGTAAAGAGAACCAGACAATGGTGCCGAAAATCGCATCGTTCCTTGGGACCACCCAGACCGAAGGCAACGTGATGTTCGCGGTTGCAGCTGTTGTTTCAGCCACCGTACCGCTGTTCATCTTGGTGATGTTCTTCCAGCGTCAGATCGTGAGTGGCCTGACAGCGGGTGCCGTAAAGGGCTAATCTCGCATCCAGTAAAGTTCATGAAGACTGTAAAAGCAGGTCGGGTCATCCGGCCTGCTTTTTTGTTTGTGGTGTGGGGGAGGTGGGCGATGTGTTGCAGAGCTTTGTAGCGTTC
Organism: Nereida sp. NH-UV-3; assembly: GCF_042939535.1. Taxonomy (NCBI): domain Bacteria; kingdom Pseudomonadati; phylum Pseudomonadota; class Alphaproteobacteria; order Rhodobacterales; family Roseobacteraceae; genus Nereida; species Nereida sp. NH-UV-3. The sequence goes on along the minus strand of NZ_CP132157.1, from coordinate 1,195,610 downwards.
TATCTCTTGCTGTCTTCGTCGTGTCTGCCATGTCAGGGGCACAGCAAAAAGGCGGCCCTGTAACAGGCCGCCTATGTGGTTTTCGTAGAGTGTTTGAAGCTACAGTCCCAGCTTAGCGCTTGTCGTAGTACAACCCGACAACGTGCTCTGCTTGTGCAAAAAACAACCAGCGCGCAACGATAACACCGGCCACGTGCGCCAACACCGCGACCAGCGCAAGAGCGTGACTAAAGGGCAAAAGCAAAAGCAACACAGGTGTGAACAACAGCACAACCGAGATGATCTGTAGCTTCAGCGCATGTTTGCGGCCCACGACGTGGATCATTTCTTTCATGAGATAGTTGCTGCCGGTGTGGGGTGGTTCAAACTGTCGGACAGACCCGATGTTGCCCAATTGTGTTGCGGACGCGATTGTGCTGCCCGCGGCGCTAAAGCGGCCATCCGCGGTCAAGAAGATGAAAAGCTGCAACAGGGCCGCACCAGGCAAGAACCAAACTGCCAAGCTGACTTGGCCAGCAAGCAGTGCACCGCCTGAAACAGCGTAAGCGATGAACATGACTGAGGTGGTAGGGTGGTTCCAACGGGGTACTGTCTTGAGCTGTGCATAGATCATGGACGTGCCGTAAACGGTTGCCAACGCAAGTACTGATCCGACGTAGCCAAGCAAAGGAATGCGCATGTTCAAAAAGACCAGCGCCGCTCCGTAAACACCCATGACAAGCAGTGTCGCTACCGCAAGGCATCCCTCACGTGAGAGCCAGCTTGTGCGCCACTGGCTGAAGGACTTGAGAATATTCTTCGGGTTCCCGAGATGGAATGTTGAAGAGATGATCCCACCAACGGCCAGAATATAGGCAATAGCGAACCAGGCGAACGCCGAAAGACCCGTGGGGGATGGCATGCCCAGCCCTAAGAAAATCATGAGGCCAAAGCCCAGGCCCGAAAGGACTGTGAATAGAATAATGGATGGTGCTGGATGCATCAGAGTTTCTCCAGTGCTTTATCGAGCCAGCCCAGAATACCTTTGGCATCTGGCGCGACAGGCTCAAGAAGGGGGGCGAGGATGTCGATATCACCGGTGTTGGTGTAGTCGTCCTTCAACCGAGGAGGCAGGTATTTGTTAACAGGTTTAGTGCCTTGCTCTGGCATCAAATCAACGCCGCCACGTTCAGCAACAAGCTTTGAGACATCTGAGTTTTCATCGCCCAAATCGCCAAAGTGGCGGGCACCCGCGGGGCAGGTCCGAACGCAGGCAGGCTGGCGGTCTTCTTCGGGCAGGTTTTCATTGTAAATCCGGTCAACGCAGAGGGTGCATTTCTTCATGACGCCTTCTTGTTGGTCCAGCTCCCGCGCCCCGTAGGGACAGGCCCAAGCGCACAGACCACAACCGATACAGTCAGCTTCATTTACCAGAACAATACCGTCTTCAACACGCTTGTAGCTGGCGCCTGTCGGGCAGACGGTGACACACGGCGCGTCGTCGCAGTGTAGGCATGATTTAGGGAAGTGGATCAGTTGGGCAGGGCCTGCCTCAGGCTGTACTTCGTAGCTGTGAACACGGTTCAGAAATGTACCTGAAGGGTTGGCGCCGTACGCATCCTGATCGGACAGGGGCGCGCCGTAGTTTTCAGTGTTCCAGCCTTTGCAAGACACCACGCAGGCATGGCAGCCCACACAGGTATCGAGATCAATGACCAGTCCCAGTTTCTTTTCCGTATGGGTTGGCAGAGTTGTCATGCGAGCCCCCTCAGAGTTGTGTGTGATATATAGGTGATGGGTTCTTCTTTGCTGGCATCCCACGTGGCAACGAACCAGATGAAAGACCCAACCATCACGGCGATGGCGGCAGCAACGCCCAAGAGTGTCAGTTTTACAGGGCTCATTTGCCAAGCTTCCATGCAAGGTCTTTGGGGCCTTTGCCTACAGGTGATTTTTGCGGTGCAAAATCAGGTAGGGTTTGGCCCGCAACGTCGGACTTTTCGATGCGCACTTTAAGATCGAACCACGCGGCCTGACCGGTGATCGGATCAGAGTTTGCCCAACGCATACCGTCGCCGTTTGCAGGCAGCAGTTCGTGGATGAGGTGGTTCAGCAAAAAGCCTTTGGTCGTTTCTGGTGCGTTTTCTTCAAGGGCCCACGCGCCCTTACGCTTACCAATCGCATTCCATGTCCAAACGGTGTTGTCGTTGAGTGCCGCCATGTGTGCTACCGGAACAACGATCTCGCCGTGGGGAGACACAACCTTGGCCCAATCGCCTTCTTCAAAACTGTTCTCTTCCCAAATTTTGGTCGGAACATAGAGGGGGTTGTGGCCATGGATTTGGCGCAACCAAGCGTTCTGGCTGCCCCACGAGTGGTACATTGCCATAGGGCGCTGTGTCAGCGCCGTGACAGGGTATTGATCCGCAAGGTTGTCAGGCTCGTTGGAGTACCAGATCGGAAGCGGGTCGAGAGTGTGTTTGATCCGCTCACGCAGATGCTCTGGTGGTTGGCGCTCCCCGTGGCCTTCGGCGGCCAGCTGGAATTTACGCATCGGCTCCACATAAAGCTGGAAGATATAAGGCTGGACTGCATCAAAGAAGCCCATCTTCACGGCCCAATCTTGGTAGCCCATGTTGAACGGTTTGTAGTAGGCGGCATCCTCCGGGACATGCTCCATCCAAAAGCCGCCGTTTTCGATGTAGGCATCAAGCTGTGCTTCGTTTACGTCGCCGCGGCCACCTTGCAGACCATCTTCGCCAACGCGCCAGCCCGCCAGCGGGCCAACACCGGGACGGCGGATGTGGTTGGTGATGTAGTCGGCGTAGTCTTCGTATTTTTGGCTGCCGTCTTCATTCACGAAACCAGGCAATCCAAGACGTGCGCCAAGATCACAAAGGGCTGATTGGAAACCCTTTACGTCGCGGTCAGGTTCAACAACTGGCCAGCGAATAGCGTCTGCCACGGCGTCGGCTTCACAGATTGGCCGGTCCAAAAGCGAGATACAATCGTGGCGCTCAAGGTAGGTCGTATCGGGCAGGATCAAGTCGGAATAAGCGACCATCTCGGATGAGTACGCATCAGAATAGATGATGTTCGGAATGACATAATTGCCGTCCTCATCTTTATCCGTGAGCATCTCAATGACACCGGATGTGTTCATGGATGAGTTCCAAGACATGTTCGCCATATACATAAATAGCGTATCGATCTTGTAAGGATCGCCCGCATGGGCGTTGGAAATCACCATGTGCATCATGCCGTGCGAGGACATGGGGTTTTCCCATGTAAACGCTTTATCGATACGTGCGGCAGTGCCGTCTTCACGCAAGCAAAGGTCATCTGGCCCGTGGGTGAAGCCCAAGTGTGGCCCGTCAAGCGCAGCGCCCGGAGTGACTTTGCAGTGCGGTTTGGGGTGCGCAGTTGCGGGCTTGGGGTAGGGTGGTTTGAACCGCATGCCGCCCGGCGTTTCAACAGAGCCGAGCATGATTTGCAGAACGTGTAGCGCGCGGCAGGTTTGAAAGCCGTTAGCGTGGGCTGATATGCCGCGCATCGAGTGGAACGAAACGGGCCGCCCCACCATTTTATCATGCTTCTTGCCGCGGAAATCTGTCCAAGGGCGATCTAGCTCAATCGCTTGGTTAAACGCCACATCAGCTAATTCGGCGGCAAGTTTGCGGATGCGTTTTGCTGAAATACCGCAACGCTCTGCAACTGCTTCGGGCGCGTATTCCTCTGACATGTACCGCTCGATCATGTGGTGGAATACAGTGCGGTGCGTGACACCTGCCTTGCGGTGTGTGCCGGCAAGATCAGGATAAACGCCCTTGCCATCAAAAGGTGCAAGCTTGCCAGTATTGCGGTCGATGACCAATGCTTTGCCGTCTTTGTCTTTCAGGAACAGACCTTCTTCGGCGCTTCCGTCGGTTTCATCCAAAAGAACCGGCGCGTTGGTGAATTGTGAAAGATAATCAAGATCAATTTTGCCCGCTTTGATCAAGCAGTGCAGCATCGACAGAATGAACAAGCCATCGGTGCCCGGTGTAATGCCCACCCACTCATTTGCAACAGCATTATACCCCGAGCGGATTGGATTGACACCAACAACTTTGGCGCCGCGGGCTTTGATTTTGCCCAGACCCATCTTGATTGGATTGCTATCATGGTCTTCGGCAACGCCGAAAATCATCAGCATTTTGGTGTGGTCCCAATCTGGTTGCCCAAATTCCCAAAAAGCACCGCCCATGGTATAAATGCCGGCTGCAGCCATATTGACCGAGCAAAATCCACCGTGGGCTGCGTAGTTTGGTGTACCGAAACCTTGCGCCCAAAGCGACGTGAAGCTTTGTGATTGATCACGGCCCGTAAAGAACGCCAGTTTTGAGGGGTCTTCGTCGCGGATTGGTTTCAGCTTGGACACAGCAATGTCGTAGGCCTCTTCCCATGTGATTTCTTCAAACTCACCAGAGCCACGCTCGCCGACCCGTTTCATGGGTGCGCGCAGACGTGAGGGCGCATTGACCTGCATAATACCGGCCGAGCCCTTGGCGCAGAGCACACCTTGGTTCACAGGGTGGTCTTTGTTGCCTTCGATATAGGCAACTTTGCCTTCCTTCATGTGCACATTGATGCCGCAACGGCAGGCGCACATGTAGCAGGTGGTTTTACGGACTTCGTCGCTAACTTTCGGGGACGTGTCCACGACTGGCTGATTAAATCCCATAATTCCTCCTCAGGGTCGGTTTTGGATGCACAGCGCGGTGCTGCGGTCCATGGGTCATTTGTTGGCGGCGGTTACAATTGCGGCAAGGGCAGCGGATGCCATGCGCGCGGCTGGTGGGTCGGCACGCGAGGTCAGCAAGATAGGAACGGCCGCCCCCATCACGATGCCCGCAGCACACCCACCGGCCATGTAAACGGCAGATTTGAAGATGGCGTTTCCTGAAACAATATCAGGGACGATGATCGCGTCGGCTTGCCCCGCGACCGGATCATTCATCAGCTTTTTGGTTGTAACGGCCTCAGGTGACAGGATCAGATCCATGGCCAGTGGTCCGGAGAAATCAGCATCCGCAATCTCGGCTTTCGCCCATGCGGCAAGCTCGGAGGCTTCAACGGATGAAGGGACGGAAGGGATTACGCTTTCAGTCGCGCTTAAAAACGCAACTTTGGGACGATCATTGCCGAGTAAGTGCAACAGGCGCACCACTTCGCGCGTGGCGTCTTGGCGGGTTTCCATGTTCGGGCTGACGTTTACGGCTGCATCCGAGATGGTCAGCGCTCCACCGCTTGGGTGACCGATGTGGAAAATATGAACCAATCGCTTGCCCGCGCGCAGGCCGGCATCGCGGTTCAGGGCGGATTTCATGAACACATCTGTATGCAGATGCCCCTTCATCAAAACATCCGCGCGGCCCTCGCCACAGGCAAATGCCGCAGCCTTTCCTGATGCCTCTTCGCCTTCCGCCTCAATCAATTCAAACGCAGAGATGTCCCAATCCAGTTTATCCGCTTCGGCTTCGATCAAAGCGCGCTCGCCTGTAAACACAGGCTCCATTATGCCAGCTTGTGTGGCGTCGCGGGCGGCTTCCATCGGCAGTGCTGCACCGGCGCGGGCAATGGCGACGCGCGGTGTGGGGGCAGCTTGGGCTTGGCGCAGCAATTCTGGTGGGCAAACGACAGTGTTTGTGCTCAGAAAATTATTCGTCTTTGCCATAGCGCGTTAGTTCCCGTTGCTCCGCATGGTCGAAGGCATCTGTGCATGCACAACTCTTCCCCATGTCTTTTCACCTCAAAACCCGCCTCTGTTTCCTGAGGCGGGTAATGTTATTTAGCGATGTGGCGCAGTGCTTATTCAGCAGCCATGTCAGATGTTGAGACACCTGCTACTGCAACCGGCTTTTTCATCGCGTCGCGACGGAAAGGCTCGCCCAGTTCTTGGTTCAGCATGACTTCGATCAGTGTCGTAACACCGTCTTCCATCTGCTCTTTGATCGCTGTGTTCAGCACATCTGTGAGCTCTTCCATTGTGCGCGCTGCAACGCCTTTGAGGCCACATGCGTTGGCGATGCCTGCATATGAAACTTCGGTGTCCAGCTCGGTGCCGACGAAGTTATCGTCGAACCACAGGGTTGAGTTGCGCTTTTCAGCACCCCACTGGTAGTTGCGGAACACGATCTGTGTAACTGCGGGCCAGTCGCCACGGCCGATAGCAGTCAATTCGTTCACTGCGATACCGAACGCACCGTCACCTGCGAAGCCAACGACAGGAACATCCGGTTGGCCGATTTTCGCGCCAACGATTGCAGGCAAACCGTATCCGCATGGACCAAACAAGCCGGGTGCAAGATACTTACGGCCTTCGTCGAAGTCTGGGTAGGCGTTACCGATTGCGCAGTTGTTGCCAATGTCTGAAGAGATGATTGCTTCGCGTGGCAGTGCAGCTTGGATAGCACGCCATGCCATACGAGGGGACATCCAATCAGGCTTTGCATCGCGTGCGCGCTGGTTCCAAGTTGTGCCTGGATCGTCGTCTTCGTGATCCATGGAAGCCAGTTGCTGTGCCCATGCTGATTTGGTTTGCGCGATTTTTGCTTTGCGATCTTCACGGCCTGCGTCGCCTGCGGATGCGTCCAGCTGGCCCAAGATACCTTTGGCAACTTTGGCTGCGTCACCGACGATGCCTACAGTTACTTTCTTGGTCAAACCAATGCGGTCTGGGTTGATGTCGACCTGAATGATTTTTGCGTCTGCTGGCCAGTAATCAATACCGTAACCAGGCAGTGTGGAGAACGGGTTCAGACGTGTGCCGAGGCACAAAACAACATCGGCTTCGGAAATCAGCTCCATGCCTGCTTTTGAACCGTTGTATCCCAATGGACCTGCAAACAGGGGGTGCGAACCCGGGAATGCATCGTTGTGCTGGTAGCCCACACAAACTGGTGCGTCGAGGCGTTCAGCCAGTGCGATCGACGCATCGATACCGCCTTTTGACAGAACAACGCCAGCGCCGTTCAGGATGACCGGGTTTTTCGCGTTTGAGATAATCTCAGCAGCTTTTGCAACTGATGTCTCGCCGCCTGGTGAGACCTCAAAATCAATTGGTTCAGGAATTTCGATGTCAACAATCTGTGTCCAGTAGTCACGTGGAATGTTGATCTGTGCAGGGCCTGAAAGGCGCTTTGCTTTCGAGATGACGCGAGCAAGTACTTCGGCAACGCGGCTCGGATCACGTACTTCTTCTTGGTAAGCAACCATGTCTTCGAACAGTTTCATCTGCTCAACTTCTTGGAAGCCACCTTGGCCGATTGTTTTGTTCGCTGCCTGCGGTGTAACCAAAAGCAACGGTGTGTGGTTCCAGTACGCGGTTTTCACAGCGGTCACGAAGTTTGTGATGCCTGGGCCGTTCTGCGCGATCATCATGGAGACTTCGCCAGTGACGCGTGTGTAGCCGTCAGACATGAAACCTGCGCTGCCTTCGTGCGCACAGTCCCAGAATTTAATGCCAGATTTAGGGAACAAATCTGAGATGGGCATCATGGCTGAACCGATGATGCCAAATGCGTGGCGGATGCCGTGCGATTGCAGCGTTTTGACGAACGCTTCTTCTGTAGTCATTTTCATGAGGCAGTCTCCTTTTGAATTGGAGGCAACATACTCGGATTCGTGAACCTCTGAGTAGGTCCAGTTTTACGCTCAATTAAGTCCAGTCAGATTGCCGCAGCCAGTATTTCAATGCCTTTTGCGATCCGTTCCTCGGGAATTGAAGAATACGCGAGCCGATAATGACAAACGCGGTCCTCTTTTTGCAAAAAGAACGGACCGCCGGGTTCAATCAAAACGCCTTGGGGCTTTAACGCGCGGGCTAACTCCATTGTATTGTGCCGGTTTTCAGCCTTCATCCAAATGCTGGATCCGCCAAATGCACCGCGACCGGCAACAGTTAAGCCGTTATGATCAATTGCTTTTTCCATTTCCATGCGGCGGCGGTAAAATGCCTTGGACATACGTTTGATCAGTGCGTCGTAGTGCCCGAGGGACAAAAAGTAGGCAGCAGTGCGCTGAATTTGCCCGGGGGGGTGACGCAGAACTGATGCGCGCAGCTTGCGAGCCTGTTTGATGAAAGGCGCAGGGCCGACCATGTAGCCAAGCCGCAAGCCTGGCGCCAGCGATTTCGAGAATGAGCCGATGTAAATTACCCGCCCGTCTTGATCGAGTGACTTTAGCGCAGGAGAGGGGGCCTTCAGGAACGACATCTCAAATTCGTAGTCGTCCTCTACGATCAAAAAGTCGTCTGATGCCGCGCGATTAAGCAGTTCTGTTTTGCGCTCAAGCGGCATTGAGGCTGTTGTTGGGCATTGATGTGAGGGGGTGCAAAAAACCACATCAATGTCTTTGGGAAGTAAATCTGGTGGCAGCCCATCTTCATCAACTGGGATGTGGTGAAGGTTGCACCGGCTTTGCATCAAGATGTCCCTCAGGCCCGGATAACAGGGCTCTTCCATCACCGCGTTGCGACGCTGTGTCAGCAACAGTTGCGCGGACAGCCATAGCGCGTTTTGAGCACCCATTGTGACCAGAATTTCATCTGGGCGCGCTTTGATACCCCTGCGTGGGAGAGTGTGACGGGCGATGAATTCGATTAACTTTGGATCGTCTTGATCAACGTAATCTGTTGTTAATGCGTCAAAATCCCGCTTGCCGAGCGCTTGTAAGGCGCAAAGCCGCCAGTTTGCACGATCAAATAGCGTAGGGTCCGCTTGTCCGTAGATGAACGGGTATTGGTAACGTTGCCAATCGGCTGGCTTGGCCAATTGTGGCACGTCGCTGTTGCGATGCGCCAAGACGCGTGACCATTCGACCGCATCGTTTGTGGGTCTGAGCGATGGCATCTCCGGTGGTTGCGGCGCGTTTTCCGAAACGTAATATCCCGACCTGCCGCGCGCGACGATATAATCATCAGCCAGCAGGTCTGTGTAGGCAAGGGTTACCGTAATTCGGCTGACCCCGAGGTGCGTGGCGAGTTTGCGTGACGAGGGTAGTTTTTCACCTGGTTTAAAGCGCCCAGACAGAATGCCTTCGGCAACCATCTGCTGGATTTGCGCCTTAAGAGTGCCTTGGGTGGTGCTGTTCAGAAAAAATGTTTCGACGGGCAATGCCATGTAATCTGGCCTTATCGCAGGAATAATCTGGTATTATTTTAGGGCCAAGAGGTGTTCTAGGCAACCGTAGTCAAACGTGCGCTCTAAATTTGCTGAATAGTGCTGAGCGCGCGAGATGAGGATATTTGGCTGTCAGCGAAATTAAAATTACAGATATGGCCAGTTTGCAAAATAATGAGACACTTTGCCAGATAACTGGACTGGTTATCAGAGCGGCACAGCCTGCGCCGCTCTGATGATGTGTGGTTTAGGCAGTTGCCCGTGTAATCGCCGCATCGACTGCGTTTGTGATGTTGTCGATATCGTCTTTTGTGGCGATCAGCGCAGGTGAGAAGCAAAGCGTGTTGTTCTTGCCTGGAAGTGATCTGTTTGTTGCGCCAATGATAACGCCTTGTTGCATACAGTCACCAACGATTGCCTGAGCGATTTTCTCGTTTGCAGGTTCACGGGTTGTGCGGTCAGCAACCAACTCACAGCCAAGGAACAGACCTTTGCCGCGCACTTGGCCGATAATTGGGTGCTTGTCAGCAAGCGCATGCAAGTTGTCGAGCATGTACTCACCCATCGCCGTCGTATTCTCAAGAAGGTTCTCATCCTCAATGATACGCATGTTTTCCAGCGCCGCTGCGGGACCAGCGGTACAACCACCAAAAGTTGAGATGTCGCGGAAATAACTCATTGGATCGGACGGGTCATCTTTGAACATGTCAAAGACTTCTTCAGTTGTGACAAGGCATGAGATCGCGGCATAGCCGGAGGCGACACCTTTCGCCATCGTTACCATGTCAGGCTTGATGCCATAGTGTTGGTACCCAAACCACGTGCCCGTGCGGCCTACGCCACAGACAACTTCGTCGATATGAAGTAAAATGTCATATTTCGTGCAGATTTCTTGCACCCGCTCCCAATATCCATCAGGGGGGGTGATGACGCCGCCTCCTGCTGTGATTGGCTCAAGGCAGAGCGCGCCAACAGTCTCTGGTCCTTCGCGCAGGATAACTTCTTCAATCTGGTTTGCAGCCCATTCACCGTAGTTTTCCGCGGGCGCGCCATCTTGCTCGTGCTTTCGGTACTCAAGGCAGTGCGGCACGCGCACAAACCCGGGCGTAAATGGCCCATACTGTGCAGCGCGTTCATCTTGACCAGTTGCGGACAGTGCAGTGATCGTTGTGCCGTGATAATCGCGGTCGCGGTACAAAATCTTATGCTTCTTACCGCCGTATCGTTTAGCCGCGATTTGGCGTACAAGTTTGAATGCTTTTTCGTTCGCCTCAGAGCCGGAGTTTGCATAGTAGCAGCGCGTCATCCCAGGCATTTTGCTGAGCAGTTTTTCTGCAAACAAAGCGCCAGGAATTGAGCCTGCTGAACCGGCGAAATAATTCAGTTTTACCAGCTGGTCACGCACGACGTCTGCAATGCTTTCGCGGCCGTATCCAACGTTGACGGTCCATACGCCGCCTGACACTGCATCAAGGTGCTCTTTGCCATTTTGGTCCCACACCAACATGCCTTTTCCCTCGACAATAATCCGGGGTTCACCGGTCTCAAAGGGCTTGTGCTGAATCAGGTGGTGCCAGACGTGCTTGCGGTCGGCGTCGACTACAGCACTGATATCATTCGAAGAAAAGTTACCGTCCATGAGTCGGACCTCGCGTTGAATTGCAGAATATACACAAGCATTGCCCGAAATTTAGACTTTGCAAATAGGGCCAGTTTTACACCACATTTATAGCCAGTTGGTTGTGGTTTGTCGCGTTCTAAACAACCGTAAATTTACCAGATTTTCGGAAAGCTTCAAAAAATTATGTAGTTTCAATTCCTTGCTGCGTCTGCAAACGCGCTCAAAATTTTGGCACCCGCAGCGATAATGTCGCTTTTGTGCTCTCAAGCTGCCAACTTTAGGGTTTCTTAAATTCGATATGTATGTTTGCTTTATGCCGATTGCTCTGTGGGCCAACCACGGCATCCGCGTTATCAACGCGTCAGAGCCTCAAATATGAGGTTCCAAGCAAGACGCTCAACATAAGAGCCAAAATGAACATGGGAGTTCAAAATATGACACTTAAGTCCAAATTGATGGGTGCTGTCGCTGGCGTAGCTATGCTGACAGGTGCGCAAGCTGCTGTCGCGGCTGGCCACGAAGAAATCACAGTTGCTTACTTCCTTGAGTGGCCGATGCCATTCCAGTTTGCCAAAGTAGAAGGCATGTATGAAGAAGCACTCGGCAAGAAAATTAACTGGGTCTCTTTTGACACAGGCACCGCAATGTCAGCTGCTATGGCATCCGGCGACGTGCAGATTTCTGTAAGCCAAGGTATCCCACCGTTCGTTGTGGCCGCGTCTGCAGGTCAGGACATCCAAGTTGTTGACGTGGCTGTAAGCTACTCAGAAAACGACAACTGCGTTGTTGCCTCTGGCCTTGAGATCGACAAAACATCTGCAGCTGAGCTTGCTGGCAAAAAAGTTGCTGTGCCACTCGGTACTGCTGCGCACTACGGCTTCCTGAGCCAAATGAACCACTTCGGTGTGGATACAGCCGGCATGGAAGTTGTTGACATGGCGCCTGCTGAAGGTGCTGCTGCACTTGCTCAAGGCTCAATCGATATGGCTTGTGGCTGGGGTGGCGCGCTGCGTCGCATGAAAGAGCACGGTAACGTGTTGCTGACAGGCGCAGAAAAAGAAGCACTCGGTATTCTTGTTTTTGACGCGACAACTGCACCAGCAACTTTCATCGCAGAAGAAAGCGACACACTTGCAGCGTTCCTGAAAGTCACAGCAGATGCGAACGCAATGTGGGCGGACAGCGCGAACCACGCCAAAATGCTCCCAGTAATCGCAAAAGACGCGGGTATGTCTGAAGAAGACACAGCTTCAACACTGTCAACATTCAGCTTCCCAACAGTTGACCAACAGCTTTCAGAAGCATGGTTGGGCGGCAACGCGCAAAGCTTCATGAAGGGTGTTGCGGACGTTTTCGTTAACGCGGGCTCAATCCCATCCGCACTCGAAAGCTATAACGCAACAGTGAACACCGCTGGCCTCAAAGCAGCGATGAACTAAACACTTCACGACCTTGGGCAGCGCGATTTTTTGTACCGCGCTGCCCGTTTTTTGAGACGTACATTTTCAACGACAACATCCAACAAATGATCGGAGAGGCGCAATGAGTGGCCTTGAGATAGATAATATATCTATGCGCTTCGAGCTGCCTAATGGTGGCGCGGTGCAAGCTTTGAAAGACGTCAGCCTTGACCTGAAAAAAGGTGAATTGCTGAGCGTTTTGGGGCCTTCGGGCTGTGGTAAAACAACCCTTTTGAACATCGTCGCAGGTTTCCTTGCGCCGACGGGCGGCGAAATTCGCCTGAACGGTGGCACTGTTTCCGGCCCGTCTGCTGACCGTGGCATGGTATTTCAGCAAGGTGCTCTGTTCGAGTGGATGTCCGTGCGCGACAACGTTGGCTTTGGTCCTTCGATGAAGGGCATGCAAGCAGCTGAAAAGCGCGAAAAAGTTGATCATTTGTTGGATGTCGTCGGCCTTCAAGATTTCAAGGAAAAGGCTGTTTACGAATTGTCTGGCGGTATGCAGCAGCGCGTTTCGCTTGCGCGCTGTCTGTGCAACGAACCTGACGTCATCTTGATGGATGAGCCGCTCGGCGCGCTTGATGCGCTGACCCGCGAAAAAATGCAGGGGCTGGTTCTGAAGCTTTGGAAAGAGACCGGCAAAACAATTATCCTGATCACGCACTCTGTTGAAGAAGCGCTTTTGTTGGGTGAACGTCTGCTGGTTATGGCGCCGCGTCCGGGGCGTATTCATAAAGAATACCGTTTACCGTTTGCGGAACTGGGTGTTGGCGCGGACCTTCGCGAAGTCAAAAAGCATCCTGACTACGCGAAAACACGTGAAGAAATTCTGACAATGATCTGGGACATGGAAGAAGAAATCATGGGCCGCAGTGAGGAGAGCGCGTAATGGGACAGATTTTATCTGATCTGGGCGGCGAACTGTTCGTCCTGTTTGTATCTATCGCCCAAGCGCTTCCTGCACTTGTTGGCTACATCGCGATTATCTTGCTGGCGATGACTGTTTGGCGGTTCATTCGCCGTCAAATGACCCCCAAGGCCGATTATACATCGCTCAAAACCGTTACTTTTGGTGACGAAAGCGCAGTGGTATCGGACAAAGCCGCGTCGTTCATTTCAATCGCGCTGATCTTTGTTATCTGGGGCGCTTTCACAGGCTCCAACTGGTTGCCTGGTATGTTCCACGCACCCGGTCCATTTGTTGGTGACAGCAGCTTTGTCTACACAGTTGAAGATGCCAACGGAAACCAAGACGAGGCGACGGTTTTCGTTTCCGTCTTTGAAAAAGGCGCAGAAGTTCCAAGCCAGGAAGTGGCGGCGGGCACTGGCTTTGCCAAGGATGACTTTTTGGCTGTTCAGGCGTATCGTTCGAAGCTGATCCTTTGGGACAAGAATGACGAAACTAACCGCTCTGAAGGGGCGAAAATTGTTTCTGTGGATGGCCGCGCAATTAGCAAAGACAACGCCGTTGATGTGGGCTTTGGCCGTGTTGCGTTGACCGATAAGGGCACGTTGAACTTTGAACCAGGCAAGGGCTGGCAGATGGAAAATATCTGGCTTCCAGCACCTGACTCTGTGGCGTCGCGCCTCGTGTCTGTCTGGGCTGAGGGGTATCAAAACGTCACCTTGGCTGAGCACCTGTCGTTCTCTCTTTTCCGTGTGATCGTCGGCTTTTTCCTTGGTGCGTTGGTCGGTATTCCGCTTGGCTATGCGATGGGTTTGTCTGACTGGTTCCGTGGTTGGTTTGATCCAATCGTTGAATTCATGCGTCCCGTGCCACCTCTGGCGCTGATCCCGCTGGTCATTATCTGGGCCGGCATTGGCGAGCAGGGTAAAATCATTCTGCTGTTCTTGGCAGCTCTTTGGATTATGGCGATCGGCGCACGGTCCGGTGTGTCTGGTGTGAAAATTTCCAAGGTGCACGCGGCCTACTCTTTGGGTGCGTCCAAGGTCCAGATTTTGCGCCACGTGATCATTCCAAACTCACTGCCGGAAATCTTCACCGCAGCACGGGTTGCGATGGGGGTCTGCTGGGGCACAGTGGTTGCAGCAGAGTTGGTCGCGGCTGAAAAGGGCGTGGGCAAAATGATTGTGGCCGCTTCTAAATTCCAAGACACTGACATTGTTTTGATGGGGATCATTCTGATCGGCATCATTGGCTTTGGCATCGACGTTCTGATGCGTTTGGCTGAAAAATGGTTGGTCCCTTGGAAGGGTAAAGGTTGATTTGTAAAAGGAGGCTTTCTTGGAAGCTGACTATGTAATTATTGGATCCGGCTCAGCCGGGTCCGCGATTGCGGCCCGTCTCGGTGAGGCGGGCTGCGATGTTTTGGTTCTTGAGGCAGGCGGTTCCGATTGGGGCCCGCTTATCAACATGCCCGGTGCGCTATCGTTTCCGCTTAATATGAAGCAATACACATGGCTCTATGAGACAGAGCCAGAGCCGCATTTAGGCGGCCGCAAGATCATTGCACCGCGCGGCAAAGTGACGGGTGGGTCTTCTTCAATTAACGGGATGATCTATGTCCGTGGCCATGCAATGGACTACGATGGCTGGGTTGAGGCCGGAGCAGATGGCTGGGGCTACGCCGATGTGCTGCCTTACTTTCAGCGCATGGAAAACTGGAGCGGCGGTCCTTCAGATTTCCGCGGCGGGGATGGGCCGCTGCACGTCAGCAAAATGCCCCAAGAAAACCTGCTCTATCACGCATTTGTCGAAGCTGGCGCGCAGGCCGGTTTTGAAGTGACAGAAGATTACAACGGCACCAAGCAAGAAGGCTTTGGGGCGTTCGACGCCACAATCCACAAAGGCTCGCGTTGGTCTGCGGCCAAGGCATATTTGAAGCCTGCACTGGCTAAGGGCAAAGTGCGGCTGAAGAAATGCGAGGCCCACAAGCTGCGCTTTGACGGTAAACGCTGTGTCGGCGTGGAAACGTCAAAAGGTTTTGTGAAGGCGCATAAAGAGGTGATCGTAAGCGCATCAGCTTTTAATTCCCCCAAACTTTTGATGCTGTCAGGCATCGGGCCAGCAGCACACCTCCAAGAGCACGGCATTGAGGTGATCGCGGACAGGCCGGGGGTCGGGCAGAACCTTCAAGACCATCTTGAACTCTATATTCAGCAAGCCTGTACTCAACCGATCACGTTGTTCAAACATTGGTCGCTATGGGGCAAATTCAAAGTTGGCTTGGAGTGGGTTTTGAACCGCTCGGGGGCGGGGGCCAGTAACGGCTTTGAAAGCTGTGCGTTTGTGCGCTCAAAAGCGGGTGTGAAGTACCCCGACATTCAGTATCACTTTTTGCCAATTGCCGTGAAATACAACGGTGAGGCCGCTGCCGAAGGGCACGGCTGGCAGGCGCATGTGGGGCCAATGCGGTCAAAATCGCGTGGCCAAGTGACGCTGCAATCTGCTGATCCCGCAGCCGAGCCTAAGATTTTGTTCAACTACATGAGCCACCCAGATGATTGGAAGGACTTCCGCCACTGCATTCGCCTCACGCGTGAAATCTTTAGTCAGGCGGCTTTTGATCCATATCGCGGCAAAGAAATCCAGCCCGGCGCAGATGTGCAAACGGACGCAGAGCTTGATGCATTTATCGCCGAGCACGTTGAAAGCGCATATCACCCATGTGGCACCTGCAAGATGGGCCGGGCGGATGACCCAATGGCTGTGGTTGATCCTGAATGTCGCGTTATCGGCGTTGACGGCCTGCGGGTTGCGGACAGCTCGATTTTCCCGAATGTGACCAATGGCAATCTCAACGCGCCGTCGATCATGACGGGTGAGAAAGCGGCTGACCATATTTTGGGCCGCGCGCCATTGCCACCCAGCAATCTTGAGCCGTGGATCAATCCGAACTGGGAAATCTCTGATCGCTAGACGCCCGCGTGGTTGTTTGGCATCAAGAGGGCGGGCGATGTGCGCCCACGAGGTGAACTTCAGATGACGCGACACACTATTTTGCTGACGGGCGGGCTTGGCTACATTGGCTCGCATACGGCTGTCGCATTGGTTGAGGCGGGCTACCAAGTTGTGATCCTTGATAATCTGTCAAATTCTGAGCGTTCCGTGTTTGATGCACTTGGCACGTTGGTTGGCCACAATCATCTGACTTTCATCGAGGGCGATGTCACGGATGCGGCTACTCTGGAGCGGGTATTTTCAGATCACGCATTCTTTGGTGTGGTGCATTTTGCTGCCCTCAAATCTGTGGCCGAGAGCGAGGCGCAGCCGCTGGCATATCTGGAAACAAATATCGGTGGTCTTTTGACGCTGCTGCGCGCGATGGAGCAGGCCGAGGTTTTCAATTTGGTTTTCTCGTCATCCGCGACTGTTTACGGTGATCAGGAGATTTTCCCCATCCCCGAAACGGCCGAGCGTTCTGCCGTCAACACATATGGATTTACCAAGCTTAGCTCTGAACAAATGCTTGAGCGTGTTGGCAGCAATGATGATCGGTGGTCGTTTGGGGTGTTGCGCTATTTTAACCCCATCGGTGCCCACGAAAGTGCCGCAATCGGCGAGCGTCCTAATGGCATACCTGCCAATTTGCTCCCCTACATTGATCGCGTGGCTACCGGCAGTCTGCCGGAATTAGTTGTGTACGGTGATGATTACCCTACCCCTGATGGCACCGGCGTGCGCGACTATATCCACGTCATGGATTTGGCCGAAGGGCACGTGCGCTCACTTGATGCGATTGAGGCCACGGGCCAAGGGCACACCGTCAATATTGGGACTGGGCAGGGCTATTCCGTTCTTGAGGTTATCCGTGCCTATGAGGCGGTGTCCGGCATCAAGATACCCTACCGCGCCGCGCCGCGCCGTGCAGGGGACGTTGCTGTTTATTTAGCGGATGCAACTTTGGCCCGTGAGGTGCTGGGGTTCGAGACCAAGCGCGATCTGTTTGATATGTGCCGATCGAACTGGGCATGGATACAGAAAGACGCCTGATAGCGTCAAAATGCAGCGGTAGGCTTAGGGCTACGTTGCGTTTTGTAAAGGGTACATATGCAACTGCCCCTATACAAACGGCTCACAACACTCTAGTGGCGCACTCAACCAAGTGAATCGTTGATCATATCGTCCCCCGTATATCCTTCAGGGGCCAACGACCTTATTGAAAGACCCTGACGTGAAAAAAACCATCGCTGACGCTCTGGCCGCCAAAGGCTACGACAAACTTACTCCGGTCCAAGAGGCGGTCTCTGATCCGGCTCTTACTGGTGCTGATATGCTGGTTTCAGCACAGACAGGATCGGGCAAAACGGTCGGCTTCGGGCTTGCGATTGCGCCGACGCTTTTGGGCGATGGTGATGGTTTTGAGCGGGCAAGCACCCCTCTGGCGTTGATCATTGCACCAACTCGCGAACTTGCGATGCAGGTAAAGCGCGAACTGGCATGGCTTTATGGGCCAGCCGGTGCGGTGATGGCGTCTTGCGTTGGTGGGATGGACATGCGTGACGAGCGTCGTGCGCTTGACCGTGGTGCACATATTGTCGTGGCAACACCGGGCCGCCTGCGCGATCATATTATGCGTGGTTCAATCGATCTAAGCCAGACACGCGCTGTGGTTCTGGATGAAGCCGATGAAATGCTTGATCTGGGCTTTCGCGAAGATCTTGAATTTATCTTGGGCGAAGCGCCGGATGAGCGGCAAACATTACTGTTCTCGGCCACTGTGCCAAAGGCCATCGCGAACCTTGCGAAAAGCTACCAAAAAGATGCGGTGCGGGTCTCGACCAAAGCTGAAACATCGCAACACGCTGATATTGAATATCATGCAATGGCTGTATCACCTCGCGATGGTGAGAACGCCATTATAAACGTGCTTCGCTACTACGAGGCGCCAAACGCGATTGTTTTCTGCAATACCCGCGCGATGGTAAACCGCATCACGACACGCCTGTCGAACCGTGGTTTTTCGGTTGTGGCGCTTTCTGGTGAGCTGTCCCAAAACGAGCGGACACACGCGCTGCAAGCCATGCGTGACGGTCGTGCCCGCGTTTGTGTTGCGACAGATGTTGCTGCGCGCGGCATTGATTTGCCGAACCTTGATCTTGTTGTGCACGCTGAACTGCCGGGTAGCCACGAGACGATGTTGCACCGTTCTGGCCGTACGGGCCGTGCGGGTCGCAAGGGTGTGTCTGCGCTGATCGTCACGCCAAAAGTGCGCAAAAAAGCCGAACGTATTTTAGGTATGGCAAAGGTTCAGGCGGTGTGGGGCCAAGCGCCTTCTGCTGATGCCGTGAACGCCCGTGATGATGAGCGGATGTTGGCGGATCCCGCATGGTCTGAGGCAATCGCTGAAGGTGAGATGGAAGCCGTATCAGGTCTTGCTGCCCAATTCACGCCCGAGCAATTGGCCGCTGCTTATTTGCGTTTGTATAAAGCCAACCGCTCTGCACCAGAAGAGCTGGGTGCTGCCGACGCTGCACCAAAACCGCGCGAAGAATTTGGCGCTAGCACATGGTTCTCTGTGGCCGGTGGCCGCAAGGATGGTGCTGAGCCGCGCCGTTTGCTGCCTATGCTCTGCAAAGCTGGTGGTCTTGATAAAGACGACATCGGTGCAATCCGAATTCAGCAAGACGAGAGCTATGTTCAAATTCGTGACGAATCCGTCGAACGTTTTTTGGCTGAGATTGGTTCTGACATGAATGTGGAAGGCGCCAAGCTGACGAAGCTGGACCGGGCACCGAACCTTGGTGCATCTGGTCCACGCGGCGGCGGTGCGCCGCGGGGTGGCAAGCCTGCCTATAAAGGCTCCAAACCCAAGGGTGATTGGCATCCTGCTGGTCCAAAAGGCGAGGGCAAAGGAGCTGCGCGCCGTGAGGACGCGCCGCGCAAACCGCGCACCAAGAAACCCCGCAGTGATGAGCAAGCCGCAGCGCCGTATCGTGCGCCACGTGAAAACCTGACTGAAACCCACGAAGGTGCGGTTAAGCCGCGTAGCCCTAAAGGTGCAGGGAAACCAAGTGGAAAGCCCGGTGGAAAACCTTCTGGCAAGCCATACGGTAAATCTGGCCCCAAAGGCCCACCGCCCCCTAAAGGCAAATCAAATAGCAAAAAGAACCAAGCGCGCAATGCTGCCGCAAAAGCCGAAGGTGGGCCGCGTAAGCCACGCACCAAGTCGAATGGTCCAAAGCGTTAGATTGATATATTTACCCTTCTTGGGATTATGTGTTTAACAAGCGCCAGCACCTTATGTGCTGGCGCTTTTGCGTTGTCCCTATGTTGGAACTGCTCTGCGATGCTTCATGATACCACCACGACGCCACAGCTGTTTGAGCTTTATGTCGGTCATGGCTTTTGTGATTATGAAGCGTCCGCCGTGACGCACACCCTGAACATTGCCAATGAAGTTCTTGCACGTACCGCTTTTGACTGGCGTTTTGTGGCGGAAACACCAGGCGTGGTACAGGGCCTGACAGGCGGGCTTTTGCGCGCCGAGCCTTTGATCGATGATCACAACGTAGCAGATGTTCTGATCGTGGTTGGTGGTAAATCAGGGGCTGCCGCTGGCTGGCAGCGCCGCGCGCGTCAAATGCAGCGTTTGGGGCGGCCGGCAGTTTTGCTGTCTGATGCTGCAACGGCCTATATTGAGCTTACGAAAACCCCCCCCGGTCATGTGACGACCCATTGGCGCGACGCGGTCGCCCTTAATGAAACTGGGTATTACCCCAACCTTACCGCACGTTTTTCTGAAAACAGCGGTGGTATCATTACTGCTGCGGGCATGGGTGCGACGGCGGAGCTAATCATCGGTCTGATTTCAAGCAGTCTTGAGGCCGCACAAGTTGCCGAGTTGGGAAACCGCCTTTTGCTGCATACCTTACGCAAAAGCGATGCAGAGCAACCAAAGGACATTGCTGATAATCAGGGCCTTTTTGATGCGCAGGTCACCGAAGCGATCCGTCTGATGGAAGAGACCATTGCGGACCCAATTTCCATGGCTGATTTGACCGATCAGCTAGGTCTGTCGACACGCAGCCTTGAGCGGACGTTTCGCAAGGTATTCGATGACACGCCTGCGCGGTTCTATAAGCGGCTTCGCACGAAACGCGCCCGTAACATGATTGAAGAAACCTTGTTGCCGATTGTTGATGTGGCGGTTGCCACGGGATTTGGCTCTGTTGATACAATGTCGAAGGCAGTGCGCGAGGAATATGGGCTTAGCCCCGCAAAAATGCGCGCCCGCAAAAAGATTAAGCTTTTGAAATACGACTAACGTACACTGCTGGGTTTATATGCGGCTCTTTTGATACGTTTGCCAAATTCCGCTGCGCAGTGCGTTGCCAAAGCCGCGGCGTGCATTTCATATTGTGCATATTCATGAGTGAATTTCGAGTAACCAGTAAGGTTTGGCAAATTGGTACAGATCGTCAAAATCGGTCGGCGTGCGGCACTCCTCGGGGGCGGAGCCGCTGTGGGTGTTGCGGTTTCCAAAGGGTTCTCGGCGTCGAACCCCACGATTGCGGGCACCCGTATGGTCAAACCGCTTGGGGCGGGCAAAACCTTAAACGACGCCAGTGAGTTGAATGAGACATCAATCTTCAAGCACATAACCCTGCGCGAGGACCAAGGTGAGAAATTGGTTGCGGCGCTCAGAGCCGAACTTGCAGATGCGAGCGCAAATAACCGCGCCGTAAACGTGGGGGCTGCGCGTCACTCAATGGGGGGGCAGGCAATTCCACGTGGCGGTCACGCCATTACGTTTGAGAATGCGTATATAGAGCTTGATACGGAAAACAGTGTGATGCGCCTTCATGCGGGTGCGCGCTGGCGGGATGTGATCAATGCTGCGGATCCTGTTGGGCTTGGCCCACGTGTCATGCAATCCAACAATGATTTTGGGGTTGCGGCGACCTTTTGTGTGAATGCCCACGGTTGGCCTGTGAAAGAGGGGCCAATGGGCAGCACTGTTCGCGCCTTTGAAATGTTGCTGCCAGAGGGCGAATTGGTGCGATGCTCTCGATCGGAAAATAGTGATTTATTCAACATGACGATGGGTGGCTATGGCCTAACAGGCATTGTCACACAGATGGACGTGGACCTCGCAAAAAATGTGCGCCTTGAGCCTACATTTGAAGAAGTGCCCGCAGAGAGTTTGGGTAAACGCTTTGTTGAGGTACTGAAGGACCGCACCGTCAATATGGCCTACGGGCGGCTTAATGTGGGGCGTGATGATTTTATGATGCGCGGTTTACTTGTGTCGTACCGGCCAAGTGCTGATCAAAGTGCACTTCCTGCGGCGCAAGGCTCGGGTGTGGCGGCGAAAATTGCGAGCCGCATTTACCGTGCCCAGCTTGGTAACGAACGAATGAAAAAGCTGCGGTGGTGGTTTGAGGCGGATGTAGCGACGAAGCTGGCGGGTGGGCCTACAACGCGTAACAGTTTGATCAATGAGCCTGTGCACACGCTTGATGATCGCGACCCTAAGCGAACGGACATTTTGCACGAGTACTTTGTCGCACCAGAACGTTTTGCGGAATTTGTGATCATTTGCAGGACCGTCATTCCTGCCTCGTATCAAGAATTTCTCAACGTCACCTTGCGGTTTGTCGATACCGATGAAGAAAGCTGGCTGAGTTACAGCACAACACCGCGGATCGCTGCGGTGATGTCATTTAGTCAGGAAATGACTGCCCGCGCAGAGGCTGACATGCAGCGGATGACCCAAGAATTGATTGACGGAGTCGTTTCGATCGGGGGCACATATTATTTGCCGTATCGCCCTCACGCGCGATTGGATCAGCTGACAGCGGCCTATCCACGCGCTGCTGAGTTTGCCGCTGCAAAGCGCCAGATGGACCCAAAGCTGATCCTGCGGAATAACTTTTGGGACAGGTATTTGGGGGTGTTATGAGTTTGCTACAAAAGATTTCGGTTGGGTATTTTGTAGTGCTTTTGGCAGCAGCATCGTTGAACTACGTTCCCTGTATCACAGACGATCAAGGCTTGGCCTTTGGTATTTTCGTTGCTCTAAAGAGAAGTTGGCTGGGATGGTAGGATTCGAACCTACGGTACACTGTACCAAAAACAGTTGCCTTACCACTTGGCTACATCCCAACGCTGAGCGGTTATCTACTTCGATGGTTTGACTGGTTCAAGGGGGGAAATGACAAATTACTATCTAAATTTAGAGATAGACTTTAGATCGTCTGGTCATATGCCCCGACGCTTGGTTCTGTACGGATGATTGCATCGATGTCTGCAAAAATATCACGCATCTCTGCTTCTGATTCCGGACTTTCGCAGACGACTACAAGGTTGGGTGTGTTTGAACTTGCCCGTACCAAGCCCCAAGCGCCATTTTCCAATATGATGCGTGCGCCGTTGACGGTTACAACATCTTTGATTGCCCGTCCGCCGATGGTGCCACCTTGCTCAAAATGTGCGGTAATCTTCGCAACGATCCGGTCGAGGGCCGCGTATTTCTCGGTATCCGCACAGTAGGGGGACATTGTCGGTGTGGCCCATGTCCGCGGCAGCGCTTTTCGAAGGTCAGACATTTTGGCGTTAGGATTGCGGTCCATGAGTTTACAGATTTCAACGGCCACTCGCATCCCGCAGTCGTAGCCACGCCCAATTGGTTCAGCGAGGAAGTAGTGACCGGATTTTTCAAAACCTGCCAACGCGCCCAGTTCTTTTACACGGCGCTTCATGTGGCTGTGGCCTGTTTTCCAATAGTCAGCTTTAGCGCCATTCTTCTGAAGTTCTGGGTCTGACGCAAAAAGGCCGGTTGATTTCACATCCGCTACAAACAGCGCATCTTTGTGTAATTTGGACAGATCGCGCGCCATGATGACGCCGACTTTGTCCGCAAATATTTCCTCACCCTCATCATCGACAACACCGCATCTATCACCGTCCCCATCAAAGCCGAGCGCTAAGTCCGCCCCTGTTGCCAGCACGGTTTTGGACATATCGTGCAGCATTTCCATGGCTTCTGGGTTGGGGTTGTAATGGGGGAAGGTGTAGTCAAGTTCAGTATGGCTATGAACCACCTCAACGCCGATGCGCTCAAACAGATCGGGTCCAAAAGCTGCTGCCGTGCCGTTGCCGGCGGCGCATACCACTTTAAGCGGTCTGCTCATTTTGAAATCACCCACAAGGTCATCAAGATAAGCCTCGCGTACCCCGTCCACAAATTCATATTGCCCACCGGCGCGTGGCTCACCTTCACCGTTTAGAACGATGTCGCGGAGCTCGCTCATTTCATCAGGGCCATGGGTGAGGGGGCGTTCAAACCCCATTTTGACCCCTGTCCAGCCGTTTGGATTATGGCTTGCAGTGACCATGGCGACTGCTGGTGCATCAAGGTGGAACTGTGCAAAATAGGCCATTGGCGAGACCGCAGGACCGATATCTTTGACGTGAATTCCAGCTTGCATAAGCCCAAGCATGAGCGCGTTTTTGATCGAAAGCGAATAATCCCGATAGTCGTTGCCCACTGCAATCACGGGCTCAATCCCGCGGCGATGCATTTGGGTGCCAAGCCCCAATCCCAACGCGGTTATGCCCGGCAGGTTGATGTCATCTGGGTATTTCCAACGTGCGTCGTATTCACGAAACCCCGTTGTGGTGATCATTGCATCACGTAGGAATGACCAAGTGTTTGGCGCGACGGTTGGGTGTGGTTTGACCATGAGGATGCTGTCCGATCAGAGGCGTATAGGGTTTGACTTTGCCAATTTGTCGAACGCGGCCCAGCTTTCGATCAACGCAGGCATGTCGCGCAAATAGATCATGTTAGGCCCGTCGCATGGCGCGTTGTCTGGATCTTCGTGAGTTTCGGTAAAGAGGGCCGCAATGCCAAGCGAAACGGCTGCACGTGCCAATACAGGGGCCAACTCACGCTGCCCACCAGACGCAGAGCCCAAGCCACCGGGTTTGGCAACTGCATGGGTGGCATCCATCACAACCGGATAGCCTGTTTTAGCCATTTCAGGCAGCGAACACATGTCGACCACAAGGTTGTTGTAACCAAAAGATGCGCCGCGTTCTGTCAATAAAAGCTTGTTGTTTCCTGTGCTTTCTACTTTGGCGACAACGTTTGCCATGTCCCAAGGGGCCAAAAACTGACCCTTCTTGATGTTGATCGCGGCACCTGAGCGACCTGCTGCCAGCAAAAGTGCGGTTTGGCGGCACAAGAATGCAGGGATTTGCATGATATCTACAACGCTTGCCACAGGCTCACATTGGTCTTCGCTGTGAATGTCTGTGATCACGGGGCATCCAATTGCGTTGCGAACCCCCTCAAGAACGGCCAGCCCTTTATCAAGCCCAAGCGGGGCAGGCGCATTTAAAGACGTGCGGTTGGCTTTATCGTAGCTTCCCTTGAACACATATTGCACACCCGCTGCGGCGCACGCTTCGGCAAGGGTGCCTGCGATCATTTGCGCATGGTCAGCACTTTCAAGTTGGCACGGCCCTGCAATCAAGGTGAGGGGGGCGTCGTTAGAAATGGACAGCGCCCCTACGTTTACGGTTTTCATTAGCTTGTCACCTGTTCTCTGAGGATGGACGCAGTTAGCGAAATCATCAGATAGATACCAGCAAAAATCAGGAATGCCAGAATGGTGTTCTCAAACTTGCGCGGATAGCTTGCCTCGTCTGGCGGAACAGGGGCCACGGCAATTGACAGATAGCGGACCTGCCGTTCGGCCTCGACCCGCGCCGTTTCGAGTGATTGCAGTGATTGTTGCAACAGGGCCGTGCGGGTTTGGTAGTCTTCTTCAGCGGCGCGCAGCTCTGCATTCTTGCGCGCTTGGTTGTTGGCATCGCCCCCCGTGGATGTCATTTGCGCCTGCACGTCCGCGATTTTTTCTTCAAGGCGCCGGATTTCGGCGCGGGTGCCATCTACGCGGGCTTGATTAGGGCGGCGATTATCAAGCAGACTGGCCAACGTGAGCTCTTTTTCCAAAAGCAGCGATTGCAGTTGTTGCATCTCGCTTTGCAAAAGCGCGTTAGCCGCAGCAGGGTTCAGAACACCAAGACTTTCTTGCAGGCGCGTCACACGAGAAAGCGCCTCAACCCGTTCGGCTTCCGCGGCCTCATAGCTTTCACGTGCGCCTTTCATGGCGTCTTCACGCACACGCAGCGAGATATTGTCGACGCGTTCCTCAGCATAGGCCACGAGCCGTTCTGCGAAAAGCGCACTGGTTTCAGGATCGGCTGCGATGACCTCCATGCGCACAATCCCTTCGGTGGGATCATAACCGATCTTCACTTTCTTTTTGTACAGCTTATAGGCCGCAGAATTGGTGGTATCAGGTGCAAGCCGCTTGAGGGTATCAATGTTTTCTTGTGAGAAATGCTCCTTAAACCCAAGGTCTTCATCAAGCCGGAGCATCGCCTCGGGCGATTGTAGATACCCTTGTACGGCGATGCTGTCTTGGGACGTGGCGATGGGCGAGCCTCCGAAAAGACTTGCGGCACCGGACGCGCCCGGTGGCTCTGCTTGCTGGATGAGGAACTCGGATTTGGTGGCGTACATTGGTGTCGCGAGAACATAGAAATAATACCCCGCGATCAATGTGGGCAAAAAGACAAAGGCGCTCAGCCGCGAGATCAAAAGCAATAGTTTGCGGCGGCGGCGTTTTGCGATGTCTTGTTGGATGCGCCTAATTTCGAGGGCGCGATCGTCCGGCGATGCCACCTCGGTTGAGGGTAGCTGTGCTTTGCCGTTTTGGGTGGTTTGGGGCAATTGAATGCGCCCAAGGGCTTGGCGCACCGCTTCTTCATCGCGGGCCGTGTTGCCACTTTGGGCCACGTTTGAAGCTGCGGCGCCTGCGTTGGTATTGCTCTCAGGCATGACCAAATCAAGCGTGTCGGCCCGTTGAAACGGATCAATCCCTTTTTCGCGCAGCAACCTGATTGCATCAAAATCGGATGTGGGTGCGAGCCCGTGTTTTTGTGCCACGCGTCGCGCCATGCGCAGCTGACGACCGGTCAGCCCCTCTTGGCGGATCGCATCAAGCGGCCCCTCAACGGCCTTGAGCGGAGTAGTACCTTGAGGTGTCGGTGTTTCGGCCGCTGCCTGATCCAGTGCGGGCGTTGCACCTTGAACGGGGCGGCGGATCCTAAACTTTTGCGCCTTGGGTTTGGTAGTCATAAAGTTGCTTAGCCTCTTCCAAGGTTTCAAACATATTCAATTGGCCGTTCATCAAAACGGCGGCTTGTTTGGCGTGTTTTTCCAAAGTCTCTGCTTGGTGCGACACGATGATAACGGTCGTTGTCCGGAACCGCTCTTTCAGGATTTCTGCGGCTTTGCGGTTGAAGTTCACATCCGTGGTTGAGGGCATTCCCTCATCGATGAGGTAGACATCAAAATCGAGCGCAAGCATTAGCGCAAAAGTAAAACGCGCACGCATGCCTGACGAAAAGGTGCCGACAGGCATGTCGAAATATTCATCGATGTCACACATCCAGCGGCAGAATGCTTCGACATAATCGGGGTCTAGCCCGTAAAGCCGTGCGATATACCGTGAGTTGTCCATGGCCGTGTGTCTGTTGGTCACGCCGCCCATAAAGCCCAAAGGAAACGAGATGCGGCAACTGCGCCTGATCTCGCCCTCATCTGGTTTTTCGAGCCCCGCCATCATGTTGATCAGGGTGGTCTTGCCGGTGCCATTAGGCGCAAGGATGCCCAAGGATTTGCCAAGCTTGACCCGAAAGCTTACCCGATCCAGGATCACTTTACGCTGTGTCCCCGTCCAGAATGATTTGCTGACATTTTCAAACTCGAGCATTGGCTCCGGTTCCTGACACTACACCTCGCGCTCGGTAACGGTACAAAGCGGGTTTCTTCCGCCAATCAATAGGAACGCAATTGGGCATTATTATGTCTGTTTTTGAAAACAATTGCCACGTTTCGGGCGGACTGGTTAAACGAAAAAGGGCCCCAGCGGTGACTGGAGCCCTTCAAATTATGCGAAAATCTGCCGATGATCCAGTTAGGCTTGCTGTTTCTCAACCCGCAACAATTTGCCTGCGATGAATGACGCCACAGCAGCAAAGAAGCTAAAGAGCGCCCCCATTTTCGCAGCGTCTTGAACGGGCCCAGCGTCAAAGGCCACTGAGGCCACAAAAAGCGAAACCGTAAAGCCAATAGCCGCCACAAAACCAATCACGATCAGATCAACAAGACGCATCCCTTGGGGCAGCCCAAGACCCAGAGGGCGTGCTGCGATCCATCCGAAGATAAAGATACCAACAGGCTTACCGATCAGCAGACCCGCAAGAACAAGCCATGTCGCATCGCCAATAGAGCTGAACTCAACACCGGCATTCAGCAGACCAAAGAAGAACAAGATGATCTCTACGGGGTGCTTCAACGCGTGCTCGATCTTGTTGAGCAAGTCTGTCAAATACTGCTCGGCCTCGCTGAAAATACCAAAAGCGCGGTCAGCATGCGGAATGGTTGGCACGATCGGCAAAAGGCCCAATGCGGGGTGAAGGCCCGAACGCATGAAGCCGTACCAGCTGATGCAGGCAGCAATGGCATAGGGCAGGAAATGCAGCTTGGTGCGTACCCATGTGCTAACAGGGCGCATTTGGTTTCCTCTGTCCATTTTGCGCGGCAGCCAGTTGGCCAAGAGAAACACACCGATGGCAGCGCCAAATGAGGCTAGCAGCCAAACCGGAGCCAATTCGCCCGATGGGTAGAAAATCGCCAAAATGATGAGGCCCGCAGCATCATCTGCGATTGCCAGCAACAACAAAAAGCGTACCGCAGGGTGGCCTGCGCCAAACACAAGGCGTCCAACGAGGTAGCTGAATGCGATGTCTGTTGCCGTTGGAATTGCCCACCCGTTAGCGACTGCGCTGAACTTGTCTTCACCAAGCAAAAACGCCAACCCAAGGTACACAGAAATCGGACCAACCATGCCGCCGAGTGTGGCAAACAAAGGTGTTGCCGCTTTCTTGCCACGCAGCGAGCCTTCTTTGAGGATCACGGCCTCCCAGACCTCTTTTGCGGCGATTGCAAAGAACAGCGCCATCAAAATATCATTCACCAGATAGTGTAGGGTGAGGGTGCGATGTCCATCATGAAGGTGCCCGATCGGCGCATGATCCCAAATAGTGAACTCTACAAAATGGTGGTAGCTTTCGGCGTTAATGTTTGCCCAAATCAGCGCGATCAATGCTCCGGCAATGAGCAAAAGCGAGTAATTGGTGACGAAATTCCAGACGCGGTACATGGTGTCTTCCCGTATTATTGTGCCAGCTGCCTACGCCAACTGGTTCAACGGTTCAACGCCCATTGCGTCAGGCGATCGCCTGCCAGACCAACCCTGCGCTGACAGAACCGACGAATGCCAGTCCAAGATACGCTGCGAAAACTTTGCGTTTCACAAGCGCGTAGACTGCAATCGCTGCGGGAATACAGCTTACGCCACCGGCCATCATGAATGACAGCGCTGCGCCTTGTGACATGCCTTGATCCACCAAGCCCGCAACAAGTGGGACCGCTGCGTAGCCGTTGAGATAGGCAGGACCGCCCAAAATTGCACCAAGAATAACCGGCTGCACGCCTTCACCACCCAAAAAGCCCGCGACAAATTCGGCCGGAACATAGCGCGTCATCATGGCCTCAAAAATATACGCGATGAGCAGCCATTTGAACAAAAACACTCCGTTTGTAAGGGTGGTTTCACGGAAAGTAGCAGTGCGGTCAGCTTCGCCCCAGAATTTCCATTGCGGCTTTTGATCAAATCCCGAAGGACCAGATGATTTTGAGCAGCAAGACTTCACGGGGGCAATCTTTAGTGGGTCGCTGAAGACGGCGGTGCCAGATAGCAGCTGCGTGACCAGACCGCCGCCGATGCCGACACTGATTGCCGCCACGGTTTTTGCGATTGCAAAGTCAAAGCCAAGGGCGGATCCGGTGATCGCGAATTGGGCAGGGTCCATCAATGGCGACGCTAGCCACAGTGCCATGACCGCCCCAAGGGGCGCCCCAAGCGCCAAAAGCGCGGAAACAAACGGAATGACCTCGCACGAACAAAACGGCGCCACACCCCCGACAATTGCGGCGAATATAATCATACGAACCGGTGGGCCGGTGAAGGCTTTGGCCACCAGCCCTTCGGCGCCAGTGGCCTTGAGGTAAGCTACAGAAAAGATTGCAAATAAGATAAATGGCGCTGTGTGTGCCAAGCTGCCAAAACCGCTGGCGATTACGGGGCCAAGGGCGTTCAGGTCGAAGAAGGCAAGAGCTGCAAGAGCTGCCAAAGTGACAAGAATTGCTTTGTCCGCCCCGCGCCAAAGTGCTGCAGGTTTGATCGCGCTCGACCGTGTTTGGGATGCGTCGCTCATGATGTAGCCTTTGTATTGTTTGATGCTTCTTGGCCCTGGATGTCGGAACAGCATTCGCCGTCGCTACATTTGCAATCTGGACCACACTGACATGCGGGACCACAGGCACAGCAATTGGCCATCAAAAACCCGCAGAGCGCCTCGATATCGTCGTAGGCGGCACCAACCGAAATAATTGAACGCCCGTGTTTTTGCTGTTGGATTAGACCCGCTGCCGCAAGAATTTTCATGTGATGTGTGAGTGTTGAGCCCGAGACGTCCGACCGCTCTGCCAGCTCTCCGATGCTGAGCCCTTTTGGTCCCGCTTGCACCAGAACACGGAGCACACCCAAGCGTTGTTCGCTGCCTAACGCGGCAAACGTGGATGCAGCTACTGTTAGACTGAGACCGCTGGAGGCGGCGGGGTGCAGAGCGCTTTCATGTTTCATATCCTATATTTCGAAGATATTCGAAACAATAGCAAGCGTTATTTCGATAGGTTTCGAAATGATTTACCTGCGCGCATCTTTCACCTTGTTTGATCGTGGTGAAATCACTACCCCGATGACCGAGCTATACCTTCCAAACATGAGGCCCCCATGTCCAAGACGCCCGTTGATATCGCTTTTGAAAATATGGATGCCTCTGATGCGGCGCGTTTGCGGTTTTATGAGCGGTTAGCGGATGCAGAGTTGTTTATGCTGCTGCTTCAAGAGGCAGACGGTGAAGACGTTGAGCCAGACGTGTTCGATGTTGAGGGCGGGCAGTTCGTATTGGTATTTGACCGCATTGAACGCCTGACAGCATTTGCTGAAAAGCCCGTGCCTTATGTTGCTGTGTCAGGACGCATATTGGCCGCGATGTTAAGCGGACAAGGCATTGGCATGGGTGTCAATCTGGGGCAGTCGTCCGAAATATTGATCCCAAGCGATGCGGTTGAATGGTTGCATGCGACACTTGGAAATCTGCCAACAGAAGTCACCGCGACGCCGAAAGAGATTACACCGCCCAAGGGTCTGCCAGAAGATTTGATCGCGGCACTTGATGCAAAGCTGGCAACCGCCACGGGGCTTGCGCAAAAGGCTGTGCTGGTCGGGGTTGCTTATGATGACGGATCGCGTGGGCATATGCTGGCATTTATTGATGTGGCGGCGGGTGCCGAGAATGCGCTGGCGCGCGCTGTTGGTGAAGCGCTGACGTTCTCGGGGCTTGAGGCGGGTGTCTTGGATGTGGCGTTTCTTGCCTCCCGCGATCCAAGTGTGTCTGCGCTTCTGGCCGCGGGGCTGCAATTTGATCTGCCAGAGTTGTTGATGCCTGAGGCGCCAAAAGCACCCGGGATGGACCCTGCAAATCCGCCGAAACTGCGCTAAGTGGTTGGATGCGGGTGCGAGACGCTGTCTCGCGCTCTGGGATATTTTGAACAAAAGAAGATGAGAGGCCGTTCGTGATGAGCCAACCGATGATCGAGATGATGTGGGTAGAGGGGGCGGATACGTCGCTTGGGTTGCCGGCGTATGAGACGACGTTGGCAGCCGGTGCTGATCTACGGGCCAACTTGCCAGACCGCGGTGCGCTGGTGCTTGAGCCTGGGGCGCGCGCGCTTGTTCCGACAGGGCTGTGCATGGCAATTCCAGCGGGTTTTGAGGTGCAGATCCGGCCGCGCAGTGGTTTGGCGCTTAAGCATGGGATTACGTTGCTAAACAGCCCCGGTACTATTGATGCGGATTACCGTGGTGAAGTAGGTATCATCGTGCTGAATACATCGTCTGAGCCTTTTGTGATTAGTCACGCTGATCGCATCGCGCAAATGGTTGTGGCGCCAGTTGTTCAGGGTGAATTCAAAGTGGAAAGCGCACTTGGGCAAACGGCGCGTGGTAGCGGTGGCTTTGGTTCGACGGGGCGCAGCTGATGTTAGTTGTTTTTTCAATGGCCGCGTTTTTGTGGGTGTTCGGCATGATCACCCAAACGCCAAAACAAGCACGCTGGATCATGATCGGTTTGTTGTTTGTTGCAGTTTTGGCGGTGCACATCATTTTGCCAAACGGTCACCCGCTGCGCGAGGGCACCGGTGGGGATGCGCGGCTTTGGATATTACTGGCGGCTTTCGTGGGGCTTGTTCTGGCTTACCGCCGTGGTTTGCTGTGGATCAGAGCTCGCACAAATCCCGTCAGTTTTGAAGTTCCCGAAACCGGTCAGTTATTTGCGGACGTAGAGTTGGAACGCGCCGCACGTCACATCGTGTTGCGAGAGATCGGTGGCGTTGGTCAGAAGTCCCTAAAAGAGGCGAAAGTTTTGGTGATTGGGGCTGGCGGCCTTGGGGCGCCTGCTTTGATGTATCTGGGCGCAGCGGGTGTTGGTACGCTCGGAATTATTGATGATGATATTGTCGAAAACACCAATCTACAGCGCCAAATCATACACAATGATGCGGCGATCGGCATGCCCAAAGTGTTCAGTGCTGAGGCGCGCTTAAAGGCACAAAACCCTTTTGTCACAGTGCGCCCGTATAACCGCCGCCTGACTGCTGATATGGCAGTGGACTTAATTGCGGACTACGATCTGGTGCTTGATGGCAGCGACAATTTTGACACCCGTTATTTAGTGAACGAGACATGCCAGAAGCTCGGTAAGCCGTTGATTGCCGCAGCGCTGACCCAATGGGAAGGGCAGATCAGCACGTATGTTCAGGGTGGGCCGTGTTACGCTTGCGTGTTCCCTAAAGCACCTGACAGTAAGCTTGCGCTAAGCTGCGCAGAAGCTGGCGTCGCGGGGCCTTTGCCCGGCGTTATCGGGGCGATGATGGCTGTTGAAGCGGTGAAAGAGATAACTGGCGCGGGCGAGGGGTTGTCGGGATCAATGCTGATCTACGATGCGCTTTATGCGCAAACGCGCCACATCAAAATTACACGCAACAAGAATTGTACCGTGTGCGGCAGCGCGACGTAGCGGCTTACATCGCGGTGCTTGCGTGCCTACATAAAACTAAAGCGTAGTTTACCGGAGAGATATGATGACCGCATTGACCACATGGACCGAACCTTTTGACATGCCGGCTTTCTCGAAGGTGCGCGATGACATGTTTGCGCCGGCTTTCGAGGCGGCATTGGCCGAGGCGCGTGCGGATGTGGCAGCAATTGCAGCTGACCCCGCACCTGCCACATTTGAAAACACGATTGAGGCGATGGCCCGCGTGGGAGAAGATCTCGATAAGGTTTTATCAATTTTCTACACAATTTCTGGCGCTGTCTCTAACGATACCCGAGAGGCGTTGAGCCGCGATTTCTCACCTGCTTTGGCAGATTACAGTTCTGAGATTTCTTTGAACGCGGACCTGTTTGCGCGGTACCAAGCGCTTTGGGATCAGCGCGCCGATCTAGATTTAACCGCCGAACAAGCCCGCGTTTTGGAGCTGAGCTACAAAAACTATGTGCGGGCAGGGGCGCTCTTGGAGGGGGACGACCGTGCGCGCTACGCAAAGATCAAATCACGCCTTGCCAGCCTTGGAACCGCGTTTGGTCAGAACCTTCTGTCTGATGAGCGGACTTGGTTTATGGAGCTTACCCAAGCTGATCTGAATGGCCTGCCGGAGTTTGCCGTCGATGCAATGCGCGCGGCGGGACAGGAAAAAGGCGTAGACGGCCCCGTTGTCACCCTTGCCCGCTCAATCATCACACCGTTTTTGCAGTTTTGTCCGAACCGTGATTTGCGCAAAGCGGCTTATGAAGCTTACGTGGCGCGCGGTGCAAATGGGGGCGAAACGGATAACCGCGCACTGGCAAATGAAATGCTTTCGTTGCGCCATGAACTGGCACAACTGTTGGGCTATAAAGACTATGCGGCCTACAAGCTGGAAGTTGAAATGGCGGGCGATGCTGATGCAGTTCGTTCGTTATTGATGGATGTGTGGGCCCCTGCACAGGCGGCGGCGGACGCAGATGCGATTGTTCTTGAGCAGGTGCTTATTGCAGATGGTCACGAAGGACCCATTCAGGCGTGGGACTGGCATTATTATGCAGAGGCTCGTCGCAAGGCAGAGCACGATTTGGATGAGGCTGAATTGAAGCCCTACCTACAGCTTGACCGTATGATCGAGGCTGCGTTTTCTTGTGCGTCCCGGCTTTTTGATCTGTCTTTTGAGCCTGTCGAGCTGGATTTGTATCATGAAGACTGTCGTGCGTGGAATGTGACGCGCAACGGTGAGCATATTGCGGTGTTCGTGGGGGATTATTTTGCGCGCGGGTCAAAGCGGTCTGGTGCGTGGTGCTCTGCGATGCGGGCGCAAAACCGGATGGATAAAGAAGTCCGCCCAGTTGTGTTAAACGTGTGTAATTTTGCCAAACCTTCCGGTGGACCTGCGCTTTTGTCTTATGATGACGCGCGCACGTTGTTTCATGAATTTGGACATGCGCTGCATCAGATGCTGTCAGATGTAACCTATGAAATGGTAAGTGGCACATCAGTGCCGCGCGATTTTGTGGAGCTACCAAGCCAACTCTACGAGCACTGGATGGAGGTGCCCGAAGTCTTTGAGACATTCGCTACCCACGCCATTACGGGGGCGGCGATGCCTGCGGATTTGCGGGAACGGCTTCTTGGGGCATCGACCTACAATATGGGATTCCAAACGGTTGAATACGTCGCTTCTGCGTTGGTTGATCTGGATTTCCACGACGGTCCACCACCTGCTGATGCGATGCAGGCCCAAGCGGAGACGCTTGACCGGATCGGGATGCCCGCCGCCATCCGCATGCGCCACGCCACGCCGCATTTCGCCCATGTGTTTTCAGGCGGCTACTACGCGGCCAGCTACTATAGTTACATGTGGTCCGAGGTTATGGACGCTGATGCGTTTGAAGCCTTTGAAGACGCGGGAAGCGCATTTGATAGCAAAACTGCCAAGGCTCTTGAGGAGCACATCTTATCAAAAGGAGGCAGTGTTGATCCGAAAGACTTGTATATTGCCTTCCGCGGCAGATTGCCTGGTGTGCAAGCCCTTCTTAAGGGGCGCGGACTGGCCGCCTAAAGACCGATGCGCGAGCGACCTATTGGTCCGCTTGCGCCTCAGCTTCTCTTGTAGCTGTATCGTCAGCGCCTTCGATTGAGGCTGTCTCTTCGCGCAGTGCGCCGTTGTCCCACTCACCGCTTGCTGTTTCGCCTGTGGCGTAGGTCATTGTGCCCGCGCCTTGGCGTTTGCCTTGAACGAACAGACCTTCATAGATGTCGCCGTTTGCGTAAGTGGCCTTGCCCTGACCGCTGATTTCGCCACGGGTCCATTCACCCTCATAGATAAAACCATCAGGCATGGTGATTTTGCCGGTGCCTGACCGCTGCCCTGCGCTGAACGTGCCCACATATACAGTGCCGTCTGCGTAGGTTGCGGTACCTTGCCCGTTGCGTTGCCCGTTTTCCCACGCGCCTTCATAGCGGTAGCCATCAGGGTACGTCATCACGCCTTGGCCATGGTTGCGCGCGTTTTTGAACCCGCCTTCGTAAATCAGGCCATTGGTGTAAGTGGCACGCCCTTCGCCAGAAATCACGCCTGCGTCCCACTCACCCGAATAGGTGTTGCCATCTGCGTAGATGATTTCGCCGGTGCCTTCGGCCAGACCACCCACGAATGAGCCTGTGTACACAGAGCCATCGGGATAGGTCACCACACCTTCGCCATCAATCTCGCCGCGGGTCCAGTTGCCCACGTATTTGTAGCCGTCCGTACTTGTGAACGTGCCTTGGCCGTGGCGTGCATCATTGTTGAACGCGCCCACGTAGATATCGCCGTTTGCGTACGTTACGGTGCCTTGCCCCTGACGCTGGCCGGCTACGAAAGTGCCTTCGTAAACGTCACCGTTGATTTGGGTCAGCTTACCGTCGCCTTCCATCTGGTCGTTGACCCATGTGCCCTCAAACACAAGCCCATCTGCGGTCTCGAGCGTCCCGGGGCCAGCGCGCTTACCATCTGCCATCTCGCCTTCGAATACAGAACCATCGGGGTAGGTGATTTTGGCAGAGCCGGATTTAATCCCGTCGATCCACTCGCCTTCATAGATGTAGCCGGAGGGGTCTTGCATCTTGCCGATGCCGTCGTGCCGCCCGTTTGTGACACCGCCTTCATACACAACACCGCCATCGTATAGAATGAGGCCAGTGCCGGTCATCATACCTGCTGCCCAATCCCCCT
Source organism: Nereida sp. NH-UV-3 (assembly GCF_042939535.1). Taxonomy (NCBI): domain Bacteria; kingdom Pseudomonadati; phylum Pseudomonadota; class Alphaproteobacteria; order Rhodobacterales; family Roseobacteraceae; genus Nereida; species Nereida sp. NH-UV-3. The sequence goes on along the minus strand of NZ_CP132157.1, from coordinate 1,159,909 downwards.
CATAGGTGCCGCCATCGGTGAAAGTGATCTTGCCAAAACCGTTGGGTTGGCCGTTCTGAAACTCACCCACATAAAGTGAGCCATTGGGAAAGCGTGCTGTACCTTGGCCGCTGATCGTGCCGTTAACCCACTCGCCTTCGTACTCATATCCGTTAGGCAAAGTGTAGCGGCCCATGCCATGTTGCTTGCCGTCTTTGAAAGTTCCCTCGTAGACACCGCCATTTTCATACTGCTTTGTCTGTGTGCTTTGTGCGGCCACGGGTGCTGCGGCCAAAGAGGTGGCGGCCAAAAGGGCCGCAAGGACGGATGCGGTATTGCGCTGCACGGTAGTTCCCCCGAAAGTCTAGGCAGGGCCATTGATGCCCCTTGGCGAAAGCCTAAATCAGCAACGAGCAATGAACAACGACTTTTGCGCATCGCAAATTGGCAGGCCTTTCGCTTGGGGCTACATCTGCTAAAGCAAAGCGTGGTTTTCGAAAAAGGGACGGCAATGTCTGATCTGGTCGGTCAAAAAGGGTCGCGTACACGCGCCGAGGATAACTTTCGGCTGACAATGGCGCAGCTAAACCCAACGGTTGGGGATTTGGCGGGCAATGCGCAGCTTGCCTTTGATGCGTGGCAAGAAGCGCGTGAGGCAGGTGCAGACCTGATCATGTTTCCCGAGATGTTTATCACCGGTTATCAGGTGCAAGACTTGGTTCTAAAGCCTCAGTTTGTGCGTGATGCGATGGCCCAGATCGAGGCGTTGGCCGCGCGTGTTAAGCACGGACCAGCGATGGCAATTGGCGGGCCACAAAGCAAAGACGGTCAGTTGTTTAACGCGTACTATCTGCTGGATGGCGGCGAGATCACATCCGTGGGTCACAAGCATGAGCTGCCAAACTTCAACGTCTTTGACGAGGTCCGCCACTACGCATCTGCGCCGCTTCAGGGACCGATGTCTGTGCGCGGTGTTCGTATCGGCTTTCCGATTTGCGAAGATGCGTGGCACGAAGATGTGGCTGAGGCGATGGAAGAAAGCGGCGCCGAGATGCTGTTTGTTCCGAACGGGTCGCCCTATTTTCGCGGTAAGTTTGATGTCCGGATGAGCCACATGGTGGCCCGTGTCGTCGAGACAGGTTTGCCGCTGGTGTACCTCAATATGGTTGGTGGACAGGACGATCAGATCTTTGATGGTGGCTCATTTGTGTTGAACAAAGGCGGCGCACTTGCCCTTCAGATGCCCCTTTTTGATCAAGCGCTTAGTCACATTGATTTCACGCGCACCGCAGATGGGTGGCGTGCCGTGGAGGGGGAGATAACCCCGCAACCTTGCACAGAGGAACAAGATTACCGCGCCATGGTTGAGGGTCTGCGGGATTACATGGGCAAAACCGGATTTTCCAAAGTACTGCTTGGTTTGTCGGGTGGCATTGATAGTGCGATTGTGGCGACCATCGCGGCGGATGCGCTTGGCCCTGAGAACGTGCGTTGCGTGATGTTGCCGTCAGAATATACCAGCCGCGAAAGTCTTGATGATGCCGGTGAAGTTGCAAACCTGCTTGGATGTAAGCTCGATGAGGTCAGCATTGCAGGCCCGCGCGCGGCAGTGACCGAAGCCCTTGCACCGCTTTTTGCAGGACTTGATGAGGGACTGACCGAAGAGAATATTCAGTCACGCTTGCGGGGGCTTTTGTTGATGGCCCAGTCGAACAAATTTGGCGAGATGCTTTTGACAACGGGCAACAAATCCGAAGTCGCCGTTGGCTATGCGACCATCTATGGTGATATGTCGGGTGGTTATAACCCCATCAAAGATATGTACAAAACCCGCGTGTTTGAGACGTGCCGTTGGCGCAATGCAAACCACCGCCCTTGGATGATGGCCCCTGAAGGCACTGTTATTCCGCCACGTGTGATCAACAAGCCGCCGACAGCAGAGTTGCGTCCAGATCAAAAAGACAGCGACAGCTTGCCCGAGTATGAAGTTCTTGATGCGATCCTTGAAATGCTCATCGATGAGGAGCGGTCGGTTGCTGAATGTGTCGCTGCGGGCTTTGACCGCGATGTGGTCAAGCGCGTCGAGCATTTGGTTTATATCAGTGAGTATAAACGCTTTCAGGCTGCGCCGGGACCAAGGCTGAGCCAAAAAGCGTTTTGGCTTGATCGCCGCTATCCGATTGTGAACCGTTGGCGCGATGGTAGCTGATGCGCTGTGCCCCCGCTTAAGGCCTGATTGGTCCCCGACAGACGGGGCCGTTGGTGCGCTGGCCGAAGTGGGGTATTTCGCAACGCATCCCGTGGGTGTCGCCGCATTAGTCCTTGCTGCGTTGTCGCTGTTATGGCCGATACCTTTGGTGCGGTATGCTGCATTGGTGGTGGTGTCTTTTGCTTTGCTAGGTGAGGTTGAGACCCTCTTTGCAAATGTCACCGTCGCAGGGCAGCTTTATTCTGAGGGGTGTCGCGGCGCACCTTGGGCAACTGGGGCGCTATTGATAGCTTTGCTTGGTGCCGTGGCATGGCGAAAACTAGACAAGCGCCCAAGGGTGTGAGACATCCCGCGCGAACAGGAGAATTTCCGATGACCACGACTCGTTTTGCCCCTTCGCCCACTGGCTTTTTGCATATTGGTAACCTGCGCACAGCGCTTTTTAATTATCTGATTGCGCGCAAGAACAACGGCTCTTTCATTCTGCGGATTGATGACACCGATCCAGAGCGCTCAAAGCAAGAGTATGTGGATGCGATTCAGCAAGATCTGGAGTGGCTTGGCATCACATGGGACCGGATGGAGCGTCAGTCAGACCGCCTTGACCGCTATGCAGCGGAGGCAGACAAGCTGCGCGGCATTGGCCGGTTTTACGAGTGTTTCGAAACGCCTACCGAGCTTGATTTGAAGCGTAAAAAGCAACTCAACATGGGCAAACCACCGGTTTATGACCGTGCGGGTCTTTCGTTGAGTGACGCTGAGAAAGACGCGTTGCGCGCTGAGCGTTCTGGCCACTGGCGCTTTTTGCTCGACCAGTCGCGAATTGAGTGGACCGATGGTATCTTGGGCGACATCAGCATTGATGCGGCATCCGTAAGTGATCCGGTTCTGATCCGCGGTGACGGTCAGGTGCTTTACACTTTGGCGTCGGTTGTGGACGACACCGACATGGGCGTGACCCATGTTGTGCGCGGCTCTGATCACGTGACCAACACTGCGACCCAGATCCAGATGATCGAAGCAATCGGTGGTACTGTTCCAACTTTTGCGCACCACTCTCTTTTGACCGGACCGCAGGGCGAGGCGCTTTCAAAGCGTCTTGGCACACTTGCGTTGCGCGATCTTCGTGAACGCGGTGTCGAACCAATGGCGTTGTTGTCGCTTTTGGCGCGCATCGGCTCGTCCGATCCGGTTGAGCTGCGCGGCTCAATTGATGAATTGGTTGAAGGCTTTGACATCACCAAGTTTGGCTCTGCACCGACAAAATTTGATGAGAATGATCTGTTCCCGCTGACTGCGAATGTGCTGCAAGGCCTGCCTGCTGACGCCGTGACGAATGATCTGAACGGGTTGGGTGTGCCGGCAGAGCTTCAGGCGCAGTTCTGGGCGGTTGCGAAGGATAATATCACCGTAAAGGCAGATTTGGCCCAGTGGTGGACGCTTTGTTCCGAGGGTGCAGACCCTGTTATTGACGACGAAGATGCTGAGTTTGTTGCCCAAGCGATGGCATTGTTGCCAGACGCTCCATTTGACGCCGAGACATGGGGTCAGTGGACATCAGCTGTAAAAGCCGAAACTGGTCGGAAGGGGCGCGGGTTGTTTATGCCATTGCGCAAAGCGCTAACCGGCATGCAGCACGGCCCTGATATGTCTGCGCTTTTGCCCCTGTTGCAAGTCATTCGCGCGAAATCCTAAAGCAGGTATAGCGGGGCGCAAGACCGCCCCGCACCTTTGCCCTAATTTCCTCTACGCAGGATGCCGGCGGGGCGTGCCTTCAGCGGCCCCCAAGCATACCCCAGGAACGCCAGCATCGTGGCTGCAACACCGCCAATGATAATGGCCAACGCATTTCCCCAGACAATCGCAAAGCTGGTTTCCATCACAAACTTGCTGACGGCCCATGCAAAAGTCAGCCCTGCAACCAGCGCAATTGTGCCCGCGGCCGCTCCCAAAAGCCCTGCTCGTAATGCAAAACTTTGCAGGATAACGCCTTTTGATGCACCGAGTGTTTTGAGGACTGCCGCCTCAAACGTGCGCGCATCAACACCTGCTGCTGCGGCTCCGATCAAGACCAAAAAGCCTTTAATCAATGTGGCTGATGCCCCTAGGGATGTGGCCGCAGCAAGGCTTGCCAAAAGCTCTCCCACACGTGCAATCGCGTCGGCGACCCTGATCGCGGTGATGTTGGGGAATGTTCCTGCGAGGTCACGCAAAATTTCGGCCTCGGCCTCGGGTGTTGCGTAAACTGTTGCGATGTGGCTGTGCGGTGCGCCCTGCAGTGCAGCAGGGTTCATGGTCAGGATGAAGCCAATCCCTGCGGTCGAAAAGTCCACCTCCCGAAACGATGTGATCGTGCCCGTGATATCACGCCCCAGGATGTTGATCGTCATCGTATCCCCAAGGACAAGACCCATCTCTTCGGCTTCTTCGGCGGCAAAGCTAATTTGCGGTGCGCCTGTATAATCTGCGGGCCACCAACTGCCTTGCGTGATTGTCACCCCGTCTGCCGCTGTTGGTGCGTATGTGACGCCGCGGTCACCTTGTATTACCCAATGATCACCTGCGACCTCTTTTGCGGGGCGGTCATTTATCTTGCTGATGACTCCGCGCAACATTGGCGCAGTATCCACCCGAGACACTGCAGGGTCACCCGTCAGCCGCGCGTTAAAGCCGTTGAGTTGGTCAGACTGAATATCTACAAAGAAGTAGCTGGGGGCGACGTCTGGCAAATCTCGCGCGATTGCGCCGCGCAGGTTGCCGTCAATTTGCCCAACAGCGGCAAGCACGGAAAGGCCAAGACCCAGTGACAAAATAGCTGAGCTTGCCTGTTCACGTGGCCCGCCAATGGCACCAAGCGCAAGGCGTAAGGCAGGCCGCCCGCGCAACGCGCGCATTTTGGTTGCGGCTGCCGCCAACGCTCGCAGTCCGCGCGCGGCTAAAGCAAGCACACCCAGTACAGCGATAATGCCCCCCGCGGTCCAAAGGGTTAGGAACGCCGTGCCCGAAAATGCGATGGCGCTAAGCACCAACGCGGCGACCAACCCCGCAGTCAGAAACAGGTATCTTTTGCGTGGCAGTGCGTTGTCGTGTCCTAATGCGTCCCGAAATAGCGTGGCTGCGCGAATATTTTCCGTGCGCGCAAGTGGCCAAAGCGTGAAGATTGCAGCGGCAAACGCGCCATATATGGCAGCTTCGATGAGTGGTTTGGGGTGAATTGCAAACTCGGCGGGAACCGGCAGGCGGGCTTCAATGATGGGTGCGAGGGCAAGTGGAAGTGCCGCGCCAAGCACAAGCCCGATAGCTATGCCCAAGATCGTCAACAGGCTGATTTGAATGGCGTAAGTGGCAAAGATGGTTGAGCGTGATGCGCCCAATGTTTTGAGCGTCGCGATTACGGATGTTTTCCGCTCGAGGTAGCTGCGCACCGCTGCGCTGACACCCACGCCCCCGACCGCCAAACCAGATAGCCCGACAAGCACCAAAAAGGCACCAAGCCGGTCAACAAACTGCTGAACGCCTGGCGCGCCGTTGCGCGCATCGGTCCAGCGTAGCCCTGAATTAGCAAAGCGTTGCTCGGCGTCACGCTCAAGGGCGGCAAGTTCGGTGCCTTCTGGCAACAGCATGCGGTATTTCGTGTCGAACAAAGTGCCGGTTTGTAGCAGGCCCGCGTTTGCCAGACTTTCAGTGCGCACCAATGTACGCGGGCCCAAGCCGAAACCACCACCGGCACTGTCAGGCTCGCGTTGCAAAATAGCTGAAAGGCGGAATGTGCCGGTACCAATGTTGAAGCTGTCGCCGATTATCAGCCCAAGGCGGTCAGCCAAGACACGCTCCATCACCGCACCATTTGCGGCAATGGCCTGATCAAGCGGCATCTCAGGGGATAACTTAACCTCGCCCACAAGGGGGTAGGCTGCATCGACTGATTTGACTTGGGTTAATGCCCGCTCTGGTGGCGCATCGCTCCCCGATGGCACCACAATCATAGATCTAAAATCAGTAATCTCGGACACTTGAACGGCTTGGCTTTGCATCCATGCGCGCTCGTCTTCCGTGGCGAAGCGGTAGGTGAGTTGCAGTTCTGCGTCGCCCCCAAGCAGTGCTGCCCCGTCCCGTTCTAAGCCTTTGAGGATGGCTGTGCGGGTGCTGCCCACGGCGGCAATCGCGGCGATGCCGAGCGCAAGGCAGGCCAGAAAAATACCAAAGCCGCGCAAGCCATTGCGCAGTTCACGTGTTGCAAAAATCCATGCAGTTTTCATTGGTCCAACCGTCCGTCACGCAATCGGATCACGCGGTCACAGCGGTTTGCCAATTCAGGCGAATGGGTGACCATGATGAGGGTCGCACCGTGACGGTCGCGCAAATCAAACAGAAGGTCCATGACGGCCTCACCGTTGGTGCCATCAAGATTGCCCGTCGGCTCGTCCGCCAGCAAAATCTCCGGACGCGGCGCGAGAGCACGTGCAAGGGCCACGCGCTGTTGCTCGCCCCCCGACATCTGATTGGGATAATGATCCGCCCGCGCCCCAAGGCCGACTGCTTCCAGTTCCGTTTGGGCGCGGTCAAAGGCATCGCTTGCACCAGCTAACTCAAGCGGAACGGCCACGTTTTCAAGCGCCGTCATGGTCGGGATAAGGTGAAAAGACTGAAACACTACGCCCATGTGGTGCCGTCGAAACGCGGCAAGTGCGTCTTCGTCCAAATTGGTGAGGTCTTGGTTAACTGCGCTGATCGTGCCGCCAGTTGCTTGCTCGAGCCCACCCATTACCATGAGAAGTGATGATTTTCCCGAACCCGATGGGCCGATCAGCGCCAATGTCTCGCCTTTTGTCACGTCAAGACTGATGCCGTGCAAGATATCCACCATCCCCGCATTGCCATTTAGCGAAAGGTGCACATCTTTGAGGGACAGGATCGGGTTAGACATTGAGGGGCCTTTCATGGGGATCACAACTGGATATGGGGCGGTATTGCTGCTGCGCAACCTGATGATGACAATTGTTGCGATCTTGGGTCTGGGCCTTGGCATGGGGCACAGTGCTGCGCGTGCCGAAAGTACCGTGGTGATCTTTGGTGACAGCCTTGTTCAAGGCTATGGGTTGCCTGTTGAGCAGGGCCTTGTGCCACAATTAGACAGCTGGCTGCAGGCAAACGGGACCGAGGTAACGCTTGTGAATGCGGGGGTCTCTGGTGATACGACCCAAGGTGGTGCGGCGCGCATCGCTTGGACGTTGAGTGAGCAGGTTGATGCCATTGTGATTGCCCTTGGCGGCAACGACATGCTGCGCGGCATTGATCCAAGTGTTGTGCGGCAGAATGTGGAAACCATTGTCCAGCAGGCTGCGAACTCCGGTGCGGCTGTGTTGGTGGTGGGGATTGAAGCGCCATTAAATTACGGACCTGATTATAAGGCCGCGTTTGATCCAATTTTCGCAGACATCGCAGCGCGTTTCGGGGCGGATTATCACCCCGGCTTTTTCACGGCGTTTGAGGGGGACGTGCTGCCGTTCATGCAGGCCGATGCAATCCATCCGAACGCAGAGGGTGTCACGCAAATTGTAAAGGTTGTCGGGCCGTCGGTGGCGGCGCTGATCGATGGCGACTAGACGGGCAAGCCTTAGGCGCATAGGCTTTTTGAGTATTGTAAATAAGGAGTAACGAGTATGAGTGTTGCAAGAGTAACCGAAGTCATCGCAAGTTCGAAAAAGTCATTTGATGATGCAATAGAAACCGGCGTTGAGCGTGCAGCGAAAACGCTGAAGAACGTAACGGGCGCGTGGGTGCAGGATCAAAAAGTAACTGTTTCAGACGGTAAAATCGATGAATACCGTGTTGTTTTGAAAGTTACTTTCGTTCTGGAAGACTGATTTTCTGACAGTTGAACGACTTGAAGGTCCGTTGTCATGCGGCTGGTAGCCTTTTTTGCGGTTTGGGTCTTGGCGGGTGGAAAAATCGTTCCATGTTACGGGTCAACACCGGAGGAGCCGCAATATGAATTCTATGCACAACATCGATGAACAAACCCGCCAAGCCCGCGTCTACGCACAAGCTATGGAAAGCCTTCAGGCGCATAACCGCGTGTACCGCCCAAGTGCGACGGTCGCAGATATGCGCGCAAATCAGACACCTGATGGGGGCACACCTTTGTTGGATTGGGCGGGTGGTCTTTCAGCGAAATTCTGTATCGCTTTTGCGTTTATTACACCGTGCTACATGTTTTGGAGCCAAGTCCTGAACTAATAATGGGACGGTTAGATCTAGACATAAAAAAAAGGCGCCACATCCAATTGGATGGGCGCCTTTTCCATTATAAGTACAATGACTTACGCGAGGGCGATGTTGATCGCGCTCTCACGGCCATCACGGCCGCTTTCGATGTCGAATGTTACTTTTTGGTTGTCAGCAAGACCAGTGAGGCCTGAACGCTCAACAGCAGAGATGTGAACGAAAACGTCCTTGCTGCCGCCATCGGGTGCAACAAAGCCGTAGCCTTTAGTAGTGTTAAACCATTTCACGGTGCCAGTAGCCATATCCGTGTCTCCTTTTAAATTCGTGCCCGCGAAATTGCAGCACGTCGGCTTAGTCAGGGATCGAAAGACTGTAGCCGGTAAGGGAAGACAGGGATCGAGTGCATAACGTAGCTAAACCCCATATGGGGTGACGACCCTCATAAAGCAAGGGAAATCGGGGAAAGCATTTTGATCAGCAATTCGCGGCTGATCTGGCTACGATATGTGGTGTTTGGGATACGCCGAGCCGCTATTTGGCCAAGCGTATCCTTAATGTATCGTCGCGCTAAACAGGATTTTAGCGTGCGAATTTCTTGTATTTGACGCGCTTTGGTTCCAAGGCATCGGGTCCAAGGCGGCGTTTTTTGTCTTCTTCGTATTCGGTGAAGCCACCCTCAAACCACTCGATATGCGCTTCGCCTTCGAATGCCAAAATGTGGGTGCAAATCCGATCAAGGAAGAAGCGATCGTGTGAAATGACCACAGCGCACCCAGCAAAGTCGACCAACGCATCTTCAAGGGCGCGAAGCGTTTCAACATCAAGGTCGTTCGTCGGTTCGTCGAGCAGCAGGACATTGCCACCGGCGCGCAGCAGCTTGGCCATGTGAACGCGGTTGCGCTCACCACCTGATAGAACGCCGACTTTTTTCTGCTGGTCGCCGCCTTTGAAGTTGAACGACGAACAATACGCGCGGCTGTTCACTTCAGCGTCACCCAGCATGATGATATCATTGCCGTCGCTAATTACTTCCCAGACGGTTTTATCGTCGGGCAGTGCGTCACGTGACTGATCCACATAGCTAAGGTCAACTGTGTCGCCGTAGCTGACTGATCCCGCATCTGGTTGTTCATCGCCCGTGAGCATTTTGAACAATGTAGATTTACCCGCACCGTTCGGCCCGATGACGCCCACAATACCACCCGGAGGCAGCGAGAAGGACAAATCTTCGATCAGAAGTTTATCGCCATAGGCTTTTGTGAGGTTGTCGATCTCGATGACTTTGTCACCAAGTCGGGGACCGTTTGGAATAATGATCTGTGCGCGGCCGACTTTTTCGCGCTCTGATTGATTGGCCATCTCGTTGTAAGCCGCAATCCGCGCTTTTGATTTGGCTTGGCGCGCTTTGGCGCCTTGTCGCATCCACTCAAGTTCACGCTCGAGGGTCTTTTGCTTGGATTTGTCGTCTTTCGCTTCACGCTCCATGCGCTTGGCTTTGGCTTCCAGCCATGACGAATAGTTACCCTCATGTGGGATGCCTGAGCCGCGGTCCAGTTCCAGAATCCATCCGGTGATTGCATCAAGGAAATAACGGTCGTGGGTAACAATCAGGATGGTGCCTTTGTAATCGATCAGGTGCTGTTGCAGCCATGCGATTGTTTCGGCGTCAAGGTGGTTGGTCGGTTCGTCGAGCAGCAGCATGTCAGGCGCATCGAGCAAAAGCTGACACAGGGCCACGCGGCGCTTTTCACCGCCCGATAGGGTTGTGACGTCTGCATCATCCGCAGGGCAGCGCAGTGCCTCCATCGACACGTCGATTTGCGCATCGAGGTCCCACAGGTTCTGGCTGTCGATCTCGTCTTGTAGCTGCGCCATTTCTTCGGCGGTCTCATCGGAGTAGTTCATCGCCAATTCGTTATAGCGATCCAGAATGTCTTTCTTTGCCTTCACGCCCAGCATCACGTTGCCGCGCACATCAAGGCTTGGGTCCAAATCAGGCTCTTGGGGGAGGTAGCCGACGCGTGCGCCTTCTGCCGCCCATGCTTCACCGGTGAATTCTTTGTCCTGACCGGCCATGATGCGCATCAAGGTGGATTTACCTGTGCCGTTCACACCGACTACACCAATTTTCACACCGGGCAGGAAGTTCAGGCGGATGTTCTCAAACACCTTTTTGCCGCCAGGGTATTGTTTGGACACGCCGTCCATGAAGTAGACGAATTGATTGGCAGCCATCTGTTACATCTCCGAGTAAAAGGTAAGTTGGCCCCAGATAACGCGGCATGGTCGCGGGGGCAATGCATTGACTGGACTGTGAGGGTGTTCGACAAGGTGCGCATGACACGGAAGCTTCCATATGCGCGGCAGGGCCAAGTTGTTGGTTTGTTGGGCGGATCGTTTGATCCCGCACACGCAGGGCACGTGCACATCACCAAAGAGGCGTTGAAACGCTTTGGGCTGGACCGTGTTTGGTGGCTGGTCTCAGTTGGTAATCCGCTGAAAGAGCACGGGCCCGCACCGCTTGAACGGCGTTTGAAGGCGGCCCGCCAAGTTATGTGCGATCCGCGCGTTGAGGTGACAGATATCGAAGCCCATCTTGGCACCAGATATACCGCGCAAACCCTTGATGCGCTGCGTTTGCGGTATCCTGGGGTGCGGTTTGTTTGGTTGATGGGGGCCGATAATTTGGCCCAGTTCCATCATTGGCAAGACTGGCGAGGTATTTTGGTGACCACACCTGTTGGGGTGCTGGCGCGTCCGGGTGATCGTATATCGGCGCGCACGTCACCGGCGGCCAAGATCTATGATTTCGCACGGTTGAAAGGCAGGCAAAGCCAGCTTTTGGGCCGCTCTGATGCGCCTGCATGGTCGTTTGTGAATATACCGATGCTGTCTGTTTCGAGTAGCGAAATCAGAAAACGTGGCGAGTGGCAGCGCGATTAGCGACGCAAAGTTGCCGCACCGACACCTGCGCCGATGATCAGCACTAAACCGCAAAGCGTCAGGGTATCGGGCAAAGTGCCGAACACCGTCCATCCCAAAACGGTTGCCGCGATCAGCTGAAAATATACCAGTGGGGCCAGCCGCGTGCTGTCGGCCATTGCATAGGCAAAAAGCAGCAAAAAGTTCCCCGACATGGACCCAACAGCAGATGCAGTGGCCAGACCCACAATGGGCAGGCTCAGCGGTGGCCAGAAAACTGCGGCGACAGGGAGCATGATAATTGCGGGGATCAGGAGTTGGCTCAGCAGAAGTGTGCGTGCAGGTGCGACGCCTATCAGCCATTTGGACGCGGTCAGGAAACTTCCGTAAAAACATCCCGCAAGGACCGCGAACCCGAGGCCCGGTGAATAGTCAAAGCCTGGTTTGACCACCAACAGGACGCCACAAAACCCAAGCAGCAATAGAGCCGTTTGCGCCCATGTGATTTTTTCTTTGAGCAGCCACGCCGATAGGGTGAACGACAGCAGCGGACCGATGAAGAACGCAGCAAACACATTGGCGATGTCCTCTGTGCGCAGGGCTGTTAGAATGCATGAAATACCGCCAGCCAACAGAAGAGCACGGAAAACTACCTTAGGGTTGCGCAGGACACCCCATGTCCCGCGCGGCATAAACGGCGCTGCAATCAACGCGCCAAGGGCAAAGCGGCTCCATGCGATCCAGAGCGGGTGCACTTCGTAGTTATTTGACAGAAGCTTACCGGCCGTGTCCCCTGCAGGGATCAGCGACATGGCGAGGAACATTAAAAGAGTGGCGCGTAACATAAGGCAGGTGGTTACGCCGCAGATTGTGAGTTGTCACGCGCCAACTGCTGGGCTTTAGTCGGGGCATGACGCGTGTGTATTCCCGACGGTTCTTGCTGGCCGGTCTTCTTGCAACAACGGCGACGGCGGCCGGTGCTACTGCGCCAACGATGTCAGCGCGCCCAATTGCGAGGCCTGATGATTTTGCCCGCAAAGTTGACCCCACTGCCAAAGATCTCGTGGGCCAAGCAGGCCTTAGTGGCGTCACAGGATTTGCGGTTGCCGACGCGACAAGCGGGGTAAGTATTGAGCAATTTCAAGCAGATGAAGCGCTACCGCCTGCGTCAGTGGCAAAGATGCTGACAGCGCTTTACGGGCTTGACCGACTTGGGGCTGGGTTCCGATTTAACACGCGGCTTGTTAGCGACGCTGCGATTGAGGACGGCACGTTGCGAGGTGATCTGTGGCTGGTGGGCGGCGGTGATCCGACGTTGAATACCGATGATCTTGGCCGCATGGTTGCCGATCTTCACAGTAGCGGTGTGCGCAGGATTGATGGCAGCTTTTACGTTCAAAACAGCGCGCTACCGGCTATTCTGTTTATTGACCGCGATCAGCCTGATTATTTGGGATATAACCCAACAATCGGTGGCGTGAACCTGAACTTCAATCGTGTGCATTTCGAATGGCGACGCGGCGCGGATGGATATCGTACCACCATGGATGCCCGCGCAAAACGTCATGCTCCTGCGGTAGAGATGGCAACGATGCGCATCGTTTCGCGTGACTTTCCTGTTTACGGATACGCTCTTGAAAAGGGGCGTGATGCTTGGACGGTCAGCCGGTCTGCACTTGGTGGGGGTGGCGCGCGGTGGTTGCCGGTTCGCCAACCCGCGCTTTATGCAGCTGATGTTTTTGGTCAACTTGCCCGCGCCAAGGGAATTTCGCTTCCCACCGGTCAGGTGACTGATCGCCCTGCAAAGGGGCGTATTCTGGTCCAGCATGCAAGTGTGCCACTTTCCGAGATGTGCCGCGATATGCTTAAGTTTTCTACCAACTTGACGGCTGAAGTTATTGGTTTGCAGGCCTCTGGTGCAAAGACACTTCGAAGTTCTGCTTCGGCTATGAATGAATGGGCCAAGGAGCGTTTTGGCGTTGATGCACAACTGGTTGATCACTCAGGGCTTGGTGATCGAAGTCGGGTCAGCGCGTCTGATTTGGTGCAGATTTTAGTCGCGACCGCAAACGGCCCCATCGGGCCCCTGATAAAGCCGATCAAGCTGCGCGATGCGAACGGCAAAGTCGTTGACGGGCAAGGCATCGAAGTGACGGCCAAAACTGGCACGTTAAACTTTGTCAGCACATTGGCGGGCTACATCACCACCCCGCAAGGTGCAAAGCGGGCCTTTGCGATTGTCTCTGCAGATCTGGGTGCGCGCGGTAAAATCAAAAAGTCAGACAGAGAAAGGCCCCGTGGTGCATCCGGTTGGAACAGGCGCGCAAAGTCAATGCAGCAGCGCCTGCTGCACCGCTGGGGGCGGGCTTAAAGCGCGGTCGGCAGGGTCATGTGACGCGCGCGTGCGCCGCGCTCAATTGCGGCGGCGTGCAATCGGTCAAGTTCAAGTTCGTACCGAATTTCTTCAAGCATGCGCAGTTCGGGCGATGCAATTGATCCGTCAGCGGCTGCGACGTCGCATGATAATGCGTAAGCCGTTTCGTACAGGGTTTGAGGCAATGCGTCGCGGATCAAGCCAAAGAGCGCGTCCAGCCCGTCTTCTTGATCGAACAAGTCAAAAACGGTGCGCCCGATTGTTTGAAGGCGTTCTGGATCATATCCCGAAAAGACGGGTAAGTTGTTCACAATATTGGTGATTTTCACGAGTTCAGCCGTGCGAATATCTTCATCGCTCGCGGAAACGGCGATCATCAGTGCGGCAAGGCTGTCTTGGGCCGTTAGGGGGGCTTGTGCGTTCACGAGGGGTGTTCCTTTTGGACTGCTCTGCCCTTGGTTTATTGACGGCTGGCCGCCCTCGCAATAGGGAGTGCGCATGGTGCGCGGGGTTGTGCCACCGCGCGGCTAATCTGCGCGCCCTCGCTGCGTCCAATTACGTACACCGATGATCAAAACCGGAGATACCCAGATGAGCCTTTCGCGCGACGAAGCCCAACAGTCCAAAGCATGGCCTTTTGAAGAAGCGCGTCGGGTGCTAAAACGGCTTAAGGGTAAAGACCCAGAGAAGGGTTATGTATTGTTCCAAACGGGATACGGCCCGTCGGGGCTGCCGCATCTCGGGACTTTTGGTGAGGTTGCGCGTACGACCATGGTGCGTCGCGCTTTTGAAGTTTTGTGCGATATTCCGACGAAGCTGATTTGTTTCTCCGACGATATGGACGGGTTCCGTAAAGTGCCGACCAACGTTCCGATGCAAGAAGAGCTGTTGCAGGACCTCAACCTGCCGCTGACTAAAGTGCGCGATCCGTTTGGGTGCCATGAAGGTTTTGCGCAGCACAACAATGCGCGTCTGTGTGATTTTCTGGACGGATTCGGGTTTGAGTATGAGTTTGCCTCATCAACTGACTACTACACTGGCGGGAAGTTCGATGAAGCGCTAATGACGGCCCTAGAGCGCTTTGATAAAATCCAAGAGATCATGTTGCCGACACTTGGTGAAGAACGCCGCGCCACATATTCGTGTTTTCTGCCCGTAAGCCCGAAAACAGGCCACGTGCTTCAGGTGCCAACGCTTGAACGGAATGTGGCGAAAGGCACGATCGTTTATGAAGAGCCTGATGGCGAGCGTATCGAAGTGCCCGTCACCGGCGGTAACGTGAAAATGCAATGGAAACCCGATTGGGCGATGCGTTGGGCTGCCCTTGGGGTGGATTATGAAATGTCTGGCAAAGACCTGATCGACAGCGTTGTCCAATCGGGTAAAATTTGTCGCGCCCTTGGTGCGCCAGCACCCGAAAGCCTGTCGTATGAGTTGTTTAATGATGAACTTGGTCAGAAAATCTCGAAATCAAAAGGCAATGGCCTTTCGATGGAAGAGTGGCTGACCTATGCGGCGCCCGAAAGCCTGTCGTATTTTATGTATCAGAAGCCAAAGACGGCTAAACGCCTCTATTTTGATGTGATTCCCAAAATGGTGGATGAGTATCATCAACAATTGCGCGGTTATGAGGACCAAGATGCCAAGCAAAAGCTGGCGAATCCGATTTTCCACATCCATGGTGAGACTGCGCCTAAGTCTGACATGGTTGTGCCGTTCTCAATGTTGTTGAACCTTGCGGCTGTGGCCAATGCCGAGGGTAAAGAGCAATTGTGGGGCTTTATTCAGCGCTATGCGCCTGAAGCGTCCGCGGAAACCCATCCCGATTTGGATGCGGCGGCAGGCTATGCGGTTGCGTACTACAACGACTTTGTGAAGCCCGAGAAAACCTACCGCGCACCAACAGATCAAGAACGTGCGGCTTTGGCGGATATGGCAGCGGCGCTGCGTGATCCCGCGTTGGCACGTCACATGATTGAGACGAAAAACGCAGCAATGGGCAAAGATGATCCAGTGGCTGAGTTGGATTACTCCAGTGCCGAGGACCTGCAATCAATTGTCTTTGCTGTTGGTAAGAACCACGGGTTTGAGCCGCTTCGTGATTGGTTTGGCGCGATTTATGAAGTGCTTCTTGGGGCTACTCAGGGGCCACGCTTTGGTGGATTTATCGCGCTCTACGGCGTTGATGAAACGGCAAATTTGATCGACGAAGCCCTGGACGGTGCGTTGATTAATTGACCTAGCGCTCCTCTGACTTAGCTTTTGGTACAGTCAGAGGAGGTCCACATGGTTCGTATTTTAGTCGGTCTGGTCTTTTGTGTGTGGGCGGGGCTTGCCGTAGCGCAAGATACGCCAACGCGTGATATTCAAAATACCATTTCAAATCAGATGGATGCCTTTCGCGACGGTAATGTGGACGGCGCGTGGACGTTTGCGGCTCCGAATATTCGCCGAATGTTTGGGCAAGACCCCAATGCATTCGGGCGGATGGTTGAGCGTGGCTACCCTATGGTTTGGAACAACGATCAGGTTGGGTTCGGTGAATTGCGAGTGCTGAATGGCCATGTTTGGCAACAAGTCCGCGTGACAGATGCGGCCGGTGGTCAGCATGTCCTTGATTATATGATGCTGCAAACGGAAGCGGGTTGGAAAATTGCTGCCGTGCAGGTGTTGGAAGCCCCGGACGTGGGCGTTTAGGTGTTGCGCGCGTCACTATTGGCGCGTTCGCTTGCCTAAGGTGTGCTTAACGAACGGACGCTAGGTTGGTCACATAGAGCAGACTAACTCGCCCGCGCTGACATTATGAGACCGCAGAAACGGACGTCCCGTTTGTGCGGTTTTTTTCATGTCTGACGCCAAGGTTCCACGAAAGGATATCGTTCATGAATATGGCAATTACTGACCGCTTTAGCTTGTCTCCGGCACCGTTCTCGCAAGGCTTGGGCCAGTGGTCCCGTGAAGATGGGACTTTTGGAACAGAAACCTACGCCAGCTACAGCAGTGCTGTGGTCGTGCCATCTGATCCTGATTTTGGCAGTTGCCTTCAGCTGACAAAAAACCAAGGCGGCACCCAACGATTGCGGTTCACGGGCCAAACCGCACTTGCCACGGGTTGCTACTACAAAGTGAGCGCGCGCATCAAAGCGGTAAGCGGCAGTCGGCCATCTGTGCAGATTGCGGGCTCTGTCTTTGATGCCTCGGATGATGCTTTGACTGGGGTGCAACTGGCTGGGGCAGCGCTGACGTTGCAAACCTACGGAAACGTGATTGAGGTGTCTGCTATCGTGGGGCAGGGCAGTCGTCCCGGGGTGGATATGGCGTGGGGAATGAACGCTGAATATGCGCATATCGGCCTAGATTTGACGGGGCCAGTCGGTGGCGTAATCCGCATTGATGACCTTAAGATCGAAGATGTGACGCCGCTTTTCTTTAGCCAAACATTTGATGTTTTGGACGTGCGGGATTTCGGTGCAATTGGGGACGGTGTGGCTGATGATGCTGATGCGATTGAGGCGGCTGATGCAGCAGCGCAGGGGCGTACTGTTTTGGTGACGGACGGCGTTTTCTGGATGGGCCGCGATGTGACGATCAACAGCAAGATCCGTTTTGAAGGCCAGATCACCCAATTGCCTGAGCACCGTTTTGTTCTTAGGCGCTCTTTCGATCTGCCGACTTATGCCGATGCGTTTGGCGACGAAGTTGTGGGTTTCAAAAAGGGGTTTCAGGCCCTGCTTAACGGGGCAGATCATGAGGTTTTTGACCTGTGTGGCCGGCAGGTTCAATTGACTGAACCGCTTGATATGGCCGCTTTGGTGCCTAATCGTGCGCGGTTTGAGGTCCGGCGCGTCATTGCAAACGGTATGTTTGAAGCCCGTGATAGCACAGCCTGGGCCGATGATGTGGTGACAGCAAGTGCCAGCTATGACCCGAACGATCCGTATAAACTGCGCAATGTGGTGAACGCCGCGTCTATCAAGGTGGGGTCGTTGGTAAGTGGAAACGGGGTTGGCCGTGAGGTTTATGTGGCGTCCGTGAACCCCAGTGCAAACACGTTGACCCTATGCCAACCGCTGTTCGGAGCTGCGGCAAGCCAGATTTATACGTTCACGCGTTTCAAATATATGCTTGATTTTAGTGGTTTTGAAAAACTATCGAAAATGGTTTTGAACAACATCCAACTACAGTGTTCAGGCCGTGCAAGTGGCATCATGTTGGCGCCCGATGGTGTTGTGTTCGAAGTGCTTGATTGCTTGATCAACAAACCCAAAAGCCGCGGGATCACGTCTGTTGATCGCGGCTGTCAGGGGATGATTGTTGACCGTTGTCAGTTTCTGTCGAACGAGCAGTCGCTTCAGGTTGAAGACCGTGTGACAACTGCGCTGAACGTCAATTCGAATGATCCCAAGCTGCGCAACAACCGCGTCGTGTTGTTTGAGCATTTCGCGGTTTTGTCTGGCGCAGGCAATTTGGTGACGGGCAATCATTGGTTTCATGGGGATGCTGGTTCAAACGGTATCCGCAAGGCTGGCCTGATTTTCACGCAACCGAATTGTATGAGTGCTGTTACGGGTAACTATATCGACAATAACTATATTGAGATGACCAACGAGCACGAGGCCTTTCCGGATTTTGCCAACCAGTTCTCGTTTGGTGGGCTGACAATTTCCGGCAATTTTTTCATATCGCTCAACTCGCGATCTGACTTTTCATGGCTGGTTGTGTCCCCTTATGGTGCGGGGCATTTTATCCAAGGATTGTCGGTTCAAGGTAATGTTTTCAAGGCGGTAAACGGCAATGTCGAACGTGCCGACCGGGTTGATACAAGCCGCGCTGATCTGGCTAAAGGGCGGTATCGAAATATCGTTTTTGATGGCAACACGTTCAACAATGTTGGCACAGTTACGATCAATCCTGTTGTGATAAATCATGACCAAAACACCGATGCTGCAACGTGGAACGTATCTGCATCAGGGCGGTTACCCTTTGATGGGTGGGCCCGTGCAGTTCAGTCGGTGCAGCCCGTTGAGCAAACAAAATCTGGTAGCACAGACGTGTTCATTCAACCTTGGGCGCAAGTTGAACAAGGCGCGGATAAATCTGAAGTACGACTAAAGTGGGGTCAGTCCACTAGGGGGCGGGCTAATGTGACGATGCGGTGCGACACGCCTGTCTAGCATTGGTTCTTGGCTGCGTTCGCTAGTTAGCGTGGCCAAGTTTTGTCACCTCAAGACGGAGTTCCTGCAGCGCAATTTCTGTCTGCACAAGTTTCACCGTCACAGGCCCTGTCATCTCACGCGGATGATCGAACAGATCACGGCGCAGGGTGCGCAAATCACGCTCCATCCGGTCGATGTGCGACAGGGTGATGCTGGTTGGCGTTTGCCAATCCGTCGAGGGGCTAAAGGTGCGGTGCATACTCATGCAAGCTTGCTACGACAGCATGTCTTAACGCTCAGTTACGCAGCGGTGAAAAACCCGCTGCGTATGTTCGTTTTGTCAAAAGGCGATCTAGCGCCGTTTGCTGCGCTTTGTTCCGCCCCGTTGCCCGGCACGTCCTGCGGTTGAGCGGCCCGATGCTTTTTGCGCATCATCAACTGCTTTCTCAACAACTGCTTGGCGGGCCAGAGGATCGTCGGACACCACCAAATCTACAGTCTCAAGACGCTTCACCTCGTCACGCAGGCGGGCGGCTTCTTCAAACTCAAGGTTTTCGGCGGCTTTGCGCATGTCTTCGCGCAGCCCATCAAGATGTGCCGCAAGATTATCACCGGCCATCGGTTTTTCGATGGTCGCTGTCACGCGGTTCATATCCACGTCGCCTTTGTAGAGACCGGCCAGCACGTCTTCGACGTTTTTCTTCACTGTTTCAGGTGTGATGCCGTGTTCTTCATTATACGCAATTTGCTTGGTGCGGCGGCGTTCGGTTTCGCCCATGGCGCGCTCCATGCTGCCGGTAACTTTATCCGCGTACATGATCACGCGGCCTTCGGCGTTTCGCGCCGCGCGGCCGATGGTCTGCACCAATGACGTCTCCGAGCGCAAAAAGCCCTCTTTGTCCGCATCAAGAATTGCCACAAGCCCACATTCGGGAATGTCGAGACCCTCACGCAGCAGGTTGATCCCCACCAGTACATCAAATGCCCCAAGGCGCAGGTCGCGCAAAATCTCAATCCGTTCAATCGTATCGATGTCTGAGTGCATGTAGCGTACGCGAATCCCTTGTTCGTGCAGATACTCCGTCAGGTCCTCGGCCATGCGCTTGGTCAATGTCGTGGCCAGCACCCGCATGCCATCCGCTGCAACGCGGCGGATTTCATCCAAAAGGTCATCCACCTGTGTCTCAACGGGGCGAATTTCGATGACGGGGTCCAAAAGGCCTGTGGGGCGGATGACTTGTTCTGTGAATACGCCGCCTGCTTGTTCGATTTCCCAAGCGGCTGGAGTAGCTGACACAAAGACAGACTGGGGCCGCATCGCATCCCATTCCTCAAATTTGAGGGGGCGGTTGTCCATGCAAGACGGAAGGCGGAAGCCGTGCTCGGCCAGCGTCATTTTGCGTCTGAAGTCACCTTTGTACATGCCGCCGATTTGCGGCACAGAGACATGGGACTCGTCAGCGAAAACAATGGCGTTGTCTGGGATGAATTCAAACAGTGTGGGGGGCGGCTCGCCCGGTGCGCGGCCTGTCAGATAGCGTGAATAGTTCTCGATCCCGTTGCAAACCCCAGTGGCTTCCAGCATCTCAAGATCGAAATTCGTGCGCTGTTCAAGGCGCTGCGCTTCAAGCAATTTGCCATCTGCCACCAACTGATCAAGCCGAACCCGCAGTTCCTTTTTGATGCCCGTAATCGCTTGTTGCATCGTAGGTTTTGGGGTGACGTAGTGACTGTTGGCGTAGATGCGGATTTTGTCGAACGTGTCTGTTTTCTCACCAGTCAGGGGGTCGAATTCAGTAATGGTTTCCAATTCTTCGCCGAAGAAAGACAGCCGCCACGCACGATCATCAAGGTGGGCAGGGAAGACTTCAAGGCTATCTCCGCGCACGCGAAACGTGCCACGCTGAAACGCCGCGTCGTTACGTTTGTATTGTTGGGCGACCAGATCGGCGATGACCTGACGCTGATCGTACATTTTGCCCACGTGGATATCTTGGGTCATGGCCCCATAAGTTTCGACCGAACCGATGCCGTAAATACACGACACGGACGCCACGATAATAACGTCATCACGTTCCAAAAGCGCACGGGTTGCAGAGTGGCGCATACGGTCAATTTGCTCGTTAATCTGGCTCTCTTTTTCGATGTAAGTATCAGAGCGCGCTACATAGGCTTCCGGTTGATAGTAGTCATAATAGCTGACGAAATACTCGACTGCGTTATCGGGGAAAAAGCCTTTGAACTCCCCATAAAGTTGGGCGGCCAGCGTTTTGTTAGGCGCAAGGATGATCGCGGGGCGTCCCGTTTGCTCAATCACTTTTGCCATAGTGAATGTTTTGCCGGTGCCTGTTGCGCCAAGCAGCACCTGATCGCGGTCGCCGTTCAGCACACCAGTCGACAGTTCTTTGATGGCCGTGGGTTGGTCGCCCGCGGGTTCAAACTCGGTGTTGAGCTTGAACGAAATGCCGCCCTCCAGCTTGTCACGGGTTTTCACGTCTGGCGCGGGATTTGCCAAAACGGGCGCTGTCGGGCGTGGTGGCTGGCTATCTGAATGGGCGTAAGACATGAGCGATTCCCTTTGGTCAGCATACAATGTGACGCCTTCTACCGTGGGTTCAAGGGAGCCGCTGGATGTTGATCAAACAAATAGCTCGCTTAAATGCGAAAATTGGAATATGATAAAGGTAGGCGCTGGAGTGTAGCCTGGACTGAGCGGTTCATTCCCCTATCTCCCACGGTCGTTTCAGAGTTTTCGCTTCAGCGTCAAACCTTAGTTCAAACCGATGTATGCCAGATATTGCATTTACCCGCAGAGTTATGGATATAGGCATCAGCCAACGTCTGAGGGTTCACCATGCGCGCACGTATTTATAAGCCAGCCAAAACTGCCATGTCTTCGGGCACAGCAAAAACGCGTAAATGGGTGCTGGAATTTGCTGCAGCCTCGTCGCGCGATGTGGATCCGTTGATGGGCTGGACCTCATCTGATGATACCCAAAGCCAAGTGAAGCTGACGTTCGACAGCAAAGAAGATGCGGTCGATTATGCGCGCGACAACGGTATTGAGGCAGTTGTGCAAGAGCCTAAAACGCGCCGCCCTAACGTGCGTGCTGCTGGCTACTCCGAGAATTTCGCTGTAAACCGCCGAGGCGCTTGGACGCACTAGGGTTACCTGCCGTTTCTGGTGTTCGGAACTTACGTGAGTATAAACAAACGCACACCACCCTTGCGCAGCTTGCACCCAAAGCGCTATGCCAACACCCAAGCGGTCCCTTAGCTCAACTGGATAGAGCAGCTGACTTCTAATCAGCAGGTTGAGGGTTCGAGTCCTTCAGGGATCGCCAGTGTTTTTTTCCCACCTCTTGTACCCTGCACGGTAAATGTCTTTGATGGCCTTAAAATTTTGCCACCTCACTCAAGGACGCTGTCTCATGACAAAGTATATTGATCTCAATTCTGATCTTGGTGAGGGCTATGGCCCTTGGCGGATGGGCGATGATGCGCGGATATTGGGGTTGGTAAGCAGTGCGAATGTGGCCTGTGGTGGGCACGCGAGCGATCCCGACACGATGCACGCCACACTTGGTGAAGCGGCGTCAAACGAGGTTTGTGTTGGCGCGCATCCCGGGTATGCGGACCCACTTGGCTTTGGGCGCCGTGTTATTCCTATGGCGGCTGCGCAGATCTCTCATATGGTTGCAGCACAAATTGGGGCGTTGAGCGGGGTCGCGCAATTGACCTCAGCGCGTGTCGCGTACGTTAAGCCGCACGGTGCTCTTGCCAATTTGGCTGCGCGGGATGCGGAGGTTTCGAATGCCATTCTTGATGGGGTTGGCGCACTGCCTGTTTTAGCGATTTCTGGGACTGTGCTTGAACAACAAGCCAAGGCGCGGGGTCATCAGGTTTACTCGGAAATATTTGCCGACCGCGCGTATCAGGCCAACGGCGAGTTGGTGCCGCGCAGCGAAGAAGGTGCGGTGATACATGATCCTGTTTTCGCGGCTGACCGGTTGATTGCGTTCTTGGAAAGCGGTGAAATGCCGGTGCTCGGTGGTGGATCTATTGCTCTTGAGGCGCACTCAATTTGCGTGCACGGCGACACGCTAGAAGCCGTTGAGATGGCCTCGCAAATACGAAAGCGTTTGACGGCGCAGGGCGTCGAAATTCGCTCGTTTATCCAAGGCTAAGTAATGATGAAAGCAACGTCAGTTGGTGAAGGGGCGGTGCTCTTTCAGCTTGGGGAGGTCGCAGACGAGCGGACCCATGCAGCGATTTGCGCTTTGGCTGAGGCAATCGCGGCGGCAGATATCAACGGCGTGGTCGAGGTCGTGCCCGCATTGATTAATTTGTTGGTGGCGTTTGATCCTATTCAAACAGATCACGGCGCGGTCACGGCGGCTGTTCAGGCGTTAAAGCCAGATGCTGCCGCCAGCAGAACGCCTCAGGTCCACCGTGTGCCCGTGTGTTACGATCCGGAATTGTGCCCTGATTTACTGGAAGTGGCGAGACTGACAAACCAGAGTGTTGAGGCTGTTATCGCAGCACATTTGGGGTCTGAAATGCGGGTTGAGATGTATGGGTTTTCACCAGGATATGCCTATTTGCGCGGTCTGCCGCAAAGCATTCACTTGCCGCGAAAACCCGCTGCGGTACGCGATATTCCAAAAGGCAGCATTATCATTTCTGGCGCGCAGTCTTTGATCACGACACTGACAATGCCGACGGGATGGTGGGTCATTGGGCGTTCTGGGTTCGACGTGATTGAAAGCGATGCGCCCGATCCATTTGTGTTCAAGGTCGGGGACCGTGTGGTCTATGAGCGGATCAGCCGCGCGGAGCTGGGTGTGTAATGGCGGTGGCTGTTTTGAAAGTGGTCGCGGCTGGCCCATTGATCACGGTCCAAGACGCAGGTCGCTTTGGCCATATGCGCTACGGGGTTCCAGCGTCTGGGCCTATGGACCGGTTGGCGTTTGCTGCGGCGCAGGTGATGATTGCTAATCGTGCTGCCGCTGCAGCGATTGAAGTGACGTTGGGCGGGCTCGTGCTTGAATGTGTTGAGGGCGAGGTCAGCTATGCTCAAGCAGGTGGTGGTTTTGCAGGGGGCTGGCACGTGGCAACGCTGCGTGCAGGTGATCGGTTGCGCGTTCAGGCGGGCACATGGGGGAGTTGGTGTTATCTGGCTTTTGCAGGTGATCTGGCGCGACCCAAGTGGTTGGACAGTTTTGCGACCCACGCGATTTCAGGGCTTGGTGGCGGTGCCGTTCGCACAGGCGATGTGCTGCGCGTCGAAAACGCGGAGGTGCGTAGCGCCCGTGAGGGCAGCTATGACGCCCCTCCACAGCCTAATCAAACCGCGCCTGTTTTGGTGACGCCAAGTCCACAGGGCCGTCATTTTGCGGATGACGCGGCGGAGGTGTTTTTGGGCAGTACGTATAAACTGACGGATGCGTTTGACCGGATGGGGGTTCGCTTGGATGGGCCTTCGGTTGTGTTGGATGAGGCGCTGGGCATCCCGTCTGAGCCGATCGTGCGTGGCTCTGTTCAAGTGGCGGGCGACGGTGTGCCGACTGTTTTGTTGGCAGATCATCAAACAACGGGAGGCTATCCCAAGATTGCGACTGTTTTGTCGTGCGAGACTGATCGGTTTGCTCAAATGCGGTCAGGTGCACAGGTTTCGTTTCAAGCAGTTACGCCGGAGGCGGCAGTTGCCTATGCCCGAACTGTTGCAGAAGCACGCGTGTCGTTTTTGGACGCTTGCGCAGCGCCGCGGGCCAGTTTGGATGAGAAGCTAATGCAAATGAATTTGATCAGTGGTGCTGTGGCCGGATCAGAAAATTAACCGCGTGAGTTAGTAAATTTCAGGCTGAGAAATTTTGTATGAGAGTAAAAAACTGCAAGTTCATGGGGAATTTTTGGGATTTTAGCGATGAGTAAGTCGCTAATGCGCACCCGATTGACCTGTGGATGACCGTTGAAATGCAATTCACAGGTCTGAATGTGTAGTAAATGGGCGGATCACTGTCGGTTTTGGCAGTGCAGATGCGCAAAAACGACATTTTTGACGTTTTTTGACCGAATCCCCCTTGTAGCTCAGGTCTCGTTGTTAAAGGCTAAGGGCAACGGCGCGCGTGAAGGGAAACTTCACTTAAAACGAACGTGCTGAAGTTCAAACGGGAGACTGAAATGAAAAAGACATTACTTGGCGTTGTTGCCGCGACTTCGATGGGCCTCATGGGGACCACAGCGATGGCAGACTGCGGTGATGTATCCATTACCGAGATGGATTGGGCGTCTTCGGCGGTTGTGACATCTGTATCAAAATTCCTGATGGAGCAGGGTTACGGTTGTAACGTGACTGTTGTGCCGTCCTCGACTGTGCCTGCGCTGACATCTGTTGCTGAAACCGGCGAGCCGGACATCGTTACTGAAACTTGGGTCAATTCAACACCTGTTTACGAAGAGCTTGTCTCATCGGGTAAGTTGGTCGAAGTTGCAGATGTTCTGTCAGACGGCGGCGTTGAAGGCTGGTGGATCCCGCAGTACCTTGCGGATGCGCACCCAGAGCTGCTGACCCTTGAAGGCGTTATGGCAAACCCTGAGTTGGTCGGTGCGCGCTTCCACGACTGTCCATCGGGTTGGGCGTGCGATGTCATCAACAACAACAACATCAAAGCGGTCAACCTTGAGGGTAGCGGTATTGAGCGCTTCCAGCACGGTTCAGGTGAAACGCTTGCTACTGCGATTGCTGCTGCATATTCCGAGCAAGAGCCATGGTTTGGTTACTACTGGGCGCCGACATCTGTGCTTGGCAAATACCCGATGGTCCGCGTTGATGTAGGTGCGCATGATCCAGAAGCGCACGCGTGTAACGGCACACCGGATTGCGCGACACCAACACTGTCAGCATACCCGACAGCTAAAGTGAAAACTGCCGTTTCCGGCGCGCTGACTGAGCGTGAGCCAGAGATTGTAGAATTGATGAGCAACGTAAGCTTCACGAACGCGCAGATGGGTGAAGTTTTGGCGTGGCAAGCGGACAATAACGCAAGCTACGACGAAGCCGCAGTTTACTTCCTGACGAACAACAAAGACGTCTGGAGCAACTGGCTGAACGCGGAAGCAAAAGAAAAGCTTTCCGCACTGCTTCAGTAAGCGTTAAGGTCGACACAGCAGCGCCCGCCGATTTGCGCGGGCGTTGCTATTTTAAGGATCCGCTCTTTTTGAGAGCAAGAGGTCTGCAACAGGGAACGGGAAAACATGGCATTTTATGATTGGGTCTTTGACGGGCTCGGGCTCCGGGAATGGTGCAACAGCGATACAAGCGCTGCACCGCTATCGATGGCAGATTTGCTGGCGCAAGCCGGCAATGACGAAGGCGGCGAGGGGGTTCCTTTCCCGTCTCTCGATGCGTTGAACGAAAGCTGCGGCACGGTCAGCCAGACACGCGACCTGACAGCGGGCATCGAAGAAGCATTTTTGGCGGCGAAATCATCACTGAAGCTGGTGCTTGATCCGATCACACAACCGCTGTCTTGGGCCCTTGATGGGGCGCTTTGGCTGTTTCAGGCTGTGCCGTGGTTCGTGATGATCCCGTTGTTGGTCCTTTTGACATGGTACGTTGCGCGATCCTTTGCGGTGACAGTGTTTGTCGCACTTTCCTTCTTGTTTCTTGGCTTCATTGATCACCTTGACGTGGCGATGCAGACCTTGGCGATTATTTTTGTCTGTACGGGGCTGTCGGTCATACTTGGCGTGCCTATTGGCATTGCGATGTCGAAATCCGACACGATGCAGCGGGCGTCTATTCCGGTGCTTGATTTGCTGCAAACCTTGCCATCGTTCGTTTATCTAATCCCGCTGATCTTCTTGTTCTCGGTCACCGAGTCCAAACTGTACGGTATTGCGATCATCCTCTATGCGATCGTGCCGATCATTCGTTTGACCGATTTGGGCATTCGCCTTGTGGACAAAGACGTGATCGAAGCTGCCGACGCGTTTGGCATGACCAACCGTCAGAAACTTATCAAAGTACAACTTCCATTGGCGTTGCCCAACATTATGGCTGGGGTGAACCAGACCATTATGATGAGCCTTGCGATGGTTGTTATTGCGTCACTTGTGTCTGCACCTGGCCTTGGTGTGCTTGTGCTGCGCGGTATCCGTAACCTTGAATTGGGTGTGGGTATTGTTGCGGGTATCGGCATCGTGCTGTTGGCGGTTATCCTTGATCGCACCTCAAAAGCTGCCCTGTCCCGCGTGGACATGGGTCGCAACCAAAACTGATCCGGAGCAGGACACATGACACAAGAACCAAAAGTCCGCCTGCGCGGAGTGTACAAAATTTTCGGCTCTGAGCCGGAAGCAATGATGCCCCACGTTCATGGCGGCATGGGTAAAGAAGAGTTGCTGGCCGAGCACAAACACGTTCTTGGCCTGCAAGATATCAACGTTGATATGCAGGCCGGTGAAATCACGGTTGTGATGGGTTTGTCCGGCTCGGGTAAATCTACGCTGATCCGTCACCTAAACCGTTTGATTGAACCAACTGCGGGCGAAATCTTGATCGACGGCGATGACGTGATGAAGCAGTCGGAAAGCGGTCTGCGCGCCCTTCGCCAAGAGCGGATGTCTATGGTGTTTCAGAAGTTTGCTCTTCTGCCGCACCGGACTGTTTTGCAGAACGCTGCTATGTCACTCAACGTGCGCGGTATGGATGTTGAGACCCAAGAAAAAGAGGCGGCCAAGTGGTTGGACCGTGTGGGTTTGGGCGGCTATGAGAACCGCTATCCATCACAGCTTTCTGGTGGGATGCAGCAGCGTGTGGGGATCGCCCGTGCGTTGACTGCGAACACGGATATCATGTTGATGGATGAGGCATTCTCTGCTCTTGATCCACTGATCCGCACGGATATGCAGAACCTGCTGTTGGAGCTTCAAGCAGAATTGCAAAAGACCATCATCTTTATCACGCACGATCTAGATGAAGCGCTTAAACTTGCTGATCACTTGGTGATCCTGAAAGACGGCGCAGTCGTGCAGCAGGGTGAGCCGCAGGGTATTCTGCTTAACCCAGCTGACCCCTACATTGAGGACTTTGTCTCGGATATTAACCGCGCGCGTGTGTTGCGGGTGAAATCTGTGATGGGCGCATTGTCTGCCAAGAAGTTCTCAGGCGATGTACAGCTGACGGACAACCTTGAAAGTCTGATCGCGTTGTCTGAGGGGGATACGTCCAATATTTACCGTGTTCTCGATGGTGAGACGCCCGTAGGTCAGCTGGATATGCGGGACCTTGTCAAAGCGCTGGTGCCCCGGATTTCATCGGCCGCGTAAACTCTGTGTGCAGATAGACAAAAACAACAGCCGCGCAGGGGAGACCCTTCGCGGCTTTTTTTATTTTTTTGAATAGAGGAAGTGGTTTAGCGAAGTCGGATTAGGCGCCGTGTTGAAGCACACAATTAATGGCATCAATCGCGCGATTGTCCGACAGCGAGTAATAGATTGCTTTACCTGAACGCCGCGTCCGGACCATGCCTTCGGCGCGTAAACGGCCCAATTGCTGGCTGACAGCAGATTGACGGATACCAAGCAACTCTTCGAGATCTCCGACAGATTTCTCACCGTTTGCCAAATGACACATGATCATCAATCGTCCAGCATGCCCGAGCGTTTTGAGATATTGCGCAGTATCTTCTGCCAGTGGGGCAGTGCGTTGCGCGATGCTGATGGTTTCGTCTCTCAAAGTGTAAATCCTTAATTACATAGTAACTGTAATCTAAAGTTTACACTAATGGCAATGGGAAACTTCCGTAGCGGTACTCTGCGCTGTTTTCCGCTTTACGACTGACCGCGCCTCCAGCCCAAAAAGACAAAGAAACACAACACCATTAGGGCTGCGGACAGTGCAAATGCGGCCCCCGGCAGATAAATACCAACGTCATCTGTGAAGTGATAAAAGAGCCACGTTAAGACCAGCGGTGCCAAGATCATTGCCAAGGACTTGGCCGAAGCTATGACGCCTTGCAGCTCTCCTTGCTGATCTGCGCCTGCCGCGCGGCTCATCAACCCTTGAAGTGCGGGTGTCACAACGGCACCAAAGGCGGTCACGGGAGTGAAGGCCAGCACCAGCCATCCCAGACTGACGCTTGATAGGAACACAAACGCCAGCCCGTTGAAGACAAAGCCGTAGATGATTGTATTTACCTCGCCAAATTTTGGGATGACCCAGCGGATCAGAAATCCTTGGACGATGACCATCGAAATCCCGAACGATGCCAGTGACACGCCCACCATTGAGGGCGCCCATCCAAACCGTTCTTGGGTGAAATAAGCCCATGTGGCGGGGTAGACGATGAAGGCAAACTCATAAACGAAAAAGAGTGTGAGTAGCGCTGTGACCCCCTTCAGTTTGCTAATCTGCAATAGCGCTCCAAGCGGGTTGGCGCGTCGCCAATCAAGGGGGCGGCGTATCGCATCCGTCACAGTTTCGGGCAATACAAAATAGCCCAGAACAAGGTTCATCGCAGCAAGACTTGCGGCGGCATAAAACGGCGCGCGGGTTCCGAACTCAGCCAACAGTCCGCCTATTGCGGGGCCCAACACAAAGCCGATACCAAAAGCGGCGCCGATCAGCCCAAAGTTGGCAGATTTTTTCTCTGGCGCGGAAATGTCGGCAATGAATGCGGCCGCTGTGGATTGGGTCGCGGCGGTAATCCCACCCACAACGCGGGTTAAAAACAGCAACCAAATGGTGCCAGAAAGCGCCATCACCAAATAGTCCACTGCCATGACGAAAAGTGAGATTAATAGAACCGGCCTTCGGCCAAAACGGTCGGACAGTGATCCCAAAACGGGCCCAAAAACAAACTGCATCACAGCAAAAGTTGTGGCCAAAATACCGCCCCAAATCGCGGCTGTTCCCAAAGTGCCACCACTTACTTCGCGGATGAGATCGGGCATTACTGGCAAGATCAAGCCAATCCCCATCGCGTCAAGCGTTAGCGTGATCAATATGAAAACAAAGGGTAGGCGTGTGCTTTTGATTGGCTGCTGCGCAGTTTCGGAGATGTTCATATGTGGCCTATGTCTTTTAGAAACTGCGTGATCACTTCTGCATAGGCTTTGGGCGCTTCAACGCAAGGTAAATGACCGACACGTCGCATCAGGTGAAATTTCGACCCAGGAATGACATCAAGCGTTTCGCGGACCAAGTCCGGTGGAGTTACTTGATCTTCCGAACCGGCGATCCCCAAAGTTGGCAATCGTAATGCGCTTGTTGGTGTGTAGAAATCCGTGCCCTTGATCGCATGACAGCAGCCAAGGTAGCCCTCTAAAGGGGTCGACAAAAGCATCTGGCGAAAATTGCGGGTCTGATTGAACATCGCGTAATCGCGGCTGAACCATTTCTGCAAAATACTGTCAGCGGAATTGCTTAGCCCGTGCGCGCGATACGCATCAATCTGGTCTTGCCAGTGGTCAGCATTTCCAATTTTTGCTGCCGTGTTGGACAGGATCAGCCCGCGTACAAGATCAAGCCGCTTGACTGCAAGCCCTTGTGCAATCATCCCGCCGATAGACGTTCCAAGCACCACTGCATCCTGCACACGTAGATGACCCAAAGCCGCTTCAATGTCGCTGATTAACTGGCCCATTGAGTAGGGGGCATCGGGTGCGCTTGAGCGGCCATGCCCGCGAATATCGCATCTGATTATTCGCAAGTTAGGGGGTAAATATGGCAACAATCCATCCCAGATGCCCATATGTGTTCCAAGCCCGTGCAGCAGCACTAATGGCGCGCCTTCACCTTCTGATTTGCAGAAGATTTGCTGCCCCTGTGGGCGATCGATGATGTGTTCACTCACAGATGTCAGTCCAGCGTTTCAAGCGCGCGCGCAAACATTGGTGCGTCCACATTGCCGCCGCTGGCAGTGGCAATAATGGTATCT
Source organism: Nereida sp. NH-UV-3 (assembly GCF_042939535.1). Lineage (NCBI taxonomy): Bacteria > Pseudomonadati > Pseudomonadota > Alphaproteobacteria > Rhodobacterales > Roseobacteraceae > Nereida > Nereida sp. NH-UV-3. The sequence continues at coordinate 1,129,096 of NZ_CP132157.1, read as the reverse complement.
CCCAGACCCTTATTGTGAAAAAGCGCTGCTGCTAATGCGATCGCACCGCCTGGCTCCAGAACGACTTTTAGGTGGGTAAATGCCAATGCCATTGTTCGTAGGCACGTTTCATCACTTACAGTAATGCCGCTGTGCAGCAGGCGGCTCATGATGGGAAAAGTCATTTCGCCCGGACTGGGGCTGATGATGGCGTCACAAATACTGCCGGTGGTGGACGGGTTGCTCAGTCTCTTGCCCGCTGCAAGCGAACGGATCACATCGTCAAAGCCAACCGGCTCAACGGGACGGACACGCATTTTTGGTGCGTCAGCCTCAAGCGCGAGGGCGATGCCACTCACGAACCCGCCGCCGCCGCAGCAAACCAGAACATCTGCTTCATCAATGCTGGCCTCTTTTGCTTGCGCAGCAATTTCCAGCCCGCATGTACCTTGGCCTGCTATGACATCGGCGTTATCAAATGGCTTGATCAGAGTAAGTTTACGCTGCGCAGCAATTTGCGCACCAATTTGATCCCGATCTTCAGATTCACGATTGTAAACAATAACTTCTGCGCCAAGCGCCTTGGTATTATTGATCTTAGTGAGCGGTGCATCCGAGGGCATGATAATCACTGCAGGTAGCCCAAAATGCTGCGCAGCATTTGCAACACCTTGGGCGTGGTTCCCACTTGAATATGCAAGCACACCTTTGGTGTCTTGTGGCAGCGCACTTATGGCCGCCCAGCCACCACGAAATTTGAATGACCCCGTGTGCTGCAGGTTCTCAGCTTTCAAAAATAGGCGCTTGCCCGCAATTTTGTCGAGGGCCGGTGAATTGAGCAGTGGCGTACGGCGCACGTGCCCTTCAAGTCTTTTGTCCGCTGCGCGAATTTCATCAATGTTCATAAACAATCCAACCATTTGTTCAGGGTCTGCACTGCCGCTGGTTCGTCCAAAAATGGCACATGACCGCGGTCTTTGATGATGGCGTGCATCATATCGGGGCGTTTGGCCAGCATCTTGTCGAGGGTGGCTTGAGTAAACAGGTCTGAGTTTTCGCCCTTAATTGTGCAAATTGGTAAACCTGCCAGCGCATCAAATAGGGGCCACATGTCTGGAAGGGGTGTATCAGGGGGCGGCAAAATGGTTTCCGACAGGCGCGGGTCATAGTTGATTTTCAAGCCATCTGGAGTTTGGCGATAATGCGTGTGCACTTCTTCGTGCCAACGGCTGGCTGGTACATTCGCAAAGCCCACCATCAACTGCGCACGCATGTTGGCCGCCTCAGAGTAGGTTTGTGCAGCAGGATTGCGCCCCACATACGCACGGATTGCATCCATGCCAGTTTGGGAAATCTCGGGCCCGATATCATTAAGCGCGACACCGGTGAGGCGGTTTTTGTGCGTCGCGGCAAGCGCCATGGCGATTAGCCCGCCGCGTGATGTTCCCAGGATTGCGGTGGAGTTCACCCCCAGATAATCCAGCAGGTCCAACGCGTCTTGGGCTTCGTGAGCGATTGAATATGTGGCAGGGTCGGCCCAATCTGATTTGCCCCGCCCGCGGTAGTCCATCGTTATGATCCGCACATCGCCGCGTTGGCGCAAATGGGGGATGACATACTGAAAATCGTCACCATTACGGGTCAGCCCAGACAAGAGCAAAAGGGGCGTGCCGCTGCCCTCGTCAGTATAATAAAGGTTGGTGCGGTCAGCTGCTGCGAAAATTGGCACTAGAGATACTCGGCAATTTTGGTCAGGTCCCGCTCGATAATTTTTGGCACCCCGTAGAGCCGGTCTACAGGGTCACCGGCTCGGTTCACCCAGACGGTGCGCCAGCCGTAGTGCGCCGCACCTGCCGCGTCCCAGCCGTTGGATGACATAAACAGCACCTCATCTTTTGGCGCCGTTACCAAGTCATAAACACGCGTGTCGGGTTTGAAGACGCCGATGTCATCGATGCTCCAGACATTTGTAAACGCATGGCTTAGCCCAGCGGACCCGATCGCAGCATTCAACATGTCGTGGGTGCCGTTGGACAAAATGCTGCAAGATATACCGCGCTCTGATAGATCGCGCAGCACAGTTGCAACTTCATCGTAGGCATCAAGGTGGCGGTAAAGGTCCAGCAATCTTTGGCGCAGATTTGCGTCAGAAATTCCCTGTGCCTCAAGGGCCCAATCAAGCGCGTCTTGAGTGATTTGCCAGAAATCAGCGTGTTCTTTGGCGATTGTGCGCAGCCAAGTGTAGTTCAGCTGTTTGGCGCGCCAGTCTGCCGCAATTTGTTGCCAGCACTCAGCTATTGCGTGGTTTTCTGGCTGTGATGCTGCTCGGCGCGCGGCCGAGGCTACATCAAACAACGTGCCGTAAGCATCGAATACACAGGTGGTGATGGGCATTGCCTTGGCTCCTTCAACGTACAAAGCCAGAGTGCCCATCCGCCCGCCAGCGTCAAGCGTGTCTGTGACGCGCTAGGTCGTGTGCTAGAGGTTTTCGGATTGCGGCATACCAAGAACGTGGTAGCCGCCATCCACACGGATGATCTCGCCGGTTGTGCACGCGCCTGCATCCGACGCCAGATACACTGCTGTGCCGCCCACGGCCTCTAGGGTTGCGTTTGAGCGCAGTGGTGCGTTTGTCTCGGTCTGTCGGAAGGTCTTGCGCGCGCCGCCAATCGCGGCACCTGCTAAAGTTTTCATCGGGCCGGGGCTGATTGCGTTTACGCGAATGCCGTCCGGGCCAAGGTCATTGGCAAGATAGCGCGTTGCACTTTCAAGTGCCGCTTTGGCAACGCCCATCACGTTATAGAAAGGTGTGACGCGGTTGCTGCCTTGGTACGTCAGGGTCAGTACTGTGCCCCCGTTTGGCATCAACAAAGACGCGCGTTTTGCGCAATCAATCAGAGAATAACAGCTGATCGCCATGGAGTTCTTGAAGTTGTCCCGTGAGGTGTCCGAGATGCGGCCCGTCAGCTCATTTTTGTCGGAATACGCAATGGCGTGCACCAAAAAGTCGATTGTGCCCCACTTGTCTTTGAGCGTCTCAAACGCTGCATCCATTGAGGCGTCATCGGTGACGTCCACATCGACCATAATGTCCGAACCAACGCTTTCAGCCAGTGGCGCCAGACGCTTGCCGAAAGCTTCGCCTTGGTAAGAGAATGCCAATTCGGCGCCTGCGCGGTGCATTTCGCGGGCAATGCCCCAAGCGATTGAGCGCTCATTCGCGACACCCATGATCAGGCCGCGTTTACCTTGCAATGAATTGGTCATTTTTCTTCCTCATATACTTACGAACTAAGTGACCCGTTTGGGCGCTTAGGTCAAGTTGACGCAGGGTTTTATGAGGAAGGGTTCGATGTGCGAGCAGCAGTTGAAGCACCCGCACATCTGGTTCGTAGGGGGTTAGTCTTGGAACTTGCTCAACAGCATTGAGCCGTTAGTCCCGCCAAAGCCGAACGAGTTTGTCATGACCGTATCAAGGCCAGCGTTGTCAACGCGCGCGGTTGCAATCTCTGCAGGGTCGAGCGCCGGATCAAGTGTTTCGACGTTGATTGATGGCGCGATAAAGTCGTCTTTCAGCATCAACAGGCAGTAGATCGCTTCTTGTGCGCCAGTTGCCCCTTGTGAGTGGCCGGTCATTGATTTGGTCGAGCTGATCACAGGTGTGCTGCCTTGTCCGAAAACGCGGCGCACTGCTTCTACTTCACCAACGTCACCGACAGGTGTCGATGTGCCGTGGGCATTGATGTAGCTGATTTTGCGGCCTTGCGGCAAAGTTTGCAGCGCCAAACGCATTGCCCGTTCGCCGCCCTCACCAGATGGCGCAACCATGTCAGCACCGTCGGATGTTGCACCAAGGCCTGTGACTTCTGCATAGATCTTCGCGCCGCGCGCTTTGGCGTGCTCAAGATCTTCAAGCACCACAATCGCGCCGCCCCCAGCAATGACAAACCCGTCACGGTCCGCATCAAACGCCCGTGAGGCTTTTTCGGGCGTGTCGTTATATTTCGATGACATCGCACCCATCGCATCAAAGAGGCACGACAGGGTCCAATCAAGTTCTTCGCCGCCGCCTGCAAACATGACGTCTTGCTTGCCCATCATGATTTGCTCGGCTGCGTTACCGATACAGTGCAGGGAAGTGGAACATGCAGAGGTGATTGAGTAGTTGATACCCTTAATTTGGAACGCGGTTGCCAAATTCGCACTGATTGTCGACCCCATACATTTTGGCACCGCAAATGGTCCAATACGTTTGGTAGCTCCACTTTTCAAAACAGTCTGATGTGCTGCAAGCATGGATGACGTTGAAGGGCCGCCAGAACCTGCAACCAAACCGGTGCGCGGGTTCACAACGTCTTTTTCTTCAAGGCCTGAATCGGCGATCGCTTGGCTCATGGCGATGTGGGCGTATGCCGCGCCGGGGCCCATGAAACGCATGGCGCGTTTGTCGATATGTTCCTTGGGGTCAATTTTCAGGGTGCCGGCGACTTGGCTGCGAAACCCGTGCTCGGCCATTTCCTCAGACGCAACAATTCCGCTTTTACCGGCTTTCAAAGCGGTAGTGACTTCCTCGGCTGAATTTCCGATGGGCGATACAATTCCCAGTCCTGTGACGACAACGCGGCGCATGAGCAGCTCCCTTTATTGGCTTTATGGATATGTATGGGAGAGCCGCTGGCGGGGCAAGAGGGGCGCTGACCAACAGCGGTATCGAAGCGTACGGGTCAACGAAAAGTGCCGCTGTCTTTATGAAGCAGCGGCACTTTTATTTGTCTCAACTGTTTTGGGTGAACCCCGTGTGATCCTTAGCTTTCGCTTAGGGCCACTTTCATGTCTTTGACTTGGTAAATCACTTCGCCGTCTGCCTCCACGATGCCGTCCGCAACGCCCATGGTCAGGCGGCGGGTTTGGATCGCCTTGGTGAAGTCAATTTTGTAGGTCAGCAATTTGCGGTCAGGGCGCACCATGCCGGTCAGCTTCACTTCGCCAACGCCAAGCGCATATCCGCGCCCCTGCCAGCCGCGCCAGCCAAGGTTAAAGCCCGTTAACTGCCACAGGCCGTCAAGGCCCAGACAGCCGGGCATGATGGGGTTGCCGGGAAAGTGACAATCGAAAAACCACAGATCAGGGGTGATATCGAACTCTGCGGTGATGTGGCCTTTGCCGTGCGCGCCGCCGTCTGCAGATACGTCCGTGATCCGGTCCATCATCAGCATGGGTGAGGCTGGGAGTTGTGCATTGCCTTCGCCAAATAGCTCCCCACGGGCGCATTTTAGCAGATCATCTTTGTCGAAGCTGGTGGGGAATTGGGACATGTTTTTCTCTTTCGTCACATTGCGTGGCTTGCTCATGTCATCTCTATCATTGCCGTAAAGTCAGGTGCAACCGTCTGGAATCCTATGGGTAAAGAGCTGAGCAAATGCCCATAAAGAAAAGCCATCTTTACGCATTCTTGCCTTTGCAGTTGAAAACGGCTCGCAAAATAGCATATATCAACGACATGAGTACTGAGACGCTTCTCCCAACCCAACGTGGCACTGACTGGCTGACAGCCGTTGGTGTGCGCCCAACGAAACAACGCGTTTCATTGGCGACATTGCTTGTGGGCGATGGGCAGAACCGCCACGTAACGGCCGAAGGGCTTTATGAGGCTGCGTCAAAATCGGGCGAGGGTGTTTCTCTTGCGACGGTTTACAACACTCTGGCCGCGTTTTGTGATGCGGGCCTGATGCGTGAGATTACAGTTGATGGGGCGAAAAGTTATTTCGACACCAACATGTCAGATCACCCGCATTTTTACTGGGAAGACACCGCGTCTTTGACGGATGCGCCAGCGGATCAGCTGGAAATTGCCAAACTGCCGGACTTGCCCGAAGGGGCTGAGATTGCGTCAGTTGATGTCGTCATCCGTCTGCGCCGCACTTAATTACCTGTTAAATTAGCACCACTGACCCGGCTCCATTAGTCCGAGGTCCAAAAGCTGTTGTGAGTGCCATTCAAACTGCACCGAATTACGCCACTGAAACGTTGAGATATCAAAAGACGAACCGGGGTTCCGTTTTAGCGCCTTTGCTGTGCGAAAAGAGGCCACCACCGCAGTGATGTTGTTGTGCCAAGGGCAGGCATACGTGTTGTATTCTTCATCGTTCAATGTGTGATCTGTCCACAGCTCAAGTCCTGACTTGGCACGAAACAGGCTGATCCGGTCAATCTTGCGGCGCTGCTCAGGGATGTGTTCCTCGAACCGCCACCGTACTCCGCCAAAGAAATCAAGCTGCCTTTCTTTCGGCTCCCAATTGGCGTCGGGGTCTTTGCGGGCCAGTGCGTAATAGCCTGATTTATCAAGGTGCGCGCGCTCAACGGAAACCGCATTAGGATACGCGTTCAGATCGTCTGCATAGAGGTCAATCACATATGTCAGCATCGCATCGCGGCGTTCTTCGGCGTGAAACTGTAGCATTTCCTTGACGCTACGGGTCTCGCAGAACGGGTAAAACAAGTATTCAGCGTTATGACAGTAATAGACCCATTGCCCGTTTGCGGCACCGATGACCCGGTTTACGTGCGCGCAAACCGCCGCTGGTTCAATCGGGTCATAGGCAATGCGGTGCACCACCTTTTCATGGGTGGGATCGATGGTGATGTCATCCACCGCAAAGACCAAAACGGTGCCAAACCCAAGACCAAGATGATGTTTGATCGTGTTGTTCACCTCAACGCTGTCTTCCACAAAGATCAGCGCGATCGGCCCTTGGCGCAACACATCTGCGCCTGAGGCGATGAAATCATCTAACGTATTGTGCCGCATAAGCTGTGAAATCCGTCAATAGTACCCGTTGACAGTGCTTCAATAGCGAACCATTTGCATGCCAGAACTACATTATATACATGGGCGCATGGGCGCGCATAGTGCTTTCCTCATCCCAACCAGCAAGGGTCCTTGTCATGGCTGACACCAAGAAGTTGTTTATCAAAACCTACGGCTGTCAAATGAACGTCTATGACAGTGAACGCATGGCTGAGGCGATGGGCTCCAAGGGCTACACAGAAGTGTCCAGCCCCGAAGAAGCAGACATGATTTTGCTCAACACATGCCACATCCGTGAGAAGGCCGCTGAAAAAGTCTACTCCGAACTGGGCCGCCTCAAGACGCTTAAAACCGATAAGCCTGATCTGAAGATTGGTGTAGCGGGCTGTGTCGCTCAGGCTGAGGGTGAAGAGATCATGCGTCGCCAGCCCGCAGTTGATCTTGTTGTTGGGCCGCAGTCGTATCACCGCCTGCCCGAGATGGAGGAGAAAATCCAAACGGGCCGCAAGGCGCTCGACACGGATTTTCCTGAAGAAGATAAATTTGACCACCTCAAGTCGCGTCCCAAAGCCAAACGTGGTCCAACGGCGTTTCTAACGGTCCAAGAGGGCTGTGATAAATTTTGCGCGTTCTGCGTGGTGCCTTACACTCGCGGTGCCGAAGTCAGCCGCCCCGCGTCGCGCATCGTCACAGAAGCCCGTGATCTGGTAGAACGCGGTGTGCGCGAAATTACCTTGCTGGGCCAAAACGTGAATGCGTACCACGGTGCGGCGGACGACGGTTCTGATACGTCATTGGCGCAACTTATCTGGCAGCTGGACAAAATTGACGGCTTGGAGCGCATCCGCTTCACCACTTCACACCCCAATGACATGACCGATGACCTGATCGAGGCACACGGTACATGCGATAAATTGATGCCGTATTTGCACTTGCCAGTGCAGTCAGGAAGCAACCGTATTCTCAAGGCGATGAACCGTAAACACACTGCCGAAGAGTACCTTCAGGTGATTGAGCGTATCCGCGCAGCGCGCCCTGACATTATGCTCTCTGGCGACTTTATCGTAGGCTTTCCGGGTGAAACGGATCAGGACTTCGAAGACACTATGTCTTTGATCCGCGCCACAAACTACGGCTCTGCGTTCAGCTTTAAATACTCTACACGCCCCGGCACGCCAGCGGCAGAAAAGCCGCAGATTGATGATGGGGTCGCAAGCGAGCGCCTTCAGCGTCTCCAGACACTGATTTCAGAGCAGCAACGCGCAGGTCAAGACAGTATGGTTGGTCGCAAAGTGAAAGTTCTCTTTGAAAAACGTGGCCGTCGCGAGGGGCAGTTGATTGGCAAGTCCGAGTATCTGCACGCCACCCATGCATTTGCCCCGGATCATCTGTTGGGCGAGGTGGCTGAAGTGCTAATCACCGCCTCTGAAACCAACTCGCTGACCGGAGAGCTTGTCTCATCCTGAAGTGCGGGCAGGCCTTTGGTCACCGATATTTCATACGATAGTGCGCAAATTGGCAAAAATAGGCTGTTCGCCTAGCCATTGTTGCGCAATCACGCACAATATGTGGTAGTTTTTTCTTCACAAACTGCCCGAATTTGCTAGAGTTTTAGGTATTAACGGATTTTTGACACGCCGACGTCAAAACTGATTTCTGTGTTTTTGAGTGAACACCGGTTACAACGGCAGAGGATACATCTCGTGGTGAATAGAGTGAAAAACATAGCGCAATCCGCTATCGCAACGGCTGCGGTCGCTGTGGCGGCGTTGGCGTTTCAGACAACTGATGCAGCTGCACAACAGCGCACAGTGGTAGGCGAGCGTTACGTACCAACAATCTGGGTTGATCCCGATGGCTGCGAGCATTGGGTGATGGATGACGGCGCGGAAGGCTTTATGACGCCTCACGTCACCCGCCAAGGCATTCCGGTGTGTAATCGCGGCAATACGTGCGGCGTCATCAACTCTGACCAACTTTTTGCCACCAACCGGTACCATGTCTCGAACGCAGGCCGCGCGCGCTTGGCCGAGTTTTTCCGCGAAACCGGCGCGGCGGGCTACGTTATCACTGGCCACACAGACAGCCGCGCATCTGACGCCTATAACATGCGCTTATCATTGAACCGCGCAAACGCGGTCGCCGCGGTGGGTCGCTCTGCAGGGGCGAATATTGTGGATGTGCGTGGTTACGGGGAACGCCAACCACGTGCATCAAATAAAACCCAAGCAGGCTTGGCGCAAAACCGCCGCGTTGAAATCATCTGTATCCGCTGAGGAGTGAGTAAATGAATATTGTGAAAACCATCGCTCTTGGGTCGGCGGGACTGCTTATGGCGGGCTGTGTGTCTGGCTTTGAGGGTGGACCTCGGGACGACAAAACCGTTGATGCAGGCTTTCGTGGCAACAAAGACCTAAGCCAGTTGCAGGCGGGTATCTGGGTTGACCCAACAGGCTGCGACCACTGGATTATCGATGACGGTATCGAAGGGTATTTGTCCGCGCGTTTGGACCCCGACGGCAAGCCAGTTTGCTCAGGCGTTGCCCCACCCAACACAGCAATCGGTCCTTTCAAGGGCGCCGATGATGTATCTGATCCGCTCTGATCCGGCTGATCCTAGTGACGTGTTTCTGAAACCCCTGCCAATTGGCGGGGGTTTTATTTTTAGCGCTACAACACTTTAGGGCGGTAAACGTTCATTGTTCGCGCTTTTGCTTTGCTGCGGCTTTGCGTTCTTCATGCCGTTGCCAAAGGAACATCTGACCGTTTTGTCGTGCGTTGGCCAACCATAGACGTTTGCGCACGCCTGGGCTTTCTAAGTGCGTGTAAACGCCGCCAGAGTGGCGCGGCCAGTCGATCGCGTGTCCTTGTCTGACCATTTCTGCGGACACATCTGTTCCGTCTGGTAGGTAGCATTTTGCGACTGCTCGTCCGAAGTGATCAATTGCTGTAATTTCTGCTGTGATCCGCTGTCCCTTACACAGTTCAAGAAGTTTCCATTTGGCTTTTTGGCCGTAGGGGTGATTGATCTCGGGGGCATCAACGCCAAACAATCTGATTTCCGTTTTCTGAATGCGCAGGCTGTCTCCGTCGATAATGTAGGCGGGGCCTTCCAGCTTTTCGCCCACCTCAGGCGTTGATGGCTTTGGAAGTGGGCGTAACGCCGTGGCGCTCGGAGCAGCGGTTTTTCGTGTAGACCTGACTTGCCTCGGCATGGTGCTTTGCCGCGGCCTTTGTGTTGGGTGTGTCGGAGGGGTTTTGTGCCCCATCTGCGATGCAATCCACCAAACAACTGCACATACGGCTATAAGCGCAAATATTTCCATAAACCCGTTCACCAATTAATACGGCTGTGCCGCTACCACTAAATACCTCAGTACTATGTCGGCAAAATGTTGGTAGGTACAGACTTTGCTGGGAATGAGTGTTCGGCTGGGTCGTTGCGTCAAAACGTCTCTTATCTCTTCAGCACGCTGGTCGTCCGAAAAAATGTTATAATTCTGTGAAACAGGCTTTTGGTGGGTTGCATCCCCATTCCCGTGGGGACACGGTTGAAGCCACGTTCTGGCCAATCGCCACCGACACATCAAAAGGGAGACATGATTGCCTGTCGATACGCTGATACCTGAGACCGGATCTGCTTCAGATCAGGGTCCAGACACAACAGAGACGCTTCTCGAGTTTCCTGACAACCGCCTTTTGATTGACCTGTGCGGTGAATACGATCGCAATCTTAGCCACATTGAGAACGCGCTTTCGCTTCAGATTATTCGCCGTGGCAACCGTCTGGCGTTGATTGGTGACGTGGACACAAGTGCACGTGCGGCGCAGGTTTTGGGTGGGCTCTATATGCGGCTTGAAGCGGGCGGCGAAGTTGATATTGGCGAAATTGACGGCGCACTACGCCTGAGCGCGCCTGTTTTCGATCCTGCCAAAGACAGTGCTGAGGAAAAGCCTGCAACGGCCGCAGGCGGCATGACCGGTGCGCAAATCGAGATGTTCAAAGGTGGTGATGTTGAGATCACCACTCGTAAGAAATTGGTCAAACCGCGCACGCAAGCCCAGAAAAATTATGTGCGTGAGATTTTCAAAAATGAGTTGTGCTTTGGTATCGGTCCCGCCGGGACAGGCAAAACGTATCTTGCTGTCGCTGCTGCGGTGAATATGTTTGTTGGCGGTAAAGTGGATAAGATCATTCTATCGCGACCGGCCGTTGAGGCCGGTGAGCGTCTTGGCTTTTTACCCGGGGACATGAAAGACAAAGTCGATCCCTATATGCAGCCGCTCTATGATGCGTTGAATGATTTTCTGCCGTCCAAACAAGTTACAAAGCTGATCGAAGACAAAAAGATCGAGATCGCACCGCTTGCCTTCATGCGCGGTCGGACGTTGGCCAATGCGTTTGTTGTGCTGGACGAGGCGCAGAACGCCACATCCATGCAAATGAAGATGTTCCTGACCCGTCTGGGTGAAGGGTCAAGAATGGTGATTACTGGTGACCGCACGCAGGTGGATTTGCCGCGTGGTGTTCAATCAGGGCTGCGTGACGCAGAACGTCTTTTGAACGGGATAAAGCACATCAGCTTCAACTATTTCACCGCCAAGGACGTTGTGCGTCACCACTTGGTAGCCAAAATTATTGAGGCGTATGACAAAGATGATCCGGCCAAAGGATGATCGATGTCGTTCTGGAAGACGCGCGCTGGGCGGGGCTTGAGGCGCTGGCTGTTGCTGCCACTGACGCTACGCTGACCCATTTGTCGCTGGATCCTGTGTCTTATTTGGTGTGTGTGATGGGCTGTGATGATGCGCGGATTGCCGAGTTGAATGCCGAATTTCGCGAGAAACCGACCGCGACAAATGTGTTGTCATGGCCCGCTCAAGAGCTTGCCCCACCGCAAGCCCCAACACCTGATCCGTTCGAGGATGAAACAGAGTTGGGTGATATTGCACTGGCCTACGAGACGTGCCATCGCGAGGCAGAGGAAGCCCAGCTTACGCCACAGGCGCATATTACCCATTTAATTGTGCATGGAACCCTTCATTTATTGGGGTATGATCACATTGAAGACACAGATGCAGAGTTGATGGAGGGTTTAGAAGTAGAAATCCTTGCAAAACTGGGCATCCCTAACCCATATTAGCTAAGTCCGAGGGCGACTGGCCCCTTACAAACACGATTGTGACACGATGAACGACAGTTCCGACGGCTCCTCTAGCGCAGCGCAACGCGCGCAGGCACTTGATGCCACACCGTCTAAATCCCCTTCCTCTGATGACACTAATGATGTCGCGGCGGAACTCCGCTCGACTGATGCGCAACCTGCCATTGAGGCTGACGTCCCTGTGGCAAAATCTGACAGCTTTTTCGGCCGTATTATTGGCGCGCTTAGCCCTGCGGATGATACCCGTTCCGATGCGGGGGCAGGCGCAAATGCTGGCGCGCGCTCGACCCACGGGATGATCAACCTGCGCCGGTTGCAGTTGGATGACATTGCTATTCCGCGTGCAGATATTACCGGCGTGGCGCTTGATATTTCAAAAGATGATCTGGTCGAAGTTTTCCGCCACAGCGGCTTTACCCGCTTGCCCGTTTATGATGGCAATCTTGATGCGCCGGTCGGGTTGATCCACCTAAAAGACCTTGCCCTGCGCCACGGGTTTAACGGGTCCAAAAAGTTTGACCTAAAAGCGATGCTGCGCGAATTGATCTATGCCCCGCCCTCTATGCCGACTGGGGTTTTGCTGCAAAAGATGCAGGCCGAGCGCATTCACATGGCGCTTGTCATCGATGAATATGGCGGTGTGGACGGCTTGGTCACCATTGAGGATTTGATTGAGCAAGTCATCGGTGAGATCGAAGATGAGCACGATGTGGCCGATGCAGACATGTGGAGCCAGGAAACGGATGGCAGCTACCTCGCGCTGGCCAAAACGCCACTTGATGAGTTTGAGCACCACATCAGCCAATCCCTGACGGATCACGAAGACATCGACGAAGAGGGTATCGATACCCTTGGTGGGCTGGTGTTTATGTTGTCCGGTTCGGTGCCGGCGCGCGGCGAGGTGGTCAAACACCCTGCTGGACCAGAATTTGAAGTGATTGACGCAGACCCCCGCCGGATCAAACGCCTTCGGGTACGGGTGCCTTGATCCCAAAACTGCCCGTTTGGGTTTCAGCTATCGCCGGTGCTGTTGTTGCCCTTGCTGGCGCCCCCTTTGGCATCATTGCCGCGGCTTTTGCGGGGGGTGTTTTGCACCTGTCGCAATCTGTTCATGACCGCAGCATACGTGCGGCGTCTCTGCGCGGCTGGCTGTTCGGCTTTGGATATTTCGCTGTCACATTGCATTGGATTGTTGAACCGTTCTTGGTGGACGCTGCGCGGCACGGCTGGATGGCGCCTTTTGCCTTGGTGTTTTTATGCGGTGGCTTGGCGGTGTTTTGGGGCTTGGCACAGGGGGTGGCGTTTTTTGCCACGTCTGAAACTGTACCGGCTGACGGCTCGACTTTTCATTTCAAGACGACCTGGAAACGTGAACGCACATTGGCTTTGGGGCCGCGGGCTCATGCTTATTTTCTGATGAATTGGGCTTTTGCACTGGGTGGTGTTGAAGTGCTGCGCAGCTTTGCGTTTACGGGATTTCCTTGGGGTTTGTTGGGCTATATTTGGGTCGACACGCAGGCTTCAATGCTTGCCACTGTGGTTGGTCCCCATGGTCTTGGGTTATTCAGTTTGCTTGCTATTTGCATCTTTGCATGGGCGGTGCTGAACCGCCATGTCTTGCCTGCCCGCGTGGGGTGGGGGACGATGATTGGGGTGCTAACCGTTGTGTTGGCTGGAATGCAGCCTATGCCACCTGCGCCAGCCAATGTTGGGTCCGCTGTAGCGGAGCAAACGCTGGTCCGGATTGTGCAGCCAAATGCGCCGCAATCCGAGAAGTGGCTGCCCGAAAAAGCGCGTGATTTTTTCGACCGAAGTGTCGCGCTGAGCGAAGCTGCACCTGAAAATGGCGGGCGCAGGCCCGATTTGATTGTGTGGCCCGAGACATCAATTCCCGTTTGGTTGGATGAGGCGGATGTCGCGATTGGTATGATTTCGCGCGCACTGCCACAAACACCGGTGATTGCGGGGCTGCAGCGCGCAGATCGCTTGCGGTTTTTCAATACAGCCGTTGTGATTGATGATGGTTATGTGACGGACTTTTATGACAAGGCACAATTGGTCCCGTTTGGTGAATATCTGCCTCTTGGTGGCCTGCTGTCCAAGCTTGGCATCTACGGGCTTGCCGCGAATGAGGGGGGCGGTTTTTCGCGCGGTATCGGCATGCGCACGCTACAGGTAGGCGACCTGGGTCGCGCACAAATTTTGATTTGCTACGAGGGGATTTTCCCGCATTTGGCGGGGGCAACCAAAGAGCGCCCTGCCTTTTTTGCACTGATCACTAATGATGGATGGTTTGGCAACTGGGCTGGTCCGCGACAGCATTTGGTGCAGGCACAGTTTCGCAGTCTTGAGCAGGGCATCCCAATGCTGCGCTCGGCCAATACGGGGATCAGTGCAATAATCGATGCCCGCGGACGCGTGACAGCACAACTTGGGATGAACCAAACAGGCTTTATCGATGCAGCGGTGCCCGCTGCGCGAAAGGTCACACTTTATGCGCGTACGCGTGATTGGCCGATTATCGGCGTCTTTATGTTGTGGCTTATTGGCACGTCTGTGCTGGTGTGGCGGCGTTCGTCGTTGACGTGATGTGCCTAAAGGCATAGCGAAGACGCCATGCCTCACCAACGGCTTCCTGACGGTGTGGGCGGTATTCAACTGGAGCACGTTTCATGACACGATCTAATTACACATTTACTTCGGAGTCCGTTTCCGAGGGTCACCCAGATAAAGTCTGCGACCGGATTTCCGATGCAGTGCTTGATGCCTTTTTGGCCGAGGAGCCTGAGGCGCGTGTCGCAGCAGAAACGTTCGCCACCACAAACCGCGTTGTGATCGGCGGCGAGGTTGGCTTGTCTGATCCCGACAAGCTGAAAGACTACATGGGTCGCATCGACGAGATTGCGCGCGCCTGCATCAAAGACATCGGTTATGAGCAGGACAAGTTTCATCACGAAACAGTTGAGATCACCAACCTGTTGCACGAGCAGTCGGCGCATATTGCCCAAGGTGTTGATGCTTCTGCGGACAAAGATGAAGGGGCGGGCGACCAAGGGATTATGTTTGGTTTCGCCACCCGCGAAACAGATGCGTTGATGCCTGCGCCTATCCAGTATTCACACGCGATTTTACGCCGCTTGGCAGAAGTGCGCAAAGACGGCACAGAGCCCACATTGGGGCCTGATGCCAAGTCACAGCTTTCTGTTGAATACCGCGATGGCGTGCCCGTTGGTGTGTCCTCGATCGTGTTGTCGACCCAGCACCTTGATGCCTCAATGAGCAGTGCCGACGTTCGCGCAGTTGTTGAGCCCTACATTCGTGAAGTGCTCCCCGAGGGGTGGATATCTGCGGATACCGCTTGGCACGTGAACCCCACCGGCAAGTTTGTGATTGGCGGGCCGGATGGGGATGCGGGTCTGACGGGCCGCAAAATTATCGTGGACACTTACGGCGGTGCAGCCCCCCACGGTGGGGGTGCGTTTTCGGGTAAAGACCCGACCAAAGTAGACCGGTCAGCGGCCTACGCAGCGCGTTATCTCGCCAAAAATGTTGTGGCTTCTGGTATGGCTGCGAAATGCTCGATCCAGCTGAGCTACGCAATTGGCGTGGCTGAGCCGTTGTCGATCTATGCTGACACATTTGGCACAGGCGAAGTGGATGATGCGGCGATAGAAAAGGCGATCCGTACAACGATGAGCCTGACACCGCGCGGTATTCGCGAACATCTGGGCCTAAACCGTCCGATCTATCAGCGCACAGCGGCCTATGGTCACTTCGGCCGTAGCCCTGAAGCGGACGGTGGATTTAGCTGGGAGCGCACGGATCTGGTGGATGCGCTGAAAGCAGCGGTCTAGCAAACCGTTTAGAGTGATACGTGCCGCGTGCGAACGGCTTGCTTGCCAAGTCTGCGCGCGGTGCGTAAACCGCCGGTCATGACCGATACAACACACAAAAGCGGTGCGCCTTGGCGTAATTTTTATGGGCGTTTCAAGGGTAAGGGCCTGCGTTCTGCGCAAGAGCGTTATCTTGATGAGGACCTTGCGGCTTTGTCGCCCGGTGCTGTGTCTTGGGAGGATAATCCCGAACGCACTCCTTTGGAGTTACCAAAGGTTTTTGGCGACAAAGATGTGTGGCTTGAAATTGGTTTTGGCGGCGGCGAGCACTTGGTGCACCAGGCATCAGAGAATCCGCAGGTCGGCATTATTGGCGCAGAGCCTTACATCAACGGCGTGGCGATGTTGCTTGGTAAAGTGCGTAAAGCAGGCGTTGAAAATCTTGCAATTTACCCCGGTGACGCCCGTCATTTGTTCGATGTGTTGCCAGACGCGAGTATTTCAAAGGCGTTCCTTCTTTATCCAGATCCATGGCCCAAAAAGCGCCACCATCGCCGCCGATTTGTCACCCAAGAACATCTTGAACCTTTGGCGCGTGTGCTTAAACCTGGCGCTGAATTCCGTGTGGCGACTGATATTGCAGACTATGTTCGCCAAACCTTGGTTGAAGTTCCGAAGGCAGGTTTTGAGTGGTTGGCCGAAGCGCCTGCAGATTGGCGCACCCCGTGGGGTGACTGGATTTCGACGCGGTACGAGCAAAAGGCCATCCGTGAAGGGCGCCCCCAACATTATCTGACGTTTCGCAAGATTTGATCTAGTGGAGTGAGTATTTCTGCCAAAGCGAAACTGGCTGATTTACCTAGCATTAGCCACGGGTTAGAACGAGACACCGACCAAGTGGTCACCCAACGAGCAGTCCCAAGAAAGAGCGCGTATTATGTCCAGCCACGGTGAGCCAATTCAAATGCAATCGAGCAAAGCAGGCCCGCTGCGCGGTGAGGCAAATGTACCGGGCGACAAGTCTATTTCGCACCGTGCTTTGATTTTCGGGGCGATGGCTGTGGGCGAGACAACAATCACTGGATTGCTTGAAGGCGAAGATGTGTTGGACACCGCAAAGGCGATGCAGGCATTTGGTGCGACAGTGACCAATCATGGCGGCGGTAAATGGTCTGTGTGCGGTGTTGGTGTTGGTGGCTTTAGCGAACCTGAGAATGTGATTGATTGCGGGAATTCCGGTACTGGCGTGCGCCTAATTATGGGGTGTATGGCCACCAGCGATATGTCTGTGACGTTTACAGGCGATGCCTCGTTACGCTCGCGGCCGATGGCCCGAGTGACGGACCCGATTGCGCTGTTTGGGGCGCAGTCTTACGGCCGCAGTGGTGGCCGCTTGCCGATGACAATTGTCGGTGCCGCCGATCCGGTGCCTGTTGAATATGTCACGCCTGTTCCGTCTGCGCAGGTGAAGTCGGCTGTTTTGTTAGCTGGTTTGAACGCGCCAGGTCAAACAGTTGTCATTGAGAAAGAAGCGACCCGTGATCATACAGAGCGGATGCTAAACGGATTTGGCGCCAGCGTGATCACCGAGGAAGGTCCAGAAGGTCGCAAGATTACCCTGACGGGCCAGCCGGAATTAAAGCCGCAGGACATTGTGGTGCCGCGTGACCCAAGCTCGGCCGCGTTTCCTGTGTGTGCTGCGTTGATCGTTGAGGGGTCTGATGTTCTGGTACCCAACATTGGTCTAAACCCAACGCGTGCTGGTTTGTTTGAGACCCTGCGCGATATGGGCGCTGATTTAACGTATGAGAATTTGCGCACCGAGGGTGGTGAGCCTGTTGCTGATCTGCGTGCGAAATACTCGCCCAATATGCAGGGAATTGAGGTGCCAGCAGAACGCGCTGCGTCGATGATTGACGAATACCCGGTGCTGTCTGTTGTGGCGAGCTTTGCCAGTGGCAAAACGTTCATGCCTGGTGTGAAAGAGCTGCGTGTGAAGGAAAGCGACCGCATCGATGCAATGGCCCAAGGTCTTCGCGCTTGCGGTGTGCAAGTGGATGAGGGAGATGATTGGTGGACCGTGCACGGTGGTGGCGCGGGTGGAAGCGCCAAAGGCGGTGCGACTGTTGAGAGCCGTTTGGACCACCGTATTGCGATGAGTTTCATGGTACTTGGTATGGGCACGCCGGAGCCTGTCTGTGTTGATGATGGCGGCCCGATTGCCACAAGCTTCCCAATTTTTGAGGCGCTTATGAACGGCCTTGGTGCCAAAGTGGCGCGCGCGTGACCCTGACCGTTGCCATAGATGGACCAGCAGCCAGCGGGAAGGGTACGATTTCAAAACGTGTAGCTGCCGAGTTTGGTTTTGCCCATTTGGACACAGGACTTTTGTACCGTGCCGTGGGGGCCAAAATGCTTGCGGGTGTTGAGCCGATCGTTGCCGCGCAAACTCTTAAAGCGGCTGATTTGACGCCAGAAAACCTGCGCACCGCAGAGGTGGCACAGGCCGCGTCAAAAGTGGCGACGATTGAACAAGTACGGGCCGCTTTGGTTGATTTTCAGCGTGCGTTTGCAGCGCGTGCGGGCGGTGCTGTTTTGGACGGTCGTGATATCGGCACGGTGATTTGCCCCGATGCGCAGGTGAAATTATTCGTCACAGCCAGTGCCGAAGTGCGCGCCGAACGGCGGTATCTCGAGCTGGCGGGCAAGGGGCATGACGTGACCCGCGACGGTGTGCTAGCAGATGTGGTTGAGCGTGACCGCCGCGACAGCGAGCGTGCTGTTGCACCGATGAAGCCTGCAGAAGGTGCAGTGGTGATTGACACGTCCACATTGGATATTGAGGCGGCCGTTGCGCGTGCGAGCCAATTTATCCGTGCAGCGATAAAGACTTAAACCTCACTATTTATTTGTTATGCTCACCTTGTTGCCTGCGTTCAGAGCGTGGGCACTACACTTGTGCGAGATAAACGGAGCCTGCGCCCAATGTCTGATTTGAAGATTACATGCCCCAAATGCAGCAGTGAAATTGAGCTGACTGAAAGTCTGGCAGGTCCCATGATGGCAGACATGAAGGCGCAATTCGCTGCTCAATTGGAGGCCAAGCGGCATGAGACGGAGCAAGCGGTTAAGGCCGCGGAACTGCGTGCCAAAGCGGCTGCAGAGCAAGCAGGCAAGCAGAACGCGCAAGAACTGGCAGAGCGGCTGGCGGACCGAGAGGCAAAGCTGACCGAAGCACAGGCTGCCCAAGCAGCGGCCATGAAGCGTGAGCGCGAGTTGGCGGATAAAGAGGCTGAAATTGAGCTGACCATTCAAAAGCAGCTGGCGGTTGAGCGTGAGAGTTTACGTACCAAACTGGCAGTTGAGGCCGAACAGAAAGCGGCTTTGCGCATTAGTGAGCAGAGCCAAACGATTGAGGGGCTGACCCGCAAGATCGAAGAGCTGCAACAGCGCGCGACCCAAGGCAGTATGCAGGCCCAAGGCGAAGCAGCCGAGCTGGTTTTGGAAGACACGCTGGGTACGGCATTCCCGTTAGACGTGCTGGAACCTGTTGGTAAAGGTGTCAGTGGGGCTGACGTTGCCCAAGTGGTTGGTGATGGCCGCGGTGGTGAAGCCGGTACAATTCTCTGGGAGAGCAAGCGGACCAAAAATTGGTCGCCTGCGTGGCTGGCTAAGTTGCGGGAGGATCAGCGCAAGGCCGGTGCGCATATTGCCGTGCTGGTGTCCACCGCATTGCCAGATGGTGTGCAAAGCTTTGATCTGATTGATGGTATCTGGGTCTGCGGTCCTAGTTTTGCGGTGCCGCTTGCCCGGTCTTTGCGGCAGGGGCTGTTAGATGTGTCCACAGCAAAGGGCCTTAAGGTTGGACAGCAAAGCAAGATGGAGCTTGTTTATGACTATCTGACAGGGACACAGTTCAAGCAGCGGATTGAAGCGGTGCACGAGCGGTTCTCGGTCATGGAGGACGCGCTGCGCAAAGAGCGGATATTCATGGAGAAGCAATGGGCGGTTCGACAAAAACAACTAGAGCTTGTGCAAAGCTCAATGCTTGGAGTTGGCGCAGACCTGAAAGCGATTGCCGGTGCGTCCATGCCAGAGATTGATGGCTTGGATATGGACGTTATTGGGGGTGATGTGACTTAGGACATCTTTTTGAGCAATCTTTAGTTTCACAATGATATCATTCGAATTGAACCCTTGACTGAATACTGAGTGGTAGTAGGGCGGCGCTACTAATTGGTTAATGGCTATAAACGAGAACTTTCATGGATACTTTCATGCGCGGCTTTTGTGCTGCCCTCTACTCTGGCGATGCCTGTACGGCCGCTGACTTCCTTAAATTGCCGAACGCGATGTTTCATAATGGTGCGATGCGGGTGAACAACTCACATGCGGAGACGCGCAATATGATCGAGGCGTTCCAAGCGGCTTACGCGAAATTGGGCCCGTTTCGTCATAATGCACAGATATTTCACCAAGCTGCTGAAACAGACACGCGGACAGCGGTTTCTCTTGAGACAGACTTTTTTGCGCCCGATGATACAGTCTTGGGCAAGGCGAAATGTGAATTCTGGGTCGAGCAAACAACGCTGGGGCCGAAAATTGCGATGCTTGAGATTATCGCCTCATTGCTACCCACGGATGTCATCGAAGATCAGCTCTTTGGTGCGCATACGGAACACCTGGACGCAGCCCTTGATTAGCAAGGGAATCTTGCTTATACGCGCGCTTGTTAAAGCGTCGAAACAGATGCGGACATGAGATTTGAGCAGGGTCGGTTTGCACCGGCCCTGAAGTTTTCGTGGACCAGCTGTTTTGAGGATTTGGCCAAATTCATCCAAAGACCGGCGGAGACAACCGCACGGCCAGAAAACTTTTAAAAAGGACGTTAACGCCACATGGCTAACACAATGGAAGAGTTTGAAGCACTCTTGAACGAAAGCTTCGAGATGGACACTCCCGATGAGGGAACAGTCGTCAAAGGTAAGGTCATCGCGATTGAAGCAGGCCAAGCCATCATCGACGTAGGCTACAAAATGGAAGGCCGCGTTGAGCTTAAAGAATTCGCAAATCCAGGCGAAGCTCCCGAAATCGCAGTTGGCGACGAAGTAGAAGTCTTCTTGCGCTCTGCTGAGAACGCCCGTGGCGAAGCAGTTATCTCACGCGAGATGGCCCGCCGCGAAGAAGCATGGGACCGTCTGGAAAAAGCATACGCCGCAGAAGAGCGCGTCGAAGGTGCTATCTTTGGTCGCGTCAAAGGCGGCTTCACTGTGGACCTTGGCGGCGCAGTTGCGTTCTTGCCTGGCTCACAAGTTGACGTACGCCCCGTACGTGATGCCGGCCCGTTGATGGGTCTCAAGCAGCCGTTCCAAATCCTCAAGATGGACCGCCGCCGTGGTAACATCGTTGTATCGCGCCGTGCGATCCTCGAAGAATCACGTGCCGAACAGCGCGCTGAAGTCATCGGCAACTTGGCTGAAGGCCAAACTGTTGACGGTGTGGTCAAGAACATCACCGAATACGGTGCGTTCGTTGATCTGGGCGGTGTTGACGGTCTGTTGCACGTTACTGACATGGCATGGCGCCGCGTTAACCACCCGTCAGAAATCCTGACGATTGGCGAAACGATCAAAGTCCAGGTCATCAAGATCAACAAAGAAACACACCGCATCAGCCTCGGCATGAAGCAGTTGCAAGAAGACCCATGGGATATCGTTGCGGCGAAATACCCACTGGATTCTGTGCACACTGGTCGCGTCACCAACATCACGGACTACGGTTCGTTTGTTGAGCTTGAGCCAGGTGTTGAAGGTCTCGTTCACGTGTCTGAAATGTCTTGGACCAAAAAGAACGTACACCCAGGCAAAATCGTTTCCACCAGCCAAGAAGTCGAAGTCATGGTTCTGGAAATCGACGGTGCAAAACGCCGTGTGTCACTTGGCCTCAAGCAAACACAGCGCAACCCATGGGAAGTATTTGCTGAGCAATTCCCAGTTGGTACAGAAGTCGAAGGCGACGTCAAAAACATCACCGAATTCGGTCTGTTCATCGGTCTCGAAGGCGACATCGACGGCATGGTTCACTTGTCAGATTTGACATGGGAAGGCCGCGGCGAAGACGTGATTGGCGATTACCAAAAAGGCGACACAGTTCAGGCTGTTGTTACTGAAGTCGACGTTGAGAAAGAGCGCATCAGCTTGTCTGTAAAAGCGCTTGGCGGTGACAAATTCGCAGAAGCAGTTGGCGGCGTATCACGCGGTGCAGTTGTAACTGTTGAAGTGACTTCCATCGAAGACGGCGGCATCGAAGTGACTTACGAAGGTATGAAAGCCTTTATCCGTCGCTCTGATCTGTCACGTGACCGTGCCGAGCAACGTCCAGAGCGCTTCAGCGTTGGTGACAAAGTTGACGCACGCGTAACAAACATGGATGCGAAAACACGTCGCTTGGGTCTGTCGATCAAAGCACGTGAAATTGCAGAAGAAAAAGAAGCAGTTGAGCAGTACGGTTCTTCGGATTCCGGTGCATCGCTTGGCGATATCTTGGGCGCAGCGCTTAAGTCTGACGACTAATCCGTCGCTTCTAATTTGCTAGTAAAGGCCCCGCATCTTGATCATGCGGGGCCTTTTTCGTCTCGAATCGGGGAACTACTGATTTGCGGCGGTGATTAGGTTTGAGCCAAGCTGATCCAAAATACGTGCCTTCTTTTGTCGTTTGGCGCGCAAAAACCTGTCAAATTTAACCTAAATTGCATGCTAGATGCTGCAACGGCTTGTTTTCTAGTGATTTTCTCCGCCTAATGTTCCAACGTTTAGGCGTGAGTAAGTAGACTAAGGGGGCCGCGACATGATCCGGAGCGAACTGATCCAAAAGATTGCTGATGAAAAACCGCACCTTTACCAGCGCGACGTTGAGAAAATCGTGAATACGATCTTTGAAGAAATCATTGATGCCATGTCTCGTGGTGACCGAGTTGAGCTGCGTGGTTTTGGGGCGTTTTCCGTCAAGAAGCGCGATGCACGCCAAGGCCGAAACCCGCGTACGGGCGAGGCTGTTTCGGTTGACGAAAAGCACGTTCCGTTCTTTAAGACCGGTAAGCTGTTGCGTGAGCGTTTGAACGACTAACCGCGGCGCTGTTGCAGAGTTAAGGAGCAAAGTATGCGCTACATTCGGTACGGCATTATTGGTGCGATCGCGGTTGTGTTGATTGTGGTCGCCCTTGCGAACCGAGGTGTGGTGACATTGCGCATTCTGCCACCAGAACTGGCCGAATTAATCGGTGTACCGCTATTGGCCCGCTCAGTTGATCTACCCCTATTTCTTGTGATTTTTGGTGGTATTGCAGCCGGTGTTTTGCTTGGTTTTGTATGGGAGTGGATGCGCGAGCATAAAATCCGCGCAGCCAAAGCCACGACTGAACGCGAGCTGAAATCCCTTGAGCGTGAAGTACGCCGCCTAAAAGGGAAACAAAACGAGGGCAAAGACGAGGTCCTCGCGTTGCTTGATGACGCCAGCTAATCCATGGCACCTTTGATCCGAACAAAATTTTGCGGCCTAAGCCGGCCCGAAGACGTTACTGCTGCGGCCGATGCTGGTGCGGCGTATGTTGGTTTTGTCTTTTTCCCAAAAAGCCCCCGCAACGTGAGCATTGAACAAGCCGCAGATTTGGCCGTTACGGTGCCCGTTGGGATTGCGAAAGTTGCCTTGGTTGTAAACGCGAGTGATGCTGAGCTGGACGCAATTGTTGAGGCTGTGCCCTTGGATATGCTGCAGCTACACGGCGCGGAAAGTGTTGAGCGGGTGCGCGAAGTGCGCGCGCGCTATGGCCTTCCAGTCATGAAAGCTGTTGGCGTGGCGGATGCGGATGATCTGCCTGCGCTAGATGCCTATGCGATGGCCGCTGATCAGCTTTTGATTGATGCTAAGCCACCCAAAAACGCCGACCTGCCCGGTGGTAACGGTTTTTCGTTTGATTGGCGTTTGATTGCGGGCAAATCTTGGCCCGTACCGTGGATGCTGGCTGGTGGTCTGACCCCCGATAACGCGGCTGAGGCCGTGGCCATGACAGGCGCGCGTCAGTTGGATGTGTCCTCAGGGGTTGAGGCAAGTGTTGGCGTTAAAGACGGCGAGCTAATGACGGCCTTTGCTGAGGCTGCCAACGGCGGAATATCCTGAAGCTACGCGTGTCAGACCGCGTTCTCTTCCAATACCTCTATAGGAACGATTTCCAACGCGCGCTGGTGGGTCGCCTCAAGATGGACTTTGGGAGCGCAACCTTCGTGGTGGGCTTGCAAAAAGCGCGTCGCACATAGGCACCAACTGTCACCTGCTTTCAAGCCCACGAATCCGTATTGCGGGCGCGGGGTGCTAAGATCGTTGCCGACGTATTTGGAAAAGGCGAGGAATTCGTCAGTCATAATTGCGCAAACTGTGTGGCTGCCTTGATCGGCGTCACAGGTGTTGCAAAAGCCGTCGCGGAAAAAGCCAGTGACGGGGTCGGTGCCGCAGATCACCAGTTCGGTTCCGCGCACGTTGATGCTGTCGTCTTTTTGCATGAAGCGCCTCTTATTGGGTGGCCAACTGCCGGAGCACGGCCATGTTTCGATCAAACACACCTTTTTCACGAAAACCGCGGTGTGCGCCGTTCAGCGCGATCACCGTTTGTGTGTTACGATTGATGTAGATGTATTGACCGTAAATGCCACGAGCCATGAATTCACCTTCTTGGGCATCGGCGGGGATCCACCATTGATAGCCGTATTGAATGGCGCCAGCTTTTGTCTTGGCAAGCGGCACAGTTGATTGGCGCAGCCACTCCGCAGGTACAATTTGGCGCCCGTTGTATCTGCCATCCTGCAATACCATCTGGCCAAAGCGTGCGTAGTCCCGTGTGCGCATGTTCAGACCGCCTAATACAAACGCAGTTCCATAGCCGTCCGTGACATAATAAGGCGACGCCTCAAGCCCGAGTGGGGCAATAACTTTTTCAGACAGCAGGGCAGGGATGCTTTTGCCAGTTGCGCCGCGCAGGACCATCCCCAAAACATGGGTGTCGATGCTGACGTACTGCCAAGCACTGCCGGCGGGTTGGAAGGTTTCTGTTAGATCAGCGGTGAACGCATCCATTGACCGGCCCAAAGCCAAAACGCGGCCCATTTTGTTGATGTCGCTCGACGGGTCGAGGTAGTCCTCATCAAAGGTCACGCCACTCGACATCAACAGCACATCTTCGACGCTGGCCCCCGCATAGGCACTGTCCATCAGGGAAGGTGCATATTTAGTGACGGGATCATCGATACTGTCGATCGCGCCTTCATCAAGTGCGATCCCCATAAGCACAGATATGAACGACTTAGCCACAGACCAGCTGATCCGTTGATCTTCTGCGGTGGTGTCTTTGTAGTAACTTTCGTGGCGCAGCTTGCCGTTTTGTAGCACGACTATTGCGGTAACATCCACCTGCTCGACCCAGTCTTGTTGCTCAGGCGTTAGACTTAACGGCGGACCTTTAGGCAACTGAGACACTGGGCCGTCGCCACGTGAAACCTCTTCGTGCAAAAAGGCGGCGTCCATGTTGGAAAAGTTGTGTGTAATCCGGTCCGCATCAAACAGCGAATTAACAGCCAGCAAGCGCGCGATGCGGTCTTGATGATAAAGTGCAACCGCGCCCACCCCGAGCAAAACAACAATCACGATGCGGATAAATCGTTTCATAAGCAGCGCCCTCCCAAACTCTGTTTATGCACCAAGCGTAACCTCAACAGGCCGTGCGCTGCTAGCGGAACTTGTCCATCAGCTTTTGCATTGCCGTACGGTCATCTTCCTTTGGGTGTGTTGCCTCGGCGGCAGGGGTGGTTTTGGCATTTGGGCCTTTGGTGCCGGTCGATGGTCGGGCAGGGGCCGCGCGCAGGGCCACGGCGTTTAGAAATTTCGCAGTGTCGCCTTCAGCAAGATGTGCAGCCCCGTCACCGATGCCGCGTAGCACGTCATCAAGCCAGTTTTGGTCTGCCTTTGCGAAGTCGTTCAAGACATACGAGGGCACTTTGTCTTTGTGCCCGGGATGCCCCACACCAAGCCGCACACGGTCGTAGTTGGGAGAAATATGCGCATGGATTGAGCGCAGACCATTATGGCCAGCATGGCCGCCGCCGGTTTTGACGCGTACTTTAGCCGGCGCAAGGTCAATTTCGTCGTGAAAGACGATCACGTCCGTGCTGTCGAGTTTGTAAAAGTCTAGCGCCGCACGCAACGACTGTCCTGAGTTGTTCATGAATGTCTCAGGTTTAAGAAGCAGAACTTTCTCTCTGCCCAATCGACCCTCACTGATCTGGCCCTGAAACTTTGCTTTCCACGGACCAAAGCCGTGGTCCGAAGCGATCTGCTCAAGCGCCATGAAGCCAATGTTGTGGCGGTTCTTGGCATATTTCTGCCCAGGGTTTCCGAGGCCTGCAAAGAGTTTCATAAGGGGCGCCTTTGGTCACTGTTGTTGCGCTGTTTTAGCCCAAGCTTTGCACAAAACAAAAGGGCCACGCAGTAATTGCATGGCCCTTCGTGTAGGTTCGAAAGAGTGCTGCAGATTATTCTGCCGCTGCCTCTTCGCCTTCTTCGCCGCCTTCAGCGTCGTCATCGGAAGATGAAGCAAGACCGGATGGCGCTTGGATGTTTGCAATCACAAAGTCACGGTCGATTGTTGCTTTGCAACCTTCTGGCAGAGTGATCTGCGAGATTGTCAGCGTATCGCCGATTTCCATGTTGCTGATGTCTGCAGTGATGCTCTCAGGGATATCACCAGCAGTAACAACCAGCTCAACTTCAGGACGCACAGCTGTAAGCACGCCACCTTTTTTGATGCCTTTACATGTGTCTTCGTTTTCGAAGTTCACTGGGATGTAGAGAGCAATCTTTGTGGTACGCTTAAGACGCATGAAGTCGACGTGTGTCGGCAGGTCTTTGATAACGTCACGCTGTACGTCACGGCAGATAACGCGAACGTCTTCTTGGCCTTCGCACTTGAGGTTGAAAAGTGTCGACTTAAAGCGACCGGCTTTCAACTTCTTCAACAGCTCGTTGAATGGGATTTGAATTGCAACTGGGTCTGTGTCGCCGCCGAAAACGATGCCCGGAACCAAACCTGCACGACGTGCAGCGCGAGCGGCCCCCTTGCCTGTCCCCGCGCGGTTCTGGACGATAAGATCTGGGATCTGACCTGCCATGATATTTCTCCAATAAATAAAGGGGCCCGCCTCCAAGGGTGCGGTGCCCGATGAAGTGGCGCTTTTGCGGCGAATCTGGGTGAAAGTCAAAGGGTTTTTAGGCCGCGTGCCCAGTGATCGCTTGTGTGCAAGAGGAACTCGTGCGAACGCTTTGCGCAATGAAAGTGTACCGAGACATATACGACAGCCGCAAGACGCTGCTTGGCTTTGGCTCAATGGGCATTTTGTGGGGTGCGTTTGCAGCTTTTATTCCGCGTTTGAAAGCCCAAATTGATGTAAGTGATGCGACGTTTGGATTGATAATTTCATGTGCTGCATTGGGGCTTTTGGCTGCCATGGCCGCTGCCCCAACACTTGATCGCCGCTTGCGCCGTTTTGCGATGCCAGCCGCAATCGCTGCTTTGGCTACTGCATATCTGGGCCTTGGGACGGTGAGCACGGCAGTGGGCTTTACGACTGTTATGTTTGTGGTGGCCTTTGCCTCGGGTCTTGCGGATATCGTTATCAACGCCCGCATTTCCGAGACAGAAGCCCGCACAGGGCGTTCCTTGATGAACCTTAACCATGCTGGGTTTTCCTTAGCCTATGCGTGCGGCGCGATCGTTACAGGCTTTGCGCGCGAGGCGGATTGGCAAACGTGGGTCGTTTTCGCGTTGCTTGCGGTGGTCGTTTACGCGGCGTGTATCAAGATGCCGATGCGTACGGCGTCCGAGACGGAACCGGATGCACCCAAAGGCGGGCGTTTGCCAATTGGGGTGATCGTGTGGGGCGGCATCATTGTGTTGATCGCCTTTGAAACAGAAGGCGCGTCCGAGGCATGGTCGGCGCTGCACGTTGAGCGCACCTTGGGCGGCGGCGCTGCCGAAGGGGCGTTCGGGCCCGCGATGCTTGGTCTGACCATGGCTGTTGGACGCTTTTCTGGGCATCTGATTTCAGGGCGCGTTAGTGGGATGAAAATCATTGTGGCCGCATCGATGTTCGCAGCTATCGGCGCGTGGTTGGCCGCAGCCGCGACCAGCCCAAACATGGCCTACGTTGGCTTTGGCATTTTGGGTTTAGGAATTTCCGTGATCGCCCCAACGGCCCTCAATATTGTCGGTGAACGGGTCGGTATTGCGGATCGAACTTTGGTGATCGCACGCGTTTCGATTATCGGTTTTGCTGGGTTTTTCCTTGGGCCGCCGGTGATTGGCTTGTTGGCCGAATATCACGGGCTTCGGGTGGCGTTTGCTACCGTTGGATGCTTTTTGCTGATGATTTTGCCCGCAACAATGATGCTCAAACGGCAAGGCCCTAAGGCCTGAGTTATCGCGCTTTGCTGGAAAGGTTTCACCTACAGCGCAGATGCCCACCAGCTGCCATCACCTGATCGTAAAGGGCGAAATCCTCTGGCCACGCTGCGCGCACGTCTGCCTCGGTCTGGGGGATTTCATCAATCAGTAGCGGACGCGAAACATTCACAGTTGGGAAATTCAAGCTGGTCTCAAAACGCTCATCCAGAAACCGTCGCAGAACCGGCTGTTCTTCATAGGCAAAAAGATGATCCACAAGCACGGTCCCGTCATCTGCGCTTAGGAAGTTGAACTGCCTGCCAACGGTGCCGAGGGGCGGTTGCGGGCTTTGCAAGGCTGCGCTGGCAAAATCATGGAACGATACCCCATCGGTCGAGCGCGGATTATCTTTGGGCAGGCGCACGCGGTACCGATACCAACTGCGCAGCCAGTCCATCGGCTCGCGGATCACGGCGATCACTTCGTTCGTCTCGTTGAGGGAGGCCTTCAGAAAGGGTGCGACGCGGTTATGATAAAAGCGTGCATTCTGGTGCTTGCGGCGTCTGCTGAACCGAATGTCTGCGAGATTGCCCAAAGTCTGTTCAATCGCGGTTGAGCCCGTTTTGGGCGTTGCGAGATAGACCAGACCATTTTGGGACAATATCAACATGTGGCAAAGCTAGCCCGTTTGCACGGGCTAGGCCAGTGATCAGTTTTGTTGCCAAACGCCCTCAAAACCTTCGGGAACAAGCAAGATATCGCGGTCCAACTCATCAATAGTTCGCCGCCCGCATAGCGCCATGGTGGTGTCCAGTTCCTTGCGGATCACGTCCAGTGCCATGGTCACGCCTTGCTGCCCCATTGCGCCGAGCCCGTAAATATATGCCCGTCCAATCATCGTGCCTGACGCGCCAAGCGCGATTGCTTTAAGCACGTCCTGACCCGAGCGGATGCCGCTATCAAGCATCACTTCGATCTCTCCGCCGACGGCCTGCATGATGCTGGGAAGCACACGAATGGAGGACAACGCGCCATCAAGCTGACGGCCACCGTGGTTTGAAACCACGATTGCATCTGCCCCAACTTTGACGGCCATTTTGGCGTCCTCTGCGTCAAGAATACCCTTCAGAATTGTCTTGCCGTCCCATTTTTCAATCAGCTTGGCGACTTTTGACCAGTCTAATGCGGGATCAAACTGTTCGGCAGTCCACGAGCTGAGCGATGACGTATCGCTGATGCCTTCGACGTGCCCGACGATATTGCCAAAGTTGCGACGTTTGGCGCTTAGCATCTCAATGCCCCAGCCCCATTTGGTCGCAAGGTTCGCTATGGTTTTGGCGGTCAGTTTGGGCGGCGCAGACAGTCCGTTTTTGAGGTCTTTGTGTCGCTGACCCAATATTTGCAGATCAAGAGTAATCACAAGTGCCGAGCATTTTGCAGCCTTCGCGCGGGCGATCAGCCGGTCCACATAGTCCTCGTCCTTCATCGTATAAAGCTGGAACCAAAATGGTACGGTTGTGGCTTCGGCGACATCTTCGATGCTGTTGATGGACATCGTCGACAGTGTGTATGGCACGCCGAATTTTTCGGCAGCACGGGCGGCTTTAATCTCACCGTCTGCGTGTTGCATGCCAGTCAGACCCACGGGGGCAAGCGCGACGGGCATAGTTACATCCTGGCCTGCCATCGTGCTTGAAGTGCTGCGGCCTGTCATATCAACAGCCACACGTTGGCGCAGGCGGATTTGGTCAAAATCAGTAGTGTTTTCGCGGAACGTTTGCTCGGTCCAGCTGCCGGATTCAGCATAATCGTAGAACATGCGCGGCACGCGGCGCTCGTGGATTTTCTTCAGGTCGCCGATGTTGGTGATCACAGCCATAGCTCGCTCCGCGTAAAATTGGTAAACAATGATTACCAACGGCGCCAAACTCAGGCAAGCGATTGTTGCTTTCGCTGACAGGGCGGGGCAGCTAAGTATGAACCGGATTTAGCTCAAGTAGAAACGCGGCGGAAATGTCATGGCGATCATCTTGTTTAATAAGCCTTTTGATGTGCTTTCACAGTTCACGGACCTTAAGTCCCCAAGTCCGCGTGCGACCTTATCTGATTATATTGATGTACCCGCCGTTTATCCCGCTGGCCGCTTGGACCGTGATAGCGAAGGTTTGATGGTGCTGACGGATGATGGGCGTTTGCAGGCGCGTTTGACACAACCGCGCAGCAAGACCCCCAAAACATACTGGGCACAAGTTGAGGGCACGCCAACGCCCGAACAGCTTGATGCCTTGCGCGCTGGTGTCACCCTGAAGGACGGGCCGACACGTCCGGCGAAAGTTGAGGTGTTTGAACCCGAAATCTGGCCCCGTGTGCCGCCGATCCGTGTGCGTAAATCGATACCCGATACGTGGATCAAATTGACCATCACCGAAGGGCGCAATCGCCAAGTACGCCGCATGACTGCTCACGTTGGTTTGCCGTGTCTGCGTCTTGTACGTCATAGCGTGGGTGACTGGACAGTTGATGGCCTTGCCATTGGAGCGTGGCGGCACGCTTGAAGTGCGCCCGCTTGCGGGGTAAGCCGCTTTCAACTGTGACATGAGGAGCGCCGCTATGGGCTTTAAGATGGGTATTGTTGGATTGCCGAACGTCGGGAAATCCACACTTTTTAATGCGTTGACCAAAACGGCTGCGGCTCAGGCTGCGAACTTCCCGTTTTGTACGATTGAGCCGAACGTGGGTGAAGTTGGGGTGCCCGATGCACGCCTTGATAAGCTTGCCGCGATTGCCAGCTCCAAGGAAATCATTCCGACCCGTATGACCTTTGTGGACATCGCCGGTTTGGTGAAAGGTGCCTCAAAAGGTGAGGGGTTGGGCAACCAGTTCTTGGCCAACATCCGTGAAGTTGACGCGATTGCCCATGTGCTGCGCTGTTTTGAGGACGGTGACGTGACCCACGTTGAAGGGCGCGTTGATCCGGTGGCGGATGCAGAAACTATTGAGACAGAACTTATGCTTGCCGATATGGAAAGCATTGAGAAACGCCTGCAGAACATCACCCGAAAAGTGCGTGGCGGTGATAAAGAAGCCGTCCAGCAAGAGCGCCTTCTGAAAGTCGCGGCAGAGTGTCTTGAAAACGGAAAACCACTGCGTGTGGTTGAGGTGGATGAAGACGATGCAAAAGCATGGAAGCTGTTGCAGTTGCTGACCACAAAACCTGTGCTTTATGTATGTAATGTGGGCGAGGCCGAGAGTGTTGAGGGCAACGCCCACTCTGCCAAAGTGGCCGAAATGGCAGCTGCCCAAGGTAACAGCCATGTCGTTATTTCAGCCCAGATTGAGGAAGAAATCAGCCAGCTTGACGCAGATGAAGCGGCGATGTTCCTTGACGAAATGGGGCTTGCCGAAGCGGGTCTCGACCGTCTGATCCGCGCGGGCTACGAGTTACTGCACCTTGAGACATATTTCACAGTCGGCCCAAAAGAAGCGCGCGCGTGGACCATCAAAGCGGGTACATCAGCGCCCAAAGCGGCTGGCGTTATCCACGGCGACTTCGAGAAAGGGTTCATTCGCGCCGAGACAATCGCCTATGACGACTTTGTCGCCTTAGGTGGGGAACAGCCCTGTAAAGAAGCAGGCAAGATGCGCGCTGAAGGGAAGGGCTACACCGTCAAAGACGGCGATGTCCTTCACTTCTTGTTTAACACTTAAGCTTTCAATTCATCGCGCCAAGGCGGGTTTGCCCCTTGGCGCGTTACCGTAATTGCCGCGACTGATGCGGCGAACAGCGCAGCTTCGCGTGCTTGCTCTGCGCTTAGGTTAGCAATTTTTTCAGGCGCCAGCAGGTCATTATCTTCAAGATTGGCCAAGAACCCTGCGTTGAACGAGTCTCCCGCGCCAACAGTATCGGCCACGGTGACTTTTTGTGCTGCGACAGTAACAGGCGCATCGGCCCCCTTGAGGTAGATCAAGGCGCCATCACCGCCTCGGGTAATGATCACAACTGATGGACCGCGTCCGAGCAGCGCGCGCGCTTTTTCTTCAAGGCTGGCGTCACTTTGGTCGATCCAGTCAAGATCTTCGTCAGACACCTTCACGATATCGACCCGTTCAAAAGCATCGGTCAAAACTGCGCGGTACTGCATCTCATCGGCAATAAAAGCGGGCCGGATGTTTGGGTCAATCATGACCACGCGGCCTTCGGAGTTTTGCGCCAGCGTCTCAAGATAGAATTCCTGACAGGGCAGGGTAGCAAGGCTAATGCCGCCAAAATACAGAGCGTGGCATTCTTTGGGCAATGTCACAGCGTCCGCACGCGTCAACATCCGGCCAGCTGTGTTTTCGTCGTAGAAGGCGTAGCTTGCATGACCGTTAACCAGCTTCACAAACGCCAAAGTCGTGGGCAGGTCTGATCGCATCAGATGATCGGTTGCGACATTGCTGTGCTCAAGGCCTTGTACCAACTGTTCGCCGAACAGGTCATTTGAAATGCCGGACACCAATGCACATTCAATCCCGAGGCGGCCCATTGCGACGGCCGTGTTGAAAACTGCACCACCACTGCGCGGCACATAGCTGCTTTCGCCGTTTGCCAGTGTTTCTGGAACCATATCGATCAGCGCTTCGCCGCAACAAATTATCATGACACATCCTGTTAATTGCTTGCGGCTAAGTAGCTTGCTTTTACAGGTAGGGTCAAAGCGTAAACGCAGTATCATAAGGGCAAGGTTGTAGCATGCGGCCCGCGCCCGTGAAATTCTGCACGCAGTAACGATAATCTGGCAATTACCTCTTGTTTCCCCCCCCCCCTGCCGCTAGGACGGTCAGCGGAGACGTGGCCGAGTGGTCGAAGGCGCTCCCCTGCTAAGGGAGTAGGCCCGGAAGGGTCTCGAGGGTTCGAATCCCTTCGTCTCCGCCATACACCATTATTATGTTTATTTTCAGTGACTTAGAGATGGTGTCGGACTGATTTGTACCCAGTTTGTACCCAGGTTTAGGTGTTTGGATGCTTGCTGCAGTAGCTGCTTAAGCAATGCCGTTTTACCTTTAGCAGCACCCTTCTTGCTTCAGCGCCAACGTATCGCCCTGAGCTTTTCCCGTGCTTGGAGATTCGCTAATGTCCCAGCATATCCACTCTTCATCATTCGATTAGATAACTTGGGAGGTCCCCAAATGAAGCGCTTCAAGCCTCAATACCTTCCACATAACCAAGGTGCCCATCAGTTAGTCGAAGCGCTGGCTGCGGAACTAGACCTCAAGCCCAGCGAGGCTCACAAGACTATACTGGCATCGTTCTTATTCTGTGTGCAGGAGGCTGGTGTAGGAGCGTCCATTATCTGGTCTGGCGGTAGTACGAGCCAAGACACGGTAGGCTACTCGTTTTATCCAGCTACAGGCGCACAGACGGTACGGACGGTACGAGCTAAGCTTGTTGATGCGGGCTACATCACTAATCACGATGATCTACCCTCTGGTCTGGGAGGTATGACAAATAGAGAAGCACGGGATGTTACTGGTACTGCTCCTACTGAGCGTGTGAAGCAACCCAACACATACCGCATTGAAGCTAAGCCACTGCTTGAAGGGCTGGAGTCGGCATCAGCTATGTTTCTGGATGCTCAGCGCCCCTATGTGCTGGTTAACAAGCCCGAAGCTTACACTGATAAGGTTAAGCGTAAGGCAGATAGGCTCAAGACACCTAAGCTATCGTACCAAGCTGTCTACAAAGGGAAGCAGGGTAGAGCGGCAACGGCTGCACAGAAAGCTGTGCGTGAGATGAATGGCTACTGGGCGCAACACCCTTTAACTCTGCCAGCTACAAACAGTGAGCCAGCTAAGCTCTTTGCCTGCGCTACTCGCATCTTTCACGACGGCAGTCTTGCAAGTGGTGGTAGATGGTATGGTGGCTATACACAGATCAAGTCAGAGCAGCGCCTTCACATGCGCATAGATGATGAACCTATCTGCGAGATAGACCTGAACGGAAGCCAGCCAACCTTACTGAGCGCCCTGCTAGGAGTGCCTATGAATGTTGGGGATACTTGGACAGACGTGTACGACACTGTAGCCCAACGCCTTCAAGCTGATGAGGAGCATACGCTTCTACGTAAGATGGTGAAGCAGGTGATAGTAGAGATGCTTGGGACAGGTAACTACAAGCGTACTGGCCCTGCGGATACTGACCCGCCTGAGAAGCCATTAGTGTTTGATGATGTACAGCTATTCTTTGATACGGATTACTCTAAGCAGATGTATCTAACTATACAGCGGGAGGCCCTAGAGGTGTTTCCTGCTTTGAAGCAGTTAAACAAGAAGTACGTGAACGCTACAGGGTATCTCTCTTTCCACGAGTCAGAGATATTAACCCAGACATTGTTAACTCTCAAAGACGCAGGAGTTCCTGCATACGGTGTCCACGACTGTGTGATTGTAAGGAAGCGAGATGTGGATTTAGGAGTACAGACATACCGTCAGGTTATTCGTGACTACGTAGTTAGGCACCAACGGGAACAGAAACACCCGTGTCTTAACATTGAAGTAAGTGTCACAATTGAAGAAGCAGGTAAGGATAAAGTTAGACTACCTGGTCGCTACCTTTATTAAGACTGAGTAAGAGTTAGGGTCAGGCTGAGGGCCTGCCCATCCCTGTAAAGAAAGCTCTTTGTATTACATAATAGTCGTATCCTAAATAGTCGTTTATATACATACACTTAAGTTACATTAATCTTCAGCTTAAGTGGAGCTTTCCCTTGACATTTGTACCGTTCTGAGTAAAACTATACACATCTAGAAGGCTACCCTTGCCACGTGCTTCAAGGCCCCTTCTGACACCCCCCTCACATCTACAAACGAAGGAGTACCTTCATGTCTAAACACACCCCCCGTGTATTCTCAGACTTCATGTCTCTGAGGCAAGCAGACCCATCCAAGTTCTACGAACTGACTACGCAACGCAGGATGTATAACAGCCACAAACGGCTAGGCAGTGCAGCGTTCTTTGATCAGGCACACAAGCGGTGAACCTGTTTCACTTACTTGATCGTGGTGAAGAGCGGCTGGCTACTGGTGATGCAGACTTCACAGAGCGCACAGCTACTGTAGAGGCTATCCTCAAAGCTGTAGGTGCATTGCCTTACCGCAGGGCTAGCTTAAACAAAGAGCTTCACCAGCTAGTCGCTGCGTCCGTTGTAGCTGCACATGAAGCTGATGATACCATCGACATAACCACACGAAGAGCAGGTACACTGCACCAGTACGGCTACTCCACGAAGCTCATCCAGTACTTGGACAAGGCTGTGGCAGCAGAGTTGCTGAGTTCACAATCTCACCGTGCAGAAGGGCGTTTGCGTGTAGGCGATACCATCAGCACATACCTAGCGTAACAGTCGTACACTTACGATTACTGGTTAACAAATGTATGTATTATCGTTTTATATTAAATACTTAACTACCTGACGGCACTCACTGTCCCTGTCTCCTCCTGTGTAGCAAAAAGCTAAGAGCCGTCTGTTTACGGTTTCAGCAGGAGAGAGCGAAAACCAATCATCCCAACCATATAAAGGAGCAAGCCAATGTCCTCTGGCTTAATGAAACCCACGCCCAAAGAAGACGATCTGTTGAACAGCATCAGACGTGCATTCGGTCCAGCATCTTCTACACCACTAACCCTAGATCAGAAGCTAAAGGGCTTGAGCGAGAACGAACTAAACCTTGTCCTCACAACTGCGCAGCTAGTTAAGATGATAACTGGAATGCGTGTAGGTAAAGCAGAACCTTATTTGCAGGTGGTCAATCGTACATACCCACGCCTGAACTCACGCATACGTTCCATCATTGCAGAGGTCTTGCAGGATGCAGACCCTATCTCAGAAGAAGAAATAGCAGCACCAGTAGGCAAGTCCCGTGATGCTATCGTGGATGACTTTTACTCTCAGTGGGACCAGCAACAACCTGCAAGCGAAGCCAGTGTAGAGACACAGCAGGAACCTGAGACAGACAACGATGACTTCCTTGCAAGGCTCACACAAAGCGAGAGCAGTGGTAACAGCCAAGCAGAGATCACGATCAAGGATGGCAGGAAGTTCGTTGGTAAACTGCAGTTCGGTAAAGCTCGTTTGGCGGACTACAAGAAAGCTACTGGCTCTTCGTTCACACAGGATGAGTTCCAAGCCGATGAAGCCCTACAAGACGAGGTGGCGCAATGGCACTTCAAGGACATCGACAAAGCTATTGATGCACTAGGTGATGCAGCCAAAGGCTATAACCGTGACGGGCTACGCTCTGTTGCACATCTGGGCGGTAAGGGCGGTATGCGTCAGTTCGTTAAGTCAGGCGGAAAGTATAACCCATCAGACGAGCTAGGCACTTCCCTCAAGGACTACTACGACAAGTTCTCTGGCAAGACATGATACCCACATGGAAGGTGATTTGAAGCAAGTTTAAGGTTCGCAATGTTCCGTTTTGCACAACTTTATAGCTTCGCCAAAAGGCCATTATGGCTTGAATGATTTTGGGGCGTGGGTACGCTGGTTGGAGCAGCGGTCATTATAGCTAATTTGACCGTGACCCGTCGTGCAGCATTTTGCAACGTGATCTCACACACCAATCTGACGAAACTGTAGAACATTAGGTTTACTAATTGCTGCGAAATTTCATCTTAGAAAAATCAACCCCAGTGTTGCCTCGACGCTCTTTTACGTTAACGCCATGCCATACCACTTTGTTGTTATCCTTACAGTAATCATCAATTAAATCAGTTATTCCTTTTTCTTCGGCTGCAGCTTCAGTGTAGGAATCCACGTCAATGTCGATAACGATGGTTGCTCTGAGTTTCATGTCTTTATTCTCCTAATATAACCAATTGTAGTACTGGCCCGTAGACGGATTATTTTTTAGTGTCTCTTCTCTCTTTCAACTCCACCCCGCTCCAAACTATGTTTCGATTGGATGCCACATATTGTGCCAAAAATTGCTTTATTCTTTGGTCTTCTGCTGCTGCGTCCACATAATTTTCGACGTCGAAATCAATTATAGCTGTTGCTCGAATCTTCATAATTCACCCTCTTTTCCCGTGAATCTTCGCTAATTAATTAAACTACAAACAGATAGTTAATGCAATAGTGGAGAACTCAATTAGCTTTTTGCAGGGCGCCAAGCTGATAATTAAGTCTATTTTTAAGATCGCCTGACTGTCTCACCAAACTATCCTAATAAAGTCTCCCTTATAACAAGGCATCTATGGGAGTGGCTGAGTACGTATATCCCCCATACCCGCCATACCCATGCTGCACCCCCTAAGTTAACCCCCGTTAACATCAGCAGGTAACACCTCCTGCGAACACGTAACCAGTACAGCTATGCTGTCAGGGTCACCTTAAAACGTGGGGTTAAACACCCTCAGTCCTGACTTGGCAGTTTCTAATCACTGTTCGGGGGCCGTGTCTGTTTACAGCTATCCCTTATCCCCCTTGTCCACTTCCACTAGCACCCACCACCCCCTCATCATCATGCAGATCAAGCGGAGGTTCACGCATGTATCACTCACCAATCACCGTACCCGAAACACACCCTGACTATCCCACTGTCTATGCCGATCATAAGTATCGGGTTATCGTCTGTGTGGATCGCATCCAGTACATCTTGCAGAAGCGGAAAGGTAAGCAGTGGCACAACCAGAGTTATCTGTCTGAGTGGGAACCACTGTGTCGTCACAATCCACACCTGCCATTACCCAGTGCATCACCTATGTTGTTGTCCCACGAGATAGCCCGTCAGAGGCGTTGTGGGCGGTATGAGGGCGAGGTCTAGTTCTTTCGTATCCATACCCCAATCATAGCTTCTAATCTTCCTGTCATACCTGTGTTGGTAACAATGTGATCCAATCCAGAAGTACATCCGTATATACTGTATTCTAACTTCCCTGTTAGAACGCTACCTAAAGGGCTAGACGCCTCCACATCACGTCTGGCCCTTTTTCTTAGCTTACACTGTACAAGATGAACCACCGTTGACATTGTGTATAGCCTTTGAGTAAGACCAAAAGTAGGCAGCGGAGAGGGACCCACAGTGAAGCAGTTCGTTATCTACACTCGTGTCAGTACGAAGTCGCAGGGGGACAGCGGGCTTGGCTTGGAAACTCAGGAACGGGACATCAGGCTGTACCTAGCAAACTATGCGGAACCGCAGCATGAGCTTATCGGGACTTTCTGTGATGTAGAGAGTGGAACCAAAGCTGATCGCCCTCAGCTACAAGAAGCACTTGAACTAGTCAGAAGAAAACAGGCTACACTTCTTGTGGCTAAGTTGGACCGTTTATCCCGCAAGGTCTCTTTCATTGCCACGTTAATGGATGACAAGAAGGTAGACTTCAAAGTCGCTTCAATGCCGACAGCAGATAAAGTGATGCTGCACATCTATGCTGTACTCAGTGAGGCTGAGCGTGACTTCATCAGCACTAGAACAAAGGCTGCATTACAAGAAGCTAAAGCACGGGGTGTGAAGCTTGGAGGGAACAGACCTAACAACCAAGCACGGCATGACGCTGTTAAAGGGCTGGCTGATCAGATGGCACTGAAAGTTTCTCAGCTAATCAAGGACAACCGAAAGATGGGGCGCTCATATAGGTATATTGCAGAACATTTGAATGATCTGGATGTTGCTACAGCGAAAGGTGGTAAGTGGTATGCTTCAACTGTTCGCAACTATGATCAGAGATTGAGTGTTTGAAGCTAATACTTTACCGTATTTTGCTAGTCCAACACTGCACGTGCAAAGACTGACATGGTTAAGCTTGCATTAGAGGACGGCGTAAGCAAACCTCAGATATGTAATGACTTGGGGATCAGCAGGACAAGTCTGTACAGGATTACTGCTGACAGCAAGCACAAGGCTCAAGCATGAAAGCGTTCAGGGTGATGGGTTTATATGTCCAGGCAAAGAATAGGGGTAAAGATGGATATCTTTGATGAGTGCAAATCTAGGCTTTCTTATTCCAAAGGCTTGGCCCTGGTTTCATTCGTTTTTTGTTTCAGCTGCCTTTTGCCATCCCAGATAAAGGCTCAAAGTGTGAGTTCTTACTCTGACGCACTAGTCTGCACCTTAGCGGTGAAGGTATCCAATGGAACAAAAAGATGGGGTACAACGTCGTCAGCCCGTGTTTTTAGGGCAGAGGCTAGGAAGAGAGGCATCAACTGCAAAGTGCCAAAAGCGCAAACCCGAACTACAGTGTTAAGTAAGCGTTTTGCTAGCCTTACCAAAGAAGACAGACTTCAAGTACAGACAAACCTTGCTCACAAAGGACTCTACACATCCAGCGTTGATGGCCTCTATGGTGTCTCAACTCGTGCTGCGTTGAAAGCATACAATAAAGAGTACCGAGCAAATAAGAGCCTTAAGGACAAAACTAATGTTGATGGTCTGCTCACCAGTATTCTAAAGGATGCCTTTGATGAGGAGGCGCAAAACAAAACAGTAAGGCAAGCGCCAGAGGTAGAGGTTTTAACGCCAGAGCCTAAACCGAAGACGACTACAAAAGGCATAACGCAGTTACTGGCGCTGTATGAGGCTAAAGAGTATGCGGAAGCATTCTCTGTTGCACAACGGCTGGCAGCACAAGGTAATGACAAAGCGCAGTTCATCTTGGGCAAGTTATACGCTGATGGCAGGGGAACTATCCAAGTTAGAACTATTGCGCACATGTGGTTCAATATAGCCTCTATGAATGGTAGCGGTGAAGCATATGAACAACGGGACAAGATTGCAGGTTTGATGAGTCCTAATGCAGTTGAGGAAGCGCAGGAATTAGCCCTACAATGTATTCAAAGTAAGTATTCTGATTGTGGGCTTGCCTTTAAGCCAGAGCAAGAGCAGCCAGCCGCTATTACAATCAAAGATGGCGCAGTACTAGGAAGCCTGTTTAAGGCTCAAACAATTCTTCGGCGTAAGCAACTCCAATACGCACTTAAGAAGTTGGGGCTATATAGCAGCACCGTTGATGGTCTATGGGGTAGTGGCACGAGCAGAGCCTTCACCA
Organism: Nereida sp. NH-UV-3; assembly: GCF_042939535.1. Lineage (NCBI taxonomy): Bacteria > Pseudomonadati > Pseudomonadota > Alphaproteobacteria > Rhodobacterales > Roseobacteraceae > Nereida > Nereida sp. NH-UV-3. The sequence continues at coordinate 1,088,799 of NZ_CP132157.1, read as the reverse complement.
ACTACATCCAGATTAATGATCTCAATGTAAGGTCAGACGAAGAAGTATTTACTTCCGTCTTGAGTAAAGTTGACGTTCCCAGCTTCTTTGCTGCGCCAAAAAGAAAAGTGGTTAAACGGCAACCTACTAAGCCCAAAATAACACCTAACACATCAGGGCTAACTGCTATTATCGGCAATCCAACATTACCCGCTACCCAAGCTATCGCTATCTGCCGACCTCAAGCTCGGCAAGCTGAGCGGCAAGCGGAGCGCTCATATCGCCCAATAGATTTTGGCTCCTCAGCAAACTGCTCAGGTTTTGGCAACAGCATTAACTGTAACATTTCAAAGGACTCAGGTGGGTTTTTGGGCGGTTTTGCTGATGGTCTAGCTAAAAGCAGAGCAGGTAAAGACGCTAAGAAAGCAGCAATGTCGTCTTGCTTAGCACAGTATGGTTGGAGAGAATGATCAGCATTAATGGCCAACCTCCTAAATCTTGCAAATGCCCATTCTCTAGATGTCAGTTAGTGTTGAAAACGCTGGCAATCATCGCAAATCCATAATCTGTGGGATGAAGTTACGGATGCGCAATGTCTCTCTGGCCCTCATTATAACCCTACAATCTTCGTCAGCATTTGCTTTGGAACCAGGTTGGTGTGTGCATGAGGATAAGCAAAATAGGCTACAGTCTTTGGCTTATTCTTTCGATGTGGAGTTTGATGGCATTAGCTGTGCGAGATACATGAAGCCAGTATTTGAGATCAAACAAACAGCACCGAATACCTGTGTCTTCCAGTGGTGGCTAAACATACAGGATATTACCATACCTGGTGTATCCTTTGAAGCTAACCATCAGATGGACCACCTTTTAGTAAAGCTTAGCCAAACTGAATTGGAGCAATCCTATTGCTATCAAGGTGTTGACAGTAGTTATCAGTACAAAGGCGAAGACCTAATTTACCAAACGTTTAGTTCTTGTGGCGATGATGGTGACCCAGTTTATTCTGACTGGGTCCTGCTAGAGCAGCATTTGTCCGATTTAGAATACGTCAGATTTAACGACCATAATCGTGTTTTCGACAATGGCTTATTCTTGCAGCGAGAAAACCTCTATCAAGCTTATATCCGCTTTCAGGAGGAAACAGGCTGTCCAGCGATGTTTTAGTAAGTCGTACCATTGCGCTCTAAATTAGATACAGATGCGATCCGTGACTTTAGGCATGGGTGGCACCGCCGTTGATACTTCCAACGCTACAGGCAAGTTGATCCTGAATGTCATGTCATCTGTCTCACAGTTTGAGCGTGAGATGATGCTGGAGAGGCAGCGTGAAGGCATCGCTAAGGCTAAAGCTGAGGGGAAATACAAAGGACGAAAGCCTACAGCACGTGCAAAGACTGACATGGTTAAGCTTGCATTGGAGAAGGGCGTGAGTAAGGCTCAGATTTGTAGGGACTTAGAGATCAGCAAGACAAGCCTGTATAGGATTATTGCGAGTATGACAGACGAAGCCTGACAGCCTAATCCTCTTCATCCAATTCGGCACTGCGTTGATCTATCTTGGGAGCAGGTTTCTGCCACGCTTTAAGGTTCTGACCAATACGAGCATAAAAGTCAGGTACTGCTCGTTCTAGGTCGACGATAAAGTTTTGCTGCTGAGCGAACCTCGCCCCCAAGCTCTTGGATAGAAATACCTTAAATGAATGAGCCTGCAGGTGTTGCTTTCCCTCTTCAATTACCGACGGTTCTTCCAACAATGCAGTCAAAGAATGCACAGATGGCTTACTAGAACCAGGCCAGTAGGATGTAATGAACACATCTTCTGGCGTTATATTCTTAACTTGCCTTAGCAACCAGTTCAGTCGTGCAGTGCTAGATTTCTTGTCTGTTGGCGCTTCTACTGTCATACCAACTTCAACAACTCGTCGTTGTAAATCAGCCCGAATTTCAAGAGTGGATGCCGCCCCTGGAACGCTAAGTTCACCACTTAACTCGTTCAAATCGCACAGGCGTTTTACCTCCGCTTTATAACGTTCATCGGGTTGCTTACGCCACTTCACAGGCAAGCGCTCAGTAACACTTTCCTTCACTTCTCTTGTGAGGAGAAGGGACAAATCACGCATCTCTTGCTGCCAAGCACGAACAGAAGCGTCTGCAAGCGGGTTCTTCATTGTCAGTACGCCACCCGCAGAAACAAGTTTGTTAATTTCTCCCCATTCAGGCGGCATCCTATCGAACCCTTTAACGCCAGTACTCTCGTGACTTAGAAAACGCTTTAGTTCTTTGAGCAGCATAATCTGTTCAACATCAGTTAAGTCATCATCGGACAACAGAAGGTCAATCTCAGTTGCGATAGCTAGCCAAGACCAGTGTATGACAAGTGTTTTAGATTTAGAGTTTGTAACTTGCTGTATTGGATGAACGTCAGGCTTGTAGGTGAATTGGTTGCTAATCGTGAGGAGCGCATCAATCTTATTCTCTTTTGCTATGCTTCGGTATTCTTCAATCTGGTCTGCTTCTAAAGCGGCGTTACCGATCTTGGCCTCGACCAAGCACCTCCAGGTGGTTCGCCCAGTGTGCAATTCCAACAAACCATCAGGTCTTGCTTTATGAGCCTTTCCCGATGTCTTGAATACAATCTCAGTAAAACATGAGAGACGTGATCTCTGACCTACTCGCTGGTTAAACGGCTTGAAGATTGACTGAGCTAGAGCAGGAACACTCTGCATTACAGCTAGTAAAATAGACGTGGCACGACCTTCCTTGGAGGTGAGTGACAATACAGGAAATAACCGTGTTGGCTCACCTTGGATAAGGAATGGTGGCAAGTCATTATCAATCATAGCTATTCTCCTAATTCACGGTGAAAGTTACGTATGGCACCCTAGTTGTCAAATCAGTGAGGTTCCGTGCAAGCTGGCTCAATACGAGAATACTCATTTTGACTGCAAAATAGATACTGAGATGGATAACCCTCTAAACCCTGCCAATGCCCACAAGCAACGTTGCCCTAGATGTCAGTCACCGCTGAACACTGTTGTCGTACACGGGCATGAGCAGTGTGCTGTTTGTAAGTCCAACATCTTTGAGTGCTGCTCAGGGGATACTTATGACACTGACTACAATCTCAGTGTTGGGTATAAGAGAGAATGAGCGAGAACACATAGTTGCTGCTTATGGTAAAATGTATACAATCTCCAAAATGGCTAAGATTAGTTAGCTCGAATTAACGTTCTTGATGGGAGCAGCGAAGCGATATGACGTGTAGGGTAGTAATCGTCCTAACTCTACTTTGTTGTTTAGCAGCTTGCACAAAAAGTACTTATAAACTCGACCCTGAAAGTAGTCAGAGCTTGTCCTTCTCATATGGCTATTGCGAAGCAGTTTCTAATTACACCGCACAGCAAAACAATGGGGCAGCTCTTGAGTTCACAGCACTCAACGGACATGAAAGGGCATATTCGACTGGGGCTTTCGCAGCACGACAAGATATTCGACTAGAGAAATACAAAAGTTTAAGCGCTATAAACTCTATCTGTAAAAACTTACACATGACGTCGTACTAAATAAGCTCTGTCAGTTCAGTGCCTTAGCTACAAGCCTTCTTAGTAGCGTTGTACGCAGCAGTAAAACCTATCAAGGAAAACACGTCCTTAGAAACAGTGCCACGTGAAGATCGGCTAGTAACTGAGAAATCAGCACCAGCCTTGAACTTTGATATGAGAGTTTTCTCATCTTCGATAGATGGATAGGCCCAGCCTCTACCTTCACTATTCTGTGCGATCATCAAATAGTCATCACCTTTGATAGATAAATTGAACGCTTTATCTTCGTCGAATGTGTATTCACCGCCAGTAAAAGATAGCTCTCCATCTTTAGACGCCCCATCACTGCGAAACACTACGTAAAATAGGGTCTCTTTACCTCTGTCGACATCAGTGACCACCTTACCATTACGCTCATGCACTGTCTTTCCTCTGACAGGTATAGCTGTCATCCAACACTCAGCTGGGTCCTTCGCCTTAATCGCTACCCAATCGTCAAACTCGCCAATCGGCTCTAGGTATGTTTCTGCTAAAGCTGTTGAAGCGCATATCGTCATAGCAACGCTAATAGAAAGTAACTTCTTCATCATTTGCATCCATACCGCTCCTATTTAACTCTTTACCCAAGTGGTATCTGACCAATCAAAATGTTGTCAACTAACCTCCCTTTAGATAGGTGAGAATATGCTTAATTGGTTTCCATTTGTATGTGATGTTACGAAACAGACCTCAAATCACTAGGTTGCCAAACAAAAGATGACTAACAAGATTTCACTAGATTTCCAGAACAAACATGGCAAGCTCGTTGAAGCTGCCAAAGAAGCCTGTGTCGAAATAGCGGCTCTTGCAACACACGAGAGTGTAGTACCTGACTTGGTTGATGACTATGCTCGGCAGCTTGAAGCTACCCACTGCGATCATTCGCTGACCAACGAAGAGCGCAGAGAGTTAAGCCATTTCATTATGTCTCCTAGAGTCATTAGTCTAATGGATGTCGATCAGCTTGATAGAAGACTGCTAGACGGAAAGCATAAGCAAGCATACTTTTTGTGGGGTCATATCAAGTCACGATGCGTCGTCGGTGACGAGCTTGTGATTAGCCAGTCAAATTACGTGAAGTGGTGCGGAGGTGACGGGAGGGCGCAGATGAAAGCTCTGAATACCTTAATTGGGTTCAGCGCAATTACAGTCGTACAAGAGGGCAAGAACGGCCCAGACGTTTGGCAACCAGCGGTCTATAGAAGAGAACTGTGAACTGCTCTTGAAGTAAGCAACCACACCTATGCCAATCTCGTTCAAGCCAATCTACCAGCCATACAACGATGCAGCACGGGTGGTTGTGGCGGACTTGGCTGAGGTGCTGGGGTTAAGCCTGTGTGGTAAACGCTTATCCCAACTAAATGGCGTCTCTGATTGAGGGGAGTGAAATCGCCTCAATGCTATTTATTCGATCTTGCAGTACGGATAGCGACGCCTTTTTGATGTAGGTTTTCGCTGTTTCAGTTCTCCCCACAGTCTCTGAACTGTGGCCCACCACATGAGCTACCTCTAGCTCACTATAGCCAGCCTCAAACAATCTAGTACTCATGCCGTGACGAAAACTGTGATGACTGAGCGTTCCCGCATCTTCGGATATGTCATGCTTTTTTAGTAAGTAGGTGTCGCTGAACCTATTAAACGCCTTGTTGAACTCAGATTTCGTAGGCGACACCCAGTTAAATCCAGAACCTATGTTCGGTAAGCTCTCGCCTTCTTTAAGCCATTCCAGCAGGTGATTGTGAAGCGGTACATTCCGTTTTGAGCTAGCTGTTTTCCCATCTTTAATCTCGAAACAAAGAAGGCCATCCACATCTTTTAGGTGGCACTCATATAACTCGCTGCTCCGCATTCCCGTGTAGTAGCTCACCCCAACGTTGATTAGGGTGTCCTTACGCTTTTTTGCTGCGGCTTCTCGGGCCAGTACTTCTGCGTGTTGTGGGGAGTAGCTGGCTTTAGCCTTAGCTGGTTTGAAGCCCTTAAGGGTTGCGTTGGCAAAGGGACTAACACTATCCGTCGCAAGCCGTCCTTCCTCCATTGCTATTGCATAGATTTGTTTAAGCTTACCAATCTCAGCGGAGAACGTGTTTTTAGGAACATTGGCATCACGGGCATATCTTACATACTGCTTTACGTGATTAGGGGTGACTTTGTTGAGAGGCACGTCGTCCTGCTCAAGCCACGCTAAGAACTTCTTCGTTGCTGTGTTAATCTTGGCTGTGTCTTTCTTGGCTCTGTGATCAGCCTCATATTCAGAAATGAGAAGTGCGGCAGCAGATAACAAGGTAGCTTCGTAGGGGTGCGGGTCTGGGAAGAGTTTCTGATCTTCTTTGTTTTCAGCCCTATCATAGGCTTTCATCCTTGCGTTGTGTCGAGCTTGGACCGCAGCTTTAGATCGTTGATCTGGTCGATTATCGCCAAACTCCATGCTCTCCACGAAGACTTCTTCTTCAATATCTCTTGGCAATGATGGCGCATCGGGGTGCGCTGGGTCCATCGTGGGTATGAGTTGGCTGTCACCGAGTAATGACAGTTGCTCTATAGCTTGGAAGTATTCGCCTTCTTCGGTGAGTGTGGTGATTTCTTTGGCTGGTAATGGCTCTAAAGAATTACTTGCCTCACTCCATACTAGCCCCATTTCAGGCAGCCGCTTATGAAGAAGCCCCAGCGCCGTATACAAATCGGGTGTGCGTAGGCTCTCCTTGACGTTCTTTCGGTTTGGATACTGTGCAATGTATCGCCGAAACCAAGGCAAACGCTTCATCCAAGGCTTAATATGGAACTGCAGATAGTACTGCTTTCCACCATTCTTGCTAAGGCAAGCTTGCTCAAGAGAACTACTCATTATACAAACGTACCCAGTTTGTACCCAGTTCCGCAAGGCTTAAACGCCAAGTATTGTTGATATTATTGCGCTATATAATCAATGGCAGAAACTCCCTTCGTCTCCGCCATACCTCATATCATTTTGGCGTATAACTTTGGTGCTGCTGGTTCGGTGGTCCGGCGGATTAGCCGTAGAGCCATACTACCTACGTTCGTATTTCTCCCAGAACGACGATCTGCTTGAATGATCGGTTCGCAAAGTCGCGACATAGCTTTCGTGCGTTGGTAAATCACCATAGTCCGAGATGTCGTTGCTGAGCATTTCGCAATCGCGCAAATGGTTAGCGATATGACCGTAACGTGATGTGCGGCCTTCAATGAGTGCGAAATCGATCATTGCGCGTAACAATACTGTGGCCGCTAACGGGTACTTTTGATGCAAGGTGTCTGCTGCGCTGTTCAAAAATTCATAGTCGTCGCCATCGAATTCATCCGCCCGCGCGATGACTAACTGCGCTGCTGTGTGCAGATCGGGCCAGGTTAGGCAGAAGTGCAACGCGTGTGGGGCGTCGGGGTAAGCTAACACAACCTGTCTCGCGCGGTCTTCGGCCTCTACATCGTCAAAATCCGGCAGCGCCTTCATGAAGTTGCGCAGATGGTCACCGCTGAGCCGCGTCTCAAAACACGCCCATCGGTGTGTCTGCGCATCTGTCTTTCGGTCCAGTTTCAACAACGCTGCGATATAGGCGCTGTCCCAAGCATCTTGAGCAGACGGGTCAAATTCGGTGTTGGCATTTGTCAGGATTTCCAGCGCTTCTTCCGGCTGACTGTCGGTAAGTTTGAGGGTCGCAACTTCGGCTGCAACGGATTTCCGCCGCAGGTCTGCCGCTGTGAACTGTGCAATATACCCTTCTGTGTCACCGCTAAGTTCTGCAATTTCTTGGAGGGATTTCTGAACAAGCGCCTCGCGTTGTGACGTGCGGTAGTCACTGCCGCCTCTTAGGTCACGCAAAAAGGCAAATGCCTCGTGATCAGGCGCGGTTTGTTCATTGGAGGTTTCTGCAAATTGCACGATCCGTTCTTTGAGGGCGGCAAGACCGTCTGTGCCCAATGTCTCGGCGAGCAGGCCAATGATATCGTCCCACTCGCCGTAGATATTATCAGAAACTGCTGCCCAAACACGGTCGGCAAGCGCTATGCTGTCGATCTGTGTGCGGGGGCCAATGTCTTCGAAATGTTGAAGAGCTTCGTGAAATGCGGTGGCAATATCACCACGGCGGTCGTCTGCCCGCGCATAAATCGAGGGCGCGAGTTCGATGAACTGCCACAAAAGATCGAACGCCGTGTCCGGGTCATCCGGCGAGATTTTGTCAACGATCATTGCGACTTGAGTATTAAGGTCCGCCACAAGGGACTTGCGCTTGCGCCAACTCACGCGCGCTTTGGATTTACGAATTGCGGCAAGGCGCTTGCGAACGTCATGGGCTAACTCAGACGCGCCAAGGTTATGGCTTAACTCCATGCGCAGTCGCCGTTTGATATCCGCACTTCCCGTGCTGATTTCCATTAAAAGCTCGGCAAGGCGATCAGCGCCGAGTGCTGTCAAATTAGCTGCGTTAAGAGTTTTCTTGGACATGGCGGGCGGTGAACTTTCGACGGCTTTGGGGGAGTGGCGGCTATGATTTTACGATCCGAGAAGCACAAGCGCCCATCCCGCAAGCCCCAGTTGGACCAGCTGAATGATAACCGATAATCCGTGCAGCCATTTGAAAGTAGCCTCATCATCACGGTCTGTTGCCGCGTTGATCTGGGGCATCAGTATTTGGCGCGCATAGACTGTACTTAGGCAAATAATGGCGAGCAAAGCCGCAGCGATACCAGAACTCATAAATGCTGCGGCAGCGCACAGAGCGGACAGCACAATGATCACCAAATAATAGTATGGAAATGTCCCACGCAAAAGTGGGCGCACTTGTCCAATCGGAAGCTGTTTAAAGAGCACCGGTGCGAAGCCAAAACTGAAAAACGTCATGCCGCCGAATAAAACAGCACTTAGCAACAGAGTTACGATATCCACTTGAAGCCTCTCTTTCTGAACAACTGTTGAATGTTGATCTAACGTTCAACGCCGGTCCGTCACTTTGAATTACGAATATTCGCTAAATTATCTTCGTTTAGGGTAAGCCGCAGGCCAAGCGTGCCGCTTTGTTCTAATACCGGAAATTTACGCAGGTAGATCTCGGCGCTTTTGATGTCAGGGTAGAATGCACAAATCGCTGCAATCTCGGTGATCAGCCACTCCTGCGTCGCACGGTGGCCGGTACCCGCCACGTCATGGATTGCTGCGACCATCGGATCATAGTCAAATACATGGGCCATATCATCCTTCGGGATCAGAACTTGGCTTGCGTCAATGGATAACACCAGATCAAGCAAATGATGGTCTGGCACAACATCCTCAGGGCCGTATGTTCCAATCTGTGTAGGCAAAATCATATCGCGTAATTCAATTGTGCTGGTCGCCGGCATATCTGGTTTGAACCTCGCAAAAGCATTTCGGTAACATGCAGGTAGCAGGATCGGAGGACGGGGCAACGTCCGGCCACTGGGCAATGCGAGTACGGGTATTATCTTTGGCTGTGGCCGGCTTGAAAGGAAGGTTGAAAATGTCAGAAAATCTGCGCCTTCCTGAGCGGCTGTATCTGGATTTTGACAGCTTTTTTGCTTCGGCTGAACAGCATTTTAACCCCGCACTACGCGGCAAGCCCATAGGTGTTGTTGCGTTGGATTCCGCTCATACGGGCTGCATCGCCGTCAGTCGCGAAGCCAAGGCGATGGGCGTGAAAAACAACATGCCAGCACGCGATGCACGGGCTGTGGTGCCTGATATGATATTCGTTGTGGCGCGCCATGATGTTTATGTGCGGTTGCACAACCGCATTCTTGAGGCGATCGAAACTGTTGTGCCGATCCAAGACGTCAGATCAATTGATGAGGTTGTCTGCGCTTTGTTGCCAAGTGAAGCGCGGCAGTGTTTGGCGCTGGCGGCAAGAATTAAGGCAGCCTTGGCGCAGGAATTCAGCCCTGTTTTGACCTGTTCAATTGGGATGGCCCCGACAGAGCTTTTGGCAAAAATCGCAGCGGAACGGGATAAACCAAATGGCACGCTTTTGTTGGATTTGGATATGCTGCCTGATACGCTGGCCGATCTCAAGTTGACCAAGTTGTCGGGTGTCGGTGACGGTATGATTGCCCGACTGGCCGCGGCGGGGGTTACAGATTTTGTGGGGCTTTGGCACCTTGCGCCGAAACAAGCGCGCGCAATTTGGGGCAACGTTGAAGGTGAGCGGTTTTTACAAGAACTGCACGGCACACACGCCCCGCGCGCCCAGACACGCAAGCGCATGTTTGGACACAGCCGTGTGCTGCCGCGTGAATGGCGCAGCCCTGACAAAGTAGAAGATTGCGCACGACAACTGCTGGCAGGTGCGGCGCGGCGGTTGCGGCGCACAGATCTGCGCGCGTCAAGGCTGACCCTTTCCATGCGAAGTCAACGCTTACGCTCAACCCGTGCAAAAAGCGCTCAGGCGCAACGTTGGAATTGGGAAGGGCAGTTTGCCCCATCGCGTGACGATAACAGCTTTCGCAAAACCCTTGCCCAAGGTTTGGCTGAGGCACGCCGGACGATGCCATTCAGCCCCCACGCTGTCTCAGTCATGCTGCACGGGCTGGACGCGGAAGCGGATTTAACAGGTGACCTGTTTGATACGCTTTCCAACGATGCGGATGATCGCACACGGTGGGAAACGATTAGTGAAACGATGGATCAAATGCGGTCACGATTTGGCGGAAAAGCATTGTCACTCGGGGTGCAGGAGACTGTTCCGGGCGGATACGTCGGCGGTAAAATCGCATTCGGGCGGATACCAGAGGCGGGGGATTTTGAGGCACCCATAGGTGACGATGGTGACACGCATTTCTGTAGTTTTTGAGGGCTGAAAACAGGCGCGCTTTTTGTGCCTCAGAAACTTAACTCAACTTGCCGCGCCAAACTAAGGACTGTTTGTTCAACGCATTCAGATCAGCCGTTCCGTCAATGATATCGCTGCATAGACTTACGGCTTGCATCGCTTGTGCCCGGGTTAAGTGTTTGTAGGCTGGGCGCGCCAAATGGTCGTACCAGACGCCACCACATACGGCATCCAGCACAATACGCTGAAAACAGTGATCGTTTCTGACGGGCCAATGGCGGTGGGTTGTCCGCGCTAACTCTGGCATCGTTTCCTTTGTCAGCACGGCATAGTGTGCCACAAGGTCAGCGGTTTTTGGTTCAATCTGTGTCATGCTATGCCTTTCAATTATTTGGTAAGCTAGAGCGACGTGATCTTTGGCAACATCCGACTTTGGTTTGATCTTCTCTCGACGCAGGCGGAATTGCCGCTAACTGAATGTCCCATGAAGCGGCCTGATAAGCGTCTATTACGACAGTGGCGTGGGGCGTTTTTTGCAGCATTTTACGTTCAACGGCGCGGGGTCAGAAACATGAAAACAAAAGATCTGATCGCTGAGTTGGCCGCGCGTTTTGAGCAGCCAGACTTTACGCCAACGCGGCAGGCAGGATTGGCGCGGCTGGCGGCCTTTAGCGACCGTGCGGGTGATGTCTACGATCGATGCCGTAACTATGATTTGGGTCCGGAATGCCGTGCAAATGTCTCGGCGCTGTCACCTTGGATAAGACACCGCTTGATCACGGAGACCGAGGTTTTAGAGGCGGCACTTCGCGTGCATGATTTCAAAAAAGCTGAACGGTTTGTGCATGAAGTTTTTTGGCGAACCTATTTCAAAGGATGGCTTGAACAGCATCCGACGGTCTGGCCGGCGTACCAAGCGGGGTTACGCAGGCAGATCAAAAGCCTCGAAAAAGATCGGCGTTTGGCCGCGCAGTACAGCGAGGCGATAGCAGGTGAGACGGGGATTGATTGCTTTGACGCATGGGCCGAAGAACTGGTTACGACCGGCTATCTGCATAACCACGCGCGCATGTGGTTCGCGTCAATCTGGATTTTCACTTTGCGCCTGCCTTGGGAGTTGGGCGCAGATTTCTTTCTGCGGCATTTGATAGACGGCGATCCCGCATCGAACACTTTGGCTTGGCGTTGGGTTGCGGGCATTCAAACCAAGGGGCGGCCCTACATCGCGCGTGTTTCAAATATTTCCAAATTTACCAACAGACGGTTTTGTCCGACCCACCAGATCACCACGAACGTCACGCCGATTAAAGATGCGAGTGATCATTTGCGCAAACGGCTTCCGGATGCGGTGCCGCCAAAAGATATCCGGAATGAGTTTCTGCTGGTGGTCACAGAAGATGATATGCAGATTGCAGACGTGCTGCCTCATGCGCCTGTGGCAACGATAGGGGCGCTCGCAACGACAGGCAGATCACCCTTGCCTGTAGCAGAGTTAGCGCAACGCTTTGCGTCAGGCGCGATGCAGGACGCCTGTGGTGGCGCTGTGATCATCAATCAGGACGCATGGGCAAACGAAATCATTAAGGCTTGTGAGCGGCACCAAACAAAAACGGTGGTTACAGGATATGCGCCCATCGGGCCGACCGCGACCGCGCTTACAGAAGCACATCCTGATCTGACAGCAGCGGGTATTAACCTTATTCAAGTGCGCCGCCCGTTTGATACAATCGCTTGGCCTCACGCAACCAAGGGATTTTTTGCGATGAAAAAAGCGGTACCGTCCGTTTTGGAAAAACTTGGTACTACTCACTGATCAAGTACACATCTGTTATTGCGGGGTTTTTTCGTCAGCGTCGCTAGAGTGGCCATTCAAGAATTTCTTTGACCGTATCGCTGTTCGTGCTCTAGTCGAGTGGTAGCATTTCGGGAGGAGCCATGTGCGCTGTGTTGGGAAGATGTCTGGGCCACCCGCACGGTAAGGCTCAGGAGTGGTGGCCACCCCCCTGTTAGGTGAGCGTCTATTTTCAGTTTTCTGACATCACATTCTCATCGGAGATACCTATGACACCGAACCTTACATCTGGGGCCGAGAGCCTTGAGATATCTTGGCCTGACGGCACCGTCGGCCAGTTTCCGTATATTTGGCTGCGTGACAGCGACCCTTCCGGCTTTCACGCCAAAACAGGCGAGCGTGACTTTGACCTTACCAGCGTGCCGCTTGATCTTGCGCCGCATGAGGCTGAAATCACCGCCGATGCCTTGATCCTGACATGGACGTCAGGGGCGGCGCCAAGTCGATTTGACCTTGATTGGGTCAAGGCCCATCGGCCTGGACAGGTACGTTATGACCCCGCGGATATTGCACCTGTTCCTTGGCGCGCCGAGCTTGGCGACCATGGTGTGCCGCGCAAAGATGCCAGCACACTTATGTCGTCAAATGATGCCCTTGCTGAGTGGCTTGAGCAGACAAAAAGATACGGCCTGTCGATTGTGACTGGCTTGGCCGATGATCCAGAGGCAGGCGAAACAGTTGCGCGCCACATCGGGCATCTGCGCGAGACTAATTTTGGCGTGACTTTTGAGGTCATGTCCAAACCTGACCCGATTAACCTTGCCTACACATCTGATGCGCTGCCTTTACACACTGATCTGACAAATCAAGATGCGCCTCCGGGCTATCAGTTCCTGCACTGCATTGCCAACGAGGCCCAAGGCGGTGGGTCCACATTTTGTGATGGCGCCGCGGTTGCTGAGGATTTGCGGACAGCTGATCCTGGGGCATTTGAGATACTGTCGACCGTATCAGTTCCGTTTCGGTTTCATGACAATGAAACGGACATCCGTTCGCGCAAGCGTGTGATAGAACTTGGGGCCAAAGGTGAAGTTCGCGAAGTTTGTTTTAACGCGCATCTTGCGGATATTCTGGACCTTGATCCAAGCACGATGACCGCGTTCTACCGTGCGTACCGCAAGTTTATGCAAATGACCCGTGATCCCGCTTATGGCATCGCTTTTCGCTTGTGTGGCGGCGAAATGGTGGTTTTTGACAACCGTCGCGTTATGCATGGCCGCGAGGCTTTTGATCCGTCGACAGGCTTTCGCCACCTTCGGGGGTGCTATGTTGATCGTGGTGAATGGGACAGCCGTTTGCGTGTTTTGAAGCGGGGGTAGCAACTATCTTGGGGCGGGCCAGCATTCGCGTTGGTACGTCCCATTTTTCGTATTTGTCTGTGGTTTATCTCTGTAGGGCGGTGTGCTTGAGCGTAAAGGCATGCTCGAGGTGATCTCTTGTTTGCGCGAAGACGGTTCGCAGATCCCCTTTGACATTCGCAAGGGGGTTTGGGTGTGTTTTGAGGCGGACACGGAATACCTCAAAAACTGTTTTGAGGAATACAAAGTCGTCACGGACCCATCAGGGCGCTACATGTGCGAAAGCCGCCGTTGGCATTTGATCGGGTTGGAATTGCCCTATTCTGTAGCAAGCATTGGCATCCGCGGTGAACCAAAAGGTGTCGCGACAGAGTTCCGTGGGGACGTGGCAGCAATCGCCAAGCGCAACCTTAAGGCAGGCGAGGTCTTGGACGGCGAAGGCGGTTATACTGTTTCCGGTGGCCTGCGTCCTGCACCTTTATCGGTTCAGCACGGGTACTTGCCATTGGGTCTTGCGCACAATGTGACGTTAACGCGCGATGTTGTGGAAGGGGCTGCCGTCACGTGGGGCGATGTCAAAATTGACCAGACCACAGACGCGTATCGCCTTCGCAAAGACGTTGAGGCCTTGGCAGTATTGCGCGCGCGGCCAAGCGTCATAACCTCGCTGCTTCGGCAGCCAGCAAACGTATTTCAGAGCTTGAACGTTCCATCGGTGCACCGCTTCTTTATCGACAGCGACGCGGTGTTGAACTGACCCCAGCAGGGCAGGAACTGTTAGAGCACGCCCACAATATCCGGCAGTCCCTTGCTGCAATGGAAGTTAGTATGGGGGCCCATGTGGACGGCACCCAAGGAACCATTCGCGTGGCGGCGAACACCTCATCGATCACGCAGTTTTTGCCCGAAGACCTTGCTGCCTTCGTGCGGGAACATCCCGATTTGCGCATTCAGCTGATTGAGCAAACCAGTGCAGATATTTTGGACGCGGTGCGCTCTGGCGAGACTGAACTTGGCATCTATTCAGGGTTCACGGATGCACCGGGGGAGCAATCTGTGCTCTACAGGCGCGATACGCTTGTCATTGCGGCCCCCTCGGATCACCGGATTGCGGAGTTTAAAAAAGTGACATTTGCAGATGTGCTGAGCGAAGATTTTGTGGCGCTGCAGCAGGGTAGCTCCATCCAGCATCATCTTGAGCGGCAGGCCTATGAGCTGAACAGCCAAATCAGAACACGCGTACAAGTGATGAGTTTCGACGGTGTCCGGCGCATGGTTCAGGCACGTCTGGGCATCGCGATTTTGTCTTTGGGCGCGGTTGAGCCCTACCTTGAGGGGACAGACATTGTGATGATCCCTATTGAAGAAGACTGGGCCCGCCGCGAGCTGCGCATCGCCATGCGCGACCGCGACAGCATTACGGTTCAGTCCCGCGCGCTGTTGAAGTTTCTGGCGCCAAGCGTTGAATGGTAGGACGGGGCCCACTTGCCGTCTTGTCTCCGTGACGTTCTATTGATTACTTTGCCGTAGGCGGGGCATTCATACTGCCAAATCTTATTAAAAGGAGGGCGCAATGAAGCTTGTAAGATACGGTGCCGAAGGTGCGGAAAAGCCCGGGATGCTGGACGCAACTGGCCACGTACGCGACCTGTCTGGTTTGATTGATGATGTGGGGGGAAATGCGCTTTTGCCCGACAGCATCGCACGGTTGGCTGGGATCGATCTGGCAAGCCTGCCGCTTGTTATGGGGACGCCACAAGGAAACCTGCGCCTTGGGGCCTGTGTCGGCGGAATTGGAAAGTTCATCTGTATTGGTTTGAACTACGCAGATCATGCTGCCGAAGCTGGCATGGATATCCCTGCCGAGCCTATAATTTTCAGCAAATGGACCTCTGCTGTTTGTGGCCCGAATGATCCAATTCAGGTGCCGCGTGGCAGTACCAAAACTGATTGGGAAGTTGAGCTGGGCGTCGTGATCGGACAGGGTGGCAACTACATTGATGAAGCCAACGCGATGGACCATGTTGCAGGCTTTTGTGTTATCAACGACGTGTCTGAACGCGATTTCCAACTGAACCGGTCGGGCACATGGGACAAGGGAAAGGGTTGTGACACGTTTGGCCCCACGGGTCCTTGGCTTGTGACGCCTGATGAAATCTCAAACGTGAATGATCTGTCGATGTGGCTTGATGTGGATGGGGTGCGGATGCAGTCGGGCTCAACGTCGACGCTGATTTTCAAAGTTCCGCATCTTATTTCGTATTGTAGTCAGTTCATGAGCCTTCAGCCCGGGGACGTCATCTCAACGGGCACGCCACCCGGTGTTGGCATGGGGCAAAATCCACCGCGCTTTTTGCATGGGGGCGAAACTGTTAGCTTGGGGATTGAGGGATTGGGCCAGCAAACAAACGTGGTGCTGCCGTCCGCTTAGTAGAGCGCTGCGCCGGTGTTGTGGTTCCGCGAGGCATTTCTTGTGCAGGTCAAAAAACTCAGGCGCCACAATATCGTGTGGCGCCTGAGTTACTTTATGAATTTACTTGAAGATCGCGCCAAGCTTTGTGGCTGCACCTTCATTGATCCATGACTTCCATGTGTCTTGGTTGGTTGTCAGGAAGTGCACTGTTGCTTCTTCTGCAGATGCTTTGTTGTCTTTCTGCCATGCCAACAGATTGCTCAGCTCTTGTGTGCCGAACGAGATGTTGCTGACCAACTCAAATACATCTGGGTTACGCTCGGCAAAGTCCGATGTGACAACTGTCAAAACAGGCGCTGCAGGGTAGGCCGAGATTTGCGGTGCAGCGCAATCTTGGGTCTGGTTACACGCGTGAATTTCGGCATCGTAGGGTCCCATGTCGACGGCAACCATGTTGTAACGGCCAAGTACCGCAGTTGGTCCCCAATAGTAGCCGAACCATGGCTCTTGGTTCTCATAGGCTGCAGCCATCGTTGCGGCCAGTGTTTCACCGGAACCGTGGTTGAAGACTTCCATGCCTTTGCCGTCAAAATCGAACGCTTTAACAAGGTTGTCATTCGCAATGCGGCACCCCCAGCCGTCTGGGCAGTTGTGGAAGCGACCGCCAACAAGATCAGGGTTAGCAAGAACGCCCTCGATTGTTGCAAGCTCTGGGTGCGCTGCGACAAGGTAGTCAGGCACCCACCAGTTTTCGCTGCCGCCTTCAGCAAATACGTCTGATGCTTTGACCAGCTTGCCTTCGGCTTCGAGGTCAAAATACGCAGGTGCAGAGTTTACCCAAAGCTCTGGCACGATGTCAGGCTCGTTGTTTTCTGCAAGTGATGTGATCGCGGTGGTGGTTGCGGATGGGACAACAGTGACGTCACATCCGTATCCTTGGACCATCAGGAATTCGGTGATGCGCGTGATGATCTGGCCAGAGGCCCAGTTCATTTCAGCAATGGAGACTTCGCCGCAATCGGCCATAGCGGCCGTAGGCAGGCCAAGTCCTACGAATGCTGTCGCAAGCAGTGTTTTTTTCATGTCTTTGTTCCCGTTGTTAAGCGCCAGACTTTTTTGCAAGTATCTGGTCTGTGAATACGGAGAACTATGACACTGTTTTTTACACACGCAAGATTTGGTTTTCACACCGTCAAACTTTATTTGACCAAACACGGTACCACCGCGAGACAAAAATCAGGGCCATGAGCAAGACAAATAGCCCCGTGACATCCCCAATAAGATAGCCCCCAGCCAAGATCAGCCACGCCACATCAAGCTGGCCGCCATAGATAAAAGCGTGCCCCAACCCGTTGCCAATTGACGCAAGTGCGCCAGCAATCAAGATCAGTTGCCAATGAGAGCGCAGCTCACTCTCGCTGTGATGCGTCCATGTGCGGAACACCAGACAAACGGCGAAAAAGCTAGCGGTGATTGAGACAATGGAAGAGAAGATATCCTGCTCACTTCCCAGCATAAACGATTGATATGCCCACGTAATTATGTGGCCAGGCAGAAGGTAGAACAACGCCTTCCACCCGAAAAGATAGATGGACAACAGCCGGACACCATGGGGCAAAAACAAAAGGCTGATGTTCATTGGTAACCAATGAAAATACGCACCTTGGACGGGCATAACGAACAAAAAGGTCACGGCAAACAATGTGACATAGGCAAGGGTAACAACGAACACTGCCTCAATTTCAGCCTTCAGACTGACGCTGCGCATGACATCTCTCCTATCGCGTTTTGGCCCGATAGAGGTTTGGAAGGCGTGATGTCAAATTAAAACTGAACGTACTGACGTAAGTGCCGCAGTTTCGAATACAGTGGTGTGCACGGAAAGTTGGGGGTGGGGCACATGCTGGATAGATGAAAAAAACCGCGCGCCCCAATCCGGAGCGCGCGGTTCTTGATGCTTAAACTAGCCTTATTAGCCGATGATGCTGTTCAGGGTTGCTGAAGCGCGCATCACCGTTGCTGTTTTCGCAGGGTCCGTGTGGAAGTAACCACCAAGGTCCGCAGGGCTTCCTTGGGCCGCTGCGATTTCTGCAACGATCTGTGCTTCGTTCTCACGCAGGGCTTCTGCAATTGGTGCGAAATGTGCCGCAAGATCCGCGTCGGCGTCTTGTGCGGCCAGTGCCTCGGCCCAGTAACGGGCAAACCAGTAGTGGCTGTCACGGTTATCCGGCTCACCTACTTTGCGCGAAGGTGAGCGGTCGTTATCCAAGATGCCTTGGGTGGCTGCATCAACGGCTTGACCCAAAACACGAGCCTTTTCGTTGCCCTTTGCATCCGCAAGGAACTGCAGGCTTTCACCCAATGCGCAGAATTCGCCAAGGCTATCCCAACGCAGGTGGTTTTGCTCCATCAGCTGTTGAACGTGCTTGGGCGCAGAGCCGCCCGCACCAGTTTCAAACAGGCCGCCACCGTTCATCAGTTTCACGATCGACAGCATTTTGGCCGAGGTCGCCAATTCAAGGATCGGGAACAAATCTGTCAGGTAGTCGCGCAGTACGTTGCCGGTGATGGCGATGCTGTTGCGACCTGCGGTGATGGTCTCGAGCGATGCGCGTGTTGCTTCGCGTGGGGCCATGATTTTGAACGTGTCGCTGAGGCCGCGCGCCTCAAGGATTGGCTTCACATAAGCGATCAGCTCAGCGTCGTGTGCGCGGTTTTCGTCAAGCCAGAAAATAGCTTCACAGCCTTCGGCTTTTTGACGGTCGATGGCCAAGTTCACCCAATCTTCGATCGGCGCTTGGCGCGCAGATGCAGAACGCCAAATGTCACCTGCTTCAACTGCGTGGCTGTGCAACACAGTGCCGTCGGCCAGTACCATCTTTACGGTGCCTGCTTCAGGGATTTCAAAAGTGGTCGGGTGTGAGCCGTATTCTTCGGCTTTTTGTGCCATCAGGCCAATGTTTTGCACTGTGCCGGCCGTTGCTGGGTTCAGCTTGCCATTGGCCTTAAAGAACTTGATCGTCTCGTCGTAAACTGGCGCATATGAGTTATCGGGGATCACACAGTTTGCGTCGCTTTCAGCCCCATCAGGACCCCAGCCTTTGCCGCCGGCGCGGATTAAGGCGGGCATGGATGCATCGATGATGACATCAGAAGGCACGTGTAAGTTCGTGATGCCTTTGTCGGAATCGACCATATACATCGGGGGACGGTCAGCCATGCACGCATCAATGTCAGCCATGATCGCTGGCTGGTCTTTGACGCGGGCCAACAAGTCACCCAAGCCAGAGTTTGGGTTCACGCCAAGCTCGGCCATTGCGGACCCGTGCTTTTCAAAGACCGGCGCCAAGAACGCTTTCACTGCGTGACCAAAGATGATCGGGTCAGACACCTTCATCATCGTTGCTTTCATGTGTAGCGAGAACAATGTGCCTTCGGATTTTGTCTTTGCGATTTCATCTGCAAGAAACGCATCAAGCGCGCGCGCACTCATGAAAGTCGCGTCAACTACTGTACCTTTAGGAAAGGACAAGCCGTCTTTCAGAACCGTCTCGCCAGATGCAGTCTCAAGCACAATCTTCACATCCGCATCAGCGCTAAGGGTTGTTGAAACTTCGTTTGAGAAGAAGTCACCACCGCGCATCGCAGAGACGCGCGTTTTGCTGTCTGCGGTCCACTCGCCCATCCGGTGGGGGTTGTTTTGGGCGAATGCTTTAACCGCTTTGGCCGCACGACGATCAGAGTTGCCTTCGCGTAGAACGGGGTTCACCGCAGACCCTTTGATGCCGTCATATTTTGCGCGGACCGCAATTTCTTCTGGCGTGGTTGGTGTCTCTGGATAATCGGGCAGGGCATAGCCTTGGGATTGCAACTCTTTCACCGCCGCGACCAGTTGCGGCACGGATGCCGAGATGTTGGGCAGCTTGATTACGTTGGCATCGGGGGTTTTCACCAAACGGCCAAGTTCAGCCAAATCGTCTGACTGGCGTTGCTCTTCGCTAAGGTGCTCTGGGAATGTTGCCAAAATACGACCTGCGAGGCTGATGTCCTTTGTGCCGACAGATACGCCTGCGGCCTTTGCAAATTTCTGGATGATCGGCAGGAAAGATGCGGACGCAAGTTCGGGCGCTTCGTCCACTTTTGTGTAGATAATGTCTGACATGAGAAACCTCGCGAGTGTGATTTGTCATTTCCTTAGCCGATGAATCTACGCGCGTCGACAGTATGCCGTTGTATACGGTCAAATAATCGGACGTTTTGACAAGTTTTTGTGAAATTAAGCCCTAATCGTGCGCAAGCGCGCGCCGTATGAGCGTCTTAGCCCAGTATCAGATCGCTTGGCGCACTATTTTGCAAAACCATTTTGGCGTTCCTCAAGTCGTTGCCCTGCACTTTGGCGCGGGCCTCATCGGGGGCGATGTCATAATGTGCCCACCGCTCTATCAGCCGCTGTTCAAGTACGTCCATTGGGGCTGAAATCGCCACGCTTAGGGTCCAGAACTGCCGCAATTGGTCCCAAGGTGCCGCGTTCAGCATCAAATAATTGCCCTCTACAATCACAAACTCGGCATGCTTCGGGATCAGTTGAGCCCCAGCAACGGCGATATCGCGGGACCGATCAAAAACTGGCGCGTATACTGCTTCTGTGGCGTTCGCGATCCGCGAAATGAGATGCACAAACCCATCCGCATCGAACGTCTCAGGGGCTCCTTTGCGCGCCAATGTACCCGCTCTTTCAAGCACCGCATTGTCTAAATGGAATCCATCCATCGGCACCAAAGTCGCCGTTTTTTCCATAGTAATCAGCGATGCAACTACAGCCTCCGCAACGGTCGATTTACCCGAAGCAGGAGGGCCTGAGATCGCGATAATCTTTCGATAGCCGATCAGCCCAGTTGCCCGCCTAGTTACGATTTCAGCGAAATAATCTGCGGTTTTGTCCATGGTTTGATTTGCCTAGTTCCTGCATTTCACATCAGCGGTTTAGCGCGTGCAGTAGCCGTTGAGAAGGCAGTCTAAGCTTCTTCAAGCCGGTCGGTCGCTGGCGCTGGTGTGGGCGATAGGGCGGCGATGCGTGCGTAGTCTTCGTCGCTTAGGGAAATCTTAAGGGCGGCCAGTGAAGGGGCCAGTTGTTCGGCGTTTCGGGCGCTGATAATTGGTGCTGTGACGCCGCGGTGACGGGCGGCCCATGCCACGGCCAGACTGGCTGGTGAATGCCCCATTTCTTCTGCAAGGGCCGCAAGATCAGCTGCGGTTTGATACATCCATTCCTGACCGTAGCGGGCGGCATAACGCTCGTCTGTTGAAAGCCTCCCTTGCGCGCCCGTACTGTATTTGCCGGTCAAAAGGCCACCGCCAAGGGGGGAATAGGGCACAATGGCAATCCCCTCGGCCTCTGCCATGGGAAGGATTTCAACCTCGGCTTGGCGTTTCACCAATGAATACATCGGCTGAAACATATCAATTTTGCTGCCCAGTTTCTGTGCGACAGCTTGCGCTTTCATGACTTGCCAAGCGGCAAAGTTGGACACGCCGATGTGGCGGATTTTGCCGTCGGCCTGAAGGGTCGCAAGCGCTTCGAATGTTTCCTCAAGGGGGGTGTTGTCGTCCCAGCGGTGCAGGTAAAGCGCGTCGACCATGTCCATGCCAAGGCGCTGGCGGCTGATGTCGAAGGTGGTGAAAATATTGCTGGCGGTGCTGCCGCCCGTATATCCGGCCTTGGTTGCAATATATAAATCATCGCGCTCGCCGGCGGCAAAGGTCCCCAAAAATTCCTCTGAGACGCCGCCCGTATAAAGGTGCGCCGTGTCGAAAAAATTGATCCCTGCGGTGCGGCACGCATCATACATCGCGCGGCTGTTGGCCTCATCGGCGGTGCCGCCAAATTGCATGCAGCCAAAACAAAGCGGTGAAATGGGCGTGGCATTTTGTGTGCTGAGCATGGGCGTTATCTCCGATCTGGGCCTGTGGTATGGTTTGGTGCTGTGGGACCAAAGGTCAACATATCTTTGTATGTTGGGATTGCGTTTCCGGCGAAGGTCCCGCCGATCAAGCATATATTCTACGATGCGAATTGCGCGCGCTTTACACGCTCGCTAAGCTTTGCAAATGAACAGTTTTGATAGCTCAAACACACGCGATGCACTGCGCCGCCTTTTTGAAGCGGGTGTAGATGCAGTGAAGGGTGAGCCTGCGGTTGCACGTGCTTTTGCGCAGCGTTTTATGCAGGCGCCAGATCACATTCTTGCCGTGGGTAAGGCCGCCTATGCGATGTACATGGGCCTGCCTGAGAATGTGCGCGCCGCCACGCCTGCTTTGATTATTACCAAGGATGGCCACGCCGACGGTGCGCCTGATCTGCCGCATGTTGAGATACGCGAAGCCTCGCATCCGATGCCCTGCGCGCGGTCAATCGCTGCGGGGAAGGCTGCTTTGGCTTTCGTCCAAGACTGCGCCCCTGATAGCCGTTTGTTGATGCTGGTGTCCGGCGGCGCGTCCGCGTTGGTTGAGGCGTTGCCAAGCGGGATGAGTTTGGAAAGCCTGATGGAGCGGACGAAAATTGCGCTCTCAAACGGTAGCACCATCGGCCAAATCAACGCAGAACGCATTGCCCATTCGCGTATCAAAGGCGGTAAACTTTTGGCGGCATTTGCCGGACGGCGGGCGGATGTGCTGGCCATTTCAGATGTGCAAGGTGACGGGATCGATGTGATTGGCTCGGGCATTGGTGCTTATGGTGGCGGCACGCTGCGCTATAGCCGCCATATCGTTGGCTCAAATGCGGTGGCGCGGGATGCCGCTGCAGCACAGGCCACGACTTTAGGGATGCACGTGCACCACAATGCGGAAACGCTTTATGGTGATATTAATGACGTCGCGGGCGATATTTTGGCGACCGTGGATGGCGTTGCTGTCCCCGAGGGGATTTACATTTTTGGTGGCGAACCCACGGTCCAACTGCCCGATAACCCGGGCGAGGGTGGGCGGAACCAAGGCCTTGCGCTTGAACTTGCGCGCCGCATTTCAGGGCGCAGTGACCTGAGTATTCTGGTCGCGGGCACTGATGGTTCGGATGGGGTAAGTGCTGGTGCCGGCGCGATTGTGGATGGTGACAGTTTTGGCGCGGCAGATGGTGCGGATGAGGCGATCCGCTTGGCCAACTCGGGCGCGTTTTTCCGCACCACTGGTGATCAATTGGTCACGGGTCCTACGGGGACAAATGTGATGGACCTGGTTATTGTGCACCGCAAAACTACGGATGCAGGTTAGGGCGCTATATCCATCGCGTCAGTCCATAAAATAGCGGACGGTTGCCTCAAATTCGCGTGGCTTTTCGGCGTGTAACCAATGCCCTGCATCCGGCAGTTTCGCGAATTTTGCGTCTGGAAAAAGCTCTTTGATGGCGGGGCGATGGGCTGGCGTGACATAATCACTATTGGCGCCGCTTAAGAACAATGTGGGTCCGGTGAACGTGCCTTCTATTTGTGGAAACCCGATGATCTTTTCCATTTCGTTCGCAAGCGTATCAAGGTTCAGCAGCCATTTTTGCGCCTTTATATCAACACTTTGCGCAAGAAACGCGGCAACGGCTTTGTCATCGATCGGGATATCAAGCGCCGAGCGGCTATCCACGTTTAAATCAGTGGCCCGTGCGGCGTTCAGCACGTCCATTTGTGTGTGCGTGTATGTCACGGGTGCTATGTCGGCGACCAAAAGGCGGTTCACTAGGGCGGGATGCTGCAAGGCCATGACCATCGCGGCTTTACCGCCCATAGAGTGGCCGACCACGTCGCCCTTGCCGCCAAACGCGGTAATCACTTCGGCCAAATCAGCGGCCATTTCTGGATAGCTGTGTGTTGCTGTGTGCGCACTTGCGCCGTGGTTGCGCTGATCAATCACAACAACGCGGCGGTTGTCTGACAGACGCTTGGCAATGACGTTCCAGTTGCGCGCAGAGCCGAACAAGCCGTGCCCGATGAAAAGCGTTGGAAGGGCGGTTTCGTCGCCGTATACGAGGTGGTGTAACATAGTATTCGGATACCCCATGACCCCCCAAGATATCCAGCACAAAGCAGATGAGGTCGCGTCCTTACTGCGCGAGAAACTGTCTGTGCGTGGCAAAACCCTAAGCGATCAGCTTGCACGCAGTGGCGCGGTGCTTCCGCGCCGTGTCCGCGCAAAAGGGCGTTTTCTGGCCCACGCGGCGACGGTCGCAGAGCATCCGCAACTGGCAAAACAGATCGATCCCGCCGCAGTCGTGCGCGCGCATTCCGAGGTGTGTCTTTATCTAAACGAAATAAACCCACGCGACCGGCGCGTGGGCTTTGTTCTTGGTATCTTGGGGCGCGCAATGTTTGCGCTTTTGATCACCGGTGCTGCCTTTGTGGGGCTGCTGGTGTGGCGCGGCTATGTTTAGGTTGGCTCCGCGCCACGGGCTTTGATCACAGGTTCGGGTAAATTGGGAACTGTGCGCAAAGTGCTTCGACTTTTGCCGCAACTGCTTTTTCGACGTCCCCGTTTCCGTCTGGTCCGTTTGCTGCAAGACCGTTCACGACCTCAACAATCAGATCACCTACTTGGCGGAATTCAACTTCGGTAAAGCCGCGCGTTGTGCCTGCAGGTGTGCCCAAACGCAGGCCAGATGTGACCATCGGCTTTTCTGGGTCAAACGGAATACCGTTTTTGTTGCAAGTGATATGCGCGCGCTCAAGCGCCTCTTCTGTGGTGTTGCCTTTCACGCCTTTGGGACGCAGGTCGACCAGCATCAGGTGCGTGTCAGTGCCACCGGTGACAATGTCCAACCCACCTTTGATGAGTTGATCTGCCAACGCTTGGGCGTTCTTGATCACTTGGGATTGGTAGCTTTGGAACTCGGGGCGCAGGGCCTCGCCAAATGCCACGGCTTTACCGGCGATGACGTGCATCAAAGGGCCGCCTTGGATGCCGGGGAAGATCGCAGAGTTGAACTTCTTGGCTAAAGCTTCGTCGTTGGTCAGGATCATGCCGCCGCGTGGGCCGCGCAATGTTTTGTGTGTGGTCGTTGTGGCCGCGTGCGCATGTGGGAACGGCGAGGGGTACAGACCTGTCGCAACCAGACCTGCAAAGTGCGCCATGTCCACCAACAGATACGCACCGACGCTGTCTGCAATTTCGCGCATGCGGGCAAAATCAATGACCCGTGGAATGGCAGAGCCGCCAGCGATGATCATGTCGGGGTTATGCTCGGTCGCAAGTCGTTGGACCTCATCGTAATCCAGCAGATTGTCTTCTTTGCGCACACCGTACTGAACGGCGTTGAACCACTTGCCTGATTGGTTCGGGCGCGCGCCGTGGGTCAAGTGGCCACCTGCGTCCAGCGACATCCCCAAAATAGTTGCACCCGGTGCAAGCAACGCCTGAAACACACCTTGGTTCGCCTGTGAGCCTGAGTTGGGCTGAACGTTTGCAAATCCGCAGCCGAACAGCTCTTTGGCGCGTTCAATTGCCAAGTCTTCTGCAACGTCCACGTGTTGGCACCCACCGTAGTAGCGGCGGCCCGAATAGCCTTCGGCGTATTTGTTGGTCATCACGCCGCCTTGGGCTTCCATCACCGCTGCAGACACGATGTTTTCAGAGGCGATCAGCTCGATCTCGTTACGCTGGCGGCCAAGTTCGGCCTGCATCGCAGCATAGAGAGCCGGATCGCGTGTCTCGAGGGTTTCTGTGAAAAATCCATCATCACGGTGTGGGGCGTTCATGGCAGCATCCTTTTGAGTTAAGCACCGCGCACGGGCGGTTTGGCGGTAAGTTAACGCATGTTTCCTATCGGAAAAAGGCCCGTTTCCGTCATAATGGTGATGAAAGCGGTGACGAAAGGTCGCCATAGGCGGCTTGCGTTTCACATCGGCACAGGCGATGTCTTTACGCAACGTCCATGAACCTAAAGGAAAACTCCCATGGGGCAGCTTCCCAAAATCGCCTTTGCGGCAAGCGATACGCAGACCGCGCAAAGCGCGTTGGAGGTGTTAAGCGCGCGGTATGGCAATGCGGATCTTGGACAGGCCGAAGTGATTGTGGCCTTGGGCGGCGACGGGTTTATGCTGCAAACTTTGCACGCAACACAGCACCTCGATACGCCTGTTTACGGCATGAACCGCGGCACTGTTGGCTTTTTGATGAATGAATATCACGCGGATGATTTGCCGTTCCGGCTTGCTGCGGCTGAAGAAGAGGTCATCAACCCGCTGTCGATGATTGCAAAAACCGTTGACGGCACAGTCCACGAGGCATTGGCCATCAACGAAGTATCCCTACTGCGCGCAGGTCCGCAGGCGGCCAAACTTCGGATTTATGTGGACGACAAACTGCGCATGAAAGAACTGGTGTGTGACGGGGCGCTGGTCTCGACGCCTGCGGGCTCAACGGCGTACAACTACTCGGCTCACGGTCCGATTTTGCCGATCGGTTCGGATGTTTTGGCCCTCACGGCAATGGCGGCGTTCCGGCCCCGGCGCTGGCGCGGGGCGCTTTTGCCAAAGACGGCCAAGGTCCGCTTTGAGGTGGTCAACCCTGCCAAGCGCCCGGTGATGGCCGATGCAGACAGCCGCAGTGTGAACAATGTGGCCAGCGTGGAAATCCACTCGGACCCTTCGATTGCGCACCGCATTTTGTTTGACCCTGGACACGGGTTGGAAGAACGGCTCATTCAGGAACAATTCGTATGATCCACCCGCTGCGCCGCGCAGCTGTTGTTGTGGGTTGGCTGTTTGCATCTGCGTCTCTGACCGCGTGCAGTTTGCGCGTTGGCCCGCAAGACCGAATTGGCTTTCAAGAGCTGCTGACGCGTACTGCTGCAACCCCGTTTGAGTGCGCAAACTACGACCTTGAGACCGATAGCTGCGAGATGATTTCACGTTATCAAGCACGTAATGACGGCACGGTTCAGGCGCGCTCAACCTTTATTCTTGATGCGGATCTTGGGGCGGTGATGACCGTTGCTGACACCCTTCGGCCTGAGGGCGCGCGGCTGTGCACGGACGGTAAAAGCACCACCGCAAAAGTCATGGGCGATCAATTGACCGCACAGGATAACGCAAATTTAGCTGAGTTGTTTTTGCAAACGGCCCGGGCCTTTGGCCCAAGCTGCATTGCGTTTTTTGAACGGGGTGGGGTGCTGGTTGGCCTGTCTGAAACACCAGACGGACAAATTTTGCGCGGCCAACCTGCGTTCGTCCTTAGCTATTTTGCAGAACCCAAACCGCTGCGTGGTCTATCCGCGCGATAGCCACTGCGCTACCTCCAGCCAATCTGTGCCACGCTGACGTCAGCTGCGTAATCGCGGCCATAGGCGATGATCCCGATGGTGCGGATGTTTTGGGTATTGAGCGGCAGATCAAAGCCGCGTCCCGCAGGGGCGAAATCGGCCAAAGGCAACGTGATATCACGCCATTCATTTGTGGTCTGAAATTCCGCGCGGTAACTGTGCCACGGACGTTTTGCATCCGTTGTACGCAGGTTGGCAAAATAGGAGGCACCATTGCCCCGCACCCGCAGGGTTAGTACCTGCGCTTCGGGCGGCAGAGGCGGCATATCACGGCGGATTTGAATGAACCCGCCGTTGTTTTCTGTGCTCACGTCACCGCTCAGGCGAACGTAATCGACGTCCCCCTCGCGGCCGCGTGTCATGGTGCCCTCAGAGACACCGCCCATCACCCCGTCGGTGACAAAGCGCCATAAATCCAAGCTCGAAAAGTCATCAATTACCATACCCTTAAAGTGGGCACTTGGCGTTAGATGTCCAGTGCGGCGTTGACTAACCGCTTAGCTTTTCGCGTAGCCAAGGGTCTGAAGTGCGGCCCTGATTTCATCAAGGATCGCCGGATCATCAATGGTCGCAGGCTCTTTATAGGGCGCGCTGTCGGCAATTTTGGCCATGACGCCGCGCAGGATTTTGCCCGACCGTGTCTTGGGCAACCGGTCAACAACCACCGCCAGTTTAAACGCCGCAACAGGCCCGATTTGGCCGCGCACATCTGCGATTACGTCGGCGACAATTTCGCTTGGGTCACGGTCCACGCCCGCGTTCAGGCACAAAAAGCCCAACGGCAACTGACCTTTTAGCGCGTCGTTCACGCCGATCACGGCGCATTCGGCAACGTCTTTGTGGGCGGCCAAGACTTCTTCCATCGCGCCGGTGCTTAAGCGGTGACCTGCCACGTTAATCACGTCATCAGTGCGCGCCATGATGTAGACATAGCCGTCCTCATCAATCATGCCTGCGTCGCCTGTCTCGTAATATCCCGGAAAGGCTTCAAGATAGCTGCTTTTGAACCTGTCTTCGGCGTTCCAAAGGGTTGGCAGACAGCCAGGCGGCAGGGGCAGTTTGATGGTGATTGCACCCAACTCGCCCGCAGGTAGCGGGTGGCCGCCGTCATCAAGAATTTGCACGTCATAGCCGGGCATCGGCACTGTGGGGGAACCGATTTTGACAGGTAGCGGCTCAATGCCCATGGGGTTGCCCGCAATGGCGTAACCGGTTTCTGTTTGCCACCAGTGGTCGATCACTGGCAGGCCTGTCATGTTGCCCAACCATTTGATCGTGTCGGGGTCTGCGCGCTCACCTGCCAAGAAGATCGATTTCAGATGGGGCAGGTCGTAATTGGCAAACAGCTTACCTTCAGGATCCTCACGTTTTACGGCACGGAACGCGGTTGGGGCGGTAAAGAAAACTTTGACGTTGTGTTCTGACATCACGCGCCAGAACGTGCCCGCATCAGGGGTGCCAACGGGCTTACCTTCAAAGACGATGGTGGTGTTGCCGTGGATCAACGGCGCGTAGCAAATATAGCTGTGCCCCACGACCCAGCCCACGTCAGAAGCGGCCCAAAACACATCACCGGGTTCAACGTCATAGACGTTTTTCATGGTCCAGTTCATCGCCACCAAATGCCCGCCTGTGTGGCGCACAACGCCTTTGGGCGCGCCGGTCGTCCCACTGGTATACAGGATATAGGCGGGGTGGTTGCCTTCCACGGGAAGACACGCGGCAGGCTGGGTGCCTTGCTGAAACGCGTGCCAATCCAGATCACGTGGCCCCAGATCACAGCTCAGTTGCTCGCGCTGCAAAATCACGCAGGTTTCTGGCTTGTGGGTGGCACTGTCGATGGCCGTATCAAGCAATGGCTTGTAAGCGATTGTCTTGCTGCCTTCGATACCACAGGACGCAGCTACGATGCATTTGGGCTGGGCGTCATCAATGCGTACGGCCAATTCGTGGGCGGCAAAACCGCCAAATACCACCGAGTGGATCGCCCCGATGCGTCCGCACGCCAACATCGCCACAATCGCTTCGGCGACCATGGGCATGTAAATCAAAACGCGGTCGCCTTTGCCCACGCCTTGGGCTGCCAGACCGCCCGCAAAACCGGCAACTTCGTCGCGCAATTGGGAATAGGTCAAAGTACGCTGGCTGCCTGTGACGGGGCTGTCGTAAATGATTGCCGCCTGATCGCCGCGCCCTGCGTCCACGTGTCGGTCAACGGCGTTGTAACACGTGTTCACCAAACCGTCGCTGAACCACTCATACATCGGCGCGTTTTCGGCAAACAGCGCTTTGGTTGGGGCGCGGTCCCACGCGATCTGTTGGGCAGCGCCCATCCAGAATGCTTCGGGGTCGTTGCGCCACGCGGCGTAAGTGTTGGCATAGCTCATCGGTCAGGGTCCTCTCAGATGCACCATCGTTCCCGCGCTGCATTCCCGCCGAAACGAGGCCGCGCAGAATTGGTCGGGCGCATTAAGCGTATGCACCGCGGTGCTGGCAAGGGACCGTTTGCGCAAACAGCACGAAATAATCATGCTTCTGCGCAGATTTAGCCCCCAATCTGAGAGGATGACGCGCCTGCCGCCCCTAGCCGTAGTGGGTCACAGGGGTGCCCGCCAAAGCAGAAATGTTGAGCAATCCGCGCGCCGTGATTGAGGGCGTGACGATGTGCGCACGGTTGCCCATGCCCATCAGAATTGGCCCAACTTCAAGCCCGCCGGCTTTGGATTTCAGGATGTTTCGCGTCGCACCAGCCGCATCAGTGTTGGCGTAAATCAACACATTGGCCTGCCCCTGCAAACGCGACTGCGGGAAGACGCGACCGCGCAAATCAGGGTCCAAAGCACTGTCCGTGTGCATCTCGCCTTCGTATTGGAAATCAAGTCCCAACCCGTCAAGAACCTGCAGCGCATCGCGCATTGTGCGTCCAGATTGGCTATCAAGGTTGCCAAACTCCGAGCCTGAACACAGCGCAATCTTCGGCTCAATCCCAAAGCGGCGTACGTGGCGCGCAGCACTAATAACGGTTTGGGCAACTTGATCGGGCGTGGGCATCGCGTGGATGTGCGTGTCGGCAATAAAGAGCGGGCCGTCCTCCAAAATCATCAGTGACAGCGCGCCTGCAGGCTTCAAATCGTCCGAGCCAAGCACCTGCTCTACGTAGTTGAGGTGCCACAAATACTGACCAAATGTGCCGCAAATCATGCTGTCAGCCTCGCCGCGGTGCACCATCACGGATCCAATGGCAGTGGTGTTGGTCCGCATGATCGCGCGGGCCAAATCAGGTGTCACACCAGAACGGGCCATCAACTCGTGATAGGTCTGCACGTAATCGCGGTAACGATCATCGCGGTTGGGGTTCACGATCTCTAAATCTTCGGGACGAATTTTCAGACCTGCACGCTCGCACCGCCGCCCAATCACATCAGGACGACCAATCAGAATGGGTGTCTCGGTGGTTTCCTCAAGCAGCGCTTGGGCCGTGCGTAACACGCGCTCGTCCTCACCTTCGGCGAATACAATCCGGCGTGTCGCGGTGCTGGCTGCTTGGAAAACGGGACGCATGATAAGCGCGGATTTGAATACAGATGTATCAAGGTCCGCGTGGTACTGATCCACATCCGCAAGGGGACGCTTAGCCACGCCGCTTTCCATTGCAGCGCGCGCCACGGACGAGGCCACAACCCCCATCAGGCGCGGATCAAACGGCTTGGGAATAAGGTAGTCCGGCCCGAACGTAAGCTGCTCACCGCGGTAGGCCTCGGCCGCCTCGGCGCTTGTGGTGGCGCGGGCAAGTTGGGCAATTCCGTCGATACAAGCCAGCTGCATCGCATCGTTGATCTCGGTCGCGCCCACGTCCAGCGCACCGCGGAAAATAAACGGGAAACACAGCACGTTGTTGACTTGGTTGGGGAAATCTGACCGGCCCGTCGCAATCAACGCGTTCGGTGCCACGGCGCGCGCGGCTTCTGGATCAATCTCGGGGTTGGGGTTGGCCAATGCAAAAATAATCGGCTGATCGCTCATCTTGGCGACCATCTCGGGCTTCAAAACGCCCGCGCCAGACAGCCCAAGGAACATATCCGCGCCGTCAATTACTTCATCAAGCGTGCGCAGATCACTGGCCTGCGCGTATTCGGCTTTTTGATCTGTCATCTCACTGGTGCGGCCCTCGTAAACCAGCCCTTCGATGTCGCACAGCCACACGTTTTCGCGTTTCACGCCCAGTTTCAGCAGCATATTCAGACAGGCAATGCCCGCCGCACCTCCACCAGTAGAGACGATCTTTATGTCCTCAAACTTCTTGCCCGCAAGGTGCAGCGCATTTGTTGCGGCGGCCCCCACAACAATGGCCGTTCCGTGCTGATCGTCGTGGAAAACAGGAATGTTCATCCGCTCACGGCACAGTTTTTCGACGATAAAACAATCAGGTGCTTTGATATCCTCAAGGTTAATCGCGCCAAACGTTGGCTCAAGCGCGCAGACAATATCCGCAAGTTTTTCGGGGTCCGGCTCGTTCAACTCAATGTCGAAACAATCGATGTTGGCGAATTTCTTGAACAGGACCGCCTTGCCCTCCATCACGGGTTTTGAGGCAAGCGCGCCGATGTTACCAAGGCCCAAAACCGCAGAGCCATTCGTGACAACCGCCACAAGATTGCCGCGTGATGTGTATTCTTGTGCGGCCTCGGCGTCTTTGGTGATCTCGATGCAGGCTTCGGCCACACCGGGCGAATATGCGCGCGCCAAATCACGTCCGTTGGCCAGCGGCTTGGTTGCGCGAATTTCCAGCTTTCCGGGCTTGGGGTGGCGGTGGTAATCCAACGCTGCTTGACGCAATGCTTGTGGATCACGGTTGGAATTGTCTGTCATAATGCCCTCCCAAGGTATTTGTTTAACGTTAAACTACTTTTTTCATGGCCTGCCAATGGCAATATTTTCACGGGGGCCGCGCGCGCTGTTCGATTGCACGGTGACATGGGCGGTGATCTCCGTTTTACTCAGCCCAAACCCGAGTTATGCTGGCGTTAAGCCGAGAGGAACCAGACATGTCAACATCACCGCTCATGCAGGCCGCTCACGCGGTCATGAAAAATGCGCACGCCCCTTATTCCAACTTCCAAGTAGGGGCTGCAGTGCGCACGGATGCGGGTGATGTGTTTGTGGGCTGCAATGTTGAAAACGTAGCCTATCCCGAAGGAACCTGTGCTGAAGCGGGCGCGTTGGCGGCCATGGTTGCCGCAGGACAAGGACGCATCGTTGAGGTCGCCGTGATCGCGGGGTCGCCAACCCCGGTGCCGCCGTGCGGCGGGTGCCGTCAAAAGCTGCGCGAGTTTGGCGCAGGCGATGTGGTGGTCACCATGGGCACAACCGGCGGCAACACGCTTTCCATGACCCTCGAAGAACTTTTGCCCGGTGTCTTCAACGCCGATCACATGGCCAAATGACATCTTTCGCTCCTCTACTTGATCAGTTTCGCGGTGGCACGCCGCCTGATCCGGATGAGATTGCCCAGATCGTGCGCGGCCTTGTTGACGGCTCCATGACTGATGCGCAGGCGGGCGCTTTTGCCATGGCCGTGTGTTTGCACGGGCTGGGAGACGAGGGACTCTTGGCCCTGACAACGCAAATGCGCGATAGCGGCACTGTGCTGGAATGGGGCCTTGATGGGCCGGTGATCGACAAACATTCGACGGGCGGTGTTGGGGATTGCACATCGTTTTTGATCGCGCCCGCACTTGCGGCCTGTGGCGCATACGTCCCAATGATTTCAGGCCGCGGGCTTGGGCACACGGGCGGCACCCTTGATAAACTGGAATCCATCCCGGGCATCACCGCCGATATCGCGCCCGCAAAGTTTCGCAAAATAGTAGGCGAGGTCGGCTGCGCCATCGTCGCCGCAAGTACAGATGTGGCCCCCGCCGACAAACGCCTTTACGCGGTCCGTGACGTGACAGGCACGGTGAAAAGCACGGCCCTGATCACCGCGTCGATCTTGTCCAAAAAGCTTGCGGCCGGTCTTGATGCGCTGGTGCTTGATATCAAAATGGGCAGCGGCGCGTTCATGAAAACCGTGGCCGAGGCCGAAGTGCTGGCCAACGCTTTGGTCAATGTGGCCAACGGTGCGGGCTGCAAAACCACCGCCCTCATCACGGACATGAACCAACCACTTGCCAAATCTATGGGCAACGCGCTGGAACTTTCCGAGGCCCTGCACGCCTTGACGGGCGACGGGGTTGATCATGATTTGCCCGACATGGCCGCCAATCTGGCAGGCTCTGTTTTGGCCAGCGCGGGCCTTGCCCAAGACGCCACCCAAGGGGCCGATTTGATTACGGATACATTCTACAATGGCAACGCCGCCGAGGTCTTTGGCCGTATGATCAGCGCCATGGGCGGGCCCCATGATTTTGTCGATCGGTGGGAAGACCGCTTGCCAAGCGCGCCAGTGATGCAAGAAGTTCTGCCGCCGCGCGCGGGCTTTGTCACCGCAATTGATGGCGAGGCATTGGGCCAGCTTGTCGTGCATCTTGGTGGCGGGCGCAAAACGATCGGCGGGCGGATCGATCACTCTGTTGGCCTGTCGGACATCGCAGCTTTGGGCGATCAGATCGACGCGGATGTGCCGCTGTGTATGTTGCACGCCCGTTCCGAGCATGACGCGGACGCCGCGACCAAAATCATCCGCGCGGCGATCACCCTTGGCGATGCGCCGATGGACCTGCCGCCGACCATTTACAAACGTGTCGGGCAGGGGGACTAAACCATGGGTCGCGCGTTTTTGGTTGTAATGGATTCCGTTGGCTGTGGCGGCGCGCCTGATGCGGCGGCTTTTGGCGACGAAGGGGCAAATACCCTTGGCCACATTGCCGATGCCTGTGCAAACGGGCAAGCAGACGTGGGGCGGTCCGGTCCGCTCAACATTCCCAATTTACTGTCCTTTGGCCTTGGTGCGGCTGTTGCCCAAGCCAGCGGTCACAGCCGCCTTCTTGACGCGACCTCGGGCCCGATTGCGGGCCTTTGGGGAAGTGCGACCGAACATAGCATCGGCAAAGATACCCCCTCAGGACATTGGGAGTTGGCGGGCCTGCCGGTCCCGTTTGAGTGGCATTATTTCCCCCAAACTCCGGTGGCTTTTCCGCCTGAAATTTTGGAGGCCGTCGCGCGCATCGCAGGCACCGAAGGCTCTCTTGCCAACTGTCACGCCAGCGGCACAGGCGTGCTGGATGACTTCGGCCCAGAGCACCTTAGGACCGGCTGGCCCATCTGCTACACCTCCGTTGATAGCGTTTTCCAAATCGCCGCCCACGAGGAAATTTTCGGCCTTCAGCGGCTTTATGATTTGTGTGCCGAACTCGCACCTATACTGCATGAAATGGGTATTGGCCGCGTTATTGCACGGCCTTTTGTGGGGGCTGCGGGGGCATTTACACGCACGCCCCACCGCCGTGATTTTGCTCTACTGCCCCCCGAAGATGTATTGATGGATTTCGCCGCCGCCGAAGGCCGCGCGGTTCACGCCGTGGGAAAAATCGGCGATATTTTCAGCATGCGCGGCATCACAGATTGCACCAAAGGGCCTGATGCAAAACTGATGGAAGACCTAATTGATCTGGCGGGCACAGCCCAAGACGGCGCATTCATTTTTGCCAACTTCGTCGAGTTTGACAGCGAATATGGCCACCGCCGCGATGTGGCTGGATATGCGCGCCATCTTGAATGGTTTGACGCGCAATTGCCGCGTCTTTTGGCACGTCTTGCGTCTGATGACCTGCTGTTGATCACCGCCGATCACGGCAATGATCCCACGTGGCGCGGCACCGATCACACCCGCGAACGGGTGCCTGTCGTGGGGCCCGCGCTAGCGAAATCCGGTGAGCTTGGCGCCATCAACTTTGCCGATGTAGGCGCTACGCTCGCAGCCCATCTTGGCCTGAAACAATACGGAAAAGGGACACCCGCCAAATGAAGAACCGCCCCAAGCTTGAGCTGCATTTGCACTTGGAAGGTGCCGCGTCGCCTGCGTTCATCAAGGGCCTCGCCGCTGAGAAAAAGCTCGATATCTCTGGCATTTTTGATGAACGTGGCAATTACGACTATGCGGATTTTGCGGGCTTTCTGGATGTCTATGAGGCGGCGACCCAAGCGCTCAAAATGCCTGAAGATTACGCGCGCCTCACCACAGCGGTGCTGCAAGATTGCGCCGAACATGGGGTTGTTTACGCCGAAACGTTCCTGTCGCCAGATTTTTGCGGGGGACGTGATGTGGGCGCGTGGCGCGAATACCTTGCCGCAATCCAAGAAGCCGCCGCCGCGATGGAGCCGCACATCACCCTGCGCGGCTGCGTCACGGCCATCCGCCATTTCGGTGCCGAAAAATCCCGCGAAACGGCCATTTGTGCGGCTGAAACTGCGGGTGACTTCATCACAGGGTTTGGCATTGCAGGGGCCGAAACCGTTGGCGCACCGCGCGATTTTGCTTGGGCTTTTGACTGCGCGCGCGAAGCGGGGCTTGGCCTGACGGCGCACGCGGGCGAGTGGGGCGGTGCGGCGATGGTCCGCGATACCCTTGATCAGCTGCCGGGCATTTCGCGTATCGGTCACGGGGTGCAAGCCATCACTGATCTGGCGCTTTGCGACCGGCTGATTGAGAATGACATCACCCTTGAGGTCTGTCCCGGGTCAAACGTGGCGCTTGGGGTCGTGCCGAACTGGGCGTCACATCCCATAGAAAAGCTGCGCGCCCGAGGTGTCAAAGTGACCGTTAGCACAGACGATCCGCCGTTCTTTCACACCACCATGACGAATGAATACGACCGTCTTGCCCACCACTTTGGTTGGGACGATGAGATTTTCCGCGAAGTTGAGCAAAACGCCCTTGAGGCGGCATTCTGTTCTGCCGAAACCCGCGCCATCATTGCAAAAAGGCTTCAATCATGAACGAACACGTCACCCTTGTGGATCACCCTTTGGTTCAGCACAAACTGTCTATCATGCGCGACAAAGAAACCTCGACGGGGCAATTTCGTCAGTTGCTGCGCGAAATAAGTCAGTTTTTGGCCTATGAAATCACCCGTGAATTGCCTTTGGAAAATCAAGCAATCGAAACACCCATGGGACCAATGGATGCGCCCATGTTACGCGGTAAAAAGCTGGCACTGATCTCGATTTTGCGGGCGGGAAACGGCCTTCTGGACGGTGTTCTTGAACTTGTTCCCTCTGCACGGGTTGGTTTTGTTGGGCTCTACCGTGATGAGCAAACCCTTGAACCCGTTGAATATTATTTCAAAGTGCCTGACGTGCTTGAGGAACGGCTGGTGATTGCAGTGGACCCGATGCTGGCCACAGGCAATTCATCTGTCGCAGCGATTGACCGTCTGAAAGAAGCGGGCGCTACGAACATCCGTTTCATGTGCCTGCTGGCCGCACCTGAGGGCATTGCCCGCATGCGGCAAGCGCATCCAGACGTGCACATCGTGACCGCTTCTGTGGATGAAAAACTCAACGATCAGGGCTACATTGTGCCCGGTTTGGGGGACGCGGGTGACCGGATGTTCGGCACCAAGTAACAGCATTATCACTTTACTAAATAGGGTTTTTGGCGCACAGTTTCGCTATATTTAGTGGAGTGACATATGTCTGTTTCTAAGTTCGCGGCCTTCACGGCGACCCTTGCCTTGCTGTTTACCACGTCTGTCTCCGCCCAGTCTCTGGCGGGCAATACAGTCCCAGCAGAGTTCCCGCCCTCTTCGTTCAAAGGCAACCAATACGTTGATAGTAAAGGATGTGTTTTCATCCGTGCGGGCATTTCGGGCAACACCACATGGGTGCCGCGTGTATCTCGCAACCGTCAGATTGTGTGCGGCTTTCAACCCTCTCTAAAGGGTGCAACAGCCGCCGCACCCGCCCAAGCGGCCCCTACTAAATCTGCGCCGCAGCCTGCGCGCAAGCCCGCGCCAAAACCCAAAGCGGTTGCAAAAGCCAAAACGCCAGTACAGCCTACAACAAAAGTGGCAACGCCTGTTACTGGTCAAACCGCTAGTGCCACATTGACACCGCAGACACCGCGCCGTGACCGTCAGGGGGTCACCAACGCGCCTCTGCGCACCACCGCGACGTTGCCAAGCGCTGCCGCACCCAAAATCCAAACCGCGCCAACTACGCAGCCAACCCGCAGCCAACCTGCTTGTCGTGGGGCCTCGGCGCTTAGCTCGAAATACATCAACGCGGGCACGCCCGATAATCCTGTCCGATGTGGCCCGCAGCAGGGTAATTTTTTCGGCCAAGACGGCACCACCACGCTGGGTCCGCAAAGCAGCCTTGATGTTGCGCCGCGCACAGCGCCGGACCCCTCGCGCGGTGTGGTGCGGCTGTCAAAAGTGCCCGCCAGCGCCCGCGTCACGTTTGACCCGCCAAAAGGTTACCGCCCCGTTTGGGACGATGACCGTCTGAACCCGCGCCGTGGCCTTGAGACCCGCGAGGGGCGCGCTGCCAGCAACCGCATCTGGACGCAAAAAGTCCCCCGCAAGCTGCTAAAAAAAGCTCCTCAGGTCACCCGCGCGGGTAATGATCCGTTACGTTTGTCGTTTGGGACCAAAAGCACGCCTGCATCGCACCGCTTCGTTCAGGTGGGCACCTACGAGGTGAAGGGCAATGCCACCCGCGCTGCACAGCGTCTTGCTGCGGCAGGGCTGCCTGCAAAAATCGGGCGTGCCACGCGGGGCGGCAAAACATATCAGGTCGTTCTGACCGGACCTTTTCAGGATCAATCCGCCCTACGCGCAGCCCTTCAAGGCGCGCGATCTGCGGGCTTTCGCGACGCGTTTCTACGCAAGTAATTTACTGATCGCAGATCCCCTGCAGGGCCAGCCAGTCGCGGTCACTCAGCAACGGTGGATCGCTTAGTTGTGCCGCATCAAGCAGTGGTTTTGTCCGCTCTCCGCTGGGGTCAATTGCAGCCGCAAGGGTGGTCGTCTCAAGGCCGCGTAACCGCATTTGATCCGCCAACGCACCCATCTCAACATCTTCCAACGGCGTCTGAACCAACGCTTGGGCATAGCCGCGTAGCACGTCTTGGGGCAGCTGCGCAGTGGTCAGCAATGTGAATGTGTGGCGCAGTCCCGCAAACTCAAGCAGCGGGCGTACGGGGTCTTGGCCCGCTTGGCGCAGACCTGCCGCCAGCATAAATCCAGCCAGCACTTCTGGGTCATCATGATCCTCAACCAGCGTCGCACTCAGCAGCAGTTTGCCGCCGGGTAACCACAGACTATCCGGCAAGCCAGAGCGGTGAATTTGCGGCAGCCCAGCAGGCGCTACGAAATCCGCATTATCCGACGTGCCCCGAACGCGGTCCGTCACCATTTGTAGTGCGCGGGTGCCTTCGCGGCGGGTGCACGCAGGGCCTGCAAGGCGGGTAATCTCACGGCTCAGCTCGCGGCCAATTTCGGCGCGTTTGACTTGGGGCAAAACCCCAAGCGTGTGATCCACCATGGCGGGGGGCATCCAGAAAAAGCCGATCCAGCCCACCAATGCCAAGCTGCCCGCCAACACGGCGGCGCGCAGCCGCCCACGGTGCGGACGGGTCCGGTCAATGGCTTTGCGCACTTTGTCGATGGCCTCGACCATGGTTTTGTCGTCAATCTCAACAAGTTCGGTGCCGTCTGCATCGGGGCTGTAGGTGACCACGCCATCTTTGTCGGACACTTTGCGCACGGCGGCCAATGACCAATGGGACAAAACCCGTTCGGCATTATCGGTAATCACAAGGGTGGCGTTGCCAAAAGACACGATCACCTCGCGGCGCTGCGCATCTGCATCCGCGCGCCAAAGGCCCGTGCTTTCGAGCAATGCGTACTGTGAAAGGGCGGTCATCTGACGCTTTATCTCCGTCAACTTGCTCTGAACAACATATAGGTCAGACGCCGCACCGCCGCAATTGCACTCAGAGGGATTTCGCCACTGTGCGCAATTCAAACTTCTGGATTTTGCCCGTCGAGGTTTTTGGCAGCTCTTGGAAAATCACACGTTTGGGCGTTTTGAACCCCGCAAGGCGCGCGCGGCAAAAGGCGATGATCTCGGCCTCGGTTGGGGTTGCGCCGTCTTTCAATTCAACAAAGGCACAGGGGACCTCGCCCCATTTGTCATCGGGCTTGGCGACCACGGCGCATAGGTTGACGGCCGCGTGGTTCATCAACGCGCTTTCGACCTCAACAGAGCTGATGTTTTCGCCGCCCGAAATGATGATGTCCTTGGCACGGTCAGCGATTTGTATGAACCCGTCGGGGTGGTGCAAGGCAATGTCGCCGCTGTGGAAATACCCGCCCGCAAAGGCCTCGGCGGTGGCGTCCGGATTTTTCAGATAGCCCTTCATCACGCAGTTGCCGCGCAACATGATCTGGCCGGTTGTGGTGCCGTCGCGCGGGATGTCGTTGCCGCTGTCGTCCCATACGGCGACGGGCTCCATCATGGGGAAAGCAACCCCTTGGCGCGCAGCGATGCTGGCCGCCTCGTCTTGGGGCAGCGCGTCCCATGCGGGGTCCCAAAGACATTCGGTGACGTGGCCATATGTTTCGGTCAGCCCGTAGACTTGTTGCACATCAAAGCCCAGTTTGGTGATGGCCGCCAACGTGGCGGGGGCGGGCGGCGCGCCTGCGGTGAAGACTTTGACTGTGTGATCAAAACTGCGCCGCGCTTCATCTGGTGCGTTGACGATCATGTTCAACACAATCGGTGCCCCGCCAAAATGGGTCACACCGGCGGCAATGGCGTCATAAATAGCGTGAGGTGTCACATCGCGACAGCAGTGGATCGTACCGCCCAGCATTGGAATCATCCACGCGTGGTTCCACCCGTTACAGTGAAACATCGGCACAATC
The DNA here is from genome assembly GCF_042939535.1 of Nereida sp. NH-UV-3. Classification (NCBI taxonomy): domain Bacteria; kingdom Pseudomonadati; phylum Pseudomonadota; class Alphaproteobacteria; order Rhodobacterales; family Roseobacteraceae; genus Nereida; species Nereida sp. NH-UV-3. The sequence continues at coordinate 1,048,705 of NZ_CP132157.1, read as the reverse complement.
GTTAGGTACTGCGGGCGCAGCGGCATTTGCCACGCGGCCGGTGTGCCCATGGTCATCAGATACGCGCCGCGGTGATGATAGACCACGCCCTTGGGCCGCCCTGTGGTGCCCGAGGTGTAATTCAGCGCAAGGCTTTCCCATTCATCTTCGGGCATCATCCACGCAAACGCTGCATCGCCGGTGGCCAGCAAATCTTCGTATGTTTGGTGCGCGCCGGTGGCTGTGATGCCCGCAACGGCGTCAGGCACTTCAATCAAGATGGGCGCGGGGCCGTCCATCCGTTCGATCGCTTGCAACGCCAGTGGCATGAACTGGGTGTCGACCAAAGCGGCCTTGGCCTCGCCGTGATCAAAGATGTAGGCCACGGTATCTGGATCAAGGCGGGTGTTGATGGTGTTCAAAACCGCACCACACGCGGGCACGCCAAAGGCCGCTTCGCATTGGGCGGGAGTGTTTGGTAGCAGCGTCGCTACCACGTCACCGCTTTGCACACCGATGCTTTTTAGCGCGCTGGCCAATTGCGAGCAGCGGGCGTGGTACTGCGCATAGGTGACTTTATGGTCACCATAAATTACCGCGGTGGTTTGGGCGAACACATCAGCCGCGCGGCGCAAATGGGACAGCGGCGTTAGGGGCACGTAATTGGCGGGTGTTTTGTCTAAACCCGTCTCATCTTTCATCCAGCCCATTGCGCCCTCCCAAGCAGTTCACCTTCCAACGCACGCCTTGTCGTCGGCACCGCGTATATTGTCGACTATGGCGCTTGCGCGGCAAGAGGCAAGCGGTCAATGATGGGAAAATGAGCAGTACACCTTCCAATAACACCGCCGCGATCGGCTGGATGATGACGGCGATGGTCATTTTGGGCATCGTCGATAACCTTGTGCCCTATATTGTGGACGACATCAGCCTTTGGCAATTCCACACCCTGCGCAGCATTGTTGCAGTGGCAACAGTGGCGCTTTTGGGTTTGGTTTTCGGGCTGAACTTACGTCCAAAGCGGGTTTGGGCCGTGCTGGGGCGTTCGCTGTTTTTGGCGATTGCGATGATTTTGTATTTCGGCTGCCTTGGCTTTTTCCCGATTTCGGCTGCGGCGGCGGGGCTGTTCACAGCGCCCGTTTTGGTGGTGTTCATCGAGGCTATTTGGTCACGCACGCCCATCGGGCCTGTGCGGTTGGTGACGGCCTTTGTGGGGCTGTGCGGGGCGCTGATGGTGCTGAAGCCCGATGTGGGCGGGCTTGGCTGGCCCAACCTGGTGCCCATTTTGGCGGGTGTGTTTTACGCCACGGGTAATGTGGCCACGCGCAAATGGTGCGAAGGCGAAACCCCGTGGGTGCTGACATGGAGTTACATGGCGTGGGTTTTGTTGATCGCTGCATTGGTGTCGCTGTACCTGCAGGCCAACCCGGGCGAGGGGTTCCTGGGCCGCGCGTGGGTCTGGCCCACGGCGCTGTCATGGTGGATCATTCTGGTGCAGGCGGTGGTGTCGGTTGGGGCGATCGCGTGCCTGATGAAGGCCTACCTGACCGGGGACGCGCCGATTGTTTCGGTCTTTGAATACACGCTGCTGATCTTTGCCTCGGTCACGGCCTATATCCTGTTTGGCACGGTCGTCAGCCCGCTTGGGGTGCTGGGGATGGTGGTCATCATCGGCTCTGGTGTGGTTGTGGCGTGGCGGGTGCAACGCGCAGGGAGGCTTGAGCGGCTTGAGCGGCTTGAGCGACCTGAGCAGTCTAAGCTACCCGAGCAGCTTGCCCCATGATCTACAGCAAGGGCCGCAACTATCTGCTGACCCATGCGCCCAAAACGGGGGGCACTGCCCTGATGCTGGCGCTTGAGGCGCGGGCGATGGCGGATGACATTATTGTGGGCGATACCCCAAAAGGCAAAGCGCGGGCAAAGCGGCAAAAGAGCCTTCAGACGGCGGGTCGGCTTTGGAAACATGCGACCCGCGCGGATTTGGCCGGGTTGTTTGACGGCGCGCCATTTGCGGTAAGCTTGGTGCGCAATCCGTGGGACCGCGTGGTGAGTTATTATCACTGGCTGCGCGCCCAAGACTTTGCCCACCGCGCCGTGAGCCTTGCCAAAGATGAAACCTTTGAGGCGTTTGTTTTGACGCCATGGATGCAAGACAGTCTGCGCGCGCATCCCTATGCTCATTACGTCACGGATGAAACCGGTGTGGAGCAGTGCGATGCGTTCATCCGCCTTGAGCATCTGACCGATGATCTTGCCCCGTTTGAGGCGCATCTAGGGTTTAGGCTTGAGGTTGGGCGCGCCAATGCATCACAGCGCGATGCAGATTACCGCGGCTATTTCAGCGACACGACCCGCGATGTGATTGCCGATGTTTGTGCCCAAGACATTGCGCGGTTTGGCTACGTTTTTTGATGCACAAATAACCCCGCTGGCCCAATGAAAGGCCGCGAGGGGGACAGCAGTGCAGGGCACCTCGGTCCGTATATCGCCAGAGGGGGCCTCGGGCATGTTTGTAGGGTTTTTGCGGTAAAACGAGGCCGTAAAAGAGGCAGCGCTGCCGTTGGTATGATCCGGTTGGGGGTGTAAGGCCCGCGCGGTATCAGGGTCGATATGCGGTGTGTCAAACCGGAACAATTCAGGACGTCCTGAGCGCAGTTTAGTGCGGGGGCGTTAACGGTGTCTTAGACCACCGTGCGGTGCACGCCCCCGCTGATAAGTTACAGTGCCAACAGCCTGCTAGGCGGCAGGGGCAGCAGGGGCAAAGCGGCCATAAAAGCTTTGTCCCTTGTCGGCCATCTCACGCAAAAGCGCAGGGGTCGCAAAGCGTGCCCCGAACTTTTCGCTAAGCGCATCACAGCGTTCTGCCGCGTAGGGCGCGCCAATGATATCAAGCCACGACAGCGGCCCGCCAGACCACGGCGCAAAGCCCCAGCCAAGGATCGCGCCAACGTCACCTTCGCGGATGTCCATCAGAACACCGTCCTCAAGGGCGCGTACGGCCTCAAGGGTTTGGGCAAACATCAGGCGGTGCTGGACCTCGATGATGTCAGGTTGCGCATCGCGTGTGGGGTATTTGGCGGCAAGACCGTCCCACAGCAACCCGCGCTTGCCTTTGTCGTCATAGGCGTAAAAGCCCGCGTTGGCTTTGCGGCCCAAGCGGCCCTCATCGGCCATCCAGAACAGTACCTCGTCCACGGCGCCGTCAGGGTAGGCATCGCCCATTGCGGCTTTGGTGGCTTTGGCGATTTTCACACCCAGATCGACAGATGTTTCATCGACCAATTGAAGCGGGCCAAGGGGCATGCCCAGTTGTTTGGCCGCATTTTCGATCAGGGCGGGCTGCACACCCTCGGCGACCATGCGGATGCCTTCGTTGATGTAGGGAATGATACAGCGGTTGGCGTAGAAAAAGCGCGCATCATTAACCACGATCGGGGTCTTTTTGATCTGGCGCACAAAGTCGAGAGCTTTGGCCGTGGCGCGATCACCGGTTTGCGCGCCTTTGATGATTTCCACCAACAACATTTTGTCGACAGGTGAGAAAAAGTGGATGCCGATGAATTGCTCTGGGCGTGCACTGGCTTTGGCCAACTCAGAAATCGGCAAGGTCGAGGTGTTGGTGGCAAAGATGCACTCTGCGTCCACGACGGCTTCGACTTTCTTGGTGACGTCTGCTTTGATCGCCACGTCCTCAAAGACCGCCTCAACTATCAGATCACAGCCCGCAAGGGCGTTGTAATCTGTGGTTGCGGTGATCTGCGCCAGCACGGCCTCTTTCTTTTCGGGCGTGGCTTTTTTGCGCGCGATGCCTTTGTCCATGTAGGTGGCGGTGTAGTCTTTGCCTTTGTCCGCGGCCTCTTGGCTTTGGTCCAGTAAGACAACCTCGATGCCCGCAAGGGCGGAGACAAGTGCGATGCCCGCGCCCATCATGCCCGCGCCCAGAACGCCGACTTTGCGCACGGATTGGTCACTGACTTCCGCCGGACGCACAGCACCTTTTTCAAGCGCTTCTTTGTTGATGAAAAGCGAACGGATCATGGCAGAAGACGATGGGTTCATCAGCACATTGGTGAACCAGCGCGCCTCAATTTTGATGGCTGTATCAAAAGGCACCAACGCGCCTTCATAGACCGCCGACAAAAGCGCCTTGGCCGCAGGAAATGCGCCTTGGGTTTTGCCGTTGACCATCGCCGAGGCCCCCACATAGGTCATGAAACCCGCAGGATGGTAGGGCGCGCCGCCGGGCATTTTGTAACCCTTTTCGTCCCATGGTTTGACGATCTTTGGCTCGGAGAGGACCCATTCTTTGGCGGCTGCAACGGGATCATCCGCGATCTCGTCGATGAGGCCAGCCGCTTTGGCGCGCGCAGGGTCGCTTAGCTTGCCTTCCAGCAGAAATGGCGAGGCACCCATGGCGCCCATCTTGCGCACAAGCCGCGTTGTGCCGCCCATGCCGGGGAAGATGCCAACCATGATTTCAGGTAGGCCAATTTTGGCTTTGGGGTTGGGGGCTGCAAAAATGCGGTGGCACGCAAGGGGTAGTTCAAACCCGATACCAAGGGCCGTGCCGGGCAGGGCCGCTGCGATTGGCTTGCCGCCTTTATTGGTTTTGGGGTCCATGCCTGCGCGCTCAATCTTGCGCAAAATAGCATGGGTGGCCATGAGGCCGTCCATCAGACCGCGCGCAGGTGCGTCACCGGCCATCTCTTTCATCTTGGAGATGATGTTCAAATCCATACCGCCTGCAAACGAGCCGGGTTTGCCAGAGGTCAGCACAGCGCCTTTGATAGCATCATCGGCCAGCACTTGGTCAATGAGCGCGTCAAGGTCGTCAAAGCCCTGTTGGTTCATCACGTTCATGGATTTGCCAACGGTGTCCCACACGATTGTGGCCACGCCGTCTGCGTCGATGTTCATAGAAAAGTCAGACATATCAATGGCTCCTTACACGCGTTCGATGATTGTTGCGGCACCCATGCCAGAGGCGATGCACAAAGTGGCCAAGCCAACTTCTTTGTCTGCGCGCTCCATCTCATCAAGCAAAGTGCCGATGATGATTGCGCCGGTCGCCCCAAGGGGGTGCCCCATGGCGATAGACCCGCCGTTCACGTTGACCACGCTATCGTCCACATCAAAGGCCTGCATAAAGCGCAGCACAACCGAGGCGAATGCTTCGTTTACCTCAAACAGATCGATGTCTTTGATCGACATCCCCGCATCCGCAAGGATCTTTTCAGTAACGGGCACAGGTCCGGTCAGCATGATGGTGGGGTCGGTGCCAATTTTGGCCGTCTGACGGATGCGAGCGCGCGGCTTCAGCCCGTGCTTTTCGCCAAATGCCTTTGAGCCGATCAGAACGCCCGCTGCCCCATCAACGATGCCTGACGAGTTGCCCGCATGGTGGATGTGGTTGATTTTTTCGAGGTGCGGATACTTGAGCAGCGCGACTTTATCAAAGCCGGGCATAACTTCGCCCATGGCCTGAAACGCGGGGTTCAAACCGCCCAGTGACTGCATATCCGTTTGGGGGCGCATGTATTCATCATGGGCCAGAATATCGAGACCGTTTTGATCGCGCACGGTGATCATGGAATTGGCGAAACGGTTGTCATCCCACGCGGCTTTGGCGCGTTGTTGTGATTTCACGGCAAGCTCATCCGCATCGGTGCGGCTGAAGCCGTACTTAGTGGCGATGATATCGGCAGAGATGCCTTGGGGGACAAAATACGTGTCCATCGCAACAGATGGATCAACGGCGATGGCCGCCCCGTCACTACCCATGGCAACGCGGCCCATCATCTCAACGCCGCCTGCGATATATGCCTCACCAGCCCCGCCTTTGATCTGGTTGGCAGCAAGGTTCACCGCTTCCATGCCAGAGGCACAAAACCGGTTGATCGCAAGACCGGGGATTGACTGATCAAGGTCTGAGGCCAGCACGGCCGTGCGTGCAAGACAGCCACCCTGTTCCATGACTTGGGTCACGTTGCCCCAGATCACGTCTTCAACGGCGTGACCGCTTAGATCGTTGCGCGACTTCAGTGCATTGAGAATTTGGGCAGACAGGCGCACGGATGTGACTTCGTGCAGTGAGCCGTCTTTGCGGCCCTTTCCGCGCGGGGTGCGAACGGCGTCATAAATATAGGCTTCAGACATGAGGGTAGTCTCCTTGTTGGGCGGGGTCAGCGGGCAAATTGCGCCGCGTCAAATCGTGAAGGTGGGGCAGGGGATGCCGGCGGGATATGAGTATTTGGCCCAAAGCGAAGCATAATCTGCTTGGCTGTTATTTGGGCTTAACCAAGAGGTGCTAAAGCTTGCGGCGCGGTACAGGCTGGAGAGCCGATGACCGTCCGAAGCGAAGTCCCCAACGTGTGCTGCAGCGCGCATTGGGGCTTCCACTTCGCTTTGGTTGAAATACTCAAATCCTGACATCTGCTGCTCCGGCAAGGGGTGGTTCAGAATTGTTCGGCTTCAAGGGTCATGACAGTGTCCGCACCGCTTTCGATACGTGCCAAATGGGTTGCTGTGACCGGCAAGCATCGCGCCATGTAATATTTACCAGTGGCGATTTTGGCCTCGTAAAAACTTGTGTCTGAGGCGCCAGCATCCAGAGCCGCATAGGCAGCTTTGCCCATCTTGGCCCAGACCAGCCCCATGCAGACCTGACCGAACAAGTGCATGAAGTCATAGCTTCCTGACAGTGCGTTATTGGGGTTTTTCATCCCGTTTTGCATGAAATACATCCCCGCCGCCTGCAGGTCTTTTGATGCGGCTTTCAGGGGTGTCAGGAAGTGGGTGTTTAGCGCTTCGTGTTCGGCGTTGTCTTTGATGAAAGACTTCACCAACTCGAAGAACGCCATAACGGTTTTACCACCGTTCAGCCCAAGTTTGCGTCCCACCAGATCAAGGGACTGCACGCCGTTGGTGCCTTCATAGATCATGGTGATGCGCGCATCGCGTACAAACTGCTCAAGGCCCCATTCGCGGGTGAAACCGCTGCCGCCAAGGGTTTGTTGCGCGTTAACGGCGGTTTCAAACCCTTTGTCGGTCAGGAACCCTTTGATGATGGGGGTCAACAGCGAGATCATCGCCTCGGCCTCGGCATCATCTTCGCGCACGGCTTGGTCAATCATCGTAGCGCCCCAAAACGTGAACGCGCGCGCGCCCTCAACAAAGGCCTTTTGCTCCATCAAGTTGCGGCGCACATCAGGGTGCACAATGATCGGGTCTGCGGGCTTTTCAGGCGCTTTGGCACCTGTGACATCGCGGCCCTGAAGACGGTCTTGGGCAAAAGCCGCAGCGTTTTGATAGGCCACAACACCCTGCGCATAGCCTTGCAGGCCGACGCCGATACGCGCTTCGTTCATCATTGTGAACATTGCGCGCATGCCTTTATTTTTTTCGCCAATCAGATAGCCGGTCGCTCCGTCATAATTCATCACGCAGGTGGCATTGCCGTGGATGCCCATTTTCTTTTCCAACCCGCCGCAAGACAGATCATTGCGCGCGCCCAAGCTGCCATTTTCATTGACCAAAAACTTTGGCACAATAAACAAAGACACGCCCTTGATGTCATCCGGCTCGCCCGGAATTTTCGCCAGAACCAGATGCACGATGTTGTCGACCATGTCGTGCTCACCGGCTGAGATCCAAATCTTTTGACCGCTGATTTTGTAGCTGCCGTCCTCTTGGGGGGCGGCTTTGGTGCGCATTAGGCCAAGGTCTGTACCGCAATGGGGTTCGGTCAGGTTCATGGTGCCGCCCCATTTGCCTGCGATCATGTTGGGCAGATAGGTTTGTTTTTGCGCATCCGTGCCGTGCGCCACGATCGCTGACATCGCCCCGTGGGCCAAGCCTTGGTACATGTTGAACGCCATGTTTGCAGAGCTGAACATCTCACCCACGGCGGTTTGCACAATGTAAGGCATGCCTTGGCCGCCGTACTCCTCGGGCATATCAAGGCCCATCCATCCACCTTCGGCCACGGTTTCGAACGCTTCTTTGAACCCGTCAGGGGTGCGCACAACGCCGTTTTCAAGGGTGCAGCCTTGCTCATCGCCAACGGGGTTCAGTGGGGCTGTGACGTCCATCGCCAGCTTGCCTGCTTCTTCCAGAACGGCGCTGGTGAAATCTGCATCAAGGTCGGCGTAGCCGCGTGTGCTAAGCTCGGAAATGCGCAGTGTCTCGTGAAGCACAAACGCCATGTCTTTGGTGGGGGCTGTGTAATGGGGCATAACGGATCTCTCCCTGATCGGTACTTTTTAGTTAGGTGTGTCGTTTGCGTTGCGGGCGATAATTTCGGCCCCCCACGCAAGTTGTTCTTTGAGGTCTTCGATCGCCTCGGTCAGTTCATCGCGCTGGGCGATCATTGCGTTCAGGCGGTCTTGGGCAATCTGGTAGGTGCGCTTGAGCTGGGTCTGCTGCTGGTCGCCCATGTCATACAGATCAAGCAACTGTCGGATGTCCTCAAGGCTGAACCCAAAGCGTTTGCCACGCAAAATCAGCTTCAGCCGCGCGCGGTCACGTTTGGTGAAAAGGCGGCGCTGGCCTTCGCGGATCGGGAACAGCAGTTCCTTGGCCTCATAAAAGCGCAATGTGCGGGCAGTGACGTCGAATGCCTCGCACATTTCACGGATGCTCATCATGCGGTCCGTGACGAAAAGATCATCCGGCGTTGTGGCGCCCGCAGAGGTGTGCGCCAACGTGGTGTGGGGGGTGTCTACATGTGTCATGCCCAAGTGCTAGCAAACAGTTGACGTTAACGTAAATGTAACGCCGCGTCACTTTTCGCAAGGTAAACAACTCGTGAATCAAACGTAAATTATCAACCGATTTCCATGGCCTAAAGTGCCCTGAAATCAGCAAAAAATCGCTATGTTTATTGGGGTTTTGTCGTGGTCGCTCGGGTGGGCTTAGGACGACAGCTCATTTGCTGTGAGATCGCGCAGGCGGCGCAATTCTTCGGTGGTTTCAACCAATTGACGCTGCTGTTCTTCCAGTTCGGCCAGTTGCACATCAGCCAGCTCAACCCATGCGCGCATCTGCGTCTCGGTGCCCTCATGATCATAGATCAACAGCCACTGACGGATATCTTCAAGTGGGAAACCAAAGCGGCGACCGCGCAAAATAAGCGTCATGCGGGCACATTCACGGGTGCTGTAAAAACGTGCGCGGCCTTCTTTGCGCGGGGTCAGAAGTTCAATGTATTCGTAATAGCGCAGGGTGCGCGGCGTGACATCAAACCGGGTACACATCTCTTTGAAGCTGAGGTCTTCGGTCATGTTCACGGGGCAAATACTCCTGAAAAATCTGTTCTGACTTTACGGCAAGTCGGGGGCGTCTTGCAACCGCTTCGCCGGTGGCGCATCACGAAATAGACTTGCACAAGGTGTTTGGCAGGTGAATGTTGCGTATGCGCGGTGCTGCATAATTTTGTGCCCGCTGCACCGCGCTTTGTGATGCGCACTGACGGAGAACCGCTAAGATGACCACCCCTGAAAATGCTGATCGCCAAGCGCGGATTGCTGCGCAATTTATCGCGGCGATTCCACATTCGACTGCCTTGGGTATGCAGGTGCAAAGCGTGTCCGGAGGGGTCGCCGAAATCACCATGCCGTATGACAAAAAACTGGTGGGGGACCCTGCTACAGGGGTGATCCACGGGGGCGCCGTGTCGGCGTTGATGGATACATGCGGCGGGGCTGCGGTGCTGTGCCATGACGCGGGGCCGATTGGGACGGCGACCATTGATTTGCGCATTGATTATATGCGCGCGGCCACGCCAGGTCAGACTATTACTGCGCGGGCGGAATGCTATCACGTCACGCGATCGGTCGCGTTCGTGCGGGCCACTGCGATGGATGAAGACACGGGGCGGCCCGTGGCCACGGCAACCGGTGCCTTTACGGTGGAGTTTGCGAAATGAGCGCGTCTGACAAAAACACCCGCCCCGCGCCCGAACCGGTTCAGGTGGTCAAACAGCGTCGTGACCGTGCGCTTCAGGCGTTGGTGTCGGGCATTCCCTATGTGCAGTTTTTGGGCATTGAATTTGACCGGCGCGGTGATGAGCTGACGGCGACTCTGCGTTATGATCCCAAGTTGATCGGCAATCCGCTTTTGCCTGCGATACACGGCGGGGCAACGGCGGCTTTTCTGGAGACAGCGGCGATTATTGAGCTGGGCTGGGCGCGGGTCTGGAGCGACGTTGAAAGCGGTGCGCTGGACGTTGAGACGATGACACCCGAGAGCCTGCCGCGCTTGCCCAAGACGATTGATTTTACTGTGGATTACCTACGTTCGGGCTTGCCCCGCGATGCCTATGCACGGGCGCGGATCAATCGGTCGGGGCGGCGGTTTGCCTCTGTGCATGTTGAGGCGTGGCAAGACAACCGCAGCAAGCTTTTCGCCCAAGGGACGGGGCATTTCGTGATGCCAGAGCTGAACGATGGTGCGGATGCAGCCCCGCGTGATCGCGGGTGAGTACCCAAGCGCCTGATCCCAAAACGCAGCGCCCCAAGGACGCAGCCGCGGGTCATTTGACCCATAAACGTGTGCTGCACATCGCGCTGCCGATTGTGTTGTCCAACGCCACGGTGCCGATTTTGGGCGCTGTTGATACGGGCGTTGTGGGGCAAATTGGTGATCCTGTGCCCATCGGGGCGGTGGGGATCGGCGCGATTATTCTGAGTGCGATTTACTGGGTTTTCGGGTTCTTGCGCATGGGCACAGCGGGCCTGACAGCACAGGCCGCCGGTGCACGCGACGAAGGCGAGATGGCGGCGCTGCTCTCGCGGGCGATGCTGATTGGGATTGGTGCTGGCATGGTGATTATTGCCGCCCAAGTGGCCCTTTTTGCAGGGGCGTTCATGATTTCGCCTGCCAGTCCGCAGGTTGAGGGCTTGGCCCGCGAATACATGAGCATCCGTGTCTGGTCCGCGCCTGCGGCCATCGCGCTTTACGGCATTACCGGTTGGTTGGTGGGGCGCGAAAACACCATGGGCGTGTTTGCCATTCAGCTGTTGGTGAACCTTGCTAACATGGGGTTAAGCGTGCTGTTGGGGCTGAAACTTGGCTGGGGCGTAAGCGGCGTGGCTTGGGCCACGGTTATGGCCGAGTGGTCCGGTCTGGCCTTTGGGTTGTGGCTGTGCCGCGGGGTATTTTTGGGGGCCTATTGGCGCAGCGTGGCGCGGGTTTTTGATAAAGCGCGCTTGGTCAATATGATGTCCGTCAACACAGATATTATGATCCGGTCGGTGTTGCTGCAGGCAATTTTCGTGTCTTTTCTGTTTTTCGGATCGGGAATGGGCGATGTGGATTTGGCCGCAAACCAAATCCTGTTGCAGTTTTTATATGTGACGGCCTACGCCATGGACGGTTTTGCCTTTGCCGCCGAGGCGATCGTAGGCCGTGCGATGGGCGCGCGCGATCCTGCGCGGTTGCGGCGCGGGGCCATTTTGACAAGCGGATGGGGGTTGGGCATTTGCGCGGTGTTGGCGCTGGCTTTTGCGCTGGCTGGTGGGGCGGTGATTGATGTGATGACCACCGCGCCCGATGTGCGCGCGGCGGCGCGAGAGTATCTGCCTTACATGGTTGCCGCCCCCCTGCTTGGGACCGCGTCATGGATGTTGGACGGCATTTTCATTGGAGCCACTCGCAGCCGCGATATGCGCAACATGATGTTGGTCTCGGCGCTGATTTATTTTGCCGGTGCGGTGGTGTTGTTGCCGACCCTTGGCAATCACGGCCTGTGGCTGTGTTTACTGCTGAGTTTTGTGGCGCGCGGCATTTCGTTGGGTCTTAGGTACCCGGCCCTTGAACGGGCCGCGGCGCGCTGATCAAAGCCAGCGGTCGCGGTCTGTGCCAACAGCGTCTTTGACGTTGACGAACCCGTCTTGGCGCAAAAGCGTATCCACCCCGTTTGCAAGGTCTCGGACCAACGAAAGGCCGCCGTAAACCAACCCTGAATAGAGCTGTACCGCAGAGGCGCCCGCTTTGATTTTGGCATAGGCCTGTGCCGGTGTCGCCACGCCGCCCACACCAATAAGTGGGATATCCGTCAGACCAGAGAGCCGCGCCAAAATACGTGTCGACATCTCGAAGAGGGGTTGGCCCGACAGCCCGCCCGCTTCATTTGCGTGTGCCGAATTAAGCCCGTCGCGGCGCAGGGTGGTGTTGGTGGCGATGATTGCATCAAGGCCCGCGTCATTTGCCACGTCCGCCACATCCGCAATGTCTGCATCGCTGAGGTCCGGCGCGATTTTGAGGAACACGGGCGTTGTGCCGCGCACCGCCATTACGCCCGCCAGCAATTCGGCGAGGGCCGCTTTGCCTTGCAGGTCACGCAGCTTTTCGGTGTTGGGGCTTGAGACGTTCACGGTTGCAAAATCGACCACGTCGCGGACCCGCTCCATCACGGTAGCGAAATCTGCTGCGCGGTCCGTGCTGTCTTTGTTGGCGCCAAGGTTTAGGCCCACGGGGATCGCGCCATCTGCTGTGGTTTTGCGCGTGGCCAGTCGCGTTGCGATGGCGTCCATGCCGTCATTGTTAAAGCCAAAACGGTTGATCACCGCCGCATCTTCGGTCAGCCGAAACAGGCGGGGTTTGGGGTTGCCCGGCTGGGGGCGGGGCGTCGCGGCACCCACTTCCAAAAAGCCGAAACCTGCCTGCTGAAGCTTGCCAATGGCTTGCGCGTTTTTGTCAAAACCCGCGGCAAGGCCGATGGGGTTGGCGATGTTTATGCCCGCAATTTGAGTTGCCAGCCGTGCGTTCGTGATAGGGCCGGGCGTTGGGGCGAGGCCTGCGTTGAGTGCTTTCAGCGACAATCCGTGGGCGGTTTCAGGATCAAAGCTGCGCAGAACGCGCATGCCAACGGTTTCCATGATGTTTTCGATGATGCTCATGTCATATCCGCCGGAAAGCGATGTTGCGCGCCGTCCCATGGCAGGGGCACGGCCCATTTTGCCTCGTCCAGACGAAGGTCGCGGTAAAGGTGGGGGAAAAGATCACCGCCGCGTGAGGGCTCCCACTTTAGCGCGTCGCCCAAGTTGTCAGCGTCATAGGCCAGCAGCCACAGGTCTTCGACACCTGCAAACCATTTGGACGCGGTCTCGCCTGCCTGTGCTGCGGTTGAGAAGTGGACATAGCCATCGGCGACATCAATCGGCGCGCCTTGGGTCTGGCCCGCGTCTTGGAGGGCGGCCCATTCATCTGACCGCAGGATTTTATAGATCAACATGGGGCTTCAAGTGCCGCCGAAATGTGCAGCCGTCAAGCATCTGTTACGTTATTGGGCCATGAAGTGCCCATGGTAGGCGATGCCTACTGGACACAATTCACCGGGTGCGCCACGCTTGCGCTATCTGACAAAGGGGATTCCACATGATTAATCGTCTGCTTACTTCTGTTGCTGCTTTGGCGGTGAGTGCGGGGGCTGCTGCCGCTGACTATTCACTGACGATTTTGCACACAAACGACTTTCACGCGCGCTTTGAGCCGATCAGCAAATATGACGGTCCGTGCTCGGCGGAAGATAACACCGAAGGCAAGTGCTTTGGTGGCTCTGCCCGTTTGGTGACAGCCGTTGAAGACGCACGTGCACGCAGCAACAACTCTATTCTTGTGGATGGCGGTGATCAGTTTCAGGGCTCGCTCTTTTATACGTATTATAAAGGCAAAGTTGCCGCCGAGATGATGAACAAAATGGGCTATGACGGGATGACCGTGGGCAACCACGAGTTTGACGATGGCCCAGAAGTGCTGCGCGGGTTCATGGATGCGGTGGATTTCCCGGTCTTGATGTCAAACGCGGACTTTTCGGCAGAACCTGCTTTGGCGGATAAATTGCTGAAATCCACAGTGATTGAACGCGGTGGTGAGAAGATCGGCATGATCGGTCTGACCCCAGAAGACACAGACGAGCTGGCCTCACCAGGCCCGAACATCAGCTTCAGTGACCCCGTTGCTGCCGTGCAGGGCGAAGTGGACCGTCTAAGCGCGCAAGGCATCAACAAGATTGTTGTGCTGTCACACTCTGGTTTTGATGTAGACAAGCGCGTTGCTGCAAACGTGACGGGCGTTGATGTGATCGTGGGCGGGCACTCAAACACGTTGCTGTCAAACACCCAAGAGCGCGCGGTCGACGTTTATCCCGTGATGGTTGGCGACACGGCAATCGTGCAAGCCTATGCCTACGGCAAGTTTTTAGGCGAATTGAACGTGACTTTCGACGATGCGGGCGTGATCACCCAAGCCGTGGGCGAGCCGATCATTACATCGTCTGAGGTGGGTGAAGACGCCGGCACTGTGGCACGCATTGCCGAGTTGGCCGCACCGCTTGATGAAATCCGTCAGAAAGTTGTGGCCAGTGCCGCAGCCCCGATTGAAGGCGACCGTGCGGTGTGCCGCGTGATGGAATGTGCCATGGGCAACTTGGTGGCGGACGCCATGCTCGAGCGCGTTGCAGACCAAGGTGTGACAATCGCTATTGCAAACTCTGGAGGTTTGCGGGCCAGCATCGACGCAGGCGAAGTGACAATGGGCGAGGTCTTCACTGTGCTGCCGTTCCAAAACACGTTGTCGACGTTCCAGATTGATGGTGCGGGTGTCATTGCGGCACTTGAAAACGGTGTGAGCCAGATTGAAGAAGTAAAAGGCCGCTTTCCACAGGTTGCGGGTTTGAAGTTCACATTTGATCCCACGGTGGCACCAAATGAAGGCCGTATCCAAGACGTGATGGTGCAGACCGCAACGGGCTTTGAAGCGATTGATCCAGCAGCAACGTATTCGGTTGTAACGAATAACTATGTCCGTAACGGGGGTGACGGCTACAAAATGTTCGCAGGTGATGACAAAAACGCCTACGACTTTGGGCCGGACCTTGCGGATGTTGTTGCGGAATACCTGGCAAAATCAGGGCCTTATGCGCCATATACAGATGGTCGCATCGCGGTAAAATAAGCCTGTAGCATTTATGTTTAATCACGGCGCGTGGGGTTTCCTGCGCGCCGTTTTTGTTTGAATTTGGTGGCGATTTCTTGGCGTAATCAAGCGGGGGGACACACGGCGTTCGTATGCCCCCCTTATGAACTTGACCAGCACTAATTAGTTAATGAACTATGTAGGATGTCCGTCCACTTTTAGTATCTAATTGCGACTAAGTGAAAATACGATGAATCCGGCGGACAAATTGCGAAATAGTTGCAGAATTGATTAGTTGGACGCATGCAGATGTGGTGATTAGCGGGGTATCGGGTCTGTAGGAGCAGATCAGCTACAACCGCTTGACGATTGTCGCGCACTGACTTATTCGGACAGCAGCGCGGGTGTTGTGTAATGGTAAGACCTCAGCCTTCCAAGCTGATGATACGGGTTCGATTCCCGTCACCCGCTCCAATCTTATCCCTTCAGATTTTCGGACTGCGTGTCGCAGGTTACGGCTGTGGCTTGGCTTGCTCCTGTGCGGGGGGAGGGCTATAGCGATCTCGCACTGATAATTGAGGCCCCATGGCGCGTTCCAAAACTCCCCCGCCCAACACAACTGACGAAGAACGCGCCAAGTCGAAGGACTTTGGGGCCCTGCGTGGTTTGGTACCGTTTATTAAGCCTTACACGGCGCTTTTGGTGGCGGCGGTTTTTGCGCTGATCTCGACGGCGGTGATCAGTTTGGTGTTGCCGTTGGCGGTGCGCCGCGTGGTGGATAACTTCAACACCGGTGACGCGGAAATCCTTGATCAGTATTTCTTGGCTGCACTGGTCGTGGCGGGCCTTTTGGCGTTGGGCACGGGGCTGCGGTTTTATCTTGTCACCCGTCTTGGCGAGCGGGTCGTGACAGATATCCGCATGGCCGTATTTGACCGCGTTATCGGTCTGTCGCCTGCATTTTTCGAAAAGATCATGACCGGTGAAGTGCTCAGCCGGATCACGACGGATACGACGTTGATCCAGTCGGTCATCGGTTCGTCCATATCGATCGCGGCACGTAACGCGTTGATTTTGCTGGGTGGTATGGTGTTGATGCTGTTGACCTCGGCCAAGCTTACGTCGTTGGTGCTGTTGATCGTGCCCGCAGTAATTGTGCCGATCATTGTGTTGGGCCGCCGTTTGCGGGTGCTTAGCCGCGAGAACCAAGACTGGATCGCGGCGTCCTCAGGCACTGCGTCCGAGACACTTTTGGCCGTTCAAACTGTTCAAGCCTTTACGTCCGAAGGGCACACACGCGCGCAATTCGCGGATGTGACGGAAAAGAGTTTTGTCGCTGCGAAAAAGCGGGTGCTGACCCGCGCGTTGATGACCGTGATTGTAATCTTCCTTGTCTTCACAGGCATTGTTGGCGTGCTGTGGATCGGGGCAAATGACGTAAGCGCCGGTGCGATGACCGCGGGTGAATTGGTACAGTTCGTGATCTACGCGGTGATGGTTGCGGGCGCCGTGGCGGCCTTGTCCGAGATCTGGTCCGAGTTGCAACGCGCGGCGGGCGCGACCGAGAGATTGGTTGAGTTGTTGCACGCCGAAGATACCGTGCTGGACCCCGCATCGCCTGTTGCGTTGCCCGATGCAAAGCACGGCACAGTCAGCTTTGAGGACGTCACTTTCCGCTATCCCGCGCGGCCCAATGCGGCGGCGCTTGACGGTATTTCGTTCAGCGTGAAGCCCGGTGAAACAGTAGCACTTGTTGGTCCGTCCGGTGCGGGTAAGTCGACGATCATTCAGCTGCTGCAGCGTTTTTATGACCCCCAAGCGGGGCGCATTATGCTGAACGGTGTGGACCTGCGTGATATGGAGCGTGCGGCATTTCGTCGTGCGATCGCCTTGGTTCCCCAAGAGCCGGTCATTTTTGCAGCCTCTGCGGCGGATAATATTCGCTTTGGCATGCCCGCTGCCACGGACGCAGAGGTTATTGCAGCCGCTAAAGCAGCCGCGGCCGATGAGTTTCTAAGCGCGCTGCCCGAGGGGTATGACACTTATGTGGGTGAGCGCGGTGTGATGCTGTCTGGCGGGCAAAAACAGCGCATTGCGATTGCCCGTGCGATTTTGCGTGATGCCCCTGTTTTGTTGCTTGATGAGGCCACTTCCGCGCTTGATGCGGCGTCCGAGCGCGCGGTGCAGCAGGCGGTGCAAACCCTGTCGGCGGACCGCACGACGTTGATTGTGGCGCACCGTTTGGCGACCATCAAGCAAGCGGACCGGATCGTGGTTTTTGATCAAGGCAAGATCGTAGCCACCGGCACCCATGATGAATTGGTTGCACAAGACGGTCTTTATGCGCGGCTTGCGCGATTGCAGTTCACTGCAGAAATGGCTTAAATTTTCGACAATTGCTGTGGTTTTTCGTGGCGTCACACTTGCTGTGATTTGCGTTTGGTCACACGATACTAAAACGCGCGGGCTTTGGTGCGGCGCGTTGTCTTTGGGAGGAGACCACTATGTCCATTTTCGCATCGAAAGATGACATCACTGCGATCAATAACGCGATGCCCTATGCGGACCGCGACAGACCCGCGACGATGTATGCGTTTATGAAGGATGTTAAGGACCGTTTCGGGTCGCGCCCTGCGATTTCGTATCAGATTTTCTCTGGTCCGAAAGATGCAGCCGAGACGCTGACCTGGGATGAATTTTTCGCGCGCAGCGTTCAGGCCGCCAACTTGTTCCGCAGTCTTGGTGTTGGTGAAAAAGATGCTGTGGCATTTGTGCTGCCCAACTGTAACGAGACAGCGGCGACAGTCATTGGCGGTATGATCGCGGGCATCGTGAACCCTGTGAACCCGCTTTTGGACGCCACGCAAATCGGGGCCATTCTGCGTGAGACAAAGGCCAAAGTTGTTGTCACGCTGAAGGCTTTCCCAAAGACTGACGTGGCACAAAAAACTGCCGAAGCGGTAGCACTTGCGCCGAATGTTGAGCACGTGATTGAGGTTGATCTGCTGCGGTATGTGGCCGGCGTCAAGAAGATGATCATCCCGCTGATCCGCCCCAAAAACCCTGTCACCCACAACGCCAAAGTGCACCAATGGGATGCCGCGGTCGGCGCACAGAACACGACGCTTGATTTTGCTGATAGCGAAGGTGACCGCGTGGCGGCTTACTTCCACACGGGCGGTACCACGGGCATGCCAAAAGTGGCGCAGCACCGCTATTCGGGGATGATTTACAACGGCTGGATCGGTGACACGCTGCTGTTTACAGAAGAAGACAATGTGATCTGTCCGCTGCCGATGTTCCACGTCTTTGCGGTCCATGTGATTATGATGGCGATGATCAGTTCCGGCGCGCATGTGGTGTTTCCAACGCCACAAGGTTACCGCGGTGACGGGGTGTTTGATAACTTCTGGAAGCTGATCGAGCGCTGGCAGATTACGTTTGTCATTACTGTTCCGACGGCAATTTCTGCGCTGATGCAGCGTCCGGTAGATGCTGATATTTCATCGATCAAAACGGCGTTTTCAGGCTCAAGCCCGCTGCCTTTGGAGTTGTTCAAGAAGTTTGAAGGCGCGACCGGCGTTAACATCGTCGAAGGCTACGGTCTGACCGAGGCCACATGTCTGGTCAGCTGTAATCCGGTTGGCGGTCTTAAGAAGGTTGGTTCAGTCGGATTGCCGTTGCCGTACACGGATGTGAAAATCCTGATGGACACCGCAGATGGTCCCAAAGAGATGGGCGTTGATGAGATCGGTGAGGTTTGTGTTGATAACCACGGTGTTTATGCGGGCAATACCTACACAGAGGCCGAGAAGAACCAGAACCTCTATCATTTTGACACATATTTGCGCACGGGCGATCTGGGTCGAATTGATGAAGACGGCTATCTTTGGATTACCGGACGGGCCAAGGATTTGATCATTCGCGGTGGTCACAACATTGATCCTGCTGAGATCGAAGAGGCCCTTGCGGGTCACGACGCCGTTGCGATGGTGGGTGCGATTGGTCAACCAGATGCGCACTCTGGCGAGTTGCCATGTGCCTATGTGGAACTTGTTCAAGGTGCGTCTGTCAGCGTCGATGAGTTGATGGAATACGCCAAGGCCAACATCCATGAACGCGCGGCTTTCCCCAAGTATATTGAGGTTTTAGACGAGCTTCCCAAGACCGCGGTTGGCAAAGTCTTCAAACCTGATCTGCGCAAATCTGCGATCACGCGTATTTACGACAAGGCGCTTTCTGATGCGGGTTTGGCGGTGCGCGTGGCCGAAGTTCAAGACAACAAGAAGCAGGGTTTGCTGGCCATGCTGACTCCTGTTGAGGGCGTAAGCGACGCGCAAGTTACAGACGTATTGGGCAGCTTCACACGGCCTTGGCAGTGGGCCAACTAAAGCGCTTCACATCATAGCGGCGTGATCGGGCTTGCAATGCGCCCGCGCGCCGCGCCATACATTGCGGTGACCCCTTAAGGCACGCGCAGGGAGGGCGGTGATACATCGTCTTGCGGGTGCTTTTTGTTAACGCGCGGTGATAAACACCGCCCCTTCAGGAGCCGACATATGCAAGAGCTAACTCATTATATCAATGGTGCCCACGTCAAAGGAACCTCGGGCCGTTTTGCGGATGTGTTCAACCCCGCTACAGGTGAAGTTCAGGCGCAGGTGCCCTTGGCCTCTGAGGCTGAAATGGCCCATGCCGTTGAGGTTGCAGCACAGGCACAGCCAGCGTGGGCAGCGGTGAACCCGCAGCGCCGCGCACGGGTGTTGATGAAATTTGTCGATCTGCTGAACCGCGATATGCAAAAGCTGGCAGAGGCTCTGAGCCGCGAGCACGGCAAGACTGTTCCAGATGCCAAAGGGGACGTGCAGCGCGGTCTTGAGGTGGTTGAGTATTGCATCGGTGCGCCGCATCTTTTGAAGGGCGAATACACCGACAGCGCGGGCCCCGGTATTGATATGTATTCCATGCGCCAAGCGCTTGGGGTGACGGCGGGCATTACGCCGTTCAACTTTCCTGCGATGATCCCGATGTGGATGTTTGCGCCCGCGATTGCCTGCGGTAACGCGTTTATCCTCAAGCCGTCCGAGCGTGACCCATCCGTGCCTCTGATGCTTGCGGAATTGATGGAAGAAGCCGGCTTGCCTAAAGGTATTCTGCAGGTTGTGAACGGCGATAAAGTGTCCGTCGATGCAATCCTTCACAATGACACCATTCAGTCCGTTGGCTTCGTGGGTTCTACACCTATTGCCGAATATATCTATGCGACGGGCTGTGCGAATGGCAAACGCGTCCAGTGTTTTGGCGGCGCGAAAAACCACATGATCATCATGCCTGACGCGGATATGGACCAAGCTGCAGATGCTTTGGTCGGTGCGGGTTACGGTGCTGCTGGCGAGCGTTGCATGGCCATTTCTGTAGCTGTTCCCGTAGGCGAAGAAACAGCTGACCGGTTGATCGAAAAGCTGGTGCCACGTATTGAGGCGTTGAAAGTCGGGCCGTACACTGCGGGCACTGATGTGGACTACGGCCCCGTCGTAACAGCCGCCGCGAAAGCCAACATTGAGCGTCTTGTGCAAACCGGCATCGACCAAGGAGCAAAGCTTGTTGTGGATGGGCGTAACTTTAATTTGCAAGGATACGAAGACGGGTTTTTCGTCGGCCCACACCTGTTTGATAACGTCACAAAAGACATGGATATTTATAAGCACGAGATTTTCGGCCCGGTCCTGTCAACAGTGCGCGCGCAGTCCTACGAGGAAGCTCTTGGCCTTGCGATGGATCATGAATACGGCAACGGCACAGCGATCTTTACTCGTGACGGCGACGCCGCGCGTGACTTTGCAAACCGCGTGGACGTGGGCATGGTGGGGATCAACGTGCCAATTCCCGTGCCGCTGGCCTACCACACGTTCGGTGGGTGGAAGAAATCTGTCTTTGGCGATTTGAACCAGCACGGACCAGATGCGTTCAAATTCTACACCCGCACCAAAACAGTCACCTCGCGCTGGCCGTCAGGCATCAAAGAGGGCGGCGAGTTTTCCATTCCCGTTATGGAATAAGCGGCTTTGGTTTGGTTGGCGAACTAACCGGACGTCAACTTGAAAAGGCCCTGCATGACTGTGGGGTCTTTTTTGTCTGAGGGAATTAGTTTGGTTCAGAGACGTCATTGGTCTTCAATATCGAGTGGTATTGAAGAATTTCACCGAAAAACAACCTATGGTTGTCTTTGAGTATCTTCTGTGCGACCGTATTAAATAGTGTCGGTAACAAGTGTTGGTATAATGAAAAAAGCGCTGATCACCGGTATCACGGGGCAAGATGGGTCTTATTTGGCCGAGTTTTTGTTGGCTAAAGGGTATGAAGTGCACGGGATCAAGCGGCGCTCTTCATTGTTCAATACAGATCGCATTGACCACATCTACCAAGACCCACATGTGCCAAATGCGCAATTGAAACTTCACTATGGTGATCTGACTGACAGTTCGAATTTGACACGGATTATGCGCGAAGTAGAGCCGGATGAGGTTTATAACCTTGGTGCGCAATCTCATGTAGCAGTAAGTTTTGAGGCGCCTGAGTACACGGCTGATGTGGACGCGCTTGGGACGTTACGGATGCTTGAAGCAATTCGGCTTTTGGGCCTTGAGCAAAAGACCCGCTTTTATCAAGCGTCCACGTCCGAGTTGTACGGCCTTGTTCAAGAGACCCCTCAACGCGAGACAACGCCTTTTTACCCACGCTCTCCGTATGCGGTGGCCAAGCTTTATAGCTATTGGATGACTGTGAATTACCGCGAGGCATATGGTATGTATGCCTGTAACGGGATACTTTTTAACCACGAAAGCCCGCGGCGGGGTGAGACATTCGTGACCCGTAAAATTACCCGTGGGTTGGCAAATATCGCACAAGGGTTGGAAGAATGTCTTTACATGGGCAACATCGACAGCCTTCGCGATTGGGGGCACGCGCTGGACTATGTTCGGATGCAATGGATGATGTTGCAACAAGGTGCGGCGGAGGACTTTGTGATCGCCACTGGCAAGCAATATTCCGTCCGTGAGTTCATTACATGGGCAGCGCAAGAATTGGGGATTACGTTGGCGTTTAGCGGTTCTGGCGTTGATGAAATTGCGACAGTGGATGCCATTGAGGGTGACAGCGCCCCGGGTTTAAGCGTGGGGGACGTAGTGATGCGCATTGACCCACGGTATTTCAGGCCTGCTGAAGTTGAGACCCTACTTGGCGATCCAACGAAAGCAAAAGAGAAGCTGGGCTGGGTACCACAGATCACTGCGCAGCAGATGTGTGCCGAAATGGTGCGTGAAGATTTGAAGACTGCGCGTCGTCATGCGCTGCTGAAAGAACACGGTTACGATTTGCCAATCTCTTTTGGTGAATAGCGGGGCGGTTGGCATGAAAATCTATGTAGCGGGGCATCGCGGGATGGTCGGTGCGGCGATCACGCGCCGCCTTGAAGCACAGCGTGCGGCGGGCGAAAAGCTGGAGATCATCACGCGGAATTCTGACGCGCTGGATCTGACAGACCAAGCGGCAACGCGAGATTTCATGCAGGCTGAACGACCTGATATTGTTATCCTCGCGGCAGCGCGGGTGGGTGGGATTGCCGCGAATAATACACTTCCTGCGGACTTTATTTACCAAAATCTGATGATTGAATGTAATGTGATCCACCAAGCGTTTGAGGCGGGTGTAACCCGTCTGTTGCAGCTTGGTTCGTCCTGCATTTACCCCCGTGCAGTTGGTCAACCTATGGCTGAGGGTGCGCTTTTGACGGGTGTGCTTGAGCCCACGAACGAGCCTTATGCGGTTGCGAAAATCGCGGGCATCAAACTGTGTGAAAGCTATAACCGTCAGCACGGCGTCGATTATCGCTCGGTCATGCCGACCAATCTCTATGGGCCGGGCGATAACTTTCATCCCGAGCATAGCCATGTGATGCCCGCCTTGATGCGCAGGTTTCACGAGGCGGTTCAGAATAACTTGGATGAGGTTGTCATCTGGGGTTCAGGAAAGCCGCGCCGCGAGTTTTTGCACGTAGACGATATGGCTGAGGCAAGCCTGTTTGTGTTGGGGCTTGATGCCGAAACCTACCGCGCCAACACAGAGCCGATGCTGAGCCATATCAATGTGGGTACGGGGCAAGATATCTCAATCGCTGAGTTGGCTGCAATAATTGCCGATGTCACGGGGTTTGAGGGCACCATTCGGTATGACGCCAGCAAGCCTGATGGCACCATGCGAAAGCTGATGGATGTGAGCCGTTTGTCGCGGATGGGCTGGAGTTCGCGGCTTGAATTGGCCGAAGGGCTGCGCCAGACCTACGCGTGGTTTGTGGCGAACCAAGACAGTTTTTGGCGGTAGTTTTTTGGCAAAATGAGTCCTGGATCAAAGTGGATCATCGCAGCGTTCACACAAGCCGATCACAGTTATTCACCTAAAAGTGAGTTGATCCGCGCAGGACGGCCAGCTTAGCGCAGAGGGCTTTTTTTCAAGCAGACATACAAAAATGTGATCAACATCCAAGTGCTGAGACCGTGCGTATCTTCAACATTAAAGTAACTGCGCCGCAAAACGCGGCCGATTTAATGGAGAACGACATATGTTTCGTAGATCATTCCTTGGACTAGCAGTCGCAACCGCTGTCAGCACTGGTGCTGCATTTGCGGGTGGCCACTCAAAAGACATCGTTGATACAGCGGTTGAGGCAGGCACGTTCAACACGCTTGTGGCGGCCGTAACAGCGGCAGGCTTGGTCGACACATTGAAAGGCGAAGGGCCGTTCACAGTCTTTGCGCCAACAGACGATGCATTCGCGGTCCTGCCCGAAGGCACAGTTGACGCGCTGTTGAATGACATTCCGACGCTGACATCGATCCTGACTTACCACGTGGTAGCCGGCAAAGTGATGAGCACTGATTTGTCCGACGGCATGACCGCAGGCACCGTAAACGGCGCTGACATCACAATCAGCACAATGGACGGTGTTAAGGTAAATGGCGCGACTGTTACGGCCGCAGACATTGAGACATCAAACGGCGTCATTCACGTCATTGATGCGGTTATCCTGCCGCCAGAAAGTTAAGCTATAAAAGGTAAGCGCGGTCATTTATGAGGCCGCGCTTACTGATCTTTTTTGGTGTTTTACCCGCAGGTCAATAAGTAACCCTGCAACATTTTTCTCAGTTTTTGATAATAAAGCGGCGTGCCCCACAGCGGGTCACCTTCCAGCCGCGCATTCAAAATGGCCAAATCCAAATCACGCAAAACGCCTGTCAGTTCCTGAAGATCAATGTCCAGATGTTTGGTGCTGTCGTTGCGTGACAAGTAAGTAGAAATGGTCGGAGCCAAGTCTGCAAGGTGGGGGTGGAATTTATGGTGTGGCAACTCATGCTCGCGCCAAAGCATTTGGATGATTTCGGTCGGAACCGTACAGTTTGCACCGTAGAAAACATCTGTTGTGAATTTGCAAAACTCGTCCAATGTAAAGCGGTGCTTGCTAAGATGCTGCGCGTAAACTTTCGTCGATAGCAGGCAGGTCAGCTGATACCCTTTCAGCAAAAACGTAGTGTGCCCTTCAAACAGCCGAAAGAATGTTGATCGCGAATAGCCTGCGTCTTGAACCACTTGCATGACGTTTAAGCTGCGCAAGTTTTTCGATCGCGCGCCCAGGCGAAGTGCCGCGATCAAAAACGCGATGAAGCGATCATCTGGTACATGTTCTTGGGCGGCTGCTTCAATTTCAGGCATCCAAGCTTGGATCAGCTTATCGGGATTCGCATTTTGAGCCTCAAAATCGAAGTCAGCGATGCCCGGGATGTCTTTGCTCATGCGTCGGCTCATACCTTGTTAATTTAGCGCCGTTTCAGCGGCGGGGTAACAAACCATTCGCCATAAATTTACCAACCTAGTGTCAAAGTAGTACTTTTTGGCGGCCCAAAGTCAAGTAACGGCAGAGTCTCATTTTTAATGCAATAAAAACAATACACTACAGGTATTTAGTGGTTTCAGTTCCATTTCCGCCCGCTCGTATTTTAAGCTAAATTTCGCTGTGCTAGCAATTTGCGAGGGTGGGGGAACGATCTGAGAAAATGGATAATATTGGCAGGACTGATAGTGCATTAAATGGTGGGGTTCTCATCGGGTTGAGTTGCAAACTGGGGTGCGCCGATGATTGATACCGGCGCAAATCAGCTTCTGTGGCAGGCTGTTTTAATGCGTGTGCTGCAAGACATCCGCGACGTAAACCGCGGCGTTGACGGCTACTCGCATTTCATCTCCGCATCGCGCTGGATCGGGACTTATCCTTCCAGAGAGTTCTCCGAAGTGTGTGCGCTCGCGGGCTATGAGGCAGATTTTATCCACCCAAGATTTTTGCGCATTGTGAAAGAAACTGAGGCAAGGCTGGCGCAGCGAAAGCGTTCAGATTTGGTTGCCGCGGAGTAGGCCATTGTGCAGGCGCGGCATGTTCTGAACGTATGCCTAGGTTAGCTCATTGCACAAAAGCGACATTTGTGACGTTTTTTGACAAAAACTCTTGTGGCTCGGTGCTCGTTGGGTGAGGTTATGCGCAACAGTGCGCGTGAATAAGCCTTTCACCGAAGCGAACGTGCTGAAGTTCAAACGGGAGACTGAAATGAAAAAGACATTACTTGGCGTTGTTGCCGCGACTTCGATGGGCCTTATGGGAACCACAGCGATGGCAGACTGCGGTGATGTATCCATTACCGAGATGGATTGGGCGTCTTCGGCGGTTGTGACATCTGTATCAAAATTTCT
This sequence comes from Nereida sp. NH-UV-3, assembly GCF_042939535.1. Classification (NCBI taxonomy): domain Bacteria; kingdom Pseudomonadati; phylum Pseudomonadota; class Alphaproteobacteria; order Rhodobacterales; family Roseobacteraceae; genus Nereida; species Nereida sp. NH-UV-3. The sequence continues at coordinate 1,023,013 of NZ_CP132157.1, read as the reverse complement.
GATGGAGCAGGGTTACGGTTGTAACGTGACTGTTGTGCCGTCCTCGACTGTGCCTGCGCTGACATCTGTTGCTGAAACCGGCGAGCCGGACATCGTTACTGAGACTTGGGTGAATTCTATCCCAGTTTATGAAGAACTGGTGGCTTCCGGTAAGCTGGTCGTTGTTGCCGATGTTCTGTCAGACGGCGGCGTTGAGGGCTGGTGGATCCCGCAGTATCTTGCGGATGCCCACCCAGAACTGCGCACGCTGGAAGGCGTTATGGCAAACCCCGAGTTGGTCGGTGGTCGTTTCCACGACTGTCCATCGGGTTGGGCCTGTGAAATCGTGAACAACAACAATATCAAGGCAATTGATCTGGAAGCTAACGGCATCGAGCGTTTCCAGCATGGTTCAGGCGAGACACTGGCAACAGCCATCGCATCTGCCTACACGGCCAAAGAGCCATGGTTTGGTTACTACTGGGCGCCGACATCTGTGCTTGGCAAATACCCGATGGTCCGCGTTGACGTAGGCGCGCATGATCCAGAAGCGCACGCATGTAACAGCTCAGCTGAATGTGCCACGCCGAAACTGTCAGCCTACCCAGAAGCAAAAGTAACAACGGCTGTCTCCGGCACTTTGGTCGATCGTGAGCCAGAGATTGTAGAATTGATGAGCAACATCAGCTTCACAAACGCTCAGATGGGCGACGTGTTGGCATGGCAGCAAGACAACAACGCAAGCTATGATGAGGCCGCAGTTTACTTCCTGACGAACAACACAGACGTCTGGGGCAGCTGGCTGAACGCGGAAGCAAAAGAAAAGCTGTCTGCTTTGCTTAAGTAAGACAGCTTGGATAAGATACGGAAACGTCCGCTCCGTTGAGTGGGCGTTTTCTGTTAGGGGGGCATTGTTGGTTTTGGCGAGAACAATCCAAGAAGTTTAGCGTGCTTTTTCTGCAATAAAGTAGCAAACGGCCTCCATTTATTGGTGTTTCACTAGGTGGTCCGATGTGTTCACACAAACAGTGCTTAAGCCTTTTCAGTGTTTGGTCTCGGTTGATTTCACCCAAAGGGCCGATTGAGCAAATTAGTCTTTAAAAGAGTATTTAGCAGGCTTCTATGCCGTGTTAGATGCATAGCAGTACACCAAGATCATCCGAGGCATTTCCATGAATATTCCAGCATTCGTGATTAATCTGGACGACAGTAAAGAGCGGTTGGCTCATGTGACCCACGAGTTAAGAAACGCTGGGATCGACTTTACTCGGATACCTGCTTTTGATGGCCGTAAAATACCGACTGAACAGATAGAGGACTATAATCCGAAGGCGGCCATGAAGACCTTGGGTCGTGAGTTGAGTGGTGGCGAAATCGGCTGCTACAAAAGTCACATTACCGCTCTGCAGAGATTTCTAGACACAGATGCGGAATACGGAATGGTCTTTGAGGATGACATTGAAGTTAATCCGTTCCTTTTAAACGATGTCAAAACACTTATTGAGTGTTTTGAAGAGCGCTCTGTGAAATGGCATTTGGTTCATCTCGGGGCACATGCATCCAAGCTTTGTCGACTTGTTGATTGGGCCGGCTCGTTTGCAAGTGGATCACAGGTTTTACATGCGCACTATTTTCCGATGGTGACTTCTGGTCTGTTATGGTCTCGCAAGGGTGCGCAAGCGTTTCTGGCTCGGCGGTCCCAGATAGCCATGCCAATCGATACACAATGCCGCCAGGAAATGGCTAGAAACAACCAAGGGTACTGTTTTTGGCCTAACTTGGTTACTCAGCGTGAAGAGGTTCTGAGTGATATTGACGGAATTTCGGCGCCCCGACGTCGTGTTCGACGACATTGGTCCTATGGCCTCAAAAAGCAAGTGAGGTTGTTCGCGAATAAATTTCACGCAATCAAGAACATTATCAAGAGGACTTGAGATACCTTTTCACAGGTGATTTTTGCTTCCTTGGCGCTCGTTTCTTTTTATTGGCTTGCTACATCGATATGGATGATCATAGCTGCGACAGACTGGACTGGCGCCGCTTAAGGCAGCTTACGGGCGGAGTGTTATTTGGAATTTCGGACAGATACAGCAGATAGAGCCTTGATATGGTATCGGCCCAACTTAAGCTTTTCAGTAAGTGACACGCTGTTTGACCCATTGTGGGTACGAGAAAACACGCAGGTTCGTGGTGCAGGTGTTGGGCGTGGCCAAGCGATGATCTTCACCTATCACGATAAATCCATGGTTTTGCGCCACTACCGTCGGGGCGGCATGCTTGGTCGCCTTAACAAAGATCTTTATTTGCGAACCACTTTAAAAAGGTCGCGTGGTTATCAAGAGCTGAACTTATTAGCGCAAATGCAAAGCCTAAAGCTGCCTGTACCTAACCCTGTAGCGGCTCGGTTTGTGCCAAGTGGAATTATGTATCGCGCAGATATCCTGATCGAAGAAATTCCAAGCGCAAAGACGTTTTTTGATGCTTTAAGGGATGATAGCTTGGATGCCGAAGCATGGGCTTCTCTAGGGGGAACAATCGCCCGATTTCACGCGAATGGGGTCGACCATACTGACTTGAATATTAGAAACATTCTTTTGGACCAAAACAGTAAATTTTGGCTCATTGATTTTGACAAATGTAGCAGGCGCAAATCAGGAGGTTGGTCCCAAAGCAACCTGTCACGTTTAAAACGTTCTATTGAGAAAGAGCACTCAAGGTATCATTTCGCAGGATACACGCCTGATAATTGGCACGCCTTTATTCAGCAATACAACGCTGTCAGAAAAAATTTCTAACGCCTCATGTCTTTGGCTGTTTGTTGCTTTTTCGCATGGGGCCGATCCCTTCTTCAAGGTTGTCACGCCCGCCATTCTCTAGCCAGTATTGACGGAACCAAACCACGGGACCACGCCCGCATCGCCAGAAATCACCCCAACGATAGTTTCCTTCAGGTATAATCTCTGCAGGTCTGGGGCGGCCGTGAAAGGCTAGGATACGCGTATCTTTTGGAACAGTTTTCGGCGGTAAAAAACGGTTCACAATCGGTGCTCTCATTAAATGCCTTTTAAAAGAGATGACATCTGTTGCAGGCCAAAACGTAATATTCTTCTGGAACTTCCATAGGTAGCGTTGGTCGTTTCGTATTTCGCGCGTAAGGGTCTCACGATTTTCAACAAAATTTGTGAACAAGTGAGGTAGAGACCCTAAATCAAACGCAAGTACACCTGACGCACCACGTACGGGCGGATTGATTTTTACTTTGTCGACTGGACGCTTCCATTCTTTGATCATGACCAAGTCGCCAGGCACCTCAAACATGGGTGCCAGATCATTACAAACCATCGAGTCCAAATCGATAAACAGTGCGCGACCGGTCAAGCCGTATAAATCTTCTTTGAAGATTGAGACTTTCTGCCAAGCACCAAAACCCGCATTGGATTTTGTTAGTCCCATTTCTGGTATCGGGTAGCATTCAACGTCGTCACTAATACCTGCTGCATCATCGGTTAAGCACACAAAACGATACGGCTGCTTAAGATGCTTTTTCACAGCCGAGGCCAAAACGTTCACGTAATCCGGAGCGTAACCCGCACCCCATTTCATACAGATAACAACTTTTTCCATGGTGTCTGGTCCGTTTAATTGTTTAGCGGGCGCTTCAATAGGCTAGGTGCCGGCAACACTTGCTCAGGTCAAGCGAGTATCGCAGCACACGAAAATTGTTCCAATAACGCTGTGTAATTGAATGCACCAAGTCTAAAATTAAGAAATGTTGATTAATTCAATTTAACAGTGTTTGAGGTTTTTCTTTTCTCAGATCGGTCAAGACGAACAACTTTTAAGAAAGTGCTTGACATTAAGGTTAATGTATCACCACTCGTCACGACAGACCTTACTGACAAAACTATCAACTGGAAAAACTCCCTCATATTTCTCATTTACATACGCGTTGAGCCTGCTCGCCCAGAGATGCACTGCAAAGGCGCCGTTTGGAGCATCAGAGGACTGATAGGCCCCAGGATCTGCGAACCTTCCAACTTGAGCTAGCGGGACTGAGTAGAATGCGGATATGGGTTGTGCACGATCAATTTCACCACTTTTTTGTAACTCGCCCGTTACTAATTTTGGTCCAGTAGATCCCCACGGCCAGCGAGTAATCGGTAGCCCTCCTGCGGCAAAGCTGCGTAATCCATATTTGAGTCGTGTCACACCTTTTAGATTGGGAGGACAGCCTTTAGTGCCAGGTTGGATTTTTAGCAACATATTCAATGCAGGTGAGTGGTGTGGCAGTCCCAAAACTGCGTTGTTAACGTAGGTCTGATCTTCATACCCGTAGATATGCTCTGTTGGAAAAGTGAAGGGGCGCAGCGCGACAATATCCAAATCAACCCAAACAAAATCCGTCTGGCTTATTAGCGCGTAACGAAAAAGATCAGCGTGTATAGCCGGGCTTTTGTTTTTTTTAAAAACCAAGATCTGGTCGCAGTCAAAGATCTCCCGCGCATCGCGAACAATCACGTCTTCGGGGCAGTTTTCTAGATTTTGATACGTGAAGAGTGTGAAATCATGCCCTTGTCTGCGGAAAGAGCGTATTGACGCAAGTTCTATGGGCCCTAGCCGATTTCCGATCCATAAGGTTGCGACTTGTCTTTGCATTTTATTCCTAACGCGTCATCACTTTCATAGGCATGATCTTTACTCGCAGACGCTAACAAGAATATCAATGTGGTCAGAGCTATTCTACCTCAACCTCGGGGAAAAATTTTGACTAATTAATTCACTACTGGGGCTAGCATATGTCCATAACGCTGTCGATGATCGCGCAGGCATCAGATGTTGGGTCTTCGACGATGTAGCTGATCGTGTTTGTTGCATCATCAAAGAAGGCCTGAACGTCAGGGGTGATGTTCATGTTTACAGGGTACGTCATTGTCAATCTCCTTGGTCTCAGGTGCAGGTGGTGACAGCAGCCTTGCGCCACCCTGAGTGTGTGAGCGGGCAGTAAGCGGTCGTCATTCAGGGCACCGCTTTATTGGGGCACAGCGGCTGTCGTCATCCGGGTCATCAGTCGTCGCAGGGCAAGTCCAACAACCACCGCAGCGATGAACAGAACCACTTCCCAACGCCCTGTTCCAAGGGCGGGAATAGCCGCTCCGGGGCAGAACCCTGCAATGCCCCAACCGATGCCAAATAACGCAGAGCCACCGACAAGCTTGGGATCAATATTGGTTGCGTTCGGCACTTGGAACGTACCGCCAAACAAGGGCTGCGCGCGGCGCCACACAGCGCGGTACCCAATCCCTGTGACAACCAGTGCACCACCCATCACAAAGGCAAGGCTCGGGTCCCATGTGCCTGCAATGTCAAAGAAGTTCAGCACTTTGGCTGGGTTCATCATACCCGACAGAGCGATCCCGATGCCAAAGACAAGACCTGTGAGGCCAGCAAAAATCAGTTTCATTGATCAGGCTCCGAATATGTGACGAATGATAAAGACGGTGATGCCGGCGGTGGCCATAAAGGTAGGCACCGCAACAAGCGACCGAATGGAAAAGCGCGATAGTCCGCAGACCCCGTGACCCGATGTGCAACCGGATCCCAAGCTCGCGCCAAACCCCACGATGATGCCGCCGATCACAATCATGGTTGGGCTTACTGGCACATCGACAGCGGGCATTGTGCCACTGACCAAAAAGATCACGCCGGGTGCAGCGATCATGCCAAGGATCATGGCAGCGCGCCACGATGCCTCTGCACGGTTTTGTGCGAAAACCAGACCGGACATGATACCGGTCGCCCCCAGAATGCGGCCAAGGCCAAGCATCAACATGACGGCGCCAAGACCAATCGCGAGGCCCCCGCCAAGGGAGGCAAAAGGAGTGAAAGCTGTTTCCATGTTTATGTCCACCCTGTCTTGATGCCAGCCGCCGCCATAAAGCGTCGCGCCGTGCTACCTGAATTAGTGTTCATGAATGCCTCCTCGGGACGATAACATAACCACAGAATACACCCCAACAGCCACGCCTTCAGTGACATTGTCACTTAAGGCATAAGAAGCCAAACCACCTCTAATGTGGCGTTTATTACGCGCTATGCGCGATGGCGGCCAACCCGGGCTTGTTGGTGAAGGTAATTATACCGCGCGACTGCGAGATGAGGTCGCGTTTATGGAAATCATTCAGCACACGGGAAATGACTTCGCGGGCGGTGCCAAGCTCGCTGGCGAGCTCTTGATGGGTTTTGCGGATTTCCTTTAAGCCATCCCCAAGCATCAAAAGCCGCTCTGCCAAACGCACGTCGATCCTGCCGAAGGCGACATCATCCACAACACGCAACAGGTCGATAAGCCGACGGGAGTAGGCTGCAAACACAAAGTTTCGGAACGCGTCTTCCTCTGCTGCAAGTCGGTCAAACGCAGGTTTGGGCAGGACGATTGCTGTCACATCCGTTTCGGCAATTCCTTCGGCGTTATATGCTTCCTCGGCTAATATGCAGGCTGTCGTGAGAACACAGCTATCGCCGGCTTCGACACGGTAAAGAACAATCTCACGGCCACTATCAGAACTTTGAGACACGCGAATGCGGCCGTCATACAAAAAGAAAAGGCTTTCGGGCACATTCATCGGCCCAAAGACCTGCTCCCCGCGTTTGATATGGATCACGCGGGCAGTAGCGGTCAGGCGTTTACGCACGGCGGTGGGCAGCGCGGCAGTTCCGGCGAAACGTTCGGTCCAATCAAACTGTGTCATTCAGAGCTCCGTTTTCTGGGATTGTGATGCCATTTTTCAAGCTTGGAATACATCGCAATAATGCGCGAGAGTTTGCAGTAGTGACAGGGTGCGGCAGTTCAAAAGTGCGCAGCGTGGTTTGCCTGACCGAACGGCCACATTAAATACGAAATAATGCCAGTTAGGTGACATTGTCACGGATTTGCTGGCTGATAGTTACGATAATGATTGCAGACATTAAACGGAGACAAACATGCCCCTACTTCTTGGAGACACAGTTCCAAATTTCACCGCTGAAACCACGAACGGCCCCATATCGTTTCATGATTGGATCGGGGACGAATGGGCGTTCTTTTTCAGCCACCCCGCGGATTTCACACCCGTTTGTACAACGGAAATGGGCCGGACTGCACAGTTGGCTGAAAACTTTGCCCAACGCGGTGTGAAGCCAATTGGCCTAAGTACTGATCATGTTTCAGAGCACCTTAAGTGGATTGAAGACGTGAACGATACTCAAAGCACAACGTTGCGTTTTCCGATTGTTGCGGACCCAAACTGTGAAGTTGCGAAGCTATATGAGATGATCCACCCAGGTGAGTCGCAAACAGCTGCGGTCCGCTCTGTCTTCATCATCGACCCTAACAAAAAGCTGCGTCTCACAATGACGTACCCTATGAGCGTCGGTCGTAACTTCGATGAAATTCTACGTGTGATTGATGCGTTGCAAACTGGCGATGCCAATGGTGTTGCGACACCAGCTGATTGGCGTCCGGGTGATCTTGCGATCATTCCGCCTTCGGTTTCAAATTCCGAGGCCACGGAGAAGTTCCCGCAAGGATTTGATGAAATCCGCCCATATTTGCGCACCGTCGATATCAGCAGCAATTAAAATGCTACCTCGAAAGGGCGCGTTTGATTGATGCAAGCGTTGCCCTTTCGCAGGTCCTCCAGAGCAGGCTCTGTCTGGTTGTATCGGACGTCAGGTTAGTGCCAAAAGCTCTGTAAAATTGGGTTTTTTGGGTAGGCGCTATGGTGATTTCAGAACGCAAGACCGACCTTAAATGCCCCAACCTGAGATCAACTTATCCAGCGATTTGCATTTCGCTTTTCCCGAGACATCCACGCAATAAAAAACAGCGTCCTCTACCAAAGAGGACGCTGATCAAATTCGTACAGTAGCTGGTTTGCAGTAACTTACAGCATACCTTCGCGCTGCGCTTTTTTGCGTGCAAGCTTGCGTTGGCGGCTAATCGCCTCTTTTTGCTCACGTGCTTTTTTCACTGATGGCTTCTCGAAATGCTGCTTTAGCTTCATTTCACGAAACACACCTTCGCGCTGCAATTTTTTCTTGAGCGCGCGTAGAGCTTGATCGACGTTGTTGTCGCGTACACTGACTTCCATTTGATCTCTGCCGTATTTGGAAAAATTAATTGAAGGTCACATCGCAGTAAATCGAGGAGAAATCAAACGGAATCTACCCCAGATAACGAGACTCTCTTGTTTTCAGGCGATTGAGTGCGCATATCCGTGAATATTGGGTGGCACTACGTGTGAAAACCACCGCATACTTCTTTGTCACAAATTTATTCCTAATCGCGTGACGGTGGCAGCTAATCCGATTGCTTTACTCGGCCACCAAGGGATTGGTAGAACCGAAGTAAGTAGCCATCTGGGTCAACGACGATGAATTAGCGGTTCCCAACTTCATGCTGCTCACAGCGGTACCATTTTTCTTCTGGAGTGAGGAACGGTGGGACACCTGCGACTTCTAAGGCGGCTATAAGTGGAATTATGTTTGGCACCTCAATCTGAGCGTTTAAACCCCGCCCAAACGGGTAAACAGACGGCAAACGCCCGCCATCGAAAGTATGGCTAAGCCCTATGTGATCAAGCATCAATTCCGCACAGCTAAAGCCGTTTTTGTTTGTCGTAAAATGGGTGGACATTTCTTGGCCAACGCAATGTGCCAGCTGTTCCTCGACAACTACAATTTTGAGCCCAGTGTGAACAATGCTGCGTAGAGCAAGAACGTCTGCTATCGTCTTACCAATAGATACCTTTTGGAGCAGCCGATGAAAATCTACGTGACAAGCGTCTTTGTGGATGACCAGGACAGGGCCGAGAACTTCTACTGTGGCATTCCAGGTTTCAAGGTGAAGAACAGCGTTCCTATGGGGGAACATCGTTGGCTGACGGTTGTATCACCTGAGCAACCTGACGGGCCTGAGGTGTTGCTAGAGCCCAGCACCCACCCCGCGGTTCAGCCATACTAAAACGCATTAGTCGCAGAGGGTATTCCTGCCCACTCGTTTAAGGTTAAAGACCTCGAAGCAGAGTGCGCAAGGCTACGCGGGCTCAGGGTGTCGTTTGTCCAAGAGCCAGTGGATGCCGGATCTGTCCGCGTTGCAGTAATTGATGACACCTGCGGAAACTTGATTCAGCTTATTGAGATGAAGGACGAGCCGAACAGCTAATTTTGCGGAGTAGGCATTCGTGTTGCAGTAGCAAACTGTCACATGAAGTTCAGGGCCTCTGTCGCATGCCGCATGCCTGTATCTTCTCGTAATCGATGGTGGTCACAAACTGCGCCCCAAAGAAGGGGATCAAGTAACGCTCGATACACACGATGTAATCAGCAAACACCTTGCGCCCTAAACCCGCATCCAGCTGCTTACGCATATCCGCAATGGCCAGCTTAGCAACATCAGAGAACTTCTTGGTCACAATGGGTAGGTCGTTCTTGTGGCGGAACTTGTACTCAAGGAACGTCTCGCGGGCATACTCCTTGGCCTCAGCCAAATCGCGCTTGCCAGTACTGATGCGGATTGTGTGCCCATCAATCACAAACGCTGCCAGCGCTTGCTGCGCTCACGCCGATACACGCGCACCTCGCCGTCTAGTATCAGATGCGTATCCTCACGCAGCTGCCGCATGTCCTGCTCCTCACAGCAACACTACGGCAGGGCGCACCAACAAGTCTATGGAAGTGTGTGTATGGGAATGCACGCCTACACGCTTGAGCGGTTCGATCTCACAGAAACTGGTGTTTTTGGGTGAATTGTATGTATTGATGTTCAAAGCTTTGCCACGAAAGACAGCTTATGAATTTTACAAAACTTGATATTTCTAGGTCTGCAGAAATTACAGAGCTTTTTGAGAACACGTTCTCCGCATCAGAGGGTGCGGAGGAAGGGCAAGCAATAGGTGATTTAACCCGTCGAATTATGGCAAAGACGGCTCCAGAGGATTTGTATGTATTTGGAGCAACTTCGGGGGCCGATATTGCTGGAAGCATTATGTTCACACGGCTGACATATCCAAACTCTGATCAAGCAGTATTTGTTATGGCTCCTGTTGCTGTTGCATCTAAAGTCCAAGGGCAAGGCATTGGACAGAAGTTAATTGCGTTTGGACTTACCGAGCTGAGAGCGGCTTCAGTGGATGTGGTCGTGACGTATGGAGACCCCGGCTATTACACCAAGTCTGGATTTAACGTCATAGCCGAAGATCAGATTGCAGCACCGTATAAGCTACAATTTCCCGAAGGGTGGTTGGCTCAAAGCTTAAACGGTAAGCCCTTGCCTAATTTAGCAGAGCCTTGCCGTTGCGTGGATGCATTTGCCGACCCACAATTTTGGTGAGCACGGCTTGTGTGTTCCAAGCTATGTTCGCTCAAAACTCCGCCAACACAGTGCTCGCAGCACAGCACTAGCCAACACTGTGTTCAACACCGTGATTCAGCGCCTAAAATAGTCAGCAACACGGCAAAAAGTGTGTTTATGGTGTGTTTTTGAAAAACACAACTTAAGCGTGCATGGCGCTCGTCTAAGTCATTGATATTGCTTGTAAAATGGTGCCCGGGGGCGGAATCGAACCACCGACACGAGGATTTTCAATGGTGGGGGCGTAAATTAAATACTTATAATCAATGACTTGCGCGGCGATATTGTTGGTGTGCGTACAAGTGTGTTTTTGATGTCATTTCGAGGGTAGGGTGGAGAAGCCGTGTTGGACAGAGTATTCGGCGGCACTGGTGGTTGCAAGCAAGATAGCGATGACTTTCAGCACGTGTTTAGGGTAGATTGGAGCATATCTAGTTCAAATTCCCAACAGTTGATCGTTAATGCAATGCCAGAGGGCTAATTCTGAGAACATGTCCGGCCCTTGTCCGCGCCCCATCTAGACGGGCAGACACGGACACCCCCCTAAAGGGGTGTCCAGTTGTCCGGTGGGGTGACACTATAACAAAACCGATTCAGAAATATCACATAAAATACATAGGACAGTTACGAAGCTGATTCATTTCCGGCGGAAAAAAAACGTACTTTTTTCAAACGGATATATACTCATGAAAAATCGTACAATGTTCGCACTTTGGCTCACCACGTCACTTGGCGCTGTTACAGCATTGCCTGCATATTCTGCTGGGCATGGGGCAAAGGTTATTGGTGAAACAACAGCTTTGATTGCTGAGGCTGGGTTGCCTACTCAACAGCTTTAGGATGGTCAAAGCGCAAACACTAACTTCCCGTATGCCAACTTCAAAGCACTTGCGACAATAGGCGAAGTCGACGGCAATACTGACATGGCACTTACAGGCTACCCTGATGGCCAAGCTGCGTGGCTCGCTGATAATGACACCGTTCGTGTTGCATATCAGTCTGAGTCATATGCAACTATGGGCAGCGCCCCAAAGCCAGAAACCTACCCGTGGAAAATGAAGAATGGCGTTTCGTTTACTGGCTCCCATATCCACACTATTGATTTTGATCGTGCACTATTTGCCGACTTTATGAATAACGATAAAGCAGCTGCATCAATGGTCGAAGGATCAGGCAAGCTGTTCGACACTGTCTATAACGGTTTTGGTGAACTTGTTACCTCGCCATCGTTTGACCCCAATAATCTCTCAGGCAAATGGGGGAACCAAACACGTCCTGACGGCACCCTAGTGCAATTTAGCCCAGACTTCCGCCTCAGCGAAGCCGATTACTTTTTCCAAAGTTTTTGCGGCGCTTGGTACGAACAAGCAAACAAGTACGGAAACGGCATCGGGTTTGCTGATGATGTTTGGCTCGCAGCTGAGGAGTGGGATATTGGACGTATGTTCCCCGCAGGTTCAGCAGACTCTGCTGCAACTTTGGGTCTAGCCAGCGTCGTGGTCGATATAGCCAGTGGCGTAGCCTATACTGCACCAGCACTTGGTCAAACTGGCTATGAAAAGATGATGCCAATCAACTCAGGTCATGAAGACTATGTGGTTGTTGTGACTTCAGGCTACAATCATGGTCAGGAGCCAAGTCCGCTTAAAGTCTATGTAGGCATGAAAGATCGTAACGCTGATGGTACAAAAATAGACTATTCAAGCGCAAATGAGCGCGACAAGTTTCTTGCCCGCAATGGACTCCTGTTTGGCAAGCTATACGGCATGGCAGTTACTAACGAAACTGCCGCACAGCTAGTGTCCGAACCAAATCCAGCATCTAAAATGATTGATGACTACATCACTGATGCAAGTGCACCATCATCATTTAAAGCAACTTATGTTCCAACTTCATACCAGTGGGGTGGCTGGGATAAACCGGTAGCTGTCAAAGACACAGAGATGATGCTTTGGGAAAAAGAAGATGAACAACCCCAAGGTCATATCTATTTTAATGGTGATAGCAAAGTAGAGCATGTTGCAGGCGATCCTTCTGGTGCACCGCGCTACTTCGCTAACATGACAAACAAAGGTGGATTGTTTGCTATCGATTTCGGCAAATTTGACTTCGACGGAGAAACACTCCCAGAAAGCCTGCCAGCAAATGTAACCCGTACCGTAGCGGCTGTTGATGGCGCCTTGACACTCAAAATTGGTGATGAAGGCAAAACAGTAAATGGCGACGCCTCAATCCACATGGAAAAAGGCGTAGCGCAGATGGTCGCTCCAGACGGTCTGTACTGGGCTAAAACATCAAATGGTGAGTATCTCATCGTTGATGAAGACTCCGGCAATGACTTTGGTGAGCGTAAATATGCGCTTACAATTGATGCCGACATGAATGTGACCGATGCCCACCTTTTAGGACTTGCAGGCGGCAAGTACAGTGCACGCTATGAGGCAGGTGTATCTGCTCTCGGGGGAGCATTCACTAAAGCCGGTACAAGTGAGTTCTCTGGTTCGTGGCCTGTAACATCTCTGATTGCCCGTAAAGCGGATGGTAGCTTCTATTCAGTGGACGAGCTTAAAGGTTCTGCACGCCAAGACATTCGCGGCACAATGCCTATACAAGATCAGACCTACATTGGCGTTGTTCAAGCGCGCTCAGAAAGCTCAGGGGCTGTTCAGGCAAACGGTAGCGACGCAGGTGGACAAATCTTTATGTTCACGATGAACCTCACCGACTAATGCCTTCATCATATAGAACCAAAGGCGCTCGATTTTTTCGGGCGCCTTTATTACATGTATTTTCAGACATAATCATTTACTCATGCTCGAAGTAAGTGCCCCGCGCCTAAAGAATTCCCACAACAATCGCGACCTGCGTTCAGATGGTCCATACACTAGAACCCCTTAGACCTGTGTTACAAATATTTCACTTACCTCGCCCCACTACTTCATATATTCGTGAATTATGGAATCATATATCACTAATCGTCTCTCGACACTCGGCCACCCCCAACGGCTAGCCTTATTTCGGCTGCTTATGCGCCGCTATCCGGACCGTGTCCCCGCAACGGAACTTGCACGAGCCTTGGCGCTAAAGCCAAACACTCTCTCGACCTATGTAAACGCTCTTATGCATGCCGGTTTGGTTACTCAAGAAAGGGCTGGTACGTCTCTACGATACGCGATCGACATGGATACTGCGCATCAGACTATTGATTACCTCATGCATGATTGCTGTCGGGGACGGCCTGAAATCTGTGCTCCAGATGTCTATTCAAACCATCGCCGAGAAAGCCTTGTGGGCAGCGCACAGTACACTGTGCTGTTCATCTGCTCGGGCAATTCCACTCGCTCGATCTTTGCTGAAGCTATCCTCAACGATTTAGCTGGGAACCGGTTTGTTGCACATTCGGCTGGAACAAAACCGCGCTCAGAGCTTAACCCCGTCGCACTCGAAGTTTTGGAGCAAATGGGGCACGATGTTTCAGTTCTGCGCTCCAAGAACGTTGCTGAATTTCAAGGAGCAGACGCGCCACGCTTCGATTTCGTTTTTACCGTTTGTAATGAAGCTGCAAACGAAGAGTGCTCTTTATGGTCAGGGCAACCGGTTAGCGCACATTGGGGACTATCAAATCCAATTCAGACTGACGGCTCTGCCGCAGAGACAAGTCTCGCATTTCGTCAAATGTATGATGGGCTTCATAATCGAATAGCCGCATTCACCGCACTACCGTTCCAATCACTCGATCGGCTATCTTTGCAGAAGTCTTTGGATGAGATTGGCCAATTTCCTAAAAAAGGCGAACAACAATGACCACATATGCAATCAATGGCCTTGGGCGCATCGGCAAGCTCGCGCTAAAACCCCTGCTGGCGCGTGGAGCGAAAGTTGCTTGGATCAACGATGCCGTGGGCACATCAGAGATGCACGCTCATTTGTTTGAATTCGATACGGTTCATGGGCGATGGTGCGCTCAGTTTTCTCATGACGCAGAAAGCGTGACGATTGATGGCACTCGTCTACCCTTTGTTGGCACTGCGGCCATCACAGGCCTACCGCTTGATGGAGTAGATGTGGTAATCGACTGTACAGGAGTGTTCAAAACTGAAGAACAACTTGCGCCATATTTTGATGCAGGTGTTAAGAAAGTTGTAGTTTCCGCACCCGTAAAGGATGGCGATGCAGCTAATATCGTTTATGGCGTTAACGATCATATTTACGATGCAGAACGCCACCGTATCGTAACCGCGGCGAGTTGTACCACCAACTGTCTAGCGCCCGTTGTTAAGGTCATTCACGAGAACTTGCGGATCAAGCACGGCTCAATCACTACGATTCATGACGTGACCAACACCCAAACTATCGTAGATCGGCCCGCTAAAGACCTGCGGCGCGCACGTTCTGCCCTGAACTCGCTAGTGCCTACCACCACAGGTAGCGCCACCGCAATTACACTGATTTATCCCGAACTCGCAGGCCGTCTGAACGGTCATGCGGTACGCGTACCTTTGCTCAACGCCTCCCTAACAGATTGCGTCTTTGAGGTGGAGCGCAGCACAACGGTGGACGAAGTGAACGCACTATTTAAGGCTGCATCAGAGGAGGAATTGAAAGGCATTCTTGGATATGAGGAACGTCCGTTGGTCTCGACTGATTATACCAATGATGAACGCTCGAGTATCGTGGATGCGCCTTCCACTATGGTTATCAATGGCACGCAGGTAAAAATCTATGCGTGGTACGACAATGAGATGGGTTACGCACATCGGCTAGTTGACGTTGCGCTGATGGTGGGGCGCAGTTTGTGATGGGCACTTCGACACGGTCAGAGGGTCTGTCAGCCTATATCGCCGTCACGGCTGCTTATTGGGCATTTATGCTATCCGATGGCGCTTTACGTATGCTCGTGCTGCTTCATTTTCATACGCTTGGGTTTTCACCAGTACAGCTTGCATATCTGTTTGTGCTTTATGAACTGGCGGGCATGGCAACTAACTTGGCCGCTGGATGGATTGCTGCGCGGTTTGGACTGACATCTACGCTTTATGCAGGTCTGAGCATTCAGATATTGGCCCTGTTAGCCCTCACGCAACTCGATCCGACATGGGCGATTGGCGTATCGGTATCGTTTGTTATGTTGGTTCAGGGTGCAAGTGGCGTAGCAAAAGATCTGGCTAAAATGTCTTCAAAATCGGCTGTTAAAATTCTTGCACCCCAAAATGATGATGGCTTGTTTCGGTGGGTTGCTCTGCTGACAGGGTCCAAAAATGCGGTCAAAGGTCTGGGCTTTCTGATGGGCACCGCATTGCTCGCGACCTTCGGCTTCACAACCGCCGTGCTTGGTATGGCAGCGGTCCTCGTGATCGTATTAGTGATGGTTTTGGTAGTTATGCCTTCTGGCCTTCCAGAGGGACGCAAAGATGCAAAGCTCTCTGAAGTTTTTTCAAAATCGTCCAATGTAAACTGGCTAGCGTTGTCTCGTGTATTCTTGTTTGGTGCACGGGATGTGTGGTTCGTGGTCGGTATACCTATTTATTTTTATGCGGTTCTTTCTGATGGCAGTGTGGCTGGTAACCGATCGGCGTTTTTTATGATCGGTACATTCATGGCGCTTTGGATTATCATTTATGGTGCGATCCAAGCCGCCGCACCACGCTTGTTGCGCTCCAAGGCGCGCACACAGGCACAGTTGATAACTGTCGCAAAACAATGGGCTTGGGCGCTCGCCGCTGTACCAGCCGTATTGACCGTAGCTGCAAGCATAGCACCCGAACCACAACCTTGGTTAACGCTTACGCTGGTTGCAGGTTTGTTGGTGTTTGGCGGACTGTTCGCCATTAATTCCGCGCTGCATTCATACCTCATCCTTGCATTTACAAAGGCAGAGCGGGTCACGATGGATATCGGGTTTTATTATATGGCGAATGCAGGCGGAAGACTTGCGGGAACAGTTTTGTCGGGCCTTACCTATCAAGTGGGAGGTTTGATGCTCATGCTGGCAGTCGCAACCGCGATGGTTACCGCGTCCGGAATAGCTTCCAGCCGCTTATCAACATCTCAGGTCTAGCTTGAAATTAGCGGTGATTTTCACTGGCAGTAGCTGACCATATTTAAGCTATGCCTGCCAACACAAATCGCAACGAGTGAATCAAACACACTTCTTTTCCCCAAAGCCGTGCATTTGTGCGCTTAAATCCCGTGTAATCCACCAACCCGCGTTAACACTCACACATAGTGATCCCGCCAATCTCACCGCCTTAGGCCCGCGTACACAGCGCATTAGATACCACTGCACTACAAGCCTCCTACAGTCCCCTGCGTTCCCTGTGGCTTAAGCTTGTCGTAGTCTGCTTGTGATGTTGCTGTACTGGTAGCCTGCGGCATGCCTGACGCAGACTGCTGCGGCTCTGGGGTAGGGGGCTTAGGCGCACTTGGCTTTGGCACAGCTGCAATAGCCTTACCCATACGTGACTTTGGCTGCTTCTTTGCTTTGACGTCGCCACCCTTTAGCCGTGTGTCCAACTTGTTAGCTAGAAAGCTTGCGGTATTGGCAAAGGTCTTAATGTCATCAACTGCCTGCTTAAGACTGCCCGTGCCAGAGCCTTTCTCAATCACATCGATTAATCTGCGCAGTTCATCGCGGTCATCCATGCCCAGCACCCACCTGTACAAAATGAGGTGATGCAAAATCACCAGCCAACTTCTGTAAGTACTTCCCGCCAAAAAACCGCAGCGCAGATTTTTGGGGCTGCAGAACCCATTTCAGATAAAAGCTCACGCGCCCATCCTCTCAGGCTCGCGCCACACCGCTTCTGCTTGGCGCGCTATGGCCTGATCGCAGAGGGCCTTTAGGCCAACTAACCTAGCGGCCCACTGCTTGTGCTGTTCAACCTCCGAGCCATTCAGCCGCGCCGCATAATGCCCCAGCTTGTTGGAGCAGATCGCCAGTGTCTCCACACTTGGCTCAATGCGGTTGTAGCGCAACACACGGATGTAGCCCTCACTGCGCCCAAGCCTGCTGCGGCAAAACTCGGGTGTGTTCTGGACAATCCCAGTGTGTATTAATTCGTCTCGTAAGTGCTCTAGTAGTCTTATGCTCATGTGCTGCCTCCAGTTGGATATGTGCAGCTGTATTTATCTCGTTGAACGGATATCCCTGCAGCCACTGAGCCCGCCCGTAAACACATAGGCATGCATCCGTTTCTGTCTGCTTTTGACGCCTCGTAGATAAATACACGAGGAGACAAACATGACGTATCACCAGCGCAAACACGAACGACAGGAGCTAAACGCATATCTTCTAAGCCAAGAGTGGAACGTGTTCGGCACGCTCAAGTTTGTAAACGGCAGAACTATTGGCAGACACAGCGCCAACAAACTGCTGCGCAGCTATTGGAATAAAGTGGATCGTACATTCTTTGGTAAAGCAGTTGAGCGTCAAAACATGCGGGTACCACGGTGGTGCTTTGCGCATGAAGGGTCAGACCACGAGAACTACCACATACACTTTGCACTGCTGGCACCACTCAAAGACACCGAACATATGTGCTGCATACTCAACGCTGTATGGGCGCAGCATCATGCTCAAACAGCGCCATTGGCAAAGAACTGGATCATGCCAGCACAAGACCGGGGAGCCATAGTAAACTATGTCACGCATGAGTATTGGCGCTTGGGCAGTAGTACGATCGCTGATGAACTAAGCTGGAGTACACAGCACTTGAGCACGTTTACACACGAGACCTTGAGCGAGCACTATGCTGAACAAAAGGCACATCGAATTCAAAGGGCGGCCAGCCCACTCTGGCTAAAGCAGGCACAACAGGCATTACACACACAACAGGCAGCATATGAGGCAAGCGGTGATTTGCAGATGATGGAGCGCGGCTAAGCCCCTCAAATCAACAGCATCTGTAGACAATTTAAACACTGTGATGTCGTAGGTTCAAAACCTTGGCACATCCTTGTTCACGAGCTGTTGTTCGAACTAACATCGTAAGACGAAGATCACACAGCAAGGATGTTTAAACGAACACAAAACAGCAACAAAGGCTCAAACGAACTTGATCAAACAGACAGAGACATAAGAGCTAAACACAGCGTCAGCGGAGCAAACCGTTAGACGCTTTTTTTATGGGCGTAGGGCGGTTGCAGTACGCTGCTTTAATGTCACCCTGTGAAGATACATGTGACTACTAGTACACCTAAGTCAGACCCCTCTAAATCTCATATTATCACATATAATCAGTTACTTGACTATCTTTTTGGTCGTCCGTCGTGTCATTTGAACATACGCTTTAGCTGTAACCAAACAGGGAGAAGCGGATATGACACATCTAGCAAAGCTCACATTCAAGACAGTTGATCGCAGTGCAAAACGCGATCCCATCATAGCACGACGTGATAAACTGGTCGCAGGGCTCAAAGAGCAAAAGCTGGTTCACGCGGCAGCGCTTAAAAAGGAAGATCACCGCGTTGAGCGACACAAGTGGATGATCAACGACATGGGAGAGCGTGTGATGGTCAAAACCCACCGCCGCATTCGCCCATGGTTCTTTGAGCAAGACGGTGGGTGGTATGTGCAGTGCAGATACGGAGCACGTGTGATTGCAGCTGATGGCACCAACAATGCTGTACTGGTCAAATCTCTAGAAGACGTAGCAGCTGTGCTAGATGCCTTGCTCAATGCAGCAGCGGCAGGGGAGCTAGACACAGCCATCACCAAGGTGGCCGAACGCCAACCACGCCTAAAGCCAGGGGCTGCCAAAGCTGCGGCAAATGCCTGATGCCATCACAGCTAAAATAGCTGCACTTAATGATCACGCACGGCGCTCATTCACAGGCTGTCGTGTTGTGATCACCCAAGGGGTGCAGGCATTAGATGACGTACCATCAGTGCTGGACCAAGTGCGCAGGTACAGCGCTTTCACGCCTGACAATGACCCCTATGGAGAACACGACTTTGGCTCGTTCCTTCATGGCGACATGACTATCTTTTGGAAGATCGATACCTATGACGTGGACCTACAGATGCAATCGCCAGACCCCACTGATCCAGCTGTCACCGCACGTGTACTTACGATCATGTTGGCAGACGAGTATTGATTTTGCACAAAAGTATCAGAATGACAGTTGCTGCATTCTGACTAAACTAATTCTATGTCCGACTCATCCTCACACCAGTTGCTATGGCAAGCAGTATTGTTTCAAGTTCTTCGGGACATCCGTGACGCGAACCGCAGTCATGAAGGACATAAAGATTTTGTCACTGCAGCACGGTGGGTTGGGAATTATCCATCCCGCGAGTTTAATGAAGTGTGTATGTGTGCAGGCCTGGAGCCTGACTTTGTGCACCCAAGATTTGTAAAGATCATCCAAGAGGCTGAGGCCAAAAGCGCTGCACGTAAAACCACAAAGAAAGCGCCTGTGGCAGTGGCTGCAGAATAGCCTGTATTAGATGGCGCAAGCCAGTTGGACGCATGTCAACACAAACACAGCAATTCTGCCCTGCAAAAAGTCAGCATTGACAGTCACGAGACAACATAGTTCAGAGCAAACACGCTGTTTTGACATGCAGTGTTAACACTGCACTTTAAAACACAGTGTTTGGCAGAAATAGCAAACACTGCATTTCCAAACACAGTGTTTGGTGTATTATATATTAAAAACAGATACATAGAATTTTTGGCGAGTTCTAATTTTTACCTATTTGCGGCTTTAGGGAACTCACCATACCCGACATTCTCGATGTATCGAGCCGCAATGCGTAGATAACGATTAGCTTGATTGGCAATGCTAACACGCACGCGCTTATTGTGAGCTTGAGCGTCCAGCGCTCGTCGTGTGCGTGTTTCTCCAAACTTGGACGTAGTTATTAGGTTGGCCTTGTAGCCAGCTATTATTCCTAACTCATAGGCCGATGCTTTGGGATGACCGGTGCGCAAATCCCAGATCGCGAGGATACGATGCAAAGTATGTGCTGATACATTCGCATACACAGGGTATCTTGCGGTTGAGCTGGTCAGGCTCTTCTTTTTTGGCACTATAGCGTGGGCTTGTAAGTGAAGAGCCTTTATCTCTTCGTGTATTTGGCTGAATGGCCTACTGGGGTCAATTTGATACCAGATACTACCTTCTTGATTGCAGGGTGCTTTATATTTTTGAGCTGAGCTTTGTTCAGCAAATAGACCTTGATGGCATCGCCACCATGTTAAGAAGTCACTTTCAAAAATGTTGCCAAAATCTTTGTAAAGCTTTGCTGATCGACCTGTGCCTTGGTTTGCACAGGTGTCTGCATATCTAGGGTTTCGCTTTAAAAAGGCCCACCACCAATAGTAAATTGATGATTTATACGTAGGAGCATCACGATAGGGCAGATTGCGCGGCACACGGAACCTCGAGCCGGCTGTCTGCTTTACGTCTGGCGGTGCAGTCAAAAATATCAGTGGCTGCTTTTTGCCCTTGGTGGTACCCGCAACCACGACTCCATCTCCATCATGATGAATATGGAGTCAAAACCTAGGGCACTTCTTCGATTAAACGAGTCTCAGCATGACATTAAAGTGCTGTGGCCCTCTGCTTCCTTAGAACGCTGTTCATAGGGATTGGGGCTTTTACTCAACGCTGTGCAGATGGCTGCAAGCTATAATCGAAAGGAAGAACCATGTCTGTTCAATCTCAAATCAAAACCGATATCCATAAACGTTTAGAGGCAATGCATACTGCGCGTGTCACGTGGGAAGAAGGTACACTGCGCGCATCAAACGATGAGCTCTATGCAATCCTCGAAGGTGTGTACGCCATGTATGCAGAGCTCAAAGCAGAAGTAGGCAAGCGCCGCGCTTTTGCGGCTTTACTGACGGACCTAGAGTTCAAATCACAAGCAAATACCAGTTTGGCGCTCAAAGTGATCCGCTATGTGTTTGCAGGCCAAGGACGCCGTGAAGATGCCTATGCCCGCGTGGTTGCAATTGCGCATGACATGAAGGGGCCAGACCAAAGCTTTACCAGCTATGTGCAAGAATGTGGCGGCTTAGAAGAAGTGCGCCGGGTGCCAACTGCCACTAAGAAGACAACCATGTCCAAAGAAGACTACCGCAAGCTTGCGCTCGAAGGCCTTCAAGAAGTGCAAGTGGGCGTGTCTACGTTTGAGCTGCCCAGCTTTATTCAAGCCAATACAGATTATGAAGAAGATTATGCAGTGGCTCTAGTCCGCTGTCATGACGACGGTACGGGGACTGTGGTCTATGGCTGCAATGAAGCAGGCATCATCGATGCTGTGCTGGTCTCATCAGGCAAAGACCTTGATCAGCGCACACAAGAAAGCCTCGCAAAGCTGGATGCAGGTGATCTGGCAACCAAACGTGCCCGTGATGTGCGTGAGTTTGCCTCCAAAATGATCCGCATGGGCAGCAAAACCACAGTATCTGCCAGCAGTGATGTTCATTCGATGAAGCCAGCAGCGCATACCTACGGCTAACTCTTGTCAGTTCGCCAAGTGGGGCAGCATGCACGCTGCCCCATCTTCCCCCTCATTTTCTATAGATGGAGGCATCAATGTCATTTGACCTCAAACACCTACCGCACAGTTTTGCTGATCTTGTAATTGCCGATCCGCTGAACGCAGCAGTCATTCAACAGTACTGCACACAACCGCCATCAAAGCCGCTGTTGCTGGCAGGACCACCCGGGGCAGGCAAAACCGAAGCTGCGCGTGTGATTGCCCAAAGCTATTTTGCAAATAACAACATTCAGCACATTAATTGGGAGCACAATGGAGCGACGCTAGGCAAATCGTACAACGATGTAATCATGTCTGAGATCAATCATCAGATGTTTGGCAATCCAGACAAAGCCCTGATCTTAATCAACGAGATTGATACGTTTGATCTGCGTACTGTGCAGCCTGTGTTCCGAGACTTCATGGACAGCAAACGTCACTTAATTCGCTTTGTCGCAACAACCAATCATAAGGCCAAAATTATGGGTGCGCTGCTTAGTCGGTTCCGCATGATAGATCTTACTCCGCCAAGCAACCTCGATTGGGTTGATCGGACTAAAGTCATTCTGGAGGCCGAAGGGCTGACACCAACGCGCAATGACGTTGTGCAGATGCTGCAGAGCTTCAAAGGGAGTGCCCGTGATCTGATCGATCTTATTGAAGAGACGGTAATCGCAAGTAAGGCGGTGGTGTGATGAACGTTATAAACATAACCGTGCCAAATGCTGTTCATCTTACTGAAGAAGAAGTCACACTGTTCGATTTGTTGCATACTTGTGGTCTAAGTCTTGTGATCGAAAATGCCTATGATATCGATCCAATCTTGTTTTATTTGCAATATGGACAGGCTGCAGAGCATGGCTCGAAATATGATTTAAGCTATTCATATTTTGCAGTTCTGGAACGTAGTTTTTGGTCTGCTGCGAGATGGAATTTAGCGCCTGGTGACGCACATAGCTTCATGTGGATCTATCGACACTTATCTTATGAACTTATAACAAAACTGCTTCGCGCTAAACTTAACGGTGGGTATCGCGAACTTGAATATCTCCCTTCAACCTACAAAGCAGATCACCCTAGCTTTGTCGCAAATGAAGCCAAATGGGCAAAATATTGTACGCTGCTTGCAATTGAAGGCTTCCCAATAAAGCTAGGTTACCGACTTGATCGCGCCATTGATTGGTTTTCCAGTTACGAGAGCCTTGAAGCACGGTTTGAGGATCATCCTGTGATTTTAAAAATGCGTCAAAGTTTACTTCGAGCAGGTAATCGTGGGCATCATGACTTCTGCGCAATTTTTGGTCGTAAGGCTCTGCAATTGCGACCTCATACAGCTGGAGTACGCAAATATATGACTACTCGTGGGTTCGATCGATTAGCAATGATGCGGCAGTACACATACGACAGTAAAAAAGGTGACTGAGACTGGAATATAACATCAATAAGCAAATCCGTGCATTTGCTGGTTCTCTGGTTCTCTGGTTCTCTGGTTCTTAAGGGCATCCAGTTTTGTACGGTTTTTTGCTGTCGTTGATAAATATACGTGAAGACTAAAATGGTTGTGCTGTCTTTATGATCGGCAACAGGCTCTATGCATCGTAAGATGCCCCAAGAAGATCCGAACACAGGTCACGCTGTGGCGGAGGATGTTAGGGATGCCGCGCAGTAGCCGAGCTGCATGTTCAACCGTCGCTGTGTCATCCAGCGTCTGCAAAGAGAGATGGCAGGAGTGGGAGACAAGGCTCGTAAGAGTACCCCACAGCCCGTATCCATGGTCAGTCATAGCTTTGGATGCATTGGGTGTGTTGCCGAAAAGGTGGCGCGTAAAGCTGACAGGGTAACCCCAGCTACCTGTAACAAGGTTGCGCTTATGACAGGCGAGAGCAACTCGGATGAGGTCTCGTCATGCCAAGGCTGCGGATAGCCTTGGTATGACTACACAATCTGGATGAGACCCCATTCATATATGATCATAGTGCTTAAGCTGTTTGATCTACTCAAATGTGAAACAAAAGACTGAAGGTGTTTGTGAATGAGCGAGAGCGATTGAACAAACAACGAAAGTCAGCTCGGCGAAGCTGAGCTTGGACAGCTAGAAACACATAATACACGATAGGGTTGGCAGAGTTCTGATCTTAGAACTTGAGCAAATGCAGTTAACTTATTTTGTCGGTTAGCTCTGCGCAGCTGTTTTACGCATGTAATCAATCATGCATTGTACAAACTCTTCGTCTTGTTTTGCCCAACCTACAAAGACGTCACGCTCTTGCTCAGTTACAAGATGGTATCCCATACCCCACTTGGCAAACAGTCGTTTGTCAGTGGTCTTGTCCGATAGTATTTTGACATTTGTGTGGCGACGATCTCGTTGGATCATACCCAATAGGTCCTCAAGAACGTCGTGCTCTCCTTCGAGCACCTGATAATACTTCAATCTTGTCCTGACCAAGTAGCCAGAGACGTCCATCTCGTCATTATGAGCTAATGCTGTATCGATGATATCTTTGTCTTCAGCGCTTGGAAAATCAGTAGTGGCAGTGCTTTCGTACAATATTGAGCGGATCATCGTAGAGCTGCGCTGCACTAAGTCGTTATGCTTTGGGTCGAGGGTCATACACGCTGCGTAGTTGAAATTGCCGAAAGTTTCAAATTGAGCCTGAGCAGCTACTACTTCGCTGATTGGATTATAACTTGGCACAGCGTGATTTAAATGCCAGGTTCTTGGCTTCGCAGTACTAATGCGCTGCTAAGTTCCGCTGTCTCCATGTTTTGGGAGGGATGTGTTGTAGACAGCGGAGCATAGCAGCAAGGCTTGTACTGAGCGCAATCACACAGCCCAAAACCTCATAGAACATACATAGTATGAGATTATTGCGTAAGTCATTGTAAAACATAGACTTCAGGAAAGACGTCTTTCCGGTAGGAAGACCAATATCTCAGACTTTATGCTCAAAGCTAACAAATGCTTAGGTTTTGAGGAGATAGCGCAATGCGCCAAGCACAGACACTGAACGATGCGCAGTTGCGCCGTGTGATACAGTACTGCCGCAGCAGACGTCATCCGCTGCGTGACGAGACAATCATACTCACAAGCTTCTACGCAGGGTTGAGAGCAAAGGAGATCGCAGCACTCACAGTGGGCAACGTGTTTGATGGGGCAGGCAGCGTACGCACACAGTTCATCCTTACAGCGGAGCAAAGCAAAGGTGGGCACACACGCACGGTGTATCTCAACCAACGCTTACGCAAAGCACTAGTCGAGTACAGCGCATCAATCCGCACAGCCAAGCCGCATCACGCATTGTTCGAGAGCCAAAAGGGTGGGCACTTCTCAGCTAACACTATGTGCCAGCTGTTCCTCGACATCTACAAAGCAGTGGGGCTCAAGGATGCATCAAGCCATTCGGGAAGACGCACGTACATCACACGGCTCGCAAACAAGGGAGTAGGGGTGCGGCTATTGGCAGAGCTGGCAGGGCACAGTCATATTTCCACTACTCAGAGTTATATTGATGTGAACGCTGAGCAGTTAAGTGAGGCAGTAGAGCTGTTGTAAGTGCTTTCGGCTCAGAGCCGACCTTTAGGCATGCTGCCGCGAACGCTGGCTTCGAGCCCAGTTTAAGCGATGCTGCAATCTGCTCATATGTCTTACAGATGAACCAAGCAGCTGCTTAGTGCACGATAGGCCAGCCCCAAACAAAAACTGCGTGGCGGTGAGGGTGTGATTTTGAGGTCTTCCCAACTTGTAAGTACAGAATTTGAGGGCTTGCCCTCCTGACAACTTAAGACAAGTTTCGGCTATCGAGCCTTGAACGTTTTATCTGCAGTTGCTTTCTGTGCGATATCTCTGGCTTGCTCGCGCAAGATAAATTTCTGGATCTTGCCAGTAGACGTCCGTGGGATCGGCATGAATACAAACTGCCCGGGCACCTTGTAGGTTGCCAGCTGCTCTTTGCACCATGCGCGCAAGGTCTCGGCATCCACTGCTGCGCCTCGAGCCAATTCCACAAAGGCACATGGCGTTTCGCCCCATTTCTCATGGGGCATAGCAACCACGGCGGCGATCTCGACTGCGGGGTGACGGTAGAGGGCCTCTTCCACCTCGATAGACGAGATATTTTCGCCGCCTGAAATGATGATGTCTTTGGAACGGTCCTTGAGCTGGATATAGCCGTCTGGATGACGCACGCCCAGATCGCCGGAATGGAACCAGCCACCAGCGAACGCCTCACGCGTGGCTGTCGGATTTTGGAAATAGCCCTTCATTACTACGTTGCCGCGAAACATTACTTCACCCATGGTTTTACCGTCGCGTGGAACCGGCAGCATGGTTTCTGGGTCCAGCACATTAAGGCCTTCAAGCGGAAGATAGCGCACGCCTTGACGGGATTTTAGCTTAGCCTGTTCGGCGGGCGGAAGGTCTGACCAGTCCTGATGCCAGTCATTCACCACAGCAGGGCCGTAAGTTTCTGTCAGCCCATACAAATGCGTCACATCAAAGCCTGCGGCTTTCATATCGGCCAGTAGCTTTTCCGGTGGTGGTGCGGCAGCAGTGAAGAATTGTACCACATGGCCGAGATTGCGCTTCTCGTCCTCAGGGGCCGAAATGATCAGGGACATGACAATGGGCGCGCCGCATAGGTGGGTGACACCTTCATTTGCCAGAGCGCTCCAAATTGGTTCTGCCCGCACCTGACGCAGACAGACATGGGTCCCGATTATCGCCGAAAGGGTCCACGGGAAGCACCAACCGTTGCAATGAAACATCGGCAGCGTCCAGAGGTAGACCGCGTGCTTGGCCATCGATGTCGTCAGCGCATTGCCCTGCGCCAACAAATAGGCACCGCGATGGTGCGAAACGACCCCTTTTGGATCGCCTGTTGTACCCGAAGTGTAGTTGATCGAAATGGCGTCCCATTCGTCCAGCGGCATCAGCCAGTCAAAGTCGGAATCACCCGTCGACAAGAAGGCCTCATAATCCTGCGCATCAGTCGCAGTTGCAGGCGCCGTGAATTCGGCATCGTCGTATTGGATCACAAGCGGTTTCACCGTTGCCAGCGCTAGCGCGTCTTGCATCAAGGGCATGAATTCGCGGTCGACGATGACGATTTTGGACATCGCATGGTCTAGTTGAAACGCGATCACCGATGCATCGAGGCGGGTGTTTACAGAGTGTAAAACACCGCCGCACATGGGCACCCCGTAATGGCATTCCAACATCGCAGGCGTATTGGCCAGCAAGGCTGATACTGTATCACCGCGCCCGACGCCTTCTCGTGCCAAAGCGGAAGCCAGCTGACGCGATCGTGCGTAGAATGCACCATAACTGCGCCGCAATACGCCATGCACGATCGCTGTGTGATCAGGAAAAACCGAGGCCGCCCGTTCCAGAAATGTCAGCGGCGTCAGTGGCTGGTGGTTTGCAGGATTGCGGTCAAGATTGGTGTTGTAGGGGTTTGTCGTCATGGTTCAGGCGTCTTGCCATTCGGGCGCGCGCTTCTCAATAAAGGCACTGATGCCTTCACGCGCGTCTTGCGCCAGCATGTTATCGACCATCACACTGGAGGCATAGTCGTAGGCGTCATGCAATGTCATTTCGCGCTGTGTGTAGTAGGCGCGTTTGCCCGTGGCGAGCGTCATGCTGGATTTCGACGCAATCTTGCACGCCATTTCCATCGTGGCCTCTTGTAGCGCTTGGGGGGCTACAACACGGTTCACAAGACCAATCTCTGCGGCCCGCGCTGCGGATGTCATATCGCCTGTCAGCAGCATCTCCATCGCGTGTTTGTCAGCTACATTTCGCGACAGAGCCACCATTGGGGTAGAGCAAAACAGCCCGATATGCACGCCTGGTGTACTGAACTGAGCCGTGTCCGCAGCAATCGCCAGATCACAGCTTGCCACTAACTGGCAACCTGCGGCCGTCGCAATGCCAGTCACTTCGGCGATCACGGGTTTGGGGCAATTCACGATGCCTTGCATCAAGCCCGCGCACATCGCCATGACATTTGCAAAATACGCCCTCCCACCATCCTCGTGCCTGCGCCCAGCTGTCATCTCCTTGAGGTCATGACCCGCGCAAAATGCCGGGCCATTAGCTGCCAAGACAACGATCCTCACCTGTGGATCAGCTCCTGCATCGGCAAACGCAGCCCCTAATGCTGCAAGCATCGCTTCGGACAAGGCATTGCGGCGCGCAACATCGTTCAAGGTTAGGCGCAATATGCCGTTTTTGCCCAGATTGGTGAGCAGGATGTTAGATGTGGTCACGGGACTATTCCTCTTGGATGCTAAAGAATGTTGATCTTGACACTGTCGGCCAAGGTGTTTGCAATAAAGCAATAGCGGTGAGCCCGGTCTTGCATCTGTGCGAGCTGATCGTCACCCACCGAAAAGCCAGTGTCGAAACGCACTACAGGATGCAGGTCAATCCGCGTCACCGACATCTGGCCTTTGGGGTTTTTACCCAAATGCGCTTCGGCGTAATCGTGATAGCTGGCCACGGGCCAGCCCGCTTTTGCCGCAAGCGCCAGAAAGGTCATCATATGACAACTAGACAAGGCCGAGGCGAGCGCTTGCTCAGGGTTCGTGTTGTCCGGATTTCCGCCCCAATCAGGGGCAGAATCCACAGGCAAGCCGTAGTGGTCGTTGTATTGCACCGTGTGCTCGTTTGAATAAGCATCCGTTTGCAACACGGGACTGGCGCGCTGCCAATGCAGCTCGATCGCAAGGTCTGACATGTATGTCTTCTTTCGTGCTGGAGGGCGTTAAGCTGCCACGATTTGCTTTTTCGGGTCATAGAACGGGCGCTCGCAAATAGTCGCGCTGACGGGTCCAGACTTTGTGATGACCTCGACCTGCGCACCGATGTTGGCGTGTTCTGCCGCCACCATAGCCAGCGCGATGTTCTGTCCCAA
Organism: Nereida sp. NH-UV-3; assembly: GCF_042939535.1. Classification (NCBI taxonomy): domain Bacteria; kingdom Pseudomonadati; phylum Pseudomonadota; class Alphaproteobacteria; order Rhodobacterales; family Roseobacteraceae; genus Nereida; species Nereida sp. NH-UV-3. The sequence continues at coordinate 994,236 of NZ_CP132157.1, read as the reverse complement.
ACGTGGGGAATAGACCGCAGATGTTACCTTACCGATTGGGGCGCCGTCAGAACTGATTTCCCAGAACGTCGTGTTCGGGCCGGTCAGCGGATCACCGTCGATGATCAGGCCGATTTGCTTACGACTGACGCCTTCTTCCTTGATACGGCGCAAAGCCGCTTTGCCGATGAAATCAGCCTCCATGTCCAGATTGACTAGCCGATCAAAGCCCAGCTCGAACGGGTTGGTGCTCATGTCGGCGTCAGCATGGTAGGACAGCATCCCGCCTTCAATGCGGCGAATAGAGGATGTGTGCCCGGGCTTGAGGCCAAACTCTAGACCCGCAGCCATGATGGTCTCCCATAACAAATCACCCTTAGAACCGTCACGCAAATAAATTTCATATCCCAGCTCACTGGACCAACCCGTGCGGGACACGATTAGTGGGATGCCGTTCAACTCGACCTCGCGCAGCCAATAATAGCGCATGTCCATGATATCGTCGCCAAAGAGAACACGCATGATTTCGCCAGACTTGGGCCCCTGCAATTGCAAAGGTGACACATCAGGCTCGCCAATCGTGACATCAAGGCCCGAATGTATCGCAACGCCCTGCGCCCAAAGCAAGATGTCGCTGTCGGCCAGTGAAATCCAGAAGTGGTTTTCGGCAAGCCGCAGCAAAATAGGGTCGTTGAGAATGCCCCCATTTGCGTTAGTGATTAGGATGTATTTGCACTGGCCCACGGCCATCTTCGAAAGGTCACGGCAAGTCAGCATCTGGGTGAATTTTGCTGCGTCTGGCCCAGTAATCTCGACTTGACGTTCAACTGCCACATCACAGAGGATCGCCTCATTAACGAGGTTCCAGAAGTTTTGCTCAGGATCACCGAAGTCACGTGGGATATACATATGGTTATAGACTGAAAATCCTTTGGCACCCCAACGCACAGTGGCGTCAAAATAGGGTGACTTCCGGATCTGTGTACCAAAACCAAAATCATCTTTTTGCATCATGACATTCTCCCGCTATTGTCGGTGATCTCAATGATCAACGACCACCATTTTCAATTTAAGAATGTAGTATTGAAGTCAGGCGAATGTGGTCTGAAGTTTTACGATTTTCGGACCATACCGGCATATTTTTTGTCGATAGCAGGACTGTTTAGGCTGAATTGGCTATTTTGAATTTGCTTTTGCCAATTTTGAAACGTTGGGCAAACTTGATTTCACCTGTCGAGTTGCAAAGTGTGTCATATAACGGTCAATTCCAATATCTTCAGCATGGAAGTCTTCCATTAAGTCTTGAAATGTAGCGAGGCTGGGACTGATGACTTTCATGATATAATCAACGCCACCGCCAGTAGCTATACAATCTATGATTTCATCCCGACTGCTGATAAACGCCTCAAATCGTTCAAAATCTGCTTTTCGATGACGGCTCAAAGAAACTGTGACGATTACCTGAGCGAAGTCGGCTAACCGACCTAATTCAATATCTGCATGATAGCCGCGAATATATCCACCAGCTTTCAGTCTTCCTAGCCGTGCCCAGCATGGTGTCGCAGAAAGGCCACTAACCTCAGCAAGCTTGGCTTTGCTCAATTGCCCATGCTGCTGCAGCGCGCTGAGGATACGAATGTCCGCGGCATCAAGGAAAAGTCTCTTCATTAAGTCAGATCTTTCATGTTTTTAGGACGCCTAACCGTTGGATGATATCAAGCTATGCTACTCCTCACCATAACACTACGGCAGAGCTGGCAGGGCATAGTCATATAAGCACCACCAAGATGTATATTGATGTGAACGCTGAGCAGCTGAGTCAAGCGGTGGAGCTATTGTAGGCGCTTTTTGCCTGTTGCGGACTTTGGTGCCTGTTGAAGCTAACGGCGACAAGAAGCACACTCTGACTAAAGCTGCATAACCGACGAATGGCTGCTTCGAGGCATTCTTAACTATCAATTTAGCCAGTTTCGGTATCCAAAAATTCCTCCTGCAGCCAGTTTTCAAACACCAAAACCACAGATCGTTTTGAACGTTTGGACCTCGGCCGCATGAGGTAATGTGCGCTTGGCGTTGGAACGTCTGTTCCAATAATCGAAACGCGCGCCGCCGTGGCATTTGCCATCTCAACCAGACGCTTGAGAACAACCGCATACCCGCCGCCATTCGCAACTAGTTCAATCGCCGCTGTCATTGTATCAACATAGAGTTCGTCTGCGCTCGTCGGTAACGCCAGATCATGGGCCGCCAAATACCTCACCCAGTCCGCTTCCTGCCCTAAAATGCGGATAAACGGGCCGTTCAACAATTGTTTAGGATCAAGCGTTGCATTACCCAAATGCACAGGCCCAATAGGGACCATCACATCATCTGACAAGCGTTCAGACGCAGCATCCGTCCAGTCGCCCCTACCCACACGCAGTTCCACATCGACGTGATCAAACCCAGTTGTGTCCGTCCAGATGTTAGACACGAGACGGATATCGATGTCAGGGTGGACCAATTTGAATTTGGGCAGCCGCGGAGCCAGCCAAAGAGCGGAGGTAGAGATCGGCGCTTTGACGGTGATTGTCTCGTTGCGGGTTGCCCCAAAAAGGCTGGCGGTGGCAGCGTCGATATCCGCTAAAGCTTGCCTGATTGTCGAAACATAAGCCTGCCCGATATCACTCAAAGAGAGGTGACGCGCCTTGCGATGAAACAGACGGCTCCCCAATTGCTCCTCCAGTGTTCGAACATGAAGGCTTACGGCAGTTTGGGTTAGCCCCAACTCGGCTGCGGCTGCAGTGAAGTTCAGATGACGAGAGGCCGCTTCGAACGTGCGCAGCCATGTCAGGTTGATCTGTTTTTCAAACATCATCTACCACCAAAATATTTTGCCTATAATTTATGTTTTTAGTCGCTTTTACTTTTCATGCAAGTCGTAGAAAGCTCAGCCCACAAAGATACTGTTTGGTCAGGAAATCACCCCATGCCTATGTCTCAGCTCGACACCTTCGCACTCGAACAAAATCCTGTTCCCGTAGCCGCAAATGACAATCCAATTGGCTTTGTTGCGGCGTTGGATGATCAGCCTATTGAAGGAGGATTTGATCCGGTCTTTGGCGATGTGACGTGGCAAACACTGATTTCTGGTGACAAGACGCAGTCGAACGGTTTGGTTTTGGGTGTCGCAACCTTCGCAGCAGGCGGCGTTTTGCACCTGCATCGCCATACACCACCCGAATTTTACTTTGGCCTTACAGGGTCGGGTACAGTCATGCTGGATGGGCAAGCCGTCGAAATCGTACCCGGGTCGGCCATTTTCATACCAGCCAACGCGGAACACGGCGTGACTGCCGGACCGACAGGTTTGACCATGGCTTACGGGTTTGGCGAGGATGCCTTTTCACAGATCGAATATAGATTTTCAGCGGCTCAATAATTATTAGCGGACTTTCATAAGCTCTTTATCAAAGTCTGCTTCGTCTGCAGTGCAAACCTCCGCCCAGACCGCCACGAATGACAGCTCTCCGCCCACAGTTCATAAACCCTGGCTACCCTGTCCCCTCAAACTCCTCTCTGCTCAGCTCATACCGCTTGCCGGTGAGCATGTCCTTCTTAAGGCGTGGCGTGAGATGACTGTAATGCCGCTCAATCATGCCTATGCTTGTGCCCATCTGTACGGCGAGTGCGTGTATATCCATGCCGTCGTTGAGTAGGGCGAATGTCGCATAGGTGTGACGTAGACTGTAGAGAGTGCGGTTCTGCCCTGTACGTGGACAGGTAATAAGCCCTGCGTCTGTGACGAACTTGCGGAATGTCTGGTGTATGTTCTTGCTAACGGTTCCATCAGGCAGCCTGAACACAGGCAGATCAATGCGCTGCTTGAGTAGGTCCTCAAAGGGAATGTGGCGTATGTCTTCAGACCGCTCATGTATGCGCTTGAGATAGTTCAGCGTGCCACTGCGACAGATGATGTCTCTGCGCCCAGTCTTTCCTGTCACGCTCATCTCTAGGTACTGCTGACCACCGTCCTCAAACAGGGTCACATGCTTCCACATGAGGTTCAGGGCCTCTGTGCCGTGCCGCATGCCTGTATTGGCTAGGATCAGCACATAGTCCCGCATGAGGTGGCGCATGTCTGTGGGCTTGCCCGCTTTGCCAGCCTCAATCCAGCTGGGCAGCTTACGAATAAGCGTACGGTATTCCTCGCGGGTAAAATCAGGACGCCGCTCACTCTTCTCCCCACGGTTCACCATTAAAGGCACACTCTTGTGGGCAATAAAGCCACGGGCCACGGCTTCATCAAACACACGGTTCATAGCTGAGTTATGCGTGTTGAGCGTAGAAGCCTTTGGCTCACGGCCCATCTTCTCGCGCCGCCACTCGTAGAATGCCTGTATCTTTTCGTAATCAATGGTGGTCACAAACTGCGCCCCAAAGAACGGGATGAGGTAGCGCTCAATACACACGATGTAATCAGCAAACACCTTGCGCCCTAAACCCGCATCCAGCTGCTTGCGCATATCCGCAATGGCCAGCTTGGCTACATCAGAAAACTTCTTGGTCACAACGGGCAGGTCGTTCTTGTGGCGGAACTTGTACTCAAGAAAAGTCTCGCGGGCATACTCCTTGGCCTCGGCCAAATCGCGTTTGCCAGTGCTGATGCGGATCGTGTGCCCATCAATCACAAAGGCTGCCTGCCAGCGCTTGCTGCGCTCACGCCGATACACACGCACCTCGCCGTCTAGTATCAGATGTGTATCATCACGCAGCTGCCGCATGTCCTGCTCCTCACAGCGACACTACGGCAGGGTGCACCAACAAGTCTACGGAAGTGTGTATAAGAGAAAGAGACAGATTTTGCCTAAAATGAATAAACCTAGTTATTGCCGTTTTACTGGCTGGCTTACTAATTTGCTCCTGGCGTCGAAATTCGTTTCAAAGAAGCACGCATCTCGATAAATACATCCAACTGGTGAAATGCCTTCTCGCCTTTTTTTTCAATTAAGTTAATCAGGCTTTTGGCGGCAATGTGGCCCATTTGACGATGTGGAACGTGAACTGTAGTTAGGGCAGGGGAGACATGCTTAGCTAGTTCGATATCATCAAATCCGGTAATTGAAATATCGTCTGGAACTTTAATGCCCAAATCACGCGCTTTTGAAATTGCACCTGTTGCAAGCACATCGTTTCCACAAATAATAATTGAGGGTCTTGGGGTCGCCTGGACAAGCTGTTCTAAGGCAACGCCACCGTTTTCTGTATCATATGGTGTTTGAACAATAGCAAGTTTGTCTAGGGAACCACCATGAGCCTGCCAGCTATCTTTGATGCCAGCAAGTCTTTCAGCGGCACGGTCATTGCCTTCAGTGATTCCTGAAATTATCCCAATTTGCCGATGACCCATTTCAATTACTTTGTCAGTCAACATTCTCATCGCAGCTCGATTATCAAAGCCGACATAGGCGTGATCTGAGTTTTGTCTTGAGGCCCAAGCTAGAACAACAGGAATATCACGCTGAGCTAAAAAGTCGTAAATGGCCTCGTCGCGTTCGAATCCAATCAGCAGCAGGCCGTCAGCACCACGCGCCACCAGTTCACGGATTTGCTGAGCTTCCCTCTTTGGCTGATAGGCGCTGCTGGACACAAGCAAATTATACTTTTGTTCAAAAAGTGTTTCTTGAAACGCCTGTAAGCCGCGTGCAAAAATCGCATTCTCCATCGTGGGAATGATTGCGCCAACCGTATGAGACTGCTTCGCGGCCATCGCACGCGCGTGGTAATTTGGGGTGTAGCCGAGCTCTTCGACTGCTTTCATTACCATTTCTACCGTTTTTGCGGCGACTTTTTGGTTTTCATTCAAACAGCGAGATACAGTCGCAGTTGAAACACCAGCGGCTTTGGCAACGTCGCTTAGAGTGGGGATGCATGGTTTAGTATTCATCTAGTCGCAGTGTTTTCAACATTAGTACTTGGTATATGTATGCTAACACATTCAAATATAAAATATGTAAACGCTTGCAATTTATTTTTGTAAGCGCTTACACTGGTGGTGGGACTGGGCAGCGAGGAGGATTGTCATGTTTCTCATTGGTGCACTTATTGTTTTCTTGATCTTCTTTTTGAACGTAGCCCTCGGCGCTTTTGCGGATGCTGCCGTTCTTGGAGATATTGGAGAAATGCTGGTTCTGTCTTTTGCGGCGGTTCTTTTCGTCGTCGCTATTCTGAGAAAAGAGGCTGATCGTTCGAAGAATGACGACAGCGAACAAGTTTAAAGGGAGGAGATCCAAATGGATCATAAAGATCGTAAAGAGATTGCGTCGCTAGAGCGTAGGAACTTTTTAAAGGTTGCATCAACTGGGGGGTTTACTGCAGCTCTTGTCGCAGGTGCTGCGGGTACGCTTTGGTCGAGCGAGGCTTCAGCGCAATCGGCTAATGAAGAACGTGAGCGCGAGGCCGCTGCTGAGTATACCATGACAATTGCAACAGCTTATGTCCTGGGTGCATCGCGAAGCTACCCGATTATGCAGCTCGACCTTAAGGAAAATATCCAGAACGCGACCAACGGCAGGGTTTATGTAAAGTTAGCTCCTGGTGGTCAGTTGGGGGCAGGTGGTGCATTGGTTCAGGCCGTCCAGGGTGGTACGATCCAAGCAGCTCAGCACTCACTGTCTAACTTCGCGCCATTTGCGTCAACTGTTGACCTGATCAATATGCCGTATCTTTGTGGGTCCAACCAGCGTTTCACTAACCTAGTAAACTCTGATTTTTGGAACACAAACGTTACACCAAAAATTGAGAAAAACGGTTTTAAGCCATTGTTCTACGTCAATATTGACCCGCGTGTTGTTGCTGTCCGGAAGGGTGGCGCAGGAGCTGTCTTAACGCCCGGCGACCTGGATGGCGTAAAGTTCCGTGTGCCAGGCTCCGCTATGCTGCAGCAGTACTACCGTATGGTTGGTGCTAACCCGACTCCGGTAGCATGGGGTGAAACACCTTCAGCGATCCAGCAGGGTGTAGCAGATGCGCTTGATCCGTCAGTTGGTGCGTTGTTCGTATTCGGCTTCAAGGACATGCTATCCCATGTGACTTTCACGCAGGCGGTACCGGACTCGCAGGTGTATTCGTGCAACCTCGAATGGTTCAACTCTATGCCTGCGGACATTCAAGAAGGCATCATGTGGGCTTCCGAGATGACTGGCCACCAGAACCTTGCAAAGGTGCCATCGGCACGTGCGCATGCCATGGCCGAGCTGGCCAAGGCTGGCGTTGAATTCCACAGCCTTAGCGATGATCAGTTAGCTGAGTGGAAAGATGCGGGCGGTTATCAGCGTTCTGAGTGGGACGAGTTCAAAGTCAAACTCGCCGGTTCCATGGATGCTTTTGCGCAGATGGAAGAAGCTGCCTCGACCCAGGGCAAATATTACGTACACGACGCGTAATTAGAACGTGTCGGGCGCTTACGTAGCGTCCGGCACACTTTCTCTCCGACATGCAAAACGGTTGGCGCAACGGATGTGCGTTGTTTTTGCATGGCAACCGATTGGACGGATTATGGAATTCCTGTGCCGACTTGATAAAAACGCGGAACGCTGGCTGCTTTTGATATTTTACGTCATGCTGGTCATTACTATGGCGGTCGAAGTCTTGCGCCGTGAGATTTTCGCATATTCGTCCATCTGGGGCGAGGAAATCGTACGTTACTCCTTCATTTATCTGGCTTGGATTGGAGCCTCCGCCGCCGTCAAAGAACGTGCGCACATTCGCATTGACGTGGTTATGCATTACCTGGGTCAACGACCCAAAGCGCTACTTTATATGTTCGGCGATGTTGTAATGCTGATTGTGGCGGTGATCGCACTTTATTGGTCGTTTGAATCTGTCCATGTGTCTTGGAAATTTGGCTCTGTCACGGACGGTTTACGGCTTTCCAAAGTCTGGTTTCTTATGGCTGTCCCTACAGGGTTTGGCCTGATGATTTGGCGCTTGCTGCAGTCGCTTCGCTGCGATTTCATTTCCCTCAAGACTGGCAAGCCGGTCTATGAGGGCGACACTCTATTTGATTGAGGAGCGGTACGATGCTCTGGAATACTGTTGCGCAAACTGTTGAGCTTGGTTGGGATTTTTATGTGCCCGTCATCCTGTTCGTGGCGCTTATCGCCATGGCCGTGCCCGTTTGGGCGGCAATTGGGTCGTCTGCTATTTTGATGTTGCTCATGTCAGGGGATCTGCCGCTCAGCCTAGTGGGTGAGCGGTTATTCACTGGCATTGACGCCTTTGCACTGACAGCGATCCCGCTGTTTATCCTGACCGGCGACGTGTTAGTTCGCACGGGGCTGAGTCGTAAGTTTCTAGATGTTGCTGAAGCCCTGACCTGTTTTACCAAAGGCGGTTTCGGCTCCGCTACCGTGCTGGTTTGTGGTATGTTTGCGGCGATTTCGGGCTCTGACGCGGCGGGTGCAGCTGCGGTGGGTCGCATGACGATCGCGCGTCTGGTCGAGGCCGGTTATCCACGCCCCTATGCCTGCGCTTTGGTGGCCGCGGGCGCATGTACTGGTATTCTTATTCCGCCCTCGATTGCTTACATCATCATCGGCCTTGTACTGGGTGTGTCCGCATCAACTTTGTTCCTCGCGGCCTTGATCCCCGGCCTCTGTATCCTGTTCGCGATCTTGATAACCAACCTCGTTGTGAACCGGATCTACGCTTATGAGGGCGGCGGCAATCTGACGATTATGGAATGGCTTGGCAATCTGGGCCGTTCGCTACAATCTGGCTGGTATGCGTTCATCGTGCCCGGTATCATTTTTTATGGGATTTTCTCGGGCCGCCTGACCCCGACCGAAGCCGGTGCAACAGCCGTCGTGGTTACAATTTTGATGGGTTTTCTACTTAGGACGCTGAGCTTTGCGGACTTTCCCGCGATGCTGGTCAGCTCTGCCAAGGTCAACGGTGTGATCCTTCCGATCATAGCCTTTTCCGCACCGCTAGCTGAGGCCTTGGCAATTATGGGCGTCCCGCAAGGCTTTGTCACTTCTGCAACTAGCCTTACTACTGAGCCTTGGATCCTGATCCTGTTGATGATCGGTATCCTGATCGCCGCTGGCTGTGTAATGGAAACGACACCCAACATCGTGATCTTGGCACCTATCCTTCAACCATTGGCCGAAAACATTGGCATGAACGAAATCCAGTTTTGCATCATGATGATCACTGCGCTTGGGGTGGGTTTCATCACTCCACCGCTCGGCCTCAATCTCTTTGTTGTCTCAGGTATAACAGGTGAATCGATCCTAAAGATCGCCGTGCGCGCGGTGCCCTTTGTATTGTGCATGTTTGTCGTGGTCTTGTTTATCGCTTACGTGCCTGCCGTTTCGACAACTTTACTTCCAGATATCTATAAGTAGGACACATAAAAATGACACGTGAATATCTCAAGAAAGCGACGCTTACATCGGCGTCTGGCGCATCTGACGTCCACGATAGGGTTGTTTCGATTCTGGATGATATAAAAGCAGGCGGCGACGCTAAGGCCATGGAATATGCCGCTAAATTCGATCAATATGAAGGCAACGTGATGTTGACCAACGCCGAAATCGAGGCTGCCAGCGCTTTGGTGCCTGAAAAGCTGAAGGCCGATATCCAGTTTGCGCATGACAACGTCAAACGCTTTGCCGAGCTGCAGAAAAGTACCGTCGCGGATGTGGAGATGGAGATTAGCCCGGGGTATGTGGCGGGCCAAAAAGCGATCCCTGTTGATGCCGCAGGCTGCTATGTGCCTGGCGGGCGCTATAGCCACATCGCAAGCGCAATCATGACCGTTACCACAGCAAAAGTTGCGGGGTGTAAGCACATCACCGCCTGTTCACCACCGCGCCCTGGCGTAGGTGTGGCCCCCGCCATTATCTATGCCGCGCACATCTGCGGCGCAGACAAGATTTTGGCTATGGGCGGCGTGCAGGGCGTGGCCGCAATGACCTATGGCTTGTTTGGGTTACCCAAGGCAAATATTCTTGTCGGTCCGGGCAACCAATTTGTGGCTGAAGCCAAACGCATTCTGTTCGGCAGCGTCGGCATCGACATGATTGCTGGTCCCACAGACAGCTTGATCCTTGCCGATAAAGGTGCCGATCCGCACATCGTTGCAACCGACTTGGTCAGCCAAGCCGAACATGGATACAATTCTCCAGTTTGGCTGGTCACGGACGACCGTGCATTGGCTGAAGATGTCATGGCGCGTGTGCCCGCGTTGATCGAAGACTTGCCACAGCTAAACCGCGACAACGCCTTTGCTGCATGGCGCGATTATGCGGAAGTCATCGTGTGTGCCGACCGTGTTGATATGGCAAAATGCAGCGACGAATACGCACCGGAGCATTTGACCGTGATGGCCGAAGACCTCGATTGGTGGCTGCAAAACCTGAGCTGCTACGGGTCGTTGTTCTTAGGTGAAGAAACCACGGTGTCTTACGGGGACAAAGCGTCGGGCACAAACCACGTGCTGCCGACCTCTGGTGCGGCAGGTTACACGGGTGGTCTGTCGGTGCACAAGTACATGAAGATCGTCACATGGCAGCGCGCAACGCAGGAAGCCTCCAAGGATGTAGCGATTGCAACGGCCCGTATCTCACGGCTAGAGGGGATGGAAGGGCACGCGCGCGCTGCAGATGTGCGCCTCGCCAAATACTTCCCCGGCGAAAACTTTGACCTGACAGCTGAAGTTTAAGCGCGTGGCCTACACCGCCCCCCTTTTTGATTTGTCTGGCAAAGTGGCCTGCATTACCGGCGCCAGTTCCGGCCTTGGACGGCGCGCTACGATCACGCTGGCCGCGGCTGGAGCATCGGTTGTGGGGATTGCAAGACGTGCAGAGGCTTTGGACAGCCTCTGTGCTGAAATTGGCCCAAGCGCTGCGCGAGTCGTGGCCGATGTGGCGGATCGAAATTGCTTGGCGCAACTGGTTCGCGATGTGTCCGCCCCATTCGGGGCACCTGATATTCTGGTTCATGCTGCTGGCGTCAATACGCGGGAAGCGGCAGATGACGTGACGCCTGACGGATGGGATCAAACCATTGCGCTGAACCTGAATGCGCCCTTCTTTGTGTCGCAGGCTTTTATGCCTGCAATGCAAGCCAAAGGTTGGGGGCGCATTGTGAATTTTGCGTCGTTGCAAAGCACACGGGCTTTTCCCGGTGGGATTGCCTACGGTGCCAGTAAAGGTGCTATCAGCCAATTGACCCGCGCCATGGCCGAAGCGTGGTCCCCCTACGGGATCACGGCAAATGCCATAGGACCCGGGTTCTTCCCGACGGAACTGACGGCAGCGGTGTTTGACGATCCGGCACGTGCCGACCGCAATGCTGCGCAAACCTGCGTGGGTCGCAATGGCATGCTGGAAGATATGGACGGTCCGATCCTGTTCTTGTGCTCGGATGCGTCAGCCTTCGTCACAGGTCAGGTTCTTATGGTCGACGGGGGGTTCACCGCAAAATGAAAGCGCTTGTTTATCAGGGTGTTGAAACACTCAGTTTCACGGATGTATTAGATCCCATTCCGCAAGCCGGAGAGCATTTGATCAAAGTTGAGGCCGTTGGGATTTGCGGATCCGATATGCACGCTTATCTCGGCCACGATGCACGTCGTCCTGCACCGCTTATTTTGGGACACGAGGCTGCTGGGACGATCAAAGGCGGCACACATGACGGCATGCGCGTCACTATAAATCCGCTGGTGACTTGCGGCGAATGCCTTGCTTGCAAAGCAGGCCGCGAAAACTTGTGTCCAGATCGTCAGATCATTTCCATGGCCCCACGCGAAGGTGCCTTTGCGCAATATTTGGTGATGCCACTGTCTAATCTGGTGGAGGTGCCAGATCATGTGTCACTGGAAAAGGCGGCATTGGCGGAACCCTTGGCTGTTAGCTGGCATGCTGCCCGACTGGCGCTTCAGGCGCTGCATCCTGCGATGGAAAAACGCGCATTAGTGATCGGCGGTGGGGCCATTGGATTGGCGGCGTCCCTCGCACTGAAAGCGATGGGCTTGGACGACGTGACAATCGTTGAACCTGATCCCGCTAGATGCGCTTTCTTGTGTGAACAAGCGGGTCAGACTGCGGTTGCCGCAACTGATCAAAGTTTTCCCATCGCGATCGACGCGGTTGGCTTTGGAGTAACACGTGCCTCTGCATCCAGGCTTTTGCAACCTGGTGGCATTATCGCGCATGTGGGCTTGGGTGATGATGAGCCTGGCTTCGACGTGCGCCGCGCCACTTTGCAAGAGATTACATTTATCGGCACATACACATATACGGCTGCTGATTTCCGCGATGCGGCTGCAGCGCTTTTCGACGGGCGACTTGGTCCGTTGGACTGGACACAAATTCGGCCCTTAGCAGACGGCCCAAGCGCTTTTGCTGACATTCGTGCAGGCAAAGTGGCGATGCCGAAAATCATTTTGAACCCTTGGTCGTAATTACGACACTCTATCGGAGATTTACCCCGTGTATCAAAAAATCCTTGTTCCGATGGCGCTTGACCATGGTGTGTCTAAAGGCACCCTGGAGATTGCCAAAGCTCTGAACGGCGGCACTGGTGAGATTATTGCCCTGCATGTCTATGAAGCGCCGCAAGGATCTGTTCAGGCATATGTTGATAATCAAGCAAAACAAGATGGGCTTGTAAGGGCACGGGCCGAATTGCATGCAAAGACTAAACACCTAAGCGGTGTGAAAGCCGAGATGGTCGTTGGACATACCTATCGCTCCATTATTGATTATGCATCAATGCACAGCATCGATTGCATCGTCATGGGATCACATAGACCGGGGTTCAGCGACTATTTGTTGGGCTCTACTGCTGCGCGTGTTGTGCGGCATGCGCCCTGCGCTGTGCACGTTTACCGTAGTGCCTGACGTAGCCATCTCTCACAAATTCTATCCAATCAGAAAGGCTTTTTCTTATGAACATCGACAAGAAGATCGTAGATGATCTTGTCGCAAACGACGTCTCTTTTGTCACCACAGTGCCGTGTAAACAGCTCGCTGGTGTGATAGAGGAAGTTGATGCGCGCGAAGACATCTTCCACATCCCTTCAAACAAAGAAGATGAAGGCATGGGCTTATGCGCTGGTGCCTTTATGGGCGGCAAACGTCCTGCCATCATCATGCAGAACACCGCAATCGGTGTGACGATCAACACATTGGCGACGCTAACGCAATTTTACCGCATGCCACTGCCGATGATCATTTCCTATCGTGGCGAATTGCGCGAACCTGTGGCCTGTCAGGTCGAAATGGCAGTTCACACAAAAGCGTTGTTGGCTCAGTTGAATATCCCAACCTATCATTTCCACTGGAAAGATGATGTCAAAGAATTTGACAACATTCTAAAATATACCTTCATGTGCAACAAACCTGTGGCGATCTTGACCGACGCCAACTTCTGGGGAGGCTATGGCGACCAATGATCCGTTCTGAAATCCTGAAAGAAATCGCTCCAATCCTCAATCCTAACCTTGTTGTTTGCAACATCGGTCTGCCCAGTCAAGAGCTGCACATGATCGACGACAATGAGCGTAATTTTTACATGCTTGGCACGATGGGTTTGTCGTCTTCTATTGGTTTTGGTCTGGCGTTGGCTCAAGACAAGCCTGTGATCTCAATTGACGGGGACGGGTCTGTTCTGACCAACCTCGGCACGCTGCCCACGATCGCCAATAACGCGACAGGCAACTACACGCTTTTGATCATCGACAACGGGTCCTATGGATCAACTGGGGATCAACCAACCTATGCAGGCATGAAAACCAACCTTACCGATGTGGCGCGTGCCTGTGGCTGCGAGAACGTAATCGAGGTCCAGGACAAAGACCTTGGGCCTGTTTTGCAAGAGGCAGTGGACAGCGACCAGATGACCATCATCGTGTGCAAATGTGACAGCGGGAATATTAAACTGCCCGTCATTACAATGGACCCGGTTGTCATTCGCCATCGTTTTATGGAAGCCGTAAAAGCTTAATGTCTGTCGATGCCATCCATAGTGCTGAGGACGCACGGCTGATTGCGAAACGGCGCCTGCCGTGGATGGTATTTGACTACATTGACGGTTCTGCCGGACGCGAAACAGGGGCAGTGCGCAACCGTGCTGCCCTCGATTCCATAACCTTGCGGCCCCGCATTCTACGCGATGTGTCCTCCCGAAACCTCAGTGTACCACTGTTTGGTACACACGCCGAGCGCCCATTTGGCATTGCACCAATGGGTATGTGCAATCTTAGCGCACCGGGAGCTGATCTGATGCTAGCCCGGCTGGCTGCACAATACAAAGTGCCCCATGGTGTGTCGACTGTGGCCTCCACACCACTTGAGCAGATCATCGAGGTGGCTGACGGGCACGCCTGGTTCCAACTCTACTTCTCTGGCGATGGGGATGGTACATTCAAGTTAGTCGAGCGAGCCAAGGCCGCAGGCTATACTACACTAGTGCTGACCGTTGACGTACCAGAAGTCGGCCGCCGTCCACGCGAATTGAGGCACGGTTTCAAAATGCCATTCTCGATCGGGCCGCGTCAATTTATTGATTTTGCTGTTCACCCACGGTGGTCGCTAACACAGCTTGCAGCCGGCAAGCCCCAAATGGCCAACTTTGAGATGGATGGCTACGATTTTGATCGTACCGAAAGCCGCGCCAAAGCTACATGGGGTACGCTTACTAGATTGCGTGATATGTGGCCGGGAAAGCTTGTAGTTAAAGGAGTGCTAGACGTAGAAGATGCCGCAGAGCTAAAAAAAGTGGGCGTCGATGGTATCCAAGTGTCCAGCCACGGTGCCCGCCAATTGGAAAGTGCGCCAACCCCGATCGAAATGCTGCAGGAGATTCGTGCAGAGGTCGGTCCTGATTTTCCTTTATTTTTTGACAGCGGCATAAGGTCCGGCGAAGATGTCCTGCGTGCCCTGCACCAAGGGGCAGATTTTGTGTTCTTGGGCCGTATCCTTCAGTTCGCCATCGCAGCTGGAGGGGAGCGGGGACTGCACCGGCTTTGGGCTATACTCAGCGACGAGCTGAGCATCGCGATGGCCCAGACTGGTCAGACTTTGCTTTTGAGAAATCCTGTTCATTCTTTGAGTTAAGCAATCATCCCGTGAACAAGTTCTGATGAGTCATTATGTTCTCAACGAGCGAAGCGAAACGTTCGCAGCATTCCTACATTTTGCAAACGTAACACATTAGGTAGTCAAAACAGATTAGATGCGGTTCAGCCGCGCCAATCTCTGTTCGCATTAAACTCGATGCGCTTCGCATGAATGGCTGGTTAACTTGCAACGTAGCTGTTCGAGCTTTAACGCTGCGAGCGCATGCAGCATAAAGACTAAACTCACAGGTTGGGCTCAAACCTAATCTTCGTCGCGCCTGACCTGAATGTCCGCTCTAGTCAGAAAGCCAGCAATCACGTTCCTTGTGTGTCCCAAGCCATGTTCAACCAAAACTCTGCCAACACAGTGTTTGCAACACAGCACTAGCCAACACTATGTTCAACACCGTGATTCAGCGCCTAAAATAGTCAGCAACACGGCAAAAAGTGTGTTTATGGTGTGTTTTTGAAAAACACAACTTAAGCGTGTATGACGCTCTTCTAAGTCATTGATATTGCTTGATAAATGGTGCCCGGGGGCGGAATCGAACCACCGACACGAGGATTTTCAATGGAGGTGGTGTAAGTTAGGCATTTATTATCAACGGCTTACATGGCAATATTTTTGGTGTGCGTGCGAGTGTGTTTATCGCGTCATTTTGAGGGCAGGGCATAAACGCTGTGTTGAACACCTTAATCAGTTGTTAGGCTGGCAGAGTGTGCAGCAATAATTTTGCAAACTCAATCAGCTGATTAAACAGGCATTACCCAATGCGCGTAAATACACAGCTATTCTGACACTTCTAGAAATCGTCAAATTCAGGAACGTTGCCGAGCCGTATAAGGAAACTTGGTTCGCCAACTTCTCCACTTTTTGGGTCTTCAACGACCATGTAGGCGTCGGCACCCACGCAGTTGTCGGATAGCGCCTCTCGTTCGGCTCTGTTTTGTGCTTCAGACGCCGTGGAATATTCAAATTGCTTGGCAACCTTCAGGCCTGTCTGCTCATTGCGTCCAGCCTCTGTTACGACATAAGTCTGGCAGATGTAGTGAATTTTTTCTCGAGGCTGGTCTGTATCTGTCATCGATGAATCCTTGTGAATGGCTGGGACAATTGAAAGCTGCTAAGAGCAGCCGTAATCAATATCAACGTGATTAAAGTGCGGGGTTTCTCGCGAAACCCTTGCGGAAGACAAAGTGGCGGTAAGTAAACTACTGCGTTGAAGTACCATTCGTCCGACACGATCTCGACGATTTCGAGGTTTTGGTTTCTGGAGGCGTGTTTGCTTCTTTTTCAAGGCGGGCGCTGCGAAGTCGGGAATTCTTAGCGTCGCGTTGTGCCCTTTCTTTGTCGATTATTTGCCTAACTATACGTGTCGTCTTGTCTAAAGCGGTTTCCGGTTTGGCGTCGTACATTTTGAACAGGCTGCTTTTGGTAAGTTCGGTCAATTTGCAGTTTCCTTTGCAGTTTAAGGTCGGTTGGAGCAGGCCAGATCTTTCAAACTAATGCCAAGTAGTCGAAGTCACCTCGAGCGCGCTGTGGTGGCCGTTGTGTCGCACCGCCCAAGAGTTCCACTTTGATGTCAGGCGCGGCCATGGCGTGCATCAGTGCATTGTAATTCATCTGGAATCTCAGCTCGCCCCCCACAGTTGGTGGAGATTGGCGTGTTCCGATGACCAGGTGATCGCTAGTCGCACCGATTAATGTGCTGCCATCTGGCATTAAAAGCCCAGAAATATCAGTATCTTGATGTCCTATCGCGAGAATTACGCGTGCAGTGGCAGCACCAGCTAGGTCGATGCGTGTTTGATCGAAAAAGGTGATCGGGCAGGGTGAAGGTTTTGCATCGGTTTCAATCACCTCAACAACAAGTGTGAACGCGTCTGTGTGCATCCCGTCGATGTGTTTACCAGAGAGAGGTTCCACCCCCAGAAGGATCGCCTCGCCCAATCTTAGATCATTGATCCGACCAGTATAATGACCACCAAACGCCCACGGTAAGTTGGCAGAATTGCCGCCGGATACGAACTTAAGAAATGGACCGCATAAACGCTCAACTTCATTAGCCAACCCGCTAAGGGTCTTCATTTGTAACTCCGTTGGAGCCCCCCCATTTAGGCATGCAAAATTTGCTCCAATTCCCCGCAAAGCAACACCCGGAATATTCATGACCTGCCGCGCTACATCTGTCAGGTTTTCGGGCAAGATCCCATCCCGCTGGTCGCCCATCTCGACCATTAAGATGATACCGTGAACAAAACCCTGTCGGATCGCAGCTGCAGCCAACGCTGAAATGACCGAAACGTCGGTGTTGTAGCTCGAGTCACAATAATGAACCACTTGCTCTGTTTGGCTTAACATCGGCGTGCGGATCAGGGTGATGGGGCATGTCACGCCTGCCGTACGTAACCTTTGCACATTTCGCAAACGGGCTTCTGCAAGCCCCACAGCCCCGCCACTAAGCATTGTGCGGGCAATTGCCGGATTCCCGCAGACAGCCTTAGTCACACCTGTGACGCCAATGCCACGTGTGCCTAAACGTCTGACAAGGGCTTGTGTGTTGCGCCCTATCTTGCCCAAATCCACCTCAATGCGCGGGCAGCTCATATTGCCGTCACTACAGGCCTTTGTATCAATCCTGGATATGCGTTGACGACCATGGCAAGCAGATGTGCAGCCGGTCTCGCTAATGCATCTGTGACGGGTAGCGCGAGTTTTTCGGATTGCGCCGCAATAGTGGCTGTAAGTTCTTCGTCAGACATTCCATCGTGGTTGAGCGTGACACCTATAACTTTTGTACTAGCAAATGCTTCGATCAAGGCGATCTCGCTGGCGACAGAAGGCATCGGCATATTGGGAAAGTCACAGCGGTGAGCACGTTTTGGTGCGTGCTGAAGGATGACAGCATCTGGCTGGCTTCCCCGAAGGATAAAAGCAGAAGTGCAAAAAGCGGGGTGGCTCAAAGCACCTTGACCTTCGATTAAAACTACATCGGGCTGTTCCGCTTCAGAAGCCGCAACAATAGCGCCTTCAAGCTCGCCACAGCAAAACTGAGGAGGCACGGCATCCATCGCAACGCCGTATTTCGCACCCTGCATCAGGCCGGTCTGGCCCGTACCAACAAGCACTGTTTTAATGCCCTTCGCATTCAATGCTTGCGCCAAAATGGTCGCCGTTGTGCGTTTACCAATCGCGCAATCGGTGCCAAGAACGGCAATGCGCAGCGCGTTGACATTAGCGACACTGCCATTGAACAAGCGCAGGTCTTTACTAGGTTTTGGCTTTCGGATGTCGCGGATCGTAACCTTCTGTTCAAACGCAGCATTGGATATCTCAACGTCATCACTCAGGAATTCATGCAGCCCGCTTACGATGTTCATGCCTAATTGAATAGCTTGGAGAATAACGCCTCGGTCCACAGCTGAGAGACGTCCGGTAGAAGGGGCCATACCATAGATCAGCGTGTTGGGAATGACGGCTTCGTGAGCGACCGCAGCGTCAAGATGACTAAAGATAGGTATGCTGTTGCTGACATTATCAAGAACGATCCCGCTGTCTTGGCCGCTACAGTTGCTGTCGATAACAGAAAGGATGTGATAGGCTTGCGAATTGCGCACAAGGCCATTCGCCGTCTTGCCATCGATTTGCGCGAAATTCCCCTCGCAATAGATGACTGCCGTCGGTGAGGCCGTGATCCGCCTGCCTGACGTCAAGCCTACGGATTTATTCTGTTTGATTGGGGGAGCTTTCGGTCCCCTGGCAGTATGGTGAATGGCTTTGAAAGTTTCAGATTTGCTGTCCATTTTGGATCTCTTTCACAGGTTGACACGAAGGGCAGAATTTACCTCATATGTGTCTTTTGAATGGGAATAGAGCCGTGGCGTGGGCCTAGTTGTTAAGAACGCACAGCCCTTTTGATTTTTGGAAATTCTTGTTGCACTGCCAACGGTTGCCCGACCTGTCCAGATGCGCGTTTTGGGGAACGTCGATCAATTTGCATGCCTCTCGTGAGGCCTGGTATCCACGTTCACACTTCCACCCTGTGCCGTAGGTTGCGTCGTCAAAATATGCATTTATGGGGATCGCGACAGCTACACACAGTCCAGCCTGTTCAAAGAAGCCACGCTCACATGTCCACGGCTGACCGTATCCTGATCCAGTCAGATAGGCGTTGGTTGGAACCGCAATGGCAGTGCACAAGTCGCCAGTTTTTTCGAACCCACGTTCGCATGTCCATCGAGAGCCATATGAGGCATCTACCAAGTATGCATTTTCTGGCAACACTATCTCCTGACATGTGTCATCGACTTTGATGTAGCCACGCGAACACTGCCACCGTTCGCCTGACGGATCCAAAAACCCACCCTCAGGCACCTCTACTGCAACGCATGCAGTTTCATCGGTCCTGCGAAACCCATGCAGACATTCCCATCCAGATCCGTAGGACCGGTTCGTGTCATATGCGTTTTGCGGCACAATCACAGTGGCACAGGTATTTTTGTTCAGCCTGTATCCAGGGTCACATTCCCAACCTTCACCATAACTTTTGACACTGGCGTTATCAGGCATTGGCTGACTAGCGGTTTGGGCAGTTACAGGTAGTGTAAACAGCAGGATCGCAATAATCGAACTCATGAACAGAGTCATGAATGTTGGTGTGTCCGTTAGGCTAAGGGCAATGCTAGGTTGCGGAAGTCGCGGCTTCATTAACTGTGATTTATGATCCATTTAACTCAAGCCTCGCAAGACACGCGTCTGCTAGATCTCGGCTTGGAGTATCAGTACCTGGCAATGTAGCCCAGCCTGTTTCCATCATCACATTGCGTCGCTGAAATGTTAAAGCGTCTTGAAGTGTTGCTAGTTTTGCAGCGCGTTCTTGATCAGTTTGTGCGAGATCCAAACATACGGGCACCAACGCCAATGTGACTTCGTCAGCGGCAAAGCGCTGAGCCATTTCATCCGCACTGCCTGCAGTTGTCCAACCGCCCCAAGTGAAGCCAAGAATAGAGACAGCAATTGCGCCGACCAAGGCACCGGAAACAGCAGGTTTTGTCGATTCGGGAAATTTCATTTTTGGTCCTTTGACGGAGAAAGCGCCGCCGCACTATTTTTGACTACGTACGTGTTTGCATTGGCCTTATTCTGCACAAGAGCCGGCTCGTGGTCTCGGTGATCCACTACGCGCAGCTGTGACTTTCCAGCGTACAAATTGATCAGTATAAATTCCTTTGTCTGTGGACGCTTAGCAACGCTATGACTCTGCATACCTTCCGCGCCTGCCAACACGTTCTATTTTCGCTCACGGTCAGTTCATCTGTGTTAACTGTGAACACAAATGCATGAAAAAAGGACGCAAGTGATGTGGTCGTGCTCAATAACATTGGCAACCTCCCCAAACATCAGACCCCTTTTACAAGACATGACAGCTGAATTTTTCATAATTAATGACTGTGGTGTGCTCTGACAGGCTAATAGAATTTTACCGCAGAGCACCACAAATTCCGTGATTGTTATGTAGGGTCTACACATTGGATTTACAAGGTAAGCGCATCTGAGCGGGGTCGTAAGGCTCACAATTTCTCTTGCGGTCAGAAGAGTGAATGAATGGCTCAGTGCTTAACGGCACATCACGAGCGACCGCATTGCGAGATATTATAGCTGAAACCGTTTTGACTATGCCTCTCACGTCTTCTCACAACCAAAACCTACAAGCCCTACAAATTCCAACACCCGCATATATCCCACTTAAAAGCGCACGTACCGCGTCAACCCGCGTTAACTACCACACATAGCGATCCCACCAAACTCACCGCCTTACAGCTGCTTACAGAGCGCACTGGGTGCCACTGCACTACAAGCCACCCACAGTTCCCTGCGTCCCTTGCGACTTAAGCCTGTCATAATCTGCTTGTGACGTTGCCGTACTGGTAGCCTGGGGCATACCTGACGTGGATTGCTGTGGGGCTTGAGCAGGGGGCTTAGACGCACCTAGCTTTGGCACAGCTGCAATAGCTTTACCCATACGGGACTTTGGCTGCTTTTTGGCTTTGACGTCGCCACCCTTAAGCCGTGTGTCCAGCTTGTTGGCCAAGAAACTTGCGGTATTGGCAAAGGTCTTAATGTCATCAACGGCTTGCTCAAGACTTCCTGTGCCAGAGCCTTTCTCTATGACATCGATTAGTCTGCGGAGTTCGTCACGATCATCCATGCGCAACACCCAACTGTACAAAATGGGGTGATGCAAAATCACCACCCAGCTTCTGTAAGTACTTCCCGCTAAAAAACCGCAGCGCAGATTTTTGCGGCTGCAGAACCCATTTCGAAGAATGCTGTAATGTCACATGCAAGAGTTTATATATGTATGTCATACGCCCATCCTTGCAGGCTCACGCCATACCGCCTCTGCTTGGCGCGCTATGGCCTGATCGCAGAGGGCTTTAAGGCGATCAAAGCGCTTTACCCATTGTTGGTGGGACTGGGCGTCACTGGCGCGTAAACTGTCTGCATAATGCCCCAGCTTGTTGGAGCAGACAGTCAGTGTTTCCACACTTGGCTCAATGCGGTTGTAGCGCAATACGCGGATGTAGCCCTCACTGCGCCCCAGCCAGGCTTGGCAAAACTCAGGGGTATTAGCAGCAGCCCCTGAGCTGATTAGCTCATCTCTAATATGTTCAAGAAGTTTGATACTCATGACATCTCCTCGTTAACTGATGTTCATTGTTATTTAGTTTAAATGAGCCGGCCCACGGCCATACTTATTGATGAAGTGCTCAGGATTTACCCGTTCAAAACAAGTGAAACACAGCTCTCCTTTTTGTGTTTTGAGGGAAATTTGCTTTCAAACACCGCAAACTAGTTTGCTGGTTTAAACCAGTGAAGTTTTTGGGGAGGTTAGATTAAGCACTGGCTACAAGCCGTTGTAACTAAGCGCGAAACTTCCAAAAACAGGAGGTAAGGTTAATATCCTTTAGGTTGTGTCGGTGGTCGATATGCTAGCGTTAGAGGTTATCAACCTTACAAACCATGTTAGCCGCTTGTGCGAACAGGGAACTGACCTTTGCCAACGCCGTCGATCAGGTGCTGAGCGCAGCGTAAATCATGTTGAATGGCTTTACGCTTGGCGCGGCGCAGTTCAACGTCGATGTCTTTGGTCGAGTAGCCGAGACGCTCCATATAGCTTTTGGAAATGCCGCTTGCTTGCTGTGCTGCGTGCAGACCTACGCGGTCAGCGATTTGCTCATCGGGCAATGTTGGATTGGATTTGCGTAATTTGAACACAGCTAGGTGACGGTGCAGGTTCATTAGAACGGGACGTCTGGCGACAGGATAGCGTGCAGCTGAGCGGTAGAGTGCTGTATTTTTGGGAAAGAGTAACTGGCTGTGTAGATCTTTGAGGCTACGCTCGACGGCCTCAGACCCTAACGACAGATCTATTTGCACGTCTACGATGTCAGCGTTAGCATCGAATACTTGGGCATCTTTTGTGAAGGTCACTGCCTGTGGCTCCGCAAAGAGTGTGTAGTGGGTAGACCACCAGGCTCTGAAGCTGTGTGCGAAAATGTCCCCAAAATCAACATAGAGCTGCGAGCAGGGGCCATCACCATTATGAGCGCAGGTGGATCGATAATCATCGTTGTAGCGCAGGTATAGCCACCAATAATAATAGACTGAACACTTCCAGCCAGGAGCGTCTTTATAGGGTGGATTTGGGCTTTTACTCTGTTGCGGTTTTGGGGTGAAGGAAGGCTGAGCGTGTTTGTAAGTCGGCGCTATGCGTGACCGGCGACAATGGGCTTGATTAGGTGACTCAACGAGTTCCAACACGTTCGTTAGGTAAGCCAAAGTGCTTGGCTGTCCAGCAAAGTGGGTGTGCGCTGTTGATTCTCAGCAGTGTGAAACGGTCGTTAGAGCCGTTTGTTATCAACCAACTGAGAGGACAGATTATGTCTGCTACAACTTACAAAACCCAACTTGAGAACACCCTCGATCAAATCTCCAAAGCACGCGCTGTTTGGGAAGAAGGTACGCTCAAATCTGCGAATGATGAGCTCTATGCTATTTTGGAGCGTTGCTTTGCAGTGTTCACTGAAATGAAGGACGATACCGCCAAGCGCCGGGCTTTAAACTCTTTGCTGACCGATCGCTCTATGAAGCCTCGGACCAGTACGAGCCTTGGCTTAAAGGTTATCCGGTATGTCTTTGGCAAAGAAGGCAATCGAGAAATCGCTTATGGTCGACTATTGACGATTGCTTATGATCTTAAAGCTCCTGAGCAGACACTGACGAGTTACATCGAGCAGTGCGGCGGTGTTGAAGAAGTGCGCCGGGTGTCGAAGATCAAAGACGGCAAGAAGATGACGGCGGATGACTATAAACAGATCGCTGTTACGGGTCTGAACATGGCGCGCATTCCTGTGGCGTCTTTTGCGCTGCCAGAATTTATCCAGCCCAATAGTGAGTATGATGAGGATTATGTTGTGGGGCTGATCCGCTGCAATTCTAACGGCACTGGTGATCTATTGTTCGGCAACAACGAAGCCAAAGTGATCGACACCGTGTTGGTGGCATCGGGCAAGTACCTCGATCAGAAAGCCCAAGATGACCAAAAAGGGCTTGAGGCTGTGGATGTGGCCAAGCGCCGTGCTGAGGATGTTAAAACTTTTGCCCCTAAGTTGTTTGCGGCTATGGGTGCCCAAGTGCGCATTACCGATAGCCAGCAAGTACCGGCTGAGTAATCCGATTGACGCTGCGGGGCGCATGTTCCCGCAGCTCATGCCTTATTCAATTTAGGAGAGTTTATATGACTTTTGAGGAACGTCATCGGCCGAAGGCTGTGCAGGATCTTGTGTTTGCAGATCCCACAGTTGCCGCCACAATCATGCGCTATGCAACAGCGCGTCCTTCAAAACCATTGCTGCTTTATGGAGAACCGGGAACGGGTAAATCAGAAGCTCTGCGACTGGTCGTTGAAGCGCAGTTCGCACAAGCTGGTATCGCGAGCGATGATTTTACAGTTAACGGTGCAGATGCGGGCAAGGGGCTCTTTGATAGGATCCTGAACATGGCGCAGATGCAGATGTGGGCGCCCGGAACACCTGCATTAATCATCATTGATGAGATCGATGAAGTTGAGGATGCGCTGCCGAGCAAGACCCGTACGTTCATTGAACAGCATAAAAGCGTACAGCTCTTGGCCAGCACCAATTACATCAAGAAGCTTAAGCCTGCTCTGCAAAGCCGGATGCGCTGTGTTGAGGTTCAAAGGCCGCTAAACACAGACTGGGTGCCACGTGCTCAAGCGATCCTTGCTGCAGAAGGTGCGCGGGTGACCCAAAGTGGTGTTGCGCAGCTGTTGCAAAACTTCAGTGGGGATGCGCGTGACTTCATCGACTACATGGAAGAGCAGGTGCAGGCGGCAAAGCAATTTGCATCTACAGCCTCCGTTCAGCCTCCCACTGTTGCGAGCGTCCTGAACCAAGCTTCTGGAGGCACACCATGAGCGAGCGAGACAAAAACCTCAAAACTGAACTGAAGCTCTTTGAACTTTACGGACTGCGCAAAGTTGTTGCCGCCGCAAAGACGTCAAAAACGCCGAAGGTAGAGTTTGTACCGCTCGCAGAAACAGTCCTCACGGCCACCCAAGCCCGTGCGTTCGCTGCACGGTGGGCCACCCTCACCGGAGATGAGCAAACACAAATCTGCACCATGCTGGAGCAACATTATGGATAGGCAGACACTCATGCTGGAATTGAAGGGGCTATCACAGGTGGTGAACGCTGATGTGCGTGATCTTGTCTACAAACGCCAAGCTGTGAGCACTTTGGCGGATGAATACGAGGCAGTGAACCCGTTTCATAACATGTTGGATCACCTTGAAAGTGATCTTACTCATGCGATCGACCACTCTATCTTTGAGAACCTCTCGCGGGAAGCCAGTACCGTTTTTGCTGACCAATGGAACCAGATGTCTGTTTATCAGCAGTTCCAGTACCTCGAAGACTACGTGCGAGGTGTTTCCAAATGAACAACCACACCACTGGAGTGACAGAACTCAATGCCGTCCTGGATCAAATCGTTCGTGATTGGATTAGCATTGTTAATTTGGATGTTGAGTTTTGCTTTGCCTATGATGACGATGATCCTAATCCATGTACATCAGCCATCAGCGGGTATCAGGCCGACGCTTATAATTTTGCTGATTTTGGCAGCTGTGTTGTTGGTGATGAAGGTCCGATTGCTGTCACAAGTTGGCCTAATTTGGGCGGTAAGACAGCAATCATCTCAACATCTATTCGTGTAAACTTCCCAGAGCCTTTGATGCGAATATTTAAGCGTCACGTGTCTCAGGAACTTTTTGAACACCCATTTGAGTATGTTGCGTTTGACTGCAAAATTGATCTGCCTGATGTCGAACGTTATTCCATTATGATGTACCTGAGTGGGGCGGTTCGTAATATCCGATTAGATGCGTATTCTGAGACTGTATTGCGCAAGAATGCATCTGCACTGATGGTTGCATTAGAGCCTTACGCCCTCTGGTTTGAATTTGCTGCACATCTGGCCGATGACCTTGAAAATGCAAATAAGCGTGCCTTGCTGATCAAGCATCTCCGCGTTATCTGCGCTTACTTGGATTGTAGCGGTGACCTGAGTTTTGCAAAACTGACCACGCTATGCGGTGTTGCTGGAAGCCTGCAGCCTGCGGCTTCTTTGATCAAAAAGAAGATGCCTGAACTTGTGGTCTGACTGAGAATAGTCAGGCTTAGTACATACAGGGGCGGTGCGCTCCAGAAAGTAAACATCGTGATTGATGATGACGTGGCTGATTTGCTCGAAGCATCAGGCCTTGCGGTTTTATGGCGGTCTCAGGCACCTTTTTATGCAGCGGAGCTTCAAGTGCTGCGTGCGGTTAACTGTTGCTTGCGTGAAGAGACGGCGTGCTTTGGTGACATGGAAGATCGCGTAGAGCATATGCTCGCGGATACTGTGAGCCTGGCGACATCTGAGATGAGTGATGGTGAGCGTAGCGCGTTCTTTCCGATCTGGGATCAACTTGAAGAGCGAGTGCAGCTCTATGTGCTGAACGGCTACAACGAGCTGCCGCCAATGAAGTGCGGGCCTGAGGATTGTACGATGCGCAAGCGGCGCAAAGTGACGATCACTCATTCAGGTGGATCTGATCTTAATTAAATAAAATCAGTTACTTGACTGTCTTTCCGGTCGTCCACTGCGTTGTTTGAACATACGCTTTAGCTGTAACCAAACAGGTAGGAGCGGATATGACACATCTGGCAAAGCTTACATTCAAGACAGTAGATCGCAGCACCAAACGCGATCCCATCATAGCACGACGTGACAAACTGGTTGCCGGGCTCAAAGAACAAAAGCTGGTGCACGCGGCAGCACTCAAGAAAGAAGATCACCGTGTTGAGCGGCACAAGTGGATGACCAATGACACAGGAGAGCGCGTTATGGTCAAAACCCACCGCCGAGTGCGCCCATGGTTTTTTGAGCAAGACGGTGGCTGGTATGTGCAGTGCAGATACGGGGCGCGTGTGATTGCAGCCGATGGCACCAACAACGCGGTACTGGTCAAAACACTAGAAGATGTCGCTGGTGTTCTGGATGCTTTCCTAAATGCAGCGGCGGCAGGAGAGCTGGACACAGCCATCACCAAAGTGGCCGAACGCCAACCGCGCCTAAAGCCAGGGGCTGCCAAAGCTGCAGCAAATGCATGATGCAACCACAGTTAAAATAGCAGCACTTAATGATCACGCACGGCGCTCATTCACAGACTGTCGTGTTGTGATCACTCAGGGAGTTCAGGCGTTAGACAATCTACCTCATCTCTTAGATCAAGTGCGCAAGTATAACACCTTCACGCCTGACAACGATCCCTACGGCGAGCACGACTTCGGATCGCTCAGATACTTAGGCGAGACTGTGTTTTGGAAGTTCGATTACTTGGATGTCGATCTTACCATGCATTCGCCAGACCCAAGCGATCCAACTGTCACCGCGCGTGTACTCACGATCATGCTGGCAGAAGAATATTGATCAATTTGTTAACTATCGTGATGACACTTTGTGCATTCTGGCTAATCTATTGCAATGTCCGATTCCTCCTCACACCAATTGCTCTGGCAGGCAGTATTGTTCCAAGTTCTTCGGGACATTCGTGACGCAAACCGCAGTCATGAAGGACATAAAGACTTTGCCACTGCAGCAAGGTGGGTTGGGAGCTATCCAACCCGTGAGTTTAGCGAAGTGTGTATGCTGGCAGGACTTGAACCTGACTTTGTACACCCAAGATTTGTAAAGATCATCAAAGAGGCTGAGGCCAAAAGCGCTGCGCGTAAAGCTCCAAAGAAAGCACCTGTGGCAGTGGCTGCAGAATAGTCAGTTTTGGACGGTTTTTTGCTGCCGTTGATAAATACACGTGAAGACTAAAATGGTTGTGCTGTCTTTAAGATCGGCGACAGGCTCTATGCATCGTAAGATGCCCCAAGAAGATCCGAACACAGGTCACGCTGTGGCGGAGGATGTTAGGGATGCCGCGCAGTAGCCGAGCTGCATGTTCAACTGTCGCTGTGTCATCCAGCGTCTGCAGAGAGAGATGGCAGGAGTGGGAGTACAAGGCTCGCAAGAGAACCCCACGCCCGTGTCCATGGTTTGTCATGGCTTTGGATGCATTGGGTGCGTTGCTGAAAAGGTGGCGCGTAAAGCTGATCGAGAAACCCCAGCTTCCTGTAACAAGGTTGCGCTCATGACAGGCGAAAGCAACTCGGATGAGGTCTTCGTCATACCAAGGCAGCGGATAGCCTTGGTATGATTACACAATCTGGATGAGATCCCGTTCATATATGATCATAGTGCTTAAGCGATTTGATCTCCTTAAACGCAAATCAAAAGACTGAAGGTGTTTGTGAATGAGCGAGAGCGATTGAACAAACACCGAAAGTCAGCTCGGCGAAGCTGAGCTTGAACAGATAGACACATAATACACGATAGGGTTGGCAGAGCTCTGGGTGAGATAGCTTACTAGCCAAATGCCTTTAACGGTGAGCGGGCTATTTTTTGTTTCGATTTGCGCTGCATGTAACTAATTAAAGCGGCAACAAAATCTTCGCCTGTGCCCAATTTAGAAATAATATCGGCACCTTCATCTTCAGAAGCAATATGGTAATCCATGCACCAAGTGTCGAATGCACGATTTTGAGAAGACTTGTCTGAGAGTATCTCCACGCTTTGGTGCCGTGTATCATTGCGTATCATCAAGATCAGGTCATCAACTACTTCGGGCTGACCTTCGATCACTTGGAAGTAATTGTAAGGTGTTCGCAGTAAAAAGCCAGTTATACCCATAGCCTCATTATGCTTCCAGGCGGCTTCCATTATGTCACTGTCATCAGTGCTATGCATCTCTGTCTTCGGAGTGCTTTGGTACATGACAGTTCGGATCATTCACTCACCTTTTGGGCATTTGCTAATAACGAAGTACTAGCGACTAAGGTACGTGTATCAGATAATCACTAAGTATTCAAATATTGATATGTTAATGGATTTGGTGGGATTGTTTGGTTTAATATTGAAGGTAATATATGACGCCAAGCAACCGAATTAGGGTAATACCAGATGTTTCAACAAAAAGTGCCAGATGCTGCGTTTCATACGCGTGTGCGTATTCCTGACCAAGGTGTTAAAATCCCGTTCGAATGGCAAAAGCTGACAGCTGATGATCTATTTAAAAAGAAACGTGTGGTGTTCTTTGCGTTGCCCGGTGCGTTTACGCCAGCATGTTCGGAAAGCCACCTGCCGGGTTACGAACACCTCTATGATGCATTTATTGCGCAAGGGATTGATGACGTTATCTGTTCCGCTGTGAATGATGCATTTGTGATGTTCCAATGGGCCAAGGCACAAAACATACAGCGTGTGTCGATGTTGCCTGATGGGAACGGTGAATTTGCGCGGAAAATGGGTATGCTGGTGGATCGATCAGCGCAAGGCATGGGGATGCGCAGCTGGCGTTACTCGATGTTGGTGGAAAATAGGGAAATCATAAAGTTTTTTGCCGAGCCTGGCTTGTGCGATAATCCAGCAGGGGTGCCAATGACCGTTTCGTCGGCTGAAACCATGTTAGACTATTTAAGGCAAAGATAATTAGTGGACTGTTGATGGCACAGGCCAGTACGCTCACTAGTTCCAAAAAGATGGCAAATGTGTGGTAGGCCCGGCAGGACTTGAACCCGCAACCAAAGCGTTATGAGCGCTCTGCTCTAACCAGTTGAGCTACAGGCCCACGCATGAGCTGGTTATGCCAGTGCTTCTAACTGCTCAATGCTTAATTGAGTTATGGCATTTGCAATCCAGTGCTCTGCGGCTTCTTCGGTGCCAAAGCCAATACCTGCAATTCCAGCATAGCTAATCTCGAATAGATCCGTGCTATCTGGCTCAGCCCATTTACCTCCTGCACCGAGCACGTGTTCCCGCAATGCTTTTGCTGGATCACTGGCGTTGAGTATTGGCTCCACAAGAGCCCTGACTTTTGACTGATCAAACATTTAAGGCCTCCTATTAAGTTGCGGTCGTTATCTATGGCAAACGATTGATGATGCAAGTGCTCAAGCACGGTAAATGGTATCACGCAGTCCACGACCTCAAAGCTTGTAAGCGCTACTGATTGATCATTTCGATTATAACTTGGCATGAGGTGATTTAAATGCCAGGTTCTTGGCTTCGCAGTGCCTATGGCGCTGCAAAGCTCCGCTGTCTCCATGTTTTGGGAGGGATGTGTTGTAGGCAGCGGAGCATAGCAGCAAGGCTTGTACTGAGCGCAATCACACAGCCCAAAACCTCATAGAACACACATAGCATGAGATTATTGCGTAAGTCATTGTAAAACATAGACTTCAGGAAAGACGTCTTTCCGGTAGGAAGACCAATATCTCAGACTTTATGCTCAAAGCTAACAAATGATTAGGTTTTGAGTGGATCAGTACATGCGCCAAGCACAGACACTCAATGATGCGCAGCTGCGCCGCGTGATACAGTACTGCCGCAGCCGGCGTCATCCGGTGCGTGATGAAACGATCATACTGGTCAGCTTTTACGCAGGACTGCGAGCCAAGGAGATTGCCGCGCTCACCGTGGGCAATGTGTTTGATGAAGCGGGCGACGTACGCACACAGTTCATACTCACAGCGGAGCAAAGCAAGGGTGGGCATACGCGTACTGTGTATTTGAACCAGCGCTTGCGCAAAGCACTGCTGGAGTACAGCGCATCAATCCGCACAGCCAAGCCGCATCACGCATTGTTTGAGAGCCAAAAGGGTGGGCACTTCTCGGCAAACACCATGTGTCAGCTGTTCTTGGATATCTACAAAGCTGTAGGGCTTAAGGACGCTTCAAGCCATTCGGGAAGGCGCACTTATATCACACGCTTGGCCAACAAAGGCGTGGGTGTGCGCTTGCTAGCAGAATTGGCGGGGCATTCGCATATCAGCACCACCCAGAGGTATATTGATGTGAACGCAGAGCAGCTAACTGAGGCCGTGGAATTACTTTAATGTAATATCCAAAATCAGTGCCGTGCTCTTTCTTGGTTTTAAATCGCGGTTTTTACTATATCGGTTACAGGCGAAATAAATTTGCACGAAAGTAGCTACTTTGTTGCAGTGGAGGTAAGGCTTGCGTCATAAAATTAGCATAGACTTAGGCACGTCAAACATTGTGATTTGTGACAACAAAAATGGTGTCATTTTGGATGAGCCGTCGGTGATTGCGTTTCACACGACTAATAATCAGGAAAAAATGTTGGCCGTTGGAGATGATGCGAAGCTCATGCTGGGCAAAACACCAGGTAGCATACGGGCTGTGCAGCCGTTGTCTGACGGTGTGATTGCAGATTTTGATGCCGCACAGTCAATGATTACGGCGTTTTTTGCAAAAGTTGTCAGACTTTCTAAATGGCGTAAGCCAATTGTTTATGTTTGTGTTCCTTATGGCGCAACAGCTGTTGAAAAAAGAGCTATTAAAGCGACAATTGAAGCGGCGGGCGGTAAAGATGTCGGGCTTGTCCAGGAACCAATGGCTGCAGCCTTAGGAGCAGGATTGAAAGTGCTTAGTCCGCGAGGATCAATGGTAATTGATATTGGCGGTGGAACTTCTGAAATAGCAGTACTTTCTTTGGGGGGCGTGGTTGTGGCCCGCTCAGAAAGGATTGGGGGTCGTCACTTTGACGTCGTAATTTCAAACTACATTAAGAAAACGTACAATCTGCATGTCGGTTTAGCGTCATGCGAAGAAATGAAACACTCGATTGGAAGTGTCATAATGCCACCAGATGGGCAGGGTGAACACGTTGTTTTACGTGGTCGTCATGCCTTAACTGGGTTGCCAGAACAGCAAAAAGTCACGCAAGCCGATATTGCTACTGCATTAGCACCTTTAGCGCAGCAATTGAGCGAAGCAATTTTGAAGATACTAGAGCAGACTCCGCCTGATCTTGCAGGCGATATTCAAGAAGATGGAATGATGATCACCGGTGGTGGAGCGGGCCTTCAGGGCCTTGAGGAGCTGATCAAGTCTATTACGGGTATTCATGCGGTAAAAGCTGATAATAACAAGCACTCAGTTGCTTTGGGCACTCAAATGGCAATGAATTTAGGCCGGCAGTTTGAGCATGCGATTGAGCGTAATCCGTAACTAGATAACACTATTCAAAATACAGTTAACGCACCTCAAACTCATCGCTGCTCAACTCATACCTCTTGCCCGTGAGCATATCCTTCTTGAGGCGTGGGGTGAGATGACTGTAATGCCGCTCAATCATGCCTATGCTTGTACCCATCTGTACTGCGAGTGCATGTATATCCATCCCGTCGTTGAGCAGAGCGAAGGTCGCATAGGTGTGACGTAGGCTGTAGAGAGTGCGGTTCTGCCCCGTGCGCGGGCATGTGATCAGCCCTATGTCTTTGAGGAACTTGCGGAACGTCTGGTGGATGTTCTTTGAGACCGTACCATCGGGCAATCTGAACACTGGCAGATCGATACGCTGCTTGAGCAGGTCTTCAAAGGGGATGTGGCGTATGTCCTCTGACCGCTCGTGTATGCGCTTGAGGTAGTTGATCGTACCACTGCGGCAGATGATGTCTCTGCGACCAGTCTTGCCTGACACGCTCATCTCCAAGTATTGCAGATCCTTTTCCTCAAACAGCGTCACGTGCTTCCACTTGAGGTTTAGCGCCTCTGTGCCGTGCCGCATGCCTGTATTGGCCATAATCAACACATAGTCCCGCATGAGGTGACGCATGTCTGTGGGTTTGCCTGCCTTGCCAGTATCAATCCAGCTGGGCAGCTTGCGGATGAGTGTGGCGTATTCTTCGCGGGTGAAGTCTGGGCGTCGTTCACTCTTCTCACCACGGTTCACCAGTAGCGGCACATTCTTGTGCGCTATAAAGCCCCGCGCCACAGCTTCTTCAAACACACGGTTCATGGCTGAGTTATGTGTGTTCAGCGTACTAGCCTTTGGCTCACGCCCCATCTTAGCACGCCGCCACTCGTAGAACTGCTGCACCTTCTCGTAATCAATGGTGGTCACATACTGTGCACCGAAGAACGGGATCAGATAACGCTCAATACATACGATGTAATCTGCGAACACTTTACGCCCTAAGCCCGCATCCAGCTGCTTGCGCATATCCGCAATGGCCAGCTTGGCCACATCAGAGAACTTCTTGGTCACAACAGGTAGGTCATTCTTGTGGCGGAACTTGTACTCAAGAAACGTATCGCGGGCGTATTCCTTGGCCTCAGCTAAATCGCGCTTGCCTGTGCTGATGCGGATAGTGTGCCCATCAATCACAAAGGCTGCCTGCCAGCGCTTGCTGCGCTCACGTCGATACACACGCACCTCGCCGTCCAGTATCAGATGTGTGTCTTCACGCAGCTGCCGCATGTCCCGCTCCTCACCGCAACACTACGGCAGAGCGCACCGACAAGTCTACGAAAGTGTGTGTTAGCCTGCTAGGGCTTGGCAGTTGAAACAGGTTCAGGATTGTTTATGCTTCACAGTTGACATTGTCGAACGCGCAGCCGCGTGTAACTGAAAATTTATAGGTTATCAGCCAGCCACCACAAAGGCGTTGGTTCAATCGTCTTCGTCACATGAATCTGGTACAGTCGTTCGAGTAGCTTCTTTTTCAAATCATCGTCCCCTGAATGAAATGGACTGGTGCGCGAAACAAATTCCGGCGAGGGGTTTCTGAATTCGGCAGTCCAACTAGCCAAGTGAAACAAAATAGGTACGAAAGCGATCCCAGCTTCAGTGAGGAAATAAAGCTTCTTCTGCGCGTGATTGTCCGATTTTTGAACATTCAACAGGCCCAGCTGTACCATATAGTGCAATCGTGATGACAGCGAAGCCGAAGAAATTCCCTCACGATTGTTTTTCAATATCTCGTTGAAGCCACGTCGATCAAATAGCGCAATTTCGCGGATAATTATTGGGATCCACTTGTCAATAAGCAGGTGTCCAGCCAGGCCGATTGGGCACATTTCCTCTTCGACGATTTTCAAGTCAAGCATGTCATGCCTCCAAACCACTTTAACATGCAGACTAGACTGTCGACAATCGCAAGGTCAACCTAGACATGAGCATCGTCGACTGCAGATGAAAAGGATACCTAAAGTGCCTATAGAAGTGAAAATTCTGAGAGGAAATCAAAATGCCTAAAGGCTATTTAATTGCCAATTTACGCGTGAAAGACCCAGAAGCGTTTAAAAAATTTTCGGAAGCAGCATTGCCATCCATTGAACAATATGGCGGTAGAATACTTGCACGCGGCCCACACGCTGATCGCCATGAGGGCAATGTATCGGGCGTGGTGACTATGCTTGAATTTGAAAGCAAAGAGGCCGCGGAAAAGTTCTATTTCAGCGATGAGTATCAGGCCGCAAAGGCAATTCGCGATACTGGATGTGATGCTGATTTAATGATTATTGAAGGAATGCAGGAATGACCAAAAAACTATCGATTGTACGATTCAAACCCAAGCCTGAATATTTTGATGAATTCTTGCAGAATATCCAAGACTGGCACGCCCAAGTATTCGCAGATGGTGACCATCGTCTAATGCGGACGGATGAGGAAGTTGTTGCCATGGTTGTTCGAGATAGCGAAATGCTGGAAGAAAATATCAAACGCGGGGTAAATTGGTTAGATAGCCAAAGACCTCTCTTGCAAGAATACAACGATGTGGATCGTCACACGATGCCCATGACAGGTGATCTCGTAGTTTAGCATTAGATCGACACGTCATATTTGTAGTACTGAAACTGGTCACGTCGGTGTGTGGGACCTACTGAAGCCCACACTGTTGGCAATTAAACCAATGATGCCACCAATAATGTCCAGACAAAACTCTGCCAACACAGTGTTAGCAACACAGCAACAGCCAACATGGTTGTTTAGTTATTGATGCAATGGTTGTGCCCATCAATCACAAAGGCCGCTTACCAGCGCTTGCTGCGTTCACGCCAATATACCCGCACCTCGCCGTCCAGTATAAGATGTGTGTCGTCACGGAGACACGAGCACGACACATGATAGCTACCACGCCAGAACGTTCAGCGTTCCCGGGATCATTAGACGTGTTTGTGCCCGTCTGGGGATTCGGTAGGAAACATGTAAACCAACGGGCACCAGGTATTCAGTGGTGTGGGCTTTAATCAACGCCCTCTGCCGATTACCTTAAACATTCCTGTTTCAGTCTCTCGCAAGTTTTTATTCATCGCGCTGTAACAGGCCGCCAAGTTTTCTGAAAAGTTCGTCGCGTGCCGATCCAGGTCGCCACGCAAGAACCACGTGACGTGGGCAGGCGTCGGGGAGCGGGGTGAGGCGAACGTCGCTGCCGCCCACGACCCCCGCTTCAATTGCGAGGTTCGGCAAAAGAGTAACGCCTAACCCCTCGGACACCATTGCAATCAATGTCGTCAGACTGGTCGCTGAAAAACTATCCTGCACCGACAGGATGCGTTCTGGATACGCCTCCAGCGCATGACGCTGAAGGCAATGCCCCTTTTCCAGCAACATGAGCTGTCCGCCCTTCGTCAGTATTTCTGTCCCGCGCGGGACAGGCCAGTCCGCGGGGGTGGCCAGCTGATATCCGTCTTCAAAGAGCGGCATGATCTCCAAAGCCCCCGTATCAAAGGGCAGCGCGATCAGGATCAGATCAAGGCGACCTGCATGGAGCCCCTCAATGAGGCTTTCGGTCATCTCTTCGCGCATGTAAACGCGCAGGTCGGGAAACGCGTTGCGGATTGCGGGCAGGGCATGTGGCAGCAGGAAGGGGCCAATTGTCGGAATTGCCCCTAGTTTCAAGTCGCCCTCAAACGGATTTCGATGGGCCTTTGCAACGGTCTCGATCTCTGCGGTATCCAACAAGAGCTGACGGGCACGCGTCGTGATCTCTTCTCCGACGGTTGTTAGCATCACGGTTTGGCGGGTGCGTTCGATCAATTGAACCCCAAGTCGATCCTCAAGTTCTTTGATGCCCGCACTGAGTGTCGGCTGGGTCACAAAGCACAGGTCTGCCGCACGCGAAAAATTCAGCGTGTCAGCGACGGCTGTAAGATAGCGCATTTGGCGGAGCGTGATCACTTATCGATTTCCTCTATCATTATTAGTTTTATATTCAATTTCCTCTATCTGCGTCCAGCGCGTATCTCTGTCTCATCAAAACGATCAATCCAAGGACAGATGATATGACAGACCAAGTACAACAGCCCGGCGCACGCTTGAACGAACCTGCTCCGGCGTTCGACGCCCCAACAACACACGGCCGCAAGACGCTTGCTGACTATAAGGGCAAATGGCTGGTTCTCTTCTCACACCCTGCCGACTTCACACCAGTTTGCACCACGGAATTCATCGGCTTCGCCAAGAAACAGGACGATTTCAACGCCCGCAACACAGAGCTTCTGGGCCTGTCCGTCGACAGCCACTACAGCCACATCGCGTGGATGCTGAACATCAAGGAAAAGTTCGGTGTCGAGATCAAATTCCCGATCATCGCCGACCTCAACATGGCGGTGGCCCAAGCCTACGGGATGATCCAGCCCGGTGCGTCCGATACCGCCGCTGTGCGGGCCACGTTCCTGATCGACCCCGAAGGCGTGCTGCGTGCGATGGTCTATTACCCGATGAACGCAGGCCGGTCGGTGGATGAAATCTACCGCCTGTTGGTCGCAATGCAGACAGCCGATGAGAATTCTTGCGCGATGCCTGAAAACTGGAAACCCGGTGAGCCTGTGATCGTGCCGACGCCAGCAACGCCAGAGGCCGCGATGGCCCGTGCTGATGAAGGCTTTGAGACTGTGGACTGGTATTTTTCAACCCGCATGCTCTGACACGAAGGGCGGGCCATCATGGCCCGCTCACGACCGCCCCACTTTTCCACATCTGCCTAGCGCAGTGAATTCATACCCCAAGGAGCAAGACCCATGACTGACGTATCCCAAAAGAACATTGACGCCCTGAACGCCGTATTGGGTGAAACATTCCGCCTCTATGTCCAGACGCACGGCTATCACTGGAACGTAGAAGGTCCCAATTTTCGCCAGCTGCACGTGATGTTTGAAGAGCAATACCAAAACCTCTGGGGCGCTTTGGACGAGATCGCCGAGCGTATCCGCACTCAAGGCGCCTATGCGCCGGGGTCTGTTGCCGACCTGATGGCACTGGCCACACCGGAAGATATGCCCGCGCAATCCGCCGAAGAAATGGTGACAAAGCTGGCGGCTGGCCATGAGGCTCTTGCCGACACGCTGCGCAATGCTATCGAAACAAGCGGCGACGCGGGCGACGAAGTCTCTGCCGGTATTCTGACAGATCGTCTGGAATATCACGAAAAAGAACTGTGGATGATGAAAGCAAGCACACGCTGATCCTCCCTGCCCAAGCCTTCGGGCTTGGTCCACCTTCCTACAATCACGCACAGGAGAGAACCAATGAGCAATCCAATCGTAAAAGGCTTCTGGGACAAACCGACCGGAAGCTGGCAATATGTTTTCCACGACCCCGAGACCATGAAAGGGGCCATCGTTGATCCGGTCCTTGATTACGATCCGCTGGCCGCCGCGACATCCACGAAGAACGCTGAGATTCTTTTGAACTATGTGCGCGAGACAGGCATCGAACTGGTCTGGATTCTGGACACGCACCCCCACGCTGACCACTTTTCATCTGCGCCGTGGTTAAAAGCCCAAACTGGCGCGCCCACGGCCATTGGCGAAAAAGTGACCGGTGTCCAAAGCCTTTGGCAGGACATCTACAACCTCCCCAAGGATTTCCCGACGGATGGCAGCCAATGGGACCGCCTGTTCGCCGATGGTGACACATTCATGGTGGGCAATGTGCCGGTTACGGTGATGTTCTCGCCGGGGCATACGATGGCGTCGATCACCTACGTGGCAGGGGATGCGGCCTTCGTGCATGACACGCTGATGATGCCGGACAGCGGCAGCTCTCGGGCGGATTTCCCGGGCGGCAGTTCGGCAGCGCTCTATGACAGCATTTCGGCTATTCTTGCATTGCCAGAGGACACGCGCGTCTTTGTCGGTCACGACTACGCCCCTGATCGGGATGCGGAATGCGAAGCAACGGTCGCGCAGCACCGTGCGTTTAACATCCACTGGCAGGACAACCCGTTAAAGGCTGAATACCGCGCTGTGCGGGATGCCCGTGATGCGACGTTGGCACTGCCAAAGTTGATGCTGGCCGCGCTGCAGATCAACATTCGGGGTGGGCGCCTCCCAATGGCAGAGGACAATGGCCGTTCCTATCTGAAGGTGCCCTTGAACTATTTTGAGAGCCGTTAACCAGCGGCCCCATTTAACAGAATGACGTCACTTCGTTGATGTCATTCTGTCTCTTCTGATGAGAATTTCGGCGTAAGCCTGTGCCACTTTGCCACTGTACTGCGATTGCGGTCGGACCACTCTTTCCGGTGAAATTTCATGCTCCTAAGGCTTCCATTGAACACTCCATCTACAAAGTGATCCCTATGACACGCGCAAAAGACTATATCTTCGTACTGGCTGTAGCGTTGGCGGCTTGGGCCGCAATTGCGCAGCCTGCAAGTATGACAAGCGAGCAAGCCATGACCTTTGGAGTCATGCTTGTAACTTTGGCGATCTGGGGCACAGGGGTGGTGCCTGGGTATGTCGGATCTACGTTCCTGTTCACTGCGCTGATCTTGGGCAATCTGGCCACCCCACAAGAGGTCTTTTCCAGCTTCTCATCTACCGCGATCTGGCTTGTGGTGGCGGGATTTGTCATCGGGGCGGCGATCACCCATTCGGGGCTGGGCGCACGCATGGGAGCCTTGGCGCGGCCGCATCTATCAAAAAGCTACGCGACGTTGATCGCAGGGCTTATGATACTGGGGATGCTGCTGGGGTTTGTGATGCCGTCCTCTCTTGGGCGGGCTGCGGTTTTGGTACCTGTCGGCATGGCGCTGGCGGATGCCTTGGGGCTTGGTAAAGGATCAAAAGGGCGCACGGGCGTTGCGGTAATTATTGCGATCGGGACGAACATGCCCAGCTTTGCGATCCTGCCGTCCAACATCCCCAACATCATCCTGTCAGGCGTGGCCGAGCAATCCTTCGGGGTGCATTTCAGTTACGCCGACTATTTGTTGCTGCACTACCCTGTATTGGGCATGCTGAAATCTGCCGTCATCGTCGGTCTCGTGCTGTATTTCTTTCCGGGACAGGTCCAGTCCACCGATACCCCAACGAAACAAGGTGCCGTAGCGGGAGGGCGCCAGACCGCGCTGATGGCAATCCTGTTGCTGACGCTTGGTCTGTGGGCGACGGACCAGTTGCACGGAATCAATGCTGCATGGATTGGCTTGGGCGCATCGCTGGTTTTGATGGTGCCGCAACTGGGCTTCGTGCCACCGGCGGTTTTCAAATCATCGGTCGACTTCTCGATGCTGTTGTTTGTGGCCGGCGCTTTGACGCTTGGCACGATCGTGGCCTCTAGCGGGCTGGGCGACATCATCGCAACCGAGGCATTTGCCGTCCTTCCATTGCAAGCCGGTCAAGACTTTATGAACTTCATGTCCTTGTCGGTTTTGGGAACGGGCACGTCGATCTTTACTACTGCGCCCGGCGCGCCGGCGGTTTTGACTCCGCTTGCGAGCGATCTGGTGGAAACCACGGGGTTCTCGCTCACCGCTGTTCTGATGACACAGGTCATCGGGTTTTCGACCGTCATCTTTCCCTATCAGGTCGGCCCGTTGATCGTTGCTATGGGGTTGGCTGGGGAAAATACACGCCCACTGTTGAAGGTGACGGTTGTCCTGTCAATCATCACGCTGCTCGTCCTCGTGCCGCTTGATTTTTTGTGGTGGAAACTGCTCGGCGTCATCTGATTACAGACGGTGGCTGTCCGACGCACTGCAGACATTGGTACAACCTGCAGCATCCGACACTCTGGGCTCGAAGCAGCCATTCGCCGCGCCTAGCGCCAAAGTCCGCTCTGGGCGGAAAACCAGCAATCGCGTTCTTTGTATTACCAACCATGTTCGCCCAAAACTCTGCCAACACAGTGTTAGCAACACAGCACCAGCCAACACTGTGTTCAACACCGTGATTCAGCGCTCGAAATAGTGAGCAACACGGCAAAAAGTGTGTGTTTGGTGTGTTTTTGAAAAACACAACTTAAGCGTGCATGGCGCTAGTCTAAGTCATTGATATTGATTGATAAATGGTGCCCGGGGGCGGAATCGAACCACCGACACGAGGATTTTCAATGGAGGCGGTGTAATTTAGACATTTATTATCAATGATTTGCGCAGCAATATTTTTGGTGTGCGCGTAAGTGTGTTTTTAGTGTCATTTTGAGGGCAGGGCGGAAACGCTGTGTTGACCACCGTTTAGTTGGGGCGCCATACCTCTCCCTCGGCTACTTTCGCTCATGTTTGCAGTCGCTATATTTTTGCAGCGTCCAGCGCTCTGCGCACTCGATTTGTCGTAGCGGCTACATCGTACAGTTTGTCTAGGCCGAATAAACCCAAACGAAAAGTTTTGAAGTCAGCAGGCTCATCACACTGTAGTGGCACGCCAGCTGCAATCTGAACACCGTTCTCAGCAAACTTCTTACCATTCTGAACATCTGGATCGTTAGTGTAGGATACAACAACGCCCGGCGCACCAAAGCCGTCAGCTGCAACTGATGTTATGCCGCGTGAAGCTAATATTTTGCGGACCTGATTACCTAATTCCCATTGTGCTTCTTTAAGTTTTTGAAAGCCATATTGGCGCGTCTCAAGCATGGTATCACGAAACAATTTGAGGGCATCAGTGGGCATGGTCGCATGGTAAGAATGACCACCATTCTCATAACTTTTCATTACTTGGTGCCATTTGTTTAAATCGATGGCAAAGCTGTCGGATTGTGTGTTTTCAAGCCGCTGAACAGCCCGATCTGATAGCATCACAAGACCTGCTGCAGGCGATGCACTCCAGCCTTTTTGTGGTGCGGAAATTAGTACATCAACACCCAACTTTCTCATATCAACCCAGACACACCCAGAAGCGATACAATCCAGCACCATAAGGGCTCCTACTTCATGAGCCGCTTCTGCCATTTTTTCGATGTAGCTGTCAGGCAAGATAATGCCTGCGCTTGTCTCCACGTGAGGGGCAAATACAACATCAGGCGCTTCGGTCCGAATGGTTTCTACTACTTGCTCAATAGGAGCTGGCGCAAAAGCCGACTGGCTTTCATTACCTTTCCTATGAGCCTTCAGAACCGTTGTTTCGGATGTTAAGTTACCATTTTCAATAATCTGGCTCCACCGGTAGCTAAACCAACCGTTGCGGACCACCAGTGCTTTTGAGTTTCTTGCGAACTGTCGAGCGACAGCTTCCATGCCAAATGTTCCGCCACCCGGTATTAGGACGACTGCGTCTGCACAGTAGACTTCCTTTAGCATTGAAGAGATGTCGTTCATTACGCCTTGAAACGTGCTGCTCATGTGGTTGAGTGATCTGTCTGTAAATACGACAGAAAACTCTTCCAGACCTGTTGGATCAACGTGATCAAGTAATGCTGACATTGGGCTCTCCGTTTGCTGTTGTTGGAGACGCTATCTGCTTACAACTGAGCTGGCAAAGTCTACTTAGGTATACTTTCTAGCTGACTAGGCTGATATGTTGCAGATGTTGATGATAAAATTTATCTTCAGAAACTATTGTAGTTGAACGTAAAGATCCTGGATTAGAGCGGCCGCGGAACGCTTCAAAGCGGGTGTACGGGCACACATAGCGATCTTACCAAACTCATCGCTTGAAACCTGGAAAGTTATTGTTTGCAAAATATGTAGACAATCGTTGGGTTTTCTTGCTCATCTTTTCAAGATTAGAGCTACAATGGTGCCTTCAAAATGCATATTCAAACCAACACAAAAGTGCTTAATGAATTCATTATTGCAGCAAAGACGGCCTACTTGTCGCGCACGCAAGACCCATATTTGATTGCATCACTAAACAAGTTTTTTGCTGTGATCGAAGAGACTGCACCTGAGGCGGAGGTAGTCAGTGGCCGTGTTTCGGCATGCCAGCACATGGATGAAGTGTTGGCAAATTGCAGCTTTCTTGACCCAGATTTGCAGTTTCTAATGAGAAAGTTTGAAGAAATTGAACCGTGGCTGAAGTGGCGTATCCGTCATGGAGGCAATGATGCCGCAAGTGATAATTTCGCAAGCAATCACGCAAACGCAATAATAATAGGGCCTGGAGGTCTCAAAAATCCAGGTTCTTTGCAGTTAGGTGTGACGCTTTTGGCCCCAAATGTACGGTACCCTGATCATCGGCACTCGCCTGAAGAAACTTACTTGGTCATTAGTTCAGGTGATTTCAGAAACGAACTTCAGGAATGGGTACAGGTGAGTGAAGGGGGCACATTTTATAACCAACATAACATTACTCATGCCATGCGTTCTTCAGACATTCCTCTTTTCGCTTTTTGGGCTCTGCTTAAATAATCAGTTGTTGTTCTATGCTAAGGATTAGAAGCTAACTTGGTCGCGCCCAATAAACGGGCATACACGCTGAGTAATGGCTGGTTAATATACACGAACAGTAATGCGAATTTTGCATTGGGACTGAGGCATTTAGTCAGATAATTTATAGAAAAGCCAACTAGGAGTTCTCCAATGCATCTTGCCCGTTTCCCGCGTGTTCATCTTGCCCATCTCTCAACACCGCTTGAGCCGATGGAGCGTCTTTCAAAAGAATTGGGCGTCGAATTGTGGATCAAGCGCGATGATTGCACAGGTATGTCCACTGGCGGCAATAAGACACGCAAACTGGAATTCTTAATGGCCGAAGCGGTTGAGCAGGGTGCGGATATGGTCATGACGCAAGGTGCGACTCAGACAAACCATGGCCGCCAGACAGCCGCCTTTGCCGCCAAGATGGGTCTTAAGTGCCACATCCTGCTCGAAGATCGCACCGGATATCAGGACGGCAATTATAACACCAACGGTAACGTTTTGCTG
Source organism: Nereida sp. NH-UV-3 (assembly GCF_042939535.1). Classification (NCBI taxonomy): domain Bacteria; kingdom Pseudomonadati; phylum Pseudomonadota; class Alphaproteobacteria; order Rhodobacterales; family Roseobacteraceae; genus Nereida; species Nereida sp. NH-UV-3. The sequence goes on along the minus strand of NZ_CP132157.1, from coordinate 951,575 downwards.
GATCATCTGCATGGCGCTACGACGGAGAAGTTTCCAGCAGGCCACGACATGCCTGGCGAGATGGAAAAAGCCGCAGAAAAAATGCGTGCCAAAGGTCATACCGTTTATGTTATCCCTGGAGGCGGCTCCAATCCCACAGGTGCATTGGGATATGTGAATGCTGCGTTTGAATTGGTCGAGCAGGCCAATAAAATGGGGATGAAAATCGATCGTCTAACCCATGCTACTGGATCATCTGGCACTCAAGCAGGTCTGGTCACAGGCATGTGCGCGATGAATGCTCAGATTCCGATCCTTGGCATTGGCACCAGGGCCCCACAGCCCAAGCAGGAACAGATGGTCTATGAACTCGCCTGTAAAACGGCGGAGAAACTTGGATGTCCCGGTGTGGTCAAGCGCGAGGATGTGATGGCTAACACGGATTATGTCGGTGAAGGTTACGGTATTCCAACTGAAAGCGGTATCGAGGCGATCAAAATGTTTGCCGAGCTGGAGGGCATCCTGCTTGATCCGTGCTACTCTGCCAAAGGCGCAGCGGGGATGATTGATCTAGCGCGCAAGGGCCATTTCAAGGATGAGCGTGTCGTCTTTCTACACACTGGTGGAGCGGCTGCTCTTGGTGGGTATGATTTCGCTTTTGATCACAAAAAATACTGGGTTACGATGTAAAGCCTAGGGGCTTACAGTAGCTCCCAAACGGCTTTGGTTTGCCCGGATAATCCCGCGGGATTGGTGTATGCAGCAATTTTGAGTTTTGCGATAGATGACTCGTTTCCAATGGGGACCAGAGCGCCTGCAGCAAGTTCAGTCTCGATGGCAGTTTCGGGCATCCAGGCAAACCCATTTCCATTCATCAATCGCCGCTTGATAGTTTCGACTAGTCCGTCGATGTAGATAACGTCTAAGTTTTTAGTTTTTTGCGAAATTAGGCTATCAGCAACTGTTCCCAAAAATGATGACTGTTCATAAGCCAGATATGGGATTGGACGGTTTTTTGCATCAGCCAAATTCCAGCCAAGAAGCTCTACTTGCTCCTTTAGTGCTACAGGTAATAGCCGTTCAGTGTGTACATTTTTACGGTTGAAATTATTATCATCTATGCGCGGCGATACGGCTGGATGATCGTAGCAGAGCATAATATCTACTGCGCCTTCGGCCAAGAGTTCGCAGCATGAACTCAGTGAATCAGAAATTACGCGGACCCGGAAATCATCTATTTCTTGCTGTAAGACATCAAGACGAGAGGATAAATAGTTTACTGAAATTGTGTGTAGTGCAGAAATTCGTACAAAGCTATTGCCTCCATCATCGGCATCTCTGATGGCCTGGCGAGTATCTACTAAATGTAAAATTGCCGCTTGTGCCGATGGCAGAAATTGCCGGCCAGCTTCTGTTAACTGAATGGGATAGGTGGCTCTGTTAATGAGTGCCAATCCAACCCAGTTCTCTAATCCCTTGATTCTGCGACTAAATGCCGACTGAGTTATGTTCCGCTCATCTGCAGCACGGGTAAAATTTAAGGTCCTTGCTAGGCATTCAAAATCTCTGAGCCAATTTAGGTCCACTTAGAATCACCTTCTCATAAAATCACTTTATTTTTGACATAACACAAAACTATGCAACTTAAGCATAGTTTTATGAGTTGTTCGAATTGGCACTAAGCGAATTTCTTGGATTAACCTTTGCATATCATGACGGTTGCCAAACATTACCTTCACGTTCCCGCAATCCGGATGAGTGAGAAAAGTGAATCTCCTTTTTTCATGTACCATAATTATAGACGTCGAAATGGCGCACCCCCAACAGAGGAAACAAAAAATGAAAACTAAACTTAAAACATGCGCCATGGCGATGGCCGTTAGCATTTTTGCTTTGCCAGCGGTTGCATCAGAGTCCGTGAAAATAGGCTTGCCATCTTGGACAGGCGCACAAGCCATTGGTCACCTTCTAGGAGAAATTGTTACATCTCGCATTGGTGGAACTGTTGAGTATGTCCCTGGTAATAATGCTACGATTTTTCAAGCGATGGATCAGGGCAAAGGTGACATCGATGTGCATCCTGATGTCTGGTTACCAAACCAACAAAGCTTTACCGACAAGTATGTAGATGGTGCAGGCACAGTAACGCTGTCATCTAACCCTTATGAGGGCAATCAAGGCTTTTGTGTAAGTAACGATTTTGGCACGGCAAATAATATCACTGACATTGCAGACTTGGGTCGTCCTGATGTCGCTGCGTTAATGGACAGTGATGGTAATGGAAAAGGTGAGATGTGGATTGGTGCGCCAGGATGGGCGTCAGCGAATGTAAACGAAGTTAAAACGCGCGACTACGGACTACTCGATTTCATCGAGCCTATACGGGCCGAAGAAAGCGTTAAGACTGCTCGTATCAAAGATAGCATCGCAAAAGGCGAAGGTTATGCGTTCTATTGCTACAAGCCACATGCTGTGTGGTTTATGTTCGATGTCAAAATGCTAAGTGAGCCAACTTTTGATGAAGCAAAATATAAAATGGTACAGCCTTCAGACGATGCTGATTGGTATGAGAATTCCTATGTCGCTACTAAGGATGCATTGAAAAATGTACAAATTGCTTGGTCCAATTCACTTGAAGGCCGGTCTCCGGCAATTGCAGAATTTTTTGCCAATTTCTCGGTTACTGCAGATGACGTTAGCAGTTTAGCTTTTGAGGTATCTGCGAAGGGTGTTGATCCAGCAGATGCGGCTAAAGCATGGATCGCAGCAAACTCCGACCGTGTTGATGCGATGCTTGGACTTTAACACTTTAGAACGTGCGGCACTTACCTTTGATGTAAGTGCCGCATCGTAGTCTTCCTTATTGAAAGAGCACGTACAAAATGCAGGAAACTGTTGTTGAGATTTCCAACGTCTGGAAAATATTTGGAGCCCGATCGGCCGAAGCCTTAGCCGCAGTGAAAGAACAGGGTTTGACTAAATCTGAAGTATTATCTCAGTTTGGGGCTGTGGTTGGGGTTGCTGACGTTAGCCTTGATGTCAAACGAGGGGAAATTTTCTGTATTATGGGGCTTTCTGGTAGTGGAAAGTCAACGTTAGTGCGTCACTTTAATCGTCTATTGGAACCAACTGCTGGGCAGATTAAAATTGAAGGTACTGACGTGATGGCGTTGGCATCTCGCGAATTACAACAGTTCAGAAATGAAAAAATAGGGATGGTGTTTCAAAACTTTGCGTTGATGCCCCATCGTTCTGTTTTGGATAATGTTGCGATGCCTTTAGAAATCCGACAAGTGCCTAAAAACGAACGGATGCGTCAAGCGGCAGCAATACTTGATATCGTCGAACTTGGCGCGTGGGGTGCCAAATTTGCCCACGAGTTGTCAGGCGGCATGCAGCAACGTGTGGGCCTTGCCCGAGCGCTTGCTGCTAACCCTGATGTTTTGTTAATGGACGAACCCTTTTCTGCTCTTGATCCTCTTATCAGAAGACAATTACAGGATGAATTTATTCGTCTTAGTAAAATATTGAAAAAGACTACAATTTTCATCACGCACGATTTGGATGAAGCGGTACGAATTGGTGACAGAATTGCAATCATGCGCGATGGTAAGGTTGTTCAGATAGGGACTGCTGAAGACATCGTGATGGAGCCAGCTGATGATTATGTCGCTGACTTTGTTGCAGGGATTTCACGTTTAAAAGTTGTCCACGCACATGCGGTTATGCAGCCCATAGATTTACATGAAGCAAGCCACGGGCCTGTAAATGCAGATGCTAAGCGCGTTGATGCGAATGCAACGCTTAGTACATTAATTAATTTAGCTATCGATGATGACAGGCCCATCGTTGTTCAAGTTGGCGGTGATGACGCAGGAATTATCACGCGTGCCGATTTGTTGCGTACTGTAATCGAAGGGACTGAAGTGTCATGATTGATCAAAATCCAGATCTTGGTGTCAATCCGCTGGAAGACACGTCATCAGAAGCAGCGATAAAATATGCTGAGACACGTAGAGACAACATCCGTGCGTTCGTTCGAACGAGTCCAACCTACTACATTATGATGTTTGATCGGATTGGAGCCTCAGCAAGCTTTACCGCCACATTTAATGCGATGGCGGGGTTATTTGGTCCAATTTGGTTCGGTGCTAGGGGGCTTTGGAATTGGGCATTACCTTTTCTGATTTTGGAAACACTAGCTTTTGTACAAATTGCACGAGGTTTATTTGGCGATCTTGGTGCGGAAGCGATGGCTCGAATAGCATCGATCGAAGGTACACTCGCACTACGTAAACAACAGCTTGCTGCCGCTATAGAAAGCCAATCAGATAAAGAAGATGTATATCGACGTACCGTTGAATCCTTAGAAGCCAATATTGGTGGAATACGAGATGAAGCTGCAGCAATGGCAGCTGAGGGGCCAACAATCGCTTTAAGTGGCGTCCTTATTCTTCTTTTTGTTAAGATCTGCCAATCATTAATCGCTAATTGGGCTTTAGAGGCGCGCTTCTCAGACTGGTTATCAGACGACAGCATTCGATCTGGTTTGCCGTTTCAGCACATTGTGCTCAGTTCAGTATTTATGTTGTTGATTGTGGCAACTGCAACATTTCACTACTCGTTCCCGGATCGTTATGCGCTGCTGAGTTACTTTCCCACCGACCCCAATATACGGCTATTCAGTATAGGTAAGGTTGAGGCCTTTTTTAACTGGGCCGTGCTCAATGGTGAGGTGCTATTTGATGCCATAACTTACTTTATTCGTCTCGTTCTTGATGCACTTGAACTTGTATTCGTAAGTACGCCTTGGGTTGTTGTCGCGGCGTTGATTGTTTTGCTGACATGGTTGACCGCCGGTGTAAGAATGGCGATCTATTCTACTGCTTTTCTTGCCTATATGGGCCTCTTGGGTTTTTGGGACAAAGCAATGACGACGCTTGCGCTCCTGGGAACAGCTGCATGTTTATCGATCCTAATAGGCATTCCATTGGGGATGTTTGCGGCTAGGCGCCCTCGGTTCTACGCATTTATCCAACCCATCATGGATTTTATGCAAACGATGCCTGCCTTTGTATTTATGATCCCAGTCATTGCCTTCTTTGGGACAGGTAAGCCTGCCGCTGTTGTCACTACAATGATTTTTGGTGGTACTCCCGTTGTACGATTAACTGTTCTTGGTTTACGTGGAGTTCCTGAAAGTGTTCGGGAAGCAGCCATTAGTTTTGGTGCCAATAAATGGTACCTACTGACAAAAGTTGATCTCCCATTGGCAAGTCCTTCGATTAGAGCGGGTATCAACCAGACAATCATGCTTTCACTGGCGATGGTTGTTGTTGCGTCACTTATTGGCGCAAAAGGTCTCGGTGAAGATGTACTTGAAGCACTTCAATACGCAAATGTAGGGCAAGGTATACTTGCTGGGTTTGCAATTTTATTCTGTGCAATGATCCTTGATCGAATAGTCCAAGGCGGCCGTAAATGAATCCGATCGTTTTCGTGCATGGGTTTATGGGGGGGAGCGCGCAATGGGTGCCGCAAGAGACTGCATTTGGTAGTGCGAGTGTTGTTGCGGTTGATTTGCCTGGATACGGACAAAATGCGCATCTCTCCCCATTGCCAACCATTGAGGCTTATTCTGATTGGGTTTTGTCAGAGCTAATAAGGCGCGGAATTAGCTGCTTTGATCTAATTGGTCATTCGATGGGCGGCATGATTGCACAAGAAATGGTGGCGCAGGCTCCAGATCATGTTGGCCGTTTGGTGCTATATGGGACAGGTGCTCAAGGCGTATTACCTGGCCGATTTGAAACAATTGAAACTTCAAAAAAACGGGCTCTATCTGAAGGGGCAAAAGCCACAGCACGCCGTATTTCCGCAACTTGGTTTTTAGCTCGCGAAGATGATCCGGCATACGAGGGATGTGCTGTAATTGCTGAACAAAGTAGTGCAGCTGCTATTGTGGCTGGTTTGGAGGCGATGAGGAAATGGGACGGTAGAGCACATCTTAAAAGCTTAGATAAAGAGACACTAATTCTTTGGGGGGACCACGACCGGACATATTCATGGGAGCAGACTGAACAACTTTGGCATACAATAACACGGTCTAATCTTGCGGTTATTCCTCTATGTGCTCATACGGCGCACCTCGAACGTTCAGGACTGTTTAATAGTATTGTTAGTGCTTTTCTAACTCCGAGCTCTTAGCCGGTTTTTATGAGAAGAAGTGTCTGAAGGTTTGATGGTCAACAACTTGAAACAGGTAAAGCTCCTCGCCTCACTAGCTGCACAGTAAACGAAATAATTTATGCGATTGAAAATGGTCGCCGTGTTACTCTTAACGTGCGACCGCGTCGGAGTGTCATGCAAGCCTACTTGGCCTTCTCATGAAAGATAAAGCCAATAAAGTTGAGTAAAATTTGAGCCGCCAAAATTTGAGTACTTTCACTGGGGTCATAGGCTGGCGCAACCTCGACCAGATCTATGCCTACAACATTCCCTTGTTTTGCTAAGCCTTGAAGGATTTCCAAAACGTCATAGTACAAAAACCCACCATGGCTTGGAGTTCCAGTGCCTGGAGCGATTGAGGGGCAGAATGCATCGATATCGATTGTTACGTAATAGCGACTTCCTTTGGGAATTCGCTCTAGTACTGCTGCAGTTCCAAGTTTGCGCACTTGTCGGACTGATAAAATATCTGAGCCACGTGCTCGAGCGTCAGTGTATCCGTCTTTTGCAGTTGAAGAAACGTTCCGGATGCCGAGCTGCGTCATTCCGCAGACGTAGTCTTTTTCGATTGCACGGCGCATTGGGTTCCCGTGCCCATTTTTCACCCCATGACGCTCATCTACAAAGTCTAAATGCGCATCAATTTGAATAATATGGATTGGTCCATGCTCTTGGCAGTTTTTCGCGAAGGCGTTTATGCATGGTATGTTGATTGAATGATCGCCGCCAATCGTCACTGGCAGAGCACCTGCATCTAAGATTTTTTGAACGCCTAGCTCAATGTTTTCATGACTTTCTTTAGTCTTTGTGTGAATTATATCCGCATCGCCAATGTCTATAATCCTAACGTCTTCAGCTAAATAGGTCGCATCATCTTCATGATCGTAAGCGCCTGCATGGCCAAAACTAAATAGTGTCGAAGCTTCGCGAACACTGCGCGGCCCAAACCTAGCCCCTGATCTAAACTGGCATCCAAAATCATAGGGAGCGCCTAAAATGGCAACATCTGCGTCAATTGCGTCCCAATCTTGTACGTAGGGTTTCTTGCCAAATGTTGAGATGCCGACAAAAGGTAAATTTAGTCGCCCGGTGTCATAACTATGATCTGACATGAAAGCCCCCATTATGTTTAGCACTTAATTGTGAGGTGGATTAAGAGGATCAGCGTTGGCAAAAGTGCCGTTGGTTTGTTGAGGAAACCATATATTGAAGAACACGTATAGTTTTTGTCTTGATCAAATAAGGGATCGCTATTTGCTTGGGTAATGCTGTCCAACTGGCGCTCTGTGAGACGCCACGTTCGTATTAGCTATGTTTAAATCATGAGCCTCCCTTGAGCAGCCCCACCTGAATGGTCCATATTAAAAGTTAGTGCATGATCGGCCTTTGGTCCATCGGGATGATGGCCTCTGGCGCAGTTGGGCGGTAGCGCAAATGCTCAACTCACGTGCCATCATTGCTCAGAGAACCGTCGCATTACCCGTTTGTGTCGAGGAAGGTACCAGATGAGCAGTCCTGATATACCAAACGTAATGAGCGCAATTGCAGTAATGTCTGCTAATATTGTCCCTATCCGCCAGTCTAGCCAGCCGGTTCTGTGGAAGATGCCGAAGATATAGTTCCAATATATTTTTCTATGTTGGAGCAGGCCATCAGGAGTAAACATCTTATTGGAAATCGCAGATTTGACGTAATACACGCCAGTTTTTGGCACCACTATGATACTACCGTTTTCTCGTTTGAATTCGATTGCGCTCTGCTCGTGATAAGAGATACGCTCTACCGATAGCATCTTACTTTCAGGCCAATAGCCGCGCGCTATGTTCGCCGATTGCTCTAAAGTAAGCGGTTCTTCCAAATCCATGTAGGCTTGATCGTTATCCTCGTAAGTATTGAGTGGTAAGGCTGACAGTACCAGCTCTGAATGGTTTAAATAAAATCCAGTAAACCCAAACGCTATAATCCAAGGCAATATGAGTAGGCCTAAGTACGAGTGTATTTTTCGTAAAGATTTGAGAATTCTAGGCAATGCAATTTCCTTAATTTTTTACGTAAGAGCTATATTCGGTATGCTAATTGTGTACTGCCGGAGAACTTTGAAGGCGCGCAATAAAGGTACCTTCCGCAACGTGCGTTCATCATTTAATTGCCATAGTCGATCTAGATGGAAAGTGGTGTTTGCATCGACAACATCAAATGATCTTAACTTTGAGTAAGCTATGTTTTCGCCAGGGTAAAACTTGTCATTGTCAGCTAATTCGCCATCAACTTTTAACACTGGGCGGCGCATTCGAATTGGCAGGCCGAGAGTTTTGAACAAGCCTCTTTTGGGCAGCCATAATAAAAGGTCATCTGCTGCAATCCGATGACCTTGTCTCGCCTTCTCATAAATGAAAGTAGACTTTCCTGTGTTTTTCGCACCTACTACGATATTACACTCATCGTTGATGCTATACGCTGCGCAGTGAAGGAGGCTTGCGCCTTCTACCAGTGTTAAAGTGTGATAAGCCATGCAGATGAACGTATCATTCAGGGCACTGATGAGATCTGTCTGTCTAAAGTGAATGTCGTAACATTTGCCGCCAATTGTGTACTCACCGTCGTTGAAACTTATTGAAACGTCAGGTTTAGCGTTTGCCTCGTCATTCGTTATTGACCAACCTGCTAAAGTGTCTGCAAGTAAGGCTGCAAAATAAGTTGGACAGCGCATCGAGATGCGCCACCCATTGGCTGTGAGTTGCCAGTTTTTTAAAAGGTGCCTGTCTTGGGTCACCGCCAATCGCCACCCTTTACTTTACAAAAGCGGCGTTGTGATTGCCCGCGTGGTCCACTGATTTTTACGCGGCGGCAAAGAAGCTGATTGTTAGCCTCTGTTGATACAATTAAAAACTTAGAAGTTGCGTCAATGATGCCCTCCGTTTGATCCGGGCTCGCATCAAGTGCGGCAAACATCGCAGCTGCGTTGCTGTAGTCATACCGAACTGTATCGCAAGCAGTTAGCAGGCAAGATAGCACTAGCGCTGTGACAACATTTTTCAGTGGCATTAGTTAAAGCTTCCCAACACGTCATCTAGATCTGAAGCATCCACTGTAGTCAGGCCATCTGTGCTAACGTCCGTACAGTTGATTCCGCCAGCTGAACAATAGCGGCTTGCGCTGGAGGTTGAGCTACGGCTTGGACCTGATGTTGAGCTACGGCTTGGGCCTGAAGTTGAGCTGCGGCTTGGGCCTGAAGTTGAGCTGCGGCTTGGGCCGGAGGTTGAGCTACGGCTTGGACCTGATGTTGAGCTACGGCTTGGGCCTGAAGTTGAGCTGCGGCTTGGGCCTGAAGTTGAGCTGCGGCTTGGGCCGGAGGTTGAGCTACGGCTTGGACCCGAAGAGCGTGACGGGGCCGAAGGCGCCGATGGTGCTGAGGGGCCTGAAGGTGCTGAAGGGCCACCACTCGCTCTAGCGACTGTAGCGAGAGAGCTTATAGAAAGGGTTGAAGAGGCTATGAGTAGCGTTTGGATGAATTTTCGGCGAAGCATTACGTGTCTCCTAGTTGCGATTTCTTAACCGTAACTAGCTTGAGACGAGGGTGTCTGTATATTGCACGAGCGGTATAGACTGCGATTAAAGGGGCGCGTATATCGTTTGATATATAATGAATTATGCTCGTTCATACTTGCCTTAGGGGGACCTCTGATTATGAATCAAAAGGCTGTAATTACGGTGTTTGGCATGAAGTTGGTCGCGTTGCTTTTCTTTGTAAGTGACGTGCTTATGGATGTTCGCGAGCATTTACGGACGGACACAAGTTACAGCTCAGAAGGATTAATACATCTTGGGTTCGAAGTATTTGCCGTATCAGCTCTTGCCGGTGGCTTAGTTGTTTCTGGCAAATACGTTCGGCTGCTTAGGCAGAAAACAGTCAAAGCAGAACAAAGCTTATATAACTTAAAACAAGATTTCGATCAGTTATTGAACGCAAAATTTGCGCTTTGGGGCTTAACGCCTGCCGAAGCTTCTGTAGGACTTCTTATGTTGCGCGGTTTCGCCACTGCGGACATTGCAAGTTTGAGAAACACGAAAATTGGCACTGTTAAAATGCAGATACATAAAGTTTTGCAAAAGTCTAATGCAGCATCGAGGAGTGATTTCGCTGCTATTTTTATGGATGAGTTTTTAGATTTTGCCGCTGAGGATGAGTTATTGTGAGCTGCCTTTCATCTTCTTAACTATGCCTCTCGCGCCTTCTCACACTCGCGTGATAAGGTCAGCAGTCATTGCATTATTGTTCAATGGGCTACTTTTTAAATGTAGCCAACAATTTGGTCCGCGTCCGGGTATCGAGCGGGCCAGATGGAGACTTTCGCACAAAACGACTAATCAACGGAAACTTGAACCAGATATGTTCCAAGCTATCTTTGCGTTATGCTGAAAATTATCGCTATCCTGCTTGCAACCACCAGCGCCGCTGAAGCTCTGGGAACTTTTATTTGTGAAGAACTCGACAGGGTCTCACTTTCAGCTGAAGGTGCGATGCGGCCTGTTTATGAAGGGCGTTCTCTGACGTTTACTTGGACCGAGAGCAATTTGTCTGGCGATGGCGTCTTTTATCATAATGATTACGACATGCGTCGTCTTGGGGGCGGAGGGTTCCGCGCAACTGCTAAGAACAAAGACCGAAGCGACTTGTTTCGATTTGAGGATGGCGTGCTTATGCACGCAGCGATTGTAAAATATGGGTCAGCACCTTCGGTACAGTCGCAGGTATTTCGGTGTCAGCCTGTGGAGTAACGAGGCTTGTCGCTTGTGCTTCGGCTGTACTTCTCTTTCAATTTCGCTCGTCGCTTTACTCCCATCTTCGAGTTTAAGGGGGCATTTGTCGCTATCAAGCAGGCCCATGGCGCCTGTGGCCTGTGTGAAGTTAGATCACCCCTTCGACTTCTCAGGTGCCAACTTGTTCGCGAATAAAGAAAAAAGTGTCTAAACTGGCTAAGAACCACTCTTATGTATCAATTATTTGAGCTATGCCTCTCGCGTTTTTGCACAACCAAAACCTAGACAGCCCTACAAATTCCAACATCCGCATATATTCTGCCCAAAAGCGCACGTAACACATCAACCCGCGTAAACACTCACACGTAGCGATCCCAGCAAACTCACCGCCTTACAGCTGCTTACACAGCGCACTAGGTACCACTGCACTACAAACCACCCACAGTTCCCTGTGTGCCTTGTGACTTAAGTCTGTCATAATCGGCTTGTGACGTTGCCGTACTGGTAGCCTGAGGCATACCTGACGTGGACTGCTGTGGGGCTTGAGCAGGGGGCTTAGACGCACCTAGCTTTGGCACAGCTGCGATAGCCTTTCCCATACGGGACTTTGGCTGCTTTTTGGCTTTGACGTCGCCACCTTTTAGCCGTGTGTCCAGCTTGTTGGCCAGAAAGCTTGCGGTATTGGCAAAGGTCTTAATGTCATCAATTGCTTGCTCAAGACTGCCCGTGCCAGAGCCTTTCTCTATGACATCGATTAGTCTGCGCAGTTCATCACGGTCATCCATGCGCAACACCCAACTGTACAAAATGGGGTGATGCAAAATCACCACCCAGCTTCTGTAAGTACTTCCCGCTAAAAAACCGCAGCGCAGATTTTTGCGGGTGCAGAACCCGTTTCGAAGAACGCTGCAACATCACATGCAAAAACGTATATATGTATGTCATGCGCCCATCCTTGCAGGCTCACGCCATACCGCCTCTGCTTGGCGCGCTATGGCCTGATCGCAGAGGGCTTTAAGACGATCAAAGCGCCTTACCCATTGTTGGTGGGACTGGGCGTCACTGGCGCGTAAACTGTCTGCGTAGTGCCCTAGTTTGTGTGCGCAGACGGTCAGTGTCTCCACACTTGGCTCAATGCGGTTGTAGCGCAATACGCGGATGTATCCCTCACTGCGGCCCAGCCAGGCTTGGCAAAACTCAGGTGTATTGGCGGCAGCCCCTGAGCTGATTAGCTCATCTCTAATATGTTCAAGAAGTTTGATACTCATGACATCTCCTCGTTAACTGATGTTCATTGTTATTTAGTTTAAATGAGCCGGCCCACGGCCATACTTATTGATGAAGTGCTCAGGATTTACCCGTTCAAAACAAGTGAAACACAGCTCTCCTTTTTGTGTTTTGAGGAAATTTTGCTGTCAAACACCGCAAACTAGTTTGCTGGTTTAAACCAGTGAAGTTTTTGGGGAGGTTAGATTAAGCACTGGCTACAAGGCGTTGTAACTAAGCGCGAAACTTCCAAAATCAGGAGGTAAGGTTAATATTCTTTAGGTTGTGTCGGTGGTCGATAAGCTAGCGTTAAAGGTTATCAACCTTACAAGCCAAGTTAGCCGCTTGTGCGTACAGGGAACTGACCTTTGCCAACGCCTTCGATAAGATGCTGAGCACAGCGTAAATCATGTTGAATGGCTTTACGCTTGGCGCGGCGCAGTTCAACGTCGATGTCTTTGGTCGAGTAGAGCATATGCTGGCGGATACTGTGAGCTTGGCGACATCTGAGATGAGTGATGGTGAGCGTAACGCGTTCTTTCCGATTTGGGATCAACTTGAAGAACGAGTGCAGCTCTATGTGCTGAACGGCTACAACGAGCTGCCGCCAATGAAGTGCGGGCCTGAGGATTGTACGATGCGCAAGCGGCGCAAAGAAGCGATCACTCACTCAGGCGGATCTAAGCTTAATTAAGCAAAAACAGTCACTTGACTGTCTTTCTGGTCGTCCAATGTTTCCTTTGAACATACGCTTTAGCTGTAACCACACAGCAAGGAGCGGATATGACACATCTGGCAAAGCTTACATTCAAGACAGTAGATCGCAGTGCAAAACGCGATCCCATCATAGCGCGACGTGACAAACTCGTCGCAGGGCTCAAAGAGCAAAAGCTGGTGCATGCGGCAGCGCTGAAGAATGAAGATCACCGGGTTGAGCGGCACAAATGGATGACCAATGACATGGGAGAGCGTGTGATGGTCAAAACCCACCGCCGAGTGCGCCCATGGTTTTTTGAACAAGACGGTGGCTGGTACGTGCAGTGCAGATACGGAGCACGTGTGATTGCAGCCGATGGCACCAACAACGCGGTACTGGTCAAAACACTAGAAGATGTCGCTGGTGTTCTAGATGCTTTCCTGAATGCAGCAGCTGCAGGGGAGTTAGACACAGCCATCACCAAAGTAGCTGAGCGGCAGCCCCGCTTAAAGCCAGGGGCTGCCAAAGCTGCAGCAAATGCATGATGCAACCACAGCCAAAATAGCAGCACTTAATGATCACGCACGGCGCTCATTCACAGACTGTCGTGTTGTGATCACCCGAGGCGTGCAGACATTAGATGACGTACCATCAGTGCTGGACCAAGTACGCCGCTTTGATGCCTTCACGCCCGATAACGATCCATATGGCGAGCATGACTTTGGATCATTCCGTCACGGCGACATAACCATCTTCTGGAAGATCGATATCTACGACGTAGACCTGCAAATGCAGTCGCCGGATCCCAGCGATCCTGCTGTGACCACCAGTGTGCTCACCATCATGCTAGCAGAAGAATATTAATCAATTTGTTAACTATCAGAGTTACACTTTGTGCATTTCGGCTAATCTATCACAATGTCCGATTCCTCCTCACACCAATTGCTCTGGCAGGCAGTATTGTTCCAAGTTCTTCGGGACATTCGTGACGCAAACCGCAGTCATGAAGGACATAAAGACTTTGCCACTGCAGCAAGGTGGGTTGGGAGCTATCCAACCCGTGAGTTTAGCGAAGTGTGTATGCTGGCAGGACTTGAACCTGACTTTGTGCACCCAAGATTTGTAAAGATCATCAAAGAAGCTGAGGCCAAAAGCGCTGCGCGTAAAACCACGAAGAGAGCGCCTGTTCCAATGGCTGCAGAATAGTCAGTTTTAAACGGTTTTTTGCTGTCGTTGATAAATACACGTGAAGACTAAAATGGTTGTGCTGTCTTTAAGATCGGCGACAGGCTCTATGCATCGTAAGATGCCCCAAGAAGATCCGAACACAGGTCACGCTGTGGCGGAGGATGTTAGGGATGCCGCGCAGTAGCCGAGCTGCATGTTCAACCGTCGCTGTGTCATCCAGCGTCAGCAAAGAGAGATGGCAGGAGTGGGAGTACAAGGCTCGCAAGAGAACCCCACGCCCGTGTCCACGGTTTGTCATGGCTTTGGATGCATTGGGTGCGTTGCTGAAAAGGTGGCGTGTAAAGCTGATCGAGAAACCCCAGCTTCCTGAAACAAGGTTGCGCTCATGACAGACGAAAGCAACTCGGATGAGGTCTTCGTCATACCAAGGCTGCGGACAGCCTTGGTATGACTACACAATCTGGATGAGATCCCATTCATATATGATCAAAATCATAAAATGTGTTTGAGCTAATGAATCGTGAAGCAAAAGACTGAAGGTGTTTGTGATTGAGCGTGAGCGATTGAACAAACAACGAAAGTCAGCTCGGCGAAGCTGAGCTTGAACAGATAGAAACATAAAACACGATAGGGTTGGCAGAGCTCTGATCTTAGTAATTGAGCAAATGCAGTTCACTCATTTTGTCCGTTAGCTCTGTGCAGCTGTTTTACGCATGTAATCAATCATGCATTCGACAAACTCTTCGTCTTGTTTTGCCCAACCTAAAAAGACATCACGCTCTTGCTCAGTTACAAGATGGTAACCCATGCCCCACTTGGCAAACAGTCGTTTATCAGTGGTCTTGTCCGATAGTATTTTGACGTTTGTGTGGCGACGATCTCGTTGGATCATACCCAATAGGTCCTCAAGAACGTCGTGCTCTCCTTCGAGCACCTGATAATACTTCAATCTTGTCCTGACCAAGTAGCCAGAGACGTCCATCTCGTCATTATGAGCTAATGCTGTATCGATGATGTCTTTGTCTTCAGGACTTGGAAAATCAGTAGTGGCAGTGCTTTCGTACAATATTGAGCGGATCATCGTAGAGCTGCGCCGCACTAAGTCGTTATGCTTTGGGTCGAGGGTCATACACGATGCGTAGTTGAAATTGCCGAAAGTTTCAAATTGAGCCTGAGCAGCTATTGCTTCGCTGATTGGATTATAACTTGGCATGAGGTGATTTAAATGCCAGGTTCTTGGCTTCGCAGTGCCTATGGCGCTGCAAAGCTCCGCTGTCTCCATGTTTTGGGAGGGATGTGTTGTAGGCAGCGGAGCATAGCAGCAAGGCTTGTACTGAGCGCAATCACACAGCCCAAAACCTCATAGAACACACATAGCATGAGATTATTGCGTAAGTCATTGTAAAACATAGACTTCAAGAAAGTCGTCTTTCCGGTAGGAAGACCAAAATCTCAGACTTTATGCTCAAAGCTAACAAATGATTAGGTTTTGAGGAGATAGCGCCATGCGCCAAGCACAGACATTGAACGAGGCGCAGCTGCGCAGGGTTATACAGTACTGTCGCAGCCGGCGTCATCCAACACGGGATGAGACTATTATACTGACGAGCTTCTACGCAGGGCTGAGGGCCAAGGAGATTGCAGCGCTCACTGTGGGCAATGTGTTTGATGAGGCAGGTAACGTACGTGAGCAGTTCATACTTACAGCGGAACAAAGCAAAGGTGGGCACACACGCACGGTGTACATGAACCAGCGCTTACGCAAAGCACTAGTCGAGTACAGCGCATCAATCCGCACAGCCAAGCCGCATCACGCATTGTTCGCTAGTCAAAAGGGTGGGCACTTCTCAGCCAACACCATGTGCCAGCTGTTCTTGGATATCTACAAAGCAGTGGGGCTTAAGGATGCCTCAAGCCATTCGGGAAGACGTACTTACATCACGAGGTTGGCCAACAAAGGGGTAGGGGTGCGCCTATTGGCAGAACTGGCGGGGCATTCGCATATATCCACCACGCAGAGGTACATAGACGTGAATTCTGAACAGCTGAGTGAAGCGGTGGAATTGTTGTAGGGGCTCTCAGCCCCAAGTGGACCTTCGAGCATGCTGCCGCGAAGGGCTTCTTTGAGCCCACTTTAACCGATGCTGCGCCATCTACGAACGGCTGCTTCGGTGATACTGCCAACGCAATATTTCATGATTGTAAGTTTTATGTAAGCCTCACTGACCATGAGCGGGTTAATCTAAAAGCATGATGGAGATTGATATGCGTCTTTTTGGAATTGCCCTTGGTTTTGCAGTCGCTCTTGCGGCCCCTGTAAACGCCCTCTCATTGCCTTCGAACGGTGAGCTAAGTTTTGATGTCGTCCGAAAGGGCAAGGATATTGGCGATCACAGCTACAGTTTTGCAGGGAATCCTGGTTCATTCACGGTTAAAGTAGCCACTGATATCGCGGTCAAGGTACCTTTGATCAGAACAACCGCCTACAGCTTCAAACATAAAAGTGTGGAGAGCTGGAAAGGCGGCAAGTTGCAGCAACTCAGCTCATCAACAAATGATGATGGCGAACCGCACCAATTGAAAACCGCGAATAAAGGCGCATTGCCGGCCAGCCTTTGGAACGACGATATCGTGCGTAGTGGCAAGTTGATGAATACCATTGACGGGAAGATCATGAGCGTACGCGCGGCAGATCTAGGGTCGGAGACGGTAAAAACAAAAGGTGGCAATGTTTCTGCGCATCATTACCGGCTTTCAGGTGGGCTGGCCCGCGACGTTTGGTATGACGGCGAGGGCAACCTTGCACAGGTCATGTTCAAGGCCGATGATGGCTCAACTGTGATGTATATCCGAAAATAGGACGACGCGCCGAATGCGGATACTTTATATTGAAGACAACGAAAAGCTGGCGCTCAATACGAGCGCCAGTTTGCGTGACGCCGGATTTGTAGTGGACGTTGTCCATACTGCGGCGGATGCTTTGCATTCTGTGAAAAGCTTTGAATATGATGGGGTTATTCTTGATCTTGGATTGCCAGATCAAGATGGTTTAGACGTTTTGCCAATGATCAAAATGTCCAAGCCACAAACACCGATTATCATATGCACTGCGCGTGATGCGCTGGATGATAGGATCAAAGGTCTGAATACAGGCTCTGACGATTATGTTGTCAAACCATTTGCGATCTCAGAACTGGTCGCCCGCATAAATGCTGTTCTGAGGCGACCAGGCGGCGCGCTCGGGATGACGTTAACATTGGGGAATGTGAGGTATGAGACAGCCGAACGATCGGTTGTTATCAACGAAGTACTGACAAGCTTCTCGAAGCGCGAACTCGCCCTACTGGAGCTGTTTCTGCGCCGTGCCGAGCGAGTTGTATCGAAAGATGCGATTGAAAACGCGCTCTATGGGTTTGATGAGGCAGCAACACCAAATGCCATCGAGGTGTTGACTCATCGTCTGAGAAAAAAGTTGATCGACAACGGAGCCAGTATCGAAATCCACAACCTGCGTGGGATCGGATACGTACTTCAGGAAAATTCTGCATGATGGTTGTGAATTTTCTTTTTGGACAGCGAAGATCATTGAAGAGAAGCCTGCTACTCAACATCATCACTGCGTTAAGCCTATGCATCCTCCTCGCGGGAGCCGTCCTGATCAGTGAGTTTTACGAACATCTGAAAGAAAGCCTCGAAGACGCGATGTTGGATGAAGCGCTGGAGATCGTTGGCCAGGTTGACCCAGCTGCTCCGCAACATGGCCTTGATGCTGGTTCGCTACGTTTTCAGGGTGTCGAAGGAACGTATCGATACACGGTCTATGACGAAACTGGCAGCATGGTAGCCGGTGGTGAGGGGTCTGATGCCGTCTGGCAGCAACTATCGCAGATTAAACTGGGTAATCCACAAGCGATTGCGCTTCTTGGTGACAGGCTTGGTATCGGATTGAAATCCCGGATCGCGGATCAGGATGTTTTTGTCTTGGTATCCACATCTCCGAAGGCAAATAACGAAACACAGTTCGGCAAACTTTTGCACGAGATCGAAGAGGGAATCTGGTGGGTGGTTTTAGGTGTTGTAGTGGTGCTAACTTTCGCACTGTTTGCGACCCGTCGTGCATTGTTGCCTTTGAAAATACTATCAGATCAAGCGCATCTAATCGGACCAACAGCAGCAAATCAGCGGTTAGCGACTGACCGTGTACCCGCCGAGATTGCCCCGTTGATTAAAGATGTGAACATGGCCTTTGATCGTCTGGAGCAAGGGTACAAAGCACAGCGGGATTTTGCGTCAAACGTAGCGCATGAAATTCGCACACCAATCGCGGTGCTTAGATCCAGTATCGACCGGATCAATGACCCTGCATTGAAGAAAATCCTCTCGCAAGATGCAAAACAACTGGACCGTATTTTTGGCCAACTTATTGACTTGTCGCGGGCCGATGCCGCTTTGCAATCGGGTTTTGAGGCTGTGGACTTACGAAGTGTGGTTGTTGAGGTTGCTTCTGGTTTGGCACCAGCGGCCCTCCGGTCCGGTCGTCGCCTATCCGTGATCGGGGACGAGACCGTACTTGTTCACGGTAATGCAGGCCTGTTGGGAATTGCTCTGGCCAATGTCGTACGCAACGCTTTGCAATATACAACAGAGAGCAACGA
This sequence comes from Nereida sp. NH-UV-3, assembly GCF_042939535.1. NCBI lineage: Bacteria > Pseudomonadati > Pseudomonadota > Alphaproteobacteria > Rhodobacterales > Roseobacteraceae > Nereida > Nereida sp. NH-UV-3. The sequence goes on along the minus strand of NZ_CP132157.1, from coordinate 932,801 downwards.
AGTCGAAATCGAGCTGCACACGAACCCGGCCGGATGGCGGGTTCTTGACCGTGGGCCAGGTGTGCCAGACGCACTCAAGATGGAATTGTTCGAGCGGTTCAATCGCGGCAATCAAGCAAACCTAGGCACTAAGGGATCGGGCATCGGTCTGGCTATCGCAAAGTCAGTCGCACAATCACACAACGCGACCATCTCTATCCAAGACCGTGACGGAGGTGGGAGCATTTTTTCCTTTATGTTTGACCAAAATCTTTAAGACCTTTTGATTTTTTTGATTGATGTAAGTCTCTTGTAAGCCTGATCGGCAAAAACAACCTCAACACGTCATGAGAAGGCACGTTGAGGTTGGATATGAAGATCGAGTTTTTAAGTGGGGATTGCCCCGGAAGCAAAGAGGCCCAAGAACACATCAAGGGGGTCTATAGCCATGTATACGGCGCAGAAGTAACTGAGTTCGCACCATTGCTGGTTGTTGCCAAGCGTGTAGACGGAGAAATCCTCTGTGCGGCAGGCATCCGAACTAAAAAAGACGGATTTTTTTCAAATACTTACTTGAAGTCCGACTTTTCAACCGCTCTACAACACGCAGCGCATATTGATGTCCCAGCACAAGAAATAATGGAAGTTGTTTCTCTAGCCTCCACGACCCCTTTTCCAGTTTTGCCCATGCTGGACAAATTGATCGAATGGGGCCGAGAAAACGGGATGACCTGTGGGGTATTTACCGCAACCAAACCCCTACGTCGTCTACTGAAAAGAACCCCGCTGAACTATGTAGAATTGGCGCCAGCGGACATATCTCAGGTTTCAAATCCAAAGGCTTGGGGTTCCTATTACGACACTGACCCGAAAGTATGCGCTTTCAGCGAGGCTTTGTCTCAATCCGTTGTCTTGTCCCCCCGCGCGCGCGCCACGCAAATTGCTTCGGAGGCCTCCTAATGAAACAGGTCTTTGACGCGCTAAATCGCCATTCGCAAACCCGCCCAGATGACATCGCATTCGAGGATGACACAGGCCAGATAAGCTGGCGCGAACTGGCCATGCGTGTCGAGAGCCTCGCCTGCGCGTTAGACGCGGTGGATGGCACCATCGGCATCGGCCTTGCGGGTGGTATCGACTATGTCGTCACTGATTTGGCGCTGACACTCAGCGGGAAGCGGCAAGTGCCATTACCATTCTTTTTCAGCACAGCCCAAAATGTGCATGTCTTGATGGATTCAAAAGTCGGCACGGTTATCACCAGCAATCCAGAGATGTTTGCAGACTTACCGCACCTAAAACCCATCAGCCCAGTGGCCATATCAAGTGAAGCTTGCGTTTTGCGTTCTTACGCTGGCGGTGCCGAGCGGATTATCTATACCTCTGGATCTTCCGGTAATCCCAAAGGCGTGGTGCTGGGGGATCGTCAATTGAAAGCTTCTATCAGTGCCTTAAGCCGCGTCATTGCTGCGGACGCGACGGACACGCATCTGTCCATTCTCCCCCTCGCACAGCTTCTGGAGCAGATTTGCGGGATATTCTTGCCAGTTGTGGCTGGTGCTAAAACGGTTTTCCGGTTTGAAGCCACGAAGTCATTGTTCGGCGCGCCGATTGAACCTCTTCTGGATGCATTCGAGACAACACGGCCCACGACAAGCCTTCTGGCACCGGCCATCTTGGGACGTTGGGTAAACGCACTTGGAAACAAAAACGCGCCAGACAGCCTTCGCTTTGTAGCCGTTGGGGGCGCGTCCAGTTCACCCTCCTTAATCAATACGGCGCAAGATGCAGGGATTCCTGTGCATGAAGGATACGGCTTGTCCGAATGCTGTGCCGTCGTTGCAATGAACCGGCCTGGAGACAATCACCCCGGCACAGTTGGGCCGGTATTGGATGGGCTGAATGTATCTCTTGAGAATGGTGAGATAGTCGTCTCAGGCCCTACAGTCATGCAGGGGTATTTGAACGGCGATCCTGCACCGGAGGTCTGGCACACCGGCGATCTGGGCCATTTTGACGATGACAGGTTGGTTATTGATGGCCGGAAAGACGCACTTCTGGTTACAGGCGCAGGGCGCAACATCTCTCCTGAATGGGTAGAACAGCGCGTCAACGTTGATCCGCGCGTTGTCAGTTCTGCCTTAGGTCTTCGCAAATCTGACGGCGCATTGGTTTTGATAGTCGTGGCAGTGGCACCGGTGTCGCCCAGCGAGATCGAAGCTTACCTATCAGACCTGCCGATCTATGCGCAGCCAACCGCGTTGATCATGGCTGATCCGACCGAGGTTGGTCTGTTGTTCCCCGTTGGAACACCCAACCGTTCTGTTGCGGCATCCTTGATCAACACACGCTTGACGCAACCATTGAACGCCAAACCAGAAAGCATCGCATCATGAGCCCCACCAAGAAAGTCCTAATCACCGGCGCAGGAACTGGCATTGGCAGATCATTGGCGATTGAGGCCGCGCAAAATGGCTTTGATTTGATCCTTGTTGGCCGCACCTCCGCGACGTTGGAAGAAACGAGTTCCAAATGTGACACTCCAAATGCCCGTTGTATCATCGCGGATGTAACAACTGTCGAGGGGCGGGCTTTGATCGCTGACTCGGTTGCTGGAACGCTGGACATTCTCATTAACAATGCCGGTGTCCTGAGCGTTGGACACCTCGCAGACATGGCTGATGCTGACTTAGAGAGGATGACGACCACTAATCTTGTCGCACCCATAGCGTTGACCCGCGATCTGCTGCCTGCACTGCGTAAATCAAAGGGCCGTATCGTCAACATCGGGTCGGTTTTCGGCGACATAGCCTATCCATTTTTCGCAGGCTACTCCGCGACAAAATTTGGTCTTCGCGGGTTTTCGGATGCCATGCGCCGCGAACTGTCGGGGGCTGGTATTGGCGTAACTTACATCGCACCGCGCGCAGCGCGCACAGCAGCAGAAAGCGCATTCAGCGTACTGGTTGAGCCCTTGGATATGACGCTCGACTCTGCTGAAGTAGTAGCTGCGCAAGCTTGGGATGCGATCCTTAAAGGCCAACGCGAGAGCTTCCCCAGAGGCAAAGAGCGGTTTTTCGTCAAGGTGCAGCGTCTGTTTCCATCGCTGGTCGACAAATCGGTGGGCGCACAGGCGCGTGACCCAAAAACCTTGGCGGCTCTTCGTCCGTCAAACCAATCTTGATGCAAAACATCTAAAATCTACAGGACACATGATATGAGCTACAATGTAATCCGCGCTTCGGAAGTTGGTGAGGCTTCCGTTACCCCGGCTATACTTTCCAAAATCAAGGACCACCTGAAATCAGACGGCTGGGCCCTGCTCCGTGGCTTTGATATGGACATGACATCGTTCAGCGCCATCACATCACAGCTTTGCAAGACCATCACCTTTGATCCTGCACGTGAGAATACGAATAAAAGCACTCAAAAAGTGGATGCAGGCCTTGGGCCAATTGGCCTTCATATCGAGAACGGAAATACCCCTGTTTGCCCCGACATCGTTGCATTCTACAGCACCAAAGCAGCATTTGAAGGATCTCAAACCACGATCTGCGATGGCCGCCGCGTTTTTGAGGCCTTCTCGGATGCGCAAAAGGCGCGTTGGTCTCAGCGTATGATGGTCACAAGAACACTGCCTGAGGTTCTGTGGAAGCGCTACCTAGCAAACGAACACCCGGCCATAAGCGAACCCGAAGAGGTCACGCAGGAACATATCCTACAATTCAAAGCATCCATTCCAGACCAAGATTTTACGCTGAATGAGGACGGGTCTCTAGAATATCGCATCAAAGTTTCACCCGTGCGTCCATCGTCTTTGTCAAACGGGCATGCTTTTGCAAACGCAATTCTGGGGCCGTCGCATAATTACGAGCCGCCGGTTTATACATTAGATGACAGTACCGTTGTGACATATGAGGAAATTGAAGAGATTAGAGACATTGCCGAGACCTGCACAGTCGAGATCAATTGGCAGGACGGTGATGTCGCAGTGATCGATAACACGCGCGTCATGCATGGCCGTCGCGCAATAAAGGACCAGGATCGGCAGTTATTTATTGGAATGGGCCGCCTCTAATTTGTCCCTAACACTGTTGAGGATCGCGCTAGCGCCACGGAGTGATCCTCAACTATGCCGGATGGCATTCTTTTGTAACGCCGTGCTATCTGCCAGTGCCGTAAAGGATCGAAAGCAGCCATTAGCGCAACCGCAGCGAAATGGTGCTTTGTCCGCATAGCTGACCTTGATGCTCTGTGCAGCGAAGGTCCGCATTTCGTCCAAGGTGTAGCCCTCTATCACTCGCTGATGTTTTTCTGGTTCTCAAACTCATCGCTGCTCAACTCATACCTTTTCCCCGTGAGCATGTCCTTCTTGAGCCTTGGCGTGAGGTGACTGTAGTGCCGCTCAATCATACCGATTGATGTGCCCATCTGTACGGCAAGCGCATGTATATCCATCCCATCGTTGAGTAGGGCAAAGGTCGCATAGGTGTGGCGCAGGCTATACAGGGTTCTGTTCTGCCCTGTGCGTGGGCATGTGATCAGCCCTGTGTCTGTGAGGAACTTGCGGAAGGTCTGGTGGATGTTCTTTGACACAGTACCATCGGGCAATCTGAACACTGGCAAATCTACTCGCTGCTTGAGTAGATCTTCAAAGGGGATGTGCCGTATGTCCTCTGACCGCTCGTGTATGCGTTTGAGGTAGTTAATCGTACCACTGCGGCAGATGATGTCCCTGCGACCGGTCTTGCCCGTGACGCTCATCTCTAGATACTGCAGATCCTTTTCCTCAAACAGCGTCACATGCTTCCACTTGAGATTCAGCGCTTCTGTCCCGTGCCGCATGCCCGTATTGGCCATGATCAACACATAGTCCCGCATGAGGTGCCGCATGTCTGTGGGCTTGCCTGCCTTGCCCGCATTGATCCAACTGGGCAGCTTGCGGATCAGTGTGGCGTATTCTTCCCGGGTGAAGTCAGGGCGGCGTTCACTCTTCTCACCACGGTTTACCAGCAGTGGCACATTCTTGTGTGCGATAAAGCCCCGCGCCACAGCTTCTTCAAACACTCGGTTCATCGCCGAGTTGTGTGTGTTCAGCGTACTAGCCTTTGGCTCACGCCCCATCTTAGCTCGTCGCCAGTCGTAGAACTGCTGCACCTTCTCATAATCAATGGTGGTTACATACTGTGCCCCAAAAAAGGGGATGAGGTAGCGCTCAATACACACGATGTAGTCTGCAAACACTTTGCGTCCTAAGCCGGCATCCAGCTGTTTACGCATATCGGCGATGGCCAGCTTGGCAACGTCAGAGAACTTCTTGGTGACTACAGGCAGGTCGTTCTTGTGGCGGAACTTGTATTCAAGAAAAGTCTCGCAGGCATACTCCTTGGCCTCAGCCAAATCACGCTTGCCGGTGCTGATGCGGATGGTGTGCCCGTCGATCACAAAGGCAGCCTGCCAGCGCTTGCTGCGCTCGCGACGATACACGCGCACCTCGCCGTCTAGTATCAGATGTGTGTCTTCGCGCAGCTGCCGCATGTCCTGCTCCTCACAGCAACACTATGGCAGGGTGCACCAACAAGTCTATCAAAGTGTGTGTTTGAGAAGCAGACAGATTTTAAGCCTGCTGCCTTAGAGCTAAATGTGATTAGCTAAGAGAGTTAGGAGACCAGTCATGAAAAGACGACAGTTTGTAGCGGGTATAGGGCTTTTTACCTTAGCTGCTCCTTACGTAAGAGCGGGTAATCAAGCGCTAGGGCTGCTACCTGAGGGCTCTAACGTATTGTTCATGCGGCACGCGCTAGCTCCAGGTTTTGGCGATCCAAACAACTTTGAAATTGGTAACTGTGCAACACAGCGGAATTTAAACGATGAGGGCAGGAGGCAAGCACAGCAAATTGGATCAATGCTAACACTGAATGGATTGGACTTTGATGCTGTTTACTCAAGCCAATGGTGTCGCTGTCGAGAAACTGCAGAGCTTCTGGATGTAGGAGAGGTTCAAACTTTTGCTGGGCTAAATTCATTCTTCCAATCACATGCTCCCAAGAAGCAAACCCTTGAATTGCTAGCAGAAAAATTAGACGCGCTTCCAAAAGATAAATTAACGCTGATGGTTACACACCAAGTAGTAATTCGGTCTGTTACCTCGCTCAGTGTTCAATCTGGAGGGTTAGTGGCTTACGACACGACGTCTAAGGCTTCCCGAAGGCTTACTGTTAGCTAGTCGTTAAGCGCTCCAGCCAACACTGTGTTCAACACCGTGATTCAGCGCCTAAAATAGCGAGCAACACGGCAAAAAGTGTGTGTTTGGTGTGTTTTTGAAAAACACAACTTAAGCGTGTGTGACGCCCTGCTAAGCCATTGATATTGCTTGATAAATGGTGCCCGGGGGCGGAATCGAACCACCGACACGAGGATTTTCAATCCACTGCTCTACCCCTGAGCTACCCGGGCACGGGATGGGGTTGAACCCCTTGGGTGGCGTCGTTCTAGGTCAGGCATTAGATGGTGTCCAGCGCCTTTTTGCCCAATTGTGTATTTCACTGCAATTCGCGCTAGTGAATATTTTTCGCGGCCCGCTCGGCTTCTATTTCAAGTGCATCTACGATCTGATCCACGTCATCTGGATCTGTGCTGGCAATTGCATAATCGCCGCAAAGCCACTTGGCCAAATCGATGTCGGCGCAACGTTTGCTGCAAAACGGTTTGTAACTTTTATCCGCGTCGCGTTTGCAGATAGGGCAGGGCATCAGCTGTCTCCGAGAAGCACATTAAGGGGAAGGCGTTCGCGTTTGCGTTGAATTTCAAAGTGGCCAAGCGGCGTCCAACCTACAAGAGATGTTTCGATTGGATCGCTCTTGAACGCTTGGCGCAGCGCACCTTCAACTTGCCGCCGGTCGGCTTTGGTCATTGGCGCGAAATCGATTGTGATCTGTCCGCCAAGGCCGCGCAATCTAAGTTGCCTCGCCAGCTCTTTGGCTGCCCAAAGGTTCGCTTTCAGCCCTGATGCGGGCGATGTGTCTGCTCCGGTATTTACGTCGACGGCGACTAATGCACGGGTTGGTTCGATGAACATCGTGCTTTGGGCAAACCGTACGTCTATGTTGGTTAGCCCGTCCAATTGATCGAGAACGTTGCAGTCTTCAAAGCTGCCAGATTGCTGGGCAACCTCGGCAGGTTCGGTCCACTCGCGCCAAGCCAACAGATGTGGCTGATCCCCTTGCGACAAAACAGCAGGCGCCTCTACTTCGGATGCTAAAACTGTATCCGCCGCAGTCAACATTGCGGCAATATCTTCGGCGATGTCATCGTCATCCGCGCCAAAACTGGCCGATCGTAGGATCACGCCATAGGGGGCATCGCCTGCCACGTCATGCAGGATTGTTTTGAGGCGGACGCGTTCTTCTTCGTCGCGTATTTGGCGGCTGATGTTCAGCCCCTGCGTGGATGGGGTTACAATTGCGTAGCGGCTTTTGAAAAGCAGTTTCGCCGTCACGGGGATGGCTTTGCCGTCTTCGGCGTGCCCTGTCACCTGAACCAAGATGCGGGCCCCTTGGGCAATGCCTTTGGTACCACGCAAAAATCCTTGGCCGTCTGGTGTGCTGACGAAGATGCCGCCTTGGCCTTTGACAGGGCGGTCTGCGCGTGCTGCGTAAATGGTCCCAACAGTCGGCGTTCCGGCCGGAGGCGCGATCAGGATATCGTCAAGACGTCCATCGACCAGCAGTGCCGCGGCTTCGATGCCGTTGAGGTGATCGAGTGCAATCTGGCGACCCTTCATGAGGCGGCTCCGTAAATTGGGTAGCCCGCTGCTTCAAGCAACGTGGCGGTTTGTGCAAGCGGCAAGCCCATGACGGCAGAGTAGCTGCCAGAAATCCACGGGATGAATGCGCCAGCAGGGCCTTGAATGGCGTAGCCGCCGGCTTTTCCTTGCCAGTCATCTGTATTGAGGTAGGTCGTGATCTCTGGCTCAGACAGGCGTTTCATCCGTACGTCCGTCACAACATCCCGGGTCCATAGCTTGGTTGCTGTCTTGACGCTTACTGCCGTGATTACTTTATGACGACGGCCCGAAAGAAGGCGTAGAAAACGCTCGGCCTCATCGCGGTCCTCGGGCTTGCCAAGAATGCGGCGGCCAAGGGCGACGGTTGTGTCAGCGCAAAGGATAATTTCATCTTCAGCCGCAGCAAGGACGTTAGACTTTTCAACAGCCATGCGCATGCAGTAGGCGCGGGGTTGCTCGGCCTTTAGCGGTGTTTCATCAATGTCTGGTGAGCGGGTTTCGGTGATCGACACACCCAACTGCCCCAGCAACTCACGCCGCCGGGGACTGCCAGATCCGAGGATCAGCTTCATTATTTAAAGCGGTAGTTGATCCGACCCTTGGTCAGATCATACGGTGTCATCTCGACTTGGACTTTGTCTCCAGCCAGAACACGGATGCGGTTTTTGCGCATCTTGCCTGCCGTATGAGCGATAATTTCATGGCCGTTTTCCAGCTCGACCCTGAATGTCGCGTTCGGCAAGAGTTCCTTAACGACACCTGGAAATTCGAGCAGTTCTTCCTTAGCCATGTTCACTCCTGTAATGCGTCCGCCCTGTGCGAACACGGCACGATATGATGCAGCGCCGCGCTGTTTTCAAGGCGTTTCTGAAATGTGACCACAAAGAGCGTCGAAACAGCGATTTATCTGCTGAATTAGCACGTGGTTGTATCATTTATGCATGAAACTGACGTGCGACTTGTCGAACCTTACGCGGTTGCATGGTTCCTGGGTGCAGCTTTTTTGTGGCAATTTCAGCGTAGGTAGCCGTTTGGTTTGGTTTGTTGCCAATAGCAGGCTCAAGAGTTGGCGGCTTTATTCGGGCGCACTCAACTACTGATCTTACTCTGAAACGACAGGTGCGCCCCAATTATCAGTCATGTGTTTGATGATCTGGTCACGGGCCGCGCGGTAATGTTCAAGCTTTTCGTTGCGCTGGTCACCCATTCCGGTCGGGTCCATGATGGGCCAATACAGAACCTCAAGTGCATGGGTGCGGGTTAGTTCAAGGGCCGCACGTTGGGACGCAGGCGACAGGGCGACAATCACATCAAAGCTGCCCAAATCGTCGCCCCATTGCTCCATTTCATCAAACGAGCGCGCACGGTGGCGTGACAGCTCGATCCCCATTTCTTCACAAACGGCAACTGTAAAGCCGTCTATATCCATGTCGGATTTGACGCCGGCCGATTGCACGTATGTTTCTTGGCCGTAGAACTTTTTCATCAATCCTTCGGCCATCGGTGAGCGGACCGCGTTGTGGTCACAGCAAAACAAGATTGACGTGGGAAGGTGCTGTTCCAAATCTATCGTCCGAAATGCAAGACGCAGATAAGCGTAAAGAGGCGGCGGGCCGTGTCATTGTCGACATCGGCTTTGCCGTCTAGCCTGTCTTGCAGCACGCGGGCCCCTTCGTTGTGAATGCCGCGCCGTGCCATATCGATCGTTTCAATTTGGTGGGGAGGCAGAGTTTTGACTGCCTCGAAATAACTTTCGCAAATCTGGAAATAGTCTTTCACAACCTGACGAAACGGCCCGAGGGACAACAAGAACTGTGCTGCTGGCTTAGCATCAGCAGTGGTCAGGCTGAAGACCAGCCGCTTTTCCTTGATCGATAGATGCAAGTTATAGGGGCCGGCTGGCACGTCGCGGTCGTCGCGCGTGGGCAGGGCGAAACTGTTGTCCTCCAACAGATCGAACATTGCTACCTTGCGCTCTTGCTCGATCTCGGGCGTCGGCGGGGCGAGGTTGCTGTCGTCCAAATCTATGGCGGCGATATGGCTCATTCAGGTTGCGGCTCGTTCAGGTGATCAAGGCGGGCCTGCACTGACAGACCATGCGCTTCTAGGCTTTCCGAAGTCGCAAGGCGAACTGCATTGGGGCCAATTGCACGCAAGGCGGCGGGGGTCATTTTCGCCAAGGTCGTGCGTTTGACAAAGTCCATGACGGACAGACCGGAACTGAACCGCGCAGAACGCGCTGTGGGCAGAACGTGGTTTGGCCCGCCAATATAATCGCCGATCGCTTCTGGGGTCCATTGGCCCAAGAAAATAGCACCTGCGTGTGTGATCTTGGCCGCAAGTGCATCAACGTCTTCAACACAAAGTTCAAGGTGCTCAGGCGCGATACGGTCCGAGAGTTCTGCAGCCTGATCAAGGTCTTTGACCACAATAATTGCGCCGTAATCGCGCCAACTTGGCGTGGCAATAGCCGTCCGCTCAAGGGTTTTGAGTTGCGCTTCAACTTCGTCGGCTACGGCCTGACCAAATGCAGCGTCGTCGGTGATCAACAGGCTTTGCGCACTCTCGTCATGTTCGGCTTGTGACAGCAGATCAGTCGCGATCCAGGCAGGATTATTGTGCTTATCGGCGATGACCAAAATCTCTGATGGACCGGCGATCATATCAATGCCTACTTTGCCGAACACACGACGCTTTGCAGCCGCGACAAACGCGTTCCCCGGACCGGTAATTTTATCGACAGCGGGAATGGTCTGTGTGCCATACGCCAAGGCAGCAACCGCCTGCGCGCCGCCGATACGGTAAATTTCATCAACACCTGAGATACGTGCGGCCAGCAACACTAACGGATTGATGATGCCATCGGGCGTGGGGACGGTGATCGCAAGACGGCCCACACCAGCCACTTTTGCAGGCACCGCGTTCATCAATACCGACGATGGGTAAGAGGCCAAGCCTCCGGGCACATAAAGGCCTGCCGCGGATACAGGCGTCCAACGCCATCCAAGGGTCGCGCCTGTGTCATCGGTCCAGCTTTCGTCTTTTGGCAACTGGCGTAGGTGGTAGGCACGAATGCGTTCGGCGGCCATTTCGAGCGCTGCGCGATCTGCATCGCTTACTTTGGCGATTTCGGCGTCAACTTCATCTGCGCTGATCGCAAGGGTGTCGGGTGTCAAATCAAGCCGGTCGAACTTGGATGTCAGCTCAATCACCGCTGCGTCGCCGCGTTTACGAACATCTGCAATAATGGCCGCTACAGCGTCATCCACATCCACACTGTCTTCGCGCTTTGCGGACAAAAGGGCGGTAAAGCGCGTCTCAAAGTCAGGGTCTGTGTGGGTCAAAAACTGGGGCATATGATATGTCTATCTTGTTGTCCTGTGCGCCTCAATACGGACAGACGCGCGATTTTCAAATGGTGAGCCAGATCGGCAAAGGCGAAATGAGGGTGTTATTCGGGGTGATGCGGTGCGTCTTTTGCGGCTGCAACATAGGGGCGTGTCACGTCGCGCAGGCTTACCTCTATTGCCTCAATATGCAGCGAGATAGCGCCGTCACCCGCAAGCACAAGCGTCAAGATCCCTGCGCCGTCATCACCGGCTTGCCATTCAAGCGCCAAGGGGGACAGGATTTGTTCTTTGTCAGCACGGTCGATGCCCATTGAGGACACCTTCAGAACGTCCTCCACGGCCAGCAGCGATTGAACACGCTCAAAGGCGCGCCCACGTTTGCGGGCTTTTGGGGCATCTTCCCAACGGAACCGATTGAGCAGAATAGCAAAGCGACGCTTGCTTGGTTGCCACGCCATTTCTGACGCAGGAAAAACCGCGTCTTGAAGTAACGCCGATATCACGGGGATATCTTCGGGTGTGTGCCCCAATAGGCGAAGGGGCTTGTCTGCCGCGTCTTCAAAACGCGCGTCGCTCATGCGCCTTGCACACGCTGAACATTGGCGCCGATGGCAGCCAGTTTCTCTTCCACATGCTCATAGCCGCGATCAAGGTGATAAACGCGGTTCACAAGCGTCTCACCTTGGGCCGCAAGACCCGCCAGAATAAGCGAAACGGATGCGCGCAGGTCTGTGGCCATCACTGGCGCACCTTTGAGGCTGTCTACACCGGTAACGCGGGCAACGCCGCCCTGTACATCGATGTTGGCCCCCATCCGTACCAACTCTGGGGCGTGCATAAAGCGGTTCTCAAAGATTTTCTCTTCTAAAACCGATGTACCGTCCGCAAAGCACAACATCGCCATCATTTGCGCCTGCAAATCCGTTGGAAAACCCGGGAAAGGCTCTGTGGTGACGTCAACCGCTTTGGGACGGTCCCCGCGCAGGCTGACTTTGAGGCCGTTCTTCGTCTCGGAAATATTGACGCCTGCTGCATCCAGTTTTTCGGCGAACGCGCCAACTAAAGCCAATGTGCCACCCAGACACTCAACCTCGCCACCCGCGATGACAGGGGCCAGCATATATGTGCCAAGCTCGATCCGGTCGGTGACAACGGGGTGGGTCGCGCCGCCAAGACGCTCAACGCCCTCGATCGTAATGGTTGATGTACCGTCGCCGTCAATATGCGCGCCCATGCTGCGCAGACAGGTCGCCAGATCAACAATTTCAGGCTCGCGCGCGGCATTGTTGATAACAGTGGTCCCTTTCGCAAGGGTCGCTGCCATCATGATGTTTTCTGTGGCACCAACGGATGCAAACGGGAAATCAATGACGGCACCTTTGAGCTTTCCGCCGTCCGCCTTGGCGTGCAAATAACCGTCCTTAAGGTCAATCTGGGCGCCCATTTTGGCCAGACCATCTGTGTGGATATCCATTGGACGCGCGCCGATCGCACAGCCACCGGGCAAAGACACAACTGCATGCCCCTCACGGGCCAAGAGGGGGCCAAGCACCAGATTAGAGGCGCGCATCTTGCGCACGATATCGTAATGCGCGGTGGTGTTGATTGTGCCGTGGGTCGACATGGCAACAACCTTGCCGTTTTGCAGGCTGGTTACTTCCGCGCCGAGACTTTCCAGCAGCGTTGTCATAGTCTTGATGTCTGACAATCGCGGCGTGTTGGTCAGTGTCAGTGGCTCATCACTCAGCAGCGTGACCGGCATCAGTGTCAGTGCTGCGTTCTTCGCGCCAGCAATCGGGATTTGTCCAGAAACAGCACCGCCGCCTTTTACCAAAATACTATCCATCGGGGTGTCCTATCCTCAATCGCCCGTCTGGGCTTTTTCATCCGTGTCTGATGCGCGCGCACGGGCCTGTGCCTTGCGGCGGCTCATGTTTGCTTTCAGCGCAGCTTTCAATCGCACGTCACGGGCTTGTGCGGCGTTTTTGGCTTGGGTTGTTTTTTGTTTATCGCTCATATCAAGCGGCATACCGCAGTTGCCAAAAAGGGTCCAGATTGCGCTTGCACGATTTCCCAATTGCTCGTAAAGACGCTTCACTTTACGGCGCTGCTGTAGCTCAGAGGTAGAGCACTCCATTGGTAATGGAGAGGTCGAGAGTTCAATTCTCTCCAGCAGCACCATTTACCAGCCAGATGTTGTCGCCTATTACGCTCAGTCTGCGTTTGTCTTCGCGGTGAGCACCAATTGTATCCGCGGGCGGCATGGGTCGAGTTTAACGGCTAGGCCGTTAGATTACTGTTGTGGCCTAAGCGCGCGTGTCCATCCAGATCGTGAACGGGCCGTCGTTCACCAAAGACACTTCCATCGCGGCACCGAATTGGCCGGTTTGGGCAACGATGTTTTGGCTACGGATGGCGTCAATGAATGCTTCATATTTTGCGTGGCCTTCATCGGACGGGGCGGCGGCGGAAAAGCCGGGGCGGTTGCCGCTTTTGGTGTCGGCGGCCAAAGTGAATTGGCTGACAATCAACATCTCACCACCGGTTTGCAGCAATGACACGTTGGTTTTGCCGTTTTCATCGTTGAACATGCGCAGCTTGGGAATTTTGCGTGCCAGTTGCGCCACGTCCTCGTCTGTGTCGCCTTGCATCGCGCAGATCAGCACCAACAACCCCGCGTCGCATTTTCCAATAACGCTGCCCTCAACCACGACCTCAGCCCGTGTTACCCGTTGGATCAATGCCCTCATATCAGCCCCTCGCTTAGCGCATAAAAATAGCCCGACACACCTGCAAGCAGGGCACCGACCAACAGGGCTAACGTAATTTTCCACGCGGACCAAGGGCGCTCACCCTGTACGCGGCCGGTGCGCGCGTTCACCACAAAGCGGTATGTTTGTCCGCGGTATTTATAGGCGGCCATCCACACAGGAAGCAGGATATGTTTGAACGTGACATCGCTGACTTGCGTATCAAGTGCGGTGATCTTTTGGGCATCGCCGCCAATGTCGAACTTTACGTCACGCTCAATCACACGGTCCATAATTTGACGCGCCTCATCAAATCCTTGCTCAAGGGGTACCGTATAGGCCTCGGCGCGGAAACCGGCCAAAAACGCGGGGCGGTAAGGTTCCAAAGAGGATAAATCCCACGGCTCTAGCGCGTCAGTGAAGCGTTTCGGCAGTGATGTAGAGGCCAACACAAGAACATCGTCAAACGCCCGTGCAACGCGGCCGCGCACAGCGGTCCAACGAATTTTGCGCACTTGCCGTGTTTGGCTTTTGCCGTTCACGCGTACTGTTCTGGTCGTCGAATAATACCGGCCCCGTTGGCCGCGATAGGTACTTTTGGTAGCGGCATCGAATGTCCAATAGGGCACGTAGATGCCCTCCATCTTGCGGCCCTTGCGAGCGTACGCTTGGAGCGAATTTGGCGCAAACCATAACTGCCCCAGCCAGTCGTTCATGGCTGCTTTTGCCTCGCGTTCGTCAAGGGCGAAGGGCAGCAGCCCTTTGGGCTTGATGTGTCTGTGCGTGCCTGTTCCCGTGACAACAGGTGTTGCGCAAAACGGGCATTCTGCGGCGTGGACAGCGCTTTCAAACGTTACCTGCGCACCGCAATTTGTGCAGGCCAGTACGTTCGTTTGTTCTGTCTCGCTGGCGTCAAGCTGGCCTTTCAGCGCGTTGGAAAAGTCCTGCTCGCGGATGGGACTGAAGTGATGTCCAGATCCTTCAAGAACGTCGGTGCTACCGCAATGATCGCACTCCAGCTGCCCTTGCTGAGGGGCAAAGCGCATGTCCGCGCCACAACTGTCGCATGGAAAGCGATGTTCAAGTTTTTCGTCCATTGCGTCTGTGGTCTACCGGTCTGGGGCAGGTGGTGGGGGCGGCAAAATCGTGAAAAGCTGGGCCAATTCGGTGACATCATCCGCTTTGAGCCAGCCGTCTTGGCCTTGGGTCCACACGTATGTCGCGCGATCGATCTCGCCTTTGCTTGCCATCTGTCCGATTGCTGCTTTTGAAAACGGCCCACGGGTCTCTCCGTTAATGGCGATGTGCCAAACATGTTCGACAGGCGGAGGAGGAGGGGCGACCGCCCCCGTAGAGCCACTCGGGCGTGGGCCCCATGGCCCTGCCTGTTGCGCCATCGCAATGCCGAGCCCCATTCCCAATCCGGCGCCCATGCCAGCTCCCATACCTGCGCCAGCACCGCCATCGCTCGTCAGGCTCTCGGCTGCTGAGTACTGCATAAACCCGCCCAGATCACCGGCCATTCCCATTGAGGTCCGTTTATCAAGGGCGGTCTCAACAGCGGGTGGCAGACTGATGTTTTCGATATAAAGTTCGGGGATGGTCAGCCCGTAGTTTGCAATTGCGGGTGCAATCGCTTGGGCAACCAGCTTGCCCAGATCACGGGTGTTGGCTGCCATATCCAGCACCGAAATTCCAGCGTTTGCAATGACATGGCTGAACTCTTGCACGATGATGTTTCGTATTTGATAGCTGATTTCATCCATGGTGAACTCACCATCCGTGCCGACGATCTCGACCAAGAATTTTGCTGGATCGCTGACCTTTACCGAATAGGTGCCAAATGCGCGCAACCGCACCATGCCAAACTCAGGATCACGGCAGATGATCGGGTTTTTCGTGCCCCACTTCAGGTCATTGAAACGTGTTGTGTTGACGTAATAAATCTCTGATTTGAAGGGGGATTTAAATCCATGATCCCAATGGTTCAGGGTGGTCAAAACAGGCATGTTGTTGGTTTCCAACATGTAAAGCCCCGGCGTGAACACATCGGCCAGTTGACCCTCATGAACAAACACAGCCGCTTGGCCTTCGCGCACAGTTAGCTTTGCGCCGTATTTAATCTCGTGGGCTTCACGCTCAAAGCGCCAAACCATTGTGTCACGCGTATCATCAACCCAGTGAATAACATCGATGAACTCGCCGCTTAGAAAATCAAAAATACCCATGAAATAACCTCGCTGGGGGAGAAACAAATAAAGGCAGGCCCGCTAGGTGCCACCCGTTAATTCAGCCGCGATGCGGCGCACAATTGGAAGCGCATCTTGCGCGCTCATGCCTGTCTTCAGGCGGGGATCATAAAGCATGCGCAGTAACAACTCGTCATGGGATGTCAGCAAAGCAAACTCTTCGTCGTCATTGAAAATAGATGGGCGTGCAGCCGCACTGTCATTGGCAAGGCCCAGCCCTTGGGCAACTTCTTCATGCACGCACGACCAGCGGAGTAAATCAGGGTGTTCTGCGCGAATGATGGCGACCGCTTTGGTATAGCCGCCGGTGCTTTGGGCGTCGGACAGGGCCAGCACCAAACATAGGGTCGTCTTAGGCAGGTTCTCAACTGTGCGGATCAACCCGTCAGAGGCACCAGGGATCATGTCACGCAGGCGTGGTCCGATTTGGCGGCGGTCATCTTCATTGAGCACTAACACATGGTAATTTGCGTGGCGGTTCGTCAGATTGATCCGCTTGCGCGAGACCCGCTCAAGGCGCTTTGCATAGGCCTTAATGCGCGGCAAGTCGTCTTTACGGATTTGCGCGCTGACTGTATCGCCAAATTCGATCGACATCCGAATGGGCCCGTCCCACCGACGCAAAGGGCTAGCTTTATTGTTAACGGCTTGAAGGCCACCATTGGTGTCGTATTCGTCAAAAAACGCAATGCGCACAAAGTTTTGCACCAAGTCTTCGGTGCTAAAGGGGGTATCTACACCGCCGCCGTCCTTGCGAAGAAGACCGCGCACCAACAAGTAGTCCTGCAGTTTTTTATAGTGGGCCTCAATTTTGTAGCTTTTGGCAGAGCGGATCACCTCGGGGCGGAGGGCATCGATACTGATTGTGTTGTCATAGAACGCATCGTTTTGTCCGGGCGTAACACAGCCCGTTGCTGCCAAAAGGCCAAAAGTAGCTGCGAATTTACGCGCATTGTGGCGCAAAAGGCGGCCCAAAGAATAGGGCGCTGCGCGATATGAACAGCGCCCTATCATTTACTTAGGAACAGACGTGCCCGCGGCGTCACCAAGACCTGTGCGTTTGGCTGTAGCTGCGGCAAGGGTCGCCTTCAATTCGGCTTCCATGGTTTGCAATTCGGTCTCGGCCTCGGCGCGTTTGCGTTTGCCTTCATCGGCAATTTCGAGGCTTTCCTGAATGGTGCCGATCAAATCCGCGTTTGCCTTTTTGACTGCTTCAATGTCGAAGACACCGCGTTCCATTTCCTGGCGGATCACCTTGTTGGCGCTGCGCAAGTTTTCGGCGTTTGAGGTCAGCAGCTCGTTCGTCAGATCATTGGCATCGCGCACCGCACCCGCCGCCTCGGCCGAGCGTTGGATGGTCACCGCTTGGGCCAGTTGTGTCTCCCAAAGAGGCACTGTGTTGACCAGCGTAGAGTTGATTTTCGTGACCAGTGATTTGTCATTTTCCTGCACCAAGCGGATCGAGGGCAGTGATTGCATTGTGACTTGTCGCGTCAGTTTAAGGTCATGCACGCGGCGTTCCAGATCATCGCGGGCGCTGCGCATGTCGCGCAACTCTTGGGCCTTCATCACACCGTCTTCTTCGGAGGCAGCGCTCACTTCGGCCTCTTTGGCGGGGATGGTTTTTGTGTCTAGTTCCGCCAGTTTCTCTTCGCCGGCCGCGATATAAAGCGCCAGCTCATCGTAGAAGTTCAGCGTTTTTTCATAAAGCACATCAAGGCTTTCGATGTCTTTCAACAGTACATGTTCATGGGCCAAAAGATCATCGGTGATTTTGTCTATCTGTCCCTGCACATCCTCAAAACGGGCCACAAATTTTGCCATCGGTGCGGCGCGACCTAACAGCCGCTCCCACCAGGATTGTTTGCGGCGCACATCAAGCTCGCTAACCGAAAAGCCGCGAATGGTGCTCACGATGCCGCGCAGGCTGTCACCGGCGGGGCCTACGTCTTTGTTACGCACGCCTGCCAGCATGGACTGACTGATTTGTTGTAATTCGGTTTGCGCGTTTGATCCAAAGCTGATGATCGATTGTGTATCGCTCATGTCCAATTCGGCCATACGCTTTTTGATCTGCTCGCTTGCGGGCGCGTCTGCCTCTTGTAACGTTACCAACGCGTTTGAGGGTTCTGCCAAGACAGCCTTTGTGACCTTCTCCACATCCTGAAGCGCCGCCTCAGCCTTTTGCTTGTTTGCTTGAATACTCGTCATACTTTCACTCCCCACTTGCGCTTAAGCCTTCACGTCGCAGTCGATCCCGCAACACTTTGATTTCAATGTCCATGTCTGTTCGGTCATCGAGCAACATTTTTTCGGTCTGTGCTGCAAAATTCAACTCCAGATCATCCAACAGCGCCTCGTAATCTGCGCGCACATCCGCATTGCCGTTTCGCGCATAAAGATCCGCAAACTTTGCAGTAGCATCCCGCGCGCCCTGCAAATAGACGCCCAAAAATTTGCGCGCTCCGGTCAGATCACGCGGATCGTCTTCAATTGTGCGAAACATCGTGCGCGCGGTTGCCCCAAATTGCTCTACCCGTTCGGTGAGGCGGCGGTCGCCCGCGCGCAGCACTTCGCGTTTCATATTTTGCAAGTGCGCCTCAGCCTGATCAACGGCCTTCGTGACGCGGTCTTGTTGAAAACTATCGACCCCTTCAAGTCCCTTGTCGCGCAGGGGATCAGGACCAAACGCAAACAAATGCAGCACGACCCCCACCACCATAAATACGGCTACATTCATCAACGACGCAGTCCCCGAGAAGCCAGCAAGGCCAAGCCCCAACGCCAAAGCGACGCTGGCTAAAATCTTGCGTGGTATGGCGGGTTTTCGGGCGGTTTTGCGCGCGTCATAGGCCTCATGGGCGATGACGCCTTCGCGGGTTAGCCAAGCTGCCAGAATGAGCAGCCCAAATGCGAGTAAGTTCTGTGCAAGCTCGTTTGGGGTGCCTTGGAATGCGCGGATCGCCAAAGGGATTGCCACAAAAAACATCAGGTTTACGCGGCCACCCGCTTTGGTGCGTTTTTTGCCCGCAAAACTTTCGGCACGGACAGCGGAGCTAGTGGCTTGGTCACCGCTTTGGCGTGGCGAATGCGTGCTGGAATACCGTTTTGCCATCACGCGCCCCCCGATGCCGCAACATAGGCAATCAGCGCGATCAACAAAAAGAACGCAATTTTTCTAAGGCCCGTTTCTTCCATCGGCTTACCTTTTCACTCTCTTACCAGATTACATATGTACGGTTTGCAAAACTACCAATGGCGCCCGGTTGTGGACCCTTTAGTGCCCACCAGGCCGCGCCCCTGTGCGCCGCTCGGCGTTTAGTTTGCGGGTATAGCCCGATTGGATGATTTCCACCGCAAACAGCACCACGACGCTGAAGTAAAACGTGGTTTTAGACATTGGGATGACTTCATATCCGAACACCATCAAGGCAAGGCTGTCGTCATGCATGGCGTGGGCTGCGGCTTGGCCGCTTTCGCCCAACAAGACAACGCCGACGATCAACAAGATGAAAAGGCCAAGAACCTCGTACATGCGGTTCTTTTCCAAAAACGCAGTCACCGCGTCTGCAAGGGCCAGCATGGCGATGCCTGATAGAATAATCGCGGTGGCAAGCACCCAGAACACGTCTGTGATGGCCAATGCCGATAGCACGGAATCGAAACTAAAGATCAGGTTCATCAATACAATCAGCATCACGACTTTCATTGCAGATTTGCCCGACTTGCCCTCAACGTCGTGATCAAGGTGCTCAACAGTCAGCAGGTGACTGATTTCTTTTACGGCTGTGTACATGATGAAAATACCGCCCAACAAAAAGACGCAGGTGGCAAAGTTTACGCCGCCCGTTAGCACACCGTCCCAGTTCATAATGAAGAACGGTTCTGCCAGCGCGTCGATCAGCCGGATCATCACAAACAAAAGGACAACGCGCAGCGCCACAGCGATGATGATTCCCCAAAATCGCACGGCTTTCTGGCTGGCGACGGGGGCGCGTTGGCTCTCGATTGAGATGTAGAGCAAGTTGTCAAAGCCCAGTACCGCTTGCAAAAAGCACAGCATCAACAAGTTACCGAGGTTTTCGATCGTTAAAATATCAGCCATAAAACGCGGCTCCTCACACCATAAACACTTGGCCTATGGGTAAAGCAGCTTGGCGGAGAAAGGAACAGGGCTGTTCAGTTTGGCTTAACGCCCGTGTTTACCGGCGGCCTTTTGGCTTGCCACCACCTTGGGGGCCTTTGGCTGGTCCGCGTCCCGGTCCTTTGGACGGTCCTTTGGGTCCATTCGGATTTTCCATCCGGCCTACACGTGTTGCACTGCCCGCGCGCTTGCCAGGTGCTACGCGGCCGGATCGGTCAAAATCACGTTGCGCGCTGCGCGTTACGGTGCGCTTTGGCTTGCCGCTTGCGTCATCTGTATCGCCGCGCGACTTGAAGGCTGGCTTACCTTTGCCTTTGAACGCTGGCTTCTTGCCTGCCTTTTTGGCGAAGCCTGTGTCGTCGTCAGCCTCGATCCCGAGTTGGTCGCGCAGGACGCGGCCTTTGACTTCTTCTACTTCGCTGGCTTTGAGATTGTTAAGGCGGAACGGACCGTAGCTGATGCGGATCAGGCGGTTCACCACCACGCCCATCGCTTCCATCGTGCGGCGAATTTCGCGGTTTTTGCCCTCGCGGATACCCACCGTTAGCCACGCATTGGCCCCTTGCTGGCGGTCAAACTGCACGTCCATGCCAAGGTATTTCACCCCGTCAACGGTAATCCCTGCACGCAACTCATCCAACTTGCTCTCCGACAGGCTACCTTTGATCCGCACGCGGTAACGGCGCAGCCAGCCTGTGCTTGGCAGCTCCAAACGGCGCTTGATGTCACCGTCATTGGTCAGCAGCAAAAGCCCCTCGGATGTAAGATCAAGCCGGCCCACAGACATCACGCGGGGCATGTCTTCGGGCAAATCGTCAAAGACAGTTGTGCGGCCTTTTTCGTCACGGTCCGTTGTCACCAAGCCGCTTGGCTTGTGATATAGCCACAGACGGGCTTTTTCAGCGGGTCCAATGGGGGCATTATCCACCATCAACCGCGCGCCGGGACCGACATTCAACGCGGGGCTGTCGATAATCTTACCGTTCACACTTACGCGCCCGGCTTCAATCATACGCTCCACCTCGCGCCTGCTGGCAACACCGGCGCGAGCCAGAACCTTGGCGATGCGCTCACCTTTGACTGGTTCACCGCTGGCGTCAGGGCGCGGCGCACCAATGGCCTCAGCAGCAGAGGAGGGCGTTTTCGCGGCGGTTTTGTCGGCGGGCGTTTTGGGTGTGTTGCTCATACGCGCGCTCGTAGCACGCAAGCCCGCCCACGGCTAGCGCATAACCTTTGCTGCGTTGATCCGTTTGTGGGCAGCACGTGAAACGGCGGGCGGGGATGGCGGAAACTTCACAAAGAGCTTTCACGCAGGCACAGGCGGGCGTAAACTGCGTCTATGCGGTTTCAAACTCATATGGATGTGGCCTTAGGCCAAGCAACGGCCGCGGCAGAGCGCGGCGAGGTTCCCGTAGGTGCAGTGATTGTCCGGCAAGGAGATGTGATCGCGGCTGCGGGCAATGAGACGCGTGCGCGATCGGACCCCACCGCACATGCGGAAATATTAGCCATCCGTGACGCGTGTAAAATGTTGGGGGTTGAGCGGCTCACGGGATGTGATCTCTACGTCACTCTTGAGCCGTGTCCGATGTGTGCAGCGGCTATTTCCAACGCTCGGATTGCGCGGCTTTATTATGGCGCGGCTGATCCGAAATCCGGTGGTGTTGCCCAAGGCGCGCGCGTCTTTAGCCACCCACAATGTCATCACGCCCCTGAAGTCTATGACGGCATCAACGCCTCTGCGGCCCAAGATATGTTAACTCGTTTCTTTTCTGGTTTGCGCGGCTAAATAAACGACCTGATGCGTTGTGCGTTGGGGCGAAGATTACCTCAAGCCGATCAATGTGCGAAAACAAAACGGTAATTGACGTTTTTAGGCTCTATTGCACGTTGCGGGCGCGGCACGTGCTTGGCAATTCCGGCGCGCCCCGCTAAACCGCCCTAAATAGGTTTCGGAGCACCCCAAATGTCGATTGATATAGATACCGCCCGCAAAGTGGCCAAGCTGGCCCGGATCAAAGTGGAAGACGACGCGCTGCCCGCGCTCGCCACGGAATTCAGCAATATCTTGGGCTTTATCGAACAGCTCAACGAGGTCGATGTTGAAGGCGTTGAGCCAATGACATCCGTGACGCCGCAGCGCCTTTATCGCCGCGAAGATGTGGTCGCTGATGGCAACCAACCCAAAGCAGTTTTGAAAAATGCCCCCGATGCACGCGAAGGCTTTTTCGCCGTGCCCAAAGTGGTGGAGTAAACCCGATGTCTGATCTGTCTAAACTTACTATCGCCGCTGCCCGTGACGCCATGCGCAAAGGTGAGCTGACGTCCGTTGAACTGACTGATGCGTGCCTGTCTGAAATTGAAGGTGCCTCGGCGCTGAACGCATTTGTTCACAACACGCCCGAGATCGCCCGTGAGCAAGCCAAAGCCGCTGATGCGCGTCGCGGTGCAGATGCACCGGATATGAACGGTGTCCCTGTGGGCATCAAAGATTTGTTCTGCACCAAGGGCGTGCCGTCGCAGGCCGCTTCGGGTATTCTTGAAGGCTTCCGCCCCGAGTACGAAAGCACGGTGTCTGGCAAGTTGTTCGACGCGGGCGCGGTAATGCTTGGTAAGTTGAACATGGATGAATTCGCCATGGGGTCCTCAAACGAGACCTCTGTTTATGGTGACGCAATCAATCCGTGGAAACACGATGACCGTGCGCTGACGCCGGGTGGTTCTTCTGGTGGGTCGGCAGCTGCGGTTGCTGCTGATTTGTGCCTTGGGGCAACAGGCACGGATACTGGTGGCTCAATTCGTCAGCCGGCGGCCTTTACGGGCATCACCGGTATCAAGCCTACGTACGGGCGGTGCTCGCGGTGGGGTGTTGTGGCGTTTGCGTCATCGCTCGATCAAGCGGGTCCTATGACAAAAGATGTGCGCGACGCGGCTATTATGCTTGAGGCTATGTGCGGCTTTGACGCCAAGGATAGCACATCAGCCAACCTTGCTGTACCAAACTTTGAAGCGGCGCTAACTGGTGATATTCGCGGCAAAAAGATTGGTATTCCCAAAGAATACCGCATGGAGGGCATGCCCGCCGAGATTGAACAGCTTTGGGCCGATGGCCAAGCAATGCTCAAAGACGCAGGTGCCGAGATCATTGATATTTCGCTGCCCCACACCAAATACGCGCTGCCTGCGTATTACGTGATTGCCCCTGCCGAGGCGTCCTCAAACCTTGCCCGTTATGATGGCGTTCGGTTCGGCCATCGCGCCACGCTTGATGCGGGTGATGGCATTACTGAGATGTATGAAAAGACCCGTGCCGAAGGGTTCGGCGCCGAAGTTCAGCGCCGCGTCATGGTGGGTACGTATGTGCTGTCTGCAGGTTTTTATGACGCGTATTTCAACCGCGCCCGCAAAGTGCGCACGTTGATCAAGCAAGACTTCGAGAACGTCTTTAATGCGGGTGTGGATGCCATTTTGACCCCTGCGACCCCGTCTGCGGCTTTTGGCCTTGGTGAGGCGAAGTCAGCGGATCCAGTGCAAATGTATCTTAATGACGTTTTCACCGTCACAGTTAACTTGGCTGGTCTGCCGGGCATCGCTGTTCCTGCGGGGACAGATGCGTCAGGGCTGCCGCTTGGTTTGCAGCTGATCGGTCGTCCTTGGGAAGAGGGCGATTTGTTGAATTCCGCCTACGCGTTGGAACGCGCCGCAGGATTTGTAGCAAAACCAACCAAATGGTGGTAATCCCTTGGCCGTGCGGTAAAAAATCGCGTGGCCTTTGACGTTTTGTCGCCCGAAGCCGCCACGTGATCCACGCACGCAATTGAATTGAGTGTAAGGACGTATTTGCGGTGAAAAACTTTGTGATCTTGGGGCTTGGTGTGGCTCTTTTGGCGGCGTGTCAGCCAGCAGTGCCCAACAGTGCACGCGGCGTTGGGTTTGATGATTTCAAATTGCGCAGCCAGCAACGCGATGCAGAATTGCGCGGCACAGGATCTGTTGGCTTGCCGGTTGAAAACGAACCCGCAGTGACCACCGCTTCGCTTAACCCGCAGGTAAATGGCATCACAGTTCCCGCAGGAACGGGCCCAGTGAACGGGGCCGCGCAAGGGGTCAGTGGCGCACAAACCTCAGGCCTGACTGACGCCCAAGAGATTGCAGCGGCCACAACGGCTGCGTTGAATAATTCGGGCCAAGCACCCCTTGAGGCATCCCCGAGCAATCCCGCCCCCGAAGCCGTTGCTGTGACCGGTATCAGCCGTGAGAACGACTTTGACGCGGTTTCGCAGTTACGCGATATTGAAGCGGACGCGGCACGGCGCACGGCAAACCAAGGCCGCTTCGAGCAGGTCGCGCCAACTGCGTTGCCCACGCGGGACGGCGCGTCTGGGCCGAACATTGTGCAGTATGCGCTGCAGACCACCAACGCGCGGGGTGAGAGCCTTTACACCCGTCGCGGCATTGCCCTCGCGGCTAAAAATGCCCGCAATTGTGCGCAGTATTTATCCGACGATCTGGCCCAGCAGGAATTTTTGGAGTTAGGCGGCCCGCGTCGTGATCGCAAAGCACTTGATCCTGACGGTGATGGATTTGCTTGTGATTGGGATCCAAGCCCCTACCGCCGCGCCCGTGCTCAGGCACAGTCGGGCAATTAACTAGGGTCCGCGCACAGAATGCTGGCGGATAGTATTTGGCACCCAAGTCCTAATTTCGGCCCCCGTCGGGATGGGCTGACGCCCCAGCTTGTGGTGCTGCATTACACAGCGATGACAGATTTGGACGAGGTGCTTGAACGGCTCTGTACCCCCGAGCATGAGGTCAGCTGTCACTATCTGATTGATGAGGATGGTCGCCTCTTTACGCTTGTGGACGGTACTATGCGCGCGTGGCACGCAGGGGCAGGCAGTTGGGCGGGGGTGAGTGATATCAACTCGCGCTCAATCGGGATTGAACTGCTAAACAGCGGGCGGGTACGTTTTAGTGACGCCCAAATGCATCGTCTTGAAGTGGTGCTGGCCTGTGTGATGGATCGTTGGCGCATCGCACCACACGGCGTTATTGGCCACTCGGATATGGCGCCTGCGCGCAAGCAAGACCCGGGCCGGTTTTTTGATTGGCAACGTTTGGCCCAAAAAGGGCTTTCTGTTTGGCCTGATGCATCGATTGGGCGCGACACAGCTGATTTTGCGCAGACTGCTGCACAGTTCGGCTATCCTGTGAGCGAGGCGGGTGTGGATGCGGTCTTTGAGGCATTCCGCCAAAGGTTTCGCCCGTGGCACGTTGGCCCGCTTGATGCGACGGACTGCGCGATGATGGACGATCTTGCGGCACGGTTCAGCGCGCGCAGCTTGTCGTTGACCTGAGACAGGCACAGGGGTAAGCGCGAGTCTATGTGTGGAGGGTCGGATGACCGCGCTGTTGCGCCCTTTCGGGGGCGCGCATCGAGGAAAGTCCGGACTCCGTGATGGAATGGTGCCAGGTAACGCCTGGGCAGAGCAATCTGACGGATAGCGCCACAGAAAACAGACCGCCTTGCATGCAAGGTAAGGGTGAAACGGTGGTTTAAGAGACCACCGCGTCGCTGGTAACAGGGACGGCATGGCAAGCCCCACCAGGAGCAATGCCAAATAGGAACCGCGTGCCTGATTTCGGTCGGGCGGGGCGCCATCGGCCCCAGCAGGTTCGGGTTGGCAGCTTGACGGGCTTGGTGACAGGTCCGCTAGAGGAATGGTCATCCAGAGGTGGCAACGCCTTGGACAAAATCCGGCTTATAGACCCTCCACACATTTTTACTCAGCATGAGTTTCGGTATTCTGAAAGTAAAATGTAAACTAAACGTTACACATTCATGTGTGGTTAAAAGTTGACGGTGTATGTTCAAACAATGAGGCGGCATGTTCGCTGTTTCTAAGTATATTCATACTTTGTTTATGATTGGGGTCTGCCGCTATGGCAGCGTTAAATGTAATTCGAACAATCGATAGTTATGCGTGCGATTTGAGCGGAGCGCGCGCTCAGGCGCGCATGGATTTGATGATGGACGAAACGAACCTGTCCGTCGAAATTCTTGAAACGGATGGCAGGATCATCCGCGAAAATAACATGAGCCAAAGCCACTTCGGTGTAGGTGAGCGCAAGGGGCTGCATTGGAAGATGCTTTGGCCTGCTTCGGTGCGAGAGGCGATAGCAGCAGCGATTTGTAGCAGTGCAGATGGGCTTACAGTGCGCGTTGAGCACAAGCGCGTAGACAGCAGCGGCGTCAGCAGATTATGGCGGCGGTGCTTGCGCCGATCACGTATGGACCTGATGATATCACGGCAATTATGGTGGTATCCCATCCGCAATCCGCCAATCAGCCAGTTTAGCGCAGGTATTTTTCAAGCGGCGGATGATTTGCCCGATTTGGACGCAGAATCAGGTTGACTTGGGGCCTGTTGCGGATAGAAGGCGGGTTCAAGTTTCCGGAGCGGCCCCCGAGGTGTGGCGCGGCCCCCTTTTAGGAGAGATCAAATGGCGAAGCCAACCACGATTAAAATCCGCCTGAATTCAACAGCAGGCACTGGCCACTTCTACGTGACCAAAAAGAATGCCCGCACGATGACTGAGAAAATGGTTGTAAACAAATACGACCCGGTCATCCGCAAGCACGTTGAGTACAAAGAAGGCAAAATCAAGTAAGCTTCGCGCTACTGGTTTTCCGACTACTTAATCTAATTCAAGAAGCCGCGCAGATCTGCGTGGCTTTTTTTGTTCGCTGGTTTTTGTTTAGCCGTCTCAACAGTGTGTAGATCAGTTTGGGTGGATGCAATGGGATACACGTTCCGGATCCCCTCAAAGAGACCTACTGCGCCTCTGTACCTTCTCTCAGAGCACCTGCTTTAGTTGCAGGTTAAACCTGCATCGCAGACAGAAAAAAGCCCCCCGTGCGATGTGCGCGGAGGGCTTTGCGTTCGTCAAACTAGCGTTTGATTATTCACGATTGCCGAGCAGTTGCAGCAGGAACATGAACATGTTGATGAAGTCGAGGTAGAGGTTCAACGCACCCATGATCGCTGACTTGCCGAGCCACTCTGTGTCGCCGTGGTGGGCGTGTGCGAGGTACTCTGTCTTAATCTTTTGTGTGTCGTAAGCTGTGAGGCCCGCGAAGATCAGAACACCCAGAACAGAGACCACGAACATGATCGCTGGTGATTGCAGCCAGATGTTGACGACCATTGCCACCAAGATGCCGATCACACCCATGATGAGGAAGCTACCCCAGCCTGAGATGTCTTTCTTTGTAGTATAGCCGTAAAGCGACAGACCCGCGAAGGCGATCGATGTTACCAGGAACACTTGCGCGATGCTCATGCCTGTGAAGGCCACGAAGATCCAAGCCATTGACAGGCCCATCACCGCCGCAAAGGCGTAAAAGAACAGCTGTGCAGCCGCCGCCGAGAAGCGGTTAATCATGGCGCTGAAGCCGAAAACCATCGCCAGCGGTGCGAACATGATGATCCAGCCGAGGATGTTTGGTTGCAGTGTTGCGGGGTCACGGAACACAGACAGCAAGGCAGGGGATGTACCCACGGCCCAAGCTACTGCGAATGTGATCAGCATGCCCACGGACATTGTGCCGTAGACTTTGTTCATATGTGCGCGCAGACCCTCGTCGATTTCTGCGGTGCGGATGCCCACGCCTGCGCGGGCAGTGTCGAATTGTGCCATTTCCATTGGCCCTTTCGCTTAAGTTTCCCTGACGCCGCGTCGGGAAGGGTTAAAACCCCCGCCGCGATTGCTTGTCATATTGTCATACTACCACCCGTTTTCAAGGGATATCGGTCTAATATATTGGTGTGTAGTATGGAATATCCGGTTCAAAATTACCTTTAATCACGGTGTTTTGAAATTGCGTTGTAAGGCCTGCATTAAGCCGCACCGCTAGAGCGTAATAACGATCTTTCCTGTAGATTTGCGTGCACGCAACAACTCAAAGGCGTCTGCTGCTTGCTCAATCGGTAGAACGTGGCTGACGTGGGGCGCAAGATTGCCGGCAGCGTGCCAACGCATCAGATCACTCAGGCTTTCATGCAGCGCGCCCGGATTTATGGGTAGGTATCCACCCCAATAAAAACCGATCAGATCAATGTTCTTCACCAAGAGGTGATTTGCAGCAACGGGGGGCACAGTGCCACCAGCAAAGCCGATCACAACGATACGCCCGCCTCGGTTGCACGCTTTGAAAGCCGACGTGAAAACATCACCACCGATGGTTTCATAGATAACGTCCGCGCCGCCAAGCGCTTTGACGCGGGCTGTTAGGTCGTCAGTATCTGTGTCGATCACATGATGTGCGCCTGCCGCTTTGCAGATTTCGAGTTTTTGTGCTCCGCGCGCGGCTGCAATCACTGTTGCGCCAAGCTTGGCCCCCAATTCAACCGCGGTTAGTCCAACACCACCGGCGGCGCCAGTCACCAGCAAGGTTTCGCCCTTGGCAAGGCGCGTGCGCTTGGTGAGCGCTAGGTGGCTGGTCCCGTAGGCCACCTGAAAAGCGGCCGCGGTTATGTCGTCCATAGTGTCATCAAGCGGGGCGCAACGGTCTGCTGCCAGTGCGCAGTAATCTGCAAGACCGCCGTGGCCACCAAATCCAATGACTCGTTGACCCACGCGAAGATGGTGCACACCATTACCCACTTCTGCCACCGTGCCAGAGATTTCCATACCTAATGTAGCAGGCAAGGGCGGGCGTTCTTGGTAGCGGCCCGTCATCATCAGTAAGTCGCCAAAGTTTAGTCCGCATGCCGCAACTTTCACGACCACTTCACCAGCGGCTGCAGCGGGGCGGGGCACGTCACACAAAGTGGGAGGTGTTTTGAGGTCGTGAATTTGAAAAGCGCGCATATCGGGCCTCATTGGTTAAGCATTCAGGCGAATCGTTAGGGACAAAAGGGTGCTTTTGTAAAATTTCCCATACAATTTTGTATGCTGTTTTAATTGCATACCAATGGATACAGTGAAGTGACGTAGGGGCAAGGTGTCAAATATGTACCACAAATGCAGGATTTTGAATATTTTCTCGTTTCGAAAGATATTCGCGCACATATTCAACAATAGAGGCTAGTTATTTATAACATTATCAATGTATTGCATTACATTGAAATTTTTTGGCTACAGCAGCGTGAATTTTTTGTGATTTGTCGCATGGGTTGCTTGTGGTAATTGCTATGCAATCAGAGGTGGAATGAATTTATGACGCATCACGTCGACGAACATGTTGGGAAACGGATCCGTCACCGGCGCTGGCTGGTGGGGATGACCCAACAGCAATTGGCGGAAGCTGTCGGGATCAAGTTCCAGCAGATCCAAAAGTACGAGACCGGTGCAAATCGGGTTTCTGCGTCTCGACTTTGGGACATTGCCGGTGCTCTTGATTGCCCTGTTAGCTTTTTCTTTGATGGCGCAGACACGCCCACCACTGAGGTTGATGACATGTTCGCTGAAAAAGAGGCGATGGAATTGGTGCGCACATATTACGCCATTCCAGAAAACCAGCGCCGCAAGCTGTTTGATCTCGCGCGTGTCCTCAGCGACGTTGCTTAGCGCAGCTTACGCTTCCTCATTTTCGGGATCACTTGAATAGGGCAGTGGGTCTGCTGTAGGTCTCTAGGGCGCCGTAGGGTGCCCTTTTTGCTTTGATGGAGCGCCGCACATGGACCGCCGCACGATTGATCCAGACCTGCAACGCGCTTTGATCGAAGCCGCACATGCGGCAGCAGGTGCTGCGCGTGATGTGATCCTGCCGTATTTCCGCGCGCCGCTGGTGGTGGACAACAAGCGCCCAGCCGATTTTGACCCTGTGACCGAAGCAGACCGCGCCGCCGAGCGTGCGATGCGGGACGTTTTTGCAAATCTGCGGCCCGATGACGGGATTTTGGGTGAAGAATATGGCGCGACCGCTGGCACATCGGGGCTGACGTGGGTGCTTGATCCGATTGATGGCACACGCGGGTTCATTAGTGGCACGCCGACTTGGGGCGTGTTGATTGCTCTGCAAGATGAGAGCGGTGTTTTGCTTGGCGTGATTGATCAGCCGTATATTGGCGAGCGTTTCGTTGGTGGGTTTGGCACCGCACGGATGAGCGGCCCGCACGGCGAAATGCCGCTGCGTACATCGACCCAGACGACAGCACTTGGCGATGCGATTTTGCTCAGCACTTTCCCCGAAGTGGGCAGTCCTGTTGAACGCGCAGGTTTTGAGGCCGTCTCGAAGCTGTGCAAACTAACGCGGTTTGGCATGGATTGTTACGGATATGCTTTGGTTGCGACGGGTCAGGTTGATTTAGTAATCGAAGCGGGGTTGAATGCTTATGATGTAGCGGGTCCGATCGGGGTGATCGAGGCCGCGGGTGGTGTTGTGACCAGCTGGGATGGGGGGGTAGCCCATCACGGCGGGCGGGTAGTAGCTGCTGCAAATGCGCAGGTACACGCTGAGGCGTTGAAGATTTTGGAGCCGTTTAACGATAGCGTTTAGTAAGGGGTGAAAGATGTTACGAGTATGGATCGGGGCGTGTATTTTGACCCTAAGCGGATGCGCTGTTGGCGGTAATTTACGGCCCATCGTAATTGAGGGTGAGCAATACGCAGAGCTGTCCGCGGTACAGGGTGACTTTCTGCTCGCGGTTAATCAAAACAGGTTGCGCAACAGTGTGCCCTCGGTTGTGCGTGATACGCGATTGGACCGCGCAGCACTGGCCCATGCCTCTGACATGAGCACGGTTGGTTTTTTCTCGCATCGCGGCTCAAGCGGCTCCAACGTGCTGCAGCGGGTGAAAATGACCGGTTACGATGCCTGTTTTGCTGCAGAAAACATTGCCAACACGTGGCCCAGTGAGGCAGCTGTGCTGGCCGCATGGCTGGGCTCTGCGGGGCACCGCGCCAATATTTTGAACCCCAAAGCCCGCGCTTTTGGTTTGGCGCAAGACGGCGACAACTGGGTAATGGTTTTGGCCGCCCCCTGCCGCTAGGTTCGGGCGATTGCGCGGTTGATTGATTGGCCCGCGCGTTTCATACAAGAGGCGCAGCGACGAGGGCGATGGGGGCAACAATGGCCGAGCACGACAGCACAGCATCCATGAGTGACGCCGGTGATTTCGCCCTTGATGGACGGTTTGCTTCGGCGGTGCGCGAGGCTGTTGAGGCGCAAGACGGGGATGCAATCTCGGTTCTGATGGAGCCGCTCCACCCCGCCGATATTGCCGACTACCTTGAGCAAATTGATGACAGCGCGCGGTCGCGTTTGTTGTCGGTTTGGAAGGGCGGCGTGGACGGGGATGTTCTGTCCGAGTTGGAAGAAAGTCTGCGCGAAGGAGTCATTGACGGGCTTGAGCCGCAAGAGCTTGCCTCGGCGGTGCGCGATCTTGAAACTGACGACGTTGTTGACCTGCTTGAGGACATGGGCGCCGAGCAACAGGGCGCGGTGCTTGAGGCGCTTGATGATGCGGACCGCGTCGCGGTTGAGCAGTCACTTTCATACCCCGAGGAATCCGCTGGCCGTTTGATGCAGCGTGAGGTCGTTATGGCCCCGCAGCATTGGAAAGTCGGCCAAGCTATTGATTTTCTGCGAAATGAAGATGATCTGCCGGATGATTTTTATCACGTCGTTCTGACGGACCCGCGCATGAAGCCCGTGGGCTATGTGACACTTGGCAAGCTTTTAGGCTCACGCCGCGACACAGAGTTGACTGAGATCGTTGAGGACAGTTTTCGCACGTTCCGCGTGGATCAGGACGAAGGCGATGTGGCCTATGCGTTTAACCAATATCACCTCATTTCGGCCCCCGTTGTGGATGCTGACGAGCGCCTTGTAGGCATCATCACGATAGATGACGCCATGGCCGTGCTAGATGAAGAACACGAAGAAGATATCCTGCGGCTTGCAGGTGTGGGCGAGGGATCGCTGTCGGACAAAGTGATCGAGACCACCAAGCGCCGTTTCCCTTGGTTGGCTGTAAATTTGGTCACGGCGATCTTGGCCTCGCTCGTGATCGCGCAGTTTGAAGATGTGATCGCGCAATTTGTGGCCCTTGCGGTTTTGATGCCGATTGTTGCCTCCATGGGCGGTAATGCGGGCACGCAGTCATTGACCGTGGCTGTGCGCGCGATTGCGACCAAAGATTTGACCGGCAGCAACGTATGGCGCGTTATCCGCCGCGAGGTTTTGGTGGGCTTGGTGAACGGTTTGATTTTTGCGGTTGTGATGGGCGTGGTCGGTGTGCTGTGGTTTGGCTCGCCCGTGTTGGGGGCTGTCATCGGTGTAGCCATGGTGGTCAATTTGGTCATTGCGGGGCTTGCGGGCACGGTTATTCCGGTGGTGCTAGAAAAGCTGGGCGTTGATCCTGCGCTTGCCTCCGGTGCTTTTGTGACCACCGTTACGGATGTTGTAGGCTTTTTCGCGTTTCTCGGCTTGGCCGCGATGGTGCTACTATGAGCAGCGCTGAAAACGAACTTGCTTCGTTGAAAAAGGCCGCCCGCGCCACTGCTTTTGCCGCCCGCCACATTGCCCATGAGGCCAGCACAGACGCGGCTGCGGGTGTGCTAAGTGAGGTTCTTGCAGGATACCGTGGCTCTTGCGTCGCCGGATACTGGCCCATCAACACCGAGATTGATCCGCGCCCTGCAATGTCCGAGGCCGCTGCACACGGTAAAGTGTGCTTGCCCGTGATCGAGGCTGCGGGAAAACCGCTGACGTTTCGTGAGTGGGTACCTGACGCGCCCATGATCGAAGGCCCGTTTAAGGCGATGGTGCCCGAAAAGGGCGATACGTTGATCCCCGAAGTTGTGATTGTGCCGCTTGTCGCATTTGATGGCGCTGGCGGGCGTTTGGGCTACGGTGGCGGCTTTTACGACCGCACTCTTGAGTTGCTGCGCGCTGCGCGTCCTACGTTGGCGATTGGCTTTGCCTATAGCGCACAACAGCAAACCGCCTTGCCGCTTGAGCCAACAGATCAGCCGCTCAACATGATTGTGACCGAACAGGGCGTGATCACGCCATAGGCGTTTGTTGGATTATTTGAGCGCGCATCTTGCTCACACCGGCGACTAGGCCTAGGCAGGGGCCCTATGAAGATACTCTTTTTAGGTGACGTCGTTGGCCGCTCTGGCCGCAGTGCTGTGGTCGAACATCTGCCAAAGATGCGCGTGCAATGGGGCCTCGATTTTGTTGTGGTGAACGGCGAAAATGCAACCAATGGCGCAGGTCTGAACGAAGCCCATGCCAAGTTGCTGTTTGAAGCAGGGGCCGATTGTCTGACGCTTGGTGATCATGCTTTTGATCAGCGAGACATGCTGCAATACGCCGAAAAAGAGACCCGCATCATTCGCCCTTTGAACTTTGCCAAGCAAGCACCGGGCCGCGGCGTGCGCATTTTCGAAACCGCTAGCCGCAAGCGCATTTTGGTTACTCAGGTTTTGGGACAAGTCTTCATGAAGCGTGCGTTTGATGATCCGTTTTCGGCCATCGATGCGGTGTTGTCGCGCCACCCACTGGGCGGTCAGGTGCAGGCCATTTTGGTCGATGTGCATTGCGAGGCAACATCCGAGAAGATGGCCATGGGGCATTTTTGTGACGGGCGCGCCAGCGTCGTTGTGGGGACGCACACCCATGTGCCAACCGGTGATGCGCAGATTTTGCCAAGCGGTACAGCCTTTCAGGCAGATGCGGGCATGTGCGGCGATTACAATTCAGTAATTGGCATGGACAAAAAAGAACCGTTGCGCCGTTTTGTGACGGGCATGGGTAAGGGGCGTTTTGAACCGGCGGCTGAGGCGGGCACGTGCGCGGGCCTTTATGTTGAGACTGATGATGCCACGGGCAAGGCGCTGCGCGTCGAGATGGTGCGCATCGGGGGACGGCTTCAGCAATCTGGGCCAAGCCCGCTGACTTAGATCGTTTTTACCTCGCAAAAATAAGCCCCAAGCACGCGCAAGCATTTCTTTTGCGCGCAAGACAGACGCGCTATACTTACGGACAAGTCTATTGAGTAAGGTAGCATCATGATTGAACTTTTTTCCCTTGGGCAGACGGGCCAAGCGGTTATCACGCTGGCGGTTGTTGTGGGGATGTTTGTGCTGTTTATGCGCGAAGCCTTTCCCACCGAAGTGGTCGCGATTTTGGGCGTTGCGGTACTGTTGGCTTTGGGTGTGTTGCCCTATCAGGCGGCGGTGGATGTGTTGGCCAACCCTGCGCCGTGGACAATTGCCGCGATGTTTATCGTGATGGGGGCTTTGGTGCGAACCGGAGCTCTGGCGGCTTTTACCCATTTGGCCGAGCGGCATGCGGATAAAAACCCTGCTCTCGCGGTGGGTGGACTGATCGGGTTCGTGGTAATTGCCAGCGCGTTTGTTAGCAACACGCCTGTGGTTGTTGTGATGATCCCTGTGTTTATCCAGTTGGCCAGAAAGCTTGGCAAGAAACCCTCGAAACTTCTGATCCCGCTTAGCTATGCGGCGGTGATGGGCGGCACGCTGACGTTGATCGGCACGTCGACAAACCTGCTGGTGGACGGTGTTGCGCGGGCGGAAGGGCTGGCGCCTTTCACAATCTTTGAGATCACGCCTCTTGGTATCATCTTGGTGGCGTGGGGTATGGTGTATCTTGGGGTGATCGCACCGATGTTGCTACCTGACCGTGACAGCATGGCGGGCCTTCTGGGCGGCCGCAGTAAGATGAAGTTTTTCACCGAAGTCGCACTGCCCGAAGGGTCGGGGTTGATCGGCCAGCAGGTGGTTAACGTGGATATGTTCAAGCGTGAAGGTGTGCGCCTGGTTGATGTTCTGCGCGGTGATCTGTCTTTGCGCCGCAATCTGCCATCCGTCAGCCTTGAGGCAGGAGACCGCGTGGTATTGCGCACCGAGATGTCCGAGTTGCTGGGCATCCAAGCCAGTAAAGATGTGGCAACAGTCGATAAGCTTAGCTCTGTTGAGACAAGCACCGTTGAGGTGCTGATTACACCGGGGTGTAAAATGGTTGGTCGCTCCCTCGGGGCGATGCGGCTGCGTCGCCGTTTTGGTGTGTATCCCTTGGCCGTACACCGCCGTAACCAAAACATCGGGCGCGGCCTTGATGATATTGTGGTGCGGGTCGGGGACACGTTGCTGATTGAGGGCGCGGCAGCAGATATTTCCCGCCTTGCCGAAGAGATGGATTTGGTCGACGTCAGCCAGCCATCGGACCGCGCCTTACGCCGCAGCAAAGCGCCCATCGCCCTAGCGGCCCTTGTCGCGATCGTGGCTCTTGCTGGCCTTGGTGTTGCGCCGATTTTCTTGTTGGCGATTGTTGCAGTTGCAGTTGTTTTGGCCACCCGCTGCATCGATGCAGAGGAGGCCTTTGGTTTTGTGGATGGCCGTTTGTTGGCGCTAATTTTTGCAATGCTCGCGGTGGGTGCTGCGTTGCAATCATCGGGGGCGGTGTCGTTGATCGTTGGCATTCTTGAGCCCGCTTTGGCGATCTTGCCACCCTTCTTGTTGGTGTGGGTGATTTATCTGATCACCTCTGTTTTGACGGAGCTGGTCAGCAACAACGCCGTTGCAGTGGTTGTCACCCCCGTGGCCATTGGTGTCGCGACCCAATTAGGGATTGATCCACGCCCGCTGGTTGTGGCCGTGATGGTTGCGGCCAGCGCCAGTTTTGCCACGCCAATAGGCTATCAAACGAATATGCTGGTCTATGGTCCCGGCGGATATCATTTCAAAGATTTCATGCGGGTGGGTATTCCGCTGAACCTGTCAATTGGTGTGCTGGCAAGTGCGATTATTCCAATCTTGTGGCCGTTCTAGCTGCCTAGTTATAGCGGCCAGAACACCAAGATGGCTGGGATGGACACACCGACAACAAGAATTTCAAGCGGCAATCCCATCCGCCAGTAGTCCCCGAAACTGTAGCCCCCAGGCCCCAGAATAAGGGTGTTATTCTTGTGCCCGATTGGGGTGAGAAACGCCGATGATGCGGCCACTGCTACAGCCATCAAAAATGGATCGGGGTTCACGCCCAAAGACTGCGCCATCTGGATGCCAATCGGGGCCGCAACAATGGTCGTTGCGGTGTTGTTCAGCACGTCAGACAGGGTCATGGTTACAATCATCAGCACTGTCAAAATAGCCCATGCGGGCAGGCCCGTTGTCAGATCAATCAAGCCGTCCGCGATCAATTCTGTGCCGCCCGATGTCTCAAGGGCAGCGCCAAGCGGGATCATTGAACCAAGCAGGACCACCACGGGCCATTCGATATGGTCATACACTTCGCGGATCGGAATGATCTTCAACAAAACAAAACCGATGACCACAATACCAAGGGCGATGGGCAGGTAAATCCAGCCAAGAGAGGCGGCAATGACCGCAGCTGCGAAAAGTCCAATCGCCACCCACACTTTATTGTCTTGGGTCACACTAAGACCACGGTCCGCAAGGGGCAGACATCCAAGCCAATCAGTGACATCAGCCTCGGTTCCATCGGGCAGTAACACCAGCAAGATATCACCGGGCTTAAGGGGTGTTTGGCGGATTTGGCTTTTGATTGCGCGGCCTTCGCGGCTGATGCCCATCAAAATGGCCCGCCGTCGCCATGACATACCCACGGCCTGCGCGGTACGGCCGTTCAGACGTGACCCATCGGTCACAACAATTTCTATGACGTTTAGTCCGGCCCCATCGGCGCGTAGTAATTCTTCGCGGCGTTCATCTGCAAAATCCAACGAAAGGGCTGCACGGAATTCATCCAATGCCTCGGGGGAGGCTTCGATCACTAAGGCGTCAGCCGCTTTCAACGTGCGGGTTTTGGACAGCCCGCGCAGGCGTTTGCCATCGCGGATCAGTCCCAAAATTGCCACGTCGTTTTTCTCGGCCACCTCATCAAGCTCGGCCACGGTTTTGCCGATATGTTTGCTGTCCTCAGGTACAGTCAACTCGGCGATATATGAGGCAAACTCATCTGCGGTGTTGGTGCTACCGGCTTTACTGGGGATTAATCGCCACCCGATTAGCGCCACAAATGCCAAACCGGCGATGGCCGTTATCCCGCCAACAGGGGCGAAGTCGAACATCTTGAACGGCTCACCAAGGCTTTCTTCGCGGATCGTTGCAATGATGATATTCGGGGGTGTCCCAATCAGCGTGGCCATGCCCCCAAGGATTGTTGCAAACGACAAAGGCATCAGGGATAGCCCCGGCGCACGGCCTGCTTTGCGCGCGGTTTGAATGTCGACTGGCATCAAAAGTGCCAGCGCCGCCACGTTGTTCATAAAGGCTGATAACACCCCGCCGATACCGCCCATCAACGCGATATGCCCGCCAAGTCCCCGTGTGGCGTCCACCAAAGTGCGGGTGATCAAGTAAACCGCGCCTGATCTGACCAGACCCGCAGACACAATCAAAACGAGGGCTACCACCAAAGTGGCTGGATGACCGAAACCGCTGAACGCATCCTTGGTAGGCACAACGCCCAACACTACCCCGATCATCAGGGCAGCAAATGCCACCAGATCATAGCGAAACCGCCCCCAAAGAAGCATGCCGAACACGGCACCAAAAAGAGTGAAAAGGATAATTTGATCAATCGTCATAAGGCACGCTCCGTTTGGGTCATGTGAAAGCAAGCCCCTGCCCATTGCAACCCGCTTTCACGCGGGGCTATAAGGCAGCAACACTAGATTAAAGAGGGAGGATGGCACATGGCTGGCCACTCAAAATGGGCGAATATTCAGCACCGCAAGGGCCGTCAGGATAAGCTGCGCTCAAAGCTGTTTTCCAAGCTCGCAAAAGAGATCACCGTGGCCGCCAAAATGGGCGACCCTGATCCAGACAACAACCCGCGCCTGCGTCTTGCGGTGAAAGAAGCCAAATCACAATCGGTTCCCAAGGACGTAATTGATCGCGCGATCAAGAAGTCCCAAGGTGGTGATGCGGAAAATTACGATGAGATCCGCTACGAAGGCTACGGCCCAGGTGGCGTTGCTGTGATCGTCGAGACGATGACCGACAACCGCAACCGCACAGCCAGCACCGTGCGTTCAACTTTCACCAAATCAGGTGGCAACTTGGGCGAAACCGGTAGTGTGGGCTTTATGTTCGACCGCAAAGGCGCAGTTAGCTACCCAGCATCCGTAGGCGACAACGACACAGTTATGATGGCGGCAATTGAAGCTGGTGCCGAAGATGTGGAAAGCGATGAAGAAGGCCACGTGGTCTATTGCGCCGACACAGATTTGCACGCGGTATCCCAAGCGCTTGAGGCTGAATTGGGCGAGTCAGACAGCACAAAACTGATCTGGAAACCCACAACGACGACAGAACTTGATCTTGAAGGTATGCAAAAGCTGATGCGCCTGATCGAAGCGCTTGAAGACGATGATGACGTGCAAACAGTCACCGCCAACTTCGAGGCCAGCGACGAGGTCATGGAGCAACTGGGCAGTGAGTAAACCCAGCTACTAGCTCTGTAAGGTTCTAATGTCGCGGCTCTGGGTCGCGGCATTTTTTATTCTGGATATTTTTGAACAAGAGAAGAAGAGGGTATGCCCATGGTGAACGGTGCGTTTTTCGCGGGCTATGGTGTTGCTTTGTCATTGATCGTGGCGATTGGGGCGCAAAACGCTTTGGTGTTGCGCTTTGGCGTACGCCGCGAGCATGTCCTGCCACTGGTGCTGTTCTGCGCAACTTCAGATGCCATTTTGATCACAGCAGGGGTCATGGGATTTACAGCCATGACGAATGCGGCACCTTGGGTTGAGCCGCTTTTCACATACGGTGGTGCGGCGTTCTTAATCGCCTATGGCGCGCGTAGTTTTCTGTCTGCTTATAAAGGCGGGCAAGCGCTGGTACCATCGGAAGGGCAACGCATACCGCTGATTGGTGCTTTGGCCGCGGTAGCAGCCATCACATGGCTAAACCCGCATGTGTATCTTGATACGGTCATTCTGATCGGATCGGTGTCGGCGGAATATGATGATAAAATGGCTTTTGGCATCGGGGCAATTTTGGCCAGCTTTTCGTTTTTCTTCACCCTCGGCTATGGCGCGCGGTTGCTGACACCTTTCTTTGCCAAGCCGCGCAGTTGGCAAATCTTGGATGCCGGTGTGGGGCTGTTGATGTGGGCGATTGCGCTTAAGTTGTTGCTGCCATGACCCAACCTTCTGCGCGCCGCGGTATTTTCTGGATGGTTGTCACGGGTGTGATGTTCGTGACTGTCACGGCGTTGGTCAAATACACGGATGGCCGCGTGCCCGCCGCACAAAGCGCGTTTTTGCGGTATCTGCTTGGGTTGGTGTTCCTGATCCCAATGATCAAGCCGATCCTTGATGCGCATTTGACCAAGCGCCAGTTGGTCCTGTTTTCAGCTCGCGGATTTGTACACACGCTTGCGGTGATCTGTTGGTTTTATGCAATGACGCGCATCCCCTTGGCCGAGGTCACGGCGATGAATTACCTAGGACCTGTTTATGTCACCATCGGTGCGGCGCTGTTTTTGGGTGAAAAGCTTGCCCTGCCGCGGATCGCTGCGATTATCTGTGCGCTGGTTGGCGCGCTGATCATTCTGCGCCCGGGATTTCGGGAAGTTGATATCGGCCATATCGCAATGCTGTTTACGGCTTTTGGTTTCGGCGCAGGATATCTTCTGGCCAAACAACTCAGCGGACAGCTTGGACCGGCGGTGATTGTTGGCATGCTCTCGATCACGGTGACAATTGGCCTTGCGCCTTTTGCCTATGCAGTCTGGGTGCCGGTCAGTTTTCACGACATCGTTATCTTATTTGGCGTTGCGTGTTTTGCCACCGCTGGTCACTACACCATGACGCTTGCATTCGCGGCGGCCCCGGTCACCGTGACTCAGCCCGCAACGTTCCTACAGCTTGTCTGGGCGACGCTTCTAGGGGTTGTGGTTTTTGGCGAACCTGTTGATGCTTGGGTCGTTTTTGGCGGGCTAGTCATTGTCGCATCCGTCATATTTATCACGTGGCGCGAGGCGCAGAAAAAGCGCGCCGTCACGCCAGTTACTCATGAAACGAAGGTATAAATAATGAAGCCGAATATCCTAATTCTTATGGTTGACCAGTTGAACGGCACACTCTTTCCCGATGGTCCCGCAGAGTGGCTTCATGCACCAAACCTCAAAAAGCTTGCGGCGCGTTCAACCCGTTTCAAAAACGCCTACACGGCAAGCCCGCTTTGCGCGCCGGGCCGGGCTGCGTTCATGTCGGGGCAGTTGCCTTCCGCCACAGGTGTTTACGACAACGCGGCCGAGTTTCCGTCAAGCGTGCCAACTTATGCGCATCATCTGCGCCGCGCTGGCTACCGGACCTGCTTGTCAGGCAAGATGCACTTTGTTGGCCCAGATCAGATGCACGGCTTTGAGGAACGTCTGACCACAGACATTTATCCCGCTGATTTCGGCTGGACCCCCGATTACCGCAAACCCGGTGAGCGGATTGATTGGTGGTATCACAATATGGGCTCTGTGACCGGTGCTGGGGTGGCTGAAACGTCCAACCAAATGGAATATGATGACGAGGTCGCCTATAACGCAAAGACCAAACTTTACGAGTTTTCCCGTGGGCTTGATGAGCGTCCGTGGTGCATGACCGTCAGCTTCACGCACCCCCATGACCCTTATGTGGCGCGCAAGAAATATTGGGACCTTTATGAGGATTGTGAGCATCTTGAACCGGAAATTCCGGCGATGGATTACGAAGATCACGACACCCACTCCAAGCGTATTTTCGATGCGAACGATTGGCGCAGTTTTGACATCACGAAAGAAGATATCCGCCGCTCGCGCCAAGCGTATTTTGCCAACATCTCGTACCTTGATGACAAAGTTGGGGAACTGCTTCAGGTGCTTGAAGATACCCGCCAAGAAGCGATCATCGTCTTTGTTTCAGACCACGGTGATATGCTGGGCGAGCGTGGGTTGTGGTTCAAAATGTCGTTCTATGAAGGATCGTCGCGGGTGCCTATGATGATCTGTGCCCCGCAAATGGAGGCGGGCCTTCACGAGACCCCCGTTAGCAACATCGACGTATGCCCGACCTTATGTGATCTGGCGGGTGTCAGTATGGATGAGGTTATGCCATGGACCGCAGGTCAGTCGCTAGTTCCGATGGGGCAGGGCGTTGAGCGGACCGAGCCCGTTGCAATGGAATACGCCGCCGAGGCCTCTTACGCGCCGCTTGTCTCGCTGCGCTATGGCCCGTGGAAATACAACCGCTGTGCCCTTGATGCGGATCAGCTTTTTAACCTTGAAGATGACCCGCACGAACTGACGAACTTGGCAGAAGACCCTGCGCATCAAGGCACGTTGCAAACCCTGCGCGCCAAGTCAGAAGCCCGTTGGGACCTTGCCCGTTTTGATGCAGATGTGCGCCACTCACAGGCCAAACGGTGGGTGGTCTACGAGGCGCTTCGCAACGGCGATTACTACCCTTGGGACTATCAGCCGCTCAAGCGCGCATCCGAGCAATACATGCGCAACCATATGGATCTGAACGTGCTGGAAGAAAACAAACGCTTCCCGCGCGGCGAGTAAGAAGAGCATCATGCAAACCCAACCCAAGGCGAGCCATTTTGTGGACGGCAAATACCTCGAAGATACTGCGGGCACGCCAATCGACGTGATTTACCCCGCAACTGGCGAAGTAGTGGCCACAGTTCATTCGGCCACTGATGCGGTGATCGAAGCGGCGGTGCAAAGCGGTCTTCGGGCGCAAAAAGAGTGGGCCGCGATGACCGGCACAGAGCGTGGCCGCGTGTTGCGACGGGCCGCTGACATCATGCGCGCGCGCAACCATGATCTGTCTGTCCTCGAGACCTATGACACGGGCAAACCCTACTCGGAAACCTCTGTCGCGGATGCCACGTCTGGTGCGGACGCGCTTGAGTATTTCGGCGGGCTGGCAGGCTCATTGACAGGCGAGCACATCCAGCTGGGCGATGATTTCGTCTACACGGTGCGTGAGCCATTGGGGCTTTGCGTTGGGATTGGCGCGTGGAACTACCCCACGCAGATTGCGTGCTGGAAAGGCGCGCCCGCCTTGGCCTGCGGCAACGCTATGATCTTCAAACCATCCGAAACCACACCGCTTTGTGCGTTGAAAGTTGCGGAAATCATGATCGAAGCAGGCGCCCCTGCGGGCCTTTACAACGTGGTCCAAGGCTTGGGTGATGTGGGGGCAAAACTGGTGGGCGAACCGCGCGTCAACAAAGTGTCGTTGACGGGCTCTGTGCCAACGGGACGCAAGGTCTACGCGGCCGCTGCGACGCAGATGAAGCACGTCACGATGGAGCTTGGCGGCAAATCCCCCATGATCGTTTTTGAGGACGCTGATATTGAAAACGCCGTAAGTGGCGCAATCTTGGGCAATTTCTATTCCTCAGGTCAGGTGTGCTCAAACGGCACCCGTGTCTTTGTGCATGCAGACATTCTTGAGCAGTTTCTTGAGCGGCTCTGCGCGCGCCTCGATACGGCAATCATCGGTGATCCGATGGACCCTGAAACAACTTTCGGCCCCATGGTCAGCGCCGCGCAAATGGAGATCGTCAAAGGCTTCATCGCCAAAGGCGAGGCCGATGGCGCGCGTCTGGTCTATGGCGGCAAACAGCTGGACCAAGAAGGGTTCTACCTTCAGCCGACTGTGTTCGCGGACGTCACAGATGACATGACAATTGCCCGCGAGGAAATTTTCGGCCCCGTGATGTCCGTGTTGTCATTCACCTCCGAAGAAGAAGTTCTGGCCCGCGCAAATGACACGGAATTCGGGCTGGCCGCAGGGGTGTTTACCAAAGACATCACCCGCGCGCACCGCGTGGTGAAAGGCTTTGAGGCAGGCACGTGCTACATCAACACCTATAACCTTGCCCCTGTTGAGGCCCCCTTTGGCGGTGCGAAAGCCTCCGGTGTGGGCCGCGAAAACTCGAAAGAGGCGATCAATCACTACTCGGAAGTAAAGACCGTCTACGTGGCAATGGGGGACGTTGAGGCCCCGTTTTAAACGGTTAACCTTTCGCCCGATTTGACTTGCGCCATGGGGCGTTGGGGCACATCTTAACGA
Source organism: Nereida sp. NH-UV-3 (assembly GCF_042939535.1). Classification (NCBI taxonomy): domain Bacteria; kingdom Pseudomonadati; phylum Pseudomonadota; class Alphaproteobacteria; order Rhodobacterales; family Roseobacteraceae; genus Nereida; species Nereida sp. NH-UV-3. The sequence continues at coordinate 889,474 of NZ_CP132157.1, read as the reverse complement.
AATGGTAAGATGTGCCTTTTTCCTTTTTCTGACCCTGTTTTCAGCAACACTTGCTACGGCTGACCCGTCAGGTGTCATTCGTGTGATTGATGGCGACACCTTCGATGTGGGCGGCGAACGTGTGCGGTTGCACGGCATTGATGCGGTCGAAGTAGGCCAAACCTGCCGCTCTGCACAGGGCGTGCGGTGGGACTGCGGCACCTATGTCCAAGACGAAGTGCGCGCCCGTTACCAAGGCCAGCGCGCAACCTGCAAAACCCGTGATGTGGACCGGTATGGCCGAATCGTGGCCAAATGTTTCGTAGCGGGCCGCGACGTGGGCGCAGAACTTGTGGCTGGTGGATTGGCGCTGGCCTACGTGAAATACTCACGCGATTACGTCACCCTTGAAAAATCGGCTTCCGTGCAAAACCGCGGCCTCTGGTCAAGTACCTACGAACGTCCCGCCGTGGCGCGCCAACAAGCGGCCCGTGGCCGTGATGCACCGGACCCAAACTGTGCGATCAAAGGCAACATCTCAAAGAACGGCCACATCTATCACATGCCCGGCGATCGGTTCTACGCGCGCACGGGCATCAATGAAAACCGCGGCGAGCGCTGGTTTTGCTCGGCATCTGAAGCGCAGCGCGCAGGTTGGCGGCGTGCGGGGCAATGATGCGCGGTTACGGGTCCAACGTGTAAGGCAGGATTTCACGACTATTTGGGTCCGCGTTCAAGCTGCGCTCAAGGGGCGGAACAGATCGTTGGTGGCAATTTGACCGCTCACAAATACGGCACGACACGCCGATCGGTTCAAAAACATGGGGCCCCGAAATATCCATTCCGTCGGCGTAAATGATTTGCGGTGCATGCTGCACTTCGCAGCCAAGGGCAATGGCATAGCGGCGCGTGGGTGCATCAAAAGCACCACCTGATTTACTGACGTCACGGGCGATGCTGATGTAGCGATGCCCATCAGGGGTTTCGGCCAGTTGGCGCAAGAAACGCCCCGGCGTTTCAAAAGCGCGGTGGACATTCCAAAGTGGGCAGGCCCCACCGAAGCGGGCGAATTGCAGCCTTGTAGAGGAGTGACGTTTGGTGATCGTGCCTGCCGGATCAACGCGCACAAAGAAGAACGGAATCCCTTTGGCACCGGGCCGCTGCAGGGTGGAAAGCCGGTGTGCGACCTGCTCGATTGAGGCGCCGAAATGCGCGGCCAACCGTTCAAGATCATGGCGAGTACTGCGCGCCACATCCAAAAACTCGCCGTATGGCATCATCGCAGCGCCCGCGAAATAGTTAGCAAGACCAATCTTGGCAATGTCGCGCGCCTCAGTCGTTTGAAAGCGGGCCAGATCAAGGGTCGCCTCAAGCAGCTTGTCGTGGGTCAGTAGGGCAATTTGCACCAGTGCCTGAAAGCGGTAAGTGGCGGGGCTTGCGCGTTCAGAAATGCGCAAACAGCGCGTGGCCGGATCATAGCGCCGCAACGGGCCTGCGTCCGTGCGCAGCAACATCACGCCGATCTCGTCAAATGCCTCATCCAGGGTCAGTTTACGCAATGCAAAGTTTTCAGCAGCCACATCGACTGCATCAATGTAGTTGTCGCAATAGTGAAAAAAGTCGCGCACTTCTTCCCACGGCGACAGGCGCAGCCCCGTGCCATCGCGCCCGAGGGCCTCGTCGAGCGAGGCAAGCCTGTCGTGCACTTCGCGGTAGGCTTTGTGCAAATCCAGAAACGACTTGGCAAAAGCAGGTGCGTTTGAGCTGATTAATTGAAGGTCGGGCAGGGGGACTTGATCGGGGAAAACGGGATCGGCCAAGGCCTCGCGGATATCCGTGACCATCCGCTCGGCCTCGCCCATGGATAGGCCGCGCACGTCATACCCAAACTCGGACGCCAGCGCCAAGACAACCCCCGTCGCAAGGGGGCGGTTGTTGTTTTCCATCTGGTTTAGATAGCTCAAGGACACGCCCAACCGCTCAGCGAAAAGCTTTTGGGTCAGGCCGTGCTTGGTTCGGATGTCGCGTAGCTTTACGCCAGCGTAGAGTTTTTGCTGTGCCATCCCAAAATATTTGCAAATACGCTGCGGTTAATCAATGGGTTTGCAAAGTTACGCTTGGCGGGCCAATTGGCGCTCTCTGTGAATTGTGTAGAGGATACACGCCAGTGCGGCGAACGACGTCAGCATCATGATCCACAGCAGTGGCCATGCGCCGGTCTCTTCATTCAGCATGATGCCCGCCATGGCCGACAACGCAGCACCACCGCCGATCATGATGGCGCTTCCCAGACCAGATGCAGTGCCCGCAAGTTGTGGACGCACGCTTAGCATGCCCGCAGTGGCGTTGGGGATGACCATGCCGTTGCCCAATCCCACGGTTGTCATGAAGCCGAAAAAGACCAACTCCGTTTGGATGCCCGCCAGAAAGGTCAGGAACAAAAGTGTCATTCCAAGGGTGATCAAAATAGCGCCCACAAGCACCATCATGTTCACGCCGACGCGGGCTGCGTATTTGCCTGTGATCCAATTGCCTGCAAAATACCCCAACGCTGGTGCGCCAAACAAAAAGCCAAGCATTGCTGGATCAAGGTCAAAAAGGGTCGTGCCCACAAACGGCGCGCCACCAAGGTAGGCGAAAAACGCGCCCGATGCGAAGGCAGACGCAAGGCAGTAGCCCCAGAAGCGTTGTGAGAGAAGCAAATGGGGATAGTCGCGGATTTGGGCGCGAAAACTTTGGCCGGCGCCCAAACGGTCTGCGGGAAGTGTTTCCCCCAGATCCACATAAACGGCGTAAAGCATCGCCACACCAAGCCCGAGCAGCAGCCAGAAATTGGCCTGCCATCCAAACGCTTGATCCAGAACGCCGCCGATGCCGGGGCCAATCATCGGCACGATCGACATGCCCATGGTTACATATCCGATCATGCTGGCGGCTTGATCCGTGGGCACCATGTCGCGGACCACGGCACGCGACAGCACTAGCCCTACGGCCATCACTGCCTGTGCCATGCGCGCGGCCAGGAACCATTCGGTCGTTGGGGCCACAAGGGTGCCAAGCGTTGCCAGACAAAAAAGAGAAAGCCCCCACAGCAGCACCGGCCGGCGGCCGTATCTGTCAGACAGCGGGCCAATAACGATCTGCAGCGCGGCACTTACCGCAAGATAAAGCGCGACTGACAGCTGCATCACTGCGTAGTCCGCCCCGAAGTGTGCCGTCATCGTTGGCAGCGAGGGCAGAAAGATGTTCATCGTCAGCGCAGAGATGCCTGCGAGCGAGATGAGGGTTGCGATGTGGGGAGCCTTACGCGCTGGCTGCATGGTAAACTTCATGACTTTGCTTTAGCGGGTTTGGGGCGGCAAGGGGAAGCGGTTTTATATATTCGCAGTTTTGCAATTTGCATATGCTATTATATGCAAACTACGCAGCTTGGCGAAATAAGCCTTCTGTTGGGGCGCGGTTAAGCCTATGGTCAGCGCAACTTTGTGCAGTCGCAGCATTTGTGACACTCCATGCGTTGATAAAGGGGACACCCGATGAAAGATATCCTGAGTGAACTTGAGGCCCGCCGTGACGAGGCCCGCATGGGTGGTGGCGAACGCCGTGTCGCAGCACAACACGCCAAAGGCAAGCTGACCGCGCGCGAGCGTATTGATCTGTTGCTTGATGAAGGCAGCTTCGAAGAATTTGATATGTTCGCGGCGCACCGCTGCACCGAATTTGGCATGGAAAAGACCAAGCATCCGGGTGATGGCGTCATCACCGGTTGGGGCACGATCAATGGCCGCATGGTCTATGTGTTTTCACAGGATTTCACAGTTTTGGGTGGCTCGGTCTCGGAAACTCATGCCAAGAAAATCTGTAAGATCATGGATATGGCCGTGCAAAACGGCGCACCCGTGATTGGCCTGAATGACAGTGGCGGCGCGCGCATCCAAGAGGGTGTCGACAGTCTTGCCGCCTACGGCGAGGTGTTCCAGCGCAACATTATGGCCAGCGGTGTTGTCCCGCAAATCAGCGTGATCATGGGGCCGTGCGCGGGTGGCGCTGTTTATAGCCCCGCGATGACTGATTTCATCTTTATGGTTAAAGACACCAGCTACATGTTTGTAACCGGTCCCGACGTTGTGAAAACCGTCACGAACGAAGTGGTCACCGCAGAAGAGTTGGGCGGTGCGTCGACGCACACGCGTAAATCAAGTGTTGCGGATGCGGCATTTGAGAACGACGTCGAGGCGTTAACCGAAGTGCGCCGCCTTGTGGATTTGCTGCCGCTTAACAACAAAGAAAAGCCGCCAGTTCGCCCGTTTTATGACGACGTGCAGCGCATTGACGACAGCCTCAGCACGCTGATCCCTGACAACCCGAACACGCCTTATGATATGAAAGAGCTGATCACCAAGCTGGCGGACGAGGGCGACTTCTACGAGATCCAAGAAGAATTCGCCAAGAACATCATCACCGGTTTTGTGCGTCTTGAGGGCTCAACCGTTGGTGTTGTGGCCAACCAGCCGATGGTTTTGGCGGGGTGTGTGGACATTGATAGCTCGCGCAAGGCGGCCCGTTTTGTGCGCTTCTGTGATGCGTTTGAAATTCCGATTTTGACCCTTGTTGACGTGCCGGGCTTCTTGCCGGGGACCAGTCAGGAGTACGGTGGCGTCATCAAGCACGGTGCAAAACTGCTCTTTGCCTACGGCGAGGCGACGGTGCCGAAAGTAACAGTGATCACGCGCAAGGCCTACGGCGGTGCCTATGATGTGATGTCGTCCAAGCACCTGCGCGGCGACATTAACTATGCATGGCCCACAGCGGAGATTGCTGTGATGGGTGCCAAGGGCGCGACGGAAATTCTGTACCGTTCTGAATTGGGTGACGCGGATAAGATTGCGGCGCGCACAGCGGAATATGAAGACCGCTTTGCCAACCCGTTCGTGGCCGCCGAGAAGGGCTTTATTGACGAGGTCATCATGCCCCAATCAACGCGCCGCCGCGTGTGCCGCGCGTTTGCGTCCCTGCGCGGCAAACAGCTAAGCAACCCTTGGAAAAAGCACGATAACATTCCGCTATGATCCGAACTTGTCTGCCATATCTGATGGGCGCGGCGCTGCTGCCATCGTTTGCTTTCGCGATGGCGGATGTGGCGGATTTAGCGTTGCCGTCAGGGCAGACCGTGCAGATGCATGAGGTTTTGACCCTAGAGGATGTGGTGCGGTTCCGTTTGATTGCCCCTGAGATTACGCGCGACGCTGGCGGTCTGAAATATGCGGATGTTGAGTTAGATTTTCAGCAACTCTGCGAGGAATATGCGCTTCATTGGCTTGACGAAAAAGCGCTGCGTCCTGAGCAGATTGTGATCTCCCTTGCGGATCGTGCGGTGCCGTTTGGGGCTGCGGATGCACGCGCGACGCAGTTCTTTGAGGCGTTCTCGCGCGATGGTGCGCGCTGTGTTTGGGAGCAATTCTGATGCGGTCCTGTGCAATTAATCCTGATGCGCGCCTACGCCCGACCTGTGACCAATTTGCAGCGGGATTTCGCGCGATTTTGCAAATAAAGTATCTTTTGATCTCTGGAGTGACTATGGTTTTGGCTATGTCTGCATGGGCAGGCTTTAACACGCACGCAGTGTGCTGGCGCAACGCCGGTACAGATGCATTGGGCACTGGGAGTATTTCATGTCGCAAACACTTAAACTCGTCGCCGTTCTTGGGGTTACTGCATTCTTGGCAGCATGTGCTGGCAAGCAAGCGGATGATGTTGTCATCATTGAGCAAGAGCCGATCAGCCAAGAGCCTGCTTTCACAGGCAAATACAAGTAATTACTCACGCGGGATGGCGGTTACGCCCTCCCGCTTCCATGCAGCATCTTATTCAGGGGGTGCGGTATGTTGAAACACCGCGGCTTTCCGGGCCGTTTACCTGGGACTGATTTCCAATTTGTCATTCGCCGTCCTGCAAAAGCAGGGCCGACCAAGCTTGTCTCGCGTGAGCGGTTTCGCGACCGCCGTCCGCCCGATAAGCGCGCAGACGAAGGCTTTATTCGCGCCCTTTGGGAGCATTTCGGCGATCAACCTTTTGAGCGCGGCAATCTTGATGCGGGCCGCCTAAGCTGGTTTTTCGGGCGTGAAGTGATCCCTGCGGAAGACCCGTTTGATCCTGAAAGTTACGAGGCGATGTTGGTGATTGATGTCGCCCGCGCGCAGGCTTCGTTTCCCGAGGTGATCGTGTGATGCGCTCTTTTGCTTTTGAATTTCTGACATTTAAGACCGGTGCTGCCTTTGGGCCAGCCCATGAAAGGACACCCCATGTTTAAAAAGATCCTGATCGCCAACCGCGGTGAAATTGCATGTCGTGTTATCAAGACCGCGCGCAAAATGGGCATTGCGACTGTCGCTATTTATTCGGACGCTGACCGCAACGCGCTGCACGTGAAGATGGCCGATGAAGCGGTTCACATCGGGCCTGCACCGGCCAATCAGTCCTACATCGTGATCGACAAAGTGATGGATGCAATTCGCCAAACGGGCGCGGAAGCGGTCCATCCGGGATACGGCTTTTTGTCTGAGAATAAACTTTTCGCCGAGGCGCTTGCGGCAGAAGGCGTTGCCTTTATCGGGCCACCCGCTGGCGCGATTGAGGCGATGGGCGACAAGATCACATCCAAAAAGTTGGCCCAAGAAGCGAACGTATCGACTGTGCCCGGGTACATGGGCCTGATCGAGGACGCGGACGACGCGGTCAAAATCTCTAACCAAGTGGGCTACCCTGTGATGATTAAGGCCTCTGCTGGCGGCGGCGGCAAGGGGATGCGTATTGCGTGGAATGACACCGAAGCCCGTGAGGGGTTCCAGTCGTCCAAGAATGAGGCGGCCAACAGTTTTGGTGATGACCGCATTTTCATCGAGAAGTTTGTGACACAGCCGCGCCACATCGAAATTCAGGTGCTGGCGGATGCGCATGGAAACACGCTTTATTTGGGCGAACGCGAGTGCTCTATTCAGCGCCGCAACCAAAAAGTCATTGAAGAAGCACCCTCGCCGTTTTTGGATGAGGCGACCCGCAAAGCCATGGGCGAACAGTCCTGCGCCTTGGCCGCTGCTGTGGGCTATACGTCCGCTGGTACGGTTGAGTTTATCGTGGACGGCGACCGCAACTTCTACTTCCTCGAGATGAACACACGCCTTCAGGTGGAACACCCTGTGACCGAGTTGATCACTGGTGTTGATTTGGTTGAGCAGATGATCCGCGTGGCATACGGCGAGGCACTGTCCCTTAAGCAAGAAGACATCAAATTGAATGGCTGGGCGATGGAAAGCCGCCTTTATGCGGAAGATCCGTATCGCAACTTCCTGCCGTCAATTGGACGTTTGCAAACCTACCGCCCGCCGCTTGAAGTGGCCGAGGAAACCCGTGTTGTGCGCAATGACACGGGTGTTTTTGAGGGCGGCGAAATCAGCATGTATTACGACCCGATGATCGCAAAGCTGTGCACATGGGGCCCTGACCGTGCGACCGCGATTGAGCATATGCGCAACGCGCTTGACGGCTTTGAGATGGAGGGGATTGGTCACAATCTGCCGTTCCTTGCAGCGGTTTATGACCACGAGAAATTCACAAGTGGCAACATCACGACGGCCTTCATTGAGGAAGAATATCCTGACGGTTTTGAAGGTGTGACCCTTGCGGAGGCTGATCTTAAGCGTCTCGCGGCGTCGGCGGCAGCGATGTACCGTGTTGCCGAAATTCGCCGCACGCGCGTCTCGGGCCGCATGGACAATCACGAGCGTAAAGTTGGCCAAGATTGGGTCGTCGTGACAGGCGGGACGGAAATGCCCGTGCACATCGATGCAGACCAAGCTGGGGCCAGTGTCCGTTTTGATGATGGCAGCACGCACCGTATTGAAAGCACATGGACCCCGGGCGACACGCTTGCGGAAGTCTTTGTTGACGGTGCGCCGATGCTGATCAAGATGAACAAAGTGACTGCCGGTTTCCGCATGCGGTGGCGTGGTGCTGAAGTGATCTTGAAGTGCTACACCCCGCGTCAGGCCGAGCTTGCCCGTTTGATGCCTGAAAAAGTGGCGCCTGATACATCAAAGCTGCTGCTGTGCCCGATGCCCGGATTGATTGTGAAAGTGGACGTAGCGGTTGGTGACGAAGTGCAAGAAGGCCAAGCTTTGTGCACCGTGGAGGCGATGAAGATGGAGAACATCCTGCGCGCCGAAAAGACCACGAAGATCACCAAAATCAACGCCGCTGCGGGTGACAATCTGGCGGTTGATGACATCATCATGGAGTTCGAATAACCCAAATGTCTGCGCAACGGCTGTATCATAACATGCCGTATTCGGTGGTTGCTTTCGTGGCGCTGGTGCCCGTTGCTGCAGTCTGGGTTTTTCTGATCGGTGGGGGAATTTTGCGCGCCGGTGGCGTGTTTGAATACCCCCTTGATGATGTCTACATCCATCTCGCCATGGCCGAGCAGATTGCGCTTGGTGGTTACGGGGTGAACGCAAATGAGGCTGCTAGCGCGGCCTCATCGCCCCTTTATCCCTTTCTTCTGGCGCCTTTTGCCCAAGATAGCATCGGGCGGATGGTGCCGTTTGCGCTTAATCTGATCGCGATGGTTGGGGCGGTTTTGGTTTGGGCGCTGATCTGTTGGCGGGCTTTGCCCGAGGACAACGCGGGGCGCGTGTGGGTGTTGATCGGCGCCGGGCTGGCGCCTGCGGGATTGAACCTTGCGGGCGCTACAATGACCGCGATGGAACACACCCCCCACATTGCTGCAACGTTGATGATTGTGGCCGGTTTACAAAAATGGGTGCAAGGGCGCGGTGTGTCGTGGATGTTGGTGGCGGGTATTTTGCTTGCGCCGGCGCTGCGTCTTGAGGGGCTTGCCTTGGCTGTTGCTGCAGCGGTTGTGATTGGTGTTGATCGGCCAAAGCTGGGTGTGATAATGGGTGCCGCTGCCCTTTTGCCGATTACTGCATTTATGGTGTTTTTAAGCAGTCTGGGACTTGAACCCCTGCCAAGCTCGGTGGTGTCAAAACTTAGTGATGGGATCAGCCCAAGTGGCGGGGCTTTGGCGCAGTTTTTTGGCGGTGTAGCGCAAAACCTCAATCAAACGGGCGGGCTGTTTTTGGCTGCGCTCAGCGGTTTTCTGTTGCTGTCGGTACGCGGTGTCTCTGGACGGATGCGTGGCGCGGCTTTGGCTATTTCAGCGGCAGGGTTCGCGCATCTGGTGCTAGGACGGATCGGCTGGATGGACCGCTATGAGGCCTATGCGTTGTTGATGCTGGCTGCGGGATTGATCATGGCGGGGCAGTGGCGTGTGCCCAATGTGGCGGTGATTGCGGCGTGTTCGGGCCTGCTGCTTTGGCAACAAAAGGATTTCATCGACAATCCGCGAGCGATCCACCTTCAGCACACGCAAATGGCGCGGTTCGCCCAAGATTTTGCGAAAACTTCTGTAGCGGTAAATGACTTGGGTCGCGTGGCGTGGGGCAATGACAATTATGTGCTGGATTTATGGGGCCTCGCCAATGCGCAGGTCCGTGAGATGCGCCTGAGCCAGCCGCAAGATGGCTGGGCGGGCGAGTTGGTACGCGCGCAGAATGTCCCGCTGGTGATGGTCTATGATCACTGGATTGATGAGGGGCTGGGCCGTGATTGGACGCGGCTTGGTGCTTTGCGCATGCAAAACCCCGCTGGTTTTCTGGGCGGCGCAGAGGTGCAGTTTTATGCAGCTGATCCCGCGTTTACGACGTCGCTAACTGTGGCGCTTCGTTTGTGGGAAAAAGGATTACCGCGGGACGCGGTTTTCGAATTTGCCGAGGAGGGCGTATGAGTTATTCCGCCGTCAGACCTTCACGGATTTCACGCTTGCGCACGGGCATTTTGTCGATGGTCCGCGACAGTTCGCGTACGTCCCACGGAAACGGTTTGCGCAGTTTGATGCCACCGTCTTTGCCGATCAACGCCAGCATAAATCCGCGTGGTCGCAGCTTTTTGCGCAGCGCAGAGTTGGCAGTAGGCGCTGTGTCCACCATCACAACCACGTCGCGCTCGGCCAGGTCATCTGCGCGGGCGGCAAGCAGTTCCATTTGCTCGATGAAACGCGGGTCATTCGGGCTGTCGGCGAAAACAACAATGGGCCGTGCGAGCCATTTGAAATCATCAAGGCTAACTGCATCTGTGGACAGTACCACCGCCCGATCAGCGCGCCATTCATCCACTGGCGACAGCACGGGTGACAAGGGGGCGTCAGCCGCAAGGGCCGGACCACAACTGATAAATGCGCCAAGCGCGAAAGCTAAAACTCGTTTCATACGTAATGATATAATTACCAATTTCCCGTTGCACAGCCCAAGGAGGCTCAGATGACGAAAAAGACCGAAAACAAAACCGAATGGACTGAATTGGCCAACAAAGAACTGCGTGGCCGTCCGCTTGATGATCTAAAGTGGCAGACGCCCGAAGGTATCGAAGTGCAGCCGGTTTACACAAGTGATGACGCCGAAGGGCTTGAGCATATGGGCGGCATGCCTGGCAGCGCGCCGTTTACGCGCGGGCCGCGTGCGACGATGTACACAGGCCGTCCTTGGACGATCCGTCAGTATGCGGGCTTTTCCACTGCTGAAGAAAGTAACGCCTTCTACCGCAAAGCACTTGATGCGGGCCAGCAAGGCGTTTCGGTTGCGTTCGATCTGGCAACGCACCGCGGGTATGACAGCGATCATGAACGTGTTGAGGGAGACGTCGGCAAGGCAGGTGTGGCGATTGACAGTGTTGAAGATATGAAAACGCTGTTTGATGGCATCCCGCTTGATAAAATTTCGGTCTCTATGACGATGAACGGCGCGGTTATTCCTGTGTTGGCAAGTTTCATTGTGGCGGGCCAAGAGCAGGGCGTGCCGACCGAGCAGTTGTCCGGGACCATTCAAAACGACATTCTCAAAGAGTTCATGGTGCGCAACACCTACATTTATCCGCCGGAGCCTTCGATGCGGATTGTGGCGGACATCATCGAGTTCACCAGCACCGATATGCCCAAGTTCAACTCGATCTCGATCAGCGGGTATCACATGCAAGAGGCGGGTGCGAACCTTGTGCAGGAGTTGGCGTTTACGCTGGCTGACGGGCGCGAGTATGTACGCACGGCCATCGCCAAGGGGCTTGATGTTGATGCGTTTGCAGGGCGGCTTTCGTTCTTTTTCGCCATCGGCATGAACTTCTTTATGGAAGCGGCAAAGCTGCGGGCAGCGCGCTTCCTTTGGCACCGCATCATGGAAGAGTTTGAGCCCAAAAAGCCGGGCTCACTGATGCTGCGTACACACTGCCAGACCTCTGGTGTGTCACTGCAAGAGCAAGACCCCTATAACAACATCGTTCGCACGGCCTACGAGGCGATGTCAGCGGTGCTGGGCGGCACGCAGTCTTTGCATACCAACTCGTTTGATGAGGCGATTGCGCTGCCGACAGAGTTCAGCTCGCGGATCGCGCGCAACACCCAGCTCATTTTGCAAAACGAAACTGGTGTCACCAATGTGGTCGATCCGCTGGCGGGCAGCTACTACGTTGAAAAACTGACCGCTGACTTGGTGGATGAAGCGTGGAAGCTGATCGAAGAAGTCGAGGAAATGGGCGGGATGACCAAAGCGGTTGCCTCAGGCATGCCAAAACTGCGCATCGAAGAAGCCGCTGCGCGCCGTCAGGCGGCTGTGGACCGCGGCGACGAAGTGATCGTTGGGGTCAACAAATTCAAGCTGGATAAACAGGACGAGATCGACATCCGCGATATCGACAATGCGTCTGTGCGCGACAGCCAGATCAAACAACTTGAGCGGATCAAAGCGACCCGCAACCAAGCCGATGTGGATCACACGCTGCATGCGCTGTCCCAAGCAGCAGAAGATGGTACGGGCAACTTGTTGGCTTTGGCGGTGGAGGCCGCACGTGCGCGGGCGACTGTAGGAGAAATTAGTATGGCGATGGAAAAAGCGTTTGGCCGTCACCGCGCTGAAGTTAAGACGTTGGCGGGTGTTTATGGTGCCGCATATGACGGTGACGCAGGGTTCGCCGCGATCCAGAAATCTGTCGAAGATTTCGCCCAAGAGGAGGGCCGCCGCCCACGGATGCTGGTCGTCAAAATGGGCCAAGACGGACATGATCGGGGCGCCAAAGTAATTGCGACCGCCTTTGCAGATATCGGGTTTGATGTGGACGTTGGCCCATTATTCCAAACGCCGGAAGAAGCGGCACAAGACGCCATCGACAACGACGTGCATGTGATCGGCATCAGCAGCCAAGCAGCGGGTCATAAGACGCTTGCGCCCAAACTGGTTGAGGCGCTGAAAGCTGCAGGTGCTGGCGACATCATTGTGATCTGTGGTGGCGTGATCCCGCAGCAGGACTATGATTTCTTGTACAACTCAGGCGTGAAGGCGATCTTTGGGCCGGGGACAAATATCCCCGAAGCCGCGCAAGATATCCTGCGTATCATCAAAGAGACGCGCAGCTAAGCTGTCTGAAGTGAAGGTCGGAAACGAAAAAAGCCCACGCGTGATGCGTGGGCTTTTTGTTGTTCGTTCAAGAGCGTGGCCTAGGCGGCGACGGCTTGTTCTTTTTCGTCGCGTCGTGCGGCAATCTTGAGGGCCGCAAAGCCCAAAATTGCAGAGACGACAGAGCCTGCCAGAACACCTACGCGGACTTGGTTCATCAAGGCCGGATCATCAAAGCTGAGTGAGCCGATGAACAACGACATTGTGAAGCCGATACCGGCAAGGCAGGCAACGCCGTAGATGTGCAACCAATTGGCACCAGCGGGCAATTTTGCCAGTCCCGATTTGACCATCAGCCATGTGATGCCGAAGACACCGACCTGCTTACCGACGATCAAACCAAGTGCGATACCAAGTGGCAGTGGGAGGAAGATGTCCGTCACAGACATGCCCTTGAAGACCACGCCTGCGTTGGCAAAAGCAAAGATCGGCACGATCAGGTACAGCACGTAAGGCGACAAAGCGTGCTCGAGTGAGTGTAGCGGTGACTTGCCCCATTTGTCCTTGAGCGGGATACAGAACGCCGCAACAACACCGGCCAGCGTTGCGTGAACACCGGACTTCAAAACAAAGACCCACATGATTGTCGCAAGCAAAATGAACGGCGCAATACGGTGCGCGCCTTTGAGGTTAAGCATCACCATACCAGCCAGCGGGATCAGCGCGAGGTAGAGATAATCGACCTGCAGATTGGCTGTGTAGAACAGCGCAATAATAATGATCGCACCCATGTCATCCAAAATCGCAAGGGTCAGCAAAAACACCTTAAGCGAGGACGGCACGCGGTCACCCATAAGTGCAAGCACACCAAGGGCAAAGGCAATGTCTGTTGCCGCAGGGATGGCCCAGCCTTTGATGCTGACAAGGCCAGAGTTCAAGGCGAAGAAAACAAGTGCGGGAACAACCATTCCACCAACAGCGGCCATACCCGGAAGCACCACATCGCGCGGATTTTTCAGTTTGCCCTCAAGCAGCTCTTTCTTCAGTTCAAGACCGATTAGAAAGAAGAAGATCGCCATCAAACCATCGTTAATCCACAAGATTAGAGGCTTGGCGATGCCCTCATCATTAAGTTTGACTGAGAAATAGGAGTTCAACCAGCTCTCATAAAACGGTGCGAGCGCCGAGTTTGCGACGATAAGCGCCGCCACGGCAGAGAGCATAAGCAAGATCCCTCCGGAGGCCTCGGAGGAAAAGAAGCGATCGATAGCGCGTTGTAAGGGCATTTGACTGTCCATTTGGTTATTGTTGTGGGTAACAGCTTTTGCTGTCACATAGTCCTCAAAATGGTGTTTAGCGGGTGATTTTCAAGATATCTGACCTGCGAAATCGTCCGAAATTAACCGTAATTTGACCGTTTCAGCAGGCCTGCCTGATTTACATGTGTTGGGAGGGCGCTTTGCACTGACAAAGGTCTCAAAAAGGCGTAACTTGGCGGTATGTCGATTTGGTCTCGAATAGCTGATGCATTATCTGCGCTCACCTTGGGTGAGGGCCTGTCGAGCGTATTTGAAAAGCTGCGCACCCCGCCTGAGCGGACTGTTGGTTTTACCATCGCGGTAATCGCTTTGGGGGCAAAAATGGCAAAAGCTGACGGGCATGTTACCCGTGACGAGGTCACTGCCTTTCGCGAAGTTTTCCATATTCCCGCACAAGAAGAAGATCAGGCAGCACGGGTTTTTAACCTTGCCCGTCAAGACGTTGCGGGCTTTGATATTTACGCCGCGCGGATTGCAAAGATGTTTGAGCGCGATAGTCATGTGATTTACGACCTGATGGAAGGGCTGTTCCATATCGCACTTGCGGACGGTGTCTATCATCCCAACGAGGATGATTTTTTGCACGAAGTCTCGAACATTATGGGGCTGTCCGAGGCACAGTTCCGACAGCTTCGCGCGCGATTTGTGGAAGGCGCGCACAAAGACCCCTACGATGTTCTGGGCGTCACACCGAGCACCCCTCTGAGCGAAATCAGAACCGCATGGCGCGCCCTTGTGCGCGATACCCATCCAGACCGTTTGGCTGCGCGCGGCTTGCCGGCAGAGGCTGTGCGGATGGCTGAAAAACGTCTGATAGATGTTAACGCTGCTTGGGACGAAATTGCGGGCCAAAAAGTACACTGAGCCTTTTGGGACTTCAAATTTGGACAATCGATTTTAGGTGAATGGTATGAAAAGTATTCTTTATGTTGCTGCGATAACCTTTGCTTTGACGCTTTCGGCTACGGCGCAGGACGTGGCGCAAGAACAGCCAGAGCAAGATGAACGATCGTTGATGCAGCGCGGTTTTGAGATGTTCTTTGAGGGGCTTTTGAACGAAGTAGAGCCGCTTAAGGAAGATTTGGATCAGCTGTCCGACGCTCTTGAGCCATCTTTGCAGGCGCTGATCGAAGAGTTTGGCCCTGCGTTGCGCGATTTGGCAGACAAGATCGACGACGCGACACGTTATGAAGCGCCCGAGGTTTTACCGAACGGCGACATCATTATCCGCCGCAAAGAAGACGCGGCGCCAAACACGGACGCACCCTCAGCAGACGGGCAGATCGAGATTTAGCGGCGGCGCATGTTCACTTGTGGCTTAGCATCTAGGCTGCTGCACAGAGACATAAAGCGAGCTTCGGCGACCTCACCGTAAAGGGGCTGCGCATCCGCCGATAGAACCAGTTCCAAAACCTTTTTCTTGGGATACCACTTCAGCTCGCCCATGGGCGTGTCCGCCTGCATCCAAAGCATCGCGCCAAAACGAATGGCTTTGCCCAGAATTTCAGCCTCGCGTTGGGCCTCAACAGGGAGCAGGGAAGACAGCTCCTCAAAGCGCGTGCCTTCACGGTTGTTGCGGTAGCGGTGCAGCAGGGCAAGGCCAAGGTAGACGCGCTCTGCGTGCTTCAAACCACCAAGGTTTGCGCGTGTTGCAGTATCAAAACACACCTCGGCACGGTAGTCAGGGTGGGCACGCCAGCTGACGTCATGAAGCAAACAGGCGGCTTTCACCATACGCTTGCGTCCATCGGGTAGGGCACGAAACAGCGGTTTGATAAAGGTATAAAGCGTGCGGCCAAAGCCGGGTAGGCGGGCGTCTTTATCTTCTGCAAAGCGGCAGGCTTCGATCAAAGGATCACGTTCGCGCAGGCGCTGCGGCATCTGCTCATAGAGCATGCCTTCGCGGATCCCATAGCTTGAGATGGCGATGTCTTTGGGCTTGAAACGGCTTGTCAGCACTTTGAGCACCTCAAGCGCGTAGGGCACAAGCGCCATGCGGCTGCCCGAAATGCCGCACAATTGGCGCAGTTCTTCAAGATCGTGGCCAGCTACAAATTCGGCAGTTGCACGCACGGATTTTGATGTCATCCGGTATTCATGCAGCACGTGCAGCGGATAGCCCAAACGCTCCATATCAATGCGTGCGATGGCCCGCCACGAACCGCCTACCAAGAATAAGCGGTCATTTTGATCGCCCATTTTTGCGTGCAGCTCATCCATGACCGCTTCGATGTGGGCCTTGCGCCCTTTCTTGCCGCCTTTGATATCGCGCAGCTTGAGCGGACCCAAAGGCGATGTTTCGCGCTTACCAACGCGTCCGTCACGCAACTCGGCCAACTCAAGCGAGGCGCCACCGATATCGCACACCAGCCCGTATGACTTGGGCCAGCCAAGCAACACACCTTGTGCAGAAAGGCGCGCCTCTTCTTTGCCGTCGATGATCCAAAGCTTCAGGCCGGTTTGCGCCTCGACCTCGTCTCGAAAGGCCAGCCCGTCAGAGGCTTCGCGCACGGCGGCTGTCGCAACAGTTGTCAGCGGTGGGATCCCCAAGCCTTCGGCAAGTTTCACAAAGCGCAAAATAGCAGCCAGCGCACGGGTGCGTCCTTCGGGATTCAGATGACCCGTTTCGGCAAGCCCCGCCCCCAAACCGCACATGATTTTTTCGTTGTAGAAATACGCAGGCGATCGCGCAGCGCCGTCAAAAATGACCAATCGAACTGAGTTTGAGCCAACATCAATCACACCAACCCGTGACAAAGCACGTGCAGACGTTTCTTGGAAAAGGGGTCTGCCGAACGGGCCCCATTCGGAGATGTCATCGCCAGTGCTATCTTGACGCGGAGCGCTTTTGGGGGTGCTGGTTTTGGTCATTGCGCATCCGTCTTTGGCCACTTGCGCCTCTTGTATGGCCGATTTTGGCCGTGGCGCACAATCCTAGAAACAGCTCCGCGACGTTAGTCCTCGGTGTGGGTCAATTTGGGCACGTCTGCTGCACCTGCGGAGCCCCGTCCTGAAAGTGACGGGTTTTCCATAAAGAAACGGTGACAATTAAACGCAAAGCTGTCTTCGGGGATGTCGGGACGGGTCCAGTTGCCGTTTCCGTCCATTACCCAGCTTTGCGCAACGTCAGCCAAATTAGCCGCCATCACTTGGCTGACAATTTGTGCTTTTACGGTGGGATTATCGATCTCAACCAACGTCTCAACGCGGCGGTTAAGGTTCCGCCCCATCCAATCTGCAGAGCTGATGTAGACCCGCGCTTTTTTGCTGGGCAGGCCTTTGCCGTTTCCGAAACACACAATGCGGCTGTGTTCCAAAAAACGTCCGACGATTGATTTGACACGGATATTTTCTGACAGCCCTTTGATACCGGGCTTCAGCCCGCAAATACCGCGCACCACGAGGCTGATTTGCACACCCGCTTGGCTGGCAGCATAAAGCGCGTCGATCACATCTGCCTCGATCAGGCTGTTCATCTTGGCCCAAATAGCGGCAGGGCGGCCTGCGCGGGCGTGTTTTGCCTCTTCCTCGATCCGCTCAAGCAGCGTTGATTTCAGTGTCATGGGGCTGATCGACAGGTTTTCCAAAACTTCGGGCTCTGCATAGCCCGAAAGGAAATTGAACACTTTGGTTGCATCGCGTCCCAAGGCGGGATCGCAGGTAAAGAGCGATACATCAGTGTAAATGCGGGCTGTATCAGGGTGGTAGTTCCCAGTGCCGTAGTGGGTGTAGGTGACCAGTTGGTCACCCTCGCGGCGAACGACGGTGCTGATCTTGGCGTGGGTTTTAAGCGTCATAAAGCCGTAGACAACATGAGCGCCTGCGCGCTCAAGCCGGCGCGATTGGCGAATGTTGGCGGCCTCATCAAACCGTGCTTTCAGTTCAACTAGTGCGGTGACGGATTTGCCGTCCTCTGCCGCTTCGCAAAGTGCTGACACGATCGGGGAATTCTTGGAGGTCCGATAAAGTGTTTGTTTGATGGCCAACACGTTGGGGTCACGGGCGGCCTGTTGAACAAACCTGACTACCATATCAAAAGTCTCATAGGGGTGATGCAGCAGCATGTCTTTCTGGCGGATAGCCGCAAACATATCAGCGTCGTGGTCCATAACCCGTTCAGGAACGCGCGGCTTGAACCCCGGCCACATCAAGTCGCTTCGATCTTTGATGATCAGTGCTGACAGGTCTGCAACACCAACAACCCCTGATACATCAACGATCTCACTGTCTTCGACATCGAGGTTGTGCATCAGCATCTTGCGCAGTGCTGCGGGGGCGCCGGTAGACAATTCAACGCGGATAACCTCACCACGGCGGCGGCGTTTCAGTGCGGTTTCAAATTCGCGCACAAGGTCTTCTGCTTCTTCTTCAACTTCCAGATCACTGTCGCGCAAAATGCGAAACAGACATTGCCCAACAGTCGCATAGCCGGGAAAGATCGTATCAAGGCGCAGCAGCATAAGGTCTTCGACAGGCAGGAAACGCACGGCATCACCGGGCATGCGGACAAAACGGTCAACCTGCGCGGGGATCGGCAAAAGAGCTTGAAGGGGTTCTTTATCGCGGCGGCGCTCAAGTTGCAGGGCAAGCGACAGACCGGCATTTGGGATAAATGGAAACGGGTGTGCTGGATCAATGGCCAGCGGTGAAAGGACCGGAAAAACCTGACTGAGAAAATGCTCGTTCAAAAATTCCAGATCAGAAGGGGTCAGCTCATCACGCTCAAGAATGGTGATGCCTTCGTGTTCCATCTGATCGCGCAGCACACTGAACACGTCTTGTTGTTTGGCCATCAAAGCACCGGCATTGGTGTTGATCATGGCCAGCTGTTGCGCGGGCGTTAGCCCGTCCGCGGCGGGTGTCAGGTTGCCTGCGTCATCAAGCTCGCGCAGTCCGGCCACGCGCACGGTATAAAATTCGTCCAGGTTGGTTGCTGAGATGGACACGAACCTAAGCCGCTCAAGCAGTGGGACTTTAGGGTTTGCCGCTTCCTCAAGTACCCGCCAGTTGAACGCCAACCACGAGACTTCGCGGTTAAAAAAGCGATCTGGTCCGCTTATGTCTGCGTCGATTTCGATGGGCGCAGGAAAGGGATGGTCAAGGAAATTTGCGTGAGTCATGGCCTAGTTATACATGGATATTTGTAACACCGAAGTAACGATTGCCACTTTGGTTACGTGCAGCGCGATTTAGCGTGCAAGGTCAGACAAAACATCCCGCGCCAGATCACGGTTGATTGTGCGGCGCTCTGACAGAGCGCGTTTATCCATGGCGGCGACGATCTGGTGGGCGTGGGCAAAGCTACGCTCGGAATGGCGTAAAAGATAGGTCAGCACAGCCGGTGTGGGTTGCAACTGTCGGTCTGCAAAGCCTTTGACCAAGACTGCCATCAGCAACATGTCGTCTGGCTCATCTATTTGTACGAGTGCTGTGCCTTGCAAACGGCTAGCCAAATCCGCAAGTGCGATAGGCCAGTGGTTTGGCGCGCCAATCCCCGTAAGAAGCAGCCGTCCCCCACGGCCCAAAACCGCGTTGTGGATGTGAAACAGCATCTCTTCGGCATCATGTTGGCCCGCAATGGTGTGCACGTCTTCAACCACAACTGCATTTTCTTCAGGCATCTCAAGGCTGGCGGCATGTATGATCTTGGCACCTGATTGGCTGGCCCAGACGTGGGACAAATGGGTTTTTCCCGCACCTTTTGGCCCACTCAGGACAAGCTTACCGTTTGGCCACAGATCGTCTTGCTCTGCTTGGGCAACGGCCAGCGCGTTGGCCTCGCTGATGAAAAAGTCATCACGTCCAAGCGCCGTGCGGGACGGCAGATCAAAGCTTAGCTGTTGTGGCATCGAAAGGGGTTAGTCCTGCTTATCAAGGCCGCGATATAGCCGGCCATCGGTGTATTGCTCAATGCCAAAGCGTACCAAAACGCCGATCATTGCGGCCAATGGTACCGCGACAAGCATGCCGACAAAGCCGAATATTGACCCAAAAACCGACAGTGCAAAAATAAGCCAGACTGGATGTAGCCCCACGGATTTGCCGACGAGTTTTGGGGTAAGAACGTTACCTTCAACCACCTGACCGATGACAAAGATTACTCCCACAGCCCCGATGCGGAACCAGTCAGTTGCTACCTCAACGCTGGTGCCGTCGATCATTTGTGTGCCGCCCCAGAATTGGAAAAGGGCCAACCCGATTGCCAGAATGCCACCCACCAACGCGCCCACATAGGGAATGAACGTCACAAGCCCCGCGATGAACCCGACGATCAGACCAAATTGCAGCCCCACTGTCATAAGTGCCACGGCATAATATGCACCAAGAACCAAACACACCGTGCCCATGCCGCGAATGAAGCTTGCCAAGGTCGCGTCAATATCACCGGCAAGTTTGCGGATCGTAGGGGCGTGGTCACGGGGTAAAAGCTCATCGACGCGGGCGGTCATGTTGTCCCAATCGAGTAGCAGATAGAATGCAACCACAGGCACCAATACGAGCAGGACCAAAATATTGATCAGACCCTTTGCGCTGGTCAAAAGCCCTTCGACTAATGCGCCGCCCTTGGCTTGGATTGCTTCGCCAATGCTTGAAAGTTGTTTGCGTATCACGGACTGGTCGTCAATCAACGACGGGAACCGCTCGGTCAATGCAACACGTAGGCGCTCAAACACATCAGGGGCGGTGTTCACCAACTGCCCTGCTTGCTCAAGCAATGACGGAATAACCAACAAGAAGGAGAGACAGAAGATCAAGATCGCGACGATGGTGATGGTTACAGTCGCCAAAACGCGGCTTGCGCCAAGTTTTTCCAGCCGGTCCGCAAGGGGGTCCAGGCAGTAGGCAATTGCGCCACCAAGCACGAAGGGCAGGATTACGTCGCCCAAAAACCACAGGATCGCAAAGACAACCGCCGTTGCAATTCCCCAGTACTTTGCTTGTTGTTCGATGGGCAGCGCCATTGCCGTCTCCTTTGGTCCTACATCGCGTCTTGCACGAGCGGTTTCAAGCAATATCACCTGTTAAGAGGGTGCTGGCAATCCGACGGCTGCGCGGCCTTCTGGGGTTTTGATGCTGAAGTCTGTGCCTGCGTATTTTGCGCCGTCCGGCCCGCACAAGTAGGCGATCGCTTTGCCGACCCATTCAGCAGGGATATGCGCGTCCCATGACATTTGGCTGACTGCGTTGATGCCACTTTTGGCGATGTCGCGCTGCATATCCGTGGCGACTGTTCCTGGGCTAAGACCTACACAGACAATACCGCGGGATGCGTTTTCCAGATGGGTGCATTTGGTCAGGCTCAGCACTGCGGCTTTGGTGGCGCAGTAGTGTGACCAGCCTTCCAGCGCGCCTGTGGCCGCACCTGAGGAAATATTGATGATCGTGCCTTGGTCCATCGCAGGAAGCGCCGCGCGGATACCATAGTAGACGCCCTTAAGGTTCACATCGACGATCTGGCTCCAAGCGGCAGGATCGCTGTCTTCAATGCGCGCAATCGGGTCGATCAGGCCTGCGTTATTGACCAAAACATCCAAGCCGCCCCATTCAGCAACCACTGTTGCTACGGCTTTTTCCATTGAGGCGAAATCGCTGACGTCTGCGGTAATTGCGATGCCGCCAATGTCTGCGGCAAGGGTTTCAAGGGCAGCGCCGTTCCGCGCCAGCACGGCAACTTTTGCACCGCGTTCAGCCAAAACCCGTGCGGCCGCCTCGCCAATGCCGCGTGACGCGCCGGTGATCAATATCCGTTTACCGTTCATAGTTTTGTCCCATCCTCTTTCACGTAGCTTGATCCATTGTCGAACAACCGAAAGCCGCCCACAACATAAATAAAGCCCCGCCAGTTTGCACCGACGGAGCTTTTTTCAGTTTACGGTTGATTGATTAGTGGCAAGCGGGCCGTGTGCCGGGTAGCAACACTTTGTCGATCACGTGGATCACACCGTTGTCTGCTTTGATGTTGGCGATGATGACATTGGCGCTTTCGCCTGTTCCATCGGCAATGCTGACGCCGCCCGCACCTTTGGTGATGCACATCCGCTCGCTAGCCAAAATCGGCTTGAAGTAGTTTGAACCAGCAGGGATTTGCTCGGCGGTCAGGTTGCGATCATCCACATGGTAGAGCAGCACATTCGTCAAATCACCCTTATTTTCTGGCAGCAATAGCGTCTCAACAGTGCCCTCGGGTAGGGCCGCAAACGCATCGTTTACAGGCGCAAAAACGGTGAAGGGGCCAGGTCCGGACAGTGTGTCGACCAAGCCTGCGGCAGAAACAGCGGCCACAAGGGTTGAGAACCGCTCATCGCCGACGGCGATATCAACGATTGACTGTGCGGACGCTGCTGTTGCCATTGTTGCGGCGACTGCACCTGCTGCGGCGGCTTTTAGAAAACGGTTCATACTCTTTAACTCCCATAAATTACACCAACGGCAACCAAGTTAAGCGGTACCTGTTGTGCTTAGTGTTACGGTGGGCAAGGAGAATGGATCACAATGAGTTGCCAAAGCCATTTGCTGCTGAGCCTCACTGGCCACTAACAATCGTCGATTGCCAACGCTGGCCACATTGCCTAGACCTGCTTTAATTCAACACACAAAGGCCCCAAACACATGCGTATGTCCCGCTATTTCCTGCCCGTCCTCAAGGAAAACCCTTCTGAGGCGTCAATCGTGTCGCACCGTTTGATGTTGCGGGCGGGGATGATCAAACAGGCTTCTGCGGGGATTTATTCTTGGTTGCCGATGGGCCTGAAAGTTCTGCGCAATATCGAGACCATCGTCCACGAAGAACAGCAGCGCGCTGGGCATATTCCGGTTTTGATGCCAACGCTGCAATCGGCTGATTTATGGCGGGAGAGCGGACGTTATGATGACTACGGCGAGGAGATGCTGCGCATTTCAGATCGCCACGGTCATGACATGCTGTACGGTCCCACCAACGAAGAGCAAATTACCGATATTTTCCGCGCTCACGTGGGCAGCTACAAAGATCTGCCGCTGACCCTTTATCAAATCCAGTGGAAATTCCGTGATGAACGCCGTCCGCGTTTTGGTGTTATGCGGGGCCGTGAGTTCTTGATGAAAGATGGCTACACGTTTGACTTGACCAAAGAAGACGCGCTTCACGCCTACAACCGTCACTTGGTGACATATTTGCGCAGCTACGAGCGGATGGGGCTACAAGCGATCCCGATGCGTGCGGACGGTGGCCCGATTGGTGGCGATTACACGCATGAGTTTTTGGTGCTGGCTGAAACAGGCGAGTCCGAAGTCTTCTACGACAGCGAGATCACAGACCTTACGTTTGGCGACCGCGCGATTGATTTTGATGATGTTGCGGCCTGTGCTGGAGTGCTGGATGAGTTCACCTCACGCTACGCGCGCACGGATGAAACCCACGATGCAGAGTTGTTTGCCCAAGTCCCAGCTGATCGTCAGCGCACTGCGCGCGGTATTGAAGTGGGTCAGATTTTCTACTTTGGCACCAAATATTCGGAAGCCATGGGCGCTACTGTTGTGAACGATCAACAGCAAAAAGTACCTGTGCACATGGGCAGCCACGGTATCGGCGTTTCGCGTCTGTTGGGCGCAATTATTGAGGCTTCGCATGATGATAACGGCATCATTTGGCCCGAAGGCGTAACGCCGTTCCACTGTGGTATCGTCAACCTCAAGACAGGTGATGCAGAGGCTGATGCGGCCTGTGAAGCGCTCTATGAAAGCATAGTCGCGTTGGGTCTTGAACCGCTTTATGATGACCGCAACGAACGGGCAGGCGGTAAGTTTGCCACGATGGATCTGATCGGTTTGCCATGGCGCATTACCGTCGGGCCGCGCGGCTTGAAGAACGGTGTTGTTGAGCTGACATCGCGCCGTACCGGCGAAAGTGAGGAGCTGTCACCCGAGCAGGCGCTTTTGAAGATTGCACAAATCTATGGCAAGGCGGCGTCTTAAATCCCAAGTTGGCGCGCTTTGTGATAGTAAGCGCGTCGACACATTTTGAGTAATTAATACAGGGGTCGATCTTCATGCCCAAACCCTTTGCGCCATTTGAATGGATGATCGCTTGGCGTTATTTGCGCGCCAAACGGGCAGAGGGTGGCGTGTCTGTAATGACATGGATTTCGCTGATCGGGATCACCCTAGCCGTCTTTGCGCTTATTGCGACATTGGCAGTACGCGCAGGTTTTCGGGCAGAGTTTGTTGATACGATCCTTGGTGCGAACGCCCATGTGACTGTCTATCAAACGTCTGAGATCACACCGAACGGTGGCGCCAGCCGTGTGATCGAAGATTATGACGCGGTGGCCGAACGCTTGCGCCAAATCGATGGTGTGACCCGTGCAGCCCCCCTTGTTCGTGGCAATGTCATGGCCAATCAGGCCGATCGTAATACGGGCGTTCAGGTTTATGGCATCAGTCTGCCTGACCTGCTGACCATCCCGCGCATCGCCGCGCCCGAGCAGAGCATCGGCGTGATTTCGGATTTTGAAAAAGGTGTGGCCGTTGGCTCAGGTGTTGCGCGTGAATTGGGTCTGGGCGTCGGTGACAGGATCAAAATCATATCGCCCAATGGCGCACGCACGCCTTTTGGCACGAAGCCACGGGTTGGCGCGTTTGAAGTGGTCTATATTTTTAGCGCCGGTCGCTATGACATTGACCAAACCCGCGTCTATATGCCGTTTGCCCAAGCACAGGAATTTTTCAACCGTGAAGGCGTAGCGGATGAAATTGAAGTGATGGTGGACACGCCCGAACAGATTGAGCGGTTTGCGGGCCCATTGATGACCGCTGGCGGGGATCGCACGCTGCTGTGGACGTGGAAAGATGCAAGTGGGTCGTTCCTTCAGGCGCTTGATATCGAAGACAACGTAATGTTCATCATCCTGTCGATCCTCGTGTTGATTGCAGCAATGAACATTGTCAGTGGCTTGATTATGTTGGTGAAAAACAAGGGTCGCGATATTGGTATTTTGCGCACGATGGGCCTGACGGAAGGTGCAGTTTTGCGGGTCTTCTTTATATGTGGTGCGTTTACGGGCGTTATCGCTACGGCGCTTGGAGTGATCTTGGGGTGTCTGTTTGCCCTCTATATTGATCCGATTTTTGGGTTTGTGAACACGGTCGCTGGCGGTGGTGTGTGGGATCCATCGATCCGTGGCATTTATCAATTGCCCGCAAAACTACAGCTTGAAGACGTTTTGTCAGCTGTCGGTTTGTCGCTGCTACTGTCATTCACGGCAACAATTTTTCCTGCGCGTAAAGCGGCGCGCATGAACCCCGTTGAGGCGCTGCGCTATGAGTGATGCTGTGCTGGAACTTAAGGGCGTCACCAAGACCTATAACGCGGGTCAGCCAAACCAGATTGACGTGCTACGGGGTATTGATCTGTCTATTTCGGCCGGTGAAGTGGTGGCCCTTGTTGCACCGTCGGGTGCAGGCAAGTCGACGTTACTGCATATTGCGGGGCTGCTCGATACGCCCACAAGCGGAGATGTTTTGCTGGCGGGGCGCGAGATGACACGGCTGAATGACCGAGCGCGGACATCCGCGCGCCGCGATGATGTTGGATTTATTTACCAGTTTCATCATTTGTTACCTGAGTTTTCGGCGACTGAAAACGTGACCTTGCCACAACTTGCAGCCGGTACACCGCGACGGGCGGCTGACGCGCGAAGTCAGGCGCTGCTAGAGCGTGTTGGGGTTGCGCACCGGGCAGCCCACCGCCCTGCGGAACTGTCGGGGGGTGAGCAACAGCGTGTTGCGTTCTGTCGTGCGTTGGCCAATCAGCCTAAGTTACTTCTGGCTGATGAACCCACCGGCAATCTTGATCCTGAAACCTCTGAACGGGTTTTTTCAACATTGTTGGACTTGGTGCGTGAGACGGGGTTATCCGCTTTGATTGCGACGCATAATCTTGAATTAGCCGCAAAAATGGACCGCCAAATTAGGCTGGATGCAGGCGCGCTTCGCACCGCTTGAGACTGACGTTCAAGCGTAGCCACATCAGATGGCATACGCAGCGGCATTGCCATTTCGGGATTAGGGCGTAAACCTGCGGCCAAAATCACGAACCACTTTCCAACAGCGCGCAAGGATTTCGCCAGATGACCACAACATCCCAGTCGATCACTGACATTTATCAAACGGCGAAAGAAGCACTGGTGGCTTATGGCGCAACGCAAAGCGTTGCCCATCATGTGGCAGATGCGACCGCGCGTTCCGAGAGCCTTGGCAACGTGATCTGTGGTCTGGCGTATTTGGAAAGCTACTGCATTCAATTGGAAAGTGGGCGTGTAAACGGGTCTGTTGAGCCACGGGTTGAGCGTCAAAAAACCAGTGCAATTTTCGTCGACGGTGGCTTTGGTTTTGCACAGCCTGCCTTTGCTGCAGGGCTTGAAACGGCTGTCATTGCAGCCAAAGAAAATGGCGTCGCCAGTTTGGCGGTGGGGCATACGCATACTTGCACGTCGCTTGGGTACTTTACCGAACAAGCCGCCGCGAAAGGCGTGATTTGTATCGGGATGACGAATGCTTCGCCTGTAGTGGCGGCTCCAGGTGGCAAAACGCCAGTGATCGGTACGAACCCGATCGCTCTTTCAGTGCCGGACGGCGCTGGCGGCGTGGCGATGCATTTTGACTTTTCGACCAGCGCAGTGGCATTGGGCAAGATCGCGATGGCTAAAGCCGCAGGTCAGCCGATCCCGCTTGGCTGGGCGGTTGATGCACAGGGCGGTCCAACGACTGATCCGGAGGCCGCATTGGCAGGCTCGCTTGTGTCAGCTGGCGGCTACAAGGGCTGGGGGCTTGGTCTGATGGTCGAGATTCTGGCCGCTGGTATGACAGGTTCCGTTAACTCGCTTGATGTGGGCGGGCTTAAAAAAGCTGAAGGCAGGCCACATGATTTAGGGCAGTATTACTTGATGATTGACCCAAGCGGCGCACCTGAATTTGCAGCGCGTATCGCGCGGGTGAGTGACGCAATCGCCGCCGACGAAGGTGCGCGTGTGCCAGGCAAAAAACGCAACGTGATGAGCAACGTCGAGGTTCCTGTAGCCCTGTGGACACGGGTTCAGGAGTTGGCCAAAGGCGCGTAACAGCGCCCTTGGTTAGACGTCCAGCTCTTCAACGAACTGGGCGTTTTCCTGAATGTATTCAAAGCGTTTTTCTGGTTTTTTACCCATCAAACGCTCGACCAGATCACCGGTTTCACCGGCAACATCCTCGTCAATCGTGACGCGGATCAGCTTGCGGGTCATGGGATTCATCGTTGTGTCTTTAAGGTCTTTGGCGTCCATTTCGCCCAAGCCTTTGAAGCGTGACACATCGATTTTGCCCTTGCCGCCCAAACCTTTTTCAAGCCATGCGTCGCGCTCAGCTTCATCAAGGCAATAGACACGCTTAGCCCCTTGGGTAAGTCGGAAAAGCGGCGGGCAGGCCAGATAGAGGTGGCCTGTGTCAATCATCGGGCGCATTTGTGTGAAGAAGAATGTCATTAGCAACGCAGCAATGTGTGCGCCGTCTACGTCCGCGTCGGTCATGATGATGATCTTGTCGTAGCGCAGATCATCGACGTTGAATTTGGTGCCAAGACCGACTCCAAGCGCTTGGGTCAAATCAGAAATTTCGGCGTTGCTGCCAAGTTTAGAGGACGCTGCGCCAAGCACGTTCAGGATTTTACCGCGCAGTGGCAATAGTGCTTGGGTTTTGCGGTCTCGGGCCATTTTGGCTGACCCACCCGCGCTGTCACCCTCAACGATGAACAGTTCGGTGCCTTCGCGGTTGGTCGCAGAACAGTCGACCAACTTACCCGGTAGGCGCAATTTTTTGGTGGCTGACTTTCGTGCTGTCTCTTTTTCTTGGCGTCGGCGCAGACGTTCCTCGGCACGCAGGACGAGGAAATCCAAAATTGCACCCGCTGATTTGGTGTCTGCAGCAAGCCACGTATCAAAGTGATCGCGTATGGCGTTTTCTACCAATCGTTGCGCCTCAACAGTGGCGAGGCGGTCCTTTGTTTGGCCTACAAACTCTGGCTCGCGGATGAAACAAGACACAAGCGCAGAGCCGCCAGTTGTCAGATCTTCACGGGTGATGGAGGCGGCCTTTTTGTTGTTGGCCAATTCGCCGTAGGCACGAATGCCTTTCAAGATTGCCGCCCAAAAGCCTGCTTCGTGGGTGCCGCCTTCGGGGGTGGGCACGGTATTACAATAGGACTGGATAAAACCATCGCGCGAGGGCGTCCAGTTGATGGCCCATTCAACCTTGCCCGGTGTGTTGAACTTTTCTTGGAAATCAACTGTGCCCGCAAAGGGCCGCTCGGCATAAGTTGACAGCCCTGAGAGGGTCTCGCCCAGATAGTCGGCAAGGCCGCCGGGGAAATGGAAGGTCGCTTCTGTGGGTGTTTCACCGTCATCAATCGCTGATTTCCAACGGATCTCAACGCCAGAGAACAGATACGCCTTAGAGCGGATCGATTTGAACATCCGCGCAGGCTTAAAGCGGTGTGAGCCAAAGATTTGCTCGTCCGCGTGGAACGTCACAGTGGTGCCACGCCGGTTGGGGGCTGCGCCGATTTTCTCGACCCCACCCAACGGTACACCGCGTGAAAAGCTTTGCTCGTAGAGTTCTTTGTTGCGGGCCACTTGCACGACCATGCTGTCAGACAGTGCGTTGACAACGGACGCCCCCACACCGTGCAGACCGCCTGATGTTTGATAGGCTTTGCCAGAAAATTTGCCGCCTGCGTGAAGCGTGCACAAGATCACCTCAAGCGCAGATTTGTCGGGAAACTTTGGGTGCGGATCAATCGGGATGCCGCGACCGTTGTCGCGGATGGTCACGCTGTAATCTGCGTTCAGTTCGACCTCGATGCGGTTGGCATGGCCTGCAACGGCTTCGTCCATAGAGTTATCGAGCACCTCGGCGACCATGTGGTGCAAGGCGCGCTCGTCCGTGCCGCCAATATACATACCGGGACGTTTGCGAACGGGCTCGAGGCCCTCGAGCACTTCGATGCTGTCTGCGTTATAGTCATCGGCTTGGGCGCCGGACAGAAGATCATTGGCCATGGTACTGCTTCTTTTATACGTGTTTGGCTCCACTATGACACGCCGTGGGCATCGGGGGAAGTGCGTCTCGTTCATCTGGACAGTCAGATTTTTGTTGCAAGGCCCACTGGGATAGATCAACGGTTTTGCGATGAACGCATCCGCACATCTTAGCGCTTTGTTGCGCCTCGGCATTCCGTTGATTGGCAGTTTTCTGGCGGGCTTTTTGCTGGGACTGACCGACACGATTATGCTGGGCTGGTATTCGGTTGAGGCACTGGCCGCGGCCACGATTGCGGGTAGCTTTTTCATGACGCTGCAGGTTGTGGGCTCGGGCTTTGCATGGGCGGTCACGTCGCTGGTGGCAGAAGCGGACGCGAGATCAGATACGGTTCAGGTCCGCCGCGCCACGCGCATGGGAATGTGGTTGTCCGTTGCATTTGCGGCTGCCGTGATGCCGGCGCTTTGGTTTTCGGAAGGTTGGTTGATCGGGCTGGGCCAAACCCCTGAGGTCGCATCAGGCGCGCAAACGTATTTACGTATCGCGGGGTGGGGGCTTTTTCCTGCACTGCTGGTGCGGGTTTTGGCAAGCTATCTAAGTGCCGTTGACCGCGCAGGGCCAGTGCTGTGGGTCACTCTTTTCGGGGCAGCTATTAATGTTGTGTTCAACTACGCCCTGATCTTTGGGAATTTGGGCTTGCCGGAACTTGGCATCCAGGGGGCAGCGATTGCCTCAGTTTTGGTCCAAGTTGCGATGCTTGTCGTCTTTATGGGCTATGCCCAACGGGTTCTGCCGCACTACGATCTGTTCCGCAGCCTGTGGAAAATTGATGCGTCTGCGTTGCGGCAGGTTTTTGCATTAGGCTGGCCGATTGCGCTGACGTCCTTGGCTGAGACGAGCCTGTTTACGGCGGCGTCCACAATGATGGGTTGGCTTGGTACTGATGCTTTGGCCGCACATGGCATCGCACTGCAGGTGGCCACGGGCACGTTCATGGTTCATCTGGGCCTGTCCCAAGCCACGACTGTCCGCGCCGGAAACGCCGTTGGTCGCAGGGATGCGGCGGGTTTGATCTTGGGCGGTAAAGTCGCCGTTGGTGCGTCTTTTGCGTTTTCCGCGGCGACAATGGTTGTGTTTTTTGGCGTGCCAGATTTGTTCGTCACAGCGTTTTTGGATCCCGATGATCCGGCCCGTGATGTGATTATCCCGATTGGGGTGTCGTTGATTTATATGGCAGCGCTGTTTCAGTTTGCAGACGGGCTGCAGGTTATCTGCTTGGGCCTTTTGCGCGGTGTGCAAGATACCCGTGTGCCCATGTGGCTGGCGGCGCTAAGCTATTGGGGGCTTGGATTGCCCGCAGCATATGTTCTTGGATTTGTCTTGGACTTTGGCGGTGTTGGGGTATGGGCCGGATTGATCGTTGGCTTGCTAGGGGCGGCGGTTTTGTTGGTTTGGCGATTTACAGCGCGGCGCGGCGTCTACATCACGGCGTGACGGCGCCCTGAACTGGGGCTAGGCTGCGCGCACTTATTTGAGGAGCGTTTTCGATGAAGCTTGAATTCCACCATATCAATTTTGTGTCCCGCGACGTTGACCGCATGCATGATTTCTACACTGGTCTGCTGGGGCTTGATGACATTCCTCAAGATAATTTTCCGCGCACGGATGAGACTGAAGAGGCGGGCTACAGTGGTTCAATCCGCTTTGCCACAGATGGTGGGATGCAGATGCATCTGGCCGAGCGAAACTTGGATGTAGCGTTTAAGAACGGCCAAACCATCAACCCAGTGGACCGGGGGCACATCGCATTTCGAACTGATGATATCGCGGCCTTTTTGAAGCTTTTGGATGCGAATGATGTGCCGTACTCAGATTACGGAACGGCCTTTGCCAAGGAATGGCATCAGGTGTTTTTTCACGATCCCGAAGGCAATGTGATCGAGGTACACCAGCAGGTGGGCTAGTCTTTGCCCACGATGCGATCTGCTTTTTTGCGCACCAATACGCTGCGCAGGTCGTGCATGGCGAGTAGCAGCGCGTCGGTTACTTCCTCAAGCTGATCGTCACTGGCTTTGGATTGTGCCCATTGTGCAGTCAGGTTCAGACTGTCAATCGCACGGTGGATGTCATCCATATCACGGGCTGCGAGCAACTCTTGACGCTCTTCCATCCATTCACGGATCACCGCAAGATCAGCCTCGCTTAACTCACGGTCGCCTTGCGGTTTTATCTCGCTGTTGCGAATGTTGAGAACCGCCAGCGGCTCCATTTCGATGCGCCGTTGACGGTTTTCTGCGTCCACCCGAAATACCTGCGCGCCGTTTTCACGGATGCGGAAATAGTACTCGGGTAGATCGCTACTCATAAGGTCTCTCGCTTAGCTTAGGGCTGCGCAGAAAGTCTGGATACGCGTGCAGGCTTCTTTCAGGTTCTCGTCTGACGTAGCGTAGCTGACGCGGAAGTTTGGCGAAAGTCCGAATGCTGCACCGAACACCACGGCCACCCCTGTGTCTTCCAAAAGCGCGGTCGAGAAAGCCTCGTCGTTTTCAATGACGGTGCCCTTGGGTGTAGTTTTTCCAATCAGACCGGCGATGTTGGGATATACATAGAACGCACCTTCGGGTGTGGGGCAGGTAACGCCGTCAATTGCGTTCAGCATGTCCACAACCATGTCACGGCGGCGTTTGAAGACCACGTTATGCTCGGGCAAAAAGTGTTGTGTGCCGTTCAGTGCCTCAACGGCGGCCCACTGGCTGATAGAGCAGGGGTTCGATGTTGATTGCGACTGCACTTTACGCATCGCTTTGATCACGTTTTCTGGACCCGCCGCATATCCGATGCGCCATCCGGTCATCGCATAGGCTTTGGAAACGCCGTTGCATGTCAGGGTGCGATCATAAAGCTTAGGCTCTACTTCCGCAGGGGTCGCAAATTTGAAATCATCATATGCCAGATGCTCGTACATATCGTCTGTCATGATCCAAACATGCGGATGCTTTAGCAGCACGTCTGTGAGTTTTTTTAGCTCATCCGCTGAATAGCCCGCACCCGTTGGGTTTGAGGGTGAGTTGAAGATAAACCATTTTGTTTTAGGCGTGATCGCTGCTTCAAGCTGTTCCGCAGTGATTTTGAAGTTGTTCTCAAGGGTCGCTTCAACGGCCACGGGTGTGCCGCCACCCAGCAAAACCATATCTGGATAGCTGACCCAATATGGGGCGGGGATAATGACCTCGTCGCCTTCGTTTAGTGTTGCCATGAAGGCGTTATAAAGCGTCTGCTTGCCGCCAGTGCCCACGCTGATCTGTGCGGGGGTGTACTCAAGTCCGTTGTCGCGTTTTAGCTTTTCACAGATTGCTTGCTTCAACTCAGGAATGCCGTCGGGGGCTGTGTATTTGGTTTTGCCTGCGGCGATTGCTGCAACGGCTGCGTCTTTGATGTTTTGCGGAGTGTCAAAGTCCGGTTCACCTGCACCAAGGCCGATCACATCCATGCCTTTTGCCTTCAACTCACCAGCAAGGGTCGTCACGGCAATCGTCGGTGACGGTTTGACGCGATCGAGTGTTTTGGACAGAAAAGACATTGTAGGCTCCGTTTTGCTCGGTGATAAGAATGTGTTAGAACGATTAAAATATCCCTTAGACGGAAGAGGCATGTAATGGAAGATGTGACACAGCAAAACGAAGATTGGTTTAGCGAGGACACCTCTACTTTCGGGGATCGTCTTGCCGGCGCGCGTGAGGCGGCTGGCATGACCCAAGCACAGCTGGCCAAGCGCCTTGGTGTGAAACTAACCACAATGCAATCGTGGGAGGAGGATCTGTCCGAGCCGCGCGCCAACCGGTTGACCATGATGGCGGGCATTATCGGCGTGTCTTTCAGTTGGTTGTTGAACGGCGAAGGCGAGGGTGTAGAGGCCCCAGATATGGGGCAGGATTTGCCTGACGGTGTTGATGAGTTGTTGTTGGAACTTCGCGCCATCAAAGCACGGATCTACCGCGAAACCGAGCGAATGGGCATTGTTGAAAAGCGCCTGCGCGCAGCGATTAAGGCTGGCACATGAGCGAACTCCCCCAAATTCCACAGCCGATCCCGCCTGCCGACGAGCCGCGTGAGACGCAAATCAAGCGTCTTTACATGCGCTCAATCCGGCGGGGCATCAAAGAGATGGATGTCATTTTGATGGACTATGCGGATAGTAAACTGCGTGAAATGACCGACGGTGAGTTGGCCACATATGATGCGCTATTGGCTGAAAATGACCACGATCTGTATCAGTGGATCACGGGTCAGGTCGAAACACCGCCTGCATTTTTGGATATGATTTCAGAGATTTCCGCGCATATGCTGAAAGATGGCTGCGTTTTAACCGGTAATTAGCGATTGGTCTCTAAGCCTTGCGCAACATTTAGTTGACGGAGGCACGGCCATGAGCATGCAAGGAAATCTTCCCGGATCGGGCATTACCCAGCAAAAAGACCCATTTGCCTCAAGTTACCTTGATGCGTTGTCACTGGTGGAGCGGCTGCATAGGCTGCTCCTCGATGTTTTGAAAGACGAGTTTGAGCGGGTTGGCTTGCTCGACATCAACGCTGTTCAGGCGCTGCTGTTATTCAACATCGGTCATAATGAAGTCACCGCCGGAGAGCTTAAATCACGCGGGTACTACCAAGGCAGTAATGTAAGCTATAATCTCAAAAAACTCGTTGAGATGGGATATATGCACCACCAGCGGTGCGAAATCGACCGTCGCTCAGTTCGGGTAAAGCTATCTAAGAACGGCCGGCATGTCTGTAAAGTGGTAGACGAGTTGTTTGCACGCCACGCAGATGGTCTACAGGCGCATCAGGTGCTTGATCTTGAAAGCCTGGATGACATAACGCATGGCCTGAAACGCGTGGAACGTTATTGGACTGATCAAATCCGATACATCTATTAAGTGTTGGCTACGTCCACTTAGGCAAAAGGAGCGCGGGATGTCCGCACTCCTTTGATTTCACATTAACGAATGTTCAGCAGAACCAACCTGACGTTAGTCGCAGTAGGGCTGGTTAGAACGTGGTGTCTTTACCAGTGACCAGTATTTTTCATGCTGGCCCATGGTTCTGCAGGCGCCAACGCCTCACCTGCTTGTAGCAATTCAATACTGATATTGTCTGGTGAGCGAACAAAAGCCATGCGCCCATCATGGGGCGGGCGGTTTATCGTTACGCCGTTATCCATAAAATGCTGACAGGCTTCGTAGATGTTGTCTACGCGGTACGCCAGATGTCCAAAATGGCGGCTATCTGAAGGCAATTCATCATCGCCATCCCAATTGTAGGTCAACTCAACTGGCGTTTCTTCCTGACCGGGGGCGGCCATAAAAACCAGAGTAAAGCGCCCCCCTTCGTGGTCAGTGCGGTGCGTCTCTTTCAGGCCTAACAGCTCGAAAAAAGCCATTGATGCCTCGAGGTTTTTCACGCGAACCATCGTGTGCAGGTAAGTTAAGGCCATATTTTTGGCTCCTTCGCTTTGAGAATTCAAATTGCCGATCAGAAGACCGACGCTATCCCCAATGATACACCTGTTTGCCGGATATCATAGCGGTTGATGTTTGATCCAGTCCTTGAGGCGGACAGAGTTACTAGCGGTGCAAATCCGTAGAGATTGATCTTTTCCAGTAAAAACTGCGCGCGGATCCCCGCTTGCGTGTCTTTGCGGCTGTTGGGGCCAAAAATGCTGACGACTTGTGCATAATCACGCTGACCAAATGAAACGCCAAATTCCGCTGTGGCTCCAAATATCGGTTTCGCTGGGGCGTAGGTGATATTTGCGGACAGGCTTGAGTGCTCAATGAGGGCTGAACGTGACGCTGTGTTTGAAATGCTTGCTGACCAGCTTAGGCGTGAACCACCCGCTAAGGTCTGTATTCTTTTCAGCGTTGCCGAGGCCACAGTCGAGGACCGCTCATCGGCGTCTAGCCTTTCATTGCGCGTAATTCCCAATCCAATTGCGCCAGTCGCCGCGCTCCCCCAGCGAAAGCGCCGCTCTGCTTCTACTTTTGCAAAATTGGTCAGCCTTTCGCCGCTGTACCAGTTTGCGCTAATTTCAAATCTGAGGGTGTTGACTGCATTTGCTGTGGGCTTTGCGTCGTAGCGCGCGTCAATTCCAAGCTCATAAAATGCAAAGTCGCTTGGGCGCGCTTCAGGGGCTTGGGCTTTTGCGGAATCTGAAAGCCGGTAATTGATGGCGTTCAGCCGCGCCCCAAAAGACAACGCGCTACCGTCATTTGATGGGCGTTTGTGACGAAGCTTTAGCCCGTAAGAAATTTCGGTTCCGGAAAGCGCAAGGCTGGCACCGCGTGCAGCAATTTCGATCCCGTTGAAAATTAGGCTGTCTGACTTGGGGGCGTTGTTGATGTTGCTGTTCGGTCCTGCGCGAAATTCCAACTCAAAAGTAAGCGGGTTTGCTCGCGCAACTTGCGCATAGTTTCTGGCAAGTGCCGCTTGTTGCGCTGCACCACGCGCAAAAGGTTCGGCACGTCTTAGCCAAATTTGGGCGCGGGTATGTTGCCCATCACGAAGATGACTTTCAGCAACAAGTATCGCCGCTGCAAATTTCTCTGACCCGATTGCGGTTTTGCTGAACGCTCTTTTGGCAGCAAACCGTGCGGCAGTGGACCGACCCATTAAACGCTGAGCTGCCGCCAGTGAAAAAAGTGCTGAAACATCGTTAGGGTCGGCACGCAAAAGTCCAAGTGCCACCTCACGTGCGGCGCGCGGCTCGGATTGATTAACCAAGGTTTGCGCAAATACCCGTGCTTCTTCTTTGCTCAGACGTAACTGACCGGCGCTTTGAGACATCACTGTTTGGGGTGTGCTCATGGCGAAAGCCAATAGGCAAATGCACAATAAAACAGGGTACCTCACCACGTCACGGATCGCGGTTGACGCTGTCTGTGCTGAAAACACCAACTTCACGGGCGTTGAACTCTGAACTGAGCACAATCGTATCGGTTTCACGTTCAACCAAAGTAGCACCCGCAGGCAGCTGGAATGCGAAGTCTGCGATGACTTGGCCACGCCCAATACGTTCACGGACATCGCGCAAATCATTCGGCAGACTTGTTTGAGTAAAGAGCTGTGCTTGTCCATCAATGACCTGCGAATATGTGACCGTATCGAACCCCACACGCTGAATACCTGCGACACCTTCAATCTTTATGAACCCTGCAACGGCTGCGGCATCTTCGCCGTTAAAGCCGCCGTCATAGATACCGCTGTCGCGCGGGTCGCCTTCAAAGGCAGTTCCGGCCTCGGCTTCGTTGATTTCTCCATCACGATTAAATTCAGTGTCCACAAGCAATACATTAGGTAGCGCACTTGGGATCGCAGCGCCGCCACCAGGGGCAGCACGTTGCCTATTTGTAATTACGCCGCGCAGGGTGCCGCCAATGTTTTCGACCACATCAATATCTGCAAAATCGACATCAATGCGGATGTCACCGGTCACCAGTTCAATCCCGCCGCGCCCCTGATCAAACGTGCGGTACCCCGCATAATCGCCCGCGTAGGTGTAGGTGGCAACGCCCGGTAGGGTGATCGTGTTGCCGATGCGCCGAAGGTTCGCGCCGCCATAGCCAAAGCCAAGGTAATCGCCTGAAGCAACCGAAGTTGCTTCGTATTCGAGTGAGCGGATGAAGACGGCGTAGTAGGTGTCAAAAGGTTGATCGCCTGCGCGCTCGTTTCGGTATTCGATGGTGCGCGCGTTAATCTGTTGAACCTGCTCGTAAATACCGCCCGTTATGTCAGAGTTGTCGAACGGAAGGTTATTCAGGACCAACTGATTGGTTGTTTCATCAAAATCGACTGAGTTTAGAATGAGGTTCTCGGATGGGCTGAATAAAAAGCGGTTGTCTGGCGTGGCTTCTGCACCGGTGTTTGGGTCGCTTGTGGTGTCTTGTGCTGGAATGCTGTCGATGATGAACGGGTTCGTCCCGTCACCGCCACATCCCAAAAGTGGCGCAAAGCCAAGGGTTGCAATCATCAATCGCGGAAAAATACCCAACATTTCAACCCTTACACTGGCAATCACTACACAGCCCGATAGTCTAATTTCTGGTGATTTAAGTCAACAAGCCAGCGGCGAAAAACCCCAGCATATGGGCGTTTATTGATGGGCAGTTCCCAGATATAGTGATGATGCGAATCTGGACAGAAAGACAACACCATGCCTGTAACGCCCGAGCAACAAGCCGAAATCGATGCACAACGCGCTATGCGTCACCAAACAGCGCGCGCCACAGTGCCTGGTATGGAAGCACACTTGTATGAGGCGAAACCTGTTCTGGATCACGGCTTTATCCGCGTCATTGATTACATGGGCGATGATAACGCAATTACACAAGCGGCACGAGTAAGTTACGGTAAGGGCACCAAGTCAGTTCAAAATGACGAAGGCCTAATCCGGTATCTGATGCGCCACTGGCACTCAACGCCGTTTGAAATGTGTGAGATCAAGCTGCACGTGAAGTTGCCGGTTTTTGTAGCTCGTCAATGGATCCGTCACCGCACAGCGAACGTTAATGAGTATTCTGCGCGCTATTCAATTCTTGACCGTGAGTTCTATATCCCCGCACCCGAGCATCTTGCAGCGCAGTCTGTGATTAACAACCAAGGTCGCGGCGAAGCACTTCAGGGGGATGAGGCGGCACGGGTGCTTGAATTCCTGAAAGCCGATAGCAACCGCGCTTATGACCACTACGAAGAGATGATCAGTGAAGATGGCCAGCAAGGATTGGCACGAGAGCTTGCGCGGATGAACCTGCCTGCCAATATTTATACCCAGTGGTATTGGAAAGTGGACTTGCACAATCTTTTCCATTTCCTGCGCCTGCGCGCAGACAGCCATGCACAATATGAAATACGTGTTTACGCCGATGCGATCTGTGATGTGGTCAAAGACTGGGTGCCTTTTGCTTATGGTGCGTTTGAAGATTACCGTATGGGCGGCGCACAGTTGTCTGGTCGCGGCGTTGAGTGTTTGCGCCGTATGTTGTCAGGTGAAGAAGTGACCCAAGAAACATCCGGCATGTCCAAGGGTGAGTGGCGCGAATTCATGGCGATCGCTAAGCCCGACTAGGCCGAGCGTCGCAGTTTTGGAAACAGACCGTTTCCGTTGTAGAGTTTGACCTATGCGGTGCAACGCGGCACCTTAGGAATGTTAACGAGTAATGCGCGTCAGTGCAGAGAGTTGCTATGATCAAAACAATTGCAATATGTGCCGGACTGGTTTTTACAACGACCGTCGCAGCATCAGCGGGAGACCGTGTTTACCGCTATGACAGTGCTGCCAACTATTGCCCTGCGGGTTTGCAGCCAGTCACGATTAGTGGTGTTATTTGCTGCGGTAAGCCAAATGCTGGAAGCTATCAGCAGGCGATGATGCACCCTGTTTCGCACGCTCGGAAGCGGCACAAACACGTGATCACGCACAGCCATGTAAAGCGCCACAGCCATGTCACATATCATTCGCATGGTGGGACTTCGCACAGTCACTAGGTACAGGTACCCCGTTGAAAACAAAAAAGCCCGCTACGATCAATCGTTGCGGGCCTTCGGATTTGGTAACGCGTGGTTGTCAGTTACAGCAGAACCAACTCACCAGCACTCTCGCGGCCATCGCGACCTGAAATCATTTCGTACTGAATTTTTTGGTCGTCGTTCAAGCCGCGCAAGCCAGCGGCTTCAACAGCCGAAATATGAACAAAAATGTCTTTGCCGCCATCATCCGGTGCGATGAAGCCGTAACCTTTTGTTTGGTTGAACCATTTTACGGTGCCAGTAGCCATCCGCTATCTCCTTAGTGTCGAACCGCGCTTGGCGGCAATCGTGATTTTATTCAAGCGGTGCGCCGCTGGAACGAACTGTGTAATGAATGAGCTAGCACCGTAGTTTGAAAATCAAGTAACAAGAATGCAGGAGCTTCGAAATAAATGACCATCACTATTTACGGGATTAAGGCGTGCGATACGTGCCGCAAAGCGCTCAAAGAGATTGAGGGTTCTGTGCTGCACGATGTCCGTGATGCTCCGCTAAGCGAGGCACAGCTTAAGGTTTTCCACGACCTGTTTGGTGAAAAGCTGTTGAACACGCGCTCAACCACGTGGCGCGGCTTGTCGGAAGAGGAGCGTCAGATCGCACCGACCCAGCTGTTGCTAGCGCATCCCACATTGATGAAGCGACCGATTATTGTGTCCCAAGACCATACAACAATTGGTTGGGATGCGGCTGCGAAGGCAGTTTGGCTTTAGACGACGGTGCGCTTTAATAACCGGTCTACTGAAAACGGACCGGCACCGCGTACAACCAAAACGAGCAACACAAAGACCCAAAGGGTGCGCTGATCCATGATCAACGCGCCCGAAGCTTTATCAAACCATGCGCCAAGATCTGCCCCGCCCACACCATGTCCGGTAATGTCGACGATGGATTGTACCAACACAAAGCCGATCATACCAATTGCTGCGAGGCGTGTCAGAAGGCCAATGATAATAAGAAGTGGCAGGATGTATTCCGCGTATGTCCCCGCCATCACAACCACCCAGTGAAAAACTCCGAGTTGTGACGTATCATAGCCAGCAGCTTCAACAGCTTTG
The DNA here is from genome assembly GCF_042939535.1 of Nereida sp. NH-UV-3. NCBI lineage: Bacteria > Pseudomonadati > Pseudomonadota > Alphaproteobacteria > Rhodobacterales > Roseobacteraceae > Nereida > Nereida sp. NH-UV-3. Next base: position 849,995 of record NZ_CP132157.1, on the reverse strand, counting down.
GGGAATATCTGGATGTAGCCGCCATCAGATGGGGTGAGAAAGCCGTCAAGTTTTGTGCCCGCTGATGCCCAATAATATTGCAGTAGCACAGCGCCAAACACGAACCGCGCCAACGTGGGGGTGATGATGTTACCAGCGGCAGAGAGACGCGCAAAGATCGCGTTATGCAGAGAGATAAGCGTATTCATGTCAGGGGGCTTTCTGTGATGGAAGTGATCGCATTGCCTGCCAGCAGCGCACCAAGGGCTGCGGTTAGGTCAAAGTCGGGTGCTGCGGCTAGAGCCGTGTCGTGGGCGGTGCCGAAGTTATGTTCTGCGAGGGCGCCAATAAAGGTCGCCGCACCAACACCAAGTAGATGTGGCACTGGGTCAAATTCGGCGCGGGTTATCAAGACAGCTTGGCCTCCCGCACCGTTGGGCGGTTCCGCATCCAACATATTTGCCGCCCAGATACTGTAAATAGGCCACCTAGAGCGTAAGATCTGGACCGCTGGCGCCAGCGTAAAATACATACTCATTAACGCGTCTGGCTCAATTGAGCTGATCAAGTCAGCAGCAATTGGGCGCGTATCTGCCGCGTGGTAACTTCTGCGCATGGCTAACTCGAGACGTGCCACATCGGGCAGGTAACCAAGCTTCGCTGCGGGGGCAAAGTTGGTCAGAAACGCAGGAAGTTCTGCACCATAATGCATCATCAGTGGGCTTTGAGGGGGATGTTTGCGAATGAAAATGCTGGCCATAGCCGTGAAAAAATCATCGCCGACTAGCTTGTGTACAACTGGAAACCCTTCTTTCAGGGCGTTGGTCAGGCTAACTGCAACGTTGTTGCGATAGACTGCAAAGCGTTTGGGGGCCGTTTCGCCTTTTGGATCGATCAATCCCGCAGGTGTTACTGCTTTTGGATCAAGCAACGCCTGCGTGAATGCATCTGGGGAAATCATACGGGGACCGCTGTTTGCAAAGCGGTTTTGGCGCGTGCGGCCTCGGCTGCTAGCACGGGCCATTCGGGCACATCTGTATCCCATTCTATCAGCACTGGCTTCGGTCCACCCGTGCGCAAAACATGATCTAGCAGTACCCAAACGGGTTCGGCCACCTCACGCCCGTGGCTATCAATAAGCAACGGCGCGCCGTGGTCATCAAGATCGTGGTCATGGCCACCCATATGTATTTCGCCCACATGAACCAGCGGAAATGCGTTTAAATACGAGAGCGGGTCTGTTTGCTGGTTGGTGGCTGAGATGAATACATTGTTTACATCCAGCAGCAGTCCGCAGCTGGTACGCTCGACCAGTTCTGCCAGAAATTCTACCTCAGGCATCTGGGTTTCTTTGAACGCGAGATAGTTAGATGGATTTTCCAACAGCATCTGACGGCCCAGGGCATTTTGCACCTGATCGATATGGGCGGCGACTGTGGTCAGCGTTTGGTCTGTGTAGGGGAGGGGCAATAGGTCGTTTAGAAAGCCCATGTCATGGGTCGACCACGCAAGATGTTCTGAAAAACTTGCGGGATTCACGCGGTCACAAAGCTTCTGAAGCCGTTTCAAATGCGCAGGATCAAGTGGCCCTTCCGAGCCAATAGACAGCCCAACACCGTGAATGGAGAGAGGGTATTTCGCGCCAAGTGCTTCAAGCTGTGCAAGGGGGCGCCCGCCGTCACCCATGTAGTTTTCGGCGTGTACTTCAAGCCAATCGACCGCGCCGTCGGATGCCATAATCTCGGAAAAATGCTGCGGTTTATACCCCACGCCAACGCCGTGCGGCAGCTTGGCAAAATCGGAGGTGTTGGAGTGGTCAAACATGAAGAAACTTTCGGCGATCTTTAGAATGTACACGCGCAAGTTAGTCCCCCGCGCGTGTACCAGTGTATCAGATTATGCCGGCAGGTCACGCTCAAGCGGCTCAAGTGACCCCATGCGGTCGCCGTCAACTTCAAGGGTGTCACATGTGCCAGCCGCAACAAGTGTCCATGCGTTGCCTTGATAATCAACTGTTGAGGTGCCTGCGCACGTTGTACCAGGGCCTGCGGCGCAATCGTTTTTGCCTGCAAGCGATACGCCGTAGCATTTCTCTTTTGCGCCGGCGGCCTCAGAAACGGTTGCGTGAGAGGTCAGCGCTGCTGCGATAGAAGCGGCTACTGCGAGTGATTTTACTGTTGTCGACATGTGAACGTCCTTTCAAGAGTGTGTGTCAAGGTCCCTAAAACATCAGGAATGACTTCAGATTGCGCTTGAAGGCGATAAGTTGCCACTCACGGGCGCGTGATGCACGGTGCCGTGATCTGTCGTTATGGTTCGTGCCACGCTTTTGCGCCAATCGGGGCTGTTTGTGTCAGTGCAAACAGCAAAAAGCCGCCCCGTGCATGCACATGAGGCGGCCTTTGTAACATTTACAGTCGTCAAATTGAGCACATCTCTGTGCAATGACTACAGATGTTTCAGCTCCGTAAATCGGGCGGTGTTGCGTCTTTGGCAAGCTGTGGAAGGGTCTCTGCGAAACTTTGCACAGACGTCTGCTTTTCACCGAGGCGGCGGATTGAGACGGTTCCTTCTTCAACTTCGCGGGCGCCAACCGCCAAGATCACGGGCACTTTACCCAAGCTGTGTTCGCGCACTTTGTAGTTGATTTTCTCGTTGCGAATGTCTGCTTCAGCGCGGATGCCGGCTGCGCGCAGTTCCTCAACTTTTTGCAACACATAGTCATTGGCGTCCGAGATAATCGCTGCCACAACAACCTGACGAGGGGCCAACCAGAACGGCAGTTTTCCAGCGTGCTCTTCGATCAAGATGCCGATGAAGCGTTCAAAACTGCCCAAAACGGCGCGGTGCAGCATAACGGGGCGGTGACGTTCGTTGTCAGAACCTACAAAAGTTGCATCAAGCCGTTCCGGCAAGTTGGGGTCAACCTGCAGCGTGCCGCATTGCCAGTTGCGGCCGATGGCGTCGGTCAATGTGAACTCAAGTTTCGGGCCGTAAAACGCGCCTTCACCCTCCAGAAGTTCATAAGCGTAGCCTGCGTTCTGACATGCATCACCCAATGCGGCCTCAACGCGGTCCCAGCTTTCGTCCGATCCGATCCGCTTTTCTGGGCGGGTAGAGAGCTTGATTGTCCAATCTGTAAACCCGAGGTCGGCGTAGATTTCAGCAAGAAAGTCGATGAACTTCTTGGTCTCTGCTGTGATGTCGTCTTCGGAACAGAAGATGTGCCCGTCATCTTGTGTGAAACCGCGCACGCGCATGATGCCGTGCAGTGCGCCTGAAGGCTCGTAGCGGTTACAGCTGCCAAATTCTGCCATGCGAAGTGGAAGGTCGCGGTATGACTTCAGGCCTTGGTTGAAGATCTGTACGTGACACGGGCAGTTCATCGGCTTCAGTGCGTTGACAGCTTTTTCACGGGCGTGTTCTTCGTCGACTTCAACGATGAACATGTTCTCTTGGTATTTGTCCCAGTGGCCTGAAGCTTCCCACAGCTTGCGGTCAACCACTTGCGGTGTGTTCACCTCAACGTAGCCGCCACCACGCTGTTTACGGCGCATATAGTCCTGCAGCAATGTGTACACCGTCCAGCCGTTAGGGTGCCAGAAAACCTGACCTGGCGCTTCCTCTTGCATGTGGAACAAGTCCATCTCGCGGCCCAGTTTACGGTGATCGCGCTTTGCGGCTTCCTCAAGCATGTTGAGGTATTTGCGCAGGTCCTCTTTGTTTTGGAATGCCACGCCGTAGATACGTTGTAGCATTGCGCGGTCGCTATCGCCGCGCCAGTAGGCACCCGCCACAGACATCAACTTGAACGCATCTGCGGGCACTTGACCTGTGTGTTGCAAGTGCGGGCCGCGGCACAGGTCTTGCCAATCGCCGTGCCAATACATCCGAAGCGGCTCATCGCCCGGGATCGCTTCGATCAATTCAACTTTGTAAGGCTCCCCGCGATCTTCGTAATATTTGATCGCAACGTCGCGCTCCCAGACTTCGGTGCGCACTGCGTCCCGCAAGTTGATGATCTCTTTCATCTTCTTTTCGATGGCACCTAAGTCTTCGGGTGTGAAGGGTTCTTTGCGGTCAAAATCGTAATACCAACCATTGTCGATAACTGGTCCGATCGTGACTTTGACGTCTGGCCAAATCTCTTGAACTGCGCGCGCCATGATGTGCGCCAGATCGTGACGGATCAACTCAAGCGCAGGCTCGGCGTCTTTCATGGTGTTGATGGCAATCGCCGCGTCGGTGTTGATGGGCCATTGTAGGTCCCAATGTTGGTCGTCCACAGTTGCGGAAATAGCCTTTTTACCAAGGCTTGTGGCGATAGATGTCGCTACTTCGGCGGGTGTGACGCCTGCGTCGAAGCTGCGCTGTGATCCATCAGGGAGGGTGAGGGTGATTTGGGCGCTCATTGGCGTGCCCTTTCGTCAGTTTCGCGCCTACAAAAGCGCGCGGTTGCGGGTGGGGTTCGGCGCCGTTGTGCCGTTTGTTGCCAAAATCGTCAAGCGCGGGTTTCGGCTATGCCGTGAGGCTGTGCGCGGCGCTGCGCCAAGACTACAGCTGGCGCAGCGCAGAAACGTATTGGCGGCTAGTCTTGCGCCAGCTTGTCTTGGGTTTTCGTGTCAAAGTCTGAGGCGTCGTGGCGCTCATGCAATTGGTTTTCTGGCTCGCCCCATGCACGGTTTACCTTGTTGCCACGCACATAGGCAGGGCGCGCCATGATGTTTTCCGCCCAGCGGGTCACATTGGTATAGCTTGCCGCATCCAGAAACTCCTGTGCGCCGGGGTAAACCAAGTCTTTGACCACTGCGCCGTACCACGGAACCGTTGCAATATCCGCAATCGTGTACTCATCGCCTCCCAAATATTCACGGTCTTCAAGGTTGCGTTCAAGCACGTCGAGTTGGCGTTTAGCCTCCATCGTAAAGCGGTTGATGGCGTATTCGAATTTTTCAGGTGCATAGGCGAAAAAGTGGCCAAAGCCGCCGCCCAAATAAGGTGCTGAACCTTGCAGCCAAAAGAGCCAGTTCAGCGTCTCGGTCCGTGCCTCGATATCTTTTGGGAGAAACGCATCAAATTTCTCTGCAAGATACAAAAGGATTGCACCGGACTCGAACACCCGCACGCCGGTGTCTTTGTCAAAAAGCGCAGGAATTTTTGAGTTGGGATTTACGTCTACAAAGCCGGTAGAGAATTGATGGCCTTCTTGGATGTTAATCAACCACGCGTCATACTCAGCGCCCGTGTGACCTGCGGCCAACAGCTCTTCGAGCATTACTGTGACTTTGACGCCGTTCGGTGTTGCCAGTGAGTGAAGTTGCAGCGGGTGTACGCCACTTGGCAAATCTGCGTCATGGGTGGGGCCCGCGATGGGGCGGTTGATTGAGGCAAACTTGCCTCCGGATGCGCTGTCCCATGTCCAGACTTTTGGGGGCGTGTAACTCATGTGCGACCTCTTGGGGTTGTGACCAGCCGGTTGGCCGGTGATGATCTTTGTCCAAGACCTAACCCGTTGTGAGCGGACTGCAATGGGGCAGGCGCAGCGTTTGGATGAACTTACGCTTGCCTACGTCACGTCGCGAATTGTGATGTGCCGTGGGTCAGAAAGGCATTCAAGTTGGTGATATACCGCGCCCATGCTTCGGGCATCGCGGTGTCTGACGTGCCCAACTTATCGTGCGCGATCGTAAGCCGTGTGTGACCTCCGGCGTCCTGAAGCGTAAATACCACCAGCGATATGTGTGTTTCGCCGCCCCAAAGCGGGCGAAAAGACTGCTCAAGCCGGCGCTCAGGATCAACGTTTAGGTCAATCGTTTCAAGCAATGTTGCCCCGTCACTTGCGTGGTGGGTCAGTCGTGTGCTGTCACGCAGAACTTGACCTGTGATGAAGTGATAATGTGGGATTTCATCTGGATTTATTAGCGCTTGCCAGACCCGCTTTGGCGCTGCCTTAAGCGTGCAAGACATCTCAAAATCCGGCGTGTGATCGGGCAGGGCGGCTTCGGCTAGATGTGGTTTAAGGGTCATAACATCACGAACGGATGGATGAATACGCATCGGGTCAAGCCATGTATCAAGCGCATCAAGAAGCGCCAATGGGGTAAGGGTGTGATACTTGAACCGCCCTTTCTTTTGGGTCTGGATGAGGCCTGCAGCAGTCAAGACTTTAAGGTGTTTCATCACGCCGAAACGGGTCATATCAAGGCGTTCTTCAAGGGCAGTAAGCGTTTGACCGTCTTGATCAAGAAGTGCGTGCAGCAGTGCACGACGTGAGGGGTCAGCGATGGCTTTGAATATGTTGTCCATTTGTAGTGGATACGCTTAGTGCACACAGGTGACAATATAGTCACAAGATAATCCAAGTGCGCTTTTGGTTTAGTAGCATTACGCGCCTGCTTGCGGTTGAACTTACGCGGGAAAGTCTTAGCCTAGGGCGTATGACAATGAGTTGGGGCGCTGTGCGATGAATAAGATTTTAAGCCATAACATGTTGAAGGGTGCAGTCGCATTCGGTCTGTGCCTTGGCCTGACAGCTTGTGGCGAAACCTCGGGTAGTGTCGCAGGGACATCCCCAAGCACACCGGCGAGTATCTCTAAAAAGGCCGTACGTGCGCTTCCCGAAGGTGTCGGCGCGTCATCGCTCTATAAATCGCCTAACGGGTGCTATTCGGTCAGCCGTCGTGGAAGTGACGGGGCCTATCTTGAGCCGTTGATTGACCCGCTATCCGGAGTTTTGGTCTGTGACTAAGCCGTCTATTTGGCAGGCCCCCACGGGCCGCAAAATTGCCTACCACCTGACCGAAGGCAAAGGGCCTTTGGTCGTTTTCTTGGGCGGCTTTATGTCTGATATGTCCGGCAGCAAAGCAGTTTATTTGCAAGAATGGGCCGCACGTTCAGGCCGCGCGTTCTTACGATTTGACTACTCAGGGCACGGTGTTTCAGAGGGCGCGTTCGTTGATGGGGCAATCGGTGATTGGTACGCTGACGCCGAGGGTTTGATTGCTCATGTCAGTTCTGGTCCTGTTGTCCTTGTCGGTTCATCAATGGGCGGCTGGATTTCGTTTCTAATCGCGCGCGCAGGTTTGGTGGATGTCGCGGGCATGGTCACCGTCGCGGCGGCCCCTGATTTTACCGAGGACGGATTTTTCGCAAGCTTTGATGCGCCAGCCCGTGAAATGCTTGAGCGCGAAGGTGTCGTGCATGTTCCGTCGGATTATGGCGCGCCATACCCGATTACCAAACGCCTGATCGAAGATGGCCGCAACCATCTGGTGATGCGTCGGCCTCTGGAATTGCCATTCGCATTACGCATGGTTCAGGGCACCGAAGATGCATCAGTCACGCGGGAAACTGCACTTGGTTTACTGGATCATGTCAGCTGCGAAAATGTTCGGCTGATGCTGGTCCGTGGCAAAAATCATTCGTTTAGCGATGATGACTGTCTCAAGATTATTGAGCAACAAATCGAAGACGTATTGGGCCTTGCCCGCTTGTGATTCTGTAACTTCAAGACCGCATTGATTAAATGAGCGCTTCACGTGCCCTGTAACTGCTTGGCTGCACACCACTTTGCATACCTTTGCAAAAACTGCTTGAGCCGCAGACGGAACGCTCTATTGTCACGCGAAAGGTGACATGACGCCAACCAAATTGGGGGACCTAAAATGGCTGAATATCTTAAGCGCGGCAAATCAGCAGAAGACGTAGCGGCTGATGATAAGCAGACCCGTGACATTGTTGAGGGCATCTTGTCCGATGTCGAAGCACGCGGTGATGCGGCGGTGCGCGATTTGTCCGTCAAGTTTGACAACTATTCACCAGAGCGTTTTGCCCTGAGCCAATCAGAAATCGAAGCAGCCATGTCAAAACTGACTAGCCGCGAGATTGACGATATCAAGTTCGCCCAAGCGCAAATTCGTAATTTTGCCGAAATTCAACGCGCCTCAATGACGGATGTTGAGGTCGAGACGATGCCGGGTGTTGTGTTGGGTCACAAAAACATTCCGGTGCAATCCGCGGGTTGCTATGTGCCCGGCGGCAAGTTCCCCATGATCGCGTCTGCGCATATGTCCGTTCTGACGGCTAAAGTGGCGGGCGTGCCGCGCGTTGTGGCGTCAAGCCCGCCCGTGAATGGTGAGCCCCATCCAGCTGTTGTGACTGCGATGCATTTGGCAGGCGCTGATGAAATCATGATTTTGGGTGGTATTCAGGCTGTCGCCGCTATGGCCATCGGTACTGAAAGCGTGAAGCCTTGCGACATGATCGTAGGGCCGGGCAACAAATTTGTGGCGGAAGCCAAGCGTCAGGTGTTTGGTAAAGTGGGTATTGATTTGTTTGCAGGCCCAACTGAAACCTGCGTGATTGCCGATGATACTGTGGACGCGGAAATTGTGGCCACGGATATTTTGGGTCAGGCCGAACATGGCTACAACAGCCCCGCAGTTTTGATCACAAACAGCCGTAAACTTGCTGAAGAAACACTGGTTGAGATTGAACGTTTGCTCGAGATTTTGCCAACACGCGACACGGCACGCGTGAGTTGGGAAGAGTACGGCGAGGTCATTTTGTGCGACAGCTACGATGAGATGTTGAAAGTCTCTGAAGAGATTTGTTCCGAGCACATCCAAGTCATGACCGACCGTGACGAATGGTTCCTGGGAAACATGACCAGCTACGGCGCGCTGTTCCTTGGACCTCGCACAAACGTCGCAAATGGTGATAAAGTTATCGGTACAAACCACACGCTGCCAACCAAGAAGGCGGGTCGCTATACTGGTGGTCTTTGGGTTGGTAAGTTCTTGAAAACGCATAGCTATCAGCGTGTGCTGACGGATGAAGCTGCGACCCTTGTGGGCGAATATGGCAGCCGCCTGTGCATGATGGAAGGCTTTGTTGGTCACGCCGAACAGTGCAACGTGCGCGTGCGCCGCTACGGTGGTGTCAACGTTCCCTATGGTGGCGCAGCCCCTTACCGCGACGCGGCTGAGTAAGTTGAGGTCGCTCAAAAAAATCTAATAAAAAGGGCGCTCCGTTTGGGTGCGCCCTTTTTGTATGGGGCCAATTTTACGGAACAACGACCATTCATCGCGCACCAGTTTAGTCGTTGTCAGTCAAGCCCGCGCCCGCACCCGCCAGCCGTGACGCATCGCTTGCGGGGACATATGTTTTTGCGGCCAGCGTGTTGAGGTACGCGTTGAGCCCGTCAGACATCATAATACGCCGGATCGTAGGACGCGCTGTTGCTGTCTGAAAATAGCTCAGCGCCAGTCCCGTAAAGACGCCACATCCATCCGATGTGGGGTCAAGTAGGTCGTCCATCACGACAGGTAGTGTTGTGATTGGGCCAACAGGATCGTTCAATGCGTCGAACAAGTCGCCTTCGCCTCGTGACGCGTAAAGATGCAGGGCCGCTGCTGTGCCAAAATCACGGGCTTGAGCGACACCAAACCCTGCACCGCGGGCAGCTTTTTGAAGCAACATGCTTGCTTCATTTGCTGATTTAGAGGAACCGCTCATGATCCAAATGTTGGCAGCCACCAGTCATCAGCAGCACTAAGTTCATTTGCAAGCGGCGCGCCTTGGCAGAGTGTTACGCGGGTCCAGCGGTCAGACTTTGGATCAAATTTTGAGGCTCCAAAAAATGATAACTTACACCGCAACATATCAATTGGCAGGCATGTGTCGGCAATAAGGTTATCGCGGATTTCAGAATAAGGATGTTTGTCCAGACATTGCACCCGTTCGACAGCAAAGCGGTGTTCTGGATGTATGGCCAAAAACGCAGTCAATGAGCCGGACGCAGGAAGGTCTTTGGCCAAAGCCGCAACGCGGCGCGCAATATCAAGGGGGCTTTCAAGGTCAGCGCCATCTTCTTCGTGACGGTTGCCAAGGCGGGGTTCTAATTTCTCTTCCGAGACGTACCAAAATTGTGCGCATTCGTCCCGTGCGTTGTAGTCGCGCGCAGTTGCCCAAGCCCAGTCTCGATTGATCAGCGCATGTAGCTCTGAGGTGTCGCATGGTGTCAGGCGGGGCGGGCCGAACGGGTCGGCCATGCACTCTTCCAGCCCGTCGACCAAGTCACCAAACGGTTCGATGATCATGGCGCAGAGCAACTCTTGCGCGTCCTCTGATAGGCCTTCGGCTTGCTGTAAAAGCGCCTCTATCGGGAAAGTTTTTTTGGCCGCTTCATGCCATGCTTCGCTATTAAGGTAGTCAACAATCGCTTCCCATTCTGATCGCAGGGTCGATATTCGCGTTGCGGCGATGGCATCGGGGACAATCCATTCTGAAAGGTGCTTTGCTGCGCGCTTGGCAAGGTTTTGCAACGTTACGGCAGCACCGTCAGGCAGCTGTTCTAATGCCCTGATACGGGCCAGTGCTGTCTCGCGGACCATGATCCAATTGTTCAGCAAAACAGGATGCGTGACTAAAAACGGGGCCATCCCAAGCCCTGTGGAATTGCCAATCCCAAGGTGACGCTTAAGATGCGCATCAAGGGGGGCTTGGCCCACGTGTTCGACCAACAGATGCGTGAAATGCCGGATCAGCCAAACAGTGAGCATTTCTGCTTGGAACGGGCCCGAAAGCCCATCGCGTTCTGCTATGTCAGCGCGATCCGCGATCCCGAATTTACCGTTTCCGTATACGGCCGTTGTGCGCATCAAATAGCCTGTCTCGCGAACCATTTGCTCATCTGGCTGCAGACCTGCCTGAAGGCGTTCAACCACGTGCGACCAAAGCCGCACAGATTTGTTCGCACGGCTTAAGACCAAATCAGAAGCGGAGAAGCGCGAGGCTTCCTGATGGGGTGCCGTGGCTACGATGCGGTCGATTTCGGGTTGGGATGGGATGCCGTCATAAAGGACAAATGCTGTGTCCCACGCCGTTGCAATCACGCGGTCGGTGCGTGCATCCGGATCAAGTTCAGTGCTGACAGCAACGAGGGAGTAGACGTGCCCGCCAAGCGGCACGCTAATGACTGCGTAGCCGTATCCATCCGTGCTCATCTGCCAGACGGGGCAGGTCACAGTTGCATTTTCGATCGAGAGCCTGCGCAACAGCGTGCGCAGAAAAGATAATCTTGTGGGGAATGATGCACCCAAACGGCGCAGGCGCATCACGTCCGATGCGGGGCGCAGCTTAGCCTGTGGTGGGGGTGCGAAATCCTTCATGCAGGCCCAAACGCGTCAGCATAAAAACGATGCCAATTCGCGCCCATGATGCCGTCCACTTCGCCGGTTGTCATACCCGTCGCAAGCAATCCTTGCCGAATGTTGTCGAAGTCTCTGTTGTCTTTGAACCATGCTGGCATTGGGGGGAAACCTGCATCGGTGGCACTCCCCTCGCCATAGTCAATGACCTTAGACCATCGTCCTACACGCATCCATTCGACAACGCTGTCGGGTTGATCTTGGCAAAGGTCCGTTCCGATGCCCAAATGCTCGGCACCGTATTTTGAGGCAGCTTCTGCGATCATTTGGCAAAAACTTTCCAGCGTGCATGCAGGGCCGCCGCTAAGGTGGTGGGGGTAAATCGAAAAGCCCAACATGCCGCCAGCAGAGGTAAGCGCGCTAAGAACCTCGTGGGACTTGTTGCGTTTTGCCGCATGCCACCAAGCGGGGTTTGCATGGGTGATCGCAATGGGGCGGGTCGAGTGATCAATCGCCTCAAGAGTCGAGCGATCAGCGCTGTGCGACATGTCGACAACCAAACCAACGCGGTTCATTTCGGCAATGGCCTGTTTGCCAAAGCGGGTCAGGCCCGTGTCCTCGTCTTCATAGCAGCCCGTCGCAAGCAAGGACTGATTGTTATACGTCAGCTGCATGAACCGCACGCCAAGTTGGTGGCAAATCTCAATCAAGCCAATGTCATCTTCGATGGGCGACGGGTTTTGAAACCCAAAGAAAATCGCTGTGCGGCCTGTCTCCATTGCGCGTGTCACATCTTGGGCGGTGGTGCCGCGCATGATAAGATCGCCACATGTCTCAAACCAGCGGTTCCATGCTTCAAGTTGCAGAACCATTTCACGAAACGACTCGTGATAAACGATGGTGACATGAACAGCATCAACGCCGCCTTCACGCATCTGTTCAAAGATGCTGCGGGACCAGTTGCAATATTGCAGGTTATCAATCAGAGGCGTTTTCATAACTGCCACAAAAACGTGCAACTTGCGTTCTGTCCAGTCTATTTGCGACAGTTCGTGAGTTTGAATTGCCGTCATCCTGTTTGATCGATTTTGGGCCCACAAGCCTCTTGCCATTTGTGCCGCCAAGTCATTTGATGCTCGGGTAACTTTGGGAGACGATTACATGAAAACGACTACCGCTCTTTTTGCTGCCACTCTTTTGGCGTCTACCTCGCTGGCCTCAGCCGAGAGTCTGCGTTGGGCGCGTGCTGGTGACAGCTTGACGCTTGACCCCCATGCGCAAAACGAAGGTCCAACACACACGTTGGCACACCAAATCTATGAACCACTGATCATTCGTGACACAGCCGGCGCGTTCCAAGCTGCCCTCGCAACCGAGTGGGCGCCCAAAGAAGGCGACGCAAATGTTTGGGTCTTCAAGCTGCGTGAAGGCGTGACTTTCTCTGACGGCTCTGCCTTCACATCAGAAGATGTTGTGTTCAGCTTCGAGCGTGCAAAATCCGAAAAGTCAGCCATGAAAGAGCTGCTGACATCCATCGTCGAAGTACGCGCCGTAGACGACATGACTGTTGAATTTGTCACCGATGGTCCAAACCCGATCCTGCCCAACAACTTCACCAACCTGTTCATCATGGACAAAGGCTGGACCGAAGCGAACGGTGTTGTAAACGTGCAAGACATCGCCAACGGCGAGACAACATTTGCCGCAACAAACGCAATGGGCACAGGTCCATACACTCTTGAAAGCCGCGAGCCTGACGTCAAAACCGTCCTAAAAAAGCGCGATGGCTATTGGGGCGCAGATGAGTTCCCACTGGAAGTGACTGAGATCGTTTACACACCAATCCAAAACGCCGCGACACGTGTTGCAGCGCTTTTGTCAGGTGAAGTCGACTTTATCCAAGACGTACCGGTACAGGATTTGGGCCGCGTTGATTCATCAGACGGCCTGAGCGTGAAAACAGCGCCACAAAACCGCGTGATTTTCTTTGGTATTGATCAGGGCAAAGCGGATCTGGAAAACGACAATGTAGAGGGTGCAAACCCACTGGCTGATGTCCGCGTCCGCCGTGCGATGTCTATGGCGATCAACCGCGATGCGATCAAACAGGTTGTTATGCGTGGCCAGTCACAGCCAGCAGGCATGATTGCACCGCCATTCGTTAACGGTTGGACTGCTGAAATGGACGGCGCATCTGCGACGGACGTTGAAGGCGCAAAAGCGTTGATGGCAGAAGCTGGCTATGCAGATGGTTTCTCCATCCAGCTGGATTGCCCGAATGACCGCTATGTCAACGACGAAGGCATTTGTCAGGCGTCCGTTGGTATGCTGGCGCAAATCGGCATTACAGTTAACCTTGATGCGAAACCCAAAGCTCAGCACTTCCCGCTGATCCAAAACGGCGAGACAGAGTTCTACATGTTGGGTTGGGGCGTTCCGACATACGATTCCGAATATGTGTTCAACTTCCTGACACACTCACGTTCCGGCGATCGTGGTTCTTGGAACAACACAGGGTTCTCTGATGCGGCGATTGATGCAAAAGTTGTATCCCTTGCCTCTGAAACTGACCTTGCCAAGCGGAACCAAACCATTGCCGATATTTGGGCCGTGGTTCAGGAAAACCAGCAGTACATCCCGATCCACCACCAAGTGTTGAACTGGGGTATGAGCGATGCAGTTGGCACAGAAGTGTCTCCTGAGGATGATCCCAAGTTCAAGTTCTTCACAATGAACTAAAAAACGGACGCGGCTGAAACACCATCAGCCGCGTTTGTTTCTGGTATCATAAACAGCAAACGGCGGCCTTCATCGGGCCGCCGTTTTTTCGTGTCCAATGCTGCTGAAGTCAGCGGCGAAATTACATTGTGTCTTTTTCGGTAACTTGCTGCACTGCGCCGGCGAAAAGCAGATATAACGTCGTCAGGATCAAGCCCCAGTAAACGGCGGGCTGCAAATCAAACTGTACCCAAGCGGCCCATCCTGCAAAGAACGTCCACGCCAATGCGGTAGGCAGCGTTAGTGTCCGCCAACGCTGTGTGCGTACAGGATGGACGAATTTTACAGGGGCAAACATGGCGATTGCCAGCACAATGACTGCGGCCAATATGACCCAGTGCCCCGGTTGCAGCGCGAAGAAAACCAGCACTGCCATGTTCCAGCACCCTGGAAATCCCGAGAAAGAATTGTCTTTAGTTTTCATGCGTGTATCGCAGAAATAAAGCGCGGATGTGAAGGTAATTACGATGATTGTGGCCCAGCCGGTCCACCCTTCGAGCAAACCTGATGTGAACAGCGCAAATGCCGGAATGAACACATACGTCAGGTAATCAATGATCAAATCCAGCAGCACCCCGTCAAACAAGGGAGCGTTTGTTTTCACGTCATATTTACGGGCAAGCGGACCGTCGATACCATCTACAAAAAAGGCAACAACCAGCCATAAGAACATCATGGGCCAATCGCCCTTAACGGCCTCAAGCATAGCGAGCATTGCGAAAACAGCGCCAGTGGCGGTGAACAGGTGAACAGCGAGCGCTTTATTTTTAATAGACATTTGGTGGTGCTAATCGTTTTTTGCTAAATTGCAAAGCTTTCTTAACGCCTTCTCACCTTCGCGGGTGCGCGCGCTCGTAAACATCCATCAAATGCGCAGTGTCGACTGCTGTGTAGGCTTGGGTTGTTGAAAGGGATGCGTGCCCAAGTAGTTCTTGAATGGCGCGCAAATCTCCACCGGCACCGAGCAAGTGGGTCGCAAACGAATGCCGCATGGCATGCGGGGTTGCGGTGGCGGGAAGGCCAAGTTGAAGTCTTGAGCGCTCCATCACTTTTTGAATGAGCCGTGGATTAAGCGCACCTCCACGCACGCCTCGAAACAGCGCCATGTCAGGTTCAGATGGATGGGGACAAAGTTTGATGTAGGCGTCAACGGCCTCACGCGCAGCGTTTATCACAGGGACAATGCGTTCTTTGCCGCCCTTACCCTTGATGCGCAAAACATCTGCAAGCGGTGCGTCGCGTCCTTTAAGGCCAAGGGCCTCTGAAATACGCAGACCACAGCCATAAAGCAGCGTTACAACCGCCACATCCCGCGCCCCTATCCAAGCCTCGGTTGCCTGAACCTCAAGATTATCCAGAACTTTGACAGCCGCATCTTTGGTCAACGGGCGGGGTAATTTGTTTTGAAATTTGGGTGCGCGGGTTGACAGAACGGCGGTAGGTTCAAACCCTTCGCGCTCGGCCAGCCACGCATAAAAAGACTTCACCGCAGATAACGACCGGGCCAGCGAGCGCGCGCCAACGCCGCGTCCGCGTTCAAACGCCATCCAGGCGCGCATGTCTTGCACAGTGATCGCCTTTAGCGCGTTCAAGCCTTGCGGTGCGGCTGTGTGCTGGGTGATGAAAGCCAGAAAGCCAAGGATGTCTGCTTGGTAGGCTTCGGTTGTGTTCTTGGCAGCACCTCGCAGTGCTGTCATTTGGCTTAGAAACGTCGCAAGGGCCTCCGTGGCCGCCGGACTGATCTGAACGCCAAGGTGTGGTTTTTCTTGGGTCACGCGAGCCAGCGGCGCAGAGCGCGCTCAAAAACACCACCAAAGAACGCAAGCAAATCTGTGCCCTGCTGTGGTTTGAACATGTGCGGATCTTCCGCCCCCATCACCAGCATTCCGCCAAGGCGACCTTTCCCAAGGTTCAGCTTTATACAGGCCTCAGACCGTATCCACTCGTGCTTATCGCCGTAAACGGCCGCACTTTTAGGGCTGACTTGGCGTAGGGTAACAGTACGGCTTTCACCACCTTTGCCGGCTGTCACATAGTCCTCGATAAAGCCCGCTTCATGCACGCTTAAGACATCGGCAAGTGTTTGCGCGGCCACTGTGCTGTCAGATTGGCTGCTTTCAAGAACAAGGCGGACACAATCTACTCGCAGGATTTCAGCAACCTCGCCGCCAAGGTTTTGCAAAAAGGTCGCAAATTCCGTGGGGTCCAGCATCCGCAAAATTGCGCGCTGTACTTGGTTGGTCCCCGCAAGGTTTTCATAAGCTGCGGCGATAACGCTGCGGTGGGTGTCTTCAAGCCGGTCAAGCCGTGCCTCAAGGCGCTCCATTGCAGCACCGCGCAGATCAACCACATTGGTACCTTGCCCACGATCGTTTGCGGCGACCAGCGCCATCATCACGTCATGATCCTCCAAAACCAGTTCGGGAGTTTCGATGATTGTTTTGCGCAGCGCCTCTTGGGCATCTGTCAGTTTGTTTGTGTCAGTCATGGAACCTGCTCGTGCCGAATGCTGTCGTTGTTTTTTGCTCTTGTAGCATGGTTGCGCAGAGCCGTGCAGGGGTTTTGTGCGCATATGGCTTTGACGCAACAAAAAGGCCGCACCTGCGTAATGCGGTGCGGCCTTTTTGTGTTTCTTCGCAGGCCCTAACAGGGCGAAATTTTAGACGATCTTGATGCCTGCGGCTTCAGCGTCTTTCATGAATGTCGCCAGACCAGCAGCAGTCAGCGGGTGACCTGCCAGCTTTTCGATCACTTCGGGCGGAGCCGTCATGACGTCTGCACCGATCCGTGCACAGTCTGCCACGTGGTTCACTGTACGGATTGAAGCGGCTAGAATTTCAGTCTCGTAGCCGTAGTTGTCGTAAACAGTGCGAATATCTTCGATCAGCTCGAGACCGTCGATGTTGATGTCATCAAGGCGGCCGATGAACGGGCTGATGAAAGTCGCGCCCGCTTTGGCAGCCAACAATGCCTGGTTGACCGAGAAGCACAAGGTGACGTTGACCATTTTGCCTTCGTCCGAAAGCACTTTACACGCCTTAAGTCCGTCCCATGTCAGGGGCAGCTTTACAACGATGTTGTCAGCAATCTTGGCCAGCTCGCGGCCTTCTTTGATCATGTCATCTGCGGTCAGCGCCACAACTTCTGCAGACACTGGGCCGCTGACGATGTCGCAAATCTCTTTGGTCACCTCAAGGATGTCGCGGCCTGACTTTTTGATCAGCGATGGGTTGGTTGTTACACCGTCTACCATTCCGGTTTCGTTCAGTTTCGCGATTGCATCGATATCTGCGGTATCTACAAAAAACTTCATTGTGGCATCCTCTGGCTTGGCCTTTGTCGCGTCAGCGTTTACCCCAGTAGAGGCACGTTTGAAAGGGCGCAGCGTGGGAGAGCAAAGGTATTTTCAACAAGGCGAGATCGTGGGCGTTTTGCCTGCAGGTGCGCTCGACCGCGTTTTGGATTACAAAGCGCCGGAGGGCGGCTGTAGGCTTGGTGCGTTTGTTGAGGTGCCGCTTGGGCCGCGCAAGATTGTTGGCGTTGTGTGGAAAGAAGGTGCAGGGACGTGGGATCCTGCCAAAGTGCGTTCCATCAAGCGGGTGCTTGAAGCTACGCCCATGCAGCCCAATATGCGTTCTTTTCTGACCCGTGCAGCGGAATATACTCTGACACCCATGTCTGCGATGCTGCGCCTTGCAACCCGCGCACCGGGTTTGGGCGACACGCCCGCGATGCGAAAAATCTATCGCCTTGGCGCAAATGTACCAGACCGTCTTACCCCAACCCGTGAACGGGTATTGCAGGTGCTCAAGGACTATCCGTCTTTGTCTTTTTCGCTCAAAGAAGTGGCTGATATGGCGGGGGTTACGCCGTCTGTAGTTAAAGGCTTGGCTAAGATGGGTGCTGTGGTCGAAGCAGACGCGCCCCGTGACACGGCCTATCCCAAGCTTGATCCGAGCTATGCAGGTAAAACGCTTTCACCGGATCAAGACGCTGGCGCGCGCCAATTGCGCAGCGCAGTTGCGGCAGGCAGGTATGGGACCACGCTTTTGAAGGGCGTCACAGGTTCCGGCAAAACCGAGGTGTATCTTGAAGCGGTGGCAGAGTGTTTGGCGCAGGGCCGCCAAGCTTTGGTACTGCTGCCCGAGATTGCGCTGACGTCGGAATTTCTAACCCGTGTTGAGGCCCGCTTTGGTGCGCGCCCCGCCGAGTGGCACTCAGGCGTGACCATGGCTGAACGCCGTCGTGCGTGGAAAATGGTGGGCGAGGGCGGTGCGCAATTGGTCGTCGGCGCACGATCTGCGTTGTTTTTGCCATTTCAAAACCTTGGGTTGATCGTCGTCGATGAGGAACATGATACCTCGTATAAACAAGAAGATGGGGTGCTGTATAATGCCCGCGACATGGCGGTGCTTCGCGCGTCAATTAGTGCGGCACATGTGGTTTTGGCTACTGCGACCCCAAGTTTGGAAAGCTGGGTAAACGCGGAGCAGGGCAAATATGCCAAGTTAGAGCTCAAAAGCCGCTTCGGCCCCGCTGTGATGCCCCAAATGCGCGCCG
The DNA here is from genome assembly GCF_042939535.1 of Nereida sp. NH-UV-3. NCBI lineage: Bacteria > Pseudomonadati > Pseudomonadota > Alphaproteobacteria > Rhodobacterales > Roseobacteraceae > Nereida > Nereida sp. NH-UV-3. Next base: position 831,528 of record NZ_CP132157.1, on the reverse strand, counting down.
TTGATATGCGTGACCAGGACCTGCCGTCTGATCGCTGGATTAGCCCCGCTTTGGCGGATGCGGTGCGCAGCAGGATTGAAAAGTCAGAGCAGTCATTGCTGTTTATCAACCGTCGCGGCTATGCGCCGATCACGTTGTGCCGCGCCTGTGGTCATCAAATCGGGTGTGATGATTGTGACGCGCGCATGGTTGAGCACCGCTTTCTAAAACGCCTAGTTTGCCATCAATGTGGCGAGACAAAACCCATGCCGGCGGTATGCCCGTCTTGTGAGGCTGAGGATAAGTTGGCCCCCGTGGGCCCCGGTGTGGAACGTCTGACTGAAGAAGCCGAAGCGCTTTTTGAGGGCGCGCGTGTTGTCACGTTGTCGTCAGATCATTTTGGGTCGGCGCGCGCCATGAAAGAGCAAATTGAAAGCATCGCAGCGGGTGATGCGGATGTTATTATCGGGACGCAACTGGTGGCCAAGGGGCACAATTTCCCCAAGCTGACGTTGGTGGGGGTAATTGATGCGGACCTTGGCTTGCAGGGAAGTGATTTGCGCGCGGCCGAACGCACGTTTCAGTTAATGCGCCAAGTTGCAGGGCGGGCAGGGCGCGCAGAAGTTGCTGGGACTGCTTTGCTGCAAACTTACCAGCCGGATCATCCGGTTATTCGCAGTATTTTGTCGGGGGACGAAGATGGTTTCTGGGCGGCTGAGGCCGCAGAGCGCGAAGCCGCAGGTGTGCCGCCTTACGGGCGCATGGCGGGGATCATCCTGTCGTCTGAAAACGTACAAGAGATCTTTGATCTTGGCGCGGCCATGGCCCGCAATGATGGCCCGCTGCGCCAAGTCGGGGCAACTGTTTACGGGCCTGCACCTGCGCCAATCGCGCGGATCAGGGGGCGGCACCGGGTGCGGATGCTGGTTAAGGCCGATAAAACTGCGCCCTTACAGGCGGCGCTATCGCGGTGGACTGCGCAGTTCAAAATACCAAATTCAGTTCGCTTGGCGATTGATATTGATCCGCAGAGTTTTTTCTAATCTCCCACGCATTCGTTTGCGCATTCCGGTGAGCGTAAGTTGTTGTCAATTTGATGTGCGGGTTCTAGGTCTTTGCATATGAAAATGATTATAGACACAGACCCTGGCGTAGATGACGCACTGGCGATTGCGCTGGCTTGCGTGATGGATGAAATCGAGCTGATTGGCCTGACGACGGTGTTTGGGAACACCTATGTTGAGCAGTCTGCCCGCAATGCGCGCTATATGCTGGACATGCTGAAACATAAGGCACCCGTGGCCAAGGGGGCGGCGTTTGCATTGGGCCGCAACAGCCATGACCCGTCTGATTATGTGCACGGGCCCGAAGGGTTCGGCGCGCTCACGGATATTCCTCAGATTGGTCTTGATGATCCGCGCAGTGCGGCACAGTTTTTGGTGGATGCAGCGGCTGAACATAAAGGTGAGCTGGTCATTTGCCCCATTGGCCCGCTGACCAATATTGCTCTCGCGCTTGAGCTTGATCCTAATTTTGCAGCCAACGTAAAAGACATCATTCTGATGGGCGGCGCTTATCAGCATGTGGGCAACATTACGCCCCATGCGGAGGCGAATATTTACAATGATGCCGCTGCCGCAGATGCGGTGTTCGCAAGCGATCTGAACGTGACGATGGTGGGACTTGATGCCACGATGCAAACTCTTTTGACGTGGGATGACTTTGTTCAGATGGGCAAAGATGCCCCGCGCGTTGGTGGATTTATCCGCGATATTTCAGATTTCTACCTGCGGTTTTATCGCTCGATTGGTATTGAAGGTGGTTGTGCGATGCATGACAGTATGGCGGTTCTTGTTGCTGCCTTCCCCGAGCGTTTCACTTTTGAAGACAGTGGCTTACAGGTCATTCTTGAAGGGGATGAGTCGGGTCGCACCTGTGCTGATCCAAGCCGCAAGAAAACCCGCATTGCCATGGGCGTTGATACCTCGTGGGCGGTGCCTTACGTCAAAAGTGAAATTGCGCGCCTGTCGTAACGCTTGATTTATCCCGCTGCTGTGCCAGCTTATGGAACATGCGAGTACTCATTTCATCCACCCTTATCGCCACCGTGGTTTTATGTACGGCGCCCGTGATGGCACAAACTGCGCCACAAGATGCCTGCCCCGAGGTGCCCGATACCTTACGCGAACGCGGCGCACTTCATGCGGGGCTTTTGGAGGCGCCGAATGCAGCAGTCGCGCAAGTGCTTCAAGCACAGCTTTGGGAAGAGTGGTTCAAAGCCCCCGATGCGCGGGCCAAAGAGCTTTTGACCCAAGGACTAGCCCAGCGTGAAAGCTTTGCGTGGGCAGAGGCCGAGGCGACGTTTACGCAACTGATTGAGTATTGCCCTGAGTACTCTGAAGGCTGGAACCAGCGTGCGTTTATACGCTATCTGCGGGAAGACTATGCCAATGCACTTCCCGATTTGGATATGGCACTGAGCATCATGCCAGATCATATTGGTGCGCTTTCGGGCAAGGGGCTGACGTTACTCCGCATGGGGCGTGCACGATTGGCGCAGGACACAATCCGCATCGCTGTCAGCCTCAATCCGTGGTTATCAGAACGTGCCCTGTTGGTCGAAGATCCCGCGACCGATCTATAGGCGCGAGCGTCTGACTGATAGCTGCCGGCGGCTTCGCTGTCAGGTTCGATGCATTCTGCGCAGATTATGCCTTTACCTTTGTTTTGCGGTCAGTATGTAGGGGTCACCTCTCGCCCTGACGCGACGCGTGCCTGCGTGGTGGAATGGTAGACACAGGGGACTTAAAATCCCTAGGCAGGAATGCCGTGCCGGTTCGAGTCCGGCCGCAGGTACCAGGTGTCAGGGCGAGGGGGCACCATCATATCGCAAAACACGACGGTGCGCCCCACCGTGCATGATTTAGCTTTTAGTTATAAAGACATAATTGATCATCTCAGGTTGAACTTAGACTGCTTGAAGCTCGACTACAACACTGAGTGTGTGCATCTGTAGTCGAATTGTGTGCATGAGCAGCCCTTTAATTCCTCAGGTTAATCTCATCATTGTAGCCATATCCTTCTAGACTGCCTCTAAGCGAACTCATAGATCATCCTGTCGTTGCTCAGGCGTATCCTCACCGCACACGGCAAGTTTCGGTTTCATCTTGGCATTAAGTCATGTGGTGATAGGCTCATGCTCAAGTCCAATGGAGGCCCATATGACCCGTGCCAAGCTCGTCAGCAGCGATCCCCTCAGCTTAGAGAACCTATTCCCATCTAGTGAGTTCAAAGAGGTTCTGTCGCCACTGGTTGAACCAGAGGCTGAGGTTGACGTGGCAGTTGTTGACGAATGTTTGAAGGTGCTTGGCTGTTACAGTAGCCGTCCAGTATCACTCTCAAAGCTAAGGGTGCTACTGTCGAGCTTCCTGCTCCAAGCCCAGCGCCTTGAGGATAGAGTGCAACGCAAAGGTGGTGAACTCATCATTGGCTGGCCTCACGATGAAGCCTATTGGCGTATAAGATCACAGGTTGGGTACAAGATCGCTATCGCCCTGCGCAAAGCCATGATCGAACAAGGTTGGATAACCCATAAGGTGACAGCGGAGATCAATCTCTATGAGGGCATAGGTAACTGTCATGGATATCTGATTGCTGACTATGTCCCTGACATAGGTAGAGGGATAAACTTCCAATCCTCAGACATGGTCTATGCAACAAGTTCATCTGCATTGAAAACCAAGGTGGTGAACAGTGAGATAGACGACCGCACCAAGGCTCTTTGGGAGCTATGGAAGAAAGCACCGCTGACCTACGGCAATCAGAAGATGTGGCAAGCCCAACGCAAGTTCAGCGACAAGGCCCTTACCAGAGGCGGTAGGTTCTACGGTGCTTGGACGAATATGAAGCAATCAGAACGCCTCAGATGCACCATCGAAGGACAACCTGTTGCTGAGGTCGATGTTAGTGGAATGTATCCAACTCTTCTGTGTTCAATTACGGGCCACATCCCTTTCACTACAAGGTTCAAAGACCCTTACGCTGTCGAAGGCATACAGCGTGATGAGGTGAAGGCTGTCTTGGGGTCAGCTATTGGTGGGGGAACTGCTAACCAGCGGACACCGACTAAGATGATGAAGGATGCTGGTATAACGCAAGCACGACTTTCGGAGATCAGGAAGGTCATCATCCCAAAGTTCACGTGCCTTGAGGCATTGCAGAAGGGTGTGATGGACAGTGAGACGTTAGCTGTCCATGAGACAGAGATTATGATGAGGCTGGTAGAACGCCTACAGCAGCCAATCTTTCTCCTGCACGATTGCCTCGTCTGCCCTCAAGAGGCATCCCTAGACGTTGGTAAAGAGCTACAGAAAGAATACGTGAGCTACTGCCATGAGAAGGGCTGGAAGGCCGTTGCTCCTGCCTTTTCTATTGAACGTGATGGACGAGAAAAACGACTTATCAGTGGTTATCGGAACCCTTAGTTCAGCATAAGAGAAAAGGCTTGCTATACCCCCTCGTTCCCCTCCTTAAGGGGATAGCTCAAGTCTCTTCAATAGAATGTAATACTACTAGGTAATAAGAGATAAGTGGGTAGCTCATGTCCCTTATTCTATGTCATTACTCACCATAAGGTAACACTACAGTCTGTGATAACTATAAGCCTTACGCACAGAGGGTTATTGGTCGTTACACATTAGTCATAAGTGAGTCAGCAACCATACGACACACGAAACAGATTGCTTCTTTTGTGTCTCGGCTAAGGCTTGACCTTGAAGTGTCTTCTGACCAGTGCCACCTGATAAGCATGAAAGATATTCTCAGATCACTGATGCTGTACTGCCTCGTAGTAGTTCCTACTATTTTCGTTGGAGGGGCCGTTATGGCATATGAAGAGCCACCTTATGATGTCGTGTTCAGGGCTGATGGATATGAAGTCCGTGAATACGATGATCGTATAGCTGCTCAGGTTTCCAGTCAGACACGTTCTAACAAGGCGTTCAGAACCTTGTTCAAATACATCTCAGGGGCAAACCAGTCTGCTGAGAAGGTCTCTATGACCATTCCTGTCGCTCAGTCAGAGAAGATAGAGATGACTGTACCCGTTACTCAGGGGGAGCAAAGTGATGTGGGGTATATGCAGTTCTTCCTGCCTTCATCATACACCTTAGAGACAGCGCCAAGGCCTACTGACCCATCTGTAGAGGTCATTAAGGTCGAAGGTGGCTACTACGCTGTCTACAGCTACAGTGGTCGTGCAAACGACAGAAACGCTAATGATGCAGAAGCCCAACTACTGGATAGTTTAAGTCGTGATGGGGTCACAGCAACATCAGAGGTGATTAGAGCTACCTACAATGGGCCACTTACAATGCCGTTTAATCGTCGAAACGAAGCAATGGTGCGGATCGTTTGGCCCTAATTTCGTCGTAGGGCATATTCCTTAAGTTGGTTGCTCATACTCGCAAGGATCATTCCAGTTCTTCGATTCAACGGGGTATTTGTTGACACAACACATTCTAGAATATAGATTTGTTAATGTGTGGGGCGTTTACTTTTCCACCCATACTCCCACGCAATAACTGGGGTCAGATGAATCCCCTCAGTCTGACCCCTTTTTAGATATTAGTGGGCATTAGTGGCTTTGCCGCAGTTTCACAGAGCTTGGTCGTGTGATTCACGAAATGAGACACCACATTCGACTGCACACACGCAACACCACTGTCGCTAGCGTAGCGCAACAAGCTGCTTAGTGTGAAAAACCGTTAACTAGCTGACTAGGCCTTCACGGATGGTCGTGATGGCAAGTGTCTCGATCTCAATAACTTAGTAACATGGGGTGTAGCGTATTGGTGCTGTTACTGTGTTACTGGCTTGAGGGTAACATTAGAGTTATTTTCCTTGATGATGTTACTGGAAATAATGTACTCTAGTATCAAATGTTACCGTAGGGGCGACTATGTCAGTCATTGGATACAAACGTGTTTCAAGCGAAGGTCAGAACTTAGACCGTCAAGACCTTGGTGAAGTAGATAAGGTCTTTGAGGAGAAGCTGTCGGGTAAGTCAGCCAAAGATAGACCAGCACTACAAGCTATGATCGACTACGCTCGTGAGGGTGATGCTGTTGTGGTGTGCTCTATCGACAGGTTGGCTAGGGACTTAAGAGACCTACAGGACATCATCAGTACTCTGAACGACAAAGGGGTATCTATCAGCTTCCTCTCTGAACGACTGACGTTCTCTGCTGAGGCAGATGATGCATTTGCCAAACTACAGTTGCAGATGATGGGGGCTTTCGCTGAGTTTGAACGGAACATCATCAAGAAGCGACAAGCTGAGGGGATTGCCAAGGCGAAGGCTAAAGGTGTCTACAAGGGAACCAAGAAGCGGATTGATAGGGTGAAGGTGCATCAGTTGAAGGCTGAGGGGTGCAGTACCTACAAGATTGCTGAGCAGATGGGCATCAGCCGTATGTCAGTTCACAGGATACTGAACACAGAGGTTATGTGAGTAGAGGCGTTGAGATATTCACGGAGAGGCGAAAACTTTTGGGCGGTCAGTGTTCATTTGGGCCGCTAGGGATGCCTCAGATTTCAATAAAGGTGCAAAATATATTATCTTAATCAGCTAACTTGAAAATATTCTGAACATTCATCAAAGTATGGGTTAACACGAACAACTTGGGTGTAACTGTTGCTCATAAGAATTTTAGTGAACTCGTCTCTGTCAGTAGTTTTGCTGGCTTTGTGCCTGATGTTTTCATGGAAAGCGCTTTCACAGACAAATTTTCTGTTTAAGCATCTGTATGAATACAATGGAATTGCTGAACAGATTGCCCAATACGGCCCTCAAAATCGTAACCGAACTGGATTTGAAACCACAACAAAAGAGGAAAGGGCAATCGTATTTGGTGAAATAGTTAAATCCGTTAATAATGATGGGTTAGGCTTAGAAAAAAATTACATATCGCTCCCCTAATGGTGAGGTAATTGATACGTTTCTAACTCAGCCTGAAATAGATCACTTAAATGATGTAGCTCGCTTGATTGCCTCCTTAAATAAGGCATCAACGTATCTAACGGGGTTCATAGTCTTTATATTTGTACTCAGTTGGGTCTGTAAAACACGTAAAATTCTTGATATTTGGAGACCCTTCACCTTAGGGAAAACATTTTTCAGTATGACAGCGCTTTTATTGAGTGGTCTCGCTGCTGTATTCTTGATTGGCCCACAAAAGGTTTTCTACAGGATGCACGAATGGGTTTTCGCAGACATGGCCCAATGGCACTTCTATTTTCAAGACTCATTGATGACTACTATGTTAACAGAACCGCTGTTTGGCAGCATAGCTGTATTGCTTGTGATAACTGCATTTCTAGCATGGTTCTTTCTATCCATTTTGATCCAGAGAGTTTTGAGTTAACATTTCTTCGGGTAAATTGCAGTTATGCCTAAACAGAAAGAACGTAACTCAATGAAAGCAAGAGACCCCTATCTTTTGCGCAGTTGAATGCGCCTTGGTTGGTTTCCGTATATGAAGCCAAGGCAAGAATTTGGTTTGATCTTTCTTTGGCTAGGTGATCGCAACTTGATCCATGTAACGCCGAAGATGGTCTATACTATAACCCTTGCCGTAGCTTGACCCTATGCTTGAGATCAAAGACCAACCACCAAGCTGATCTATGGCTTCCAATGGAACCTCAGCAGCCCTGAGGCGGTCTCTGAACGTGTGTCTAAGGCTATGGGCCGTTAAGTTCCATCTCCTCTTAGTCCACTTGGCTAAGGCATTACTTGCGTGTGTGGCGTAGCAACCGTCTTCCTTAATGTACCTTGGAAACAGCCACTCATCATCTGAGTGCTCAAGTGCCATAGATAAGGCCAAACAAGCAGTAGGTGTAAGAGGTAGAGATCGCTCTGAACGCACAGTCTTTAGCCTTCGTTTTTCATTAGGACGGATGTGCAAAACACGATTATCAAGGTCAACATCCCCTACCTTCAACCCAACGACCTCCGCCAAACGACAGCCAGTCTCACCAAGGATAGGAAATAGAAGCTGTACGTTAGAAGATGATGACAGTGCTTGTTTGTAGCCGCCCAATAGCTGGTCAACTGTAAAAGACCCTCGTCTGTCTACATCTTTGCCCTCTTGCGGTATTACCACACGAGTCCAAGGGTTACGTCGTTCTATATCCAACTCAGCATATGAGTAGTTGAAGATTGCAGACAGGCTGTTCAGTTTACGCCTCACTGTGGCAGTCTTAACTTCTCTTTGTCGCATATAGCTCAAGAAGACTCTTACATCCTCTCGTGTGTAGTCAGTTATTTCCCTGTCACCTGCTACAGCTATGAGATGCTTGACGGCGATCTTTACGGGTTTTTCGGATATATCCCTGACAGATAGGTACTCCTGCATCATCTCAGACAGAAGAGTGGATTTTGGCATGAGGCTTCTGGCAGCAGCTTTATAGTCTAATTTACTACCAGTCCTAAGACTGCCCATGATAAGTGGAGTTAACCTTCTTACCACCTTCTCAACATCATCAACAGAAATGTAGTTTGGCTTACAATCGCTGACGTCACAAATCTTGAAACGAATTGTAGAAATACCGTAGTCGACTACAAACTGTTTAGGTACTCTGAGGTTATAATAGTATGATCCATTACGTATGATTGTGTTTGCTATTGTGTGCATTTGTGAGCCTCTCAAAGCGTTAAAACTTTGAGACAACCATTAACTATCAATAACTTAGCATCTAAACCAATGGTGCTGGCCGCAGGTACCAGGTGTCGGGGCGAGGGGGCACCATCAGATCACAAAACACGACGGTGCGCCTCAACACGCATGATTAGGTGTTAGTCACGTGTGCCAGCAAAACGCTCTGACCATTCTGTGACCTGATCATCAGTAATTTTTGCGAACAACACATCAGGTACATTGAATCCATGACCTTCAGGCAGCGCGGTTAGGGCCGTGCGGATGTCTGTGGGCCACGCCATATCAAGGGTGTTCATATCTGCGCATACCCGCGCTGCGGCCGTTGGGATGAACGGCGCTGACAGTACTGCGTAAATTCGGATCAGGTTCAGGGCCAGTCGAATTTGTGCCGCAGCTTGATCGGGGTCCGTTTTGAACGTGGACCACGGTGCCACATCCTGCAGATACTCATTGCCTGCCGCCCACATTGCCCGCAATTCGGCTGCGGATTTGCGGACTTCCATGGCTTCCATATGTGCTTCGTAGGCGCGCAAACGGCTTTCCAATTCCTGGATCAGCGCCTCTTCACGCTCGCCCCATGCACCACCTGCCGGGATGGCTGGTTCGAATTTCGAGTTACAGAATTTGGTGACGCGGCTTATGAAATTCCCCAACACATCTGCGAGGTCCTTGTTCACGCCCCCTTGGAAACCGTCCCATGTAAATTCGGCATCGCTGCTTTCAGGGCAGTTGCTCAGGAGCCACCAGCGCCAGTAATCGGCGGGCAAAATTTCAAGTGCTTGGTCCATAAACACACCGCGTCCACGCGATGTTGAGAATTGTCCGCCGTCGTAGTTGAGATAGTTGAAAGACTTGATGTAATCCACAAGCTTCCACGGCTCATTCGAGCCCATGATTGTGGCTGGGAAGCTTAGGGTGTGGAAAGGTACGTTATCTTTGCCCATGAATTGCGTGTAGCGCACATCGTCGGCGCCTTTGTCAGTGCGCCACCAGCGTTCCCAATCGCTGCCTTTGCCGGCTTCAACCCACTCGCCTGCGCAGGCGATGTATTCGATGGGGGCGTCAAACCAGACGTAGAAAACCTTGCCCTCCATACCGGGCCACGGGCCGTCGGCGCGCATCACTGGCACGCCCCAATCCAGATCACGGGTGATGCCGCGGTCTTGCAAACCATCCCCGTCGTGCAGCCATTTTTTGGCGATCGATGTGGTAAGAACGGGCCAGTCGGCTTTCTGGTTGATCCAGTTATCCAACGTGTCGCACATCTTGGATTGCTTCAAAAACAAGTGCCGCGTCTCGCGGACCTCAAGGTCAGTGCTGCCTGAAATGGTTGAGCGGGCGTCGATCAAGTCTGTTGGGTCAAGTTGCTTGGTGCAATTGTCACATTGATCGCCGCGTGCGCTGTCAAAGCCGCAGTTAGGGCAGGTGCCTTCTACATAGCGGTCAGGCAGGAACCGGCCGTCCGCTTTTGAATAAACCTGCTCTGTCACGATTTCTTCGATCAAGCCCTCCTCAGACAAGCGCTGCGCAAAGTGCTGGGTCAACGCGTGGTTTTGCGGGCTGGACGAGCGCCCGAAATGATCAAATGACAGCCCGAAACCTTCGGCGATCTTGGCCTGTACTTCCCACATATCGGCGCAATATTCAGCAACGGGCTTGCCAGCTTTTGCAGCCGCCAGTTCCGCGGGCGTGCCGTGTTCATCTGTGGCACATAAAAACAGCACTTCTGCGCCGCGTGCCCGTTGGTAGCGCGCAAACAAATCCGCTGGCAGCTGGCTTCCCACAAGGTTGCCTAAGTGCTTGATCCCATTGATGTATGGGATTGCTGAAGTAATCAGGTGACGTTTTGCTTGGCTGCTCATGTGGGGCGACATCCTACTGGAATACGAAAAATGTGGGCGTTGATCACTCCGTGTAACCGCCTTGGTTGGCTTGCGCAATTACTGAGGCGGTCTGTGGTGGCCCTTTCCCTTTTGGCATCCGCGCATTAGCAATACTGAAACGTTTGTCTGGCAGTTGGGTCAGGCGCCTGAATTTAAGGAGAAGCCGCAATGAAATACGTCACTCTTGGGCGCACCGATCTGTCCGTATCCGCCCTTTGTCTGGGGTCCATGACGTGGGGATCGCAAAACACGATTGAAGACGCCCACGAACAGATCAACACGTCCCTCGCGGCAGGCATCAACTTTGTAGACACAGCCGAGATGTATCCAGTCAATCCTGTGAAAGCCGAAACCGTAGGGCGTACCGAGCGTATTATTGGCCAATGGTTTGAACGTGTGGGCCAGCGCGCAAACATTATTTTGGCGACCAAACACTCTGGTGAGGGGCTCAAACACGTACGCGACGGCGCGCCGATTACGCCCAAGAGTATCCCGCAAGCCATCGAAGGTAGCCTGCGCCGTTTGAATACTGATTACATCGATCTGTATCAGTTCCACTGGCCGAACCGCGGCAGTTATATGTTCCGCCAAAACTGGAGCTATGATCCATCGGGGCAGAAACCTGATGAGGTGCGCCAGAATATGGCTGATTGCATGGGCGCACTCCAAGATGAGATCAAACGCGGCACCATTCGCCACTTTGGTCTTTCTAACGAATCTGCCTGGGGGATGTCCGAGTGGCTTAAGGCAGCGGACGCAACAGGCGGTCCGCGTCCTGTATCGCTGCAAAACGAATACTCTTTGATGTGCCGCCTTTATGATACCGATCTGGGCGAGTTGTCGTGCAATGAAGACATCACCTGCTTGCCGTTTTCTCCGCTGGCAGCGGGTCTTTTGACCGGCAAATATCAAGGGGGGGCGATCCCTGAGGGCAGCCGGATGGACCTGAATGGTGATTTGGGCGGGCGTAAATCAGCGAATGGTTTTGCCGCTGTTGATACCTATCTGAAAATTGCAAAGAAGTTCGGCCTTGATGCAACTCAAATGGCGCTCGCGTGGTCAATGCAGCGTCCTTTCAAGACGTCTTCGATTTTTGGTGCAACAACGATGGCGCAGTTGGAGAATTCTTTGAAAGCCGCGGATCTTGTTCTGTCGGATGAGGTGATGACGGCGCTTGATGTAGCGGGCCGTGCGCATCCACAGCCGTACTGATGCGCGTTAGGTGATTGGGTTGATTAATGGGCGGACAATGTTGTGGTCGTCGGTGTTGTCCATAAACATGGGGTAGGCGGGCCATACCTTGCGCGTCACAAATCTTTGCACCTCTGCCAAGACCACATCAGTGACAAATGGTAAATCCAGCTGCCGTGCCTCGGCCAGTGGGACCCAATGCAGATGCGATAACTCGTCTTGCGCGCGATCAAAGCAATCTGGGTCAGTGCGCAAGGCATCTGCATTCGCTACAAAAAAACGCGCATCGAAACGCCTTGGGCGACCTTGCGGTGTGATCGCCCGAAATATGAAGCGCAAATCGGTGCCGTTGGGTACGTGACCGGTCTGCGCATAGCTTGCCCATCCCTCGGGGACGTGATCGGTTGGCCAAGTTCCAGCGCTTCCTAAAATCTGACCAGTTTCCTCCCAAAGCTCACGGATTGCTGCTGCGGCTAACGCGGGGGTGGGCACGTCACTCGCATCACGCGCGCCGGCTATCTGTCCTTGCTGCGCTACTTCTATATCGTAGTCATTCTTATCAACCGCACCACCTGGGAAGACAAATTTAGAGGGCATGAAAGCTGCCGCTGCACCCCGTTGGCCCATCAATACTGCTGGGCCGCCATCTGTTTGCCGCAGCAAAATAATGCTTGCCGCGTCTTTGATTGGTGTGTTGCAGGGGCTGCCGCTCATGACATGTGCACGTTAGTCGTGTGAGAAACCATGCATGCGCTTGGCCCACTGTAGGCCGACAATTGCCCCTTTAAGGCGCGGCAACAGGTAAAGTGATAAAGCCACACACCCAACGGAAAGGCTTGTTGCCAAAATCAGGGGGTCCGGCTGCCAATGCGTAAACGCAATGTGCAAAAACGGCGCCATCACGTGGCCAACAATCAAAATGGTTAAATATGCAGGTCCGTCGTCGGCGCGGTGCCCGCTTAGGTCTTGCTGGCAATTCATACATGAGCTGTCGACAGTCAGATATCCTTTGAACATATGCCCGACGCCGCATTTCGGACAGCGGCGTTTCCAGCCTCTGATCATTGCTGGCTTCGCGGGGCGTTCGGCGACGTCGTAGGTATCTTTCATTGGGTCGGCCAATCATTCAACTGCTGAAGTCTGCTTTCTTACACGGCTGTCCGCTGTAGCGAAACAGCGCATTTCTAATCGCGTCCCCATGTCGCGGAAATTGGGCTTTGGAAAATAATTTCCGCATTTTGCGACGGAAACTTTGGGGTCTACCGTTTGATGAATATAACCGCCCCGAAATACTGATGGGGCACATTAGAGAAGAAAGAAGTAACAATGTCTCCCATTACCAAAATGAGCCTCGCCCTTGCCGCAGCACTGAGCCTGACAATTGGCATAGCCGAGGCACGCAAAGGCCCACCAGAGCCGGTGGCGTTTGAAGTGATTGATTTGGACAGTGACGGTCAAATTACGGCGCAAGAAATGAGTGAGCACCGCAGCACGCGCGCGGCTGATCGCATCACCAAGATGTTTGAACGGGCAGACGCCAATGAGGATGGTCTGTTGAGCGTTGAGGAAATGCAGGCTGTGGCGCCACACGCCAAGAAAGGGAAAATGCGCGGGTTTGGGCGCATGGATGCAGATGCGGATGGCGCGATAACCAAACAAGAATACGACACAGCTTTGGCAGCGCGAGCAGAGCATTCAAAGCAGGGTGGCAAGCACAAGGAAAACCGCGGCGAGTAACAAATGGCGCAGACGCGGTCTTGTTGCAGGCCCGCGTCTGCGTCACGGTGATATCAGATGACAGCGCTTCCGAAACATACGCCAGAGATCATGCATGAACATGATCCAAACGCTTCACTTCTCGCGGCTTATGTTGCGGGAGACGTCCATGCAGCGGCGGCTTTGACGCGGGCGGTAACGCCCATGATTTATGCGTTGGCTATGCGGATGCTGGGCGAGCAAGGTGCGGCGGAAGATGTGACACAAGACGCGATGTTGCGGTTGTGGCGCCACGCGCCCAAGTGGGAGTACGGTCGGGCTAAAATCTCAACGTGGCTCTACCGGGTGGCGTCTAATTTATGCACGGATCGGTTGCGCGCGCGGCGAGACTTTATACCTGCCGACGCGGTTGCTGAATTAGTGAGTGATGATCCATCCGCGGTAGATGCGCTGCAAGCGCGGGCGCGGGCAGCAGCACTTCGAGACGGCATTGCACAACTGCCTGAACGCCAAGCCCAAGCTGTGGCCCTAAGACACCTGAGTAATTTAACTAATCCAGAGATTGCCGAAATCATGGAGTGCAAAGTTGAAGCTGTGGAAAGTTTGATCGCCCGCGGGAAAAGACAATTGGCGGCCGTGTTGGCGCCTCAAAAGGACGCGTTAGGATTTACTGATGACTGATAAATTGAGATCTAAGCCCCTAGATGCCGTGCAGCTGGACAGCTTGTTTGAGGCTGCATCAGATGTGGAGATCGCACCGACAGAGGCTTTTTGGGCGCGACTGACTGAGGATGCGGTTGAGGTGCATGACGGCGCTTTGGTTGCTTCTTCCAAACAAAACGCCAAAGGCGCATCGCTCAAAAACACACTACAAAACCTGTGGCAGGAGATGGGTGGATGGCGTGCGCTGGGTGGCTTAACGGCAGTCTTGGCGATTGGCGTCATGATCGGGTTTAACCCACCGGATGTTGCCATGGCGTCACTGGAAGATCTTGGTTTAGTGGCCAGTGACGAGGTGTTGCTGGTCGGGCTTGAGGGCGATTGGTTTGGATTTGACGCGTTTGAAGGGGCAGAAGGATGACTGAGCAAATGAAAAAACGAGTGAGCCATAAATGGCGTGTTGCTTTTTTCGTATCTCTGGCTGGAAACATCGCAATTTTAGGGATCGTTGTTGGTACTGTTCTTGGTGGTGAGCGTGGCGCTCATGGGCGGCTTGATGGGGCAAAGTCTGCTGCGCGTATGGGGCCTGTGGGTCAGGTTGTGCGGGCATTGCCACGCGAGGATCGACGCGCGCTTGGGCAGGCCATGCGACAATTGCGCGATGATAACCGCGCCAGTTTTGGCACGCCGGCTGCGCAAATGGACGCATGGATAAGCGCTTTATCTGCGCAACCATTCGACGCTGCGCGGTTGAGTAAGTTGATTGCAATAGGGCGGGCGAGCCAAAATGCACGCGGTCAACTTGGCGGTGACTTGTTGATCGAGAAAATTACGGCGATGAGTGATGCAGAACGCGATGAATTGGTCGAAAATCTGCGTCGGGACCGTGAGCGCGGTTTTGGGGCCAAAAGTGGTTTAGGCCGCTGATCGCTGGACTGTGACTTTGTTGCGACCGCCTTGCTTTGATAAATACATCCCGCGATCCGCTTGGGCGATCAACATATGCACATCTGGCTCAGTCGCACTGAGGCCGCCCAAAACCATGCCAATGCTGACGCTGATTTTGAGAGGGGTGTGATCTGCGGCGCACTCGATGCGGGTGTCAAAAATAATCCGCCTTAGCCGGTTGGCCGCCGCGCGCCCCTCATCAAGGTCTGTGGCGGGCATTGCGACCAAAAACTCTTCACCACCGATGCGAGCAACCAGATCAATGGCGCGCAAATTGTCCCTTAGCCGATTTGCCACCTCGATAAGAACCGCATCGCCGACAGAATGCCCAAATGTATCGTTCACCAGTTTGAAGTGATCGAGGTCCAGCAGCATGAGGGTAAATGGTTTGTTCGTTGCCAGTGCTGTTTCTTGCATTCGTTCAAGGTGGGGAATGGCGTAGCGGCGATTATAAAGGCCGGTTAGTGGATCACTCACAGCCGCACGCAACCCATCGGCCACGCGGTTGCGCAGGTAGGCACCCGCTTGTGCGCGGCGACCTTGCCGGCCAAGGCGCAGGGCTAATTCTTCTTGGCTGCAGTTTTGGCTGACCACATCATCCGCACCCAGATCCAGCGCGAAGCTTACGATGGCATCTTGGTGCATCGGCAAAACCAGTACGATCGCCGCGTGACGTGTGCTGCTGCGGCTACGTAGGTCCGTAATGACCGAAAGATCGCAGCCTGCACCCAACTGTGGTGGCGTTACTAAAAAGATGTCAGAAGCCGCAACGCTTTCATGCTCAGAATCGAAATCATTCCACATAAATGTCTGCGTATTGAATTGGTTGCTACCTTTAAGCTGTTGTTTGGTATGGCATAAAGCCTGCGTATCAGGTGACAGAATAGTTAGGTTGATGCGGCGTTCAAAAGTGCTGATGGGTTCTGCAAACCCTAAAACGCGGTCCGTATCTTCGCGTAGGCGTGCTTCCTCGCGTGTGGTTCTTGCCCGCATGACGCGGCGGATGCGTGCCAACAGATGCTGATCGGCAACAGGACGGAAAAGGACATCTTCGGCGCCTGCGCGCAGAACATCTGTGACAATAGAACCATCGCCCTCGGCTGCTAGAATAAGTACCGGCACGCTGGCTAGCGCGTGGTCTGAATTGATATGCTGGCAAAGCTTTTGAGCGGTCATATCGCCGCAGTCAGGAGCACAGATCACCAGATCGGCACCCTGTTTGCGCAGAATGCGCAGAGCGTCGTGTCCATTCTCCGCAAGCATCACATCATAGTTTGCCCGCGCGAGCCGCACTTTCAGAACGATACGGTTTGTGGCAACTTGATCAATGATGAGAATGCGTTCAGTCATAGCGGGGCGATCACTAAGGTTAATACGGTTAACTCTTTGAACGCTAAAAACGTTAACAAACCATTATTTGTAGTAAACTTTTAAAGGATTGCTTCATGATTTCGCAAGACGCCGCCGAAACGCTAGGGCTTAAGGCTTTGGCATTCCTGATTGGCGATGAGGATTTACTGCCAGTCTTTATGGGGGCGAGCGGTGCTAGTGCGGATGATTTGCGAACCCGCGCATCGGAGCCTGAGTTCTTAGGTTCAGTTTTGGATTTTCTATTAATGGATGATGCGTGGGTCATCCGTTTTGGCGATGCAACGGATGTCAGGTATGATCAAGTAATGCAGGCGCGTGCAGCCTTGCCGGGCGGGGGGCAAGTGCATTGGACCTAAGCCATATTCGCGGAATTGTGTTTGATAAAGATGGAACTTTATTCGGTTTCAACGCAACCTGGACCGTCTGGGCCAAGACGTTTTTGACCGATCTTGCCAAAGGTGACTTACAAATTGCCACAGACTTGGGGCAGGCCATTGGCTATAATTTTGAAGCTGAAGCGTTTCTGCCGACCAGTGTTGCGATTGCAGGAACGCCAGAAGACATTGCCGACGCCCTGTTACCGCATGTGCCGGATCGATCAAAGAAAGACCTGATCTGGGTTATGAATGTGGCAGCAAGCGAAGCACCTCAGGCAGAGGTCACGCCTTTGGCTCCGTTTTTGTCTAAATTGCGCGATCGGGGCCTTATGTTGGGCGTGGCTACAAATGATGCTGAGATGCCGGCGCGCACGCATTTGCATTCAGCTAATATTGAAGGGCAATTTGCATTTATTGCGGGATCAGACAGCGGGTTTGGTGGAAAGCCGTCAGCGGGTCAACTGCAGGCGTTTTGTCAACAAGTGGGCCTGACGCCAGACGAGGTTTTGATGGTTGGTGATAGTTCTCATGACATTGCAGCGGGCCGCGCGCTTGGCTGTTTGACATGTGGTGTTTTGACCGGATTGGCGGCACGCAAAGATTTGGAGCAGATTGCTGATTTTGTATTGCCCGATATTTCGCATCTGCTTTTGGTATTGGAAAAGTGCATAGAGGCTGACCAGTGAATTTATTCATTGCTCCGTGTGGACTGTGCCTAGGGTGGCTCAGACCTTTTAAAGCCAGATGAACGGAAACTGGATTTTAGCTCTATAAATAAAGACAATTTGAAGTGTTGAGGGCGTGTTAACTTAGCCCATGCATAGCTGTAGCCAGCAGTCTGGAGGCGGTATGCACGGGTTAATAAATCGGTCAATTCAGTGTTTTATACGTAACGCGTACGGCGTGTCCGCATGGCAGGATGTTGTGCGTCATGCTAATCTGCCCGTGAGTGAATTCGAGGCAATGTTGCATTATGATGACGGGTTGACCGAGAAAATATTGACGGGCTGCGCGAAGGTGCTTGCCCGTGATGTTGAGGATGTCCTTGAAGACCTTGGAACTCATCTGGTTAGTCATCCCACGACTGAACCGCTGCGGCGCTTGCTTCGGTTTGGTGGGTTCGATTTTGTTGATTTTCTGCATTCGCTTGATGAGTTGCCTGATCGTGCGCGGCTTGCTGTTGCTGATCTGGAAATGCCGATGCTGAGTGTTCGGGACTGCGGAGCTGGCGCTTATACCTTGCAAATACGGGGCGCAATCCCGGGGTTCGGCGCAGTTTTTGTGGGTATCTTACGCGCTATGGCGGATGATTATGGTGCGTTGGCAGTGATTGAGAGGCGTGCATTGGGTGAACGGTTTGACGCACTTGATGTGCGCTTGCTTGACGCGGGCTTTGCCGATGGGCGCAGCTTTGATTTGGCGCGAGGGGCCTGACATGAATGTCGCGGTGTCCCCTTCGTTTGATGTTGTTTCAGTCAACTTGCTCCAGACGCTTTTACCTCTGCACATCGTGGTGTCGGATGACGGAGTAATTACCCAAGCAGGGGCTACGTTAAGCAAAATCTCAGGTGACGGCTCGTTAGTTGGTGAATTGTTCGACGATGTATTTGAGGTGATCAAACCGGCCAGTATGCAGGGTCGTCGCGCGCTGTTGGCTACAGTTGGATCTGCGGTTCATCTGCGTTTCAAAAAGCCACCCTACACGCGCCTTAAAGGCGTGGTTGCGGTTGACCACCGCGAAGGGCTCACGGTTTTGACGCTGTCATTTGGGATTGGCGTTGTGGATGCTGTCCAGCGGTTTGGTCTGACGAGCCGCGATTTTGCGCCGAATGATCCAACAATTGAGATGCTCTATGTTGTTGAGGCAAAGTCTGCCGCAATGAACGAGTCGCGCAAGCTAAACGACCGGTTGCAGCACGCTAAACTTTCAGCAGAACACGACGCGCAGACGGACCCGCTGACCGGGCTACATAACCGCCGTGCGCTTATTCAGGTTTTGGAAAGTGCCATTTCTGCTGCGCGGAAGTTTACTTTGATTCATATGGATCTTGACTACTTCAAAGCTGTTAATGACAGGCTCGGCCATGCGGCGGGTGACGCCGTGCTGTCAGCGGCAGCTGGTGTGATGCAGTCACATTTTCGCGGCTCAGACTGCATTGCGCGCACGGGCGGCGATGAGTTTGTCGCGGTCATGATGGATACGACAGATGGCAACGCAGTTAAGAAACTCTGTGAAAGATTAATCACTGCAATTGAGGTCCCAATTAAAGTTAATACCAACTCGGCCGCAATATCGGGGAGTATCGGGTTTACGTGTTCTGCCCAGTATAATGTGCCGCAGATTGGACGCATGATGAACGACGCGGATTACGCGCTTTATGCCTCAAAGCGTGCCGGACGGGGCAGGGTAACTCAGTTTGAGGGTCTGATTGACGGGGTTACAAAAAAGAACGGCGGCCTCCCTTAGGACCGCCGCATGTTGATCGTACTTAGTGCCTGAGTAACGCTATTCCCAACCAACTTTCGCAAATATTTTTTGCGCGGCGGGGATTTGTTTTGCAACTTTGCTAAGATCGACAGCGTCCGCTTTGAAATCACCAAGCTTTGCTACTGATGGTGCAAGGTCGGTGCCCTTAACGGCAGGGTATTCATCGTTGCCTGCGGAGAAATAGACCTGTGCTTGATCGCTAGCCAGATATTCCATGAACTTGACTGCGTTGTCTTTGTTTGGTGCATGTTTGGCGACGCCTGCACCAGATAAGTTCATATGTGCCCCGCGCCCGTCTTGGTTCGGAAATACCCAGCCAATGTTGTCGATGCTGTCAGAGACACCTTTCACATCACGGCGGATTGCGCGCGCAAAGTAGTATGTGTTGGAAACGGCAATCCCGCATTCACCGGAAACGACACCGCGAATTTGGTCAGTGTCACCGCCCTGTGGGTCACGCGCCATGTTGGCGACCACGCCTGTTGCCCATGAGGTGGCGGCTTCTGAGCCGTCGTTTTCGATGATCGAAGCGAGTAGCGTTTGATTATACGTGTTGGTCGAGGAGCGGATGCAAACGAGCCCTTTGTATTTGGGGTCCGCCAAATCAGCGTAGGTTTGCGGTGGGTTTTCTACACTTGCTTTGTCGTAAAAAAAGATGCGCCCGCGCTGTGAGAAGCCGAACCATGCGTTGTCACTGTCTTGGAGGTTGGCAGGGATTTTTGCTTCAAGCACGTCGCTATCGATGCTTTGCAAAATGTCTGCATTTTTGGCGCGCTCAAGCCGAGATGTATCAACAGTCAGCAGAATATCGGCCGGTGAGTTGGCGCCTTCGGCTTCCATGCGGGCGATCAACTCGTCTGCTTTACCCTCGATACGGTTGATTGTGATGCCGGTTTGGTCCTCGAAATCCGTATAGAGACGTTCGTCTGTATCATAGTGGCGTGAGGAGTAGAGGTTCAGTTCCCCATCTGCGAAAGCTGGAGCCGCCGTAAGGGCGGTAGCTGAAATAAGTACGGCGCGGAGCGCGAAAGCGGGCATTGGTCAGGGTCCTTTTATATCTGATTGTTTTTATCAGATACATCGGAAGACCGATTCAGCGCAAGTAAAAACTTATAAAAAAAGTCGGAAATAAAGCTGAGTACACAAAAACACCAACGAGCGCGGAAAACTACGCTGGTTTTTCTGGTATAATACTGTTTGGGGGAGAGGTTCCGCATGGCAGCCCGTAGGGGAATCGAACCCCTCTTTCCAGGTTGAAAACCTGGCGTCCTAACCGATAGACGAACGGGCCACTGTGCGTGAGGGGTGAATAGTGCAAACTGCTGGTGATGCGCAAGTGGCTTTTTACGAAAAAATCACAAAAATTTTTATGACTGTTTCTGCGCTATTGCGCGAGTGCTGCATCCTCAAGGCGCAGCTGTACAGAACGCCGTCCACCCCATGTGTTTAGCTCAAGCCTACCTGCCAAATGAAACCGTTTGCCGCCGTGTTCCAGCAGCGTTTTGCCCAAGTCTGTTTCCATCGCGCCAAAGCAAATCGCGTCAATCCGCTGGCCCATGCCGTCGCCAAAATTGATCTTGAGGTGTGTCTCGCCCACGCGCTTGGCAAATCCGATTGCGACATCGGGAAACGCAAAACGTGGTGCGCGGGCACCGGCGCCAAACGGCCCTGCATTTTCCAACTGTTCGATCAATTCAGCCGTTGCCGCGGCAGGCATCAACATGCCGTCAAGTTTTAGATCAGCAGGGCCCGCTGTGCCCGCACCTTGCTTTTCAAGTAGGTCAGACAATCGTTCCATCGCGGGCGCAAGCATATCTCGGGTAAGGCTAAGGCCCGCTGCCATTTTGTGACCGCCGCCTTTACTCAAAAGCCCCTCGGAAGCTAGTTTTTGAATGGACGCGCCAAGATCCACACCAGACACACTTCGGCCAGAGCCTTTGCCATCATCTCCGTCGAAACCAATCACGATCGCGGGCCTATTGTAGGTTTCCTTCAGGCGCGAGGCCACAATTCCCACGACGCCAGGATGCCAGTTGTCGCCAGCTGCCCAGATGAGCGGCGCAGAGGTATCACGGCTTTCGACCTGCTCAATCGCGGCGGCGCGGACCGCTGCCTCAATCTCGCGGCGTTCTGTGTTCAATACATCAAGACGCTCGGCCATTGCGGCGGCGTCATGTGGATTGTCGGTGGCCAAAAGGCGCGCGCCTAAGTCGGCTTGTCCAATGCGCCCGCCGGCATTCACCCGTGGCCCCATGACAAAGCCCAAATGATAGCTGCTTGGCGCTGTGTCGAGTTTTGCAACGTCAGACAGCGCAACCAAACCTGCCCGCGCGCGCTTGCCCATCACCGTAAGGCCTTGGCGGACTATCGCGCGGTTGACGCCAATCAAAGGCGCTACGTCTGCAACAGTTGCAAGGGCGACAAGATCAAGCATGGCCAACAGGTCAGGCGTTGCGCCACCTTCGGTGCGCGCTTGCCGGTTGGCCTCGACCAGCATCAAGAATACCACTGCCGCTGCGCATAAATGTGCAAGATCGCCAGTTTCATCCTGCCTGTTAGGATTAACGACTGCCAATGCGGGGGGCAGAGTTTCGCCGCCTAAGTGGTGATCAAGAACGATCACATCTGCTGCGGTCGCAGCCGCTAACGCCTCATGGGACAGGGTGCCGCAATCGACGCAGATAATTAGATCATGATCCGCTGCAAGGCTTGCCATAGCCGGTGCATTTGGGCCGTAGCCTTCGTCAATGCGGTCCGGAATATAAAGGGTCGCGCGAAGGCCGACCGAGCGTAAATAATCAAGAAGCAGAGCAGATGACGCGCCGCCATCCACATCGTAGTCCCCAAAAACCGCAATGCGTTCGCGGTTTTTGATGGCCTGCAAAAAGCGCTGCGCAGCCTTTTCCATGTCGCGCAAACTGCGCGGGTCTGGCAGCAAATCACGCAGTTGTGGGGCAAGGTAACTTTCTGCAGTTTCGGGTGTCACGCCTTGACGCACCAGAACATTGCATAACACGCCTGGCAGGCCGGTTTGCTGGGCCATAGCGGAGGCGTGCCTGTCGATGTCCGCGGTTGGGCCTACCCATTTGCGGACCGACAAAGATGCCTCGACCCCTAAAAAGCTTTTGGCTGTGTCACCGGTCCCCAGCATCACAACTTAAACAGGGTTGCGATATGTCATGCGCCGGACGGATCCGGTTTTGGAGCGCATGAGGATTGTCTCAGTGGTGATGTATCCAACTTCACGCTTGATGCCCGATACAATTGAGCCGTCGGTCACGCCAGTTGCTGCAAAAATCACGTCATCGGTGACCATCTCATCGCGGGTGTAGACGCGGTCAAGGTCAGTGATACCTGCTTTTGCAGCGCGCGCTTTCTCATCGGCGTTGCGGAAAAGCAGACGGCCATACATTTGACCGCCCATGCATTTCAGCGCAGATGCAGCAAGCACACCTTCTGGTGCACCGCCCGAGCCCATGTACATATCGATACCAGTCAACGCAGGTTCGGCGCAGTGCATCACACCTGCCACATCGCCGTCTGTGATCAGGCGAATTGCAGCACCTGTTGAGCGGATATCTTCAATGACTTGCTCATGACGGGGGCGTGCCAGAACGCACACCGTAATGTCGCGTGCATCGCCGCCTTTAGCAGCGGAGAGAGCTGCAACGCGTTCTTTTGTGGTCATATCAAGAGTAACCGTGTCCGTGGCGTAACCGGGGCCAATGGCTAGCTTATCCATATATGTGTCGGGCGCATGCAGCATCGAGCCGCGTGGCCCCATGGCGATAACAGTCAACGCGTTTGGCATATCATTGGCAGTCAAAGTGGTGCCTTCAAGCGGGTCCAGTGCGATGTCCACGCCGGGGCCTGTGCCGCTGCCGACTTCTTCACCAATATAAAGCATCGGGGCTTCGTCACGCTCACCTTCGCCGATCACAACAACACCCGCAATTTCGAGACGGTTGAGTTGTTCGCGCATTGCGTTCACAGCCGCTTGGTCTGCTGCCTTTTCGTCCCCACGCCCGATCCAATCGGCGCTTGCGATGGCTGCTTGTTCTGAAACGCGGGCCAAGCCCAGTGACAGCATACGGTCGTGAAAGTCTTTGGGTGCGGTCATGTTCGTGGCTTTCTTAGAGGAAGTATTCGTGTAGCGGGTTAGACGTTTTCGATGCGCAGGGCGACGGGTGCATCATCGACGACACCGGTTGTTCCAAACGCTGCAATTGCTTCATCAAGGGCGGCGCGGGTCGTATCATGGGTTACTATGATAACCGGTGCACTTGTGCCTTCGTGATCAATCTGGCGCATGCGATCGATGCTGATGCCATGATCACCTAAGACGGCGGCCACTTTGGCCAGCGCACCTGGTTTGTCTGTCAGATGCAGGCGCAAATAATATGGCGCTACAGTGCTTGCTTGGGCACGCGGCGCGCTTGTCAGCGTTTTTGCAGGTTGACCGAATGTGCTTATGCGAATGCCGCGGGCAATATCCATCACGTCTGACATAACCGCACTAGCGGTAGGGCCTTCGCCCGCACCCGGGCCGCGCAGCACGATTTGTTCAACGCTGTCGCCTTCCAGAACCACCATGTTGGTGCCGCCCTGAAGCTGGCCAAGCGGCGATGTTGCTGGGACCAAGCAAGGTGTCATCCGCTGGACCAAGCCGCGGTCAGACATCTGTGCGACCCCAAGCAATTTGATCTTGAAGCCCATCTCACCGGCGCGGGTAATGTCATCAAGGCTGACGCGTTGGATGCCTTCAAGCTCAACACCGTCAAAATCTACCTGCGTCCCAAATGCAATGGATGCCAGCAGGGCAAGCTTATGACCTGCATCGATGCCGCCCACGTCCAAGTTCGGATCTGCCTCGAGGTAGCCCAGTTTGTCAGCTTCGGCGAAAAGCGCCTCATACCCTTGGCCGGTGGCTTCCATTTGCGTCAGGATATAGTTGCATGTGCCGTTCATCACGCCCATCACGCGGCCCATTGCGTTGCCTGCAAGACCTTCGGTTAGTGATTTTACAACGGGAATACCGCCTGCGACTGCAGCTTCAAAACGGATAACACGGCCTGCGGTTTCTGCTGCTAAGGCAAGTGACTGTCCGTGAATAGCTAGAAGCGCCTTGTTGGCGGTGACAACGTCTTTGCCAGCCGCAATTGCGGCCTCGGTTGCATCTTTCGCGGGGCCTTCTGAGCCGCCCATGACTTCGACAAACACATCGACATCATCACGTTTTGCCAAAGCAACAGGATCGTCTTCCCACGCATAGCCATCAAGAGGCGCGCCGCGGTCTTTACCTTTTGAGCGTGCGGAAACAGCAGTAATTTGCACCGCTCGACCACTGCGAGCGGCAAGCAAATCCGCATGCTGTTGGATGATTTTCACAACACCAATGCCAACCGTTCCCAAGCCGGCAATTCCGAGACGAAGTGGGGGGAGGGTCGTTGTCATTATGAGATCTCCGCGCGCATCGCGAATGCGCTGATTAGTGAACATTTTCGTCCCTGTTATCGCAGGCGCAACTGGCTTGCAACGCGCCAAAGCAGACAGGAGCCGTGGTTTGCGCTAACGCAGTTTTGTCCGGTCGTTTGGGGCTTTGTTTTCGCTTAGTTGCTGGCGGTGCCGCCCGTAAGGCGGGACTGGTCATCCGGAGTAATTACTTCGCCGCTAAGCCGTGCTGCTTTGGCGCGCAGAGACGATGACCGCAGGGCAAGGTTGTCAACTGCGGCTTTACCGGTCTCATCGTCTGTTGCGGAGGCGATGAGACCTTCGAGAGAGATCAGCGCGGGGTAGGGGGCGGCTTGGGCGCGCGCCGAGACCGATTGTTCCAATTGCGGAATATCTGTGCAGCCTGCAATCATGCTTAGGGCGGCTGTTGCGAAGGCGAGTGTGGTGGTGCGAAACATGCGTCCGTTAGATCGAAAAACGCATACCTGTACAAGCGCGCCGCGTGGTTGCTGGAAAAAACAGCAGGGGTTACGGCGCGCTTGGATCGTTTATTTTAGTGCGCGGGTTTGATGAATGTGCCGTTGCGCAACTCACGCACGGCTTGGCGCAATTCATCTTCGGTGTTCATCACGATCGGGCCGTGCCACGCGACGGGCTCTTCAATTGGCGCGCCAGAAATCAGTAAGAAGCGGACACCTTGCTCGCCGGCCTGAACTGTCACTTCATCGCCTGTGCCAAACCGGATCAACGTGCGATCACCGGACATGTCGCGGATGTTGACTTCCTCGCCCATGACTTCTTTTTCGAGCAAAACGCCAGATGGGGCAGAGGCATCTGCAAACGCGCCTTCACCCTCAAAGACGTAGGCAAACGCGCGACGGTAGGTGTCAATCTTAAAGGTCTTCTTCACGCCAGCAGGCACGAAGATATCCAAATACTGCGGGTCTGCGGCGATGCCATCAACCGGACCGGTTTTCCCCCAGAAGTTACCGACAATGATTTTGACCTGAGTTCCATCATCGTCCGTTACCACTGGAATATCCTTGGCGGTTACGTCTTGGTAGCGCGGTGCGACCATCTTTTGTGATGAAGGTAAGTTACCCCAAAGCTGAAAGCCGTGCATTTGGCCTGCGGCGTTTCCGTGTGGCATTTCTTGGTGCATGATCCCGCGACCAGCAGTCATCCACTGCACGTCACCCGCGCCCAAGGTGCCCGTGTTGCCAAGGCTGTCACCGTGATCCACGGTGCCGTTCAGCACATACGTAATGGTTTCGATGCCGCGGTGCGGGTGCCATGGGAAACCCTTTTCAAAATGCGCCGGAAGATCGTTGCGAAAATCGTCAAACAGCAAAAATGGATCAAGCTCTGACGGGTCTTGAAAGCCAAATGCACGGTGCAGGTGAACGCCGGCACCTTCCATGGTTGGAACGGCCGGGCGGGTTTCTAGAACAGGACGGATCGACATATTTTTAGCCTCCAGATCGTAGGATCGACATGGGGTGCTTCCCACATGTTGAGCAGAATTTACGCCGTAACAGAGGCGCACACAATTGCCGTGTTTCGCAGATTTGCAGTGCGTAAATGCACATATGCGATGTGCTCTTTCCCTTGGCGCACTGGGGGGGTATCAGGTCGCATGGAATTTCCTTTTGATATCCCCGCAGATGGTGTGATTGCACGTGTTCGTGCCAGCGCCGGTCGTCGCTTTTTTGGTTGTGGCACATTGCTGGCGTTAGGCGCTTTGTTGGTGCTGTTGGGCTTTACCCGCGCCGAGACAGGTTTGGGCTACCGTTTGTTTTTGGTCCTTGGTGGAGCAGGTGTGTTGGCGGCGGCAACGATCATGTGGCGCTCGACACTCATCGCGGTTGAACTGACGGTTGAGGGACTGCGCGATACGACAGGCCGCGTTCTTGCACCACTGGATGATATTGTGGGCGTTGACCGCGGCGTCTTTGCGTTTAAGCCGTCAAACGGTTTCATGGTGCGTCGCAAGACGGCGGGCCTTAAAGGATGGTGCCCTGGTATTTGGTGGGCGACATCCAAAATGCTTGGGGTAGGTGGGGTGACGCCAGCCGGAGAAGCCAAGTTTATGGCAGAGAGCCTGTCCATGTTAATTGCTGCGCGCGATGCCGGAAATTTGCCGCGCGGCTAAGCTGCTGGGTTTAAGACGCGGTGTATGTTGGTGGGTTAGGCGCGCGTGATCGGGCAAATGTGCGCGCTTTGAGGTATAGGTTGTTTTCAAAGAACCGGCCCCACGACAGGCTAAATCGAGAGACAGTCTCAACCATAACAATCTGATCCCCTGCTGCGATTGGCGGCATGTCTTCTTTCAAAACGTTGATGCTGTCATGGCTATAACTGCTAAGATCGGGGCCGCGGGCCTGTGACCACGCGGTTTTGTAGGGCTTGTCCGTTTTGCCAGTCGGAACCACCATGGTGATGCTGATTGAGGTCCCTTGCGCTGCAGGTGTCATATACTGCGCGGTTTGTTTCATGCTGGTCATGAAGGTCGGGGTAATGGTGCCTAGTTCGCGGCTGATCACATCGGCCACAACGTAGCTTGCCTTGGTGGTTTGTGCGTTTGTCCGGAATGCCTCAAAGAATGTGGCCATCGCCATAAAACTCCAAAATAAAAGCGGAAAAACCAGCACGGTTTCAATGGCAAGAGTGCCTCCTGTGTCATCGCAGAAGGCTTTGAGGCGGGCAGCGAAACGGCTTAAGGAAGGGGGATGGAAACGGCGCATCACGCGGGCTCCGTCACATACGAAGTGATGGCAACAAGACGGTATTCACCGGTTTCGGTTGTGGGCAGATATGGGTTTAGGCCGATGGTTGGCAGTAATGGTGGCTGCAGCACGCAAACCCGCAGGAACATTAATTCATTCTGTCCGCCCGGTGAAAATGGTCCGGCTGGGTTCACGGCACTTGGTTTATCATGGCATTGTGGCGCGTTCAGGGTCACGCCCACGCGCGGGTCGCGGCGTACCATTTCAAGCTTAAGGCTGTTCGAGCAATTATTTAGGAAGGTTGCCTCGGCACACATGACATCCCGCAAATCTTGATAGGAGGGGGGTGCAATCGTGTTGAGGCGCACGTGGCGCACTGTTCGGTCAAGCGCCATTTCCAACATTGCTTGACGTGCTTGCATCACACCAAGTTCAACGCCCATGAACAAAATCCAGTAGAACAAAGGATAGAGGATCACGAACTCAATGGAAGACACGCCGTCCTCGGCGCGCCAAAATTGGATGATGCGGCTAAATGCGCGGCGGCCCAGCATCTACTGCACCAAGCGCAATTGGTTGATGTGGTTTGCGATGGCTGCGAAAGCGGTGCTGATCTCGCGTCCTGAAACGTCAAAGTAATAGGCATCCCCTTCCGTTGCGCAGTCACGCATGGGGCCTTCCCCAGTGTTTACTTCAAAACCGATCGCGTAAATTAGGATACCTTTCGCGCGCGCTGCGGCACAGATTTCGGACAAGTTTGTATTCGCTTGCCACCAATTTGTTTGGGTAATCATGGAGGCCTTTAGCTTGTCCTCCATAGGATCTTCGCGGGTGCTCCACCCGTAGTAGCTGTCATAGTACCGTTCAGCTTCGTCCCAGAAGAATTCGGCCATGTAATCCACGTGAAAATCATCAAGAAGATCAACCCAGTCCATCTGCGCGATGCCGTCCCATGGGATTTCGCTGGTGCTGTACCATTGATCATCCCAAGACGTGTTAGGGTCTCCGGGGCGGTACCAGCGGTTGGACCAGCTGTTGCCGGGGACGTAGATCAGATATTGATCATACCATTCCATATTGCGGTTCACGCTCCAGCGATCGTGCCGCTTACCTTCATGTGTGGACCAGTTTTTGAAGCGCCAAACCGGTGCTGGGCTGTTTTTGAAGTTGATGTAGGGATACTGATTTTCCGTAGTTTGCCCGTATTGGGTGGTATTCACACCGTCAGTCATCAGAACGATTACTTTGAGAGTTTCATCCTGTGGGTTCGCACTTACAGATGGCACCCAGTAATTCGCGGGTCTGTCGTTGACCCGTGAAGGCACAGGAATTGTGGTGTCATCAGCAAGTGTTTTGACGGCGGGTTGAATTGCCGGATCAAGCAGAGCCACTCCCCACTTCATCCCTACATCAATCGCTGTGTTGCCGCTTGCTGTTAAGGTGTCGATATGCGCGTCCAGCTGCGATTTTTCCGTACGGTGCACCATGATGTGTGGGCGCGAGTTTGCGGCATAGCGCGTATCAAAGCGGTCTTCCTGACACTCGAACTGAAGATAATTGGGAAAGCGTGTACTGCTGCTGCCATAGGCGAAATGCGCTTTTCGGGTCAGCTTTTGGCTGGGTGTTATGGCGGTGGATTTGAAGTCGTTTGGCGTGAACTCAATGCAGCTGCTGAATTGCTGTTCGCTTTGGACTGACGTCAACCCCGGGGGATTGCTGATCGGGTTTTGCACGGCAACTGTGCCGCCATTTGCATTGAGTTGATCCAGCAGATCCTCGCCCACGTGAACAGTGTGATAGTAAGGCACGATAGAAACAGATGTAATAGCCGAGTCGTCATCGGGATCGTTTTTCACCACCGCGGTGAAGAATTCTTTAGCAGCCTTGCGCAGCTCGAATATTTTGGTCTCACCGGATGTAGACGGGTTCCCCATGGAACCTGACACGTCCACCACAAGAGAAATTTCAATATCGGTGATCCGCTCTTCCGCAGCACCTGAAACGGGTAGGTCCATGTAGTCGACGCCGACCCAATGCATGAAAAGCGTTGGCACGCGGATTGATGCTTCGGCTTCAACGCGGCGGTATCCGATGCCTTCAACTGATGCGACATCTACAGCGATATCTGCATCCGGCTCCGCCACACCGCAGCTTTCATATTGTGCGCCGTTGCGGGTGTGGTTCACGTGGACGTTGGCAAAGCCCGCTGAGCGAAATTGCCCCTCCATGATGTCACAAGCTTCAAGCGTTTGTTGCAAATCCGCCGCCGACAGAGTTGCGCCATCAATTGTAAACTGAATACGTGCGCGGCGTTCTTCAGCCATCATGATGTCGACGGCAAGGCCGCCAATCATGATCATCGCCATCAAAATATAGAGTGTGAAGATGATCAAAGCACCGCTTTCGTCGCGCGCAAAAGCACGACATTTGCGCAGCCCAAGCGCATTTTTGAAAAGGCGGTGCACTCTCATGGTTACTCACAACGCTAAAATCGCCGCATACGAATCTACGCAGTACGGCCGGTTACGAAGCGTTCATGCAGAAAGATTTGGTTTCAATTATGGCAAAATGATGTGCCGCAGATGTGCTTTTGCCTAAATTGTGATGAAGCGCATATCCCAATAAGTTTTTAAACCGCCTAAATAATGAGCAAATTAACTTGCGTATAACCGCATCTGTGCCACGGTGCGAACGATGCGATTTAGGGAACTGTAAAGATGTCTAACCAAACTGAACCAAGCTTTCGCGAGAGTGTCGATTTAATGTTTAACCGTGCGGTGGGATTGATGGATCTGTCCCCGGGGTTGGAAGAGAAAATCAGGGTATGTAACGCAACTTATACAGTTCGTTTCGGTGTGCGTTTGCGCGGTGAAATCAAGACGTTCACTGGGTATCGCAGCGTCCATTCCGAGCATATGGAGCCGGTAAAGGGCGGCATTCGTTTTTCGCTGGGCGTGAACCAAGACGAGGTCGAAGCGCTTGCCGCGTTGATGACGTATAAATGCGCGTTGGTTGAGGCACCTTTTGGGGGCTCAAAGGGCGGGCTATGTGTTGATCCGCGCGCCTATGATGCCCATGAAATGGAGGCTATCACCCGCCGTTTTGCATATGAGTTAATCAAGCGTGATCTGATAAACCCGTCCCAGAACGTGCCCGCGCCGGACATGGGCACGGGCGAGCGTGAAATGGCGTGGATCGCAGATCAATACGCGCGCATGAATACAACTGACATCAATGCCAAGGCCTGCGTGACAGGCAAGCCAACCCACGCCGGCGGCATTGCTGGCCGTGTTGAGGCGACGGGACGTGGTGTGCAATATGCGCTGCGCGAATTTTTCCGCGATGAGCGGGGTATGAAAGCCGCAGGGCTCAGTGGGTCACTGAAAGGTAAACGGGTCATTGTGCAGGGGCTGGGCAACGTCGGCTACCACGCGGCCAAGTTTTTGGCTGAGGAAGATGGTGCGTTGATCGTCGGCGTCATTGAGCGTGACGGTGCTATCGTTGACACAAACGGAATTGACGTTGAGGCCCTTCGTACTTGCGTGGCGGAGACCGGAGGCGTGGCGCAGTTTGAAGCAGGTGAGTACATTAAAAACGGTGCTGAAGTGCTTGAGCGGGACTGCGATATTCTTATTCCAGCTGCCTTGGAAGGTGTGATTAACAAATCTAATGCGGAACGTGTGCAGGCGCCACTTATTATTGAGGCTGCTAACGGTCCGGTGACGGCGGGTGCGAATGATATTCTTGCGGCTAAAGGCTGTGTGATTATTCCCGACATGTATGCAAACGCGGGCGGTGTGACAGTTTCGTATTTTGAATGGGTCAAAAACCTGTCGCATATCCGCTTTGGGCGGATGCAGCGCCGCCAAGAAGAATCCCGTCACCAATTGATTGTGGATGAGTTAGAGCGCCTCAGCGCCGATAGCGGTGTCGGCTGGCAGCTTAGTCCGGACTTCAAAGAGCGGTATTTGCGCGGTGCGGATGAGTTGGAATTAGTGCGTTCGGGGTTGGATGACACAATGCGGATTGCTTATCAGGCGATGCGTGACGTCTGGCACGGCCGCGATGATGTGCCCGATCTGCGCACCGCTGCATATCTGGTTTCCATCGATAAAGTGGCACAGTCTTACCGCGCCAAGGGCCTTTAGGATTTCACCTTAGGCGGTGTAGACTCTGCGCGCGCGACAGCGGATATTGCGCACATGAGTCTGCCGCCCGGTTTCCTTGATGAATTACGCAGCCGCCTGTCGATCTCCGACGTGGTGGGGCGCAAAGTTATGTGGGACGCGCGCAAGTCGAACCAAGGCAAAGGTGACATGTGGGCGCCATGCCCGTTTCATCATGAAAAAACGGCCAGTTTTCACGTCGATGACCGAAAGGGATATTATTATTGTTTTGGTTGTCAGGCGAAGGGTGATGCACTTTCGTTTGTAAAAGAAACCGAGAACGTCAGCTTTATGGAAGCGGTGGAAATTTTGGCGGGTGAGGCGGGCATGCAAATGCCCGCGCGCGATCCAAAGGCCGCTGAAAAGCTGGACCGTGCCAGCAAACTTGCCGAGGTAATGGAGCAAGCGGTGCAGTATTTCCGTTTGCAACTGCGTACATCGACGGCCGCCGAGGCCCGCAGATATTTGCAGGGACGTGGCCTGTCAGAGGCAGCTCTTGAGCGTTGGGAGATCGGTTTTGCACCTGATGCGTGGCAGGGACTTTGGGATCATCTCGTTGGCAAAAACGTACCTGAAGACCTGATTTTGGGTGCCGGTTTGGCCAAGCCCAGCCAAAAAGGTGGCAAGCCATATGATACATTCCGAGGTCGGATCATGTTCCCGATCCGCGATGCACGGGGGCGCGCGATTGCTTTTGGGGGGCGCGCGATGGACCCCAACGACAACGCAAAATACCTCAACTCTCCAGAGACGGAACTTTTTGATAAGGGCCGCAGTCTTTATAACCACAAGCCAGCTCGCGAGGCTGCAGGCAAGGGCCAGCAGCTTATCGTGGCTGAAGGCTACATGGATGTCATCGCGCTGAGTGAGGCGGGCTTTGCCGCGTCTGTTGCTCCCCTCGGGACGGCCGTTACAGAAAATCAACTGGCGCTTTTGTGGCGGATCACCGATGAGCCGATCATCGCCCTTGATGGTGATACGGCCGGTTTGCGAGCGGCGATGCGCTTGGTTGATCTGGCGCTTCCGTTGCTGCAATCGGGCAAGTCGCTGCGCTTTGCAATCATGCCAGAAGGCCAAGACCCTGATGATTTGATCCGTGCCTCAGGGGCTTCGGCGGTTCAAAATGTGATCGACGGTGCTATCCCGATGGTTCAGCTGCTGTGGCGGCGTGAAACTGAAGGCCGCAATTTTGACAGCCCCGAGCGTAAAGCAGCGTTAGACAAGGCGCTGCGTCAGAAAATTATGCTGATCACCGACCCAAGCATTCGCAGCCACTATGGTCAGGCCATCAAGGATTTGCGGTGGGATTTGTTCCGCCCCCAAGCAAAGGCACGCCCGTCCGGTGGCTTTGTGCCGCGCGGTGGTAAGCGGGGAAGCGGTTGGAAAGCGCCTGCCGAAGGTGCGATGCCAACGACGCAATCAAGCTTTTTGGTGAGTTCTGAACGGGCCGCGGAGGGGCATTTGCGCGAAGCAGTGGTATTAGCAACTTTGTTGAAAAATCCAGCCGTTCTGCCCGAATTCGAAGACGCGCTTGAGCGGCTTGAGTGCCATGATCCGGACCACCGCCGTATTCAGGGGGCTCTGCTGCGCCACATAGAGGCCGATGCTGATATGCTGATCGAGAGCATTGAGCATGAGATCGGTGCGGCGCTTTTGGAAAAACTATTTGCGCATAAGCACGTGGCGATCGCACCGCCCGTGCGCCGTCCCGGAAACATCGATCTGGCGTCCATGTGCGTGAACGATGCCCTTGCAAAACTTACGGCACAGCGTGGTCATGAAGTTGAAGTACGCGAAGCTTCCCAAGACCTTGACCGAAACGATGGCGAACCCGTTGACGAAAACCTGACGTGGCGTTTGCGCGAGGCCGCAGAAGGTCTTCAAGGGGGCGGTGGCGGTGATGACGCGGATGACACAGCTGATTTTGACGTTGCCGATAATGGCGCCAAACTAAGTCGTGATGAACGTGATGCATTTGCAGCACTTCTGGGCAGCATCGGTAAGGCTGAAAATAGTAATTAACGAAGGCTTATCCTCTTACAATTAGGGTTTCCAATGCCCATGTCTCAGGGCATGTGGTTAAGTTCACACCGACCCATGGTCGAATCAGTCAAAATGTAAGATGATTCGGATGTGGGTTGATTCGTTTTCCTGATTCGCGTGCGCGTGGATTACGGCAGCCTAAAGTTACAACGCGCGGCCTTCACGCCGCATCGCCTCCGCCGCAAAGGACTTTGCTCATGGCCAAAGACACCGACGACCGCAAAAACGAAGATCAGGAAAACGCGCACAACTTGGACATGTCCCAAGCCGCCGTAAAGAAAATGATCTCCGAGGCGCGTGAACGGGGCTACATTACGTATGAGCAACTTAACCAAGTTTTGCCTCCAGAGCAGGTAAGCTCCGAGCAAATCGAAGACGTGATGTCGATGCTGTCCGAAATGGGCATCAATATTATTGAAGATGACGAGGCCGAAGAAGAAGACGCCAAAGGCTCTACAGCTGTCGTGACCAAAGATGGTGCGCGTGAAGTTGCTCTTGCTGGCGCTGAAAAAGAAAAGCTGGATCGCACCGATGATCCCGTCCGCATGTACCTGCGCGAGATGGGCAGCGTTGAGCTGTTGTCCCGTGAGGGCGAAATCGCGATTGCGAAACGTATCGAGGCCGGCCGCAACACGATGATTTTGGGCCTTTGCGAAAGCCCTCTTACATTCCAAGCGATCACCATTTGGCGTGACGAATTGTTGAGCGAAGACATTTTGCTTCGCGATGTGATCGATCTGGAAACGACGTTTGGCGATCAGCTGGCAGAGGACGAGGAAGAAGCCGTTGTGCCGACGCCTGGAGCCGAGCCCAAGCAAGAGAGCACGGCGCAAGAATTGGATGCCGACGGTAACCCGATCCAGTCTGATGATGACGACGATGAAGACGAGCAGGCGAACCTGTCTCTTGCGGCGATGGAAGCTGCGCTTAAGCCGCGTGTTCTGGAAGCGCTCGAAATCATTGCGCATAACTACGGCAAGTTGAGTGAGATGCAGGATCTTCGGATGTCTGCCACGTTGAACGAAGACAGCTCTTTCAGCGAGAAAGCTGAAAAGAAATACCAAAAACTGCGCTCTGAAATTGTTGCCCAAGTGAACGAGCTTCACTTGCACAACAACCGTATTGAGGCGCTGATCGACCAGCTTTACGGCATCAACCGCCGTATCATGTCCATTGACAGTGCGATGGTGAAACTTGCGGACCAAGCGCGTATTAACCGCCGTGATTTCGTTGATGCGTATCGTGGTCGCGAGCTTGACCCAAACTGGCTAACTGACATGGGTGATAAACCCGGCCGTGGCTGGCAGGCGCTGATTGAGCGCTCAACCGACAAGATCGAAGAGTTGCGTTCTGACATGGCGCAAGTTGGCCAATATGTTGGCCTGGATATCTCTGAATTCCGCCGCATCGTACAACAGGTGCAAAAAGGCGAGAAGGAAGCCCGTCAGGCCAAGAAAGAAATGGTCGAGGCGAACCTTCGTCTCGTTATTTCGATTGCCAAAAAGTACACCAACCGTGGTCTGCAATTCCTCGACTTGATCCAAGAGGGTAACATCGGCCTGATGAAGGCGGTTGATAAGTTCGAATACCGCCGTGGTTATAAATTCTCGACCTACGCCACATGGTGGATCCGTCAGGCGATTACGCGCTCGATTGCGGATCAGGCGCGTACAATCCGTATTCCTGTGCACATGATTGAAACGATCAACAAGCTGGTGCGCACGGGCCGTCAGATGCTTCATGAAATTGGTCGTGAGCCGACACCGGAAGAATTGGCCGAAAAGCTTCAAATGCCGCTCGAAAAAGTGCGCAAAGTGATGAAAATCGCCAAAGAGCCGATCAGTCTTGAAACTCCGATCGGGGATGAGGAGGACAGCCAGCTTGGTGACTTCATCGAAGACAAAAACGCGATCTTGCCACTCGACAGTGCTATTCAGGAGAACCTGAAGGAAACGACAACCCGGGTTCTGTCATCGCTTACGCCGCGTGAGGAACGTGTTTTGCGTATGCGTTTCGGTATTGGCATGAACACAGACCACACCCTTGAGGAAGTTGGCCAACAGTTTTCGGTCACCCGTGAACGCATTCGTCAGATTGAGGCTAAAGCGTTGCGCAAGCTCAAGCATCCGTCGCGTTCACGCAAGTTGCGGTCTTTCTTGGATCAATAAACTACCCTGCTGAACTCTAGTTTTGCGGATATTTTTACAAAACGGCGTCTATCTCAGGCGCCGTTTTGCATCTGACGGCTCGGTTTGCCCCCAGATGTTGTTTGTGAATTTTTCTTCTACCCAAATCTAGATTGCTGTCCTATAGTCTGTGGATAAGTAGGGCGCAGACCCTATCGAGGCAGTAATCAACGAGAAAGGGCATAGCCAATGCGCTGTCCATTTTGCGGTAACGTAGACACACAAGTAAAAGATTCCCGTCCTGCTGAGGACCACGTCGCCATTCGCCGCCGGCGTTTTTGTCCCGCGTGTGGTGGTCGTTTTACGACTTATGAGCGTGTTCAGTTGCGTGACTTGGTTGTCATCAAATCTAACGGACGCCGTGAAGATTTTGACCGCGACAAGCTGGAACGCTCAGTTCGGATTTCTCTACAAAAACGGCCCGTCGAGCCTGAGCGCGTAGACCAGATGATCTCTGGAATAGTGCGCCGGTTGGAAAGCATGGGCGAGACTGACATCAACTCCAAGCAGATCGGTGAGATCGTGATGGAGGCTTTGGCCCGCATCGACACAGTCGGATACGTACGATTTGCGAGTGTGTACAAAAACTTCCAAGCAGCTGATGATTTTGATAAATTTGTCAGTGAACTGCGCCCGAACGTATCGCCGGAAAACGATTGATCAAAAAAGCCTTAGCATCCGTGGATGAGCAACACATGCGACACGCGCTTGCCCTTGGGCGGCGCGGGCAGGGGCGTGTGTGGCCAAACCCTGCGGTTGGTTGTGTCATCGTGCGGGACGGCGTCATTGTGGGGCGTGGCTGGACCCAAGACGGTGGCCGCCCACACGCTGAGCCGATCGCGTTAGCGCAGGCAGGACGTCTGGCACGCGGTGCGACGGCCTATGTGACGCTCGAGCCTTGCGCGCATCATGGTAGGACGTCGCCCTGTGCGAATGCGCTTATTGAGGCGGGGGTGTCTCGGGTCGTGTGTGCGATTGAGGATGAAGACAACCGTGTTTCAGGGCGCGGGTTTCAAGCGCTCCGCGATGCAGGGATTTCGGTAGATATCGGCGTGCTCTCGTCAGAGGCTGCTGAAGATCATCGTGGGTTTTTCAAAGTCGCACGTGAAGGTTTGCCTTTGGTGACACTTAAGATGGCAACATCTTTTGACGGAAAAATTGCCACTTCAACCGGAGACAGCCAGTGGATCACTGGGACGCATGCGCGGCGCGCTGTTCATATGATGCGCGCCCGACATGATGCAGTAATGGTTGGCGCGGGGACTGTGCGGGCTGATAATCCTTCGCTTAATGTGCGGGGCCTCGGCGTTTCACATCAGCCGGTCCGCGTTGTCATCAGTGAGACCCTTCAGGGTATGGCACGTAGCGATGTGCAAAACGGCGGTTGGTTTGTTCACCCTGAAACAGCAGATGTGAGTGCGCTGTCGCCAAATGCGAGATCTGTCCCTTATCAAGGCAGCCTGACCGACGCGCTGCGGGCGCTTGCAGCACAGGGGCTTACGCGCGTTTTTTGTGAAGGGGGTGGCGGACTTGCCGCGTCTTTATTGAGCGAAAACCTTGTGGATGATCTGGTGTGCATGACGGCTGGTGTTGTTATCGGAGGTGACGGACTGGGCGCCGTTGCACCATTGGGTCAACGTGTTTTGGCAGATGCCCCGCGTTGGACGCTTGTTGAATGTCGTTCAATTGGCGGTGACGTGTTGCACCGATGGCGCCGCGCTTAACGCCAAAGATGTGCGTAAGTTGAAAGCGCGCCTTGTGCTTTGGCCAACAGACGCAAACCAAGCCCACTGTAATGGCCTTTGGACATGGCTAAACGGTCAACTGCAACTTCGGGGGGGGCAGGGATAACCTGTCTCAGGATCGTAATAGCGCGGGTAGTCGATCAAAGTTGCATGTGTGAATTGATCAAGGCTGGGGCGTGCGGTGCGGCGGTCAGGGGTGGCTGCGATATCCCTTGTCAGGCCCCATCCCGCATAGAACGGTGCCCCCAAGCAGGTGACAGGCACACCACGTAAAAGCGCTTCAAACCCAAGTGTTGAGGTCATCGTCCAAACACTATCGACGCAGGTTAGCAGGTCCAAAGCATCCGTGTTCGTGGCTGTGATATCCGCGACCGCTGCGGCCTCATTACTTAAGCCTCCATCGCGCAAACCTGCCTCTACGTCGGGGTGCGGTTTGTAGATCAAGATGGCGCCGGGATTGGCGCGGCGGGTCTCAACCAGTAAGTCGCTGTTGGTCTGCCATTTCGACGTGCCCAGCTTGATCGAAGCATCATCTTCTACTTGCCCCGGGACCAAAATGCGGTGGCCCTTGGGGAGCGATGGTAAATCAGTCTTGATCCCAAGATTATATTTGCTCACGCCGCTCTTAATAATTTTTTGGCGTAAGGCTTCGGCCCGGCGTAATGCGGTCGAATCCAGAGTAAGTGACTGGGCTATCAGCCTTTCAAGGCGACTTTCGCGGGTTGGGTCATAGTAAATACCAAGGTCATCAAGAACCAGAGATAGGGGCGGGACCAAGTCTGCACCAAGCCCTTTTGAACGGAGAAATCCGTCTTCGACGGTTGCTTCAGGGCTGTCATGCGCGCCCCAACGCATGATGCGCCGCGTATGTATGTTGCCCCCGAATTTTACAGGTCGGACGCTGCCAAAGAATGCCTGTGTATGCTTACGCTTCCAAAGGCGCATATCTGGTGCTGCCCAGCCATTATGATCTTCACGCCAAGTACGACTGAGCGCTTCGAGGGTGCTGAGCGCATCTTCAAAGCTACAGAGCGCATCGCGGTAGGGGTCATACCATGTCGGGTATAAGATCATCGCGCCTGCAAAAAGTTGCGCGCGGGTTAACGTGCGGGTGCGTCGATCAATCGGTGCGCGGTCTTCGCTCAGCCCCCAACCGGCATAAAAGGGTTGTCCGTAAAGGATTGGTTTGTGACCTGCCACTATAGCCTCAAAACCCATTTGTGAGCTGACGGCGTAGACTTTGATCGCGCCCTCAAGCAAGCGGTGCGGGTTGGTGTTTTGATCCAGCACGACCACGTTGCCACCAATGTCTGCAGGGCCGAAATGACCGCCCTTGTGACCGGTTCGGGTTTCGGGATGTGTCTTCAGCACAATCGTTGCGTGCGGGTTTTCAAGCCGCGCATCCAGTAGCATCTCGCGGAATGTGTCTGCATTGGCGCCCGAGTGTATGA
The DNA here is from genome assembly GCF_042939535.1 of Nereida sp. NH-UV-3. Classification (NCBI taxonomy): domain Bacteria; kingdom Pseudomonadati; phylum Pseudomonadota; class Alphaproteobacteria; order Rhodobacterales; family Roseobacteraceae; genus Nereida; species Nereida sp. NH-UV-3. Next base: position 792,430 of record NZ_CP132157.1, on the reverse strand, counting down.
TGGAGGCATCGCCTGCAGTTTGATCAATTACAAGAACATACCCAGCGTCTGGAATACCTTTTGGAAAGGGTGCCTCAGGAACGAAGTTATTGTATTTCGAAAGTGCGCTTCGCTTCATGCGCGCCATGCCACCGCGTGCACGGTCAAGCAGAGCGGTGTTATCAAAGGGGTGCGTGGCAAGCAGGACCTCAAGGTCACTGGGCGCGCTGCTATCAAAATGTACACCGCGTGTGTCAATGTTAAGCCCGATGGGCAGATCACCACCGCTGGCAGGACGCACTGACCTCAAAAAGGCGTCTTCCACGCGCAAAAGCTTTGCGTTGGTGCGGGCTGCAATCTTTTCGCCGCGGTGCGCGGTTGGTGATTTCCCCCACACACCGATCAAACCCGCTTCTGACGGCATGCCAATGCGGATGTCATAGCCCTTTAGCGCAAGGATACGGCGCACGCGTTTTTGACGCAAAAAGCCGTCATTATAGACAAACAGCCGCTGACGGGTTGGGTCAGCGGCCGAAAGTGGGGTCGTCATCGGGCTTAGTTACCAGCCAGTGTATTCAAAGTATTCACAGAGTTAAGCGATCCTGTGAGTGCGGCAATTGTTTTGTTCCACTGCACGAATGGTGCCTCGGTCACATAGACCGTATCGTCATCCCGTATGGCGAAATCACGTGCGTTGAACATGCCATTAGGCTCGGTCAGATCAAGCACATAGGCCACACGCTGTGCACCCTGTAGATCATCGCGGCCCATTACTTGATTAGCAATTTCGGCGGGTTCATTGCGGAACACAAAAACGCCTGTGGGGTCTGCCACGTTACTGCTTAAGCCACCCACTTGCGCAAGCGCTTCAATGGCAGAGATCGTGCGGGTGGTGAATTCAACGCGGTTCTGGCTGCCTGTGGCGCCCAAAACCGTATAGGCGCGGGTGTCTCGTTCGACCAAAATGCGGTCGCCGCCGCGCAGGGCGATATCAAAGCGCGGGTCTTGGTAGAGGTCTTGGAACCAAACCTGCCCGCGATGTGTACCGCGGATGACAGTGATTTGTGCCACTTCGGCCTCAAGTCCCACACCGCCTGCACGGGCAAGCATGGAGGAAAGCGTGCGGGTGGGGCGCTCAATCGCGTAGACGCCTTGCGCGCCAACTGCGCCCACCACAGTGACTGTTGCACCATCACCGGCTACGCGGCGGACCTGCACTTGAGGGTCGGGGGTTTGTTCGTTCAGGCGCGTTGTGATTAGACGGCGTAGCGCTTCGGGAGATTTGCCAGATGCCTTCAGGGTGCCTGCGTAGGGGACGAAAATATTGCCGTTTCCGTCTACCTGCACTTCGTCAAGAATGGTGGCGTTTTGCCCCGCACCGGCCAGCAGGCCGTCATCTACGTTTTCCCAAACAGTCAGCCCCAATACATCGCCAGGACGGATCACGTCAGAGCCAACAACGCCTGCATTAATGAAAGCATCCGAAAAGCCAAAAGCGGGGGTGACAGCTGTGGCGCGGGTCACGCGGTCATTGACAGAGACGATGAACGCATCGCCTTCACGCAAAACGGATCCTTGAAAAATTTCGGCTTTGTTGGGGCCTACACGCGGCAGTCCGCATGCAGAAACAGTCGCAACGAGGCTTAGCAAGGCGATGCCTTTTACCACACGGGACACATTAATTTTCACTGCTCTGGTCCTTTCGACCTTATAGAACTGCCTCAAGTTTTTCTTTTACCTTACTGGAATCCCTCACAGAAAGCTACCGCTAGGGGTTGTGGTTGTTAGGGAATGACACGCAACTGTTGCCGTGGGGCCGCTTTACCAACCTCAAGTGCTTCGTAGGGATCGTGGGGGTGTAACATCAGATCAACGACTTGTCGCAAAAGCTGTCTGCGGCCTTTGGCGGCGTAAAAGCCACCGGCGATCTGGCTGGTTTCAAGCAAGTAACGCCGGTAATCGCGGTAGGCGGCAGTGTCTGGTGTTGTGGGTAAGCTAAAGAATTCATGGAGCGGTTGAGGCGACACAAACTCTGGTTTGTTATAGACCGCCGCGCCAAAGACCTTGAGCGGGATGCCGCGCCAAAGAACTTGTTGGCCGGCGGTTGAATTGACCGTCACCGCGCTTCGTGCCTGGTCCAAAAGCTGGGCCAGTTTGCCGCCACGCACATAGTGGCACCGCCCCTCAACGCCGTGCTGACGGGCTAAGTTTTTGATCAACCAGCGGATGTTTGTCTGACCGTTTTCAAGCGGGTGAGCCTTGAACACAAGGTGGTGATGCGCCGGTGCTCCTTTGACAAAACCTTGGATGATTACTTCGATGAACTCGTCGATTTTGGAGAACGGAGAGTGGGCCTGAAAGCTGGCGTCATGTTCAAGTTGCAGCAGCGCAATATGGTAGGGGTATCCTCCGCGTTTGATGCGCAGTGTGGAAAACACGCGGCTGAGCCAATAAAATGGCATTCCTAAAAGGCGCATGAAATACAGGGCAAACTCGGTTTTTACATCAAGGGCGCGGTGGCGTTGCATTTTGTGGTAGTGGCCGTTTCGAAACATCACAAACCAATGGTAAAGCGCGCCGTAAAACACGTGCTGGCGCATGTCCCCCCAATGTGCCGGTGCTTGTGGGATGTCTAAATCGGCGTCTGCTAAAGTCTCGCGCATCTGATCCACGCTAAGCTGCATGAGCGCGGAGTTTCCGTTGGAGCCATCACGCTCGTAGCTGACCCAATAGGGCCGTAGGTACCCTTCTTCGAATACATGGGTCCGGATGCCCATCTGCCGCGCCATCTCTGCTGCTTGGGCGTGAACAGGCCGCGTGTCACCGTAAAGCACAATGTCGGTGATTGATTTGTCGTGAAGGGTCTGACGTAGGGTTTCGGCCCAGTCGTTTAGCGTGCCGCGATACCCGATGTAGGTTTTAGGCGAGAACCAAAAGGCGCGGTCACCTGCATTGAAACCGACCCTCCAGACCTGTGCGCCAGCACGCTCCAGCATCTGCGCAAGGCGCCAGAAAAAGGGACCATGTGGGCCTTGCAGAAACAGAAAACGCTTATTTTCGCCGGTAATGAGCGCCATTTGACATGCCGTGTGCTTAGGTTTTGCGCAGGTACGCGCTGGATCGTGGGTGGAGTAGCCTGAATTATTGGCGAAAATGTGACCTGCATTATGATTGAGGCGATGTGCGAAAAGGTATCACTGGAATGGGCGGCAAAGCCCTTGTCCGGATGGGTGCGCCGTTATAGGTGGTTTGCAATACGAAATTCGGGACGAGATTTATGTTCACTGGCATTATCACAGACGTTGGTCATATCGCGCAACTGGAACAGCGCGGTGATTTGCGGGCGCGCATTTCAACGCGTTACGATATGAGCAGCGTCGATATGGGTGCATCAATCGCGTGCGACGGTGTCTGCCTGACCGTTGTTGGCAAAGGTCTGGCCGAAGGCGATCAGCTTGGGTGGTTTGATGTGGACGTGTCTGCAGAGACCGTCAGCAAGACCAATCTTGATACATGGTCCGCAGGGCGGCGCATCAATTTGGAGCGTGCCTTGAAAGTGGGCGATGAGTTGGGCGGACATATCGTCTCCGGTCACGTGGACGGCTTGGCTAAGATTGTCGCCATGCATGATGAGGGCGATAGCACCCGGGTCACGCTTGAAGCGCCAGCGGCACTTGCAAAGTTCATCGCGCCCAAAGGCTCGGTTACGCTTAATGGCACGTCTTTAACTGTAAATGATGTTGAGGGCACTGCCTTCGGGATCAACTTTATTCCGCACACAAAAAGCGTCACCACATGGGGTGATGCAGCTGTTGGTGATGCGGTGAACCTCGAAATTGACACAATGGCCCGCTATGTGGCCCGATTGCAGGAGTGGGCGTAATGAGCGCTGAAAGCATGTTTGAAAAGCCCGGTCCTGTTGAGGAAAACCTCTCTGATGTGATCAGCCCCATTGAAGACATCATTGATGACGCGCGTAATGGTCGGATGTTCATTCTGGTGGATCACGAAGACCGCGAGAACGAGGGTGATCTTGTTATCCCCGCGCAAATGGCCACGCCTGATGCCATTAACTTTATGGCGACCCACGGGCGCGGCTTGATTTGTTTGACGCTTCCATCTGACCGGATTGATGCGTTGGGCCTGCCGTTGATGGCGACGCAGAATTCATCGCGTCATGAGACCGCATTTACCGTTTCGATTGAGGCGCGCGAAGGTGTTACCACAGGTATTTCTGCGGCGGACCGTGCGCGCACAGTTGCTGTGGCGATTGATAGCAAAGCAACTTCAGCGGATATCGCAACGCCGGGACATGTTTTCCCACTGCGCGCACGGGACGGCGGTGTGCTGGTACGTGCGGGGCACACTGAGGCGGCTGTTGATGTGTCACGGCTTGCTGGCTTGAACCCTTCCGGCGTGATCTGTGAAATCATGAACGACGATGGCACCATGTCGCGTTTGCCGGACCTTGTTGGTTTTGCGCAGCTGCACGGGCTGAAGATCGGGACGATTTCTGATTTGATCAAATACCGCCGCCGCCATGACAATTTGGTGCGCGTGCGCAGTACAGACACGATCCAGTCAGAGTTTGGCGGCGAATGGGATATGCGCGTCTACACCGACGAGACCCAAGGCGCAGAGCATATCGTTTTGATCAAAGGTGACATTTCGGGCGATGAGCCTGTGCTTGTACGTATGCACGCGATGGATCCGATGCTTGATGTGATTGGCACAGGCGGTACGGGCCGTGCTGCTGAATTTGGCGATGCGATGAAGCTGATCGCGGACCACGGGCGCGGTGCGCTGGTTTTGCTGCGTGATCTTACAATGAAGATCGTGCGCGATGATGAGGTCAGCCCGCAGACGCTTCGCCAATACGGTTTGGGCGCACAGATTTTGTCGTCTTTGAACCTGTCGAAAATTGTCCTTTTGACCAATTCACCTGCACCGAAAGTTGTCGGGCTGGACGCGTATGGTCTGGAGATTGTGGACACGATGAAAATTTCGGAGATTGGATAATGGCTGGCGCTTCTCACTACATCATGGATACACCACGTTTTGAGGACGCTCCGAAAGTTCTGATCGTGCGGTCTCCGTATTACAAAGACATCGCTGATAATTTAGTCGCCGGTGCTGTTGCCGAGCTTGAGGCAGCTGGTGCCACCTATGAAGTGATCGATGTACCCGGTGCGCTTGAAATACCCACAGCAATTGGCATCGCTGAGCGTATGTCTAATTTCGACGGCTATGTGGCACTTGGCTGCGTGGTGCGCGGCGAGACAACCCACTATGAAACAGTGTGCAACGATAGCAGCCGTGCACTGCAATTGCTGGGCCTTCAGGGGCTTTGTATCGGTAACGGTATCTTGACTGTAGAGAACCGCAAACAGGCAGAAGTCCGTGCAGATCCTGCAGACCAAAACAAAGGTGGCGGGGCCGCTGCGGCAGCCTTGCACTTGATCGCTATCGCTCGTAAGTGGGGCCGCGCGGATAAGGGCGTTGGATTTACCAGCGACATCCTGCTTGCAGGCGGTACACACAGAGCATGACTGAACTTTCGAATAACCAAAAACGCAAAATGAAATCAGCGGCGCGGCTTTATGCAGTGCAAGCGTTGTTTCAGATGGAACACTCGTCGCAATCAGTCGATGTTGTTATGCGTGAGTTTGAAGACCATCGTTTTGGCGCGACCTATGAGGGGCGTGAAATGATGGAAGGCGATATCGACGTATTCCGCATGCTGGCCCAAGACGCGGTTGAGCATCAGCGGCCCATCGACCAAATGACCGATCGTGCTTTGGTCGCAAAGTGGCCCATCGCACGTATTGACCCCACTATTCGCGCGCTTTTCCGCGCTGCCGGTGCGGAGTTGCTGGGTAAAGTGACGCCGCCACGCGTTGTCATTAAAGAATTCGTTGATGTAGCTGGCGCGTTTTTCCCTGAGGGCGATGAAACGCATTTTGTGAACGGTGTGCTTGATCATATGGCGCGCGAAGTTCAGCCCGACGCATTCTGATTTGATTTCCGAAAACTACTGTTGGCCCAAATGCTGAACCTAAGGCGTGTCGTCACCCGCGGGTTTGCCACGTGGGCACATTGGCTGCACGCATTGCTAGGTTGGGACGTGGAAAATAGGTGGCGGGCCCGCAGCGACCGTTGGACGATTATTCCCGAGGACCTGTATATACAGGTGGGCGCCAGATAACGCGGCCAGGACCGTGACAGAGCCAGCTCCCTCGGATTTGCTTAAGGCCACTGGAATGTATCGACCAGCTTACGTGAAGAGCAGCACCCGCCACCGCATCACCTATGGCGCTTGGTAAGGTCTGACAAGAGCGTTTGCAGGTTTGTTTGAGTTTCTCTTGTCTTTTGTTTCTGTTTTGTTCACTCTTTGCTTATGCAACATAATCCAACGCTAACTTTGCGCGCGGGCGATGTTCTGGCCCGCGGCGTGTGCCGGCATCTGTTGAGCCATAACTTTGTCTCTGTCACAGAACTTGTACCAACGCGCGGACTGCGCGTTGATGTGATGGCGCTTGGGCCTAAGGGAGAGATTTGGATTATTGAGTGCAAATCCAGCCGCGAAGATTTTACCTCAGATCAGAAATGGCAGGGCTATCTTGAGTGGTGCGATCGATATTTCTGGGCGGTGGACGAGGCGTTCCCTACTGATCTTTTGCCAGATGAAACAGGTCTCATCATCGCTGACGGGTATGATGCAGAGATCATTCGAATGCCGGATGAAGTGCGGCTTGCCGGTGCGAGGCGAAAAGCTACGGTGCAAAAATTTGCCCGCCATGCTGCACTGCGTGCTCACGCGGCGCGCGATCCCGCCGCAACGCAATAACACTTTCAGAAGCTCGTAAGCTGTCGAGGATACCTTAGCCGATAACTTTGGCTGCCGCCGCAATTTCTTCTGCAATTTCCAGCGCTTCTTCAGGGGTGAAATCCATTGGGATTTCCACGCCATTGGCCTCAACAAAAATACGCACCATGCCTTGATCGGTTGGGCCGATTTGCAAGTTGGCTTCGATGTCGCGCTCGCTATTGATCCCCATGGGTGCATCCTTTGCTATAACTGTTACGGCAATTACAGGGCAGCGCGCATCAAGACAAGGGGCTGTGGGCGTGGTCGGTTTTCCTTCACAGGCGATTCGTTTCTTGTTAGGCTTTCTAGTGTATTTGTCCGTGTAAGAGACATTCAATGAGTGCGAGAGTAACGATGCCCCTACGGCCTATAATGAACCCAACTAAGAACCCGCATGTGGGGATTTTGGAACGTCTCGTCTATGCCGCGTCCCACAAAATTCGGGTGCGTTCATGACTGTCTACGCAGAGCAATTGATTGCGCAGCATGAGTTGAATTTTGGTAAGGTTTTCTCCCAGCAATACGTGCTGAGTAAAGAGGCCGGTTTTGCGGTGACTAGCTTTGCGCCTCACACCCTACAAAACGGTTGGGTGCTTCATGTCGGGCGTGGCTTGCAAGTAGCGCTGGCAACCGATGGGCGCGCAGGTATTTCTGTGGCCGTATTGGGACTTGCGGTGGATGCAAACGGATTTTTCATCGACACGCCGCATCTACAGTTGCTGTTGGACCGTGCAAAAAGCCCCGGCGCACTTGCTGATACGCTCGAGATGGCTGCGGGACGCTATATCTTTGTGATTACCACGCCTGATTTCAACCGCGTCTACCTTGATCCAAGTGCGATGATCCCTGCCGTGTATAATCGTGAAACGGGGCGTGTTGCGGCCACACTCTATCTGGCCATTGATGATGCTCCGGTTCTTGAGCGTGAGTATTCGCTTGCGGAAAATGCGGGTTCTGGTGGTGCGCGCTTGGCGTTCGGGTATACGCCCGATGCCCGCGTGCGCCGTGTTATGGCCAACCATTACTTTGATCTTGATGCGCAACAAACTGTTCGGCACTGGCCAAAAGCGGATTGCGACTGGCGTATGGAGGTGACTGAGCACGGGATACGCGAACGGTTAGACCGCGTTGTGCAGCGCCACAAGCAAGTGATGAAGCCACTCATATCACGGCAAAGCCCCAGTATTTTGCCCGTTACAGGTGGTGCGGATTCGCGTTTGTTGCTGGCTTTTGCGAAAGAACTTTGGGGCGATATTGATCTGTTTTGTGTGCACGCCAACAATGCCAATACCCGCCGTGATAGTGGCATCGCGGCCCAGCTCGCTGACATCGCGGGCCTTGATTTGGTGCGCTATAATTTGCGCAAAGACAAATCGCTGCAAAAACGCCCCAAGTTGATCCGGCGGGTAGATATTTCAGAACGGATTGCAGAGGGCATGATCGGTGATCCCGAGCCGCAGGGACCTTTGAAAATACTCGAACGGCTTGCACTACCCGCTGGCGGGATCCTCATTCGCGGACAGGTGACGGACATCAGCAAAGCGGTTTTGTGGCGGCAGATTGGCATCAACGAATTCAAGCGGACACAAGGCACCGAACAATCCGCAAAGATTGGTGTGCAACTTTTGATGCTAAACGATCCGCCCATGACGTCGGACTCGTTTTATCTCGATCATTACGATGCATGGGTGCGGACAATTCCCACAGGCGCACGGTGCAGGGCGCTTGATCTGATGGGGTTGGAGCATTTCCGCTCACACGGGACTGGCCCGCTTTTCACTAGTTTTTATCATAACTTTTATATGTCACCCAGTTGCGACCGGCTGATCATTGAAAACCTGTCGCAGATACCGCCGCAACTTCGGGCGGATTTTTACGTAAATGACCTTTTGATGGAGGCGACTGCACCGGAATTGCAAGATGTTGAGTACACCCGCGCCATCGATAACGAGATACGTGTAAGGCGCGCGCCGCTTGCTGAAGCGATAGCACAGATCAAAGGCCCTCAATAATCGCGCATTTGCAGACAAAAGAGGCTTGCAATGCCGGTCGTGCTTTCGTAAGTCGAGCCTGTTGCCGCCTTAGCTCAGCTGGTTAGAGCGCTGGTTTGTGGTACCAGAGGTCGGTGGTTCGAACCCACCAGGCGGTACCATCCTTGGTATCAACCCACATCGTTAGAAGTGATTGCCGTGTCGGTGCTATATGGCGCTATTTCAGGGGTATGCGTTTGATCATCTGACCAGTGGTTCGGTTATAAACCAAAATTTCGTTTTCTTCGGTCACAATCGCAAAATATTCTGCTGTTTGGGTAAAGGCCGTAGCTGTAGCGCCATCAGGAAGTGTGATTGCGTCAGGGAACGTGACACGCGGGGCCTGTAAGCGCATGACAAGCAATGTAATGATCGTTATCAGGCCGATAATCATTGTGGCCGTCAATACGGTTACGAGCAATCTCAGGAACCTCAGGTTAGCGGGTTCTGGTACTTGATCCGGGGGATTTTGGTCCATGTCAGCCGTCACTTTTTCTATCGCGGAAGCCCCGCCTTCGCGCCTTGATAAGGCGTTGGCCCGCGATGTGCCAGTCACCGCGAACCTTTCACGCTCGCGGCTTGGCAAATTGATCGCACAAGGCGCAGTTGAGGTGGACGGGACTGTCGTGACAGACATCAAGGCACGCGCGGCCGAGGGGATGCAGATAAGCATCATTGTGCCCGAAGCTACCGAAAGCCATATGTTGCCAGAAGACATTCCGCTGAATGTGATCTTTGAAGATGATGATCTGATTGTGATCAACAAGCCTGCAGGCATGGTCGTACATCCCGCGCCGGGCACGCCGTCCGGCACGTTGGTCAATGCGTTGATGCACCACTGCGGGGAAAGTCTGTCCGGTGTGGGCGGTGAAAAGCGCCCCGGAATTGTCCACCGGATCGACAAAGACACATCGGGCATTTTGGTCGTTGCTAAGTCTGATCAGGCGCACCACGGGCTCGCGGCGCAATTTGAGGCCCATACAGTTGAGCGGTATTACCGCGCCGTCTGTTACGGTGTGCCGGATGCGAACGATCCCCGCCTGCGCGGTATTCGCGGTACGTCATTTGAGCCGGGTAATATCCTGAAGCTTAACACCCATCTTGCCCGCCACAAAACGGACAGACAGCGTCAAGCCGTGCTGTTTGACGGCGGCCGTCACGCTGTCACGCGCGCGCGGTTGGTCGAACGTTTTGGCCAGCCCGAGACCCTCGCGCTTATTGAATGTTGGCTTGAAACCGGTCGGACGCACCAAATCCGCGTGCACATGGCCCATGCGGGTCATGGTCTGGTGGGGGATCCAACTTATGGTGGGCGGCGCAAACTGCCCCCCAAAGCGCTGAGTGCCGGTGCCCATGCGGCGGTGGCTGCGTTTAACAGACAGGCGTTGCATGCGGCGGTTTTGGGGTTTGAGCATCCTGTTAGCGGCGAAATGATGCGCTTTGAGGCCCCGCTTCCGGAAGATATGGCAACGATGATCCAAGCGTTGCGCGGATAATATTCTATTCATGAGTTGGTAACAGTTTCGCGAGGAGACCCTTGCGAGGGCGCATTAGCGCACCCATATTTAGGTCAACGCGGGCACTTCCGCTTTTTTGACCATGAGGGGCTTACAATGGCGAACTACACAACTCTGCCTGCACCCACACCCGAGGGCGGGCTTAACCGTTACATGCAAGAAATCCGGAAGTTTCCAATGTTGGAGCCGGAAGAAGAATACATGCTGGCCAAGCGTTATTTGGACCACGACGACAGCGGCGCGGCACATAAGCTTGTGACATCGCACCTGCGCTTGGCGGCAAAAATTGCCATGGGGTATCGCGGCTATGGCCTTCCGCAAGCGGAAGTAATTTCAGAGGCGAACGTTGGGTTGATGCAGGCTGTGAAGCGGTTTGATCCTGAAAAAGGGTTCCGCCTGGCGACCTACGCGATGTGGTGGATCCGCGCGTCTATTCAGGAATACGTTCTGCGGTCATGGAGCCTTGTGAAGCTTGGTACGACATCCGCGCAAAAGAAACTGTTCTTCAACTTGCGCAAAGCCAAAAAGAAGATCGGTGCGCTTGAGGATGGCGATCTGCGTCCTGAAAATGTCGCACGGATTGCACAAGAGCTCAGCGTGACCGAAGACGAAGTTGTGTCCATGAACCGCCGTTTGTCGGGTGGAGATGCATCGCTGAACGCGATGGTGTCTAATGACGGTGAAGGTGCGATGGAGTGGCAAGACTGGCTTGAGGATGAAGATGCAACCCAAGCGGATGACTACGCCGAAAAGGACGAGTTAGATACGCGCCGCGCGCTTTTGAGCGAGGCGATGGTGGTGCTGAACGATCGCGAGAAAGATATCCTGACGCAGCGCCGTTTGGCCGAAAAGCCAGTCACGCTTGAAGATTTGAGCGGTCAGTATTCTGTCAGCCGTGAGCGGATCAGGCAGATTGAAGTGCGCGCGTTTGAGAAGTTGCAAAACAAGATGCGCGAACTTGCTGGTGCCAAAGGTTTGCTGGAAGAGGCGTGAGCCAGAGCACAACTTGTGATTTGAAGCGAAGTAAAGTGTTGATTGTCCCCGTCGGTGCCTCCGGCGGGGATATTTCTTAAACAAAAGAAGCGTTTAGGATTTGTATTTTGTAAGCCAGTCGAGTGTGGGTGGCGTTGGACCATTAGGCTTATATTCTGCACCAAGCGGGGCGGCGTAACCTAGTGACTTCAAATGCGCGAAGATGTGGTCATAGGACAGCTCACCGCGATCCGGTGTGCTGCGGTCCGGCACAGAAGCAAACTGAATATGGCCAATGATGCTTTGCAGCTTTGTAAGGCTGTTGGTGATATCACCTTCCATCAGTTGCACATGATAGCAGTCAAACATCAGCTTTAGATTTGGCGCACCTACTTCAGTGATGATTTGCTGTGCTTGGGATGTGGTCGACAGAAAATATCCCGGTGCATCGTAGTGATTAAGCGGTTCAATGACGATCCCAATGCCGTGCGGGGCAGCTTTTGCGCAGGCATATGTCAGGTTTTCACAAAACACATCGTGCGCCGCAGCATCTTGGGCAAACCCCGCCATTGCATGGATATTTGCAGTGCCGGTGATGCGTGCGTACTCAATCGCTTGGTCGATCGCCGCGCGTGCCTCAGTCATTCGGTTGGGCAGGGCGTTTAGGCCGTTTTCCCCCTTTGAAAGATCACCGCGAACGGTGTTGAGGCCCAGCATGTTGAGCCCCGTGTCTGTCAATGCCTGTGCGACATCTTCTGCTGGTGTGTCGTATGGCCAGTGGCATTCAACCGCATCAAAGCCGGCCACTTTGGCTGCGCGGATGGCATCCGTCAGGGGCAACTCGCTCCATAAAAAGCCAAGGTTGGCCGAAAACTTCACGAGGGCGTTCCCTTTGGCAGGCTTAGCCCCGCTTGGGCGGCGTAGATTTTTGCGACGGCTGCATCGTCTTCAAGACCCAAACCTGCTTCAACTGCTTTGGCGTATTGTGCCAGCGCAGTTTTGGTAATGGGGGCGTCAAAAGCTGCCTGATCCGCAATATCCAGAACAATGCTGAGGTCCTTGGGCCAGATGTTGACCGATGAGCGCGGCGTGTAATCGCCGTCTGCAATATGAGGGGCGCGGTTTTCCAGCATCCAAGACGTGCCAGCACATTTTGAGATAACATCGATGAACGACGTAGGGCTAACACCTTGGGTCATGCCGAACGTGATGGCTTCGGCCATGGCTGCAATATGGACGCCCGCCAACATCTGGTTCACGGCTTTCATGGCTGATCCCGCACCGGCTTCATTACCCAATGCAAAAACCGTTTCGGCAATGCTGTCCATGACGTCTTTCGCGCCCTCAAACGCATCTTCGCTGCCTGAGGCCATGACAGAAAGCGCTCCATTCGCGGCTTTTACGGCCCCACCCGAAATTGGCGCGTCTAAGTAGTGCAGCCTGAGCGTTTGAGCGCGGGCTTCCATGTTGCGGGCAAATTCCGGTGGCACAGTGGCGCAAGCAATGACGGTAGCATCTTTGCGCATTTGCGCGGCGATACCATTTTGACCGAACAGGACATCTTCTGTTTGCGCCGCGTTCAGAACAACCAACACCGCCACATCAATGTCAGCGTAATCGGGTGGGCTTGCCTGACCGCCTTCCGCGATGAATTTGGCTGTGGTGGCCTCAACGACGTCACGCCCCCACACTTTGTGACCACCGCGCAGGGCCGATTGCGCGATGCCGTATCCCATTGAGCCAAGGCCGATAACGGCAACATTTTTGGCGCTCATATTAGGCGTCCTCCATCGCTTCAAGCTCGTCGATCATTGCGCTGATCATCGACAGGCCTTTGTCCCAGAACGCCGGATCAGATGCATCAAGGCCAAATGGGGCAAGCAATTCTTTGTGGTGCTTTGACCCGCCCGCACGCAGCATATCGAAGTATTTATCCTGAAACTCTGCGCCGCTTTCCTCAAAGACCGCATAGAGTGCGTTCACAAGGCCGTCGCCGAAGGCGTATGCATAGACGTAGAATGGCGAGTGAACGAAGTGTGGAATATAGGCCCAAAATGTCTCGTAGCCGTCTTGGAACTCAAACACGGGGCCAAGCGAGGCCGCTTGAACGGACATCCAAAGCGCGTTGATGTCATCTGGCGTCAATTCGCCTTCGGCGCGGGCAGCGTGTAGCTTGCATTCAAAGTCGTAGAACGCAATTTGGCGCACGACCGTGTTGATCATGTCTTCGACTTTGCCCGCCAGCAAGGTTTTACGCTCGGCTCGGGTTTTCGCCGCGTCTAGCAATTTACGGAACGTGAGCATTTCGCCGAACACAGAGGCAGTCTCGGCCAAGGTAAGCGGGGTCGAGGACAGTAGCTCGCCTTGCTCTGCGGCAAGCACTTGGTGAACGCCGTGCCCCAGCTCATGCGCGAGGGTCATTACATCGCGCGGTTTGCCAAGGTAGTTCAGCATCACATATGGGTGCGCATCAGTAACCGTTGGGTGAGCAAAAGCACCGGGTGCCTTGCCTGGTTTCACAGCCGCATCAATCCAGCCTTTTGTAAAGAACGGCTCAGCCAGATCGGCCATACGCGGGTCAAAATCAGCGTAGGCTTCCATAACGGTGCGCTGTGCTGTTTCCCAGTTTACCGGTGTTGGATCATTTTGGGGCAGGGGCGCGTTTCGGTCCCATGTTTGCATTTTTTCAAGCCCAAGCCACTTGGCTTTCAAGGCATAGTAGCGGTGGCTTAGCTTGGGGTAGGCGGCAACAACCGCATCGCGAAGCGCTTCCACCACTTCGGGTTCCACGTGGTTTGACAGATGGCGTCCGGTTTGCGGCGTCTCCATACCGCGCCACTTATCCTCGACCGACTTTTCTTTGGCCAATGTGTTGTGGATGCGCGCGAAGGTGCGGATGTTTTTGTCAAATACGCGGGCAAGTTCGCGGGAGGCTGCTTCGCGTTTCGCGCCGTCTGGGTCCGTCAGCAGGTTCAACGCGCTTTCGATGTTGACGGTTTCGCCCTCTATTTCGAATTCCAAACCTGCGATGGTTTCATCAAACAACCGGTTCCATGCGGCAGCGCCCACAACGGACTGATCGTGTAGAAACTTCTCCAACTCGTCTGACAGCTGGTAGGGCTTCATCGCGCGCATGCGGTCAAAGACTGGTTTATAGCGCGCCAAGTCAGCGTTTTGTGCAAGCAAGCCCGCCAGATGCGCATCATCAAGGCGGTTAAACTCAAGACCATAGAACACCAGCGGTGTGGTGAAGTTGGTGATGCTGTCTTGGCAGTTTGACATAAACTGCGCGCGCTCGCCGTCTGTGGTGTTTTGGTAGTAGCGCAGTCCGGCGAACGACATGATGCGCCCTGCGATCATGTCTATTTTCTCATAGCGACGCACGGCATTTAGCAATTCATCTGCGCTTAAGCCAGCCAACTTGCCCTCATAGCTCGCGGCGAAATCAGCGCATTCGGCTTCGAGCCAAGCCATGTCTTTGTGCAACTGATCCGCGTCGGAGCTTTCATAGAGATCAGACAAATCCCAGTTTGGTAGGTCACCGAAATCGGTTTGGGTCGTTGGTGCATCAAGCATGTCGGCGTCCTTTTATGATTTGTTATGGCGAACTTATGGCCGCAGGGGGCGGGTTGAAAGAGCACGCAGATGGAATTTTGAAAAAACAAAGCCTATCCGAATTGGCGCAGCATTTCTTGAAGGTCCTCAAGTGTGTTGATCTCGTCCAGCGGCTTGTCTTGGCGCCACCGCAGCATGCGTGGAAAGCGAAGCGCGATCCCCGATTTATGGCGCGGCGAGGCTTGGATGCCTTCAAAAGCGATCTCAAACACATGCTGCGGTGTGACTTGGCGCACAGGTCCAAAACGTTGCAATGTGTTCTTCTTGACCCATGACGTGATCTGTTTGAACTCTGCATCCGTCAGGCCTGAATAGGCTTTGGTGAAAGGCACTAATTCGTTGCCGCTTTTGACCGCAAATGTGTAATCCGTAAACAAGGTGGCGCGGCGCCCGTGACCCGCTTGGGCATAGATCATCACAGCATCAATCGTGAGCGGGTCGACTTTCCATTTCCACCAATCGCCTTTTTTGCGCCCTGCCAGATATGGGCTGGAAAGACGCTTCAGCATCAACCCTTCCGCATTCACCTCTCGTGCGGTTTCGCGGGCCTCTGCCAGCGTATCCCAAGAAGTTGCAGGTACCTGTTTGGACAGTGCAATTGGCAAATCGGTTGGCAGATTTTCAATCAAGCTTGCGAGTAAATGCCGCCGCTCTGACAAAGGTTTTTCGCGGATATCAGTGCCGTGCCATTCAAGTAGATCATAGGCTTGCAAAATTACCGGTGCTTCGATCAGCATCTTTTTGGGCACCGTTTTGCGGCCAATCCGTTTTTGCAAAACGTTGAACGACAAAGGTGCGCCGTTTTGAAAAGCGAGAACTTCACCGTCGATAACAGTACCGTCGGGAAGAAAATCGCGCAGTTGTGCAAACTCTGGAAAGCGGTCTGTCATCAACTCTTCCCCGCGCGACCACAGATGATGTGCACCGCCGCGCTTGATGAGTTGCCCGCGGATGCCGTCCCACTTTAGCTCTGCGCACCAATCACTTACGGGCCCAAGCTGATCTATGTCATCAACGCCGTGGGCCAAGTAAAACGGGTAGGGTTTGGATAAATCTGCCTCGGGGTCGTCTTGCAGAACCAGTTGGTCAAAAGTGATGCTGTCAGGTGTCCAACTGCCCATTAACTTATGGGTAAGGGCGGCTTCATCTTGGTCAGTGCATTGCGCAAGCGCGCGTGTCACCAGCTTCTGTGATACGCCAACCCGAAAACCGCCGGTCAGTAGTTTGTTGAACAAAAAGCGTTCAGTCGTGTTGAGCCGGTCCCACGCGTCCAGAATGATTTTCTTGCGGGCAGCCTCTTCTTGGGGGGCGATCGATTGTACGGTTTTGATCCAATGGGTCAGCGGCTGATCGTCGTGTTGCAGTGCTGGGGGCAGGACAAGTGCGATGGTTTCCGCCAAGTCGCCCACGATCGGGTAGCATTCCTCAAAAAGCCAAAGGGGGATGCCGGCAAGTTCTGCGGCCCATTCCCGCAGCAGGGTTGTTGTGACTGCACGTTTGGGGCGACGCCCTGAAAACAGTGCGATGCACCAGAGTTTGTCGTTGTCTGAGGCGGTCTCGAAAAACGCACGCAGGGCGGCCACTTTGCTTGTGGTTTTGGTGGTCTGGTCAAGCGTTGTGAAAAGCGTCGCGAAATCCCGCATTAGACTGCCGCACCCGCGTCGTGAATATCCCGTTGCGGGGCGTTGCTGTCATCTGCCTCATCGCCGCCGTAGTCTGTGCTGACCACATGGGCATCATAGCCTTGGTCGCGCAGCCACTTGGTGAACACGGAGGTATAGCCGTGGGTGACGAAAATGCGCTCGGCTCCTGTTTCGGCGATGGCGCTGTTCAGTTCGGTCCAATCGGCGTGATCAGATATGATGAAACCCCTTTCGGCGGCGCGGCGGCGCTTGACCCCGCGAAGGGCCATCCAGCCGCTTGCGAAGGCTTGTGATTGGGGGCCGAATTTCTTGGACCATGGGCCAAACGCCGAAGGGGGACAGATGACCAATGCGCCCGGGTATTTCTTTAGATCCGTCTCGGCTGTGACGCGCACCGTGTCGGGTAGGTGCAATCCTTGGGCACGCAGAATGTCGTTGGTGTTTTCGATTGAGGCATGGGTCAAGATCGGCCCGATTGCGGCATCAACACAGGACATCAAACGCTGCGCTTTGCCTAACGCATAGGCTCCGAGGATGGACGCCTTGCCTTCCGCGCGGTTTGCGGCCCACCACGTATTGATCTGATCGGCCACCACTTGTTGTGGTTGCCATTTAAAGATGGGCAGCCCAAATGTGCTTTCAGTAATAAAGGCATGGCAGCGCACAGGCTCAAAAGGTTCTGAAAACCCGTCATTCGTTGTCTTGTAATCCCCCGAGGCGACCCAAGCTTCGCCAGCCACTTCTACCCTGATCTGGGCAGACCCGGGTACGTGTCCAGCGGGATGAAAGCTGACCCGCGCGTCGCCAATTTGTACGGTCTCTGCGTAGTTCACTGTGTCAATCGACACATCCCCTAGCCTGTGTTGCATCACCGGAGCAGCGGGTTTGGTGGCCAGATAACTGCCCATGCCCCAGCGTGCGTGATCCGAGTGCCCATGGGTGATCAATGCGCGCTCAACACGGCCCCAAGGGTCAATGTAAAAGTCGCCCGCCGGACAGTAGATGCCCTTATCGGTAAAAGTTAGTACGTTGCTCATGGCCTAAAGTGTAGTGTGGGTTGCGCAGGGTGCAATTTGTGTATTTGTCTGTTGGCAGATTTATCTCATTCAACGCGGAGAGCCGACACATGGGCATTGCAGATTTCAAACAAAGAATGGCGTCTGGCGCGCCTTTGGCGGGCACGTTTTTGAAAACCGCAAGCCACGAGTTGGTCGAGATTTTTGCGCGCTCAGAGTTGGATTTTATCTGTCTTGATGCAGAGCATGCCCCGTTTGATCGCGCACGGATGGATGCTTGCATGGCCGTATCCCGCGCGTTTGATTTCCCAGTGTTGGTGCGTGTGGCCGACGGCAGTGCGAAAGAGATTTTACAAGCGCTTGATATGGGCGCAACGGGTATCGTTTGCCCCCATGTGGACAGTGTGCAAAAGGCGCAAGAGTTGGCGAAGAATTGTCACTTTGGCTTGGGTGGCCGCGGATTCGCCGGATCAACCCGCTGGGCAGGCTTTGCAACGCGGCCTATGCCCGAGGTATTGGCGCAGACAGATCAAACAGTGGTGATTGCCCAAATCGAAGAACCCGCCGGTGTGGAGGATATTGAAGGTATTGCTTCGGTTGAGGGCGTTGACGGTATCTTTATTGGTCCGGCGGATTTGTCTGTGGGCTACGGCTATAACCACCAAACAAGTGATGAACTTTTTGCGGCGTTTGAACGTTGCGGCGCCGCTGCCAAAGCTAACGGAAAAACCTACATGAGCTGGGTCCCCAACGGCGCCAAGGCGAAGGAGTGGTCAAAATACGGGATGAGCATGTTCTTCATCGGGTCCGAGCACAGCTGGATGCTGCGGGGCGCAAACGCAGATGCGGCGGGTGTGCACGAAATTTGAGCGGCGCTATCTGTTGGCGTCAAAGTGATCAGCGCAGGCCGCAAGGAAAGCGGTGCGCGTTGCTTCGACTTCCATCAAAACTTCATGCTCGCCCGCTGCGTATTCAATCAATGTTCCGTTAGGCCAGTTGGCCATGCGGTGATGAATGCGGGATGGGTCAACGATCTTTTCGGCGTCCCCAAGTCCGCAAATCGTCGGTACGGGTGGGCTGGGCATCTTTGATAAGGTGCGCGTTTCGCGCAGTGCCCCGTTCAGCCAAGCAAGTGTCGGGCCACCCAAAGCAATTTCGGGAATACCTGCGAGGTGGCTGCGCATATACGCGTACATCTCAGGGTCGCGGGTCAGTTTGTTCTCATCAAAGCTGTTGGCAGTCACGACAGGCTCAGCGCTGGTGCCGGGGGCAAGCATTGTGCGAAGGGGCGTGGGTTTCAGCAAGCTTGATATAACCCACGCAAGGGGGCGCAGGTGCGAGGCAAGCTCAATGCCCCACATTGGCGCAGAAAAAGCAGCCGCTTTTACATTGAGCCCGTTCATTAACGCGCGTAACCCGATGCAGCCCCCCATTGAGTGTCCGATCAAATAATAAGGTTTCGGCAGGTTCAGGTCTTCTACGGCTTTAAGGAACGCCCGAACATCGCGCTGATAGTCGGAGAATTTCTCGACGTGGCCTTTTAGCGGATCATCGATAAGGCGATCTGCAAGACCTTGGCCGCGCCAGTCAACGCTTGCCACAGCATAACCGCGCGCGGCAAATGAAACTGCGGTCAGCCCGTATTTTTCGATATACTCAGTACGCCCGGGAAACAGCAAAACTGTTCCTCGGTGGGCGCTTTCCGTGCCCCAATGGCCCACGCGAATACGCACGCCATCATCTGTGTGGGTCCAAAACGCACCGCCGCCATATGGCCCCAGAGCCAAATCATTATGGAACGGTGCGCTTTTCATGTCGTTCAGCCCAATACGGACGACAGGGCCATTGCCTTGCCCATGTCCCCGTCCACGCTCAGCTTGCCTGTCATGAAGGCAGCGGTGGGGTTCAGGGATCCGTCGAGGATGGATTTGAATGTGTCTGTATCTGCAGTCAGGGTCACATCTGCATCGTCATCGGCGGCCCGTGCGCCATCGGCGTCGATTATGATCGCGCCTTCACCTTCGATCACAAATTTCGCGATACCTGCAAAGCCGTCTCCCCCCATTTTTTCGTTCAGGGCTGCTACTGCGATTTCGATTACGTCACTCATCTTGAGGCTCCTTAAGTCAAATATTGCCCGAAAGACCGGTGATCGCAGGCAGGTTGCCAAGTTTGATCTAGCCAACGGGGGGCTGTGCGCTAAACTCAACTTCATGGGAGAGCATAGAAGACGCAACCACTTATCTGCTGTGACGTTAGGTTCATTTCTGGGCCTTCAACTCTTTGTCGCAAACATTGCAATGGCGGGGCCTGCAGCAGAAATTGTTGAGCGGCTCAAGAATGCCACACCTGACAGCTATGCCGTAATTGAACGCGAGCTGGAAAATGCGTGGTCGCGCTCAGGCTCTGCAAGCGCTGATCTGTTATTGCAGCGGGGGCGCGACGCGATGGAGGCGGGTGAGTTCAAAGTGGCAATTGGGCAACTGACTGCACTTGTTGATCATGCGCCAGAATTTGCAGAAGGCTGGAACGCGCGGGCAACTGCGTATTTCAACCTTGAAATGTATGGCCCCGCTCTTGATGACATCAGACAGGCACTTGTGCTGAACCCGAACCATTACAAAGCCATGAGCGGTTTTGGCATCATCCTTGAGCGAAGCGGCAATCTGCAGGCGGCACTGGATGCTTTTCGCAAGGCGGCCTCTATACATCCAAACCGCGAGGACATAGCAACAGCCATAGAGCGACTTGAGCGCGAAGTGGGCGGCCAGCAGGCCTGACTGCGGCAGGTTCAAAGCAACATCTGAGGGGCAGGTCACGTGGCAATTACCGCCGTTCTAGGGCCAACAAACACGGGTAAAACCCACTACGCGATTGAGCGCATGTTGGCGCATCGCACGGGTGTGATTGGGCTTCCGCTGCGTCTTTTGGCGCGCGAGGTGTATGACCGGCTGGTTAAGCTGCGCGGTCCCAATGTTGTTGCATTGATCACGGGCGAAGAACGTATTGTCCCTGATCGGGCTGCCTTTTGGGTGTGTACGGTTGAGGCGATGCCTGTGGGCATTGGCGCAGATTTTGTGGCTGTCGATGAGATACAGCTGTGCGCCGATCTGGACCGCGGGCATGTTTTCACCGATCGCTTGCTGCACGCGCGAGGCACCCGTGAAACACTCTTTATGGGCGCGGAGACAATGAAGCCGGCCATTGCCGCGTTGGTGCCAAAAGTGCAGTTTCTCAAGCGCGAGCGGTTTTCGGCGCTGACGTACACGGGCTCCAAAAAGATCAGCCGTATGCAAAATCGAAGTGCGATTGTCGGTTTTTCGGTCGATAACGTGTATGCCATTGCAGAGGTGCTGCGCCGGCAAAAAGGCGGCGCTGCTGTGGTCATGGGGGCGCTCAGCCCGCGGACGCGCAACGCGCAAGTTGAGCTTTACCAAAACGGCGATGTTGATTTTCTGGTGGCCACGGACGCCATCGGAATGGGGCTCAACCTTGATGTGAAACATGTCGCCTTTTCTAGCCTGACCAAATTTGACGGCCGCCGCATGCGCCAACTTCAGCCTAATGAGCTGGCACAAATTGCGGGACGGGCAGGGCGTTACCTTGATAATGGTACTTTTGGCGTGACTGGTGAGGCACCCGCCCTTCACGACGAGGTGGTCGAGATGATTACCGAGTCGCGTTTTCCGCCGGTGACCAAATTGCAGTGGCGTAATTCTGCGTTGCGATACGGCTCGATCAAATCGCTCCTGGCGTCATTGCAGGACAAGACCAACAATGACTGGCTGACGCGTGTGCGTGACGCGGATGATCTGGTGGCGCTGAAGGCGCTGTCTGGTGAGGCGGAAGTGGTTGCGCGTGCAAGCGACGGCCCCTCGGTCAAGCTCTTGTGGGACGTTTGCTGCATTCCTGACTTTCGCGGCATAAGTAACGCCGAACACGCCCATATGTTGTTGCAGATTTACACCTTTTTGCATCAATCGGGCAAAATACCCGCAGATTGGATGGCCAGACAGGTTAATCGCCTCGACCGAGTGGAAGGTGACATTGACACCGTGTCGAAACGTCTGGCTTACATTCGCACGTGGACGTATGTGGCCCAACGTAAAGGTTGGCTTGATGATAACGACCATTGGCGCGGGGAAACCCGTGTTGTAGAAGACCGCCTGTCAGATGCTCTGCACGAGCGTTTGACCCAAAGATTTGTGGATCGCCGCACCAGTGTTTTGTTGCGGCGGCTCAAGCAGAAGGAGGCCCTTGTGGCTGATATTAACGACACCGGTGAAGTCACCGTAGAGGGCCAGTTCGTGGGCCGTATCGAAGCATTCCGTTTCCAGCAGGACACAAGTGCTACCCCCGACGAGGCAAAGACCCTTCGCCAAGCAGCGCTCGCTGTTTTGGCCCCTGAATTCCATCTGCGCGCAGATCGTTTTTATAATGCCCCTGACACCGAGATTGATTTTACCGAACAAGGTGGATTGATGTGGGGCAGCAGTGCCGTTGGCAAGTTGGTCGCAGGAAGCGACCCGCTGAAGCCCGTCGTGAAGGCATTCGTTGATGAAGAGGCCGGTCCAGATGTGGCCGCCAAAGTCCAGCGCCGCTTGCAACACTTTATTGATCGCAAGATTGCGACGCTTTTTGAACCGCTGACTAACTTGCAGGGCGATGATGCGCTCAACGGGTTGGCGAAAGGCTTTGCGTTCCGCATGGTCGAGGCCTTGGGCGTAGTGCCCCGTGGTGAGGTCGCTGACGATGTAAAAGCGCTTGATCAAGAAGCACGTGGCGCGCTGCGCAAACACGGCATTCGCTTTGGCCAGTTCACCATCTTCATGCCACTTTTGTTGAAACCTGCACCTACGCGTTTGCGTTTGGTTCTTTGGTCTTTGGCCCAATCGCTCGATAATTTTCCTGAAGCGCCCCCCGCCGGTTTGGTTACTGTTCCGGCAGTACGCGGCCGTCCACGTGGGTATCACTCAATGGCGGGCTACCGCGCGGCGGGTGAGCGCGCGATCCGCATCGATATGCTTGAGCGTTTGGCCGACATGTTGCGCGATCAAGACACCCGCGGTGGCTTTGAGGCGACGCCGGACATGCTGTCCATAACGGGCATGACCCTTGAGCAATTCGCTGATTTGATGGCTGGTCTTGGATATAAAGCCGACAAAGGTGAACGTGTTAAGGTAAAGCAAGTTGCACCCACAGATGCAAAACCGAGCGAGACTGCTGAAACTGCGGAGGTGCCGTCTGAAGTTACGGCTGATGCTGACCCGGCAGCTGAGCAGAACGATGCGCCTGGTGATGCAGTTCAGGCGACTGATGCGCTAGCTGAGGAAACTGCGCCAGAAGCCCCAGAAATGGAAGTGTTTTATACTTTTGCTTGGGGTGGCCGTGCCGCTGCCAAACAAGGTGGTCGGGGCGGGGATCGCAATGGCGGTCAAAACCGTAACGCCAACAAAGCGCGCAAAGGCGGCAAGCCGAACGCGGGCAAAGGTGGCGATAAGCAGCGCGCTCAAAAGTTCAGCGCAAAGCCTGAAAAGAAAGCCAAAATCGATCCTGATAACCCCTTTGCCGCTGCGCTGATGGGGCTCAATAAAGGGTGAATAGACGGTGACTGCTGAGGGGCAAGTTCCAAGCCAACGCCTTGATAAATGGCTTTGGCACGCGCGTTTTTTCAAGACGCGCACATTGGCCGCTCGGGTTGTGTCGGAAGGTAAAGTACGCGTCGATGGTGCGCCTGTTTCAAAGCCGGCGCGCCAGATCAGCCGAGGCGTTACGCTGACGTTTAGCAAGGACGATCGCGTTCGTGTTATTCACGTTTTGGGCATTGGTGACAGGCGCGGCCCTGCGCCCGAGGCCCAAGCGCTTTACGATGATCAAAGTCCCGCGCCAGCGCCAGTTGACCCTGCCGCGCGTGGGGCAAATCCGCGCTTTGAGGGCGGCAAACATGGAACTGGTCGCCCGACAAAACGGGATCGGCGGCAAATGGACCGCTTTGATGGTCTTGAATGATAGCGAGTGCTGGATTAGTGAACGTGCACGCTCAGAAAACGGATTACGAATATGACTTATATCGTCACTGATAACTGTATCGCCTGCAAATACACCGACTGCGTGGAAGTCTGCCCCGTCGATTGTTTCTACGAGGGTGAGAACATGCTGGTCATTCATCCTGACGAGTGCATTGATTGCGGTGTTTGCGAGCCTGAGTGCCCCGCTGATGCGATCCGCCCTGACACGGAGCCGGATATGGAGAAATGGGTTGAGTTTAACCGCAAGTATTCCGAAAGCTGGCCTGTGATCATCACCAAAAAGGATCAGCTTCCAGACGCAGAGGCGCTGGACGGTGTGGCCAACAAGCTTGAGACGCATTTCAGTGAACAGCCGGGCGAGGGCGGTTGATTCGCCGCGCTGTTAGGTATTTATGAAGAACACACGATAGCCTCATGTTTTCATGAGGCTTTTGTGTTTTTAGCGGGTCTTTCGATAGACTCGATTTTATGATATGTCTTCATTGTGTTTATGCTCGTTTCCACTACCCATCTGATCGCTTGGACCGGAATAGCGGATCGCCATAAGGCGCTTTAACACACATATTTAGCACCCTGTCACGTCGTTGCTTTGCACCGGCATGTGCAGTGGTTTTGTCGCCTTGCTAGGCGGCTTGGAACAAAGGAACAATAAGAATGAGTAAGTCAAAAAAGCTCGACTTCAGTCCCAATCAATACGTGGTGTATCCGGCACATGGCGTTGGCAAAATCGTCAACGTGGAAGAGCAAGAAGTGGCAGGCCTGACGCTCGAGCTATTTGTTGTTGCGTTTGAGAAAGACAAAATGACCCTGCGCGTGCCGACACACAAAGCAGTTGATGTGGGCATGCGTAGCTTGTCCACGGGTGATGAAATCGCCCACGCGATGAAGATTTTGAAGGGTAAAGCAAAAGTGAAGCGCGCAATGTGGTCACGCCGTGCGCAGGAATATGAGCAAAAGATCAACTCGGGTGATCTGATTGCGATCGCCGAAGTTGTGCGCGACTTGCACCGCAACGATGACCAGCGTGAGCAAAGCTATTCAGAGCGTCAGCTTTATGAGGCAGCTCTTGAACGCCTGACCCGCGAAGTAGCCGTGGTCAGCAGCGAAGATGAGGGGCAAGCAGGTTCAAAAATCGAAGACGTATTGAACAGCCGCGCACCGGCTGCTGCGTAGATGTGACCTGCTAAATGAGGTTAGCTTGCGAGTACGATTAATAGGCTAATTTCTGTAAGTTGTTGAGTGGCACCCAGGACATCTCCTGTGGTGCCATTTATTTTGCGCATTGCAATCAAGGCCACAGCGCAAGTCACCAGACCAGCAGCGATCATCATCATGATTGGGCTCGGTGCAAAGACTATGGTCACAACCATTCCGATCAGGGCGGCGGCACCCACATGGATAGGCTCAGGCTTTCCAACGGACGCGGCCAGCCCACTGGGGCGTGCGTTTGGCAGCGCATACATCAATGCAACCATGCCAACGCGGGACAAAGCCGCGGTCGCTACCAAGAAAAGTGGGCCAAAGGCGGTAAGAGCAAGCCAAAGTGCCGCGCATCGCAATCCTGCGCTCATGATTAACGCGAGGGTGCCGTAGCTGCCGATCTGGCTATCTTTCATGATCTCAAGGCGTCGCTCAATAGTGTAGCCGCCCCAAAATCCGTCTGCGCAATCAGCCAGCCCATCTTCGTGAAGTGCGCCGGTCAAGATCATGCCGGCGGCAAGAATAAGCCCTGCGACCAACGGCACAGGCACGCCAAGCCATATCAGCATGGCCGCCAGAGTTGCCTGCAGACCACCGATGACCAGCCCCACAATGGGATATGACCATGTTGCAAAAGCCGCGCGCGCCATAGCGTGATCCGCATCAACGCGTACCGGCAGGCGCGATAGCAATCCGACCGCTGCGAGGATATCGCGCAAATCAAACAGATCAGGTCGGTTTCGTTCGTTGCCCTTCATGCTGGGATGGGTAAACAAGGGCACAACAAACTGCAATGAGGCCTGATGATGACTGTAACTTTTAATACCCTTGATGAGTTCCGTGCCCTTTTGAAAACGGCGCCCCATGCAGATCAAAAAGCCCTGTCGGAAGCTGCTGATCGTAATGGTCAATTGACCAAGCCCCCGGGCGCGCTTGGCCGACTTGAGGATATAGCGCTTTGGTATGCCAGCTGGCGCGGTGAGGCTGCCCCGCAAATCAGTGCTCCGCAGGTTATCATTTTTGCGGGTAACCACGGCGTAACAGCACAAGGCGTATCCGCGTTTCCGGCTGAAGTAACCGCGCAGATGGTCATGAATTTTGAGCACGGTGGTGCCGCCATCAATCAGTTGGCCAAAACTTTTGGCGCTGCGTTGAATGTACACGCGCTTGACCTTGATCGCCCCACGGCTGATTTCACCGAAGGCCCAGCTATGACTGCGGCCGAGGTCGTGACAGCGCTACAAACAGGTTGGAACGCCGTTGACGCAAACGCTGACGTGTTGGTGACTGGTGAAATGGGCATCGGCAACACAACGTCTGCTGCGGCCATTGGCGCGGCTCTTTTGGGCGGTGCTGCCGCTGATTGGACAGGACGTGGTACCGGTGTTGACGATGCGGGTCTCGCTAACAAAACCCGCGTTGTAGAACAGGGGCTTGCGGCAAACGCGGGGCGTGACGGGCTTGAGGTTCTGCGCACATTGGGTGGGCGTGAATTGGCAGCGATGGTCGGTGCAATTGCGCGGGCGCGGTTTGAACAGATACCGGTCATCTTGGATGGCTTTATCTGCTGTGCTGCTGCGGCGTGTTTGGAAAAGGAAAAGGCAGGCGCACTTGATCACTGCGTAGCTGGCCACCTGAGTGCCGAAGGTGCCCATGAAAAACTGTTAGCAGGCATTGGCAAAGAACCACTTTTGTCCCTTGGTCTTCGCCTTGGCGAAGGCTCTGGTGCAGCTTTGGCCTTGGGCGTTCTTAAGGCCGCTTTGGCGTGCCACTCTGGCATGGCGACTTTTGCCGAAGCGGGTGTCTCAGACGCGTAAAGCTACTCAGTGGTATCTTTGGCCGTGTGCTCTTTGAGGGGGCGCGCGGCTTCAAGACTTTCAAGGATTGCTGTCTCAAAATCTTTGTTGAGGGCGCGAGATTTCTCGATGTAGGCCGTGTTCTTCTGCACTGGTTGGCTGGGATCCCACAACTCGGCCAATTCTCGTAATGCGGCACGGTCAAGTTTGTAGAACGTCTTTTGCGCCTCGGCGGCCTCAAATTCGGTCAGTCCCATGTTTTCCAGTGCGTAGCGGCCTGCACGAAGCGAGCTGTCAAACATCTCACGAACGATGTCGTTGGCACCCGCTTGATAAAGCGCATACACATGAACGCGGTCGTAGGCCCGCGCGATGATGTGCAAATCAGGGCGCTCTTTGCGGGCGTATCTGACAAGCTTTACTGCGGCGTCTTTGTCATCAAGCACCACAACCAAAATCTTGGCGTGCTGCAGCCCCGCTGCGTGTAGTGTTTCAGGGCGGGTTGGGTCACCGAAAAAGCCTTTGAATCCAAAGGTACGCATTAGTTGGATTGTTTGCAGATCGTTATCCAGTACGACAGTTTTGAAACCAGCCATCTGCACAAGACGGTTGATCACTTGTCCAAAACGCCCGATCCCAGCGATCAGGATATGCCCTTGTTCCTCATCGATGTCGTCGGGGTTTTGGGTGTCTTTGCTTGCATCCATAAGATGCTGAAAACGGTCATACGCAATAAAGAGCAGCGGTGTGATCAGCATCGATAGGGCCACGACAAACAACAGCTTATCTGCCAGTTGCGTTTGCAGGACGTGTGTCTGAAGCGCAAAGCTGATCAGGACAAACCCGAATTCACCCGCCTGTGCTAACCCAAGTGTAAACAGCCATCGGTCGCGGCCTTCGACGTGAAAAATGATCGATAGCCCGTAAAGAACAGCCGCCTTTATCACCATCACCGCTAAGGTCAGTCCAATCAGACTGAAGGGGGATTTGTAGAAAGTCGCAAAATCAATACTGGCACCGACAGTGATGAAAAACAGCCCAAGCAGCAGGCCTTTGAACGGCTCCAGATCGCTTTCCAGTTCATGGCGAAACTCGGAGTTGGCCAGCACGACACCTGCAAGAAAAGCGCCCAAAGCGGGTGACAGGCCAACAAGGCTCATCAAAACGGCCGTACCTACAACAAGCAAAAGCGCCAGCGCCGTGTACATCTCACGAAGGTGCGCGTGATGGATATAGCGAAACACCGGACGAACAAGGTACACACCGATCAAAATGACCAAGCCAACGGCGGCTATAGTGACCAAAGTAACGCCCCATCCTGGCAAGCCATCGACTAGCGACATGGAGTGATGGACGTCTTCTTCGGGCTTCATCCGGATTGAGCCATCTGGCCCAAGGGATGGGACAAATTGCAGGGCAAGTAGTGGCAAAAACGCCAACATCGGGATGACGGCGATGTCTTGGGTCAACAAAACCGAAAAGATGTTTCGCCCGCCGCCTGTTTGGGTCAATCCCTTTTCTGAAAGCGTCTGTAGGACGATCGCAGTCGACGAGAGTGAGAAGATTAGTCCGATTGCCAACGCAGTATTTACGGGCTGGCCCAAAATCATTGCGCCCCCCATGATCAACAGCGTCGTCACACCAATTTGCAGACCGCCGAGGCCGATCAGCCTGTCACGCATATCCCAAAGGGCGCGCGGCTCAAGCTCGAGCCCGATCAGGAACAACATCATGACGATGCCGAACTCTGCAAAATGCTGAAGTTCTTTGGTCTCGGCGCCAACAAGCCCAAGCAATGGGCCAATGACAATACCCGCCCCGAGGTACCCCAGAACAGAACCAAGACCCAATCGGGCGGCTAGGGGGACAGCAATCACTGCGGCTGCAAGATAAATGCTGGCTTGAAATAAAATGCTGTCCATGTCGCCTCTTAGCCGGAAGGTATTTCCAGTTTAACCTGTCTGCCGGACTTTGAATACCGCAGATCAGAGCGGCCAATTGCCGTCACGCGTCCACCGTCCAAACGGTCGCCGACAGTGACTTTGCGGTAGCGGCCGTTTTTCAGACGGACCAATGCATTGCGCGCATTTGGTTTGCCGGAGACGCCGATCAGGTTGATCCGGTTGAAGCGGATTGCATTGCGTAGCGTCGCGTTGCGCGCCACGGTTGAATTTACCGCACCATTTGGGCGCTGTGTGACGGGGGCTGTTGCTGCGGCTTGGGGTGTTTGGGGCACCAAAGCAGCTGTCTGCGTTGTTTCCAAATCGCGCGGGCGCAGGTTGGGCTTTGGTGATACGCGGACCGCTTGTGCAGTGCCTTGGGGGATTTGCGCCGCAGCGGTCGCCAGCGCAGCTTCCACGGCTGTGTCGACTTGCGCCTGATCAAGCGGCACGAGCGATGGGTTGTTTGGGCGCGCCGCAACTACGGGTGTTGGCGCCAGATCAGCGGGGCGCAATTTTGGACGCAGGGCGGCAAGTTCAGCACGTGAATACCCGCCCAGTGTTTCACGTTCATTCGCGTCTGATAACGAATTTGGCCGTAGCCGTGGCCTGAACGCTGCAAGCGGGTTTTCGGTCTTTGCGACCTCTGGCGATGGCTCCGGGACGACAACTTCGCGCACTGGTGGGACCACGGGCGGTTTGCCTGTAAAAACAGTAATGCCATCGGGCGTTGCGGCACCGTTTGCGGTTGGTTTCACCAGACCATTTTCGTCAAAATCAAATGTTTGCCCTGCCGCTGCCGGACTGCCGATACGCGGCACCGGTGCGTCTTGACGCAGCAACCGCTCTGACGGCAGTGCGACCGCGTCTGAGAAATTGATAAGCGGGTCGAGCGACGCAAAGTAAGTTGCCTCAAGGTCCGGGGCAGGCAAAAGAGCCGCCGGCTCTACGCCGCGCTGCCAGATGCCTGAACGCTCAAACAATGTCTGCGCGTTGTTGATGGTCATGGTTTCTACGGGTGCAGGTAACACCCGGCGCAGGCTCAACCTGTCTGGATCAAGCGGTTCAATGGGTAAGGTGGCGATGCCTTCGAAATCTTCGCTTGCCGCATCGTCGATTTCATCGGCGGTCGGGAAAGCGGAGAATGGTCCGGGCAGTAGGCCGTTTTCATCACGCTGCGGGCGCTGCTCATCAGGAGCGGGGATACTGTCGGCTGGTGCCGCGATCTCTGTCGCGCTTTGCTTGTCGCCGAACAGCCAAGACACTGCTGGGTTTTCAGAATTTCCCCAAATGAGCGCCGCCGCAAACAAAGCGGCCAATAGAACACCTGTGAGGATCAGCCCCAGAAAGCGTGGTTTGCGGGGCGTGTCTGCTGTTTGACGGGCGCCAAAAACGGTAAGTGCTTCGGCTTCGGGTAGGTCTGTTGTTTCGGCTAGGGGCTGCGTTGAGGTGGCAAGGCTTCTCTTTTGCGGCACCGGGGTTTCAGCTTGGCTTAGCGGCGGTGTTGCGCCCCCGGGGGCTGCCTTCGTTGCTGCGCCCAAAGCAGGCGCGGCCCCAAGTTGATCTGTTGGGACAGTCCGGCGGGTGGAGAATGTTACGGGCGCATTTGATGTGACCTCGTCAGGCTTCTCAGTGGGTTCAAGCGCTGGCACCGGCTCGCTTTGCGGCGCGTCTTCCCAGTGTCCGACGTTTTTGGCCAGACCGGTTTCCCGGTCAATGCGTTGTTGCGCATCCAGTAGATTGGCGGCGGCTTTCGCGGTGCCAAAATAGGGTTCTCTGCTAAGGTCTGCTGTCCCGAAGTTGCCGGTTTCTGGTAGCCCCACAAAGCAAATGGGGTTCAGCCCGTATTGGGTTGCAAAAGCCTCTGCCTCAGTCAGGGTTTCCACAGCGACGGTGGCGATGTTGGTGGTGGTACCGGTTGTGGTCCAATCATACCGCAACTCGTTAACGGGATAGGGGGTTTGCCCTTCCAAAGCCTGTGCGCAGGCAGTTTGCCCGTCACTGATTTTTTCAGGAACCGCAGCTATTTCAAGAAAACGAATTTGATCGTTGGGGATAATGAGTTTGCTGCGCATCGGAGCGCCTAAGATATCTTCGGCGCGCAGGCGCAACGCCTCAAGCGATCCGGTCAGGTCAGGGTCATCAAGCGGAACTTGGCCGATGCTGCGCCAACCGTCATTGGCCTTCAGCAGGGCCGTTATTCCGTCAACGCTCAGCGAGATGGCAGCATTTGGAAACATACGTAACGAAGCCTTTTAAACAGGGTACGCCACAGATTTACCGTGTCTGCCCCCCAAGGGAAAGGAAAAGCCAAGCATTAGGCGGCAGTTTGCGTCATACTTGGTAAAGTAATTGGTCGCTTTGGTGAAAACGAGGTTGGTGATGAGACGAGTAATAGATGTTTGCGCCGCGTTGGCGCTTTGTGCGTTTGGGTTGGCAGCGTCTGCATCCGCGCAACAGATGACGGGCGCGGATGGTCAAAGAACAATCACAGTCAGCGGGCAGGGGTACGTTAATGCTGTGCCTGACATGGCAGAGATCAGCGTGGGCGTGTCAGGACAGGCGATAAACGCGCGCGATGCATTCGGTACTGTGAACAGCACCATGCAAGCGGTATTGGGGCGCCTTGCCGATTTGGGGATTGAGCCGCGTGATATTCAAACCCGTGATTAACGTGTGCAGCCTGAGTACGCCCGTGAGCCGTCTGCCACGCGCGAGATCATCGGCTATACGGCGCGCAATACTGCTGTGGTGCGCGTCAGAAATACTGGTCTTCTTGGAGACGTCATTGATGCAGCCATTGGGGCGGAGGCGAACGAGTTTTTCGGCATTCAATTTTTACTTCAGGACCCAGAGTCACTTGAAGGCCAAGCGCGGGTTGAGGCGGTCATGCAGGCCCGTTCTAAAGCCCGCGTTTATGCCGAAGCTGCGGGTGTGACATTGGGTGCCGTGCTGTCGATCCGCGAGGGCGGCACGTCTGCGCAAAGATCAAACCAATTTGCACTTGCGCGCAGTACCGAAGCAATTGCCACGGGTGAGGTTGGGGTATCGGCGGGCGTAACGGTGGTCTACGCAATCGAGTAGGTCGCTCGCTCGGTATGAGATGAAGGACATAAAAAGGCCCCCGCCAGCGATGTGCCAGCGGAGGCTTTAGATGGTTTGGACTATGATTAAGCGCTGGCTTTGCTCAAGGCCTGATCCAGATCGGCGATCAGGTCATTCACATCTTCAAGGCCGATTGATACGCGCACCACATTTGGCCCTGCGCCAGCGGCCTCTTGCTGTTCAGCAGTAAGCTGGCGGTGGGTTGTACTGGCTGAGTGGATGATCAAGCTGCGTGTGTCGCCAAGGTTGGCCACGTGGCTGAAAATCTCAAGACTGTCGACCAGCTTAACGCAGGCCTCATAGCCGCCCTTGACCGCAAAAGTGAACAGCGCGCTGGCACCCTTGGGGCAAATCTTTGACACAAGATGGTTGTAGGGTGATGACTTCAGACCGGCGTATGTGACGTAGTCGACGCGGTCATCTGCCTCAAGCCATTGCGCGATTTTCTCCGCGTTGGCTACGTGACGGTCCATACGAAGCGAGAGAGTCTCTGTGCCCATCAACGTGTAGTGCGCGGCTTGGGGGTTCATGGTCATGCCAAGGTCGCGCAAACCAATTGCGATACCGTGGAAAGTGAATGCCATTGGGCCGAAGGTGTCGGCGAAAACTGTGCCGTGATATGCGGGTTCTGGCTGGCTGAGTGACGGGAATTTGTCATTCGCTTTCCAGTCAAACTTGCCGCTATCCACAACGCAGCCGCCTGTGACCGAGCCATTACCCGTGAGGTATTTTGTAGTCGAGTGCACTACCAACGTCGCGCCATGCTCAATCGGGCGGCACAGGTAGGGGGTCGCAGTTGTGTTGTCCACAATCAACGGAATACCGGCTGCATCTGACACTGCCGAGATGGCATCGAGGTCTGTGATGTGACCACCTGGGTTGGCGACAGCCTCGCAGAAAACGGCACGTGTGTCATCGTCGATGGCGGCTGCTACGGCTTTGGGGTCGTCAAAGTCAACAAACTTGGCGGACCAGCCAAAGCGTTTGATTGTCTGGCTGAACTGGGTGACCGTGCCGCCGTAGAGGCGCGTTGATACGACAACATTGCGCCCCGGCTGCATGATCGGGAACAACGCCATGATTTGTGCTGCGTGACCAGACGAGCAGCACACCGCGCCAACGCCGCCTTCCAGCGTCGCGATGCGTTCTTGTAGTACTGCGACTGTCGGGTTTGTCAGTCGCGAGTAGATGTATCCCACTTCTTCAAGGTTGAAGAGTTTCGCGGCGTGATCTGCGTCGCGGAAAACATATGCAGTGCTTTGGTAGATTGGGGTATTGCGCGCACCTGTGGCCGGATCAGGGCGGGCGCCTGCGTGGATTTGCAGGGTATCAAAGCCGTAGGTCGTGTCAGTCATGGGGTCGTCCCTTTCTCTTTACGTTGGGCCAATAGCTACGCTACGAAGGCGACAGGCTCAACAGGAGGACGCTATGCTGCACCCATTTCATTTGGCCATAAATGTGCATGATCTTGATGAGGCGCGTTCGTTTTACGGCGGTGTACTTGGCTGTACCGAAGGGCGCTCAACACAGACATGGGTCGATTATGACTTCTTTGGCCATCAGCTTAGCCTGCATCTTGGGCCAATTTTGACAACGGAAAATACTGGGCACGTCGGCGAACACCTTGTTCCGATGCCCCACTTTGGTCTGGCGCTGCCTCTGACTGACTGGACCGCACTTGCGGGACGCCTTGAGGAGGTCGCGACCGATTTTGTGTTGTCGCCTCAGGTTCGTTTTCAAGGGGAACCTGGCGAGCAGTGGACGATGTTTTTCCGTGACCCAAGCGGCAATCCGATTGAGGTAAAAGGCTTTCCTGAAATGAGCGGCGTTTTTGACAGCTAAGCAGGCTTACGAGGGTTTCGGACAGGTCCGCGTATAGTAGTGCAGCCAAGGTCCCGCGGTCTCCAACGTTGTGTTGTAAAGACCCAAGACCGGTGTTGTATCAATTTCACGGGTGACCAATTGGTAACATTCAAAAAATTTAGGTTCGTCCAGAAGCTCAAAATCCATTCGGAACACGGGGGTTTGTGCGGTGAAGCCAGTTGCAGGGCCAAAAACAATGATGTCGGGCGCGCGGCGCAAAACATATTGAGCATCGCCTTTTGCGTGCCCTGGAATTTCTTGGGCAAACCCAAGGGGCGGGCCAACGGGATGTTTGGCGATATGCGCGTCATTTAGGCCAAGTGTATCGATAAAGGTATGGTGTGCTGCGACAAACGGTGTGGCGCCAGCGGTAGCCACAGCAATTGTAAGTGGCTCGGGGTAAGTGTCGACTAAATGCTTTCCCATGATGGCGCCGAAAACAGCGGCATTATCTGCGTGAAGCCGCTCAAGCATAGTCGCGGTTAAGGCGCTTGCTGCAATCAACGCCACCGCCGTAGCCGTGCGCATCATTGGCGTCATCATTGCCATGATCGAGACGGCGATGATGACCAAGAGCGGCGTGAGGGGCACGAAGAACCGCGCGTTTGGCATATGATCACCACCTGCCCACGTGATGTAGCAAAGCGAAATTAGGGCCACGAGAGATGCCGCCAAAAAAGCGCGCTTTGCTTTGAGGTTGTCAGTTGAACGCAGCAAAATTGCGCCGACCGGTAGCAAAAATAACGTGGGCAGCAGAGGCAGGCTTTCGCGCAAATATTCCAACCCAAGCATCAAACGCGTGCCTGTAGAAACGCCGACTTTGGCGTAGAACGTTAGGGGGAGGAGTTCGCCGTAAATTGCGTGCCGCACAACAATATGCCCGCATAGGATCAGCGCTGATACGCTGCCGATTGCGACAAAGTGAACAATCCGTCTGCGAACAGGCAAATTTGCAAATGCCAGCAAGGCCAACCCCATCGCAAAATTGCCGATCAATGCATCCGGACGTGCGAGATAGGCGGCGGCAAACAGCCCCGAGGCTGCCAGTGATAGCGGCAGGCTGTCATCGCCTTGCAATATTCGGAACGCCAAAACGTAGGCGCCCGCGGCAAGTGCCGCCACAAGCACCGGCTCTAATCCGCCAAAAACCCACGTGATAACTGGCGCGCTTATCACGGCGCACATCGCGGCTACTTTTGAACCCATTGGCATGGCAAAGCTTTGCGCCAATCGCCAAGCGATCACAACAAGGCCCAAAAAAGTTGTGGCGTTAATAAGTTGTGCGGCCAACATAGGTCCGATACCGGCCATGATGAGCGGCGTCACCAACAAGATGTGCAACAGGTTGGTGTATCCTTCGGCGTATTCGCCCAAGTTCCAGACCAGTTGGCCGTGCTCTGCCAAGTTGCGTGCATACCTTAGTGAGATCAGCACGTCGTCGTGAAAAAAGCTACGTATTTTCCAAAGCAAAATCCCAAAGATGGTGAGCAGGGCGATAACTGCGGTCGTTGAAAAAGTAATGCTGAAACCACGGACCGTTATGATTGCCGTGTCGCTGGGATCTGCGGTTGGGTGTTGCGTTTCAGACGCGCTCATCGCATCCAGAACCCTTCACGTTTGAGCGTGTTGCGGATGGCTTGCTCGCGGCGGGGCAGGTCATTTTGGTCAAATAAGGCGCGGGCTTTTGGGCCGCGTCCTTGGTAAATCATGCGCAACATTGGCTCGTACTCTTTAAGGACTTTTTTAATTTTGTTGGGGGCTGTGACCGTCTCAAGCGTTTCAACGACATGGTCGCTCTCACGTGTATAGAGCAGCGGAAACAGCCGGTAATGACAACTTGTCTTCCCGTCGAGAAACTCCGTTGGCAATGCGTCGCGTTTGCCGCCAAGACTGTGGATCACAAGGGGCAGGGCGACCTGATCAAGCCATGGGTCGAGTTCTTGCAAAACCAGCTCGTCGGGACGGTCATCGCGGATGGCTAGGGCATACTCTAAAAACCGTTCGCCGAAGATTTTAGGGCAGCTATAATAGAAAAAGCCCGCGTTGAAATAAAGATGCCGCCGCCAGAACTCTGCCGGCTCATTCAGATCAAGGCTGCTTTCGTAATCAAGCCCGAACTTGTCATACAGGGATTTCCAAGTGGCCGCATAGCCTGGCCAGTACAGGTCTTCTTTTGGCCAAGTGCCTGTGACGCGGGTTGATGCAGACGGCACGTCGAAATCAAATGGCACATCGGTCAGCTCATCTGTGATCAATGTGTCAGTGTCGAAAAAGACAAAGGGCTCGCCAGCAGGCAAAATGCCAAGTGCCTCAATTTTGTTTCCGTAGGGATAAGCCTGTCCAAAATGCTTGTTCTCAAATGGAATGATTTCTGCGCCGAGCCTCATCAGGAGGGTCCTGACCTCAGGTGAGTTGATGGTGGGGTCTTTGCGCCACAATTCCCCTGCTTGGGGTTCTGCCACAATCAATCGTCCGGAAAACTTTGGGCTTTTTGCGCGCAATGAGGCCGCGAAAACAATGGCTTCGTACATCAGTCGTCCATTTTGACCGACGATCAAAATGTTGAAATCAGCGCGAGGCTGTTGGTGATGTGTACGTGGCGCCATGTATGCTGATCTTTGTCAGGTTTGCTCGGCGGGACGATATTGAGGTTTTATCAAAATGTCATTGAGAAATATCGATTGATATTAATGGCCGGTTAAGACGACTAGGGGACACACCAAGAGTGCCGCAATCTGCACATCCAATCGCGGCTTAAATAGCTGTAAATTTCTGGATTTAAGTGGTGGGCGACCCTGGAATCGAACCAGGCGTGCGTCTCCGCGAGGGAGTTACAGTCCCCTGCCACACCTTGCGGCCTGTCGCCCACTGGTGGGTCGGATACCGTGGCACATCTGGGGCGTCAATAATGAAAATTCGGGTTTGCCGCGGTTTATTTCACTTTATCAGTTTTTATGAAGAAAAGATGCTCACTGGTTTTTTCTGAGCCAAGGGATTAGGTGGCTGGTAACCAAAGATTGGATGGATTGAGATGAAAAAGCCGAAGTGGGTCGTCAAAAAAGAACAAGACAAACGCGCCGCTGCGAATGAGACTGTGTGGCTCTTTGGCCTGCACGCTGTGCGCGATGCGCTGATGAACCCCGAGCGGCAGAAACTGCGTTTGATTGTGACGCGTAATGCTGCGGATCGGTTGGGTGAGGCCATGGCCCACTTTGAAGGTGAGCCGGAGATGTGCGATGCGCGTAAATTCACAGCGCCTCTTGATCCGCAATCCGTCCACCAAGGTGCTGCTTTGGAAGTGAAGCCGCTGAACTGGGGAAAGCTGGATGAGGTGGTTATTGGCGGTGATCCGGATGCAGGTGCGCTGCGTGTGGTTCTTTTGGACCGCGTAACGGACCCCCATAACGTTGGTGCAATTTTGCGATCAGCCGAGGTTTTTGGCGCACGTGCTGTGATTGGAACCCACCGTGGATCTGCGCCTGAAACTGGTGCGTTGGCAAAAACCGCAAGTGGCGCGCTTGAACGGCAGCCTTATCTGCGGGTGCGCAATCTGGCCGAAACAATCGAAGCGATGCAGTCGATGGGTTATCTTGTGCTTGGTCTTGATGGCGAAGCAGAGATGAGCATTGAGCAGGCTTTAGAAGGCAAGCGGACGCAGCCCGTTGCGTTGGTGATGGGCGCAGAGGGGCCTGGTCTGCGCGAAAAGACCAAAGAAACGGTGGATCAGTTGGTGAAAATTGATTTTGCGGGCGCGTTTGGCTCGCTCAACGTGTCAAATGCTGCTGCGGTGGCGCTTTACGCGGCACGCGGGTAGCGCATTGGCCGCGCAGAAACTTGCTACGTGTTGTTATTGCGGCACCCGTGCGGCGCTGGTGCTGCGCGGTGATGTGCGCCACGAGTTGTCATGCGTAAGTTGTGGCGCGCCTTTGCATGACCTTAAATTGATGCCGGTCAGCGCCCCTGCAGCCCGTCCTGTTGAGACCACCGTTAAAAAACCTGCGGGGCCTGCCCAAAAGGCAAAGCGGAGCAAAGAGCAGAAAGTGTTCAAACCCAAAAAGGGCAAGCGGCGTAAATTTGGCGTGAAGCTTGGACGCAAGCTCAGCGTATCTCGACTCGTCTCAAAAGTATGGGACGAGATTGAAGATGTCGTTGAGGACATCTTTGACTGAGCGCTGTAACACAGTCTGACATTACCGTGTGGGGGCTGGTGTAAGTGACTGGCGGCGCGCATCCTTGGGCCAAATAGTAGTTGGTAAAGGAAACCCCATGAACTCATATATTTTAAACCGTCGCGCGATTTTGTCTGCAGCTTTTGCAGCCCCTGTTTTGCCGTTGCTTGCAGGAATTGCACATGCAGCCAAGCCCGCTGTTTTCACAGACGGAGGCGTAGCCATTCGCGGTTACGATCCCGTTGCATATTTCACTCAAAGCGCTCCTGTTGCGGGCGATGCTGCCTATAGCGCGGCGTATAACGGCGCTACTTGGCT
Source organism: Nereida sp. NH-UV-3 (assembly GCF_042939535.1). Classification (NCBI taxonomy): domain Bacteria; kingdom Pseudomonadati; phylum Pseudomonadota; class Alphaproteobacteria; order Rhodobacterales; family Roseobacteraceae; genus Nereida; species Nereida sp. NH-UV-3. The sequence continues at coordinate 754,370 of NZ_CP132157.1, read as the reverse complement.
GTTTGCGAGCGCAGAAAATCAAGCCATGTTTGAGGCGCAACCAGAAGCCTTTGCGCCCCAATACGGCGGCTATTGTGCTTATGCGGTCTCCAAAGGTGGGACAGCGACTACATCACCTGATGCGTGGACCATCGTGGAGGATAAGCTTTACCTGAACTTCAACAAAGTTGTGCGCGGCATTTGGTCGAACGACATCCCTGGTAACATTGCCAAGGCCGATGCGAACTGGCCAAGCGTTTTGGCGTGACAGAGGGCTTAATCCTCTGTTCACGTTTTTGCGACAGGCTCTGATTTTCTAGAGCGCAGCGCTTATGTGCTGTAGTGGGCAGGGGATGGAACACACCCTGCCCATGTTTACTGTCCCTCGTTCCGCACCTTGCGCCCTTGATTATTTGACCTTGGGCGCATTTTCTTTTGCGCGGTGTGGCCAGATATATCTTGTGATGAGAATACAAAATATGCCCGCCGTGATGTAAAGCGCCACGCTTAGTGCCGCGTCTCTACACTGTGATCCGGGGCAACGGTTTATCGCATCTAGAAACGCGATGATCGCCAAAACAAACGCGGTAAACGCAAAAGCGGCGCCAAGGAAGGCGGTCATTTTGCGAAAGCCGTTCACGTATTTGAGGGGCGGTTTGCTTTTTCGGTCAGGCCTGATTGTCCTTGCCGGCGTGCTAACTCACCCAAAACGTCGCCAAGCGGCACATCGCGCGACGCCAACATCACAAGCAAATGGTATAGGACATCGGCAGCTTCACCAGTAAGGCCCTGCTTGTCATTCTTCACGGCCTCGATGATCGCCTCAACGGCCTCTTCGCCAAACTTTTCAGCGCATTTTTCGGGACCTTTTGAAAGCAGTTTTGCGGTCCATGAGCTATCAGGATCTGCCGTCTTGCGGGCTTCGATGATGTCGTAAAGATCTTCTAAAGTCATGAGAGCCTCATCGGGATGCCAGCGGCGGACATGTGGGCTTTTGCTTCGGCGATTGTGTATGTGCCAAAGTGGAAAATTGAGGCTGCCAGAACGGCGGAAGCCCCGCCTTCCGTGACGCCCTCTACCAAGTGATCCAAGGTGCCCACACCACCTGATGCAATTACAGGTACGTTCACCGCGTCAGAAATTGCGCGGGTCAGGGGCAGGTTAAAGCCTTGTTTTGTGCCATCGCGGTCCATTGAGGTCAGCAGGATTTCCCCTGCACCTTTTGCAACAACCGTTTTTGCAAATTCCACCGCATCAATGCCCGTTCCTTTGCGCCCGCCGTGAGTGAATATTTCCCACTTTCCGGGGCTGACGGTTTTTGCATCAATCGCCACGACGATGCACTGGCTCCCGAAACGGTTGGCGGCTTCGGACACCACATCGGGGTCTGCAACGGCCGCTGAGTTGAAGCTGACTTTATCAGCACCTGCAAGCAGCAGTTTACGCACGTCATGATGGGTGCGCACACCGCCACCAACGGTCAGCGGCATAAAGCAATGTTCAGCGGTGCGGCGGGCCAAATCATAAAGCGTGCCGCGGTTTTCATGGGTGGCTTTGATGTCAAGAAAACACAACTCATCTGCGCCAGCAGCATCATAGGCTTTGGCTTGTTCCACAGGATCGCCTGCATCAATCAGATCGACGAAGTTGACACCTTTGACCGTGCGGCCCTCGGCAACGTCAAGGCAGGGGATGATGCGGGTTTTTAACATATGATGTGTCTACTGGGTTGGGGCGTGAAACAGAAGTTATGATTTGAGCGCTGCAAGGGCCGCAGAAAGATCAATCGCGCCATCATAAAGCGCACGGCCTGAAATAGCGCCCGAGATGACACCAGTGTCCTTCAATGCGGTCAGATCTGCCATGGATGATACACCACCAGATGCGATGACTGGAATGTCTACGGCGCGGGCCAATGCGGCGGTTGCGTCGATGTTGGGACCTTTCATGGCACCGTCGCGCATGATGTCTGTGTAGATGATCGCGGCGATACCTGCGTCTTCGAACTTTTTGGCCAGATCAACCACTTGGATATCTGTTTCCTCAGCCCATCCGCGCGTGGCCACAAAGCCGTTGCGCGCATCAAGTCCCACGGCCACTTTGCCAGGAAATGCACGTGCAGCCTGCCGAACAAGATCGGGGTTTTCTACGGCAACTGTGCCCAGAATTACCCGCGCAAGCCCTTTGTCGAGCCAGCGTTCAATGGTGGCCATGTCGCGGATACCGCCACCCAACTGGGCAGGCACGTTTGTCTGGCTCAAGATTGCCTCAACGGGGGCGGCGTTTACTGGTTCCCCCTCGAAAGCGCCGTTCAAATCAACCAGGTGCAGCCATTCGCACCCCGCATCAACAAACGAAAGCGCTTGCGCAGCAGGATTGTCATTAAAAACCGTCGTTTGCTCCATGTCGCCGCGCACAAGGCGAACGGCTTGGCCATCTTTAAGGTCGATTGCAGGATAGAGGATCATGAGGCATCTCTTTGTTAAACGGTGTTGGCGCGGTTATAGGCATTCGGCCCCGCAACGCAACGTCAGCCTTGTCCGCGCGCGCATCGCGGTTGCAGGATATCTTAACTTAGGGAGGAACTTGGTATGAAAAAGGTGATTGGCGCCGCTGTTGCGTTGGTGATGGGGGCAGGCTTTTCCGCGGCGGACCCTGTGTTGGGGACGTGGAAAACAGAAGTGGACGATGGCAACTACGCCCACGTTGAAATGAGTACCTGCGGCGACAAGATTTGTGGTGTGATCGCACAGGCATTTAACGCGCAGGGTCCGTGGGCATCCGATAACCAAGGCAAAAAGCTTGTCTGGGACATGGTTGCGCGCGGCGGCGGGTCTTACAAGTCTGGCAAAATCTGGCAGCCATCCACAGATAAGGTCTTTAACTCGAAAATGTCACTGTCTGGCGATGTTTTGAACGTCTCAGGCTGCGTTGCGATTATTTGCAAAAAGCAGGTCTGGACACGCGTAAACTAAAATTGGTCACCCGATCTGAAACGCCAAAGCCCAAAGGTTGATCCAAACCTTTGGGCTTTGCTACTTTCAGCAACTGGGTTTTTTGATGCGGCTTACGGGGCCAAGGCTAAGGGGCCCACGTCAAAAAGTTACCGATCATGCGCAGACCCGCGCTTTGTGATTTCTCGGGATGAAATTGGACGCCAATACGGTTTTGCGTACCCACAACGGCTGTTACATCGCCGCCATATTCCACATGGGCCAGCCGTTCGCCCATGGTGTGCATTTCCATTTGGTAGCTGTGCACAAAATAGGCATGGTCGCCGTTTGTGACACCATCCAAAACGGGGTGGGGGGCATCGATGATTAACTCGTTCCACCCCATGTGCGGGATCTTAAGGTTAGGATCTGTTGGAGCGATGCGTTTCACATCGCCATTGATCCAACCAAAGCCGTCAACTTCTTCGTATTCAAAGCCGCGGTTCGCCATCAGTTGCATGCCGACGCAAATGCCCATAAACGGGCGACCTTTTTGTGTGACAGCCTCGTTGAGCGCCTCAAATAAATCAGAGCGTTCAAAAAGCTGGCTGCGACAAGCGGGAAAAGCGCCGTCACCAGGAAGGACAATGCGGTCTGCGCTGGCCACATCTTCCGCGCGGTCACTGACGATTACCTCGCCCGCATCACGTTCCAGCGCCATGCGCTGAAACGCTTTTTCTGCTGAATGAAGATTGCCGCTGTCGTAGTCGATCAGGACAGTGCGCATTTAGAGAATACCCTTGGTTGAAGGGATTGCATCCGCTTTGCGGGGGTCTTGTTCCATGGCGCTGCGCAGGGCGCGGGCCACCGCTTTGAACGCGGCCTCGGCAATGTGGTGGCTGTTGAAACCGTGCACTTGATCGATGTGCAACGTGATGCCGCCATGGGTCGAAAGCGCTTGGAAAAACTCGCGCACCAGTTCGGTGTCAAACGTGCCAATTTTCTGCGTGGGCATATCGAGATTACAGATCAAGAAAGGGCGGCCAGACAGATCAAGCGCGCAGCGTACTTGCGCATCATCCATGGCAAGTGCGCATTCACCGTACCGGTTGATGCCACGCTTGTCGCCCAACGCCTCATTCAAGGCTTGTCCAATGGCGATCCCCACGTCTTCAACTGTGTGGTGGTCATCAATATGCAAATCACCAGAGCAGCGCACAGTCATGTCCATCAAGGCGTGACGCGCAAGCTGATCCAGCATGTGGTCAAAAAAGCCAACGCCAGTTTGGTTGTCATAGGTGCCAGTGCCGTCGAGGGTCAGTTCAACAGAAATATCCGTTTCTACTGTTTTACGGGCAACTTTACTTGTGCGCATCATTTCATCTCCGCTGTGATGGTGTGACAGGCTCTAGGCGGTTTTGGCGCAGCGCGAAAGATCAGCGCTACTGATTTTTCCGAGGTGCGGCTTTGGGGTTTCAGCGGATGCCAGTTACGATCGACCAAAGACTACCCAGTAGAAACACAAAAGGCCGCCGATTAGGGCGACCTTTGTTCGTGTCCGGACTGGGTAAGGCCGACTAACTGGAGCGGGCGAGGCGATTCGAACGCCCGACCCTAACCTTGGCAAGGTTATGCTCTACCCCTGAGCTACGCCCGCATCCGTTAGTGCGCCTGATTTAGGATTTTCACGGGGTGGCTGCAAGGCGAAAATTACGAAATATGACATTTTTTTGTAAATGCTTTTGCGAAGGGTGTTGTGTGCAGTCATCACACAGCAAAAAGCCCCGCAAAACAAAGGTTTGTGGGGCTTTGGCTTTGGGTCGGTAAGTCGGGTTGGCTGGTTATTCGAACTCAACCAAAAGGTCTTTGGCGTCAATTTGACCCCCGGCCGTGACGTGAACGGCCTTGATGACCGCGTCGCGCTCGGTGTGGATGCCTGTTTCCATCTTCATTGCTTCGATTGTCAGAAGCAAATCGCCCTCACTGACTTTTTGACCAACAGTGACGCCGACGCTTGCGACAACTCCGGGCATGGGGGCGCCGATGTGGTCCGCGTTGCCCAACTCTGCTTTGGGGCGGGCGGCGGTGGTTGCTTTGATGGCGCGGTTTGGCACGCGAATGTTGCGCGGCTGGCCGTTTAGCTCAAAGAATACTTTCACCTCACCGTCTTCATTAGTGTCGCCGATTGCCTGCAGGCGGATCTCCAGCGTTTTGCCTGGGTCAATCTCGGCTGCGATTTCATCGCCTACGTCCATGCCGTAGAAAAATACTGGCGTCGGTAGGGCGCGAACGGGACCGTAAATATCGTGGCGTGTCGCGTAATCTGTGTAGACTTTTGGATACATCAGATAGCCTGCAAGGTCTTCGTCATCGATGCTGCTGCCACCACAGGCAGTGCTTGCTGCCGCACGTTCTGCTTCAAGATCGGCAGGTGCGAGGTGTTTGCCGGGGCGTTCAAGGTTCGGGCTGTCGCCTTTGAGCGCTTTGGAAACGATCAGATCGGGGAAGCCGCCTTTGGGTTGCCCCAAGTTGCCCTTCATCATGTCGATCACACTGTCGGGGAATGAGACATCCTTTTTGGGGTTTTCCACATCCGCCCGGCTAAGCCCTTGGGAGACCATCATCAGAGCCATGTCGCCGACCACCTTAGAGGACGGTGTGACTTTGACGATATCGCCGAACATCTGGTTCACGTCTGCATACATTTGCGCCACTTCGTGCCAGCGTTCTTCAAGGCCCAAGCTGCGGGCTTGTGCTTTGAGGTTCGTGAACTGACCGCCGGGCATTTCGTGCAGATATACTTCTGATGCCGGTGCTTGGAGGCCGCTTTCAAATGCTGCGTATTGTCCGCGCACAGTTTCAAAATAATCGCTGATCTGACGGATCGCTTTGATATCGAGGCCTGTGTCGCGATCTGTGTTGCGTAACGCTTCAACGACTGATCCCAATGTTGCTTGGGATGTGTTGCCTGAAAAGCTGTCCATTGCACAATCAACGGCGTCCACACCCGCTTCGGCGGCTGCAAGAATTGTCGCAGTTGCCATGCCTGCAGTGTCATGGGTGTGGAAGTGTATCGGAAGGCCGACTTCTTCTTTGAGCGCTTTGATCAAGATGCGCGCTGATGCGGGCTTCATAAGCCCTGCCATATCTTTCAGACCCAGCACATGCGCACCTGCGGCCTTCAGCTCTTGGCCCATATCAACGTAATATTTCAGATCGTATTTGCTGCGCTCTGGGTTCAGCAGATCACCTGTGTAGCAAATAGTGCCTTCGCACACTTTGCCCGCATCAATCACCGCGTCCATAGCAACACGCATGTTCTCGACCCAGTTTAGGCTGTCAAAGACACGGAATACATCAACGCCAGAAGCGGCGGCGCGTTTGACAAAGAACTCAACCACGTTGTCGGGGTAGTTCGTGTAGCCGACACCGTTTGAGGCGCGCAGCAACATTTGTGTCATGACATTTGGAAGCTGTGCACGGATGTCGCGCAAACGCTGCCATGGGCATTCCTGCAAGAAACGATAGGCCACGTCAAAAGTCGCGCCGCCCCAACATTCAACCGAGAAAAGCCCCGACAGGTTTTGCGCGTACGCTGGTGCCGCTTTGATCATATCAATTGAGCGCATGCGTGTGGCCAGCAAAGATTGGTGCCCATCGCGCATGGTCGTATCTGTAATCAGCAAGTGCTTTTGTGCCGCCATCCAATCGGCCACGGCTTGTGGGCCTTGGGCATCCAGAATTGTGCGTGTGCCATCCGGCGTGTTCTGCGCAATGCGCACCGGTGGCTTTGGCGCACGCGCTTCTGCGGCGGGCAGGGGGCGGTCAACGGTCTCGGGGTGTCCGTTTACGGTGATGTCCGCAATGTATGTAAGCAGTTTCGTCGCACGGTCGCGGCGCTTTTTGAAATCAAACAGCGCAGGCGTGTCATCGATAAACTTGGTGGTGTACTCATTGCTGAGGAACGTCGGGTGCTTGAGCAGGTTCTCGACAAAGGCAATGTTGGTTGAAACACCGCGGATGCGGAACTCCCGCAGGGCACGGTCCATCCGCGCAATGGCAGCTTCCGGCGTCGGGGCCCAAGCGGTGACTTTTTCCAACAGGCTGTCGTAATACCGTGTGATGACCGCGCCAGAATAAGCTGTGCCGCCATCAAGCCGAATGCCCATGCCCGTAGCACCGCGGTACGCTGTGATCCGGCCATAGTCGGGAATAAAGTTATTTTGCGGGTCTTCGGTGGTAACGCGGCATTGAATGGCGTGACCGTCAAGTTTGACATCATACTGGGTCGACACGCCTGTCGCCTCAACAAGGGACTTACCCTCTGCGATCAGGATCTGCGCGCGCACAATGTCGATGCCTGTGACCTCTTCGGTGACAGTATGCTCAACTTGGACGCGTGGGTTGACCTCGATGAAATAGAACTCGCCGCTGTCCATATCCATCAAGAACTCAACAGTGCCGGCACATTCATAATTGACGTGCTGACAGATCTTTTTGCCCAAGTTGCAAATTTGCTCGCGTTGGGTGCCACTTAGGTAGGGGGCAGGGGCGCGCTCAACGACTTTCTGGTTGCGGCGTTGGACAGAACAGTCGCGCTCGTAAAGGTGGTACATCTCACCGTGGCTGTCGCCCAACACTTGTACTTCAACGTGGCGCGCGCGGGTGATCATCTTTTCAAGATAACCTTCTCCGTTGCCAAACGCCGCTTCAGCTTCACGGCGGCCTTCGAGGACTTTTTCCTCAAGCTCGTCTTCGCTAAAGATCGGGCGCATCCCGCGGCCGCCGCCCCCCCATGACGCCTTAAGCATCAGTGGATAGCCGACCTCAGCCGCTTGTTTTTTGATCTCTGCCATATCATCGCCAAGCACCTCGGTGGCGGGGATCACAGGAACGTTGGCGTCAATGGCGACGCGGCGGGCGCTTGCTTTGTCCCCCAAAGCGCGCATCGTGTCAGCCTTGGGACCGATGAATGTAATGCCGTTTGCAGCGCATGCATCCACGAACTCGGGGTTTTCAGACAACAACCCATAGCCCGGGTGGATCGCATCTGCGCCCGCCTCAAGAGCCACGCGGATCATTTCGTCAATGCTCAGATAGGCTGCAACGGGGCCCAGGCCTTCGCCGATACGGTATGCTTCATCCGCCTTGAAACGGTGCAGGCCCAGCTTGTCTTCTTCAGCAAATACCGCGACCGTCTTTTTGCCAAGCTCGTTTGCTGCGCGCATAATTCGGATCGCGATCTCCCCACGGTTGGCAATAAGAATTTTGTTGAAATCAGCCATGGGATCGTCCTTGTGTAGTCATGTTGCAGTGCAGCAATTTGAGTATCTTCTATGACGTTTTTGTAAATCCGTAAACATCGTAGAATTGGGTATGTGTCTGCGCAGCGCCTGCACGGCGAACAATGAGCGAACATGGGTTTTCACCGCAGGGCAACCGCGCTACATAATTACACATGAGCGATTTTTCCGAAGATGACGCCTTCGAGGCGGCAAGCATCCCGCTAAGTCAACGTGCCATGCAGGCGCGCCCTGCGCCCTATTTGGACAGCTTGAACCCCGCGCAACGTCAGGCCGTAGAGACCCTTGATGGGCCCGTGTTGATGCTGGCGGGTGCCGGTACCGGTAAAACCAAGGCGCTGACCTGTCGGATCGCCCATCTTTTGACGACTGGCCGTGCCCGCCCGAACGAGGTCTTGGCGGTGACGTTCACCAATAAAGCCGCGCGCGAGATGAAGGATCGTGTTGGCGCGTTGATGGGCGCAACGGTCGAGGGGATGCCGTGGCTTGGCACGTTCCACGCGATTTGTGTGAAATTGTTGCGCAGACATGCCGAGCTTGCAGGACTAAAGTCCAACTTCACCATTCTGGATCGCGACGATCAGAACCGTCTGTTAAAGCAACTGATTGTGGCGGATGGCTTGGATGAAAAACGCTGGCCTGCGCGGGCGCTTGGGACGGTGATTGACGGTTGGAAAAACCGTGCGCTAACGCCTGAGAACGTCCCTGTTGCCGATAGCAGTGCCTTTGATGGGCGGGGCGTTGAGATTTACGCGCAATACCAAGCGCGTCTAAAAACGCTTAATGCCTGCGATTTTGGCGATCTTTTGTTGCACGTCGTAAGCATCTTCCAAAACCACTCAGATGTGCTGGCGCAGTATCAAAGATGGTTCAAATACATCCTTGTGGACGAATACCAAGATACGAACGTGGCGCAATATATGTGGCTGCGATTGTTGGCGGCAGGGCACAAAAACATCTGCTGTGTGGGCGACGATGATCAATCGATCTATGGCTGGCGGGGCGCAGAAGTTGGCAATATTTTGCGCTTCGAAAAAGACTTTGAGAACGCGCATGTGGTCAAGCTTGAGCAAAACTATCGCTCGACCCATCATATTTTAGGGGCAGCATCTGGTGTCATCGCGGGCAACAAAGGGCGTCTTGGAAAGACCCTTTGGACCGAACGCGACGAGGGCGACAAAGTACGCCTTATTGGTCATTGGGACGGTGATGAAGAGGCCCGTTGGATTGGTGAAGAAGTTGAGGCCATGCAACGCGGCACGCGCGGGCAAGCCCCGATCAGCCTTGATGATATGGCGATCCTTGTACGCGCGTCGCATCAAATGCGGGGCTTTGAAGACCGCTTTTTGACCATCGGGCTGCCGTACCGCGTGATCGGGGGGCCTCGTTTCTACGAGCGGATGGAGATCCGCGATGCGATGGCGTACTTCCGCCTTGCGATTAGCCCCACGGACGATCTGGCATTTGAGCGGATTATCAATACGCCCAAGCGCGGCCTTGGCGACAAAGCCCAACAGAAAATCCAAGTGGCGGCGCGTAGTAATGGCGTGTCGCTTATTGAAGGCGCTCGTTTACTGGTCGCGGCCAAAGGGATCACGGGCAAAGGGTTCAAGGAACTTGAAAAGTTCGTAGCGGGATTTGACCGCTGGCACAGTTGGATATCCGAGGCACGCCGCAGCCACATCGAAGTGGCAGAGCTCATCTTAGAAGAGTCTGGCTACATCGAGATGTGGCAAAACGACAAAACACCCGAGGGGCCGGGGCGGCTTGAAAACCTTAAGGAACTTGTGAAGGCGCTGGAAGGCTTTGAGAACCTGCAAGGATTTCTTGAGCACGTCAGCCTGATCATGGACAACGAAAGCGAACAAGACGGCGAAAAAGTCAGCATCATGACTTTGCACGGCGCCAAGGGTTTGGAGTTCCCAGCGGTGTTCTTGCCTGGTTGGGAAGACGGCCTGTTTCCATCACAGCGGTCCATGGATGAAAGCGGTGTGAAGGGACTCGAGGAAGAGCGGCGCTTGGCCTATGTAGGCATCACGCGAGCAGAGGCGATTTGTACGATCTCATTTGCTGCTAACCGCAGGCTTTATGGTCAATGGCAATCGGCGATGCCCTCGCGCTTCATTGACGAGCTACCTGAAGAACACGTTGATGTGCTGACACCGCCGGGTCTTTATGGTGGTGGTTTTGGTGCCGCAGCTGCACCACAATCAACACTGCACGAAGAAGCGGCCTCGGCCAATGTCTACAACTCACCGGGGTGGCGGCGGCTTCAATCACGTGCAGTGCAGCGCGGCATGACCCAACCTGCAGAGGCGAAAAACATCACAATCGATGCAACAGCGGTCAGCGCGCATACTGCCGGTGACCGTGTATTCCACACCAAGTTTGGGTACGGCACAGTGATGGGCATTGAAGGCGACAAGCTGGATATCGAGTTTGATAAGGCGGGTGCTAAGAAAGTCGTTGCGCGCTTTATTGTGGCGGCTGACCAAGCGGGCGACGTGCCTTTTTGAGTGGGTATTGTGGGCTAAACCGGCACACCTGCGCGCAAAATAGGTAAGATCGAGGCGATCAGCATAAGTGCCATGGTGATGTTGAATGCCCGCAATCTGCGTGGCGCATTGAGCCAGCGTTTCGTTTTTGAGCCAAGCACGGCCCAGACGGTGACACATGGCGTGTTGATCAGCGGAATAACGATGATCACTGTGAGGAACCCAAGCCAGCCAGCTTCTGGTGGGGCGAAAAGTGTCAGTGCGTTGAGATGCATTGCCCACGCTTTGGGGTTTACCCACTGAAAGGCAGCAGCCTGCCATAACGTCATCGGGGTAGCGGTGCTTGCCACGCCGCTTGGGGGTGCAGCAGTTGCGATTTTATATGCCAAATACGTCATATAAATTGCGGAACAGATTTTGAGCACCGTATGTGCCGCAGGCATTACCGCGAAGATTTGTGCAAGCCCAAGACCCAAACCGCCAATCATAATGATATGACCCAGGCTGATACCAAAGATGTGCCTTATGCTCCGGCGAAGGCCAAAATTGGCCCCCGATGCAAAGAGCATCAGGTTGTTTGGGCCGGGCGTGATTGTGCTGGCGACAGCATAGGTGATCAAAAGCCAAAGCATCGCTTAAACCTAGAGGGTGAAATCAGCTGTGAGCATCGGATAGAGCGTGGTGATCAAAATGCCTGCCATAGCGTAATTGAAAACCCGCAAGCGTCTTGGCGTGCTCAGTAGGGATTTGATTTGCACACCCATATACCCCCAAATGGATACGGCAGGAAAATTTGCGGCCATAAACAATAAGGCAATTGCGATGGGTCCCCAGATGCCAAGTTCGGGCTGTGCGTATTGTGATTGCGCCGTAATGGCCATGAACAGCGCCTTGGGATTGACCCATTGAAAGGCCGCCGCTTGTAAGAATGTAAAAGGTTTGCTGTCAGGCTTCGCGTCCGCCGGTGGGGCGGCATTTGCGATTTTATAAGCTAGGTACAAAAGATACGCGGCGCTGAGAACTTTCATCACGATGAAACTGGCAGGATATGCGTTGAACAACTGCAAAAGCCCAAGCCCGATCAGCGCCACTTGAAAAGAGTGCCCAATTGAAATGCCCAGCATATGCGGAAGCGTTCGCCGAAAACCAAAGTTTGCACCAGACGCTAACAGCATCACGTTGTTGGGGCCGGGGGTGGCGGAGCTGACGAAGGCGAAGGCCAGGAAAGGCAGAATGAAACTATACATTCGCGGCACATTAGCGACGGAGCGTCAGAAGGAAATGGCAAAACCACCGACAAAAAAAATCAGGCAAAAAAATAGCGGCGATACCAGGGAGGATGGTATCGCCGCCTTTTAACAGAACAACCCCGGGAGGAGGAAAGGGCGTCCTGATCTCGTATCAGCGCTTAGGCGCCGTATGCAGCCTCAAGAGCGATGCGTTTGATGTCGCAACGGAAAATTCCGAGGTCTGCCAACTCGCGGTTTGAAAGTACCGCAAGCTCGTTGAAGGTTGCTTTGTACATGCGGCGCTGAGCGATCGCTGTTTTTACGTCGTCGAATTTTGCGCGCAGGATGTCTGCGAAAGTTGGGCGGAAGATCGATGGTGTGCTAACTGTAAAAGCCATTGCTTTTGTCCTTGTAAGTTTTGCCGGCGTCTTGTCCGCCGAGCCATGCTTCGAATGTCTTGCACCCTAGATACGGACCATGCTGCGTCCGCACAACGCACAATGCTGCATTGCAGCTATGCGTCTTTTGCAACGCTTCGTCACAGGTCTTTTGCCGTGTACCGTTAGCGCTAGCTGAAAATCGGCGGTAATGGGGCGGTGGATGTGGCTTGTGATCTGTACAGAACGGGTTATTTGCCGAAGGGAATACGCAATGAGCCGATGCCAAAGGAAGGTCCACTGATGTCCAGTAAAGAAGAAGTCCTAAAAGCCCTGTCATCTCTTACGCTGCCTGATGGGGGCGATTTGGTGTCGCGCGATATGATCCGCGCTTTAAGTGTTGAGGGCGGCACCGTTCGGTTCGTAATCGAAGCCCCCGATCCCGAAGCTGCTGCGCGCATGGATGGTGTGCGCCGTGCGGCTGAGGCGGTGGTTGGTAAAGTTGCTGGTATAAGTACTGTGAGTGCCGTGCTGACAGCCCACGGGCCATCTACGCCCGCAGCCAAACCACAAGCTGCACCTTCCGCGCCTCCCAGCCTGAAGATTGGCGGACACCCGACAAAGCAAGAGGGCGGTCCCAAGCCTGTCTCCGGCGTTGACCGTATCTTGGCGATTGGGTCGGGCAAAGGCGGGGTTGGCAAATCGACAGTATCGTCAAATCTGGCAGTCGCTTTGGCCAAGCAGGGACGTAGAGTTGGGCTGCTTGATGCAGATATTTATGGTCCCAGTCAGCCGCGTATGTTGGGTGTTTCAAAACGTCCTGCCAGCCCAGATGGCAAAACAATCATTCCTCTGCAGGCCCACGGCGTAACAATGATGTCCATCGGTCTGATGCTTGACCCCGACAAAGCGGTTGTGTGGCGGGGGCCAATGCTAATGGGCGCACTCCAACAAATGTTGGGGCAGGTTGAGTGGGGCAAGCTTGACGTTCTGATCGTTGATCTTCCGCCAGGCACGGGTGATGTGCAGCTTACGCTTTGCCAGCGCGCGGCAGTGACAGGGGCAATCGTAGTTAGTACCCCGCAAGATGTGGCGCTTTTGGATGCACGACGCGCGCTTGATATGTTTGATAATCTGCGCACACCGGTTTTGGGCCTGATAGAGAACATGAGCACGTATATCTGCCCCGAGTGTGGCCATGAGGCGCATCTGTTCGGGCATGGGGGCGTTGAGGCGGAGGCTGCGAAAATTGGCGCACCTTTCCTTGGGTCGTTACCGCTTGATCTGGATACGCGGCTTGCCGGGGATGCTGGTACGCCCATCGCGGCTGGTGACAGCCCTATGGCGCAGGCCTACGCTCAATTGGCTGAACGCCTTGTTGCAGGCGGTATGGCTTAGACAGACACCTCAATTGTATTGAAGTTCAAGGCGCTCCTTCGGGGCGCCTTTTTTGCTGCATGTGATAATGATATGTGGGAAATCATGGGAGTGTTCAGTAGTTTAGTGTTTGTATCTCGTAGATTTTATCAAATAATCGCTCAAATTAGGTGGGATAGGTCGGCTTTTTTTAGCTAAAGTGATGAAAGTTGGGATTTTTTGGTAATTATTTGAACAATACCGCTACTACTACATTTAGTGTTAATGGCTACATGATACTACATGATGATGTAATTAAGGTGGTGTAAAGTATAGTTTGCTTCATGATTTACTAAGTTTTTAAGGCGTTTAGCTCGAAAAAAGTTGTTGCTTCCCATAAATTCCCATGTATTCCTAAGTTTATCGAAGCGGTGAGCACACATTTAAGGGGCGTCTCAAGAACCCCACCCGGCGACCGAAAAGGTTTCATACAGGCCTCACTTCTTCGATCAACGAGATCCGGCGCGTGAGCGAGCAGACATCCCCCCAGGTGGCGCGCGCAGTCGGACTTCCCCGCAAAGGGGCACAGGCGGGTTGATCAGTGGCAGCAGATCAACCCGCCTTTTTAATTAAAGGGCCGCGCATTTCAGTGCGTAGGTCGCAAGGTAGCAACAGGAGCCGGTTCCTCGATGGTCCGTGCGTTCAGAGGCGAATACCACCAGAAGGTGGATGCGAAGGGCAGGGTCTCAATTCCCGCGCCCTTTCGACGTGTCTTGGAGGCAGGTGATCCCGCGTGGGAAAATGGCAAGTTGCCAGAGTTTGTCCTAGTTTATGGCGATGACCGGCGTGCCTTCCTTGAAGGGTTCACTGTGGATGGCATGGCTTCAGTTGATGCTAAAATTCGCAAATTGCCCCGTGGGTCCAAAAAGCGTCATGCTTTGTCGCGCCTTTACAGTGGTCGCTCGGTAACGCTTAGCGTTGATGAAACGGGGCGGTTCGTTTTGTCTCCCAAGCTGCGCGAAAAGCTGGGCATTACGAACGAGGCCTACTTCATCGCCAACAACGATACATTTGAAATTTGGACGCCTGAGACATTCGAAGCTGAGAATAACCTCGCGTTGGATGACGAGGATTTCGATCCGGATTTGGACCCGTCAGTTTATCTTGATGGGGATGAGGAATAATCAATGGGCGCCGCTTCTACACCGTCCGCTGATCCGCATATTCCCGTTCTTTTGCGTCCTTTGTTGGAGGCTGTAGCGCCTGTAGGTGGTGTCTGGCTTGATGGTACACTGGGGGCCGGTGGCTATACGCGCGGGCTCCTTGAAGCAGGTGCAGAGCAGGTGATTGGCGTTGATCAAGATCCGCTAGCACTTGAGATGGCAAAATCGTGGGCCGATGATCGCGTGACGCTGGTTGCTGGGAATTTCGCGAAACTTGATACTTATGCGGAAAATCTTGACGGCATTGTTTTGGACCTTGGGGTAAGTTCGATGCAGCTTGACCAAGCCGAGCGCGGCTTTTCGTTCATGAAGGACGGCCCCCTTGATATGCGGATGGCCCAAGATGGACCTTCGGCGGCTGATCTGATCGCGACATTGTCCGAAGCTGAAATAGCGAATGTTTTGTTTCTATATGGTGAAGAACGCGCCTCTCGCCGGATCGCAAAGGCAATCGTGAAGGCACGCGCTGCGGCCCCTATTACGACAACTCTTGAGCTTGCCGACCTGATTGCAGGTCAACTGCCGCGCTCAAAACCGGGTCAAAGCCATCCTGCGACTCGCAGCTTTCAAGCGATCCGCATTGCGGTGAATGGTGAGTATGATGCGCTTTATCAAGGTCTTATGGCTTCTGAGCGGGCGTTGAAGCCCGGTGGTAAATTGGCGGTGGTCACGTTTCACTCCACCGAGGACCGGATGGTGAAACGCTTTTTGCAAATGCGTGCGGGCACGACGGGTAATGCCAACCGTTATGCACCGGAGGCTGAACAAGAAATCCCTGCGTTTGCTCTGAAGTCTCGCAAAGCAATCGGGCCAGATGCGCAGGAACTTGAGGAAAACCCCCGCTCGCGCAGTGCAAAGCTACGTGTTGCAATTCGTAGTGATGCTCCGGCTGATCTGGCGGGCGAAACACTGGCGCCGCGCGACATTGGCATGCCGACGTTGGGAAGGGGCTAAGCGATGCGCACGTTGCTTTATATCAGCGCGGCACTTGCGGTCATGGGGCTGGCTTTTTGGGCCTACCAAGAAAATTATCGGACGAAAGATGCCTTGGCAGAGGTTCGTGTCCTACAGCGTGACATCGCTGAGGCGCGCGATACGTTGGGCATTTTACGTGGTGAGTGGGCATATCTGAACCGGCCTGAGCGGCTGCGCGATTTAGCCGAGATCAATTTTGATTTGCTGGGTCTTTTGCCGATGGAGCCGCAGCAATTTGGCCGCGTTGACCAGATCAGTTATCCTTCTGTGATTGCGCCGCTTGGGTTGATCACGGGCGCCGTTGATACAAACGCGACACTTGGGGACGCACAATGATCCGCACGCCACTTCGCCCCCTTGCTCGCATCTTGAAAGCCCGCGAAAGCGGCGAAAATCCTGATGCGATTGAACGCGATAACAAGCGTAAGCGTCACGAAGAAATGCGCGATCAGTCCCGCCGCCGTGCTGAGGGCAGTTTGGTGGTGTTGGGGTTGTTCTTTTTGACCGCCTTCGGTGCTGTGGGTGGGCGGATGGCGACGCTGTCTGCCTCGGATGTAGCAGAGCCGCGCAGCTCTGCGATGAATGTGCAAATCCGATCAAACCGCGCAGACATTCTGGACCGCCGTGGCCGCATTTTGGCGACAAATCACGACACGTATTCGCTGTATGCACATCCTCATCAGATGATTGATAAGGACGGCACAATTACCAAATTGCTTGAGATATTTCCTGATCTGAACGAGCAAAAACTGCGCAAGGAACTTGGCGGCAATCGCAAGTTTGCATGGGTTAAAAAACGGCTTAGTCCCGAGCAAAAGCAAGCCGCACATGATATTGGTGACCCAGGGTTGTTGTTCGGGCCGCGTGAGATGCGTCTTTACCCCAACGGCGCAATTGCGGCGCATATCTTGGGCGGTACGCGTTTTGGTGAGCAGGGCGTAAGTAGTGCAGAAGTACTGGGCGTTGCGGGGGTTGAGAAGTTCTTCGATGACCGTTTGCGCGACCCTGCCAAAGCCAATGAGCCACTTGAGTTGTCGCTTGACCTGACGGTGCAGGCAGCATCCGAAGAAGTGCTGTTCAACGGTATGAAGATCATGAACGCCAAAGGCGCGTCATCGGTGTTGATGGACGCAAAAACCGGCGAGGTGATCAGCGTCGTTAGCCTACCTGATTTTGATCCCAACAACCGCCCGCGTCCTTTGACGGTTGCTGACAAAGACAAAGACCAAAGCGACAGCCCACTTTTTAACCGCGCGTTACAGGGTGTGTACGAGCTTGGCTCGACGTTCAAGATTTTCACAGCCGCACAAGCTGTTGATCTGGGTATCGCTGATGCCGAGACCATCATTGATACAAAAGGTCCGATGCGTGTTGGAAGGCGTTCTATCGGTGAGTTTGAGAACAAGAACTACGGTAAACTTAGCGTGTCGGACATCATGGTGAAGTCTTCGAACCGCGGCACCGGACGTTTGGCGCTTGAGATCGGCGCAGAGCGTCAGCAAGAGTTCCTCAAATCTTTGGGCTTTTTTGAGGCCGCACCCGTTGAAACTGTTGAGCGTGGCACGCCTTTGCTGCCTCCCAAGTGGACCGAGTTAAGCACTGTGACCATCAGTTATGGCCACGGCTTGTCTACCTCACCCATGCAGCTTGCTGCGGGTTATGCGGCCATCGCGAATGGTGGCACGGCGGTCACGCCAACACTGTTGAAACAAGACAGCACAGTGCCGCTTGGCCCCCGCGTGATGTCGCCCGAGGCGGCACGCGAGGCGCAAAAAATGCTGCGCGCTGTGGTCACTGATGGCACCGCAAGTTTTGGCGATGTGCCAGGATATTCAGTTGCCGGTAAAACAGGTACGGCAGATAAACCAAAACCAACGGGCGGATATTATGAGGACCGCGTCATTGCGACCTTTGCGACAATGTTCCCAAGCCATGATCCAAGGTACGTTTTGATTGTGACATTGGATGAGCCCGAGATCATGGGGCTGGGTCGGATGCGTCGCTCGGCGGGATGGACTGCGGTACCAGTGACCGCTGAAATGATCCGGCGTGTGGCACCGCTTTTGGACCTGCGCCCAACTGTTGAACCTGCTAGCCTTGCGCGTGTAACACTGACCTCACAGTAAGGCCTTCGCGGCAGCGGCGCGCGGCTGTCAGGGCGGGACATCACTGGGTGTGTTTTTGAGGAGCATTGGCAGAAATGACGACTAAAACACTTTCGCAACTTGGGCTGACGGCGGCACGGGACGTTGCCATCACAGGGGTGGCTTTAGATAGCCGCGTCGTGGAGGCTGGCTTTTTGTTTGCGGCTTTCGCAGGTGCGCAAGTTCATGGGGCCAGCTTTATTCAATACGCGCTGCGCCAAGGGGCTGCGGCAATCTTGACTGACCCTAAGGGCGCCGAGATCGCCAAGGAAGAATTGGCCGCCTCTGATGCGGTGCTGATCGTAGCAGATGAGCCACGCCAAACGTTTGCGCGCGCCACCTCCCTTTGGTTCGGCGCCCAGCCCGAGACTATGGTGGCGGTGACGGGCACCAATGGCAAAACATCTGTTGCCACTTTTGTGCGGATGATTTGGGAAGAGATGAGCAAGCCTGCGGTTAACCTTGGAACAACCGGCGTTGAGGGGCACTGGACCGCACCGCTAGCGCACACGACTCCAGATCCCATTACGCTGCACGCGGCTTTGGCTGAGGCTACGCAGAACGGTGTGACATATGCGGCGATGGAGGCGTCATCGCACGGGCTGGATCAGCACAGGCTGGACGGGTGCCATATCAAAGTGGCGGGCTTTACGAACTTCACCCAAGATCATCTGGACTACCATGAGACGTTCGAGGCGTATTTCGCCGCCAAGATGGGTCTTTTTGAGCGCGTTCTGGTCGAAGACGGCACGGCGGTTATCAATATCGACGATGCAATGGGGCCGCGCGTTAAACAGCTTTGCGTTGCCCGTGACCTTAATGTGATCACCGTGGGCAAGGCCGAGGACGCAGACCTGCGCATATTGGATCACCGTCTTGATGCCACAGGCCAGACACTGCGGATCGCGTGGCAAGGTAAAGCGCGGACGCTGCGCCTGAACGTCATGGGGCAGTTTCAAGCAGAGAACGCCCTTGTTGCAGCAGGCATGGTCATTGCCGCAGGCGGTGCAGCGGATGAAGTATTTGACAGTCTTGCGCATCTTAAAACCGTGCGCGGCCGCATGGAGTTGGCCGCGACCCGCCAAAACGGTGCGGCGGTTTTCGTAGATTACGCGCATACGCCTGATGCGGTGCGATCGGCTATCGCCTCGCTACGCGGGCACATCATTGGCAAACTGGTTGCTGTCATCGGCGCCGGCGGGGACCGTGATATTACTAAACGGCCGTTGATGGGTGCGGCTGCGGCCGCGGCGGCGGATGTGGTGATTGTGACTGATGACAACCCGCGCTCCGAAGACCCTGCAGCGATCCGCGCAGCAGTCATGGAAGGGTGTCCCGATGCGATTAATGTGGCCGATAGGGCAGAGGCAATTTTGCGCGCAGTCGATATGCTGGAAGAGGGTGACGCCCTTTTGATTGCAGGCAAAGGTCACGAGACGGGTCAAATCATTGGTGCGGATGTTTTACCATTTGACGACGTGGAACAGGCCAGCATTTCAGTGGCCGCTTTGGACGGGATGATGTGAGATGAGCTTATGGACCAGTGCACAAGCGGTTGAAGCCACAGGCGGGGTCGCCCAAGGAAGCTGGGCCGTAGATGGCATTAGCATTGACACGCGCACGATTGAGGCGGGCGATTTATTCGTTGCTCTGAAAGACGTACGCGACGGGCATGATTTTGTGGCAGCTGCCCTTGCGGCCGGTGCGGGTGCTGCCATGGTTTCGCGTGTACCTGACGATGTGCCAAGCGATGCCCCACTTTTGATTGTTGATGATGTGTTGGCCGCGCTTGAGCGTTTGGCAGTCGCAGCACGTGCACGGACCGATGCCAAAGTTGTTGGTATCACGGGCAGTGTTGGTAAAACCTCCACCAAGGAAATGCTTCGCGATGTGTTGTCTGCCCAAGGGCGTACCCATGCGTCTGTTGCCAGTTACAACAACCACTGGGGCGTGCCGCTTACATTGGCGCGAATGTCTGCGGATACACAGTTTGCCGTCATTGAAATGGGGATGAACCACCCCGGTGAAATTGCGCCACTATCCAAGTTGACCCGCCCCCATGTGGCGATGGTGACAACAGTCGCACCTGCGCATCTTGAGGCTTTTGAAAATATCGAAGGCATCGCGCGTGAAAAGGCCTCAATCATTGACGGGCTGCTGGCAGGCGGTGTTGCTGTGTTGAACGCTGATATCGCGACGAGTGAAATTTTACAAAACCATGCGCTCAAATCAGGCTGCCAGATGCGGCTTTTTGGTGAAATGTCGTCTGCTTACCAATTGCGTTCAGCCCGCGTTTTGAATGACCTAACAATTGTGGAAGCCCGCATTGAAACAGACACAGGCACAGAAGACATTTTGTTCAAAGTGATGTCCGCAGGCACGCATTTTGCGATGAATGCGCTTGGTGCATTGGCAGTTGTGGATGCGCTTGGTGGCGATCTGGGCCGTGCAGCGATTGATATGGCACGCTGGCAGCCGCCTGCGGGACGCGGCATGCGCGAGCGGATTGTGCTTGATGTTGTTGATACGGATGCTGTGATCGACGTTATTGATGATGCCTATAACGCCAACCCTGCGTCCCTTGCTGCGGCCTTGGCGGTGCTAAGCAGTGCAGAGCCGCAAGATAATCTTGGGCGGGTCAGCTCAGGCAGACGCATCGCAATCTTTGGCGATATGCTTGAGTTAGGTAGCGATGAAATGGCCATCCACGCAAGTGTTGCCCAAGATCCAAATTTGGCCGCCGTCAGCAAAGTGCATTGTGTCGGACCGCGCATGAAGGCGCTTTATGATGCGCTTGGGGCACCACAGCGCGGGCGGTGGTACGAAACGGCCCAGGAACTTGCTGCCGAAGTGAGCCATATCGTCGATGCCGGTGATGTGGTTTTGGTCAAGGGTTCATTGGGCAGCCGTGTCACGCAGGTCGTTGATGCCTTGCGTAAATTGGGTCAAAGCACTACCAGTACCACCTAAATCCTGATGAAGAACGGGGACGACCACAAAATGCTGTATTGGCTGACCGAGCTTTCTGACGGGGGCGATTTTTTCAACCTTTTTCGCTATATTACTTTTCGCGCGGGTGGGGCGTTTCTAACGGCGTTGATTTTCGGATTTGTGTTTGGGCCGACGCTCATCAACGTGTTGCGCCGCAGACAAGGCAAGGGTCAGCCGATCCGCGAAGACGGCCCACAAGGTCACTTTGTTAAGGCGGGCACACCCACGATGGGGGGCTTGCTTATTCTTTCAGCTGTCCTGTTTTCAACGCTGGTTTGGGCGCGGTGGGACAACCATTTCGTCTGGCTGATTTTATTCGTCACAATGACGTTTGGGGCCATCGGCTTTGCGGATGACTATGCCAAAGTCTCAAAGCAAAATACCGACGGGGTCAGTGGTCGCGTGCGGCTTTTGTTGGGCTTTGTCATTGCGGGTATTGCTGGCTTTTGGGCCAGTCAGGTGCATCCGGACCAATTGGCCAATCAACTGGCGCTGCCGATTTTCAAAGACACGCTGATTAACATGGGCTTTTTCTTTGTGCCATTTGCGATGATTGTCATCGTTGGGTCCGCAAATGCGGTGAACCTGACGGACGGTCTGGACGGTTTGGCGATCATGCCTGTGATGATTGCTGCGGGTACTTTGGGTGTGATTGCCTACGCGGTGGGTCGCGTGGATTTCACCGAGTATCTTGATGTGCATTACGTGCCGGGCACCGGCGAAATTTTGATCTTTAGTGCGGCGTTGTTTGGCGGCGGGCTTGGCTTTCTTTGGTACAATGCCCCTCCTGCGGCGGTGTTCATGGGGGACACAGGTTCGCTTGCGCTTGGCGGCGCGCTCGGCGCGATTGCGGTGGCCACAAAGCACGAGCTGGTTCTTGGTATTGTAGGCGGTCTGTTCGTGGTTGAGGCGCTTTCGGTGATCATTCAGGTGCTTTATTTCAAGCGGACCGGCAAACGGGTTTTCTTGATGGCGCCTATCCATCACCACTATGAGAAAAAAGGGTGGGCCGAACCACAGATTGTGATCCGGTTCTGGATTATCTCACTTATTCTCGCGATGATCGGTCTGGCGACGCTCAAAGTACGGTAAGCTGTGAGCCGTCGGGCTTGGATATTTATAAACAAAAGAAAAAGTAGGGTGCGGCGATGATCCCTGTGCAAGGTTTTGAGGGTAAGCGGGTTGCGGTCTTGGGTCTTGGGCGCTCGGGATTGGCTGCGGCGCATGCGTTGGAAGAAGGCGGGGCGGAGGCGCTTTGCTGGGACGATAGTGAGCAAGGACGTCTGCGTGCCGAAGGGCAGGGGCTGTTGTTGCACGACCTGACCAAGCAAGGCGCGTTTGAGGACGTGTCTGCCCTGATCGTTAGCCCCGGAATTCCGCATCTTTATCCCGCACCACACCCTGTTATTGCGCTGGCGTGGGCCGCTGGCGTGCCCGTGGATAACGACATCGGGCTGTTTTTCCGCAGTTACGCTACCAACGATTGGAACGCATTTGACCGCACGCCGCAGGTGATCGCTGTCACAGGTAGCAACGGCAAATCCACAACATCTGCGTTGATCCATCACATTTTACAGGCAAGCGGCCGGCCCTCGCAGTTGGCTGGCAACATTGGCCGTGGGGTGTTGGACATTGAACCGGCGCATGACGGCGAAGTGATTGTGCTTGAGTTGTCGTCTTACCAAACCGAGCTTGCGCGCGCCTTGACGCCTGATGTTGCGGTTTGGACAAATCTAAGCGCCGATCACCTTGATCGTCATGCAGGAATGGGCGGGTACTTTAACGCCAAGCGCCGGCTTTTTGCAGAAGGTGGTCCAGAACGGGCTGTCATCGGCATCGATGAAATTGAAGGGCAGTTTTTGGCCAACCAGACGGCTACAGCTGCGGGTGAGGATCGGGTGATTTCTGTCTCGGTTGAGCGTAAGCTGACGTCAAATGGCTGGAGTGTTTTTGCCAAGAAGGGCTTTCTCGCGGAGTGGCGCAAGGGTCGCCAAGTCGCCAGCATTGATTTGCGTGGCATTGCGGGTCTGCCCGGTGCACATAATCATCAAAATGCTTGCTCTGCTTATGCCGCCTGCCGTGCGGTGGGTATCGGCCCGCGCCAAATTGAGGCCGCACTTCATACCTTCGCAGGTTTGCCCCACCGGTCCCAGACTGTTGCAGAGCACCGTGGAATTCGTTTTGTGAACGATAGCAAAGCGACCAACGTGGATAGTGCCGCCAAAGCGCTTCAGGCATTCCAAAACGTGCGCTGGATTTGTGGGGGCTTGCAAAAAGAGGGCGGTCTTAACGCGCTTCTGCCGCATCTTGGCAATGTTCAGAAAGCTTACGTCATTGGGCGCGAGGCAGAGAGTTTTGCGCGCCAGCTTAGCTGCGACGCTGCCGTGTGCGGATCAATGCAAGAGGCTGTCTCTCAGGCCGTAGCGGATGCGCAGGAAGGTGATGTTGTCTTGTTGGCGCCAGCGGCTGCAAGTTTTGATCAATACGACAGCTTTGAGGCCCGCGGAGATGATTTTGTGGATTGCGTCAAGCGTGTGGCCGCGGACTAGATGGCGATGCCTTAGCCCGCGATTGCTGTGCCCGCGGCCCATCCAGATGACCATGCCCACTGAAAGTTGTATCCGCCAAGCCATCCGGTAACGTCGACAACTTCACCGATGAAATAAAGCCCTGGTACGCTGCGGCTTTCCATTGTTTTTGAGTTGAGAGCATCGGTGTTCACGCCGCCAAGGGTCACTTCGGCGGTTCTGTATCCTTCGCTACCTGTTGGGCGCATTTCCAATTCGGTCAGAACTGCTTCAAGCTGGGCCAGATCATTGTCGGATTGATCGGCTAAATTTCCGCTAAGCCCCGCAATTTCTATGATGTAGTTGGCAAGCTTTGAGGGCAGATGCGCGCCCAGTGCTGTGTGAACGGCCATGCGGCCGGCTTGTTGACGCTGGTCTTTGAGCGCCTGCACAATGTCGAGCGCAGGCTCAAGATGCAGAAACAAGCTGTCTTTTTCGTGCCAATACGAACTGGCTTGCAATATGGATGGTCCAGAAAGACCGCGATGGGTGATCAGCAACCCTTCTTCAAAAGCGGCACCATTACAGCTGACCCGCGCATTGAGTGACACGCCTGCCATGGGCTTTAGGGCCTCCATGATATCTTGTCCGAAGGTAAGGGGAACCAGCCCTGCGCGGGTCGGCAACACATCAATGTCGAATTGTCGCGCAATCCGGTAGCCGAAGTCTGTAGCACCCATTTTGGGAATTGATTTGCCGCCAGTGGCCACAACCAAATTCGCGGTTGAGACGGATGTAAGCTTGCCTTCGTGCATTAAGGCTACGTCAAAACCGTTTTCGGTCTTGGCGATATGCTCAACAGAGGTGTTGAGGCGAATGTCCGCACCGCGCGCTTGGGTTTTGAGCAGCTTGATGATGTCCTTGGCGGAGGTGTCGCAAAACAACTGACCCAGCGTTTTCTCATGGTAGGGAATGCCTGCTGCGGTGACCATCTCGATGAAATCCCACTGGGTGTAGCGTGACAGGGCTGACTTGCAGAAATGCGGATTTGCACTCAGAAAATTCTGTGGCTCTGCGTACATATTGGTAAAGTTGCACTTACCCCCGCCCGAAATGCGGATCTTTTCACCAGCCGCTTTGGCGTGATCCACAACCATAGTTTTGGGGCCGCTGTGGGCGGCGCACATCAAGCCTGCGGCGCCAGCGCCAATGATGAGTGTATTAATTTGCATATCTGTTGAGTGGCCCAGGTTACGCGCGTTGGCAAGCGGAGTGCCGCTTGCCGTACTCAGAAACCTCAAATTCATGCGTAATTTCCGTAGAATCACATGTGGTTTCGTAGTAATGTATCCCTAGAGACCCCGAAAACGGGGCGATTGAGGCGGTTAGAGTAGGTAAACCATGACAGAAATGGTCTATGGCACGGTTCCCGTGCGTAGCGGCGATGCTGTGCTTCCACGCTGGTGGCGCACGATCGACAAGTGGACAATGTCGTGCATTCTGATCCTGTTTGGGATCGGTTTGCTGCTTGGACTTGCGGCGTCCCCTCCGCTTGCTGCCAAAAATGGCTTCGCTCCGTTTCATTATGTAGAGCGTCAGATCATTTTCGGATTTATGGCGATGATCACCATGTTTGTCGTGTCGATGATGCAGCCTGATATGGTGCGCCGCTTGGCGGTTCTTGGATTTATGGCTTCATTTGTTGCGCTTGCGGCTTTGCCTGTTTTTGGAACGGACTTTGGAAAAGGTGCGGTGCGGTGGTATTCGCTTGGGTTTGCGTCTTTGCAGCCGTCCGAGTTTTTGAAGCCCGGTTTTGTTGTGATGGCGGCGTGGATGATGGCGGCCAGTCAGGAACTTGAAGGCCCTCCCGGCAAATCCATGTCATTTATCTTGTGCGTCATGATCGTTTTGATGTTGGCGCTACAACCTGATTTTGGCCAAGCGTGCTTGGTTCTGTTCGGCTGGGGCGTGATGTGGTTTGTCGCTGGCGCGCCTGCGGTTTTGTTGATCGGTCTGATGGGGTTGGTCATCGCGGGTGGCTTTGTTGCCTATTCCTCAAGCGAGCACTTCGCGCGCCGCATTGATGGCTATTGGTCGTCCGAAGTTGATCCCACAACCCAGCTTGGCTACGCGACCAATGCTATACGTGAGGGTGGTTTTTTTGGCGTGGGTGTTGGCGAAGGGCAGGTTAAGCAATCACTGCCAGATGCCCACACGGACTTCATTATTGCTGTTGCGGCTGAAGAATATGGCCTCTTTTTAGTGCTGATTATTATCCTTCTTTATACCGCAATCGTGCTGCGCTCGCTGCACCGTTTGACCCGTGAACGGGATCCGTTCATTCGTCTGGCGGGTACGGGGTTGGCGTGCACATTCGGTATTCAGGCTTTGGTTAACATGGGTGTCGCGGTGCGGTTGTTGCCGGCAAAAGGTATGACCCTTCCGTTTGTTAGTTATGGTGGCTCGTCGTTGATCGCTGGTGGTATTGCAGTTGGGATGTTGCTCGCGTTCACACGCAAACGCCCGCAAGGTGAGATTGGTGATATCCTGTCCCGCCGGGGCGTGTAAGTCATGGCGGGCAAACCCCTCCTGATCATCGCGGCGGGCGGCACGGGCGGGCATATGTTTCCCGCGCAAGCACTGGCAGAGTCGATGCTTGCACAAGGCTGGCGTGTTGTTCTGAGCACAGACGCGCGCGGTGCGCGCTACGCCGGTGGCTTTCCCGCTGGCGTGAAAATAGAGCAGGTTAGCAGCGCTACTCTGTCGCGTGGTGGTATTTTGGCAAAAGTGTTGGCGCCGTTTCAAATCATTGCAGGGTGTGTGGGCGCAACTTTGACAATGCTGCGCGACCGCCCTGATGTGGTGGTCGGGTTCGGTGGTTATCCCTCAATTCCCGCTTTGACAGCGGCAACTTTGCTGCGTCGCCCTCGCATGCTGCACGAGCAAAACGGTGTGTTGGGCCGCGTGAACAAACTGTTTGCGTCCCGTGTAAGCCGCGTTGCATGCGGCACGTGGCCAATGAGCCTTCCAGATGGCATTGAGGGGGTTCCAACGGGCAACCCTGTGCGTGAAACCGTGCTGGCCCGCGCTGCAGCGGGGTATATTCCGCCCGGAGATTATCCCATGTCGATTGTCGTCATTGGCGGCAGCCAAGGCGCGCGTATTTTGTCTGATGTGGTGCCAGCGGCCATCGCGCGACTGCCCGAAAGTGTCCGCGCGAATGTGCGCGTCATCCATCAAGCACGCGGAGAAGACGAATCCCGTGTTACAGAATTTTACGCACAACACGGCATCACTGCGCACGTGCAGCCGTTCTTTGATGATATTCCCACTCTGTTTGCAGAAGCCCAGTTGGTCATCAGCCGTGCAGGCGCAAGTAGTGTAGCGGATATTTCAGTGATTGGTCGGCCATCGATTTTGGTGCCACTTGGCATCGCGACAGATGATCACCAAACCGTAAATGCGCGTGGGCTTGCAGAAGCTGGCGGGGCTGTGGTGATGACCGAAGATACTTTTACGGTTGAGGCGGTCGCAGCGCAGATCTCAGGTATTCTTAGCGATTCGAAAAAAGCAACTGCAATGGCGCAGGCGGCGCTTGGGGCGGGGCGGCCAGATGCGACCCAAGCCTTGGCTGATCTCACATTAGAACTGGCGCAAAGCCAGCACAAAACACAAAAATAAAAAGACGGTAGGCACTGATATGGCAGCAACGAAACTTCCCACGAAATTAGGCGCGCTTCACTTTGTGGGGATTGGCGGCATTGGCATGTCCGGCATTGCCGAAGTTCTTCTGGATCATGGCTATACTGTGCAAGGCTCGGACTTGAAGGCATCCAAAATCACGGATCGTTTGGCCGGTTTGGGGGCTAAAATTTTCGTCGGGCAGGCTGCTGAAAACCTTCAGGATGCGGATGTTGTGGTGATCTCTAGTGCGATCAAGCCCGGTAACGCTGAATACGATGCTGCGCGGGCGAAGGGCCTGCCGATTGTGCGCCGCGCCGAAATGCTGGCGGAATTGATGCGCTTGAAATCTAACGTGGCCGTCGCGGGAACCCACGGCAAAACCACGACGACAACCATGGTCAGCGCGTTGTTGGATGCGGGCGGTGTCGACCCGACTGTTATCAACGGCGGCGTAATTCACGCCTACGGTTCTAACGCACGCGTGGGGCAGGGGGAGTGGATGGTGGTTGAGGCCGACGAAAGCGACGGTACCTTCAATAGGCTCCCTGCAACGATTGCTGTGGTCACCAATATTGACCCCGAGCATATGGAGCATTGGGGCAGTTTTGATAACCTGCGTAAAGGCTTTCTGGACTTCGTTTCAAATATTCCGTTTTACGGCTTGGCAGTGTGTTGCACGGATCATTCCGAGGTGCAGTCCCTGGTGGGCAAGATCACGGACCGGCGTGTTGTCACCTATGGTTTTAACGCACAGGCTGACGTGCGTGCAGTGAACCTGATGTACCGCAATGGGGCGGCGTATTTCGATGTGGCTTTGCAAGGCGAGGACCAGATGATTGAGGGCTGTATGTTGCCTATGCCCGGCGATCACAACGTATCCAATGCGCTGGCCGCAGTTGCTGTGGCGCGCCATCTTGGTTTGAAGCGTGATGAGATCAAATCAGCGCTTGAGAATTTTCGCGGTGTGAACCGACGCTTTACGCGTATCGGTGAAGTAGGTGGCGTGACGATTATTGATGACTATGCACACCATCCGGTTGAGATTGCTGCGGCCCTTCGTGCAGCGCGGCAGGCAACAGAAGGCCGCGTAATCGCTGTGCACCAACCGCACCGTTATTCACGCTTGCACGACCTGTTCGATGACTTTTGCAGCTGTTTTAATGACGCAGATGTTGTGGCAATTTCCGAGGTCTTTGCCGCGGGCGAAGATGTCATCGAAGGGGCTAACCGTGATGACCTGGTGGCGGGGCTAATCCGGCATGGCCATCGCCACGCCCGTGCGGTTGTGGGTGAGGATGACCTTTTGCGCTTGGTACGCGAACAAGCCGTGGCAGGGGATATGGTCGTATGCCTTGGTGCCGGTACCATTTCAGCTTGGGCCAATGGCTTGCCCGCAAAAATGGGAGCCGATCAATGATTGTTAGTGCATCCATCGTGTCATGTTGTGTCTGGGCCTTACTGGCTAGTATCACAGCGCTGTTGCCGTTGCGGGTCCAGTATGCGCCCGCAATTATGTTGGCAATCGTTGTGCCATTTTTGCTTATTTTCGTGGGATTTGAACATGGCCTTGGTGCCGTCGCACTTGGTCTTGCGGCGTTTGTATCGCTGTTTCGCGTGCCACTTTTGTATGTAGCGCGTCAAATGATTGGCGAGCCTGTACGCTCATGAGTGCGACTGTTTTGATCTGCGGTTGGGTGGTTCTTGCTCAAATCCTTCAATCGGTCCCGTCCAAAGACAATCACTGGGGGCGGGCGTATTTCTTGATAGCGGTCGGTATTCCGACCCTCGGCATGGCAACGTATTCGGGTGGCGTTTGGGCGGCTGTGCTGGGCCTTGGTGTTGGTATTGCTGTGCTGCGCTGGCCGCTGTATCGCGGTGTGAATTGGCTCAAAGATAAGGCGCTACGATGACGGATTGGCCCGATGTGCGCGGACGACTTACCCAAGGGCGCGCCCTTGCGGACCTGACGTGGTTGCGTGTTGGTGGTCCCGCTGACGTGCTTTTCCAGCCTGCTGATGTGGACGATCTTTGTTCGTTTCTCGCGGCCCTACCTGCTGAGACGCCGGTGTTCCCAATGGGTGTCGGTAGCAATTTGATTGTTCGTGACGGTGGGCTGCGCGCGGCTGTCATTCGGATGGGGCGCGGTTTTAATGACATAGAAATTAGCGGCACCACTGTGCGGGCAGGGGTTGCAGCACTTGATGCCCATGTGGCGCGTAAAGCAGCCGATGCCGGTCTTGATTTGACGTTCTTGCGTACAATCCCAGGTTCAATTGGTGGTGCTGTTCGGATGAATGCGGGATGTTATGGACGGTATACCGCCGATCACTTTATCAAGGCAGAAGCCGTAACGCGCAGTGGTGAGCGGGTTGAGCTTGGTCCTGACGATTTAGCCTTTGGCTATCGAACATCTACGTTGCCCGAAGGCTGGGTATTGACCCATGCGGTGTTTGAGGCGCCCGCGGGCAATCCGCAAACTTTGCACGACACAATGGCGGTTCAGCTGGCCAAGCGCGATGAAACCCAGCCGACCAAAGACAGAAGCGCGGGCAGCACTTTTCGCAACCCTGCGGGGTTCAGCTCAACTGGGCGGGCGGATGATGTTCACGACCTCAAGGCGTGGAAGGTGATTGAAGATGCTGGCCTGCGCGGGTTCACACTTGGCGGTGCGCAGATGTCTCCCAAACATCCAAATTTTCTCATCAACACTGGGGATGCCACCGCTGATGATCTGGAAAAACTGGGCGAGCTGGTGCGAAAAAAGGTTTACGAAAACAGTGGCCTGACGCTAGAGTGGGAAATTATGCGAGTGGGTGAACCCGCCGCAAAATAAGCGCGCAAAAAGCGGGCAATGATAAGAATGGCGGGCAGAGCAGCCCTCGGACATGAAAAGAAGCGTGCAACCATGCGCGCGCAATCCGTTCTGACGAGAGCGGGGAGATGAGGCAAGCGGTGGGTAAGTCAGGCAGTGACCCCCTTAAAATTGCAGTACTGATGGGCGGGCCAAGCGCAGAGCGTGAGGTCTCTTTGTCGTCCGGTGAGCAAGTGTGCGCGGCACTCAGTAGTCTTGGTCATGATGTACACTCAATTGATGCTGGCAAAGATCTTGGCGCGCAGCTGTTGGCGCTTGCTCCTGATGTGGCGTTCAATGCGCTGCACGGACGGTGGGGCGAGGACGGGTGTGTTCAGGGCCTGCTTGAATGGCTTAATATCCCCTATACGCATTCGGGTGTTATGGCATCTGCGATCGCGATGGACAAAACCCGCACCAAAGAGATTTATGCCGCGGCCGCGCTGCCTTTTGTACCGAGCGTGATTGCGCGGCGCGAAGATGTGATGGCGTCTCACGTGATGCCTGTGCCGTATGTGGTTAAACCCAATAATGAAGGGTCCAGCGTTGGGGTCTATCTGGTTGCTGATGACGCCAATGGCCCTCCGCACCTGTCCGACGACATGCCAGATGAGGTGATGGTCGAAGCTTATGCAGATGGTCGTGAGTTAACAGCCACAGTCATGGGGGGGCGTGTTTTTGCCGTAACTGATATTCTGACCGACGGTTTTTATGACTATGATGCAAAATATGTAGCGGGTGGGTCGCGCCATGTTGTGCCTGCGGATATTCCGGATGACATCTCCAAGGCGTGTCAGGATTACGCGTTACGCGCCCATTCCGCATTGGGCTGTCGTGGTGTTTCGCGAACTGATTTTCGCTGGGACGACACGCGTGGCATTGACGGTATTATCCTGCTTGAAACCAACACGCAGCCGGGGATGACGCCCACTTCGCTTAGCCCCGAGCAGGCGCAACACGCAGGGCTGTCATACGCTGAGTTTTGCGAATGGATGGTGAGGGACGCGTCATGCAACAGATAGGCAAGCGCTCAATTCTACGTGCCCGCACGTCCAATACTGCACAGCCCGAGGCGTCAGCGCCGCGCCGTGACCCCGCGCCGTCAAAGTGGGCATATCGTTATCACCGTCTGCGACTGCGCCCCGGTTACCGCAACTTTGTGCGCCTTGGTTTGCCGTTGTGTGTAGCGGCGCTTGTTGCGGGTATTTATTTTGCTCAGTCAGATAACCGCGCCAAAACAGTTGCTGCGTGGCAGCAGGCCCGTGCACAACTTGAAACCCGACCCGAGTTCATGGTCAACGTCATGGCAATCGATGGGGCGTCTGATGCGACAGCCACCGCAATTCGTGAAGTTTTACCTGTTGATTTGCCTGTCTCCAGTTTTGATCTGGACCTTGAGACAATGCGCCAAACAGTTGAAAGCCTTGATGCCGTGAAGACCGCATCTCTTGCGGTTCGTACAGGAAATTTGCTGCAAATAGATGTGTATGAGCGGGTGCCAGCGGTTGTTTGGCGTCATCACGAGGGGATGGAACTGCGTGATGATGCAGGGCACCGTGTGGCAGCAGTTGAGGACAGAAATGCTTACCCGCATCTCCCACTGATTGCAGGCATGGGGGCGCAAGACCACGTAGCCGAAGCGCTGCAAGTGATCGCTGCCGCGGCGCCAATTGCTGATCGTGTTCAGGGATTGGTCCGCATGGGCGAGCGCCGTTGGGATGTTGTTTTGCAAACAGGGCAGCGCATAATGCTGCCCGTGGATGCGCCTGTAACGGCCCTTGAGCGTGTGGTGATTTTGGACCGTGCACAAGATATTTTGAACCGTGATGTCATGGCCGTTGATATGCGATTGTCATATCGCCCGACTGTACGGCTGGGCGAAGCGGCCCGCGACGATATCCGTGAAATCAATGAAATTGAGTTTGGAGGCCAACGATGAGCCAGCCCTATGCCATGCAGCGTGCCATGCGAACCGCCCGCAAAGCGGCCCTTCAAAAAGGTGTCATTGCGGTATTGGACATCGGCACATCAAAGACAGCGTGCTTTGTTTTACGTTTTGACGGCTCTGAAGGCCCGTCCTCCGAGGGGATCGGGTCATTGGCAGGACAGTCAAGTTTCCGCGTCATTGGTGTTGCAACAACCCGTTCACGTGGGGTGAGTTTTGGTGAAATCACCACAATGGCTGAGACCGAGCGCGCCATTCGTACCGCTGTGCAGGCTAGCCAAAAAATGGCCGAGACCCGCGTAGATCATGTGATTGTGTCTTTTAGCGGTGCGAACCCACGCAGCTACGGTCTTGATGGTAAAGTCGAACTTGAGACTGGCGTTGTGACGGATGCGGACATTGGCCGGGTTCTGGCGATGTGCGATGAGCCTGACATCGGTGCGGGCCGCGAGGTTTTGCACGCGCAGCCTGTGAACTTTGCGCTGGATTACCGGTCCGGCCTTGCGGATCCGCGCGGGCAGGCGGGGCAAGAATTGATGACCGATCTGCATCTGCTGACAGTTGATGCACCTGTAATTCAAAACATCGTGCAATGCGTGAAGCGCTGCGACCTAGAGCTGGCTGGCCTTGCTTCGGCGGCATATTCCAGTGGTCTTTCTGCCTTGATCGAGGATGAGCAAGAGCTGGGCGCTGCATGTATCGACATGGGCGGCGGCTCGACCAGTATTTCGATCTTCATCAAGAAACATATGATTTACTCAGATGCGGTGCGTATGGGCGGCGATCACGTTACATCCGATATCGCGATGGGTCTGCGTGTGCCAACACCAACAGCGGAACGGCTTAAGACATATTACGGCGGCGTTCACGCCACGGGTATGGATGACCGTGACATGATCCAACTTGGCGGTGACACGGGTGATTGGGAGCTTGATAGCCGTCAAGCAAGCCGCGCGGAGTTGATTGGTATCATGCGTCCCCGCGTAGAAGAAATTTTGGAAGAAGCGCGCGCACGGCTTGATGCGGCGGGCTTTGAACATTTGCCAAGCCAGAAGATTGTGCTGACTGGTGGCGCGAGCCAAATCCCCGGCCTTGACGGGTTGGCCAGCCGCATTTTGGGACAGCACGTCCGCATGGGGCGGCCGTTGCGGGTTCAAGGGCTTCCGCAGGCTGTAACGGGACCTGCATTTTCGTCTGCTGTTGGGCTGGCGCTTTTTGCGGCGAACCCTCAGGACGAGTGGTGGGACTTTGATGTACCAACTGAAATGTATCCTGCGCGCAGCCTAAAGCGCGCCTTCCGGTGGTTCAAAGACAACTGGTAACCCCGAAATCTATGGCTATACCCCCAGATAAGGGGCGTTTGAGCGGTTTTTTGCCGTTATTTTGTGCTGAAATCACCGTTTTTCAGGTGACGCGCGCCAATTGTCGCGGTATCATACTCTCCAATGAAGGCAGTACGCACCTGGAAAAGCAGGGCGAGCACAATGTTGAAAACGAGCCGCATCCAGAAATTTGGGGGCTGCGGCGAACTCAGGCGGATATATCACTATGGCACTTAATCTCTCCATGCCCGGACAAGAAGATCTCAAACCCCGCATCACTGTTTTCGGTGTTGGGGGTGCTGGCGGTAACGCTGTTGATAACATGATCGAAAAAGCCCTTGAGGGTGTTGAGTTCGTGATTGCCAATACAGACGCGCAGGCATTGCAGCAGTCTGGCGCGCCATCGAAAATCCAGCTTGGTGTAAAAGTAACCGAAGGCCTTGGTGCTGGGGCGCGCGCGTCTGTTGGTGCTGCCGCTGCCGAAGAAAGCATTGAGCAAATCGTTGACCACCTTGCGGGTGCGCACATGTGCTTTATTACCGCTGGGATGGGTGGTGGCACCGGTACAGGTGCGGCGCCAATCATCGCGCAAGCGGCGCGTGAGTTGGGTGTTTTGACTGTTGGTGTGGTTACAAAGCCGTTCCAGTTTGAGGGTGCAAAACGCATGCGTCAGGCTGAAGAAGGTATTGAGGCACTGCAAAAGATGGTCGACACGCTGATCATCATTCCGAACCAAAACCTGTTCCGCTTGGCGAATGAAAAAACTACGTTCACCGAAGCTTTCTCGATGGCTGACGATGTCCTTTATCAAGGCGTGAAAGGCGTGACTGATTTGATGGTCCGCCCCGGTCTGATCAACCTCGACTTTGCAGATGTTCGCGCTGTGATGGACGAAATGGGCAAGGCGATGATGGGAACAGGCGAGGCGTCTGGCGAGGATCGTGCGCAGCAGGCTGCAGAGAAAGCCATCGCGAACCCACTTCTCGACGAGATCAGCCTCAACGGCGCGAATGGCGTGCTCATCAACATCACTGGCGGTTACGATCTTACATTGTTCGAACTGGATGAAGCGGCAAATGTTATCCGTGACAAAGTGGACGCGGATGCAAATATCATCGTCGGTTCAACTTTGGACACAACTCTCGATGGCATCATGCGGGTCAGCGTTGTGGCAACCGGTATCGACGCTGCCACCAGTGTACACGATATGCCTGCCCCACGCCGCGCCAGCGCTACACCTGCTGCGCCACAACAGGCCGCTCAACCAGAGCCAGCTCAGCCCGCACCAGTAGCCGCGCGTGAAGCCACGGCAGAGCCGAGCCTGTTTAACGAGCTTGACGCTGAGCAGCCTGTCGAGGCTGATGCCGCAGAGAACATCTTTGACGCTTCTTCTGCTGGCGGTGACGTACCTCCTCCCGCGTACCAGCCAGCACCTGAGGCGCCTGCGGCCGAGCAGTATGTCGCGCCGCAAGCGCCTGCACCTGGGCAGCCCTCTGCGGAAGCGCTTGCGCGTTTGAATGCAGCCGTGTCCAACACGCCGGCACGTGAAGCGCAGCCTGCTCCAACTGCAGCCCCTGCGCCGCAAGCGCCCGAAGCAGCAGAGCGTCCTCGTTTTGGCATCAACAGCCTAATTGGTCGCATGACTGGTGGAGCAGAGCAGTCTGAGCGTTCTGCACCGGCGGCGATGCGCCAGCAGCCTCCGGTTCAAGAAGCATATGATGATGAGCAAAGCACAAATGCCGAGCAAGACCGCATCGAAATTCCTGCGTTCTTGCGCCGTCAAGCAAACTAGGTTTAGCTAAATAACTTCAACGGGCCGCTTCCTTTGGAGGCGGCCTTTTTTATTTGATATTAATGACTTGACGAAAAGTATGGCGAGGTTCCGCCGAGCCGCAGATCGACTGTTACAAAACGTTACAAACTGTTAATTGTGACTTTGGCGGGCTTTTCATAGCAAGGTTGCACAAAAGCATCACCTGTCTGAGGCACATCTTGCAAACAACATTGCGTACCCCTGTTACATTTACCGGCACCGGCCTGCACTCTGGCCGCGCTGTGCGTATGACAGTCGCGCCTGCCTCTGCGAATTACGGTATCTGGTTTCGCCGCACGGATGTGGCGTCCTCGAAAGACAATTTGATCCCAGCCACGTGGGACCGCGTAGAAATTTCTCCGCTATGCACGTTGTTGGTCAATGATGCTGGTGTAACGGTTTCGACGGTTGAGCACGTTATGGCGGCATTGACCGGCTGCGGTATTCATAATGCGATGATCGAAATTGATGGTGGCGAAGTGCCCATTCTGGACGGCAGTTCGGTCACTTTTGCACAATCTTTCCTGAACGCGGGCGTGCAGACTTTGGGCGCGCCGCTGCAAGCGATCCGAATTCTGAAAGACATTGAAGTTACAGTAGACGGTGCGACTGCATCACTCTCCCCTTCAGATGCGCTTGAAATAGATTTCTCAATTGATTTTGCGGACGGCGCGATTGGTCGACAGCGCAAGCACCTCAATCTGCGCAACGGCACGTTTGTGCGTGAGCTGTCCGACAGCCGTACGTTCTGCCGTCAATCAGACGTGGACGCGATGCGCTCAAATGGTTTGGCGTTGGGTGGCACATTGACCAACGCGGTTGTTGTTGATGGTGACGCAGTCCTCTCGCCAGGTGGGTTTCGCCACGCGGATGAAGCGGTACGTCACAAAATGCTCGATG
Organism: Nereida sp. NH-UV-3; assembly: GCF_042939535.1. Lineage (NCBI taxonomy): Bacteria > Pseudomonadati > Pseudomonadota > Alphaproteobacteria > Rhodobacterales > Roseobacteraceae > Nereida > Nereida sp. NH-UV-3. The sequence continues at coordinate 718,343 of NZ_CP132157.1, read as the reverse complement.
CGTTGGGTGATTTGTCGCTTGCAGGGCACCCTATTTTGGGCCGGTACACCGGCGTTCGCGCAGGGCACGCAATGACGAACCGTCTGTTGCGCGCGCTCTTTGCGGACCCAAGCGCCTTTGAAGTTGTCACATGCACACCTGAAATGGCATCTGGCCTTCCGGGCGCAGGTGTTGAGGTGTTGGATCTGCCGCAAGCCTGCTGATCAATCGTTTTTGTTTATGTTCTGGGCGCGTCACTGCGGATAGCCTCTGGATAAATCTTTGAGCAGTCTTTACACATTTTGTTAAAGGACCGAGAGAGGGATCGACGGGCCATGCGGGAACGCGCGACGCAGTCACGAGTAAAACGAAAATCGCCCCAAATACAGGGCCGCTACGCCCGTGCAGCACGCGCAACTGTTGCGGTAGTTGGGCTTGTCGCTATTGCTGGCTGTGCGGCGCTGTCAAACGAAGGGCGTGATCGCCCGTTGGAATCCTACACCGCCGAAGAAATCTACCAACGTGGTGAATTTGAACTTGCCGAGAGCAACCCCGAAGAAGCTGCGCGCTTTTTTGGCGAGGTCGAGCGGCTTTATCCTTATTCTGAGTGGGCCAAGCGCGGTCTGATCATGCAGGCATTCGCGTTCCACAAAGACCGTGATTACCCAAGTTCACGCGCAGCGGCACAGCGATTTATTGACTTTTATCCTGCAGATGAGGATGCGGCATATGCGCAGTACCTCTTGGCGCTTAGCTTTTACGACCAGATTGATGAGATCGGTCGCGACCAAGGTTTGACGTTTCAGGCGTTGCAGGCATTGCGCACTGTGATCGAGCGTTATCCTGATACGGAATATGCCCGCTCTTCAATTTTGAAGTTTGATCTGGCTTTTGATCACCTTGCGGCCAAGGAGATGGAAATTGGCCGTTATTACTTGCGCAAAGGCCACTTTACGGCGGCCATTAACCGCTTTCGCGTGGTTGTTGAAGATTTCCAAACAACTTCACACACACCCGAAGCGTTACACCGCTTGGTCGAAAGCTACGTGTCACTTGGCTTGGCTGATGAAGCAAAAACAGCCGGTGCGATCCTTGGGTATAATTTCCAGTCAACGGACTGGTATCAAGATAGTTTCAATTTGTTGACGAGTAACGGTCTTGAGGCAGAGGCCAGCGGAGACAGCTGGTTGCGCCAAATTTACCGTCAGGTTCTCAAGGGCGAATGGCTGTAGCACGAAGATGCTGCGCGGGCTCGACATACGGGACATGCTTATCATTGACCGACTGGAGTTGAACTTCAGCGCGGGGCTCAACGTTTTGACGGGCGAAACCGGTGCGGGTAAATCCATTCTTCTCGATAGTCTTGGCTTTGTATTGGGCTGGCGTGGACGTGCGGAATTGGTCCGTCAAGGAGCTGACCAAGGGGAAGTGACCGCGTGGTTTGAGCTGTCACCGGATCATGCGGCGTTTGATGTTTTGCGTGAAGCGGGATGGGACGTTGAGGATGAGCTGATCCTGCGCCGGGTGAATACTCGCGATGGGCGCAAAACCGCGTGGATCAACGACCGCCGAGCCAGCGGTGAGGTGCTACGCGCTGTGTCCGAGACTTTGGTTGAATTGCACGGACAACATGATGATCGCGGTTTGCTGAATGCGCGCGGCCACCGTGCTTTGCTTGATGAATTTGCAGGCCTTGAGGCTGCGCTGTCTGATGTGGCGGCCGATTGGCGAAACGTTCGGGTTGCAAACCGTGCGTTAGATGCGGCTCGGGCTGAGCTGGTCGCCGTTAAAGACGAAGAAGAATTTTTGCGCCACGCTGTGGGGGAGCTGGATGCGCTTGCCCCTGAGCCCGGCGAAGAAGCCGCACTCGATACGCGCCGACGTTTGATGCAAGGCGCAGAGAAAATTCGTGATGATATTGCCCGTGCGCACACTGCCATGGGGCGTGACGGCGCAGAAGCGCAGCTGGATGCGGCGATGCGTTGGCTTGATGATGCCGCGAGCGGCGCAGAAGGCGGCCTTGATGAGCCCGTTGCAGCGCTTTCGCGAGCCATGTCAGAACTTGCCGATGCACAAGCAGGCGTAGACCGTGTGCTTGATAGTCTGGCGTTTAATCCGTCCGAGCTTGAAGACACCGAAGAGCGGCTTTTTGCGATCCGTGCTCTTGCGCGCAAACACGACGTGTTGCCTGATGATTTGGCCGCGTTTGCAGATGAGTTGCGTATCAAACTGCAGGCTCTGGATGGTGGGGCGCACAAGATTTCCGATCTTGAGGCAGCATTGGCTGCGGCGCAAAAGACGTATGATCGTGCCGCTGACGCATTGACCGCGCAACGCCAACTGGCCGCTGCTAATCTTGATGCCGCAATGTCGGCAGAGCTTGCGCCTTTGAAGATGGAGCGCGCGGTTTTCACCACCGATGTCACGCCTTGTGATTCTGGGCCGACCGGCAAAGACGAAGTTGCTTTTCGCGTGGCGACCAACCCGGGCGCGCCCTCAGGCCCGCTTAACAAGATTGCGTCTGGTGGCGAATTGAGCCGTTTCTTATTGGCGCTGAAAGTATGTTTGACGCGGTCTACGACAGGGCTGACCATGATCTTCGACGAGATTGATCGTGGGGTCGGGGGTGCCACAGCGGATGCTGTTGGTCGCCGATTGGCTGAAGTCGCGAGTGCGGGGCAAGTTTTGGTTGTGACACACAGTCCCCAAGTTGCGGCATTGGGCGCGCATCATTGGCGTGTAGAAAAGCGCGTGACTGCAGGAGCAGACGGGGACATTACCACATCGACGGTTGTGCCATTAAACGCGGGCGACCGCGTTGATGAGCTAGCACGAATGCTTTCTGGCGACAAAATTACCGACGAGGCGCGTGGCGCGGCCCGCGCTTTGCTGGGTGGCTGATGCTTGGTGGCGGTACATCAGGGGTGTGGCAAAACCTGCGTGCGTCACTTCGTCAGGCAGCGCACACGCTGCGTGATGTGATCCGCCTGATCCGCGCGAACGGCCCCAGTCAAATCCAGTTTTGGTTCATCGCACTTGGGGTCGGTATTGCTGCGGGTTTTGCCGCTGTTTTCTTTCGTAAAGGCATCACTGCGTTGCAAAGCTGGGTCTACGGCGCGCCTGATATTCAGCGTATTCATTCGTTTGCGGCAGACCTGCATTGGATCTGGCTTGTGACGCCGCCCGTGATTGGCGGGCTTATCGTGGGACTTATATTGCATAACTTCACCGAGGATGGACGCGTGCGCAGTGTTGCAGACGTTATAGAAGGCGCTGCGATGAACGAGGGGCGCGTTGAACGGCGTGCCGGATTGGCATCAGCGGCAGCGTCGCTGATTACGCTTTCAACTGGTGGCTCAACAGGCCGCGAAGGACCTGTGGTGCACATGGCAGCGGTTCTTTCGACGTGGGTTAGCAATTGGATTAAAGCAGACGGAATTACGGGGCGTGATCTGTTGGGGTGTGCGGTGGCCGCTGCTGTATCGGCCAGTTTTAACGCCCCAATTGCAGGTGCACTTTTTGCGCTTGAGGTGATCTTACGGCACTTCGCCGTCCATGCGTTTGCACCGATCGTGATCGCCTCGGCTGCGGGTACGGTGATCAATCGATTGATGTTTGGCGACGTGACCGAATTCACACTAAGCCAAGCGAACACCCTGTCATTTTACCAAGAATTGCCTGCTTTTTTGATGCTGGGCCTGACATGCGGCTTGGTAGCCGTTGTCATGATGCGGACAATTTTCTGGGCGGATGATGTCACGACACGCTGGCAGGCGCGGTTTGCGATACCGCGGTATCTACGCCCTGCGTTCGCCGGTCTCGCTTTGGGCGTTTTGGCTATCGGCTTTCCGCACATCATTGGCGTGGGCTACGAGACTACTTCGGCAGCGCTTACAGGAAGCCTGCTCTGGCACGAAGCGCTTGTATTTGCAGTGCTGAAAGTAGTTGCTGTAGCGATCACCATGGCTGGCCGGATGGGGGGCGGGGTATTTTCGCCGTCTTTGATGGTGGGTGCGCTGACAGGGCTGACATTTGGATATGTGGCAACCGCGCTGCTTCCCGATGTATCGGGTGCTACGACGCTTTATGCCTTGGCGGGCATGGGGGCTGTCGCAGCTGCAGTTTTAGGCGCACCGATTTCAACGACTTTGATTGTGTTCGAGCTTACCGGAGATTGGCAAACTGGACTGGCGGTGATGGTTGCAGTGTCACTTTCTACGGCTGTGGCCAGTCGGTTGGTGGATCATTCGTTCTTTTTGTCTCAGCTTGAACGGCGTAACATCCACCTTGCGGCAGGGCCACAGGCCTATTTGTTGGCACTATTTAACGTGGCGAACGTCATGCGCCCCGTGTCCGACGAGAACGCTGCAAGCACAGAACACTGCTGGGAGCTGATCGAACAGGGGGTCTATGTGGACGGGAACGCAACGCTTGAGCAGGCGATGCCTTTGTTCGAGGCCTCAAATATCAGCTTTATTCCCGTCGTCACATTGGGTGGTGAAGATGCGCCACCTGAATTGTGGGGCGCGCTTTTTCAAGTGGATGCCCTACGTGCGTACAACAAGGCGCTGGCCGAAACTGCCGCCGAAGAGCACAGCTAAAGCTTAGACGTTCTCGACAGTGACCCGCGATGTGTCAAAAGCGATGTGCCCTTTGATGCGCATGGCTGCTTCGGTAGGGTTTTCATACGACCAAGCGGCGTCTTCAAGAGAACCGGATTTTGTCTGAATGGTGTAGTGGCTCGCAGCGCCCTTGGCGGGGCAGTTGGTCACTGTCTCTGAGGTATCCAAAAAGGCCATCGCCACGTCTGTAACGGGAAAGTACATCACTTCTGCCAAATCACCTTCGCTCAGGATCAGTGCGTCACGGGTTTCGCCGATGACTGCACCAGCCACACGGACGACTGTCGTTGTATCTGCACGGCGAACGTTAATGGTGTTGGTCATATGTGATCCTTTCAAAGAGGCGCCGTAGCCTGCTCAAGCCATGCCGCCGCTGATTTTGACAGTTTACCTGATAATTTACGACTAATGTCCGCGTGATATGCATTGAGCCACGCGCGTTCATCTGCGCTCAGAGTGTCTGTATCTATCAATCGGCGATCAATTGGAACCCATGTCAGTGTTTCAAAACACATCATTGGTGTTCGGGTCTGTTCTGCATCACGTACAATCACCAAATTTTCGATGCGGATGCCAAATTTGTCCTCGACGTAGTAGCCGGGCTCATTCGACAAAATCATGCCTGCTTGCAAAGGCTCGTGCGAGGCGCGGCTAATCCGCTGCGGGCCCTCATGGACACACAGGTACACACCGACGCCGTGGCCAGTGCCATGACCGAAATCCAAACCCTCCGACCACAAAAACTGCCGCGCGAGGGGGTCAAGATCACGGCCTGCGGCCCCTTTCGGAAACTTAACCCGCGACACAGCAATCATACCGCGTAAAACTGCCGTAAAACATTTCGTCATCTCGGCAGTCGGTGTGCCAAGCGCAACCGTGCGAGTGATATCGGTTGTTCCGTCGATATATTGCCCACCGCTGTCGATCAGCAGCATTGAGTTTGTATCAAGCTTGCGGTTGGTTTCTTCAGTTACGCGGTAATGAACAATCGCACCATTGGGCCCTGAGCCACAGATGGTTTCAAAACTGATGTCGCGCAGCGCGCCGGTTGCCTCGCGAAAGCTTTCGAGTTTTGTGACAACGTCAATTTCACTAAGTGTGCTGTGATCCGCGGCGTCCAGCCATGCCAAAAACTCAACCATGGCAGCGGCGTCACGGATATGTGCGGACTTGGTACCGCTTAGTTCCGCCTCGTTCTTGCATGCTTTCGGCAAGATGCATGGATCACGGGCCAGTACAGGCCGGGCAAGCTGCGACACCACGGCGACAGGAATGCTTGATTTATCAACAAGCACATCACCTTGTAAGGCCTGTAAGGCTTGCTCAAATTCGCCCCGCTCTCGCAAAGTCAGCCCTTCTTGAGGCTTAAGTTTTGCAAATTTTTGGGTATCGCTGAAAAGCTCAACAGCACCGGTGGCATGCAAAATCGCAAACGCTTGGACAATGGGGTTGCGGGGAATGTCGCTGCCGCGGATGTTCAAAAGCCAACAAATGCTATCAGGGAGCGTTAGTACCGCAGCGCTGTGACCCGCTTTTGACAACTCAGCCGCCAAAGTACGACATTTTTCTCGGGATGTTTTGCCGGCAAGATCTTCGGGGTATGCGATAACTTGACCCTGCGGCCTCTCAGGTTGGCCCGCCCAGATATTGTCGATCAGGTTCTCAGTTGCGCGCAACGCAATGCCCGATCCGTCCAAGGCTTTTGTCAGCGCTTCAATTTCGCCGGCGGTGTGCAGCCAAGGATCATAGGCAACCGTATTGCCGCTCTCGAGCGTGTTGCGCAGCCATTCATGGCGTGGCGTTTCGGTGCTCAGGATCACCTCAAAGTCATCGGCGCATTGGGTGCGCGCTTGTAACGTGTAGCGCCCATCAACCAACATCGTGGCTGAGGTCGCTGTCACAAGACATTCACCCGCAGAGCCTGTGAAACTTGTCAGCCAGCTAAGCCGTGCATCGTGATCATTTACGTATTCGCCTTGATGGGCGTCGGCGCGGGGCACAAGGAAAGCGTCAACCTTTGCGCGCTGCATTTCATTCCGGAGTGCGGCCAATCGTGGCGGTCCGTCTTGGGGGCGTGTGCGCGTTACAAAGGCTTGATGCATTATCCGGCTTTCCTCATTCCCAGTACTTTGGCGCGGGCGCGTGGGTCCGTGTCAAACAGCGAGGCCAGTTGTTCGGTCATCGCGCCAGCAAGTTGTTCAACGTCCGTGATCGTGACCGCGCGATCGTAATAGCGGGTTACATCGTGCCCAATACCGATCGCAACCAGTTCAACTGCCTTACGTTTTTCAACCATAGCAATCACGTCGCGTAAGTGTTTTTCAAGATAGTTGGCAGGGTTGACGGACAAGGTCGCATCATCAACGGGTGCGCCGTCTGAAATCACCATCAACACTTTGCGCGCTTCTGGTCGCGAGATCATGCGCCGATGCGCCCACTCAAGCGCCTCGCCATCAATGTTCTCTTTCAGCAAGCCTTCTTTCATCATAAGGCCAAGGTTTGGCCGCGCACGCCGCCATGGTGAATCAGCCGATTTATAAATGATGTGGCGCAAATCGTTTAGGCGGCCTGGCTGCTGTGGACGCCCATCCGCGAGCCAGTTTTCACGGCAAAGTCCACCTTTCCACGCCCGCGTCGTGAACCCCAGAATTTCTACTTTCACCTGACAACGCTCAAGCGTTCGCGCCATGACATCTGCACAAATTGCCGCAATCGAGATAGGCCGCCCACGCATGGAGCCGGAGTTGTCGAGTAGCAGTGTTACGACTGTGTCACGGAACTCTGTGTCTTTTTCAACTTTGAATGAAAGCGGGGTGGTCGGGTTCGCAATCACGCGTGCCAAGCGGCCTGCGTCCAGGGTGCCTTCCTCAAGATCAAATTCCCAGCTTCGGTTTTGCTGTGCTTGAAGGCGGCGCTGAAGCTTGTTCGCAAGGCGCGAAACCGCGCCCTTTAAAGGGTCAAGCTGCTGGTCAAGATAAGCGCGCAGTCTTTCCAACTCGGCAGGTTCGGCAAGATCTTCGGCGCGGATTTCTTCATCGTGCTCTGTCGACCAAGCCTCGTAAAGGGGGTCTGCATCGGAAATGGGCTGTGGCGCCGGTGGCTCAGTAGGGGCCTCGCCTTCGGGCATTTCGGTCTCTTCGCCCATGTCTTGCTCAGCGGCATCATCAAGCTGAACTGATGACTGCGCAGCATCCTGTTGCTGTTCTTGGCTTTGCTCAGGGTTGGCCTCGGCTTCTTCCTCACCAGTGTCATCATCCGAGCCAGTGCTATCAGGCTCTTGGGGGTCCTCAGATGCGCCGTCGCTGTCGTCTGCTTCGTCATCCTCAAAGTCGTCGGGATCATCACCAAGCTGATCGCCGTAGCCCAAGTCATCAATGATCTGACGTGCAAACTTCGAGAAACTTTGCTGGTCTTGCAGCATCTCTGACAGGTTTTCGAGAGTGCCACCTGCGCGGTCCTCTATAAATCCACGCCACAGCTCCATCACATTTTGTGCACCGGCAGGAAGTGGGCGACCCGTTGCGAGATGACGGATCAGGTAGCCCGCGGCAACCGCGAGGGGCGCTTCTGCGGGTTCTTTGATTTGGTCATAGCCTTTGCGCAGCGCGTCATTGGTAATTTTCACATCGATATTCGAAGCGGTGCCTGGCATGTATTCGGCGCCAACTGCTTCAATCCGAGCCGTTTCCATAGCCTCGTAAATATCGCGGGCCATCTGTCCATCTGGAACGTAGCGGTTGTGCGTTGATGGATCGTGAAACTTATGGCGTAGTGCCAAAGCATCCGCAGTGCCACGCGCAAGCAGCACCTCATCGCGGGTCATGCGGCGGCTGATCTGGGGCAGACGGATCGTTTCGTTTGTTGCTCCGGGTGGGTCGACTGAAAAGCTGACGGACAAATCTGGGTCGTTGGCCATTACTTTTGTGGCCTCGGCGAGTGCCTTTTTGAACGGGTCCGCGGGGTTGTCGTTGTTTTTCGTCATGATCAGCAATCTAGTGCGATTGGCGTAGGGCACAATCGAAATATTGAGCAAAAATTGGGGCGTGGGTGGCGTCCCATGGGGACGCCTGTTGGCCTATCGTCAGCCCTTTGCCTCAGCCCAGGCTGGCGTTTGCAGCGCTTTCAGGAAGCTCTTCGTCAAAGCAGCGTTGGTAGAATTCGGCGACTGTCTGGCGTTCGAGCTCGTCACATTTGTTCAAGAACGAAAGTCTGAAAGCATAGCCAACGTTACCAAAAATTTCTGCGTTTTGTGCCCAAGCAATGACTGTGCGCGGGGACATAACCGTTGAGAGGTCACCGTTCATAAATGCAGTACGCGAAAGGTCTGCGACCTGTACCATTTGTTGAAGTGTTTTGCGCCCGTGATCTGTGTCGTAGTAAGGCGATTTAGCAAGAACAATCGAGGCTTCTTTCTCAACAGATAGGTAGTTCAACGTTGAGACAAGTGACCAGCGGTCCATTTGACCTTGGTTGATTTGCTGCGTGCCGTGATAAAGTCCCGTTGTATCGCCCAAACCGACGGTGTTGGCTGTTGCGAAGATACGGAAATACGGGTGCGGTGTGATCACTTTGTTTTGGTCGAGCAGTGTAAGTTTGCCGTCTACCTCCAATACTCGTTGGATCACGAACATCACATCTGCACGACCGGCGTCATATTCATCAAAAACAATTGCAGTTGGCGTGCGCAGAGCCCAAGGCAGAATGCCCTCTTGGAAATCAGTGACCTGCTTGCCGTCACGCAGCTTAATTGCGTCTTTACCAATAAGATCAATTCGGCTGATGTGGCTGTCGAGGTTCACCCGCACGGAGGGCCAATTCAGGCGCGCCGCAACTTGCTCGATATGGGTAGATTTGCCGGTGCCATGATAGCCCTGAATCATCACGCGGCGGTTATGTTCGAACCCCGCGAGGATCGCCAAAGTTGTATCGTGATCAAATTTGTACGTAGGGTCCAACTCCGGCACGCGGTCAGAGGCTTCTTCAAACCCGTGAACCACCATATCCACGTCGATACCAAATGTTTCACGAACCGAAATTGGTTTGGTGGGCTTTGCTTCAATATCGATCATTCCGTCAGCCATTTGAAAGGGTCCTACCTACGTCTTGTCATGTTGTTGCGTCGTTGGGTGCAACATAATCCAAGTCTCGGCAAGGGCTAGGGCTAAAATACTCCCGTTAGGCGGCGCCCACATCCGCATAGTGAGATGTGCCTCCTCCGTTTGCGTTTGCGTCGCTGTGTTGGAAGACGGAAATCGCGCCTTGGATGTTGGCCACTTGCGATTTTAGGTTCTGCGCAGTCTCGCGCCCCGTGAGTGCAATATTGGCGTTATGCTGCGTCAGCTTGTCCAATGCTTCAAGGGCAGTCGAAATTTCCGTAAGACCACCCACTTGCACTTCACTACCTTCACGCAAATCGCCAAGATTTGCGGACATCTTCTGAACCTGTGCCAGAATGTTTGTCAGTGCGTCTCCCGTGTTGCCCACTAAGGCGGCACCTTTTGTTACATCGCTGACGTTGGTTTCGATCAGCGTTCTGATATCACTAGACGCATTGGCCGAGCGCTGTGCTAGCGCGCGCACTTCTGTTGCGACTACAGAGAAACCTTTACCCGCTTCGCCGGCGCGGGCGGCCTCAACCGACGCATTGAGGGCAAGAAGGTTTGTTTGAAAAGCGATTTCATCGATCACGCCGACAATTTTACTTATTTCACCAGATGCGGTTTCGATGTCTTTCATTGCATCCACAGCTTTTGAAACGACGTTACTGGCGTTTTCGGCCTCCATAGAGGTGGTATCTGCAAATCGGCTGATGTCACCAAGTGTTTTTGTGGATTGGTCAACGCGGTCTTTGATCTGCAACATGGCAGCTGTGGTTTCTTCCAGAGCACTTGCCTGCTGTTCAGCGCGTTTGGCCATGTCGTTCGAGCTTAGCGTCATATCAGCAGATTGGTGGTCAAGCTGTGAGCAGTCCGTTTGAATGGTGCTCACCAGCTGCGCGAGCGACTGTACCGTTTCGTTTACGGTTTCTTGCAGCCTTGCAAAAGCACCGTGGAAAGTACCCTCCATACGCGCCCCTACGTCACCTGATGCCAAGCGCTCCATCACAAGGCCCGTAGTTTGTAGCCCGTCTTCAACTTGAGCAACCAGCGCATTTATGGAGGCGGCTACGTTCTGCAAATCACGGTCTTCAAACTTTGATACGATCCGTTTTGTGAAATCGCCGTCTGACGCAGCATCCACCACGTTTGCGATGTCGGCGCGCAACCTGACCATTTCAGCATTTTCAACGGCTATTCGTTTGGCCTCTTTTTCTTGCTGCTCACGTTCTTTCTTGAGCTGCGCTTCACGTTGCTGGGCATTTGCTTGCTCAAGCTCGATCCGTTTGTTGGCTTCTTTTGCATTCTGGCGTGTCAGTTCTTTGGCGCGCGCCCCTTCTTTACGCAGAACATCCAATGCACGTGCGATCTGGCCAAGCTCGTTTTTGCGGTCTAACCCGCTGACCTCTAGGTCGAAATCACCGTCTGCTACGGCCATCATTTCTGAAATTGAGCTTGAGATATCACGGCGCAAGTTGGCTACAAAAGCTGCGGAAGATATCAACCCGAATAGAAGTACCGCGCCCGACGCGATGGCGAACGTAAGGACTGAACTGTCCTTTTCTGCAGCAAGCTCAGCCCGGTTGGTTGTATCAGCTTTTGCGGTCTGCTGTACAAGTTGAGCAAGTAGGCTGCGCGCAGTGATGTTGTGACTATCGATTGTCGCGTAAAGACTGCGTCGTTCCGTGCGAGACGCGGTCAGCTGATCAATCACTGTGACATAGCCACTGAGCAGCTTTTCGACTTCAATTGCGAAGACCTGATAAGGCTTGTTTTGGGTCCGTTGGATAATTTGAGAGACATTATCAGCGGAAGTCGCGAGCAATGCGCGGGCATCTTCAAGCAGTTCGGGATTACCGGTCGCCAGAAAGTCACGTACGAAGGTTTGCGCTGTCATGGCATCAATGAGCGCCAAGTTACCACGGTATGCGGAAAAGCTGTCACCAATTGCGTAAGCCGCCTCAATAACGGCCTTCGTTTGCTTGATTTGTTCGTCCCCAATGTCGCGCAGCGACGTGTTGGCTTCTCTGAATTTTGTTTGCGCTTGTTTCAGTGCCACAACATCAGTGTCGAACGCGTTTAATGTCGTATTTAGTTCAGCCAGCTTACCCGTAATGTTTGATGCTGAGCCGAGTGTTTGCTGGAGGATCTCCACTTCGGTCTGGGTGGTGTCAAGTTGGGCAACCAGTTGCTCTAGCGTGTCTATGGAAGGCGAGGCGTTGTACGTGCGTAAGGACGCGTCAACGGCGGTATATTTGAAGCTAAGCGCATCAACTCGTGACAAGTGGTCAGTTAGCTTGAAATAGCGGTCTTGCTCGGCCCCCTGATGCTCTGTCTTGAAAATACCAAAACTAAAGACTGCGAATGCCAAGATTTGTAGGACAATCATGCCCCCCATAATTTGACGTCCTAAAGACCAATGCCGCATATCGAACCCCACGCGTTTGTGTTACGTGGGGAGCCCTAGCAGAGACGTGCTTTCGAAAACGTTACCAGAGCAAAAGTAAGCTGCGCAGATTTACTTAAAATTGCGGCTATCTTTGATCTGATCCCACGCCCAGACAACCTCTTGTAGCTTGTCTTCGTCTGAACGGTCGCCACCGTTCATGTCGGGGTGCAATATCTTGATAAGTGCTTTGTAAGACTTACGAATTTCTGTCTTGGTCCAGTGGTCCTTGGCTTCCAAAATCTCGATGGCGCGGCGCTCGGTTGGGGGCAGGCGGCGCGTTGTTGTCCCGGATGTTCGGCCAAGGTTTTGCGTGGCGTTCGCGCCCAAAACTTGGTGTGGGTCATCGACCCCAAGACGCGCCCATGCGCGCTGTTCATCAGGTGTGCGGAAAGGTTTTGTTTCGCGGTCCCAAACCCGATCTTTGTCCATTTGCTCGGCAAAGCTTTCTTCGGATGTGCCGTCGAAGAAGTTCCACTTCAGATTGTATTCGCGCACGTGATCTTTACAAAACCAAAAGTAGTCGTCCAAAATATCGGGGCTTTTGGGGGCGCGATATTGGCCGCGTTCTTCACAGCCCGGCCGATCGCATACGCGGGTAGATGTTTCCGATGCACCAGACATCCCGCGGCGTCCGCGCGGGTTTTTTTTCTTTGCAGAAGACACAGACATATCAAAGCCAAATGGATCGTCTTTTTTCATCTTCAACATCCTTCAGAAAGTGGTGTCCGACTCGGAGCGATAAGAATAGTGTTTTGACAGCGAGGCGAAAGGGGTGAAATCAAGAATATGACGAATAGAATGACACGCAAAGAACGGATCGAGGTGGCTCTTCAGGCTTTGTCCCCAGAGCAGTTGATCGTGGAAGATCAATCAGAGGCACATCGCGGTCATTCAGGCTATCAAGACGGCGGCGAAAGCCACTTTCATGTGATCATCAAAAGTGATGCATTGACCGGTAGCCGGATTGCAAAACACCGCGCGATCCACGCTGCTGTTGGCGCTGATTTGATGGCTGAAATTCACGCATTCTCGATTGATATCAAGTAGTCAGGGCGTTTCGCTGTCGTGGGCATCAGCCTCGAAAATATTGTCGTCAGGTTCTGATTTGCGTGGCACTGCCAGTGATTGTTCGTGTGGTGCGTCGTCCACGGGGCGTCTGAACACAAGCATGTTGTGGTAGACGGTCACACGCCCAGCCAATCCGCTGCGTTCTTGCATGGGAAGGGTGTCAGAGCGTTGATACTCCCACCCGCTGAGCGCCAGATCATTGATCATTTCCTGAACGGCAAACGCAAGCCGTCCCGCGCTACCTTTGCTGCCACGGTTGCGCTTTCCCTTTGTCGGAGCAGGCAGAACTTTATACTCAAATTGAGGCATGGCGCGCGTCTCTCCCAAACACAGTAATCGTTTAACCCTGTAGTTTGCGGGCGACCAATTCGTTCACAGCTTTCGGGTTTGCTTTACCGCCGGTAGCCTTCATGACTTGGCCAACGAACCAGCCTGCAAGTTTGGGGTTTTCCTTGGCTTTGGCGACTTGGTCAGGGTTAGCTGCGATGATTTCATCAACGGCTTTTTCGATGGCACCCAAATCAGTAACCTGTTTCATGCCCCGTTCTTCAACAATCACGGCAGGGTCGCCACCGTCTGTGTAGACGATTTCGAATAAGTCTTTTGCGATCTTGCCGCTGATGTCACCCTTGCTAATCAGAGCAATCACGCCGCCCAGTTGTTCGGGGCTGACAGGACTTTCAGTGATGTCTTTGTCGTCTTTTTTCAGGCGACCAAACAGTTCGTTGATTACCCAGTTCGCCGCCAGCTTTCCGTCTTGGCCATCGGCAGTTTTTTCAAAAAATGCTGCATTTTCTGTATCAGCCGTCAGCACAGATGCATCATAATCGGACAGTCCGAAGTCACTTATAAACCGTGCTTTTTTGGCATCCGGTAGCTCGGGTAAATTTGCGGCCAGGTCGTCGACCCATGATTGCTCAATCTCGAGGGGGAGCAAGTCTGGATCAGGGAAATATCGGTAATCGTGCGCCTCTTCTTTAGAACGCATCGAGCGTGTTTCGCCCTTGTCTGGATCATAAAGGCGAGTTTCTTGCGTGACACTACCACCGTCTTCGACGATTGCGATTTGGCGGCGTGCTTCATATTCGATCGCTTGCTGAATAAAGCGCAGTGAGTTCATATTCTTGATCTCACAACGGGTGCCAAGATGGTCAAAATCTTGGGTTTCCATGTATTTCTCGTACGCGCCTGGACGACATACAGAAACGTTTACATCTGCACGCAGGTTGCCGTTCTGCATGTTGCCATCACATGTACCGAGATAACGCATAATTTGGCGCAGTTTACTGACGTATGCGGCGGCTTCCTCGGGGCCGCGAATATTGGGGCGGCTGACGATCTCCATCAGGGCCACACCTGTGCGGTTAAGATCCACGAAACTCATATTTGGGTCCATGTCGTGGATCGATTTTCCGGCGTCTTGCTCAAGGTGGATACGCTCGATGCGCACAACCCGCGCAGTTCCGTCACCAAGCTCGACCAGAACCTCACCTTCCCCCACAATGGGGTGATAGAGTTGAGAAATTTGATAGCCTTGCGGCAGATCAGGGTAGAAATAGTTTTTCCGATCAAAAGCCGAGTAAAGATTGATATCTGCGCGCAAACCAAGGCCGGTACGGACAGCTTGGGCGACACATTCTTCGTTAATGACAGGCAACATACCCGGCATGCCCGCATCAACGAATGCAACGTTGGCATTTGGCTCTGCGCCGAACTGTGTTGAGCTTGCAGAGAAAAGCTTTGCCTTTGTCGCGACCTGAGCATGGACTTCTAGCCCAATCACCAGTTCCCAGTCATGTTTCGCGCCTGCGATCACTTTGGGTTTGGGGGCAGTGTGGCTCAGATCCAACATAGACGTATCCTCTTGGTTTTCGACGTCGCTTCTAACGGTGCCCGTAAGCAGGAGCAAGTGAGCACGGCCCAGTCAGCGATGGGTTTGTGTATTATTTCCAGCATTGAGCCGAGGTCCATTGGTGCGGAACCGCGGTAGCCCCCTAAATATAATCTATCCAAGTATCCGCGTTATCATTTCTGTGGTGTCACTGCTCAGGTTTGGCGTTGACAGAATGCGCTTCATTTCAACGCGCATTTTCTCGCCGCGGGCGCTGTCCCACATGGCCCATGTTTCAAATGCAGAAGTCATCCGTGCCGTGGTCTGTGGATTGATCCCATCCAGCGTAATGAGCCAATCGGCCAATAGCGCATACCCGCTGCCATCCGCCGCATGAAAACCTGCAGTATTGGCGGCAAGTGCGCCGAGTGTCGCGCGGAACCTGTTGGGGTTCTTGACGTTGAAGGCCTCGTGTTCTGTGAGAAACTTAGCGACTTTGCTGGCTTCAGCGGGTGCTGCTTGGCCGATCTGAATGCCGAACCATTTGTCGATGACCAGCCGCTCGTGGGCCCATTGTTGGTAAAAGGCCTCAAGGGCTTTCGTGGCATGCTCGGTGCCAATAAGGCAGCCCAATGCAGTGAGTTGGTTCGTCATGTTGTCGGCGTTGGCGTGCTGTTTTGCAGCCTCGGCACCGCCATCAAGACGCGTGATCAGCCCCAAGATACGACCACAAAGCGCGCGTTTGCCTGATTGCTCCGCATCTGGGCGGTAGGCTTGGGTGACTTGGTGCTGCGCAAGGAGCCTTTGCAAGCTATCTTGGGCGGCCTCCGCAAATTGCTGGCTCAAAGTTTCGCGCGCATCATAAATTGCTTGTGGGTCGGGTGTGTGTCCTTGGGATTTGATGTGCGTGGCGATGTCCATCGTAGAAGGCAACGCGCTGGCCAGTGCGCGAAACGCGGGCGCGCGGTCTTCGCTGCGCAGGCTCAAGCACCACGCATCGACGTAAGCATCGGACGGGGTTTTGATGCCGCGCGCCATGTCACCAAGAGTATTCAACGCCAAGGTCCGGCCTGCTTCCCACGCGCTGAATGTATCGCTGTCATGGGCCATGAGACGAAGCAGGTCATTCTCGCTTTGATCTGCGTGCAAAATGATTGGCGCGGCAAAACCACGGTTGAGCGAAAGGGTGGGGGTGTCGGGCGCGCCGCTGTTCTGCTGGTCGCTTGCGGATGCGGTGCTGTCCTGCCAAGCTGGAGAGGTGGTGCGGGTATCGATCGTCCAGCTTTGTGTGGTTTCGTTCAGCATCAAGACATTGGTAGGCGTCAGGTCGCGACCATCTGCATCAATCAACCCGACTGCTAAGGGGATCGGAAGGGCTTCTTTGTGCTGTTGCTGCGCAGAAGGGGGCGTTTCTTGGCGTGCTGTAAGCGTCAACTCACTGCCCTGCCATGCTTGTTCTATGGTCACGTGCGGCGTGCCCGATTGGTGCCACCAGCGAGAGAATCCCGCCAAACGCGGATCATCGCCAAAGCAGGCAAAGAAATCCTCAATCGTGACGGCCTGCCCATCGTGCCGTTCGGAATACTCAGTCAGGCCTTTGTAATAGTCCTCTTCACCCAAGATCGTCATCAACATGCGGATGATCTCGGCGCCTTTTTCGTAGATTGTGGCGGTGTAGAAATTGTTGATCTCTACAAAACTATCAGGGCGTACTGCGTGTGACAGTGGGCCAGCATCTTCGCGAAACTGCCGTCCGCGTAGGGCGTTTACGTCATTGATGCGCGCGACAGCGGGATCACGGGTGTCTGCAGTGAATTGCTGATCCCTGAATACAGTAAGCCCTTCTTTGAGACATAGCTGGAACCAGTCACGACAGGTGATCCGGTTACCAGTCCAGTTGTGGAAATATTCATGGGCGATGATTGCCTCGATACGCTCAAAGTTGGCATCGGTGGCGGTTTCGGGGCTGGCCAAGACCGCAGAGGAATTGAAGATGTTCAGCCCCTTATTTTCCATCGCGCCCATGTTGAAGTCGTCGACGGCAACGATGTTGAAGATGTCCAGGTCATAGGCGCGTCCGTAAATACGTTCATCCCATATCATCGAGGCTTTAAGCGCCTCCATTCCAAATGCGCATTTGTCGATGTCATCTGCACGCACATAAATATTGAGCGCCACATCGCGGCCTTCGGATGTTGTAAATCTGTCTGAATGCGCGACCAGATCACCGGCAACAAGCGCGAACAAATACGCGGGCTTTGGCCATGGATCGTGCCACTCGGCCCAGCCGTCACCACTGTCTGTTGGGTTACCGTTTGATAATAGAACGGGCAGATCAGATATGATGCGGACGGTGAAGACTGACATAACATCGGGCCGGTCCGGGTAATACGTGATACGGCGAAAGCCTTCAGCCTCACATTGGGTGCAGAACATTCCGTTGGACAAGTAAAGCCCTTCAAGTGCGGTGTTAGACTGTGGATCAATCTCGACTTCCGCTTCCCAGGTGAACGGTGCGTCAGGCACATCCGCAGTAAGGCCATAGGGCGTGAGGCTCACATCAACAAGTTGGCCGTCAATGCGCGCCGATATCAGTTTCATGTGCTCGCCGTGTAGATGGAAAGCGCGGTCCGCACTTTCTGGGTTAGGGCGAAATGCTATCTTTGAGGTCACCCGTGTTGCCGTTGGGTGCAGCTGGAACGTTAAATGCACACTGTCCACGAGATACGCGGGAACTGTGTAGTCAGCCAAGTAAATGGTTTGGGGGCTTGCATCTTTCATGGGGTATCCTTGCGCACAAATGTGTCAGCTACGTTGCGCTCAAACGTAGGCCGAGGGATGATGCGGAGCAAGTCGATCCGACGCATTTGATAGACATTCATGCTTGTCCATATGTTCGCCCGCCTTACATCCCACCGCGTGGACCAGATGATAAATATTTTATGGCTCAAGCGTGATCTGCGCGTTGCCGACAATCCCGCACTTGCTAAAGCGATGCAGGGTGATCATTCCGTCGTGCCGCTCTACATTGTAGAGCCGGAATATTGGCAGCTACCTGATACTTCGGCGCGGCAATATGCATTTTTGCGAGAAACCCTACACGATCTTGCCAAAACACTAGCCGGGCTTGGCGCGCCTTTGGTTGTATGCGTTTCAGATGCAGTTCAGGCTCTTGATGGGCTGTCAAAGACATTCCCGATTAACCAAATTGTTAGCACAGAAGAAACGGGTAACGCATGGACGTTTCGACGGGACCAGCGGGTAGCTGCGTGGGCTAAACATACAGGTATTACGTGGACGCAGGTGCCGCAATTTGGTGTGGTTCGTGGCCTGCGCTCTCGGGATGGGTGGGCGGCCAGTCGAGAGAAATCTGTTCGGCTGGCTCAGATTGATCCCCCCGTTGCCATGCGGCCTCACGGTGTGGAAAGCCAGCGTATGCCAAGCCTTGTGGAGCTTTCGTTGATTGACGATTGTCCGAACCGGCAGGCCGGTGGGCGCGGTTCAGCGTTGTCGCTGCTCGGTGGGTTTCTGACAGAGCGCGGCCAGTCTTACCGCGCTGCAATGTCATCACCGCTTGAAGGGGAGTGGGCCTGTTCACGGATGTCGCCGCATCTTGCGCTGGGCGCGCTTTCGGTCCGTGAGGCAGCCCATGCAGGGCAGGCGCGGAGTCGTGAAGTGGCAGGTACTCGGTCAGGGTGGAGCGGTTCATTGCGCAGCTTTCAAAGCCGCTTGGCATGGCGCGATCATTTTATGCAAAAGCTCGAAGATGCACCGCGGCTTGAGTATCAGGCTATGCATTCGGCCTACGAAAACCTTAGGCCAAAACATCCCAACGCTGAACGACTTCACGCGTGGAAAACCGGACAAACGGGCATTCCATTTGTAGACGCTTGCATGCGATATCTGGTCCACACCGGTTGGCTGAATTTTCGGATGCGGTCGATGTTGATGTCTGTCGCAAGTTATCACCTTTGGCTTGATTGGCGCAGCACAGGCCCGCACTTGGCGCAGATGTTCACAGATTATGAGCCGGGCATTCATTGGAGTCAGGTCCAGATGCAATCTGGCACAACCGGTATCAATACGGTGCGGATGTATAACCCGGTAAAACAGGGGGTTGATCAGGACCCGAACGGAATATTTACACGCCGCTGGTGCCCTGAATTGGCACAGGTCCCTGATCGCTTTTTGCAGGAACCTTGGCGTTGGGACGGTGCGGGCACAGTTGTTGGCACGTTATACCCTGAGCCCATAGTCGATTTGCCGCAAGCCGCGCGTTTTGCACGCGATCAAGTCTGGTCAGTCCGCAAGGGCGCGGCCTTTCGCAATGAGGCGAAAACGATCGTCAAAAAGCACGCCAGCCGCAAATCAGATCGGGGCTTTCAGCGCGACAAAGCCCCCAAAGATCCGGACACACGCCAAATGAGCTTTGATATTTGATATGCCAAAAATGCGAAAGAAATCTGACCTTCCCTCAAAACCATGTGCACAGTGTGGTTTGCCGTTTAACTGGCGGAAAAAGTGGGAAAAAGTGTGGGATGAGGTCCGTTTTTGCTCAGACCGGTGTCGCCGCGATGCCAAGTCAAAACCACGTTCAGTGAAGTAAAACTTAATCGACAGTCAATATTTCTCGTTTGCGAAGGGGCCATCAATCCATCAGGGTCTGGCCAACCCGAAATTCTAATGACTTGTCTGGGAGGGCACCTCATGACCGACACAAACCAAAATCGCGTGCAACGTGCAGGGCTGGATGTTGACGAAACACTCGCCACATTTCTTGAAACATCTGCCCTTCCGGGTACTGGCGTTGATATTGATACATTCTGGGACGGTCTCGCAGGCCTGATCGCCGACATGGGTCCAAAGAACGCTGCGTTTCTGGCCAAGCGCGCAGACATCCAAGCGAAGCTTGACGCCTACCATATTGAGCGCCGTGGAACGGATCATGATGCGCAGGCCTATCAGCAATTTTTGACAGAGATTGGCTATCTTGTCCCCGAGGGGGATGATTTTGCGATTGAAACTGCGAATGTGGACCCTGAAATTGCAAGCATCGCAGGGCCCCAATTGGTTGTGCCGATCAACAACGCACGTTTTGCATTGAATGCTGCGAACGCGCGGTGGGGTAGCTTGTATGATGCGTTCTACGGCACGGATGCCTTGGGCGATCTGCCTGCAGCGGGCGGCTATGATGAGGCGCGCGGATTGCGCGTTGTGGCAAAAGCCAAGGCACATCTTGATGCTGCAGTGCCTCTTGCTACAGGCTCATGGTCCGATGTGACTGGCTTGAGTGTCGAGGGTGGCGCGTTGAGCTGTGTGACCGCAGGTGGCGCAGTGGCCCTTGCGGACCCCGCGCAATTTGTCGGCCACAAGGACGGCTCACGCTCTGAAATTCTGCTTGTGAAGAACGGCATGCATATTCGCATCGTTGTCGATGCAGAGCATCAGATCGGCAAGACGGATCCTGCAAACATTGCCGACGTCATTTTGGAATCTGCACTGTCGACCATCATGGATTGCGAAGATTCCGTGGCGGCCGTTGACGGTGTGGACAAGGCGCTGGTTTACAAAAACTGGCTCGGCTTGATGAAGGGCGATCTGCGCGAAACCGTTAGCAAGGGCGGTAAATCTTTCGACCGCGTATTGGCCGATGATCTGGAGTTCACAGCAAAAGACGGCACTGCGCTTACCCTGAAGGGGCGTGCATTGATGTTGGTGCGCAACGTTGGTCACCTGATGACCACGCCCGCGGTACGGGATGCGAACGGCAATGAGATTGGCGAAGGTTTGCTTGATGCGATGTGCACCACGCTTATTGCGATGCATGATCTTAAGCGTGACGGCGGTAACTCACTGCACGGGTCGGTTTATGTTGTGAAACCCAAAATGCACGGACCAGAGGAAGTTGCTTTTGCAGACGAGATTTTCACCCGCGTTGAAAGCATCTTGGGGCTGCCGCAAAATACGGTGAAGCTTGGCATCATGGATGAAGAGCGCCGCACGTCTGTGAACCTTAAAGAATGTATCCGTGCAGCAAAATCACGAGTTGCGTTTATCAACACAGGCTTCTTGGACCGTACGGGTGATGAAATTCACACCTCTATGGAAGCAGGCCCGTTCATGATGAAGGGCGATATGAAAGCAACCCCGTGGATCGCGTCTTATGAAGATCGCAACGTGGATATCGGTTTGGCCTGTGGCCTGCAGGGCAAAGCGCAGATCGGCAAAGGTATGTGGGCGATGCCTGATCGCATGGCAGACATGATGGACGCCAAGATCGGTCACCCGAAATCTGGTGCGAACTGTGCATGGGTTCCATCCCCAACGGCTGCGACGTTGCATGCGACGCACTACCACCACGTAGATGTTTTTGCGGTCCAAGATGATCTGAAAGCTGGCGGTGCGCGCGGGACACTGGCTGACCTGCTGACCATTCCAGTGGCTGACAGCACCCAGTGGAGCGCAGAGCAAATCCAGCAGGAGATCGAAAACAACGCCCAAGGTATCTTGGGATATGTTGTGCGGTGGGTCGATCAAGGCGTTGGGTGTTCAAAAGTGCCAGATATCAATGATGTGGGTCTGATGGAAGACCGTGCAACATGCCGTATTTCCAGCCAAGCTCTTGCAAACTGGTTGCATCACGGTGTTGTAAGCCGTGACCGCGTCATGGATGCGCTGCGCAAAATGGCGGCTGTGGTTGACGGACAAAACGCAAATGATGCGTCCTATATCCCGATGACACCCGACTTTGATGGTGTTGCTTTCAACGCTGCATGCGAGTTGGTATTTGAAGGAACGAAACAGCCATCCGGCTACACAGAGCCGGTTCTTCACGCGCGCCGTCTCGATCTTAAAGCAACTCAATAAAGAATAGGAGCCTGACAAATGGCTGAGATTTCAATTCGTAAAGCACGTCAAATCATCAAAGGCACCTTTGCCAAGGGCCGCGAGATGGAGCTGAAGCCGCTTTCTGTAATCGTTCTGGATGCTGGCGGTCACGTCAAAGCGTTCGAGCGTGAAGATGGGGCGGCACCGGGTCGTTTCGCTATCGCGCAGGGCAAAGCTTACGGCGCCGTTATGCTTGGCATGGCAGGCACCGCACAGATGGCGCGTGCAGAGCAGCAGGCGTATTTCATGGCCGCGGTTAACGGTGTTTATGGCGGTCAGGTTGTTCCTGTCCCGGGCGGCGTTTTGGTGCGCGACAAAAAAGGCGCTGTTATTGGTGCCGTTGGTGTCACGGGCGACACATCTGACAATGATGCAGAGGCCGCATTGGCGGGCCTCGCGCTGGCGCAGCTTGAAGGCGAAATCTAACGCACATCTTGGGGGGCCAAGCCCCCAGATGATGTAAAATGAAATGAGCGTGCAGGCAGAGGTGCTTGTGCGCTCATTCTCTTTCGCTTTGCGGTTTTGTCTCTAAAGTAAACGCACGCATCAACGAGAGGGATTCTATGCAACGTCCAGTGATTGGGGTTATCGGTAACTCTTATCTGATCAATGATCAGTATCCTGCCCATGCGGCGGGCACGATGAATTGCGAAGCTGTTGCCCGTGTATCCGGTGGCTTGCCCTTGATTGTGCCGTCTGATCCGGAGCACGTCACAGTCGATGACCTGATGGCGACCTGTGATGGCTTTGTGTTCACCGGTGGGCGGCCTAATGTGCACCCTGAAGAATATGGCGAGGCGGAAACACCTGCCCATGGCACTTTTGATAGATGTCGTGACCGGATCGCTCTGCCGCTTATTCGGGCCTGTGTTGACGCGGGCCTGCCGATCTTGGGGATTTGCCGTGGGTTTCAGGAAGTAAATGTGGCTATGGGCGGCACGCTTCATCCTGAGATCCGTGATCTGGAGGGGCGTGATAACCACCGAATGCCGCCTGATGGTACTCTTGAAGAGAAATTTGCGATGCGCCACGAAGTGACGTTCACGGAAGGTGGCCCGTTTGCAAAGCTGATGGGGCGGGCCAAGGTCATGACTAATTCGTTGCACGGGCAGGGGATCAAAACCGCGGGTGACAGGATTGTCGTTGATGGTTGGGCGCCTGATGGAACGCCAGAGGCCACTTATATCAAAGATGCCAAGGGCTTTACGTTGTCAGTGCAGTGGCACCCGGAATATCAGGCAGACAAAGACGTAGTTTCGCGGCCCTTATTTGCAGCATTTGGGGATGCGGCACGCGCATACCGTGCAGAGCGTTAGGAATTAACGGCTTAGCTCCATCACAAAATTGGTCATCCACACCCCACGCTTTTCGACCCTTTGCGGGGTAATTTCGCGCCAGCCGTGGTGCAAAAAGAATGGCCGCGATAGGTGGCTGGCCTCTGTATAAAGGGGGCCTTTTGTTTGCAGTAAGGCGCTTTGGTAAAGCGCTGTAGCCACACCTTGGCGGTGATGGTCGGGTGCTACAAAGAGCAAATCCAGATAGCCGTCCTGTAATACCGTGATGAAACCAACGATCTTGTCCGTGATTGCCATGAGTGCGCACGGGGCTTGAAGGGCGTGTGCGAACCCCACAGGCATTTCTTTGAAGGGCGCCCAAGCGTGTCGTTGAGGCGCAGAATAAGCAGGCTGCGCGCCGTCGTGAATGGCGCGGTAAAACACTTCGTAACACCCTGCAGCGTCCGCATCTTCGATATTTTTGATCTTAATCACGGTGTCTTTCAGAAAGATTTCAGTAGGCTAAATCGTACGGACATGGGTTCTTAGAGGTATAACAAATAGGCGCTAGTGCACTAATTTGGCACACCGCAGCACTGTTAGCGCGCACATCCCTTGCGCAATATTATTTCAATGGGTAGTGCCAAATGGACCCAGCGTATTAGGTTAGGGTCATAAATCTTACTGAAGGGAAACGCACCAGATGATAATTGGCGCACCAAAAGAAACTTTTGAGGGCGAAGCCCGGGTCGCAATGACGCCCGATAGCGCGCTCCAGTTGCAGAAACTTGGGCATTCGTGCGTGATCGAGACGGGGGCCGGCGCAGCTGCGGGGTTCTCTGACGACGCGTATGCGACTGCAGGTGTCGAGGTGGTGAAAACCGCAGCGGCGCTGTGGAAAGCTGCCGACGTGATCGTCAAGGTACGTCCGCCCTCGGATACAGAAGCCAAACGATTGAGCGCGGAAAAAACGCTGATCTCGTTCTTCTATCCGGCAGCAAACGAAAAGCTGATGGAAAGCCTGGCCAAGAAAGGCTCAAGCGTCATCGCCATGGATATGGTGCCCCGCATCAGCCGTGCGCAGAAAATGGATGCGCTCAGCTCAATGGCAAATATCGCAGGCTACCGCGCCGTTATTGAAGCGGGCAACAACTTTGGTCGCTTTTTCACAGGTCAGGTCACGGCTGCCGGTAAAGTGCCGCCCGCAAAAGTCTTGGTTGTGGGCGCAGGTGTTGCAGGTTTGGCTGCGATCGGGACGTCCACTTCGCTTGGCGCGATTACTTACGCGTTCGACGTGCGCCCCGAAGTGGCAGAGCAGATCGAGAGCATGGGCGCCGAGTTTGTCTTCCTTGAATTCGACGAAAGCGAATTGCCTGACGGCGCTGAAACAGGTGGCTACGCGCCGCCCTCATCGCCGGAGTTCCAGGCAAAGCAGCTTGAAAAGTTCCGCGAGATCGCTCCTGATATCGACATCGTTATTACGACTGCTTTGATCCCCAACCGTGCGGCGCCGCTTCTGTGGACCAAAGACATGGTTGAGATGATGAAGCCCGGGTCTGTTATTGTTGACTTGGCGGCAGAGAAGGGCGGCAACTGTGAGTTGACCGTCATGGACGAGAAGATCGTTTCGGATAACGGCGTAACCATCATTGGCTACACGGATTTCCCAAGCCAAATGGCTGCCCAATCATCGACGCTTTATTCCACGAACATCCGCCACATGCTGGCTGATCTCACTCCTGAAAAAGATGGTGTGATCGTTCACGATATGGACGACGATGTGATCCGTGGCGCAACTGTTGCACACGCAAGTGAGGTCACGTTCCCGCCGCCCCCACCAAAAGTGGCCGCGATTGCGGTTCAAAAGAAAGAGCCGATCAAAGAGCTGACTGCGGACGAAAAACGCGCGCTCGAGACTGAAGCCTTCAAAAAGCAAACCAAAACCCAAGTTGGCCTGTTGGCTGCCGGTGGTGCTTTGTTGTTGGCGATTGGTCTTGTCGCACCAGCCAGCTTTATGCAGCACTTCATTGTGTTTGTGCTTTCGGTCTTTGTTGGCTTCCAAGTGATTTGGAATGTATCGCATTCGCTTCACACGCCGCTTATGGCGGTGACCAATGCGATTTCGTCCATCATCATCTTGGGCGCTTTGACGCAAATTGGATCGACGTCTGGCATCGTTGTGGTGCTTGGTGCGCTGGCGGTCTTTATGACTGGTATCAATATCTTTGGCGGGTTCCTCGTCACACGGCGCATGCTTGCCATGTTCCAGAAATCTTAAGAGGGTTAGAGACATGGAATATGGTTTCACAACAGCGGCATACGTCGTCGCGGCCGTTTTGTTCATCCTCAGCCTTGGGGGACTATCGGGTCAAGAAAGCGCCAAGCGCGCGGTATGGTATGGCATTGTCGGGATGGCGCTTGCGGTCTTTGCAACGCTCATCGGGCCTGGTTCAGGTTACTGGGCACTGTCGATCATTTTGATCGCAGCAGGTGGCGCGATTGGCTATCAACTCGCAACCAAAGTGCAAATGACACAGATGCCAGAATTGGTTGCTGCGATGCACAGCCTTGTTGGTCTGGCTGCGGTATTCGTGGGCTTTAACGCCGATATTGAGCTGACCCGCGTTTTGGCAATGGATGACACCGCCAAAAAAGGCCTTGAGGGTTTTGCGGCGCTTTTGGCCAAAAAGTCATCTGTCGAGGTCTCAATCTTACGTGTTGAGTTGGTGTTGGGCATCTTCATTGGTGCAGTAACGTTCACAGGCTCGGTCATCGCTTACGGCAAGCTTGCGGGACGGGTGGATACATCCGCGACCAAATTGCCCGGTGGTCACATGCTGAATGCAGGTGCTGCGGCGCTGTCTGTGCTGTTCGCGATCATGTATTTCAACGGTGGCGGCATGTTCATGTTGGTGCTGGTGACGTTGCTGGCGCTCTTTATCGGCTATCACCTGATCATGGGCATTGGCGGTGCTGACATGCCGGTCGTTGTTTCAATGCTCAACTCCTATTCAGGCTGGGCAGCTGCGGCGATTGGTTTCTCACTTGGCAATGACCTTCTGATCGTTGTGGGTGCGCTTGTTGGCTCGTCCGGTGCGATCTTGTCCTACATCATGTGCAAAGCGATGAACCGTAGCTTTATCTCGGTCATTTTGGGCGGCTTTGGTGGCCCAGCAGGTGAGCAGATGGCAGTCGAAGGTGAGCAAATCGCCATTGAGGCCGACGGTGTAGCGGCTGCGCTGAACGACGCAGACAGTATTGTGATCATCCCGGGCTATGGCATGGCGGTTGCGCAGGCCCAACAAACGGTCAGCGAGTTGGTGCGTAAGCTGCGCGCCAAAGGCAAAAACGTTCGCTTTGCGATCCACCCTGTGGCGGGCCGTTTGCCCGGTCACATGAATGTGCTCTTGGCTGAAGCCAAAGTGCCATATGACATCGTTTTGGAAATGGATGAAATCAATGATGATTTCCCCGAAACAGATGTTGCGATCGTCATTGGCTCAAACGATATCGTCAATCCGGCGGCGCAAGATGACCCCAACAGCCCAATCGCAGGCATGCCTGTGCTGGAATGCTGGAAAGCCAAACAGGTGTTCGTTAGCAAGCGCGGGCAGGGCACTGGTTACTCGGGTATCGAAAATCCGCTCTTCTTCAAAGAAAACACACGGATGTTCTACGGTGACGCCAAGCAATCCTTGGATAAACTGTTGCCGATGATCGACTGATCTTTGAACGATTTAAAATGACAAAAGCCGCGTTCCGCCATTCGGAGCGCGGCTTTTTCTTTGCCCACGGGAGGTCGCAAAACTTTCCGATAGGCCAAAGTGCATACATTGGTAGACTGAGATTGTTGAAAATAAAGGGGTTTTTCTGTTTGCGAACAGGCGCAACCCTCCTACGTTGAGTGTCAACTAACTAGGACAGACCCAATGGCTCCGATCACCGACCACCAATTGCGCTATGATTTGGCCAATGAACTTCACGCGCGCCCCTTTCCATCGCTTGATGCGCCGTGCACGGCTGTGTTTCTGGCGATCAAGCAGCCAGCCAATGCTGTTGCGCGGGACCGAAGTACCGACAGGGCCCATCTTGTGGACTTGCTTGATCGGTTCGGTGCAGCACACCCGCCCCCCGATGCGACGCATTTTTACGGCCAGATTGGTCGCTTCACGCTGAAGTGGGAACAGCATACGGAATTTGTGACCTACACGGTTTTTGAGGAAAGTGACCGCGGCAATGCGTTTGATCCTGTTGCGTTCGATGTGTTTCCAAATGATTGGCTGGATGCCGCCCCGGGTGTGCGGCTGACTTCGGCTCTTTTTCACATAGCACCTCGTCCTGCTGATAATGTTGTAGTTAAAAATCTGCAGGATTGGTTTGTCCCCGAAAGCCTTGCGGTCAGCTGTGTGCTTGATGACGCGGCAATTATTGCGGGTGATTTCCGGATCGATCCTGCGGGACACATGCGGTTCGCGATATTTGCGGATGATGACACGGGCAGCCGCCGAATTGGCCGTGTCGTGCAACGCCTGTGCGAGATTGAGATGTATAAGTCTGCTTCCATGCTGGGGTTGGCGCGGGTCAAACAGTTGGGCGCACGGATGGGCGCTTTGGAGGCGGATCTGTCCTCGATGGTGGGTGCGATGACCGACGCGAATGTGGACGCGGACACCACATTGCAGCAGCTTTTGACGATTTCAGCAGAGCTGGAAAACATGATCGCTAAGTCAACATTTCGTTTCGGTGCAACCGGCGCTTATGAGGCAATCGTAAACCAACGCATCGATGTTCTACGTGAAGAACGTTTTAGCGGTCGCCAAACATTTGCGGAGTTCATGATGCGCCGCTTTGACCCTGCGATGCGTACCGTCAAATCCACCGAGGCGCGTCTACAAGCCATGGCGGGCCGTGCGGTGCGCGCAGCTGAATTGTTGCGCACACGGGTTGACGTGGAACGCAGCGCGCAGAACCAGACGCTTTTGGCCAGCATGGACAAGCGTGCCGACTTGCAGCTGCGTCTACAAAAAACCGTTGAGGGCCTATCTGTGGTGGCGATCAGCTATTACGCGGTCAACCTTGCACTCTATGTGTTGGGACCTGTGGGAAAATCCTTGGACCTGGCAAAAGTCACATTGGCTGCGGTAACAACACCGATCATTATCTTGTTGGTGTGGTGGCTTGTCCGCCGTATTCGTCAATCGATGGACTGAACTGGCAGGTCTCACCATCTGGACTATCCGACGTGCTCCTGATTAGGTCGCAGTGCGCACTTTCATTATTGATCGAGATTTAGCCGATGCCCATCAAAAACCGCTTTGCCGAAATGTTGCCCGAGATCACTGAGTGGCGCCATGATTTTCACGCCCATCCCGAGTTGTTGTTCGATACCCATCGAACAAGCGGCATTGTGGCCGAGAAACTGCGTGCATTTGGCTGCGATGAAGTTGTCGAAGGTTTGGGCCGTACCGGTGTTGTTGGTGTGATCAAGGGTAAGATTGATACAGATGGTCGCGTTGTGGGCCTGCGCGCAGATATGGACGCGCTTCCGATTTTTGAGGCCACAGGCCTTGCGTATGCCAGCAAAGCCGAGGGTAAGATGCACGCTTGTGGTCACGATGGCCATACGTCGATGCTGCTTGGTGCGGCGAAGTATCTGACTGAAACACGAGCCTTCAATGGCACTGTGGTTGTGATCTTTCAGCCCGCCGAAGAAGGTGGCGGTGGCGGCCGTGAAATGGTGAATGACGGCTTGATGGAACGCTTTGGCATTCAAGAGGTCTACGGAATGCACAATTGGCCCGGTGTGCCTGTTGGTACATTTGCAATCCGTTCAGGGCCGTTTTTTGCAGCTGCGGACAACTGGACGATCACCGTCAAAGGGCATGGTGGGCACGCGGCCAAACCTCATGAAACGGTCGACCCCACAGTGACGGCAAGCCATATGGTGATAGCGCTTCAAAGCATCGCAAGCCGAAATGTCGATCCGACCAAACAGGTAGTGGTATCGGTGACCAGCTTTGAAACCGAGAGCAAAGCCCATAATGTCATCCCATCAACAGTAACCTTAAAAGGGACCGTCCGTACGCTTGATGAGGACGTCCGAGATTTAGCTGAGCGCCGTTTGAGTGAAATTGCCAATGGCACCGCCGAGATGATGGGCGCCACCGCCGAGGTCGACTATCTGCGTAATTATCCAGTGATGGTGAACGCCGAAGCTGAAACAGAATATGCCGCTGCTGCTGCGCGCGCAGTAAGCGGTGCGTGTGATGAAGCGCCGCTTATTATGGGGGGCGAGGATTTTGCGTTTTTGTCCAATGCCCGCCCCGGTGCGTACATTCTGGTCGGCAACGGTGACACCGCGCCAGTGCACCACCCGGAGTACAACTTTACCGATGATGCGATCCCAGCGGGCTGTTCATGGTGGGTGGAAATGGCCCAAAGCCGCATGTCACTTGGATAGACCTTAGCCACCCGTATGTGACATGTGCCGCGCCACTTGGCCTTCGACGTTCTGTCTTGAGTAATCAAAATCGTGGCCTTTTGGCTTTAGGCCGATTGCCGCGCGAATGGCGTCATCCAACTGTTCATTGCCTTCACTAGCACGCAGCGGTGCGCGAAGGTCTGATTTTCCGTCTTGGCCCAAGCATGTGTAAATCTCGCCTGTGCATGTGATCCGCACACGGTTGCAGCTTTCACAAAAGTTATGGGACAGCGGGGTGATGAGGCCGATTTTTTGACCTGTCTCCTCAACCCGAACATAGCGCGCAGGACCACCTGTTCTGTCGCTCAGATTCGTCAGGGTGTATTGGGTTTCAAGCGTTTTGCGCAGTTCTTTTAAGGACCAATATTGTCCGATCCGGTTCTCGTTACCGATGTCGCCCATTGGCATGACTTCGATCCACGTTAGGTCCATGTCGTGTTGCGCACAGAACTCAGCCAGCGTGAACAATTCATCCTCGTTGAACCCTTTCAGGGCAACGGCGTTCAGCTTGACCCGCAAGCCCGCTGCCTGTGCGGCATCCAATCCACGTAAAACTTGGGGTAGCCGGCCCCAGCGGGTTACTTCAGCAAACTTTGCTTCATCAAGCGTGTCGAGGCTTACGTTAATGCGGCGCACACCGGCGGCGTAAAGCGCACCTGCATATTTTTCTAACTGGCTACCATTGGTGGTCAGGGTCAGTTCATCCAGTGTGCCGTTTTCAAGGTGCCGGCCCATGGCGTTGAAAAATGTCATGATTTCGCGGCGCACAAGGGGCTCACCACCTGTGATCCTCAGCTTGCGAACGCCCATCGCGATGAAGCGGCTGCACAAACGATCAAGCTCTTCGAGGGTCAACAAATCACGTTTGGGTAAAAACGTCATGTTTTCAGACATGCAATACACACAGCGGAAATCGCAGCGGTCAGTGACAGACAGGCGCAAGTAGGTGATCGCGCGCGCAAAAGGGTCAATAAGAGGCATGTTCATGGGGCGAATGTAGGCAGCACGCTGATGCGCCACAAGTTCAAAACCGGCGTTTTCCAGTCTATAAAACCGGTTGTTCGATCTTCTGTCAGCACCTAAGCTCGCGCCATGAGATGTTTTGTTATTGGTTTGAGTGTGCTGGTCCTGCTTGGTGGGTGTGATGTGTCTAATCTGGCCTCATCCAGTCCTGCCATTCAAGGAGCGGAGGCAGTGCAGGGTGACGATACTAGCAATGCTGATGCGCCGACGGTCCCCAAAACTGCACGCACCGCTGAAGCTTTCGATATAACAACGCTAGCGGAACGCGCGGCTGCGGTGCAGACAAATCCTCAGACATCGACATTTTTAGGTGAGACCATCGCAAGTCTTGGCAATCCTGCCGATACCGGCATTTGGCTTTTGACCCCGTTGGTCGACACAGTTCAGGCAGGCAGGGTGCAATACGGCGATAGCTCAGTCGTGCTGGAGCTGCGCCCGATCAGGGGAGAACCAACAGGGGCGTCGCAACTATCCCTTTCCGCGATGCGGCTGTTGCAAGCCCCGCTAACCGAACTGGTTCGTGTCAACGTTTTTGCGAATTAGCAGCGCGTTACCCGTTGAATAGCCGTGCGTAGTCTTGAGACGCAAGTTTGCGGGCGGCTTCTTTTTGCGCAAACGGTTTTAGCTTCTGACCATGTTGGCTGAGGAAATCATGCACGCGGGGGCTGTCATGTTTTGATAACTCGCGAAGCCACCATGCGATTGCTTTTTGAATGAATGGCTCGTGATCCGACGCCAATTCAGCAGCCCAGCCCAATACTTGGTCACGCACCGCCAATTCAGCCTCTTTAGGCGTGTTTTGCTTGGTCCAAGGTAACGTCATGACTAACGCGGCGCGGCGGGTCCAGATGTGCTCTGATGTGACCCATGGGACAAGGTCCTCTACGCGATCAGGGCTCCATACCAGACGTTTTTGTCCTGCGATTGAGACGGCGTCGGTGATTGCCCAACAGTCAAATTCTGGAACCCACGACTTGATTAAGGCCCACGCTTCGGTGTCGTCCGGACGGATACGGGCTTGGGTCAAAAGTTTTGCGGCGGCGATGCGCCCTTCGAATGAGTTGCTGTCCCAAAGTGCGGCACATACCGCGAGCCGCTCGTCCAGCGAACATGCCGCGCGCCATTCCTTGCACAGCGTTTCGATAACCGGTGCGGGAACCCCCAGATAAGGACGCGCAACTTTGTGATAGCCCCGCATTTTAAGGGCTTCAGCTTCGTCACTATGAGCGTTTAAGGCCTCAATGGCGGCTTGGGGTGTCATGTTTATTCCACTGTCACAGATTTAGCGAGGTTGCGGGGTTGGTCCACGTCGGTCCCCTTGGCGATGGCCGTGTGATACGCAATTTGTTGGGCTGGTATCGCATAGAGTAGCGGGGCCAGTGCGTCGTCTACTTCGGGTAGGATCAGCGTTTCCCAAACCCCTTCGCCCGCTTGCTGTGCGCCTGCGCTATCTGTGATCAACAACACTTTGCCGCCTCGGGCCATGACTTCTTGCATGTTGCTGATGGTTTTATCGAACAGCGCATCACTTGGGGCGAACACGATCACGGGCGTCTTTTTATCCACCAACGCGATGGGGCCATGTTTTAGTTCACCGGATGCATAACCTTCAGCGTGTATATAGCTGATTTCTTTGAGTTTTAGCGCACCTTCAAGGGCTAATGGGAACATTGCGCCACGACCCAAAAATAGAATATCTGTGGCCGATGCCAGTTTGCGGCTGACGGCTTTTACCGCGCTACTGCCAGCCAAGGCGACATTCATCAGGCCCGGCATGGTGTGTAGCTGATCCAGCCGCTCTGCCAGCTGTTCTGCGGTCAGGTGGCCGCGTTGGTGGGCTGCATGCAGCGCCATGATCAACAAAACCGTCAGTTGGCACGTGAAGCCTTTGGTTGAGGCAACGCTGATCTCGGTGCCCGCAAGAATAGGCAGGCTGATGTCTGCTTCACGGCTGATGCTGGATTCCGCAACATTGACTACGGACACGATCTGATCGGCGTTTTCTTTGGCGTAGCGAAGCGCGGCCAATGTGTCGGCGGTCTCGCCAGACTGGCTTACAAAAAGTGCAACTGTTCCGCGTGTCATCGGGGGCTCGCGGTATCTGAACTCAGACGCGACATCCACTTCAACGGGCAGACGGGCGATCTGTTCGAACCAGTATTTCGCAGTGAGGCAGGCAAGGTAGGCCGTACCACAGGCCACCATTGTAAGCCGCTCAATTTTGGTGAAATCTAGCTCTGTCGGTAGTTGTATCGCGCCGCCGCGAACGTAATGGTTCAACGCATTGCCGACCACCGATGGTTGCTCTGCGATTTCTTTGGACATGAAGTGTTTGTGCCCACCTTTTTCGACCTGTGCGGTATCGATTTGAATGGTGCGCTTTTCGCGATTAGCCAGCGCGTTGTTGACGTCGCGGACTTCAAGGCTCGTGCGGGTCAAGACGGCCCAATCACCTTCCTCAAGGTACGTGATCTGATCGGTCATGGGCGCCAGAGCAATTGCATCAGACCCAACAAACATCTCGCCGTCGCCGTGCCCAATCGCGAGGGGTGAACCCTTGCGAGCCACAACAATTAGGTCTTCCTCACCTTCAAACAAAAAACAAAGCGCGAAAGCGCCGTGCAGTTTGTCGATGGTTGCTTTCGCGGCCTCAACGGGCGCCATGCCTCGGTCGATGTGCAGTTGCGCAAGCAGGGCGATGGTTTCTGTATCGGTGTCAGTGACAAAACCGATGCCGTTCTGGGCCAGCTGGGCGCGTAGTTCAGCAAAGTTTTCAACGATACCGTTATGAACGACCGCAACCCGCGCGGTCATATGCGGGTGGGCGTTTTTCACTGACGGTGCGCCGTGGGTCGCCCAACGGGTGTGGCCAATGCCGGATTTACCGGCCAGCGGTTCATGCACCAGCAAATCTGCGAGGTTAACCAGTTTGCCGACCGCGCGCCGCCGATCAAGGATACCGCCGTTTACCGTTGCAATGCCCGCGCTGTCATAGCCACGATATTCCAACCGTCGCAGGGCATCAACGAGGATCGGTGCGGCTTCGTGATTGCCAAGGATACCAATAATACCACACATCGTTATTTGCCCTCGCTTCGTTTGGCTTTGGCGGCGCGGAGTTTGTCCATCAAACGCTTGCCGAGGCCTGGCTTGTTGTCTTGTTTTGCCCGTGCAATCGCCAGATCAGCGTCTGGTACGTCTTGGGTGATGACAGAGCCACTTGCGGTCATTGCATCCGCGCCAACACGCACGGGGGCCACAAGCATCGTGTTCGAGCCGATGAAAGCCCGCGCGCCAATGTCGGTGTGGTGTTTGAAGACGCCGTCATAGTTACAGGTGATCGTGCCTGCGCCCAAGTTTGCCGCAGCGCCGATGGACGCATCGCCCACGTATGATAAATGGTTCACCTTCGCGCCCGTCTCGAGGACTGCGTTTTTGATCTCAACGAAATTGCCCACTTTGACGTCTTCGCCCAACTCTGCCCCCGGTCTTAGGCGCGCGTAAGGTCCGACCACAGCGCCGGAGCTGACGTGGCAGCCCTCAAGGTGTGAAAAGGCGCGAATACGCGCACCGCTTTCCACCGATACGCCGTTGCCGAAAACGACGTTCGGCTCAATTACCGTGTCGCGCCCGATGAACGTATCATGTGCGAAAATCACAGTATCAGGTGCTTGAAGGGTGACACCGTTGTCAAAAGCCTCAAGACGTTTGAAGTTCTGGAAGATGGCTTCCGCACGGGCCAATTCGGCGCGCGAATTGACGCCCATGGTTTCTTCTTCATCACAGATCACGATACCTGCGCTGCGCCCTGATTGGCGGGCAACGCTAACGATGTCTGTGAGGTAATACTCGCCACTGGCGTTCTCATTTCCAACAGCTTCAATCAGCTCAAACAGTACTTTTGCATCAGCGCAGACCACCCCTGAATTGCATAGGCTGATCCGACGCTCTTGCGGGCTTGCGTCCTTGAACTCAACGATCCGCTCAAGGCTGTTACCGTCCATGACAAGGCGGCCGTATGCGGCAGGGTCATCGGCGTCAAAACCCAAAACAACCACGTCCGAGGTTGCGCGCGCGTCAATCATTGCCTCAAGAGTTTGCGCTGAAATGAACGGTGTATCTCCGTACAAAACGATTGCATTGCCTTCAAACGAGCCCAGAATATCTTTGGCTTGCGCCACGGCGTGTGCGGTGCCTAGTTGCTCTTTTTGCAGCACGACTTGGGTCATCGGGTTCCAGTCCAGCGCACCTGCTTCAACCACATCTGCTCCGTGTCCCGCTACGACAACGATGCGCGATGGTTCGAGTTCTTCGCCAGCC
The DNA here is from genome assembly GCF_042939535.1 of Nereida sp. NH-UV-3. Classification (NCBI taxonomy): domain Bacteria; kingdom Pseudomonadati; phylum Pseudomonadota; class Alphaproteobacteria; order Rhodobacterales; family Roseobacteraceae; genus Nereida; species Nereida sp. NH-UV-3. The sequence goes on along the minus strand of NZ_CP132157.1, from coordinate 683,312 downwards.
TTTATCGCGTGTACCAACATCGGAGCACCGCCAATTTCATGCATCACTTTGGGCAAATCTGATTGCATGCGGGTGCCTTTTCCGGCGCCAAGAATTATTAGTGCTACTGCCATGTTTCTTTTCTACTCTAGCCAACGCCTTTGGCTCGTTTTATCCGTTCAAGGGTGGGGCGCAAGGGGGCGGCCCGTCACATGACGCTTCAAGACCGTAACACACCCCACGCTCAGCTTTGAAAGGCGCCCGTGATGCAAACAGTAATTTTCGATTTGGACGGAACATTGGCGGACACCAGTGGGGATCTGATCGCGGCGGCCAATGCCTGCTTTGTGGATCTGGGGTGGGGCGGTTTGTTGGACCCTGTCGGTGACGCTGGCACAGCGCTGCGTGGTGGTCGCGCGATGCTGACGTTGGGGTTTGAGCGAAAGGGCGCCGAAGGGCAGGCCGCTGCTTCAGATATGGACGCACATTATCAAAAGCTGTTGACCCATTACGGCACAAATATTGACACCCATACCACGCTTTATCCCCATGCGATGGAGGCTATCGGAAACCTGAAGGCGGAAGGCTACCGCGTGGGTATCTGCACGAATAAACCCGAAGGCCTCGCGCGTTTGTTGTTGACCCGCCTCGGTGTGCTGAAAGAGTTTCATTCGCTGATTGGCGCAGACACGCTGCCTACGCGCAAACCTGACACCGCGCCCTATGTGGCGGCGGTTGAGCAAGCGGGCGGCTCGGTCGAAAGATCATTGCTGGTCGGTGACACGATGACTGATAGGCAAACCAGCCTGAATGCGGGCGTCCCATCTGTATTGGTCACTTTCGGACCCGGCGCTGAGGACGTTAAAGCCATGGACCCCGAAGCGCTGTTGTCAGATTACCGTCACCTGCGATCTGTGGTTAGCTCACTTATCGGCTAGACCTGTGGCGAATGGGGCTTGACGGCGCGGCAACAGTTTGCCCATCTGTGAATATGACAAAGCACACCCCACAACCCGCCACGCCTGATGTATTTACTGGTGCGTTTACGCAGCAAGAACCAATTCCTCAGGAGGGCATTGATGCAGCGTTGGCCGTGCTGAATGGTGGGCGCTTGCACCGCTATAACACCCACGGTGATGAGATTGCGGAAACTGCGCTGCTGGAAGAAGAGTTCGCAGCACAAATGGGATCAAAATACTGTTTGTCTTGTGCCTCTGGCGGCTACGCCATGGCCACCGCGATGCGGGCCTGTGGTGTGAAAGCAGGCGACAAAGTTCTGACGAACGCGTTTACGCTGGCGCCTGTGCCCGGCGCTATTGCTAGTCTGGGGGCTACGCCAATTTTTGTGGGCGTAGGCGAGGACCTTAAGATTGATCTTGATGACCTTGCGGCCAAAATTGATCAGGCTGATGTTCTGTTGCTGTCACATATGCGCGGCCACATTTGCGATATGGACCGCCTTATGCAGATTTGTGACGCTGCCGGTGTGAAAGTAATTGAAGACTGTGCACACACCATGGGGGGCAAGTGGAAAGACACTTATTCTGGTCGCCACGGGGTGATGGGGTGCTATTCAACGCAGACCTATAAGCACGTCAATTCGGGTGAGGGCGGGCTGTTGATCAGTGACGATCCTGATCTGATGGCTCGTGCGATTATGCTGTCGGGGTCTTACATGCTCTATACCCGCCACCGCGCAGCACCGCCCCCCGAAGCATTTGAGCACGTGCGTCTGCATACCCCGAACATTTCCGGCCGGATGGACAACTTGCGTGCGGCCATCCTGCGCCCACAATTGCGTGATCTTGATGCACAAGCAAAACGTTGGAACGACCGCTACAAGGTTCTGGAAGACGGGCTGTCGGGCGCAAACAGACTTACGTTGATTAATCGCCCTGCGGACGAGCACTATGTGGCGTCATCATTTCAGTTTTTGTTGCTGGATTGGGCTGATGCCGAGATCGTTGATTTTGTAGCACGTTGTGCTGCGCGTGGGGTTGAGCTTAAGTGGTTTGGCGCAGATGATCCTGTGGCTTTCACCAGTAAATACGACAGCTGGAAATATGCCAATCCGACGCCGATGCCCGCCACGGACCGTGTGTTGAAGGGTGTGATGGATATGCGTTTGCCGCTGACGTTCTCGCTTAAGGATTGCGCGCAGATTGCACGCATCATCCGTGAAGAAGTCGCCATCAGCGCCTAAGATTTTCATCCGTGCTGTGGGTGGTAGTGATGGCAAGGACGAGACAGTGGCGTCAAGCCACGTGTCAGCGCGACAATTCGCCAGAACCAGTTGTAAGATAAAAGCCGCCAAATTGCGCCAAAAGCCGGTCCAAGGCGTTGACGCGTCAAGGCAGTGGGGGTAGGACGGGCGCAGCCAAAAGTCCTGTGCGTAGCACGTCTGCGCGACACATTTCAGGAGATGCAAACTGTGGAAACCCTTTCGACACAGGCCCTTGCGGGTCAGTATTTGCCCATTCTTGTGTTCCTTGCGATCGCAATCGGTTTGGGTCTTGTCTTGATCCTCGCGGCGGTTGTTGTTGCGGTGCGCAGCCCTGACCCGGAAAAAGTGTCGGCTTACGAGTGTGGATTTAACGCGTTTGATGACGCGCGGATGAAGTTCGACGTGCGCTTTTACTTGGTCTCGATTTTGTTCATCATTTTCGATCTGGAAGTGGCGTTTTTGTTCCCGTGGGCCGTGGCGTTTAAAGATATTTCAATGGTCGGTTTCTGGTCCATGATGGTGTTCTTGGGCGTTCTGACTGCTGGCTTTGCATATGAATGGAAAAAGGGAGCGCTCGAATGGGAGTGATGGCCGGACCAAATACTGCAGGTTTTGACCGCGAGGTTGCGACGCAGGAATTGAACCGTGAGTTGTCCGACAAGGGCTTCCTCGTGACTTCTACCGCTGACATCATCAACTGGGCGCGCACAGGCTCGCTGCACTGGATGACGTTTGGCCTTGCTTGCTGTGCCGTTGAAATGATGCACACCGCGATGCCACGCTATGACATGGAGCGGTTTGGCACCGCGCCTCGCGCCTCCCCACGTCAATCCGACTTGATGATTGTTGCTGGCACGCTGACCAACAAAATGGCGCCTGCGTTGCGTAAAGTATACGACCAGATGCCAGAGCCACGTTACGTGATTTCGATGGGTTCATGTGCTAATGGCGGTGGATACTATCATTATAGCTATTCCGTTGTACGTGGTTGTGACCGTATCGTCCCTGTTGATGTGTATGTGCCGGGCTGCCCGCCAACGGCAGAAGCCTTGCTTTACGGCATCATGCAGCTGCAACGCAAAATCCGCCGCACTGGTACGATCGTACGCTAAGAAGTTCCGACCCGAAACGCCTGAAAGGCAAAGGAGCGATCCTATGACCGCAGAAACCATGACACCCGCCGCAATGGATGAACTGGGCGCTTATATTGCTGCCAAGCGTCCTGATTGCGTGCTGTCATATTCCGTTGATTTCGGTGAGCTGAACGTGTCTGTCGCGTTGGGTAGTATCCACGGCCTGATCGATTGGCTGAAGGCAGACCCTACGTGCCGCTTCAACTCTTTGGTTGATATCACAGCGGTTGATAACGTTGGTCGTGCGCGCCGATTTGACGTGGTTTATCACTTCCTCTCCATGTACCAAAACCACCGCATTCGCTTGAAAGTCGAAGTACGTGAGGACGATATGGTGCCATCCATCGTTGAAGTTCACCCTTCGGCCAACTGGTTTGAGCGTGAAGTTTTTGACATGTTCGGCATCCTCTTTTCAGGTCACCCGGATCTGCGCCGTTTGCTGACGGATTATGGTTTCCGCGGCTATCCCCTGCGCAAGGATTTCCCGACAACTGGCTACACAGAAGTACGCTATGACGAGGCGCAAAAGCGCGTGGTCTATGAACCCGTGTCGCTTGTGCAAGAATACCGACAGTTTGATTTCATGTCTCCCTGGGAAGGCGCGCAATACGTCATTCCTGGTGATGAGAAAGCGAAAGGAGAGGCGAAATAATGGACGGCTCCCAATTCAATGACGCCCTGACTGGCGAACAGAAAATCCGTAATTTCAACATCAACTTCGGTCCGCAGCACCCTGCAGCGCACGGCGTGTTGCGTCTTGTGCTCGAACTTGATGGCGAGATTGTTGAGCGTTGCGACCCGCACATCGGGCTTTTGCACCGTGGCACCGAAAAGCTGATGGAAAGCCGCACTTACTTGCAAAACCTGCCGTATCTGGACCGTCTGGATTATGTGGCACCCATGAACCAAGAGCACGCTTGGTGCTTGGCGATTGAAAAGCTGACAGGCACGGAGGTGCCTCGCCGTGCGCAGTTGATCCGTGTTCTTTACTCCGAAATTGGCCGCGTACTTTCGCACATCTTGAATGTGACCACACAGGCTATGGACGTAGGCGCGCTTACGCCGCCGCTTTGGGGCTTTGAAGAACGCGAAAAACTGATGGTGTTTTACGAGCGCGCTTGCGGCGCACGTTTACACGCTGCGTATTTCCGTCCTGGTGGCGTGCACCAAGACCTGCCCGACGATCTCATTGATGATATTGAAACGTGGGCAATCGAGTTTCCCAAGGTCCTCGAAGACATTGACGGTCTTTTGACCGAAAACCGTATTTTCAAGCAACGTAACGCGGATATCGGCGTTGTGACCGAACAAGACATCCAAGACTGGGGCTTTTCCGGTGTGATGGTTCGTGGCTCGGGGCTTGCGTGGGATTTGCGCCGCGCGCAGCCCTATGAATGCTATGATGAATTTGAATTCCAAATTCCTGTTGGCAAAAATGGCGACTGCTACGACCGCTACCTCGTTCGGATGGAAGAGATGCGCCAGTCTGTGTCGATTATCCGCCAAGCGATTGCCAAACTCCGCGAAGCAACCGGTGACGTGATGGCCCGGGGCAAAATGACACCGCCCAAACGTGGTGACATGAAAACCTCAATGGAAGCGCTAATCCACCACTTCAAACTCTACACTGAAGGCTTCCACGTCCCTGCCGGTGAGGTCTACACCGCCGTTGAGGCCCCGAAAGGTGAGTTTGGTGTGTATCTAGTGGCTGATGGCAGCAACAAACCGTACCGTGCCAAATTACGCGCGCCTGGCTTCTTGCACCTACAAGCGATGGACTACCTCGCGTCAGGCCACCAACTTGCAGATGTCGCCGCGATTATCGGAACGATGGATATCGTTTTTGGAGAAATCGACCGCTAATTCTTTTGTTTTAAAATATCCTCGCCGAAGGCTGGCGTTGCATGGCAACGCCAATAACCCGAAAAGAGACGACCCATGCTACGCCGACTACACTCTGAGCAACCAGACAGCTTTGCCTTTACCGCCGACAACCAAGCGTGGGCTGAAGCGCAGATCAAAAAATACCCAGAGGGTCGCCAAGCATCCGCGATCATCCCACTTCTTTGGCGCGCCCAAGAGCAAGAGGGCTGGCTTAGCCGTCCGGCGATTGAGCATGTGTCTGACATGCTTGATCTTGCATTTATTCGTGGGCTTGAGGTGGCGTCTTTCTACTTCATGTTCCAGCTGCAACCTGTTGGTAAGATTGCACATATCCAGATTTGTGGCACAACGTCCTGCATGATCTGTGGTGCGGAAGACTTGGTTGCTGTTTGCCAAGAAAAGATCGCACCGAAGGCGCATCAAATTTCTGCAGATGGAAATTTCTCATGGGAAGAAGTTGAGTGTTTGGGCGCCTGCGCAAACGCCCCGATGGCACAAATTGGCAAAGACTACTTCGAAGACCTGACTGCAGAACGGCTTGGCACACTTTTGGATGAGCTGGCTGCCGGTAAAACCCCGCAAGTTGGCCCGCAGAATGGACGTTTCGCGGCGGAGCCAGCGGGCGGCATCACCAGCCTTACTGATTTCGTGAACGCTAAGATTAAGCTGAACGCCAGCGCACAATTGGCCCATGATATCGGTGACAGTGTTAAACGCATCGACGGAACTGAAGTGCCTCTTTTGACACCTTGGATAGACAAAGCTGCAAATTCTGGCGCAAAACCACCGAAACCTGCAGCGCGACCAAAGCCTGCAAATGCGCAGAGAGCTGCTGCGAAACCAGCGGCTACCAAAGCCAAAAGCACTGCAAAACCTAAAGCCTCAAGTGACGCAGGCAAAAAGCCTCGCACCATGAAAGCCCCGCGCAAAGCCGGTGCGGATGACCTGAAACTGATCAAAGGTGTCGGTCCAAAACTGGAAAAGCTTCTCAACGAGATGGGCTTTTTTCATTACGATCAAATCGCCAAATGGGGTCCGGCCGAGCTTGCTTGGGTTGACGCGAACTTGGAAGGTTTCATCGGGCGCGCGTCGCGGGACAACTGGATTGATCAAGCCAAATCCCTTGCATCTTAAGCCAAGACCTAGTTTTCTAGCCCCACAATGAAGGGGAGCTGTTACTAATACTCCCCAAATAGGGACGGAGTATTGGAATGAGTAACTCTTCTGGAGGGATCTCCTGCGCGATCGGGTGTTGGCTGGTTGGCGCGGTGTTGGGCTTAGTTGCCTTTATTATGTTAATGTTGTTCGGGGAATACACCTTTATTCAGGCTGTGTTCATGGGCGGCATTGTTTTCTTTATTGCTGGTGCAGCACTAAGCTGGCTGATGTGTCGGCCGCTTCCTGCGTTGGGCGAAATTGATGCCAACCGCGCGGGCCAAGCGCCCACAGCCGGCGGCATTGAAACAGCGACGCCAGCTGTTGCGGCCAAACCTACTGCCACTGCAGCAGTAGCGGCGACTGCGACCACGGTGTTTGAACCCGTTGCGGACGCGCCCGCACCGAAACCCGCGGCAAAGCCAAAAGCGGCACCAAAGAAACCTGCAGCTAAGAAGCCAGCCCCTAAAAAGGCTGCTGCAAAAGCAGATGCGCCTGCCGCTAAAGCACCTGCGGATGCAAAAAAGAAGGCTGCAAAGCCAGTGTCCGCGTCGGGCAAGCCTGAATTGCTGAAAAAAGCGCGGGCAGGTGGTCCGGACGACCTCAAACAGATCAAAGGCGTTGGTCCAAAGTTGGAAGGTCTGCTGCACTCAATGGGTGTGTTCCACTTTGATCAGATTGGATCATGGCGTAAAAAAGAAGTCGAATGGGTGGATGAAAACCTTGAAGGTTTCAAAGGCCGTGTTTCCCGTGATGAGTGGGTCAAGCAAGCCAAAGTACTCGCCAAAGGTGGCCAGACTGAATTTTCCAAAAAAGTGAAAAAGGGTGGCGTTTACTAAGCCCTCAGAAGTACGTAGATATGGTCCCGTCCAAAGATATTTTGGGCGGGATTTTTTGTGAGGCTGCCACGTGAACCGCGACGAACGAAATGCAAAACAGGGCCGCTTGGCGGCTATGGTCATCGCGGGTTCTGGTCTGCTGGCGATCCTTGCGCCGGCGATTGCGCAAAGCCTGAACCTGACAATCCGCTTTGAAATTCTGCTTTATCTTTTCTCATTGGCGGGATTTCTCTTTGCCCTCGTTCTTGCGCTTCAGGTCTGGCAATCGGGGCGCAAATAAGTCTATAGAGAAGCCAGCCAACACTTCAGACGGGAAACGCGCACATGTTGCAGGACAAAGACCGCATTTTCACCAATATCTATGGGATGCACGACCGCACCCTCAAAGGCGCGCAGCAGCGTGGTCATTGGGATGGAACCGGCGCGCTGATAAAAAAAGGCCGTGACTGGATCATCGACGAGATGAAAGCCTCCGGACTTCGTGGGCGCGGCGGCGCGGGCTTCCCGACCGGTTTGAAGTGGTCGTTCATGCCCAAAGAAAGTGACGGGCGTCCCAGCTATTTAGTTGTGAATGCGGATGAGTCTGAGCCGGGCACATGTAAAGACCGCGAGATTATGCGTCACGATCCTCATACATTGATCGAGGGTTGTTTGATCGCGTCTTTCGCAATGAATGCCAACGCCTGCTACATCTACATTCGCGGCGAATACATCCGCGAAAAAGAAGCCCTGCAAGCAGCTATCGACGAGGCCTATGAAGCCGGTCTGGTGGGTAAGAACGCTGCGAAATCGGGTTGGGATTTTGACATCTATCTGCACCACGGTGCGGGTGCTTATATTTGCGGTGAAGAGACTGCGCTTCTGGAAAGCCTTGAGGGCAAAAAAGGTATGCCGCGCATGAAGCCGCCGTTCCCGGCAGGTGCTGGGCTTTATGGCTGCCCCACAACGGTGAACAATGTCGAATCAATTGCTGTGGTGCCAACTATCTTGCGCCGTGGCGCGTCTTGGTTCTCTGGCTTTGGTCGGGACAATAACAAGGGCACGAAGCTCTTTGCTATTTCCGGTCACGTCAACCAACCCTGCGTGGTTGAAGAGGCTATGTCGATCACGTTCGAAGAACTGATTGAAAAGCACTGCGGCGGTGTTCGTGGCGGGTGGGATAACCTTAAGGCGGTTATCCCAGGTGGTTCATCCGTTCCCTGTGTGCGCGGCGAAAACATGCGCGATGCGATTATGGATTTTGATTACTTGCGCGGCAAGCTTGGCTCAGGCTTGGGGACCGCAGCGGTGATCGTGATGGATCAGTCCACCGACATCATCAAAGCGATCTGGCGTCTTTCCAAGTTTTACAAGCATGAATCATGCGGTCAGTGCACGCCCTGCCGCGAAGGTACCGGCTGGATGATGCGCGTGATGGAACGTTTGGTGACTGGTGAAGCAACGCCAGAAGAAATCGACATGCTTTGGGATGTTACCAAGCAAGTTGAGGGTCACACAATTTGTGCGCTTGGTGATGCGGCTGCGTGGCCAATCCAAGGTTTGATCCGTAATTTCCGTGATGAAATCGAAGACCGCATCAAACACAAGCGGGTACGCCCTGCTGCTGTTGCCGCTGAGTAAGCGGAACACATAAATCAAACAAACGGCGCGCATTACATTGCGCGCCGTTTCTGTTTGGCCCGTGTGGACATGTTTTGGTGGGCTGTTATTGAATAACGCGGCGGCTAACGACATGCTCAGCAGACATAAGTGCGTTTGTTAATTTGGAGGACGTTCCCTCATGAAATCTATCCTATTTGCTGTGGTTTTCGTAATGAGCAGTGCGCAAGCTTCTTTGGCAAAAGAGCCGTTGAGTAACGTTGATTATATTAACGATCGGCTTTTTGCAGCTGCAGTTGGGGATCAGATCAGACGCAATTGTGACCGCATTTCTGCGCGGATGTTGCGGGTGCTTGCAGATGCGAACAGGCTGAAAAACCATGCAGTGGCACTTGGCTACACCGAGACAGAGATTAACGCCTACGTGAAAAACGACGCTGAGAAAGCGAAGATGAAGCAGCGCCGCGATGCGTATCTGGCGGACAACGGTGCCTTGGGGCAGGGGGCTGAGGCCTACTGCGCACTTGGGCGGGCAGAGATCGCGCGTGGCTCGCTAATCGGGTCGCTGCTAAAAGCGCGCTAAAATCGGTCACAAGTGGTGGACAACGCAGCGCCTAGGCGATAGTGCGTGGGCGTAACAAACAGATGGCGGCCATGCTCTTTCGCCAAGGCAATCTACGGTCGCATTTGTCGCGAAAGCAAAACGGGAACCGATGCAATGGCAGACCTGCGCAAAGTCGTAATTGATGGCAACGAGATCGAAGTAGACGGTGCCATGACCCTGATCCAAGCCTGCGAAGAAGCTGGCGTTGAGATCCCTCGTTTTTGTTACCACGAACGTCTTTCTATCGCGGGCAACTGCCGTATGTGTTTGGTTGAGGTCGTAGGCGGCCCACCCAAGCCAGCGGCGTCTTGTGCGATGCAGGTCCGCGATTTGCGTCCTGGTCCCGAAGGCCAAGCGCCAGTGGTCAAGACAAACTCGCCCATGGTGAAAAAAGCCCGCGAGGGCGTTATGGAATTCCTGCTAATCAACCACCCGCTTGATTGCCCGATTTGCGATCAGGGGGGCGAGTGTGACCTTCAAGACCAAGCCATGGCTTATGGCGTAGACTTCTCACGCTTCCGCGAAGCAAAGCGCGCGACGGATGATCTTGATCTTGGGCCGCTTGTGGAAACCCACATGACCCGCTGCATTTCATGCACGCGCTGCGTTCGCTTTACGACCGAGGTCGCGGGCATTCACCAAATGGGCCAGACGGGCCGTGGTGAAGATGCTGAGATCACCTCGTATCTTGGTGAAACGCTCGATTCCAACATGCAGGGTAATATCATTGATTTGTGCCCTGTAGGTGCGCTTGTTTCAAAGCCCTACGCATTCACGGCGCGCCCTTGGGAATTGACCAAAACAGAGTCGATTGACGTGATGGACGCGCTTGGCTCCAACATTCGCGTTGACACCAAAGGCCGTGAAGTGATGCGCTTTTTGCCGCGCAACCACGACGGCGTGAACGAAGAGTGGATTTCGGACAAAACCCGTTTCGTGTGGGATGGTCTGCGCCGCCAGCGTTTGGATACACCTTATTTGCGTGAGAACGGTAAGCTGCGACCAGCGACGTGGCCCGAAGCGCTTTCTGCTGCTGCAGCAGCGATGAAGGGCAAAAAAGTTGCGGGCCTCGTTGGGGATCTTGCGCCGACTGAGGCGGCGTTTGCATTGAAAGCTTTGATCGAAGGACAAGGCGGCAACGTTGAGTGCCGGACTGACAATGCAAAGCTGCCTGCGGGCAACCGTGGTGCATATGTCGGTACGGCGACTGTTGAAGACATCGATTATGCAGATAAAATTCTGCTTGTTGGCGTTAACCCTAAACTTGAAAGCCCCGTTCTTAATGCGCGCATTCGCAAGGCTTGGAGCCGCGGCGCGGATGTGGTTGTCGTGGGTGAAGCGGTTGATCTGACTTATGAGTATGAGCACATGGGCAATGACCGTGCGGCGCTTGCTTATCTAGCGGGCTTGGATATGAGCGCGCTGCAAGATGTGGACTCTATCTGCATCGTTGGTCAGGGCGCGTTGAACGAGGCTGATGGCGAGGCTGTTTTGGCTACGGTTCAAGGCATCTGTGAGAAGTCAAATGGCAAGCTGATGGTGCTTCATACAGCTGCGTCGCGCGTTGGTGCGATGGATGTTGGTGCGGTTACTGACGGTGGGATGACTGCCGCAATTGAAGGCGCGGAAGTGATTTATAATCTTGGCGCGGATGAGGTTGATGTGGCTGCTGGCCCGACTGTCATCTACCAAGGCAGCCATGGCGACCGCGGTGCGCACCGTGCTGACATTATCCTGCCAGCGGCGGCATACACCGAAGAAAACGGTTTGTTTGTGAACACCGAAGGTCGCCCACAACTTGCGATGCGCGCTGGTTTTGCGCCGGGGCAGGCGAAAGAGAACTGGGCGATCTTGCGTGCGCTATCCGCTGAGTTGGGCGCGCAATTGCCTTACGACAGCCTCGCACAGCTGCGCAGCGCCATGATCGCTGCACACCCGCACCTTGGCCAAATTGATGAAGTTGCGGAAAACGCCGTTATCGCATTGCCGAGTAAACCGCTTGGTAAGGCAAACTTCAAATACGCTGTGAGTGATTTCTATCTCACCAATCCAATCGCACGTGCGTCTGCGCTGATGGCCGAGCTGTCGGCAAATGCAAAAGCACGCGCATCAAACAAGCTAGCGGCGGAGTAAAATCCCCGTGCGGTGGAGCGTCGCGTGTCTCATAGGGCTGGCCGCGTGTCAGCCTGTGCAGACATCACAAAATGCGGCGTTTTCACTAACATACGAAGGAATACGAACCGATTTGCTCGACGGTGACTTGGTCAACTTTAACGTAACAATGCGCGGCGCGCGCACAGAGGCTGATTTGCGAGCCTACGCTGAATGCGCTGCTGCCCAGTATACGTTGATCCGGGGCTACGGTTTTGCGCGCCACGTGCGCACGACGACAAAGATGCAGGGTGGAAAGTGGCATGCAGATGCTGTTTACACCATTTCGCCAGCACTGCCGCGAGGTGTCAGTACGATTGACGCTGAAGTGGCTGTTGCGAACTGCAAGGAACTGGGAATACCGACGGTGTGAGGACCAATGGCTGATTTTCTAAATACGGGTGCCGGAATGGCGCTGATCATTGTGGCCCAAACGTTGGCGGTTGTCGCGTTTGTCATGGTTTCGCTTCTTTTCTTGGTCTACGGCGACCGTAAGATTTGGGCGGCTGTCCAGATGCGCCGTGGCCCTAACGTTGTTGGTGTGTTTGGCCTTTTGCAAACTGTGGCTGACGCGCTCAAATACGTCGTCAAAGAAGTTGTTGTTCCAGCGGGTGCGGACAAAACGGTCTTCATGCTTGCCCCGCTTACAAGCTTTGTGCTGGCATTGATCGCTTGGGCAGTTATTCCGTTCAACGATACTTGGGTTCTGGCCGACATCAACGTGGCTATCTTGTACGTTTTCGCGATCTCGTCACTTGAAGTGTACGGAGTGATTATGGGTGGTTGGGCGTCTAACTCTAAATACCCTTTCCTTGGCTCTTTGCGGTCTGCCGCACAGATGATTTCTTATGAGGTATCGATTGGCCTCATTATCATTGGCGTCATTCTGTCTACTGGCTCGCTTAACTTTGGTGACATTGTACAGGCGCAGGAAGGTAGTCTTGGGTTTTTCAACTGGTACTGGTTGCCGCACTTCCCAATGGTTTTCTTGTTCTTCATCAGCTGTTTGGCTGAAACGAACCGTCCGCCGTTTGATCTTCCCGAAGCGGAATCTGAATTGGTCGCTGGCTATCAAGTTGAATATTCATCCACACCGTTTTTGTTGTTCATGGCGGGTGAGTACATCGCGATCTTCTTGATGTGCGCATTGATCTCGCTGTTGTTCTTTGGTGGTTGGTTGTCCCCGATCCCGTTCTTGCCTGACGGTCCGCTATGGATGGTTGGTAAGATGGCGTTCTTCTTCTTCCTCTTTGCGATGGTTAAGGCGATCGTGCCACGCTACCGCTATGACCAACTGATGCGCTTGGGGTGGAAAGTATTCCTGCCGTTTTCGCTTGTGTGGGTCGTGTTTGTAGCCTTCGCAGCAAAGTTTGACTGGTTCTGGGGCATCTACGCCCGTTGGGACCTCATTGGGTAAGGATCAGAAAATGGCAAATATCGATTATACGCGCGCTGCTAAATATTTTCTGTTGGCAGACTTCTTTAAGGGCTTCAAACTCGGCCTGCGCTACTTCTTTGCGCCTAAGGCAACATTGAACTACCCGCACGAAAAAGGCCCGTTGAGCCCGCGTTTTCGCGGCGAACACGCTTTGCGCCGTTATCCAAACGGGGAAGAGCGTTGCATTGCGTGTAAGTTGTGCGAGGCGGTTTGCCCTGCACAGGCTATCACCATTGACGCCGAGCCCCGTGATGACGGCAGCCGCCGTACCACGCGTTATGACATCGACATGACCAAGTGCATCTACTGTGGTTTCTGCCAAGAAGCCTGTCCGGTTGATGCAATCGTTGAAGGCCCAAATTTTGAGTTTTCAACAGAAACGCGTGAAGAGTTGTATTACGACAAGACAAAATTGCTCGAGAACGGTGACCGCTGGGAAGCTGAAATTGCGCGCAACCTCGAGATGGATGCGCCCTACAGATGACCAAGACGCCCGAAAATCCTTTTCAGGCTTTCCTTGATCAGTCCGCAGATTGGACCAAGGAAATGGCACCGCACATGGAACGTTTCATGGGCGGTAACTGGTCGTCTGCGGAATGGATGCAGAGCATGGAAAAGGCCATGGGCGCGATGAGTAAAGAGATGCTTGATGCGACCATGGGCGGCACCGCCAACGCAGGGGGCTTGGACGCCAAGACCCGTTTGTTGGTGTCACTTGCAGGGTTTGTTGCACAGGGTGCGACAGCCGATGCGCAGATCAAGATCACTGTTAGCAACGCGCACACAGCCGGTGCGACAGAACAAGAAATCATGGAGACCATCGCTACGATGTCTCTGTTGGGCGGCATGCCCGCGATGACCAAAGCAATGCAACTGGCCGCAGATGCGTTGAAAGAGAAGGACGACACCGAATGAGTGTGCTGACAATTGCGTTTTACGCCTTTGCGATCTCAACGATCGCCGGGGGGCTTTTCACTGTTATTGGTCGAAACCCCGTTCATTCGGTTTTGTGGTTGATCTTGGCGTTCCTGTCATCCGCAGGTTTGTTCGTCACGTTGGGCGCTGAGTTTGTCGCGATGCTGTTGATCATCGTCTACGTGGGTGCGGTTGCGGTGTTGTTCCTATTTGTTGTGATGATGCTGGACGTCGACTTCGCCGAGCTGAAAGCCGAAATGGCCAAATACGTGCCGATTGCGCTGTTGATTGGTACAGTGTTGTTGATGCAGTTGGCGCTGGCTTTTGGGGCGTGGGAATACGGCGACGGTGCGCTTGAACGTGTTGCGGCGCGTCAGGGTGATCAGCAAAACACGGCGGCTTTGGGCCTGCTCATCTATGATAAATACATCATGCTTTTCCAGCTTTCAGGGTTGATCCTGCTTGTGGCGATGATTGGTGCGATTGTGCTGACGCTGCGTCACCGCCAAGACATCAAGCGCCAAGACGTTGTAGCGCAGATGATGCGCGATCCAGCGAAGGCGATGGAACTCAAAGACATCAAATCAGGGCAGGGCTTGTAACTCATGATTGGCATCGAACACTATCTTACCGTTGCAGCGGCCTTGTTTGTTATCGGTATCTTTGGCCTTTTTCTTAACCGCAAGAACGTCATCATCTTGCTGATGAGCATTGAATTGATGCTCTTGGCGGTGAACATCAATTTTGTCGCTTTCAGCGCGTTTCTTGATGATCTGGTTGGACAGGTATTTACCCTCTTTGTGTTGACTGTTGCCGCGGCTGAAGCGGCGATCGGTCTTGCGATCTTGGTTTGTTTCTTCCGCAATCGTGGCACCATCGACGTTGAAAACGTCAACGTGATGAAAGGCTAATCCAATGGAAACCATCATCTTATTTGCACCCCTCATTGGGGCCTTGATCGCGGGCTTTGGCTGGAAGTTTATCGGCGAAACTGCGGCGCAGTATGTGTCGACTGGTTTGTTGATGTTGGCCGCGGGCCTGTCATGGGTCGTATTCTTGTCGTTTGACGGAGTTACACAATCTATCCAGATCCTGCCATGGATCGAGAGCGGCACTTTTGCGACTGATTGGGCGATACGCCTTGACCGCTTGACGGCAACGATGCTGATCGTGATCAACTCGGTTTCAGCGTTGGTTCACCTTTACTCATTTGGCTACATGGCCCATGATGAGAACTTTAGAGAGGGCGAGAATTACAAAGCGCGCTTCTTTGCGTATTTGTCGTTCTTTACTTTCGCGATGCTGATGCTGGTCACAGCCGACAACCTTGTCCAGATGTTCTTTGGCTGGGAAGGCGTGGGCGTTGCGTCGTACTTGTTGATCAACTTCTATTTCCGCAAACCGTCCGCTAATGCTGCGGCGATGAAGGCGTTTATCGTCAACCGTGTAGGGGACTTTGCTTTTATCCTTGGTATTGCGGGGCTGTACTTGCTGGCAGACAGCGTGAAGTTTGAAGATATTTTCGCCTACATGCCAACACTGGCCGAGCAAACGATCCGCTTCTTGTGGACAGATTGGTCTGCACCGAACTTGCTCGCGTTCCTGCTGTTCGTAGGCGCGATGGGTAAATCTGCACAGTTGCTGTTGCACACGTGGTTGCCTGACGCGATGGAAGGCCCGACGCCTGTGTCGGCACTCATTCACGCGGCGACAATGGTTACTGCGGGCGTTTTCCTCGTATGCCGTATGTCACCGCTGATGGAGTTTGCACCAGTCGCCACAAACTTTGTGGTTATCGTAGGCGCGATCACAGCATTCTTTGCGGCAACCGTGGGCTTGGTTCAAAACGATATCAAGCGCGTGATTGCGTACTCAACCTGTTCGCAGCTTGGCTATATGTTTGTGGCAGCGGGCCTTGGCGTCTACTCTGTAGCGATGTTTCACTTGCTGACACACGCATTCTTCAAAGCGATGCTGTTCTTGGGGGCGGGCTCCGTCATCCACGGAATGCACCACGAGCAGGACATGCGTAACTACGGCGGTCTTCGCAAGAAATTACCGGTGACGTTTTGGGCGATGATGATTGGTACTTTGGCCATTACCGGTGTGGGTATTCCGCTGCTGTACGTCGGCTTCCCAGTTGGCTTTGCCGGCTTCGTTTCCAAGGATGCAATCATTGAGAGTGCGTTTGTAGGTTCAACTTTTGCGTTCTGGATGCTGGTCATTGCTGCATTCATGACAAGCTTTTACAGCTGGCGCCTGATGTTCTTGACCTTCTACGGCAAACCACGGGGTGATAAACACACCCACGAGCACGCCCATGAAAGCCCCAGCGTCATGCTAGTTCCGCTGGTCGTACTGGCCTTTGGTGCAATTTTCGCGGGCATGGCATTCTACAAACCCTACTTTGGTAGCCAAGAAAGCGTTGATAAGTTCTTCGGCATTGGCGTGAAAAAGGGCGAAGCGCATGCGTATTTCGACGCTCCCATGTTGGTAGCACCGGCATACGCAGCTGGCGCGAAGGCAGACGGAGATCATTCAGATCACGACCGCAGCCAAGTCCCCGGTGAAGGTGCCATCTTTATTGGCCCAGACAACCACATGATCCACGAGGCTCACTTGGTGCCGAAATGGGTCAAGCTTAGCCCGTTTTTTGCGATGCTCTTTGGGTTCATCTTGTCATGGTACATGTACATCCGCCGTCCTGATCTGCCCGCAAAATTGGCAGAAAACCAATGGCCGCTGTATAATTTCTTGCTCAACAAATGGTACTTTGACGAGCTTTACGACGCAGTCTTTGTTCGTCTTGCAAAATCACTGGGCCGCTTTTTGTGGACCCGCGGTGATGTGGGCATCATCGACGGTGGCATCAACGGTTTGGCGCTTGGTATTGTGCCGTTCTTCACCCGTTTGGCAGGGCGCTTGCAGTCCGGCTACATCTTTACTTACGCGTTCTCCATGGTGATCGGCCTCGTTGTGCTGATTACGTGGATGACCCTGACTGCTGGATAACGACCCATGGATAACCTTCTCTCCATTGTCACTTTTCTGCCGCTGCTTGGCGCGCTCATTTTGGCGCTGTTTTTGCGTGGCGATGACGAAGCAGCACAGCGCAACGCAAAGTGGGTAGCCCTGTGGGCCACTGCTGCAACGTTCGTTTTTTCGATCTTCATTCTTACCGGTTTTGACGCGTCGAACACCGGCTTTCAGTTTGTCGAAGAACACACATGGTTGATGGGGCTTACATACAAAATGGGCGTTGACGGGATCAGCGTACTGTTTGTGATGCTGACCACATTCCTGATGCCGATTGTGATTGCGTCTTGCTGGGGTGTGACGCACCGCGTCAAAGAATATATGATCGCGTTCTTGCTGCTCGAAACACTTATGCTGGGCGTTTTCTGCGCATTGGACATGGTGCTGTTTTACCTGTTCTTTGAGGCCGGCCTGATCCCGATGTTCCTCATCATCGGCGTTTGGGGCGGGGCGAACCGGATCTACGCGTCGTTCAAGTTCTTCCTCTATACGTTCCTTGGCTCGGTTCTCATGCTGGTTGCGATGGTCACGATGTATATCGAGGCTGGCACGACCGACATCCCTACACTGCTGAGCTTTGAATTTGACAGCGCGGTCTTGGACCTGTTCGGCTTCCACATCTTGGGCGGTTTGCAGACGCTGTTGTTCTTGGCATTCTTCGCAAGCTTCGCGGTAAAGATGCCAATGTGGCCAGTGCACACATGGTTGCCTGATGCACACGTGCAGGCGCCAACAGCGGGGTCTGTCGTTCTGGCGGCGATTTTGCTCAAGATGGGCGGCTACGGTTTCTTGCGTTTCTCACTTCCCATGTTCCCCGTTGGTTCCGAGATCCTGTCACCGCTGGTGTTGTGGATGTCAGCCATTGCGATTGTGTACACATCGCTTGTCGCATTGGTTCAAGAGGACATGAAAAAGCTGATTGCCTACTCATCTGTTGCGCACATGGGCTTTGTGACGATGGGTATCTTCGCTGCGAACCAGCAAGGTGTTGATGGTGCGATTTTCCAGATGATCAGCCACGGTTTTATCTCTGGTGCACTGTTCCTATGTGTTGGTGTTATTTACGACCGGATGCACACACGCGATATCGATGCTTATGGCGGGCTTGTGAACCGGATGCCTGCATATGCGTTGGTGTTCATGTTCTTCACCATGGCCAACGTTGGTTTGCCTGGGACGTCCGGTTTCGTAGGTGAATTCCTGACCATCATTGGCGTGTTCCAAGTGAACACATGGGTGGCAATGGTCGCTGCGACGGGTGTGATCTTGTCCGCTGGCTACGCGTTGTGGCTCTACCGCCGCGTGGTGATGGGTGACCTGATCAAGGAAAGCCTGAAAACAATTACCGATATGACCCGTCTTGAGCGTGCAATTTTTGCACCACTCGTGGTGATGACGCTGTTGTTGGGGATCTATCCCAGCTTGGTGACAGACATCATCGGACCATCGGTTTCCGCCCTTGTTCAAAACTATGACGTGGCCGTCAGCGCATTTGACGCGGCAGCCCAAACCGCTGAAATCGCGGCGCACTAAAGGATCTGAGCTATGACTGCTGACATCAACACTATGCTGCCGGAAATTGTGCTGGCGCTTTATGCCATGGTTGCGCTGATTGCGATTGTCTACACAGGCAAGGATGCCATGGCGCGCTTGTCGCTTTGGATGACGTCGATCGTATTTGTCGGCATGGCCGCGTGGATCGCAACATCGGGCGAGGGCACATCTGTGGCTTTCGGCGGTATGTTTGTGGATGATGCGTTCTCGCGCTTTGCAAAAGTCACAATCCTGTTGTCGGCAGCCGCGGTTTTGTTGATGTCGGAAGAGTATATGACGCGCCGAGATCTGCTGCGTTTTGAGTACCCGCTGTTGGTTGCCCTAGCAGCCGTCGGTATGATGGTCATGGTGTCTGCTGGTGATTTGATGGCGCTTTACATGGGCCTCGAGCTGCAATCTCTTGCGCTTTACGTGGTCGCATCGCTGCGCCGCGACAATGTCAAGTCTACAGAAGCGGGCCTGAAGTACTTCGTGTTGGGTGCGCTGTCATCTGGTCTGTTGCTTTACGGTGCGTCGCTGACATACGGCTATGCGGGCACAACCCTGTTCACTGGCATCGTCGATGCCGCAGGTGACGGGCCTATGTCGCTTGGTCTGATCTTCGGCTTGGTTTTCTTGTCTGTAGGTCTTGCGTTCAAAGTGTCTGCTGCACCGTTCCATATGTGGACACCAGACGTATACGAGGGCGCGCCAACACCGGTCACGGCTTTCTTCGCAACCGCACCAAAAGTTGCTGCCATGGGCCTATTCGCACGCGTGATGCACGATGCTTTCGGTACGTCAGTTGCTGACTGGCAGCAGATCGTCGCCTTCCTTGCGGTTCTCTCGATGTTCCTTGGTGCCATCGCAGCGATTGGACAGACAGACATCAAGCGTCTGATGGCGTACTCGTCCATCGCGCATATGGGTTTTGCTCTGATGGGTCTTGCAGCGGGCACCGCTTTGGGCGTGCAGGCAATGCTGATTTACATGGCTATTTACGTAACTATGAACATTGGTACGTTTGCGTTCATTCTGTCGATGAACAAAGAAGGCCAGCCGGTGACAAATATTTCGTCGTTGAACAGCTTGGCAAGCCGTGAGCCAGTTCAGGCCTTGGCTATGTTGGTACTGATGTTCAGCCTTGCGGGTGTGCCGCCCATGTTGGGTTTCTTTGGCAAATACGGTGTGCTTGTTGCAGCAGTAGATGCCGGTCTGTCATGGTTGGCGATTGCAGGTGTGATTGCATCGGTGATTGGTGCTTTCTACTATCTGCGCATCGTCTACTTCATGTACTTCGGTGAAGCGCAGGACGACATTTCCGTAAAGGCCACTCCGGTGCTGAAGTTGTTCCTTGTCGGTTCTGCTGCGGCAATGCTGTTGGGTGTGATCAACTTGTTTGGCATTGAGGCACCAGCAGCGTTGGCAGCGGCATCACTTGTCAACTGATTGGCCAACAGGCGTCGATTTGATCGAGTTAGATCAAGTTGACAGCACCATGGCAGAGGCGGCGCGACGCGCGCCGTCGCTTACATCTCCCACATGGATAAGGGCCGATGCCCAGTCCGCAGGACGCGGCCGGTCTGGTCGATCTTGGGGGCACCCCACAGGTAATCTTGCGGCGACTCTTGTGTTCAAGCCGCATTGTTCGGCCCAGCAAGGGGCGCAGCGCAGTTTTTTAGCAGCTAATGCATTGTTTGATGCCTTAAGCGCGTTTGTCCCTGCGTCCAAGCTGGCGTTGAAATGGCCCAACGACGTATTGCTGTCGCGCGGTAAAGTTGCCGGAATTTTGCTTGAGGCGTCTGGCGGGGCTCAGTTGAATTGGTTGTCGATTGGCATCGGTGTGAACCTTGCTCATGCGCCTGTCATTGAAGACGCCGCATTTGGCCCGACAGCGGTCGCACTGCATCTTGATACGCAGGTTGAGGCTCCGACGCCGATGACGTTCTTGAACATACTTGCGGCAAAATACGCATCGCAAGAAGCGCTTCTTGCGACCAAAGGGTTTGATCACATTCGGGCACTATGGCTGTCACGCGCCGCCCGTCTGGGCGAGGTGATTACCGCCCGAACGTCCCGCGACACAATCACTGGAACCTTTCGAGATGTGGACGCGGAGGGCAATCTTGTATTAGAGACCCCCAAGGGTCGTGAAACCGTCACGGCTGCCGACGTATATTTTTAGGAGGCGTGCGGAATGTTACTGGCGATCGATTGCGGCAACACCAACACCGTCTTCTCAATTTGGGACGGCGAGCATTTCATTGCAAACTGGCGGACCTCGACCGAGCACCAGCGCACGGCGGATCAATACTATGTCTGGCTATCGACACTGATGTCTTTCCAGAAAGTTGATGTTGAGATCACGGATGTCATCATCAGCTCAACAGTTCCCCGGGTCGTGTTCAACTTACGGGTATTTGCAGACCGTTATTTCAATTGCCGCCCGCTTGTAGTGGGCAAGCCTGATTGTTTGCTGCCCGTGGATGTGCGCGTCGATGGTGGGACCCAAGTTGGACCGGACCGTTTGGTAAACACTGTTGCGGGACACAGCCTTTTTGGCGGTGATCTGATTGTCGTAGATTTCGGGACGGCGACTACTTTTGATGTTGTCGACACAGACGGGGCCTATATCGGCGGGGTCATCGCACCCGGAGTGAATTTGTCACTAGAGGCACTCCACCAAGCGGCGGCTGCATTGCCCCATGTGGATGTGACCAAGCCCGAACGTGTGATTGGCACCAACACGGTCGCTTGTATGCAGTCGGGGATATTTTGGGGTTATGTCGGCCTAATCAACGGCATTTGTGATCGTATCAAAGCGGAACAGGGACGGCAGATGCGCGTCGTCTCCACTGGTGGGCTGGCCCCGTTGTTCCAACAAGGACATGCGCTATTTGACGAATATGAAGAGTTTTTAACGATGCACGGCCTGACCGTCATCTATAAATACAACAAGGATAATAATACGTTATGAGCAGCGAACGGCTGATTTACCTACCTCTCGGCGGTGCCGGCGAAGTGGGGATGAATTGCTATGTCTACGGATATGGCCCCGAACATAAAGAGCGTTTGATCGTTGTCGATCTTGGTGTGACTTTCCCTGATATGGACAGCACCCCGGGTGTTGATCTGATTTTGCCCGACGTGTCATGGCTTGTTGAGCGGCGTGACCGTATCGACGGCGTGTTCATCACCCATGCGCACGAAGACCATGTGGGCGCAGTTGGTCACCTTTGGGAGCGCCTTAAGGCCCCAATCTATACCCGTGCGTTTACAGCCAATATCGCCCGCCGCAAGATGGAAGAGCATGGCGCGGATACCGATGCGCTGCACACGGTTAGCCCTTGGCCCGAGACAGTTGAGACGGGTCCATTCAAAGTGGGTTTTGTGCCGATCTCGCATTCAATCCCTGAAAGCTCTGGCCTTGTCATAGATACTCCTGCAGGGCGCATCGTGCACACGGGTGATTTCAAAATTGATACGAACCCTGTTGTGGGCGAGGCGTTTGATCGCAAGCTGTGGTCATCGTTTGGGACAGTCAAAGCATTGGTTTGCGACAGCACAAACGTATTCTCGCGTGATGCAGGCCGCTCTGAATCGACGCTGAAACCTGCCATTACGGAACTGATCGCAGAGCAAGAGGGCATGGTGGTCGCGACCACTTTCGCCAGTAACATTGCGCGCTTACAGACATTGGCGGACGCGGGCATTGCTGCAGGACGTTCTGTTTGTTTGTTGGGCCGTGCCATGGGCAAGATGGTCCAAGCGGGCACAGAAACAGGTATTCTGACGGACTTCCCCAGCACGATCTCTGCAGAAGAAGCGACACAAATTCCCCGCCAAAACGTGATGCTCTTGGTGACAGGTAGCCAAGGTGAACGCCGGGCGGCCTCTGCCCAACTTGCCAACGGCAAGTACCGCGGCATTACCATGAAGGCTGGCGACACGTTCCTGTTCTCATCAAAAACCATTCCCGGCAACGAGCGTGGTGTTATCAAAATCATGAACCAGTTCAGTGAATTGGGCGTGGATGTGATCGATGATTACTCCGGTGCCTATCACGTGTCGGGGCACGCCAACCGCCCAGATCTGGAAGAGATGCACCAGCTTGTGAACCCACAAGTGGTGATACCAATGCACGGTGAGCACCGTCACCTTCGTGAACATACCAAGCTGTGCACTGCCAAGGGTATGAGCGCAGTTGTCGCCGTAAACGGCACGATGATTGACTTGACTGGCAACGCCCCCAAAGTAGGTGGCTACGTTGAAACGGGTCGGACATATCTGGACGGCTCCGTCAAAGTCGGCATGCTGGACGGCATTGTGCGTGATCGTGTGAAGATGGCGCTGAACGGACATGTGATTGTCACGGTGATCATCGACGAAGACGGTGAACCGCTTGGCGAGCCATGGTGTGAGGTGAAGGGCATTGCCGAAGTTGGCACATCAAACGCGCCGCTGGTTGATGTCCTTGAGCAGGATCTTGGTCAGCTGATTATGCGGGCAGATGATCGTACTGTGGCAGATGATGACAAGCTTGAAGAGCAGCTAAAGCGCCAAGCGCGGCGTACCTGCCAGCAAGAGATCGGCAAAAAAGTAGAGGTCACTTGTGTGATTAGCCGGCTCAGCTAATCATTGCGAAGACCAAAGAAAAAGGCTGGAGACCTCGCGGTTTCCAGCCTTTCTTGTTTTTAGCTCGGTCGGCCCTAAATGAGCCAGTCGCTTTTGCTATTCTTCTTCATCACTGGCTGCAGCAGTCTCTTTCACAGGTGCAGACTTAAACGTTTTAGCATCATTCGCACGACGTTCCGCAAAGCTTTGCGCGATGAACGCAGGAGTGTGATCGCCAAGGCCCTCAAAACGTGGACCATTGTTGTCATTTCCACCATTTCGGCCACGACCGCGTCCGCCTCGTGAACGGCGAGGGCGCTCATTTGTGTCGGCTTGGCGTGCGTTGTCTTGAGGCGTGGTTGGCTGATCGGCGTCTTTGTCTGCATCGCCAGTAGGCGCTGCAACATCCTGAGGTGTCTCGGTCTGCGTCTCAACCACGTCTACTGCAGCTGTCTCGGGCTTTTTGCGTGACCGTGAGCGGCTGCGCGACCGTGACTTTGGCTTTTCATCCGTGCCTGCCCCTGACGTTTCTGCGGCACCATCTTTAGGCGCATCGGCCTGTGTTGCAGTCTTTGACCCTTCAGGCAGATCACCGCGGGGGATTTCCTGCTTCACAAGGGTTTCGATATCCGCGAGATTTTTCTCATCCCTCGGGATGCAGATCATGATTGCCGTTCCGGTGTTACCTGCGCGGCCTGTCCGACCAATGCGGTGAACGTAGTCCTCAGCATGTGAGGGAACGTCATAGTTGAACACATGGCTAACGTTCGGCACATCCAACCCGCGTGCGGCAACATCAGAAGCAACCAAGAAACGCAGGCTACCATCGCGGAACGCCGCGAGTGTTTCCATACGCTTGCTTTGCTCCAAATCACCGTGGATCGGGGCTGCATCAAGGCCGTATTTCTTCATGGACTTCGCAACTATATCTACGTCCATCTTGCGGTTGCAAAAGATGATACCGTTACGGCACGCATCTGCTTCACGTTCGATCAGCTGGCGCAAAAGCTTGCGCTTTTCACTGTCCTGACGGTCACGGCGCGAGCCTTTGAACATATAGACGGACTGCGTGATATTATCGTTCGTGGTTGCGGCGCGGGCAACTTCAACTTTGGCGGGGTTCGACAGGAAAGTGTTTGTGATCCGCTCAATCTCGGGTGCCATTGTTGCGCTGAAAAACAACGTCTGACGGGTAAATGGCGTCAGGCCAAAGATACGCTCGATGTCGGGGATAAAGCCCATGTCGAGCATCCGGTCAGCTTCGTCGATGACCATGATTTTCACGTCTGACAAGATCAACTTGCCGCGCTCAAAATGATCCAGCAAACGACCCGGCGTGGCGATGAGAACATCGACACCTTTGTCGATCAGGATGTCCTGTTCTTTGAATGAAACACCGCCGATAAGAAGCGCTTTGGTCAGCTTGGTGTGCTTTGCGTAGGCGTCGAAGTTTTCCGCCACTTGGGCTGCCAACTCGCGGGTCGGGGCCAAGACAAGGCTGCGGGGCATCCGTGCGCGGGCGCGGCCACGTTTGAGCATCGAAATCATCGGCAGGGTGAAACTGGCCGTTTTTCCGGTACCTGTTTGGGCGATGCCTAGAACGTCGCGGCCTTCGAGCGCAGGAGGGATCGCGCCGGCTTGAATGGGGGTGGGGGACGTATAGCCGGTCTCTTCGACGGCTTTGAGGACCTTTTTATCAAGGTTCAGATCAGCAAAAGTTATCATGTAAATCCGCGTTTAGTGCGGACACGATCTTGGCCCGCCGATTGGTCTGCGCGTGGCCCGGTTTGGCCATGGGATCAACAGCCCCTAAGATGCGCTGGCCAAGGTCTAGGGGATAAGTCCGTGTGGGTCAAACGCCTAAGCCAAGATGACTGATGGCTGGGCTTAATCCACCATGAATGGGTGATAAATGCACCATTTGGCCGAAGAATGTGGGGTAAATTTACTCGCAGTGCGCCACTTAGATGAACAGACGGCAGGGCAAGAATCGCACTGCCGTCTTGAATAAAGATTGGCGCGCTAAACCATCATTTCTTTGGTGCCGGTCAGGCTGACATCTGGGTAGTCGCGGCCAACGCGGTCAATATCCCACTGGAGGCGGGTCAAAAACACGGTGTCGCCGTCATTGTCTGTGGCGATATGCTGTTTGTTGGCGGCAACGAATGCATCAACTGCGGGCTTTTGCCCCTGAACCCACCGCGCTGAGGTAAATTGCGATGCCTCAAAACGTACGGGCAGGCCGTATTCCATCTCAATGCGGCTGGCCAAAACTTCGAACTGTAACGCGCCAACCACGCCAACAATAAAGCCAGAGCCGAACGTGGGTTTAAACACTTTTGCAGCACCTTCTTCGGCAAATTGCATCAACGCCTTTTCAAGGTGCTTTGCTTTCATCGGATCACCGGCGCGGCAGGTTTGCAGCAACTCTGGGGCAAACGATGGGATGCCCGCAACGCGCAAGGCCTCGCCTTCGGTCAACGTGTCACCAATCCGCAGCTGGCCGTGGTTTGGAATGCCGATGATGTCGCCGGCCCATGCCTCTTCCGCCAATTCACGATCGGACGCGAGGAATAGCACGGGGTTTGAAATTGCCATCGGTTTTTTGGAGCGCACATGGGTCAGTTTCATGCCACGCTTAAAGTGCCCTGAGGCGAGCCGAACGAAAGCCACGCGGTCACGGTGCTTTGGATCCATGTTGGCCTGCACTTTAAACACAAATCCCGCCACTTTCTTTTCGTCTGGTGAAATGGCGCGCGGGTCGGCCCTTTGGGGCTGTGGCTCTGGGCCGTATGTGGCGATGCCGTCCATCAGTTCCTGTACGCCGAATGAGTTGATCGCAGAGCCAAACCAAATGGGTGTCATCGTCCCTTCAAGAAGTGCTTGTGCATTCAGTGGCGGCATCAATTCACGCGCCATCTCGATCTCTTCCAAGAACGTTTCCAACAGGTCAGCGGGGACCAGTTCTGCCAGTTTTGGATCGTCGAGGCCTTTGATTTTTACTGCTGAGGCGACTGTGTTTCGGTCTGCGCGGTCCATCAACTGTAGCTCGTCGCGCAAAATGTCATAACATCCGATGAAGTCACGGCCGCGCCCAATGGGCCACGATGCGGGGGTAACATCAATCGCTAGGTTTTCTTGAATTTCGTCAATAATCTCAAAAGTATCGCGGCTTTCGCGGTCCATCTTGTTACAGAACGTCAAGATGGGCAGATCACGAAGGCGGCATACTTCAAACAGCTTTTGGGTTTGGCTTTCAACGCCTTTTGCCCCGTCGATCACCATCACGGCCGCGTCGACAGCAGTTAGGGTGCGGTAGGTGTCCTCGGAAAAGTCCGAGTGACCGGGCGTATCCACAAGGTTGAACCGGTAGCTGTTCTCGCCTGTGGCAAAATCGAACGACATGGCCGATGCGGAAACCGAAATGCCGCGGTCTTTTTCCATCTGCATAAAGTCTGAGCGGGTGCGGCGCGCTTCACCTTTTGCCCGTACTTGCCCCGCCATCTGGATCGCACCACCATAAAGCAGAAACTTCTCGGTAAGTGTGGTCTTACCAGCATCGGGGTGGCTGATGATCGCGAAGGTGCGGCGGCGCGCAATTTCGGGCGCAAGGACAAGCGGTGTATCTAACATAGGCCCGCTATAGCGCCCCTAGGGGGCTTGGGAAAGTGGGATATTGCGGCGCGCGTTTGGGTGCTAGCCACCTGAAGCGCGGCGCAGTAACTCAACGGTATTTCCCGTGAGCATCCCTTCGGCAATTTCGAAGCTAAGGTCTGTTGCAGGCCCGTCGGTTATATGCCGGTGCATCAGTGCTTCGGCCAAAGGTTTCGGGATCATACTGCGGGCGCTGGCATCCATTTGCATGGATTCCGCCGCGATACCTTCTGCATAGATGATGTGGTGCTGATCAAAGAGAAGTTGATAATAATCAGCAAAGCCCCCTGCCTCTTGAACAACGGATGTACCGTTGATGAGGTGGCGTGCTTGGACTATCACTTCGGCGCGCCCTGTGCCAATTTCGTCATGGCGTTGATAAATGAATAGGCGGTGATGGGGGCTGATGCGCAAATCGGCTGAGTTATTCAGCACACCCTTTTTGATCAACACCGGAGCCATTGTGCTGTTTGCGCGTTCAGTTCGCTGGCCGATCCAGCGGATCTGTTGCGCCCCGCCATCCCGCGTCAAAACACGATCGCCCACCGCCAGTTTTTCAACCGCACGCTGTTCGCCTGAAGCCATTGTGATACGTGTGCCGCTGAAAAAAGCAGCTGAGATCATCCGGTTGAGGCGTTGATATAGATCTGTGCGGGTGGTGCCTACTAACGTGTAGGGGGTTTTTCGTTCAATTATGCCAAGTGGCAAAAGTAGGATTTGTTCAAGCCCGCCGTCGATGACTTCGACCAGAACAAGCAACTCAAGGGTGTGACCATCAGGTGCCATCAGCGTCATGGCGCTGTCTATGGCAAGTGTTGAGCCTGCACGTCCCAGTTTTGAGGTTGCATGGATGCTTAAGGTGCTTTGTCGGGCCGCGTGTGAGTTGTGCACCGTAAGTGTATGCAGTGCTGCATCGCTGACCAGTTCATAGACGTCTTCCAACAGCACATCTTCGGCCAAGCCCATTGCCTCGCCGTGGTTAACGCCAGAAGTGACGCGTAACGCTGCTGCTTTCAGGACCGAAAATGATTGAACGCGGGCAGGCATTTGGGTGGGCTCTCACTCATTAGAACGTTGGGCGCGGGCTAATTGTCCACCGACACGCCGCATCACTAGCTACAGTACCTTGCTTAAGATTTTGTCAGCTTTAGGACAATGCAAAGGCATATTTTTTGACGTGCGGTTATAAATTGAACGTGTGCAGGGAAATAATGTTCAATCCGGTGCAAAACACCACTGGTGTGCCGCGCGCTCAGATGAGAAGTTGCCAGCCATTGCAACACAAATCTAAAGGCAGAGATGACATGGATTTAGGACTACGCGGAAAGCGCGCGCTTGTATGTGCCTCCTCCAAAGGGCTGGGGCTTGGATGCGCCGAGAGTTTGGCTGAGGCTGGTGTTGATTTGGTAATGAACGCACGGGGTGAAGAGGCTTTGGAAGCCGCTGCCGCCGATATTCGTGCGCGTTTTGGTGTGAGTGTGACAACAGTCGTGGCCGATGTGACCACGCAAAACGGCCAGGCTGATGTTTTGGCCGCCTCTGAAGGTGTCGATATTTTGGTCACCAACGCCGGTGGTCCCCCTCCGGGTATGTGGACCGATTGGGAGCGTGATGATTTCATTGCAGCACTCGATGCAAATATGCTGGCGCCGATTGCGTTGATGAAGGCACTGCTGCCCTCCATGATGGAAAAAGGCTGGGGCCGTGTGGTCAACATTACGTCTGTATCTGTCAAAGCGCCGATCGCTGTTTTGGGTCTGTCGAACTCTGCACGCGCGGGTTTGACGGGGTATGTGGCTGGTACGGCACGTCAGGTTGCGGGCCACGGTGTGACCATCAACAACCTTCTGCCCGGTATCCACGCCACAGATCGTGCGATCGCCCTTGATACGGGCGTGATGAACGCGCAGGGCATATCCATGGATGAGGCCAAAGCGCAACGCGCAGCGACTATTCCAGCTGGCCGCTACGGCACACGTCAAGAGTTTGGTGCTGCCTGTGCGTTTATGTGTTCGCAGCATGCCGGCTTTATGGTGGGGCAAAACGTCTTGCTTGATGGTGGCGCGGTGAACGCGACCCTCTGATGGTCTGATCCAGTCTGAATTTTGAGAAGGGCGGGGTGTCAAGCATGGCATCCCGCCTTTTGCGTTTAATACACAGGCTTTCATTCGACTGCGTGCGACATGTTGAAAGGCTGCAATGTCTTGGCAAGGTGCGGTGTGGTTGCTATGTGCGGAACCGAGCCTGATTGTTTTGCTCGGAAATAGGATATCGCATTCATGCCCACATCCGTAGCCACCGATGCGCCGCGTCTTGAAGTGACAAACCTGAACCGCAGCTTTGGCGGTCGCAAGGTTGTGGACGACGTATCCCTTAGCGTCGCGGCGGGGCAGGTGACGTGCCTTCTGGGGCCGTCCGGTTGTGGGAAATCTACGACCCTGCGCATGATTGCAGGCGTCGAGATGCAAGACAGCGGCAAAATCATGGTCGATGGTGAGCTGGTGTGCGACACCGTCACACGTGTTCCGGCCGAGGCCCGCTCAATCGGGCTGATGTTTCAGGACTTTGCTTTATTTCCGCACCTCACTGTTGCTGGCAATATTGCCTTTGGCCTGCGGGGATCGCGCGCGCAAAAGGCTGAGCGCGTTAATCATCTGCTAAAACGCATTGGCTTGCCTCACTACGCGGATGCTTATCCGCACCAACTGTCCGGTGGCGAGCAACAGCGCATCGCTTTGGCCCGTGCGTTGGCGCCACAGCCGAAAATCATGCTGATGGATGAGCCGTTCTCCGGCCTTGATAACCGCTTGCGTGATGACATCCGCGACGAAACTCTTGAGGTGCTTAAAGAAGAAGGCACTGCCGTTTTATTGGTCACACACGAACCTGATGAAGCGATGCGCATGGCCGATGAAATAGCCCTCATGCGCGATGGGGTTATCGTGCAGCGCGGTGCGCCTTATAACGTGCACATGCGTCCCGTGGACAAAGACGCAGCGGCTTTTTTCAGTGATCTGAACATCGTACCGGGGCGCGTGCATGGGGGATTGGTCGAGACGGCCTTTGGGCAGTTTCTTGCCCCCGCAGTGCCTGAGGGTGGTGAGGTCGAGATTGTTATCCGCCCACAGCACATCAAAATTGATTTCGACCGGCAGGGTGTAGGGCCGAACCCGACGCCTCAAACCGGCGTCCCTGCGCGCGGCGTGGTTGAGCGGGCACGATTTATGGGCAAGGATTCACTTGTTGAATTCCGGATGGATTTTGATGGCTCAATCCTAAAGGCGTCCGTGCCTTCGGTGTTTTTGCCCAAAAAAGGTGTGCCTTTGTGGCTGATGCTGCGCCGCGATCGGTGCTTTGTATTTCCCAAGTAACGATGTGTCGCGCCTCTAGAGCGTAATTTTACGTTCTGCGTAATCCGCAAGGGTTTTGCCTTGTTCCTCCACGAAAAGCCCCGGAAGAGTTGAACATTCCGTAATAAGATCAGCGCGCAACTCATTGAATTCATGCGAAGTTTCATTCCACACGACGCACGTCCAAACGCGCCCCCAATAATCAAGCTGTAGGGGACGGACCACGATGTTTGTGCCGTCGTAATGTAGTTTTAGCTTTTGACGGGCACGAATGGCTTGGCGTAGCTGCGGCAAATGCTGAAACCCACGTGCGGCATCTGCGAACGGATATATGGCAAAGCCCCAAGAGGCCGGCGCGCTGGTGCGTTCTTCGGGTAACACAGCGTCGATCTTTGCGGACAACGTCCGTGCAGCTTGGGACAGATCATCGTCCGCAGCTTCGCCCACAACCTGAAGGCCCACGTGAAGCGCCTCAAGTTCGGTCAAAGACAGGTTCAGCGGGGGAAGTGTAATCGCCGCCGTTACCCAATACCCCACGCCGCGCTCCCCCTGAACGGGCACGCCGCTGGCGGCAAGCGTTTCCATATCGCGGTAGATAGTGCGCTCCGAGACATCCATCGCGCGGGCCAAATCAGCGGCACGGTGTAATTTCCCATCACGCAAATGGGTGATCAATCGATAGAGGCGGTCCTTGCGCATGATTCGTACTTTCTTCCTCAGGGCGTAGTAATTTTAGGAATGAAATCCGCTTTCCTGACATTTACCTGACAGTTGACAGGTTTTTGTCATGAGAAACACCAAAAAGGTAATTTAATGGCCAGTTTATCGCTGGCGAGGGCGTGTAAATCCGCGTATTTCTTGAGGCTGAACATAGATAGATGCGCAACCAAGCGCGAAGGAGTTTAGACATGTTGAACAACATTGGCCCCATGGGTTTCTTGCTGATTGCAGTCGTCGTGTTGGTTCTGTTTGGCCGCGGCAAAGTCTCGTCTTTGATGGGCGAAGTGGGCAAAGGCATCACCGCGTTCAAAAAAGGCGTCAAAGACGGCACCGAAGAGCTTGAGCAAGAGCAGGCGGACGCAGCAAAAGACGTCACACCTGAGACTGAAAAAGACAAAGCCTAATCCGCGCGTGCGGGTAATGCTTGTAAAGGAATTGTAGATGTTTGGACTTGGCTGGGGCGAAATGATCGTCGTGGGTGTGGTGGCGTTGATTGTGGTGGGACCCAAGGACCTGCCGCAGATGTTCCGCACGTTGGGGCGCTTTTCCGGCAAGGCCAAAGGCATGGCGCGCGAGTTCACATCTGCGATGAACCAAGCGGCAAACTCAACAGGTGTTGGGGATGTGGCGCGCGACTTTCAGAACATGACAAGCAAAAAGGCGCTTGGTCTGGACAAGCTTGATCAAGCCTCTCGCGCGTTTGAGGCATGGGACCCATTGAAGGACGGGGACGAGGGTGAGCCGTCACTGTCGCCCGAACGCAGTGATGCGGCTGCTAAAATCCAAGCCGCCACTAAGATTAAAGAAGCCGAAAAACGTGCAGAGGCCGCGCGGGCTGCGCTGGCTGAGGCCGAGGCAGAAGTGGCCGCAGCAAAACCTGCGACCGATGCGACCCCAAGCGCGCAAAGCAAATCCGAAGGTGACGCATGAGCGATACATCCCAAGCCCCCGAAGCCGAGATTGATGATAGTGCTGCACCTTTGATCGAACACCTGACTGAGCTGCGTACACGGCTCATTCGCAGTGTCGTGGCTTTTTTGGTTGCGATGGTCGCATGCTTTACGATCGCCGAACCGATCTTGGAATTTCTCGCCGAACCGATCGCGGACATCCTGCGTTCGCGCGGTGAAGACCCGCGGTTGATTTTTACGGCACCACAAGAGAAGTTCTTTGTATTGATCCGGATTTCGGTCATAGCGGGCTTTGCGTTTAGTTTCCCCGTAATCGCGTTCCAACTTTGGCGCTTTGTTGCGCCCGGCTTGTACAAGACCGAGAAAAACGCCTTTTTGCCGTTCATCATCGCAAGCCCTGCGCTTTTCATGTTGGGGGCTTCGTTTGCGCACTACGTCGTGACGCCGCTGGCGATGAATTTCTTTATCGGCTTTTCTGATGTCATCCCGTCCATTGCAGGATTGGTCACCGGCGAGGCACCACAGGCTAACAATGAGTTAAGTACAGTCTTTCTGGGCTCTGTGCGTGAAAGCCTAGATGTATCTTTGAAATTTATTTTCGCCTTCGGTCTGTGTTTCCAGTTGCCTGTTTTGTTAACCTTAATGGGCAAGGCTGGCTTGGTAAGCGCCGCTGGTCTGCGGGCTGTGCGCAAATACGCGGTTGTGGGCATTCTGGTTTTGGCGGCTTTGGTCACGCCCCCCGATGTTGTTACGCAAGTTATCCTGTTCGTGGTGGTCTATGGTCTTTACGAGATTTCTATCTGGTTGGTTCAGGGTGTAGAAAAGCGCCGTATTCAGAAGATGAAAGACGAAGGTCTCTGGGACGAAGAACTGCACGGTGACGGCGGGACGGACGAAGAAGAGAACCGGTGATGACTGCGACTTTACCCACCGATGCGCTTGAACGGATTGCGCAGGCGCTTGAGCGTATGTCGCCCCCGCCTGTTTCAAAACCTGATTTAGGTGCCGCAAGCGCGTTTGTCTGGTCGACCCAGCCTGATTGTTTGGTCCCCGTCGCAGATGTCTCGCGGGTGCCGTTAGAACTCCTGGTTGGGGTCGATCGGGG
This sequence comes from Nereida sp. NH-UV-3, assembly GCF_042939535.1. Classification (NCBI taxonomy): domain Bacteria; kingdom Pseudomonadati; phylum Pseudomonadota; class Alphaproteobacteria; order Rhodobacterales; family Roseobacteraceae; genus Nereida; species Nereida sp. NH-UV-3. Next base: position 650,468 of record NZ_CP132157.1, on the reverse strand, counting down.
GCGGGACACTTTGTTGGCCAATACAAAGCAGTTTGCGAACGGCATGCCAGCAAACAATGCGTTGCTATGGGGCGCGCGTGGCATGGGAAAATCCAGTCTTGTCAAAGCTGTACACGGCGCTGTTCATGCTGAAAATACTTCGTGTAAGCTGGTCGAAATTCAACGCGAAGACCTTCCGACAATCGGGCGTTTGCTTGAGCTGCTGCGCGATGCCCCTGAGTGTCGATTTATTCTGTTTTGCGATGATCTCAGCTTTGGCCACGATGATGCGCATTACAAATCGCTCAAGGCGGTGTTGGACGGCGGGGTGCAAGGCCGCCCCGATAATGTGGTGCTGTATGCGACGTCAAACCGTCGCCATCTGATGCCGCGTGACATGATCGAGAACGAGCGTGGCGGTGCGATTAACCCAGCCGAAGCCGTGGAAGAAAAAGTCAGTCTGTCGGACCGTTTTGGACTGTGGTTGGGCTTTCATGCTTGCGATCAAGATCAGTTCCTCGCGATGATCCGCGGATATTGTGATGCTTTTGGTGTCGATATTGGCGATGCAGAGTTACGTGCCGAAGCTATTGAATGGCAAGCAACGCGCGGCAGTAGATCTGGGCGCGTTGCCTGGCAGTATTTCACCGATCTCGCAGGACGCAAAGGCGTCTCGCTTGCAGGCTAAAGGTGGTTAACGACCCGCCTGACTAAGCTGGTTTACTTCGGCAAATACGGCGCTGGATTAACGCTGTCGAAGCCTTTGCGGACTTCAAAGTGCAAAAAGCTTGGGCTTGTGGCGCGCACTTTTGCGATGGTCTCTCCGCGCTTTACCGTGTCACCTTTTTTGACCCGCAGACCGTCCACATTTGCATAAACAGTGATTAGGCCATCGCTGTGACGCATGATGATAATCGGGATTTGGTCTGTGTCTTTGCTGATCAAGATCACCTGACCTGCGTCGGCTGCCTTAACATTCGTACCTGCGGGCGCACCGATGTCGATGCCTTCGTTTACGTTCTTTTTGTACTCGCGAATGATTGAGCCGCGCACAGGATACAAAAAGCGCGCCGTTGCGGCAGCCGGTGTTGTGCTGGTGCCCAAATCTGGCGCTTGGGGTGTTGCGTCTTGTGCGTTGGCAGCACCGGGCACATCACTTGGCAGGGGGGTCGCTGCCGATGGCGGCGTCGGGGCGTTTGAACCCGCACCTGGTTTGGTGGCGCTTGCGGCTACTGGGGCAGGGGGTGCTACGGGGATCAACAAAAACTGCCCCTCGCGCACGGCCAAGTCCGATCCAAGGCTGTTCCAATCTGCAAGTGAGCGGACGTTGACGCCGTAAAGGCGCGCGACAGAAAACGCAGTTTCGCCACGCTCAACGCGGTGGCGGATAGGCTCCACGCCCGTTTGAGGCAAGGCAGATGCCGTTGGTGCAGCGCCTGCTTGGGCCTCTGCTTTATCGATCGCGCTGCCGGCAAGTGTTGTTACGTCAACCGATGATGGTGCGCGGATCGGCCCGGTGGCGGACGCACCTGTGGCGGGGGAAGGCTCTGCCACGCGGTTGGACAGGGCCACAACCTCACCACTGCGCAACGGGTCGCTAGGGCGAATGCCGTTAAAGCGCGCCAGCTCATTAGCATTAACGCCAATGCGGTCAGCGACGGCCTGAAGTGTGTCGCCGTCACGTGCGACAGCAACTTGATAGTTGGGATAGCTGATGATGCCACGGTTATCAGGTTCGGGACGGGATGCCGAGGCACCACGCGCGGCGGATGACGTATCAGCGCCGTTGCCAGTAAGGCCGCGCAAATCAAAATCCCACTGTTTGACTTGCTCGCAGCCTGCAACAAGGGCAAGGGCCGAACATAAGACAATTGCTTTTGCCGGCATTGAAAGTTTCGTGGCGTACATGGCCTGTTCCTCAATATGCTGTGCCATGGTCGTTCGCCATAGCGTAACTGCTCAATTTACGGGCCTTTTGGCCTCTGTTTTGGTGTGCCGCGTCAATTTAATCGCGGCTGACCCCTTCAAGTAGAGGTACGAACCGCACGTCGCGCAGTTCGGTATAGTCAAATCCGTCTTCGCCACGAACAACCTTCACCAGGGTTTGAACCGTCTCCGCCTGTCCGCAGGGTACAACCATGATACCCCCGATTTTCAATTGCGCCAAGAGGGGGCCTGGGGGGTCTTCGGCGGCGGCGGTGACAATGATGCGATCAAAGGGCGCTTGGTCAGGCAAACCACGGCTGCCGTCTGCGGTTACGGCCGTAATGTTGCGCAGGTCTAACGCCTCAAAAGTGGCGCGCGCTTCATCGACAAGGCGCTTGTGACGATCAACGGTGAACACCCGCCGCGCCAGATGAGATAGAATTGCGCCTTGATAGCCAGAGCCTGTACCAATTTCGAGAACGTGATGGCGCGGACCTACGTCAAGTGCTTGGGTCATCAGGCCAACAACGGAAGGCTGGCTGATGGTTTGGCCACATGCAATCGGTAGGGGCATGTCTTCGTATGCGCGGTCTTTAAAAACACCGTCTTGGACAAATTGTGCGCGGTCCACCGCCTCCATGGCATTGAGCACGCGAGCGTCCGTTAACCCGCGAGAGCGGAGCGCAAAGAGAAACTGCATCTTCTGCTCGGGGGTGTAACTTGGCGCGTTCATGGGCGGTCGAATGCCTGTGATAGGCGGTCAAGCTCATCTGTAGCTGTCAAATCGGCGCGCATCGGGGTGACGCTGATGTAGCCTGCAAGGTTTACCGCCGCGTCGGTACCTGCGGCTGACGGGGCACGCTGATCGCCACCTTTCACCCACATGAACTGTCGACCTGTGGGGGAGTTTTGGGGGGACACGCTGAAGCTTGTGCCTTGCCGGCGACCTTGGCGTACGACCTGGGTGCCTTTGACATCTGCTGCGGCAACGGGTGGAAAGTTCACATTATAAAATGTGCGGTACCCGTGTGCCTCTGGTGTCTCAAAGCCTGTTTTCAAAAGCTGCTTAACAACCTCCGCGCCAAACGCGGCTGCCCCTTCGAACGGGTCTTCCAAATCCTTCATGGCAGGTCCGTAGTATTGCGACAGCGCAATTGCGGGCAGCCCTTGAAGTGCTGCTTCCATCGCAGCACCGATGGTGCCTGAATAAAGCGTGTTCTCGGCTGAATTGTTCCCACGGTTCACGCCGGACAAAACCAAATCGGGCGGGCAGTCTTTCATGACGTGGTGCAGTCCTGCTAAAACACAGTCTGCGGGCGCGCCTTGGGCAGCAAAGCGCTGTGGCGCCAATTCGGAAATCATTGTGGGGTGGGTATAGTTGATGCAATGGCCCACGCCTGATTGTTCGAACGCAGGCGCTACGGTCCAGACATCACCATCAGGGCCCGCGACGTCGCGCGCAATGGCCTCCATAATCTTGAGGCCGGGGGCAGCGATGCCGTCATCATTTGTAATTAAAATACGCATACACCCGTGTTAGGCGAGCAAGGGGCGTGGGGCAAGCAGAGCGGTGCCGTGGGCCTAAAAAATATCTGCCAAGATGCGTTTCGCTTCATCTGCTGGATCTGTCAGCAGATTCCTGTCCTCACCAGGGTGAAAACGCGCGCGTGTGCTGGTGGGCATTGGGGCAGGTGTTGTGATGTGAATGTGTGGGCCAATATTGGCGCTTTCCGCCTGCCAGCTTTTGGCAAGCGCAATCTGTGCGGCTTTCGTTGCACCATAGGCGCCGTAGAATTTCTGACCGACAGCAGCATCATCAAAAAACACAGCATGAGCGGTTGGACGCAACAGGGGCCCAATCATCGGGATCAACTGTGCAGTAGCATTCACGTTGATCTCAACGGATTTTGACCAGTCTTTTGGTCCCATCGCATTTGCCGGTGCCAAGGGGGCTGCGTGAATTGCTGTATGCGCCCAAAAATCAATTTGCCCCCACCGATCGTGGATAGAACGGCACAGCTGCTGCATCGCCGCTTCTGTCTGAATGCTCATCGGAGCCAAAGTTGCCTGACCACCCTGTGCTTGGATTAGATCATCAAGCTCTTCGAGGGCCCCAACGGTTTTGCCAACGGCAATGATGTGATGGGTCGGCGCAAGGGCGAGCGCAAGCGCATGGCCAAGGCCACGGCTGGCACCGGTGATGAGGGCGATTTTTGTGTCATTCGTCATATGCGTGGTGTGCTGCGTGAGGGCTGGAACGTCAAGATGGCAAATAGGCCGCGCGCCACATGGCATCAAGACGATCAATCTCGTCTACGTCAAATTGCTCTGAGCTTTCCCAATAACGCCCTGAGGCCACGAAATAGCCAAGCGATTTTTCTGCGCTAAGCACATCCGCCATCGCCATATCAGAAGGTGGGGGCGGCGTGGTTTGTAGATGTCTGATGTCTGCAAGTTTGGCCCGTGGAAAGACTTGCCGGCTTGGAGCGGCTGACAAGTTTACGACGTTGCAGCCTTGGGCGTTTGCTTGAAGTGCTAAGCGGGCGGATTTAGCTTCAAGCGAACGAAGGCTTATGTCTTCGCGCAGTGGGTCTGCGGTGCCTGTGCCGTAAAAGTGGGTGTTGCCTTGGGCGGCGTACATCATGTCACATCCAAAGAATGCCATCACAGATGGGCGCAGCGCACCCAACGCCCAGTATCCAGCAGTGAAAGCCATTGTCCCACCGGCGTAAACAAAGCCGCCGTATGTGTTTTGCACCGTGACATAGTCATCTGCGGTAATGATCTTTTGGGCTGGGGATACCGTTGCGGGACGTTTGTCCGCAGGAAAATCTTCGGGATGAATAAGATGCGACCAATCAGTGCGCACCCGCCACGCGTTGTTTATCACCACTATGTGGTCAAAAATGCTGCGGTCCCAATTGGCGGATTGTGGCGCATCCGGACCACTTCCAAGGATCAGGATGCGCGGGCCCATGGCCTATTCAGCGGCCTTCATTTCGAAGCCTTTTTCGATCATATCAGTCGGCTTAACGGGGTATTCACCGCTGAAACACGCGTCACAATACTGCGGATGCTGCGGATCGCGGCCCTCTGCCTCGCCCACGGCACGGTAAAGACCATCGAGTGAGATGAATTTCAGGCTGTCCACTTCAAGGTGCTGGCGCATCTCGTCCTCAGACATAGTTGCCGCAAGTAGTTTCTCACGCTGAGGCGTATCAACGCCGTAAAAACAAGGCCAAGCTGTGGGGGGCGACGCGATGCGGAAGTGCACTTCTTTTGCGCCAGCATCCAAAATCATCTCTTTGATTTTGCGGCTGGTGGTACCGCGCACAACGCTGTCGTCGACCAGGATCACGCGCTTTCCTTTGATCAGCGCGCGGTTGACGTTGAGCTTAAGGCGCACACCCATGTTGCGGATTTGCTCAGTGGGCTCAATGAATGTCCGGCCCATGTATTGGTTGCGGATGATGCCCATTGCATAGGGAATGCCGCTTTCAAGGCTGAAACCAATCGCCGCAGGGGTGCCACTGTCAGGCACAGGGCAAACAAGATCGGCCTCAACCGGGTTCTCTTTTGCTAACTCGCGGCCAATTGCTTCGCGGGTTTCATACACGCTACGCCCACCAAGAATACTGTCTGGGCGGCTGAAATAGACGTGCTCGAAAATACAGAAACGGGGGCGTTGTGGGCGGAAGGGGTAAGAGCTTTCTACGCCATTATCGGTAATCACAACCATCTCGCCGGGTTTGATCTCGCGGACGAACTCTGCACCGATGATATCAAGGCCACAGGTCTCTGATGACAGCGCATAGCCATCCCCAAGTTTGCCAAGTACCAGCGGGCGAACACCAAGCGGGTCACGCACGCCGATCAGTTTTGTGCGGGTCATCGCAACAACTGAAAACGCACCTTCCACGCGGCGCAGTGCATCTTCCATCCGTTCGGGGATCGTGCGCTGAAGCGAACGCGCCATCAGGTGCAGGATACATTCACTGTCGGACGAGCTTTGGAAAATACTGCCGCGTTCGGTCAACTCACGGCGCAGCGCGTCGGCGTTGGTGATGTTGCCGTTGTGGGCAATGGCCGCACCGCCCATGGAAAACTCACCAAAAAAGGGCTGCACGTCACGGATTGAAGTTTGGCCTTTGGAACCAGCTGTTGAATAGCGCACATGCCCGATTGCAACGGGCCCGGGCAGGGTTTCCATCACTGAGTGAGACGTGAAGTTGTCGCGGACATAGCCAAAACGGCGAGCGTTGTTAAAACCGTGTTCGGGGTGGTGCGCAACGATGCCGCCTGCTTCTTGGCCGCGGTGCTGCAAAGCGTGCAGCCCGAGTGCCACAAAGTTTGCCGCATCTTGCTGGCCGTGTACGCCGAAAATACCGCATTCTTCTTTTAGCTTATCATCATCAAACGGGTCGGCCCGAAAGACTGGCTCTTGGGCCAAAGATTTTGGGGTGCTCTCAGGGCGGGAGGTGTGAGGTGTCTCAGTCACAACGGGTGCATCTCCGAATCCGCGTCAGGTGTGGCCGTTGTAGCTACTCGCTTTGTCGGTGTCACGGAAGTTTCCTAACAAGCTATGCGATTTCAGGTGTAAAACGAAAGGTCGGGCAGCTATGCCCTGCGCGCGATTACAAGTAGCTGCCCAAAAGGCTGTCGAGTTCCCCCATGCGCACGGGCTTGGGAAGCGCGCCGGTTAGTCCCAAGTCATGGGCGGCGCGGGGGCTGTGGTAATTTTGATCCGCAGACATCAAATAAATCGGCAGGTTGCGGGGCGGGTCCTCTTGCATATCGCGAATGCGCGCAGACGCCTCGATGCCCGAAAATTTAGGCATATGAATATCCATTAGAATAAGCGCAAATCTGTGGCTTTCATTGGCCAGAAGATCAAGACAGATGTCTCCATCCTCAGCTAACTCATAGCTATAGCCCAAGGCATCCATGAACTCTGCCATCATGAATTGCGTTGCGGGATCGTCTTCTACAATCAATACTTTTTTAGTCGCGGTATTCGCCGTCGGTTCGTGTGTTACGGAAGGTTTATCAAGCAATTTCTGCATCGACTTGTCGCCAATCATATAGTGTCAGTGTAAATATGCTGCCCTTGGGGCTGTTTGGGCGGACGGAAAGGGTCCCCGATAAAAGGGCGGCGACTTCCTTGCTGATCGACAGGCCAAGGCCGCTGCCTTCCGTGCGCCGTGCGACTCCGTTGTCGATTTGATAGAAACGCTTGAACAGCTCGGCCTCATGACTTTTCGAAATGCCTGGCCCCGTGTCACAGATGTCAAAGATGTCAAAGATCAAACCATTGGTGTCTTTGTCGATGTGAATATGCATGCTGACTTGGCCGCTTTCGGTGAATTTGAAAGCATTGTCCAAAAGGTTCGTCAAAATTTGTGAAACCCGCTCCAGATCAATGAACATGCTTTGAGGAATGGCGGGGTCTACGATAAGTTCTGTTGATATGTTGTTGCCAGCGCGCGCCTGAAAGCCGCTAAGCTGTGAGCGCAACTCCTCAATCGCTAGGTTTGTGCGTACTTTGGTGGGGGTGATGGTAACGACCTCTGCATCAAGGCGCGACACATCAAGCACTTTGGTGAGTTCTGCAAACAAGCGTTCTGCTGAGCGGTGGCCACTGACCGCCTGACGTTTCTGGCGTTCGGGAATGTCTGCCCGTTCGATCAATTCAAACATTCCCATGATTGCGTTCAAAGGCGTGCGGATTTCGTGGCTCATCACCGCAAGGAAGCGCGATTTGGCATCATCGGCTTTTTTCGCAGCTGCCTCAGCAGATTTTCGGTAGAGTACTTCGTCGCGCAACTGCGCGTTTTTATATTCCAACTCGTCTTGGTCACGGATGCTGGCTATGCGCGCATTGCGCAAACCGTTCGCACTTAGCAGCAAAAGCCCGCCCATAAGTGTTAAAATACCCGCAAACATAGCTCCGATTTCGGGCGTATATGTTTGTTGTGCTTGCAAGAAAGCCGCACGAGGCTTTAGCGCGACGTTCAATTCGTTACCAAGGTATTGCGCGCTGGCGGTGGCAATTTTCTTTGCCGGATTTGAGGCAAAGTCTGGTGACGCAAAGATAGGCTCCCCGCTAAGGGTCAAAGACGTGCTGACATCTGCGGGTGCCAGCTCCTTTAACCATGTTTCCACCGAAAACACGGACACAATGCCGCCCATGAATTTACCTGCATTGAACACCGGCTCAAACACCAAAAAGCCGATGCCATCATCGTTCAAAAGAGGGACTGGGTCTGTCATTGTGGTTTGTCTGCTGTCGCGGCCCGCGAACAATGCGCGGCGCCTGTCGGGGCTGATCGCAGAAATATCACGACCGTTGGCCACTATGTTTGTAATGGGCGCAGTTGATCGTGCGATAAAGTTGCTGTCGAGCCAGCTAATGGCAAGATTGCCGGGCATGTCATCTAGGTAATTTTGGGCATCATCCAAGAAAGCATCGGTGTCTAGTTGCCCCGCAAAGGCAATCCGTGATGCCATACGTTTTGCTGCCTCTTTGCGGTTTGTCAGATCAGCTTTGAGTGTTTTGGCAAAGGCATCAGCGCGGGCTTGGGTTGCGCGGATCGTTTGGTCATTGCGTTCTGCATTCAGGTAGACCCAGGTCACAGCGGCGACAACGATGGTTAATCCCATCACGCCAGCAAATGTTTTTCGTTGATTGTATTTTTGAACGTCCGCCATATTAAGCCCGCTCAGCCTTGGGCGAGTGCGACATCGCAGCGTAATCAATAAGGGCTGCAAGATCAGGAAGTGAAACCGGTTTGCGCAAAAGCCAATCCACCCCTGGCATTTCGGCCATGTGGTTGCCATGTGCAAAAACGCGTTCGCCAGTGATCATAATGATCCGGCAGTCGGGTAGGGCTGTGCGTGCGTAATGTGACACACCGATTGAGGTGCCGCGTTCCAGATGCAGGTCGAGCATAAGCAAATCATAGGGTTGATCGTGCATTGCCGCCATAGCGCTTTCGGCGTTGTCGACCGCCGTTACGGTGTGGCCTTCATCCTCAAGAAAATCACACCAAACCTGACGCAATTCCTGTGAGTCTTCGAGAACCAAAACATCCATTACTGTCACCGACCAAATAAGTTGTCAGATACACATAACGCGATTTGTATGAACGAAACCTAAACGATTTACAGAAAGTAAACATCTTGGGGGTTAAGTGGCAGCGCCGCATTCCCCGACAAGGTTCTCATATTGTGCTGTAACCCAGCCCAATGCTTGCTCTGGATTGCGCTCCTCGACTTGCCCAGTAAGCTTGCCGAACACGGCCGCCGAGCGGGAGTTGTCGATCATATCGAGGTTTTGGTTGGTCAGCACCACGTCGTAGACAAAGAACGCGACAGCCACCAAAACGATGCCGCGCAAAACGCCAAACAAAAAGCCGATGCCCTGATCAAGCCCGCCCAAAACAGATCGCTGCACAAGGGAGGAAAAAAGCGGCGTGATGATCGACATGATCACAAGGGCAAGCGCAAACACGGCTGCAAAAGCGGCAATAATGGCCAACTCACAGCTTTCACCGATAAATCCGCCGATGACGGGCAGCTCTTTGACCAATGGCTCGGCTTGTGAGGCAAAAACAGACGCCAAGATAGCAGCACCGATCCAACCTGCTATGGAAAGTGCCTCGCGGACAAAGCCACGGGAGTATGCAAGTAACGCGGAAACCACGATCACAAGCGCTACAATTCCATCAATCAGAGTGAATCCGTCCATTTACACTTGTCCTTCTTGCTGGCGTTACCTGTCGCCAAAGATTTCAGTCACGAAACTCGCTAGATCTGGCATTTGCCGCAGCGCCATACCCTGTGTCGCAGGTGGTTTTGCAGTTTGCGCCGTAATGGCCCCGCTAAAACCAAGTTTTTGGGCTTCTTTCAACCTATTTTCGGTTTGAGAGGCCGGTCTGAGCGCACCGGACAGGCTGATTTCGCCAAATATGACACTGTCTGCGGGCAATGTTGCGTCTTCCCGCGCGCTTACCAAAGCGGCGGCCACGGCCAAATCTGCGGCGGGTTCGGTCACGCGCATCCCGCCGGCCACATTGAGATACACATCGAGTCCGGTGAACGGCACACCTGCGCGCGCCTCCAGCACGGCCAAAATCATAGCAAGACGACCCCCGTCCCATCCCACGACTGTTCGGCGGGGTTGGGCATGTGGAGAAGGAGCCACGAGCGCTTGGAATTCGCACAAAACGGGCCGTGAGCCTTCTATGCCCGCAAAAACAACGGAGCCCGGTGTTGGTTTGCCCCGCTCCGATAGAAACAGGGCAGAGGGGTTTTTGACTTCGGCGAGGCCGCGGCCCGTCATTTCAAAAACACCGATCTCGTCTGCAGGGCCAAAGCGGTTCTTGACAGCGCGCAAAATCCGGAACGGGTGACCGCGCTCGCCTTCAAAATAAAGAACTGTATCTACCATGTGTTCAACAACGCGGGGCCCAGCAATTTGCCCGCCCTTAGTGACGTGGCCGACCATGATCACGGCGATGCCGTTGCGCTTGGCAAAACTGGTCAACTCATGGGCCGCTGCACGGACTTGACTGACTGATCCAGGTGCTGCCTCAACGTGATCGGCCCACATTGTCTGGATTGAATCGATGATGCACAGATCAGGTTTTTCGTCTTCGAGGGTGGTCAGAATATCGCGCAGGTTTGTCTCAGCCGCCAATAAGACAGGGCTGCTGGTAAGCTTAAGACGTTGAGCGCGCATACGGACTTGTCCTGCAGCTTCCTCGCCCGAGACATAAACAACCTTGAGGCCGTTGCGCGCAAACCTTGCCGCCGCTTGCAGCAACAGTGTTGACTTACCGATGCCTGGATCGCCGCCCACAAGCAGGGCAGAGGCCTCGACCAATCCGCCCCCCAGAACACGATCAAGTTCTTCGACGCCCGACAAGGTCCGCGCGGGCGGTGTGTCTTGTGCTGCCAGATCGGTCAGGTTCAAGGCTTTGCCACGACGCATGCCAAGGGATTTTGAGGCAGGTCCCGCGGACAGGGCCTTTTCTTCTTCAATCGAGTTCCACTCGCCACAGCTATCACACTGCCCCGACCATTTGGACGTGACGGCGGCGCATGATGTGCAGCGAAAGCTGGCTGATTTGGCCATGTTACGTCCTTTGCGAGCCCTTGCGTTTCGTTAGTGCCGCAAGCTGCGCGCGGTTGCAATGGACAGGCACAAGGAGGCGAAGATTGTGCCCGTGAAAAGATATAATCCCCAAGCCGGTTCAACCCGCCCAAAGCCCGCACCTTTTGCCAAGACAATGTAGAGCGCGATCAAGAAGACATCTGCCATCGCAAATTTACCTAACACGCCGATCAATGGCAGGGCGGTTGGTGCCATAATGCGCAACTGAACAAGCAACAGGCCTAGCGTTTTTGCGATTGGGGCGATGATCGCGAAGATAATGACAACCAAAGCAAGAAGCACATCGGTCTGCCAAAGGCTTGCAATACCCGACCAAAGTGAAATTTCGTTAAGACCAAACAGCGGCAACAGACCTGCACGCATGAGCGGAGCAAACCACGATAGGGGGAACAGGATCAGCAAAAGCGCATTTGCGGCAATCAACACCTTCATCACACTCGAAACCTCCGCCGCTGTCGATTTAGTTTATCTTTGAAGAAGTCGCCCAAGGGCTATGGTTAACAGTAGCGTATCCTGTGGGCGCGTCATAATTCGTTTAAAAATAAGCGCAGGCTAGCGAATTGCCGCAATAGGACCTTCGCTTAGTCCGTTGATAAACTGATGCACGTAAGGATCGCCTGTAGTGTCCATTTCCGTAACAGTGCCGGTCCATTTGATCGTCCCGTCGTGCAACATTGCAACGCGGTCGGCAATGGCGCGGACTGATGACATATCATGGGTGATGGTCATCGCGGTTGCGCCCATTTCCACGACAATTTCGCGGATCAAATCGTTGATCACACCTGCCATAATTGGGTCGAGACCTGTGGTGGGCTCGTCGAAGAAAATAATCTCGGGGTCGGCGGCGATGGCGCGCGCAAGCCCTACGCGCTTTTGCATGCCGCCGGACAGTTCGGCCGGAAACCGGCCTGCAACATCAGGCTTTAGGCCAACGCGTCGCAGCTTTTCAATTGCCAGCGCACGGGCCTCTTCGGTTGAGACACCCGATTGAATAAGGCGAAAAGCGATGTTTTGCCAAACCGGCATGCTGTCAAAAAGCGCGCCGCCCTGAAACAGCATTCCGAAACGCGACAGCAGCGCATCACTATCGCCGTCTTTGATGTCTTTGTCAGCCACCGTAATGGTGCCGATATCAGGTTTTACCAGCCCAAGAATACATTTCAGCGTTACAGACTTGCCTGTGCCTGAACCACCAATGATCACCATGCTTTCCCCTTTAGGGACATGAAGATCAACTCCGTTGAGTACGGCATTGTTTCCAAAAGCTTTATGAACATTTTTGAGGCGGATCATGCTGTGAAAAACGCCTCTGTTAGAATGTAGTTAGCAGCTAAGATAAGTACACTCGCCACCACCACAGCCGCTTTTGTTGCGGCACCTACACCTTGCGCGCCGCGCCCTGAAGTCATGCCGAAATAGCAGCCCATCAATGCGACAATGAACCCAAAAACCGCGCCTTTCACGAGGCCGCTCGCAATGTCCCAGAACTCCAGAAAATCAGCGGTGTTTTGTAAATACGCGGCTGCGTTAAACCCAAGCCTGCTTGTGCCAACAAGATAACCGCCCATAATCCCGATAATGTCACCGATCAGCACCAATACAGGTACAGTTAGTGTGGCGGCCAGAACCCGTGGAACAGTGAGGTATTTCATCGGGTTGGTCGACAGGGTGACCAGCGCATCAATTTGTTCGGTTACTTTCATGGTGCCGATTTCGGCGGCAATCGATGAGGCGACACGCGCCGCAACCATAAGGCCGCCCAAGACGGGTCCCAACTCGCGGACCATTCCGATGGCGACAATCGACGGTACCACGGCTTCTGCGTTAAATCGCGCGCCCCCTGCATAGATTTGTAGCGCAAGGGCCCCACCCGTAAACAGCGCCGTTAGTCCCACAACAGGCAGGCTGAAATATCCAATGGTGATGCAGGCTGAGACAAATTCACGCCAGTAAAATGGAGGGCGTGCAATGTGACCGATTGTTTGTGTAGCAAACAGGGCGACCGCGCCAATCGCGCCAATCGCGTTTAGAACAGCGCGGCCTGTGCTGCCCAAAAGTGATGTAGCGGACCGGATCACGCGTAGCGTCTTTCGTAACGATGCCCGAGCGAGGTCAGGATTTCATAGCCGATGGTGCCAGCACTGTCTGCCAGATCATCAACTGTCTGGTGCGGACACAAAATATCAAGTGCATCTGGGGTGCCGGACAGATCAGTAATATCAACGGTGATCAAATCCATTGAGACACGGCCAATAACAGGGCACATCGTGTCCCCTGCATATACTTTTGCATCGTTTCCAATAGCGCGGATCAACCCGTCCGCATAACCAGCAGAGACAGTGGCAACGCGGCGTGCTGATTTCGCGATATAGGCATTGCCATACCCAACGGCCTCGCCTTCAAGCACATCTCGCACCTGAATAATTGGTAGTGATAAATGCACCGTTGGTGTGGCATCCGCGAAAGGCAGTCCGCCGTAAAGCCCGATACCAGGGCGCACCATGTCGAAGTGAAACTTTGGCCCAAGTAACGTGCCGCCAGTAGCGGCAAGCGAAAGGGGGGCTTGCACACCGGCGGTCATCTCCAAAAAGACGTCGCATTGAAAATCGTTCATCGGGTGATCAGGCTCGTCCGCACAGGCCAGATGGCTCATCACTAAGGCGGGGCCTTGACCAAGAGCAACGTCGCGCACCGCGGCCCATTCGCCGGGCTCCATGCCAAGCCGGTTCATTCCGCTATCAAGCTGAATGCCAAAGGGCGCGGATGGCAGCGCCTCAAAGTGGCGGGTGAGTTGTTCGACACTGTTCAATAAGGGCGTCAGGTACAGATCATTGATAATATCTGTGTCGCCGCGCATGTGGCCACCAAAGACCATGATGTCGAGGCCCGGTCCAAGCGCTTGGCGCACTTTCGCGCCTTCTTGTGCAGTGGCTACGAAAAACGTCTTCGCACCCGCATTGGCGAGGGATTTTGCGACGCGGTCTGAGCCAAGCCCGTAGCCATCAGCTTTGATCACGGCTGCCGTTTGCACCCCTGATTGGGACATTGCATCCAGCGCGCGCCAGTTTTGGACGACAGCGTCCAGTGAGATCGTGAGAGTTCCTGTAGCCATAGTGAACGGGTGCCTAAGCTGACGGGTAAGGTCAAGGCCAAATAGAGACGGGCATTTACGGATGCTTAACTGCTTGCGGCTTAGGTTGCTGTCAAAGCACACCAGAACGGAGTGGCCTCATGTCGCAAATTACGCAATTCCCAAGCCAAACAACTGCCCCAATCGCGGTTCCCGCCGCAGTGCCAAACACGGAGGCGGTGAGTTCAGCAAAGCTGAGAACCAAAAAAACCATCCTTGGCAATGTGATGCAAATGTCAGCCGCGGGCGATGTTCCGCGCACGATGACAGAAGTTGCGAAAGCCTCAGGCCTGGGTCGTGCCACAGTTTACCGCCATTTTCCGGATTTGGGCGCTCTTGCTGCTGATATTGTTCGGCCCAAGCATGATGCGATGGTTGCCACGCTGCGCGCAGCAGAAGGCATTAATGATGTTTTGGTGGCGCTCTTGAAATATCGCCGCATGTTGTCGAGTGAGCGTGCGCTTTTATGCTCTGATGCGGTGCGTGGAACAGGCGCAATTGAGGCATTGAAAGAAGATGTAGCAAACGTTCTGGCTGATTTTGTGGATCAGGGTAGTGATGCTGGGGCGTTTTATGGGCGCGTGTTGGTCGATGCCCTGTGGCCGCGCGGCGAGGACACACCAGCCCTAAGTGCAGGGCTGGATGATGTTGTTGTTATTGCGCGCATTTCGGGCCTGATCACACAGATCAAAGCGGTGATCGCAAATGATCGCGCCCCAACGACTGTGATGAGCTAAGCTGCTGATTAGTATTCGCTGCCTTGGTCGCCTTGCCACGGTTTGGCAAGGTTGCCGAAGCGTGTGAATTTACCCTCGAACGACAAATGCACATCGCCAATTGGCCCGTGACGCTGTTTGCCGATAATGACATCTGCTTTGCCGTGAAGCTGTGACATTTCATCTTGCCACGCAGCCATCTTGTCTAGCTCGTGATCTGCGGGTTTCTCACGCTCTTTGTAGTATTCAGCACGGTACACAAACATCACGATATCGGCGTCTTGCTCAATTGAGCCAGATTCGCGCAGGTCCGACAACTGCGGGCGCTTATCTTCGCGGTTTTCCACTTGTCGCGACAACTGTGACAACGCGATGACCGGAATATCGAGTTCTTTAGCAATCGCTTTAAGACCCTGAGTAATTTCCGAGACTTCGTTCACGCGGCTGTCTTTTGCGGTCGCGGGCCGAAGAAGCTGCAGGTAGTCAACGATGATCACGTCCAACCCATGAGTCCGTTTCAAGCGGCGCGCCCGTGCGGCAAGCTGCGAAATGGGTAGGGCAGGTGTGTCGTCAATATAAAGCGGGCAGGCCTCAAGCGATTTGGCGGCATCTACAAAACGGCGGAATTCGCCTTCTGTCATGTCGCCCTTCCGGATCTGTTCGGATGGGATTTCAGAGGCTTCGGACAGAATTCGCGACGCTAGCTGTTCGGCGCTCATCTCAAGGCTGAAAAAGCCCACAACACCGCCATCTTCAGCGCCTTCATGTCCTTCGGGCGTGATGCCTTTGCGGTAGGCTTTGGCGATGTTGAACGCGATATTCGTGGCAAGAGATGTTTTACCCATCGACGGGCGCCCCGCCAAAATGAGTAGGTCAGATCGGTGCAAGCCGCCCAACATTTTGTCCAAATCGACCAGACCCGTGCTGATCCCCGCCATGCCACCTTCACGTTGATAGGCGGCGTTTGCGACATTCACCGCGTCAGTGACGGCTTTCAAAAACGATTGAAAACCCTGTTCGGCCTGACCTTGTTCGGCAAGTGCGTAGAGCTTTTGCTCGGCTTCGACGATTTGTTCTTTGGGCTCGCTGTCCACATCGACTTTGCCTGCTTTCGCAGCGATATCGCGGCCTACGCTGATCAACTCACGACGGATCGCCAGATCATAAATCATTTGCGCGTAGTCCCGCGCGGCAAAGCCCGCAACGGACGCGCCCGCTAGCTTGGCCAAATACGTTGCGCCGCCAAGCTCTTGTAGCCCTTCATCGTCTTCCATGAAGGATTTGAGCGTAACAGGAGACGCAAGCGCATTCTTGGTAATCCGTGCCTTTGCCGTTTCATAGATGCGTGTGTGAACGGGGTCGTAGAAATGCTCAGGATTCAGAATGGCGTCGATACGGTCAAAGATATCGTTGTTGGTCAGGATCGCACCCAACAGCTGTTGTTCAGCCTCAATCGAGTGCGGCAAAAGTCCTGCGTCCGCGCCATCGTCACCATTTTGCGCACCAACGGGGACCACTTGGCCCATGTTCGATATCTCGTTCATCATTCCCCCAACTGCTGTCGCAGCGCGTCAAACCCATTCAGATGCTGCTCTTGTAGAGCCTTCACCTCTCACCGCTTACATTTTGCCAAACCCGCATAGAGAGGGCAAATTGTATAATCCTGTGAATAACTCATCCCTAACAAAATATAGCGGCGCAAGCAATCTGCGCCGCTATATCTGTACGTGTGGTGTCGTAAGATAGCGCGAAAAAAGTCGCGCTAGACTTTGTCGGCGTTGGCCTTTTGCCATTCGCGCGGGGCGTTCAAAAATGCCTCAACTTCGGTTAAGGTGGCGGTGTCGAATGTGCCTTGGGCTTTTGCCTCGGCCAATACATCCCACCATGTGCATAGGCTGATCAGACCAACCCCATGATCGCCAAGTGTTTTTTCCGTCTCTGGGAAGATGCCGTAGTAGAAAATTACCGCAGTCCATGCACAGCTCGCGCCGGTTTCGCGGATTGCGTCGACAAAAGACAGCTTGCTGCCCCCATCGGTTGTCAGATCCTCAACCAAAAGCACGCGCTGGCCTTCGCTCATGTCGCCTTCGATTCGAGCGTTGCGCCCGTACCCTTTGGGTTTTTTGCGCACGTAGGTCATTGGAAGTGCCATGCGCTCGGCTACTAAGGCCGAGAACGGAATGCCCGCGGTTTCGCCACCGGCAATGTTATCGAATGCCTCGAAACCTGCGGTGCGCATGGTTTCGACCACCAAGAAATCCATCAACGTGCTGCGGATCCGTGGGTGGCTGATAAGTTTGCGACAATCGATGTATGTGGGGGATGGAAGCCCTGATGCCAGCTTGAACGGCTCGGCTGCGTTAAAGTGGACGGCCTTAATTTCCAGCAACATACGCGCTGTGAGACGGGCGATTTCGGTGCTGTCGGGGAAGGAAGAAGGGATCATCTATGCCTCAATATGCCAGTGGAGGGGGAAGCCCGGATCAAAGAGAGTGACGAGACCCTCGCCGGTGTTCAGTTTTTCAGGATAGCCAACGGGCGTATCGCGCTTGGTCAGCGTAATCGTCGTGTCATTTGCCGGCAGGCCGTAATGCAAAGGACCGTTGAGCGAGGCGAAAGCCTCAAGTTTATCCAGCGCGCCCGCGACTTCAAAAACATGTGCGAGGCACGACATCGTGTTTGTCGCAGAGAAAACGCCAGCGCATCCACAGGCCTGCTCTTTGTTCGGATCCGTATGGGGCGCGGAGTCCGTGCCCAAGAAGAACCGCGCATCACCGCTGGTGGCGGCCTCTACCAATGCGACGCGGTGGCTTTCGCGCTTTGCGACAGGCAAGCAGTAGTAGTGGGGTTTGATCCCGCCAACCAAGATGTGATTGCGGTTGATGATCAGGTGATGGGTTGTGATGGAGCCCGCAAGATTTACATCCGCGCTGCGCACATATTCAACGGCTGTTGAGGTTGTGATGTGCTCCATTGTGATACGCAACTGTGGTACGTCGCGGCGCAACGGTTCCAAAATGCGGTCGATGAAAACTGCTTCACGGTCAAAAATATCAATGTCCGCATCAGTGACCTCACCGTGACAGCACAGAGGCACACCAGCTTCGGCCATGGCTTCAAGAACAGGACGCACTTTATCCATATCACGCACACCGGATGCAGAGTTTGTGGTGGCGCCTGCGGGATAGAGCTTCACGCCCGTGATAAGCCCTGCTTTGTGGGCTGCAACAACATCTGCAGGATCAGTTTGTTCGGTCAAATAGAGCATCATCAGCGGATCGAACTGCATGCCTGCTGGCAAGGCGTTCATGATGCGCGCGCGATATGCGTTTGCGTCATCTGCCGTCACCACTGGCGGAACCAAGTTCGGCATAATGATCGCACGTCCGAAATGGCGGGCTGTTTCGGGCAAGACGGCTTCAAGCATTGCGCCGTCGCGCAGGTGCAGGTGCCAATCGTCGGGGCGGCGGATGGTCAATGAAGTGCTCATGCAGGCGCGATACATCAAAACCCCACCAAAGGGCCAGCAGAATTGAATAGGTCGATGCAGCAAAGCGGCTGTACGCAATCGGTGATAATACGCTTATTGCGGGCGGCATGATCTGGACCCGTGGGCCTGTGTCGGTCATTTTGGTGCTGAGTTAATGAGTTACGCGTGAGGTTGAGAATATGCTGTTAACATTTTTGCTTGGAATTGGCTGCGGACTTGCGGTGCCGCGTGTAGAGCAGCCGCTTCGGACAGCGATTGAGAAAATTAGCCTGATCAAACTGAAACTTGAGCCGGCGGAAATGGATGTGATCTCTGTACTGGTCTTGATGATTGGGGCATCGCTAATTTGCGGACTGCTCGATATCTCGTCGTCTGCGTTTTTGCTGGCGCTCGGCACGCTGATCGGCCTTTATGGGCAACGCATCGTCGCGGGATTTCGTTCGGGTGAATAATGCCGTGCGCGCATGTGCTCTGGCGCTCGTTGTTGGTGGCCTTTGTTTGGCTCCACATGATGCTAAAGCGGATCAAGGTTACGGCGCTGATGTAAACTGTGACGATCCGCAAAACCAATTGGAAATGACGTATTGCGAGGGAGAGGCCTTGGCACGTGAGGATGCGCGCCTCAACTTGGCGTATCAAGGCGCGATGGAGCGCGCACAAAACCTTGAGAGTGATGAGACAGCGCGCCTTTTGCGTCAGGCACAGCGCGCGTGGATCAAATACCGCGATCTGGCTTGCGCTTCCGAGGCGGCAACGGCCCAAGGCGGTAGTATTTCTGGACAGCTTTATCTTGGCTGCAAAACGTATTTGACCCGCCAGCGCGCCGATGATTTAGCTGTTTTTCTTGAAGTGATGTAGGTTAGGCGCATTCGGTAACTGAAACCTTTTTCTCTAAAGTGAAGTAAAATCAAAGAGGTAAGTATTAGCCCTGCGTCAGGTGCATGGCGGGATTGCGGATTTACCGGCTACTCTGCGCTGCAGCATTTGTCTAAATCTAACTCAACAGACAAACGCAGCTCACAGTAGGAATATCGAAATGGCTTTTTACACTGACACCGTCGCATCCGCTCCTCGCACTGGCTTTTTTGCCGCAATCGGTTCGTTTTTTACCTCCATCGCAGTTGCACGTGAGGCGTCTTTGAATGTGCAAGGTCGTGTGGCCAAAATGGATGAGTTGCGTGCCAAAACTGACGAAGAACTTGCCGCACTTGGCATGACACGCGACACCATCGCGCTGCATGTTTTCCGCGATCTTTACTACATCTGATTACCAACTCGTTCCCTGACTATGAGTTTTGATGGCCCTGCATTCTGTGCGGGGCCTTTCTCTTTTCAGCGGTCCCTATGAGGAACGTTAAACTTAGAGCGCGTGACCTGCTGTTAGCGCGGCGGTCGCAAGGGATCGGGCAGGGCAATGCCCTTGTCCATCAACGCGCTCAGCCTGCGGCGGGCGATCGGCATGCGGTAGTGTTGGCCGATGGCGCGGCAGAGTTTTGCAAGGCGCATGGGTTTTTCTTGCGCTTCAACGGCCAGCACTGCGCGGCGCAAGAAGGGCACATGCTTGCGGCGTAGGCGCATCAGTTTATGCAAAGATTGTCTGTTTAGTTTGCCGGTGCCCGCTTGCGCAAGCATGCGGTAGAGAACCTGCATCTCGATCAAATCAGCCTCTAGATCACTGCTCATGTGGCGCAAAGGCACCATGGTCGTGTGCGCTTTGTGAAAAAGTGACGCCTGCGCAAATTCATCCCTGACCGACGGGTCATAAAGAACAAATACATCTTCGGCGGCATCAATCATATCGGGCGCATAGCCGTAGCGGTCTTCAAAACTTAGCCGCCTGTGGGGTGCAAAGCGCTTGTCCCAGCCAGTGATGCGTGGATTAAGCGTGGCCTGCGGCTGCAAGCAGATGACAGTGGCGCCGGGAGAGGCGACGCTAAAGGCAGCGGCCGCATAACCGCACATGTCAGCGCCGTAAAAGATCACGCGGTCGTAGGCGTCAAAAAAGCCGTCGTCACTTAATTTGTCAAAAAACTCGTAAACGGCGGCATCGCGAAACCATGTATCAGCCGATGTAAGCAAGCATAGATGTGACCAACCCGCTTCGCGGACCAACTCAAAGCCAACGGGCTCACCGGACTCGTAGGTGTTGCGGATGTGCTCGACGGCTTCAAAAGTGACAAGCAACGTGGGACCATCATCGACGAACAGGGCCGCATGCTGCTGGCCCAGTTCTTCATACATCCCATATTGTCGGCCCAGCTTTCGCATCGCTTGGGTCCAGTCCTTCAGGGACAAATCGCTTAGCGGGGGACGAAAAAGGTTCGCGTCGTCCTGCATGGTGTGCTCCGGCCAGTCTTGCCCTTCGGCGAAAGGCGGTGTTGGGACACAGCTACCTGTCGAATAGGGCGAAAATGCGGAGCTACCGTGCGCTTTTTGAGAGGGTTTAGCTTGCGTTAACCGCGCCTAGAAGAACGCCTGAAGCCCCGTTTGGGCACGCCCCAAGATAAGCGCATGGATGTCGTGCGTACCTTCATAGGTGTTCACCGTTTCCAAGTTAACCATGTGGCGCATAACGGGGAACGCGTCTGAAATGCCGTTGCCCCCGTGCATGTCGCGGGCGTGGCGTGCCACATCCAAGGCTTTGCCGCAGTTGTTTCGCTTCATCATGCTGATCAATTCGGGGCTTGCGCTGCCGCCATCCATCATGCGTCCCAATTGCAACGAACCTTGCAGTCCAAGCGCGATTTCTGTTTGCATGTCAGCCAGCTTTTTCTGGAAAAGTTGTGTCTGAGCCAGTGGTTTACCGAACTGATGGCGGTCCAAACCATATTGCCGTGCTGCGTGCCAGCATGCCTCGGCAGCGCCCATCACACCCCAAGAAATGCCGTAGCGCGCGCGGTTCAAACAGCCAAACGGTCCTTTGAGACCTTCAACATTCGGCAGCAACGCATCTTCGCCCACATCGACATCGCTCATCACGATTTCACCTGTGATAGAGGCCCGAAGCGACAGCTTACCGTTAATCACAGGCGCGCTGAGCCCCTTGGTTCCCTTATCCAATACAAAGCCACGAATTTTGCCGCCGTGGGCTTCAGATTTTGCCCAAACAACAAAAACATCAGCGGCGGGGGCATTTGAAATCCACATCTTTGCACCATTAAGGCGGTAGCCTGTCGGGGTTTTTACGGCCGTGGTTTTCATCCCGGCGGGATCACTTCCTGCGTCCGGCTCGGTCAGGCCAAAACACCCGATGCTTGTGCCTGCCGCAAGGCCGGGCAGGTATTTTTGTCGCTGTTCTTCGGTTCCGTAGGCAAAAATCGGATACATCACTAAGGATGACTGCACGGACATCATGGACCGATAGCCGCTGTCGACCCGTTCAACGGCGCGTGCGATCAGTCCGTAGCTGACGTAGCCAGCACCAAGCCCGCCGTAGCTTTCAGGGATGGTCGCACCAAGAAGGCCCGCGCTGCCCATCTTCTCAAAGAGTGAACGGTCAAAGCTTTCGTCGCGGTAACTGTCCGTTACGAGCGGGGCGAGGGCGTTCTGGCTGAATGTTTCTGCCGCTTCTGCTAGCATACGCTCTTCTTCGGTCAGCTGCGCATTCAACAAAAACGGATCTGCCCAGTCAAAACGGCTAAGTTCGGGGCCGTGACCTGCGGGATGTGACTGGATTGGATCGACGGGGTGTTGCGCGTTCATTGGGGCCTCCACAGATCAGATATGTTCTTTGGCGGTAGCCTAGTGTGGCAGCCAGCGGACAGCAAGCGCAACGAATGGACCAAGAATGGGGCAAATGCTGGACAAAGAAAAAGCCCCCACGCGGTTGGCGTTGGGGGCTTTTTGATCGGTGTTGCAGTCTGTTGAACCGCAAATAAGGTCGTCGCTTATTTCGGCAAAGGTCCGATAAGCATGACCATCTGACGGCCTTCCATTTTTGGGAAGTTTTCTACTTTGCCGTGCTCTTTTGTGTCTTCTGCAACGCGCTCAAGCAATTCACGTCCAAGGTTTTGGTGCGCCATTTCGCGGCCACGGAAACGCAGCGTGATTTTTACTTTGTCGCCGTTTTCCAAAAACTTGAAAACATTACGCATTTTGACGCTGTAATCATTGGTGTCAGTATTCGGACGGAACTTGACCTCTTTGATCTCAATCGTCTTTTGTTTCTTTCGCGCTTCGGATTCACGTTTTTGCAGCTCGTATTTATACTTGCCGAAATCCATAATCTTGCAGACGGGTGGGTTCGCGTTTGGCGAAATCTCAACCAGATCGAGACCAGCTTCTTCGGCCAATGCCATGGCTTTCGCGGGTGAAACAACGCCGCCGTTTTCACCATCAGCGCCAATCAGGCGAATTTCGAGTGCTTTGATGCGGTCATTGACGCGGGGGCCGGTGTCGCGCTGTGGAGGCGCATTATGTGGTCTGCGGGCTATGGGTTCATTCCTTAAATGGTTGGTCGTAATTTCTAGTTGCGCAAACTAGGCGTTAAAGTCGCGCGCTTCAAGCGGCAAATGCGTGTTTGCAAAGGGTGTTTAGCGTATTTCCGGCTGTTGTGGCGTTTTGTGGCTTGTGTCCTTTTCAAGCTGGCGTGAGCGTGTGATATGTGGAGCACTGCTCTGCGGAGTTAACGAGTGTTTTGTGAATGGGGACGTGACGCAAATGAATAAATTAGTATTGGGTGCCGGCGCGGTGGTGATTGCGGTGGCGGGCTATGTTTGGGTGTCTGGCTCAAACGTGGAAGAGGTTGCGGATAGTGCGACTGGCGCTGCTGAGACTGCTGTTGAAACCACAACCGAAACCGTAAGCGAGGGCGCAACAGCTGCCACTGAAACGGTAACTTCTGCAACAGACAGTGCGACCGCTGCGGTTGAAAGTGTTGTTGAGGAAGCCAAAACGGCTGTGGATGATGCTGTGGACACGGCAAAAGCCAAAGCAGAAGAGGCCGTTGAAGCTGCAAAAGAAGCTGCGGAAAATGCGGTGTCCGATGCGTTGGGGCTTGCGGGTGACGGTACAGATGCGGCGGCTGATCTGACCGAAGCAGCGACTGACGCTGTTTCTGGTGCAGTGACAGACGCAACCGAAGGTGCTGCAAATCTTTTGGAAGGCGCGACCGAGGCCGCGTCTGACGCGAGCAACACCGTGGCGGATGTGGCTGCAGAATCCGTGGATGCAGTTTCTGACACGGCCACTGATGTTGTAGAGGGCACAGAGGACGCGGTGTCGCAAACTGTGGAAGAGACCAGTGAAGCGGTAGAGACAGCAACTGACGCGGCTCCTGAAACGATCGCCGAGGCAAGCCCGACTGCAGAAGTTGATCCTGTCGGACTGGGTGATCTGCTAACGGCTGAAGGGCTGAATACGGACGCGGCGCTGCAACTTGTTGAGGGTTCAGAGATTTCTGGATTTGCGAAAACAGCGTTGAAAACTCTGATTGAGCAGGCGGAGAATAATCCTGAAATGGCCAACCAAGTTATCGATGCCATCAAAGCGCAGATCGGTGGATAGGCTGTTTTGATTGGTGAAATAGAAAAGGCCGCAGAACTCTGCGGCCTTTTTTAACAATGACTTACTGATAGTTTTTAATGTTGATCAGCCAACAAACGCTTTTTCGACCACGTAGTGTTTCGGATCAGAATTAGCACCTTCCTCAAGCCCGTGGCTTTCGAGGATTTCTTTGATATCCACATTAAGCCCCATAGACCCACATACCATGGCGCGGTCCGTTTCGGCCGACAGACCATCTTCAATGCCGAGGTCTTTGAAAACCGTCCCGTCCTTCAAAAGGTCGGTGATGCGGCCCATCTTTGGGCTCTGCTCACGGGTTGTGGTTGGGTAGTAAACCAGCTTGGCAAGGTTCTCTTCACCAATCAACTCGACCAGTAGCTCGTCTGTTTTGATGCTCTCAATCAGATCTGCGCCATAGGTAAGCTCGGCTACATCGCGGCAGGTGTGCGTGACGATGACTTGGTCATACAGCTCATACGTCTCCGGATCGCGCAGCAAAGATGCGAAAGGCGCAAAGCCTGTCCCTGTTGAAAAGAACCAAAGACGCTTACCTGGCAGCAGGGCGTCGTGAACGAGCGTACCTACAGGTTTGGGGCGCAAAATGATTTCATCGCCTACCTGAACGTGCTGAAGTTTCGACGTCAGTGGTCCGTCCTGAACTTTGATCGAGTAGAACTCCAACTCCTCGTCCCAGCTGGGTGATGCGATGGAGTAAGCACGCAAGAGCGGGCGCTGTTTGCCGGTTTTTGGGTCCGGATCGCCCATCAAGCCGATCATGACAAACTCGCCAGAGCGGAACCGAAGCGACGCAGGGCGTGTGACACGGAACGAAAACAGCCGGTCGGTGTAATGCTTAACGGCTGTCACGACTTGCGCGTCGGGAAGGGTTGGTGTGGCCTTTGCGGCGGGTGCGTCGGTCATGGGTGTTTGATCATTCATAAGTGTCATTGCGCGGGTCATGCCCACGCGTCCTGTCATAGTCGTTGATTTGGATCAGTTAAAGGCGCTGTTTAGCCGCGTAGGCGGGCTTGGTAGTCGTGCTCGGTCCAATTTGCGCGAAAAAGCCACTCTGCTTCGGGTTGGCGGGCGGCGAGGGCGTCATCAATTTCGACCTCGTCAAAACCAACGCGGCGGGCCATGGCGTATTGATCCGAGATCACATGACCTTTGGCGCGCAAATGACCTTTGTAGCCCATCCGGCGCAATTCGGCGGCAATGGAAAAGCCACGCCCGTCCGCAAAACTGGGAAAGTCTACGCGGATTAGGCTTAGCCCCTCAAGACGCGCGCGCAGGTCTTCTGGCTCTGCGTCTGACGGCAGGTCGACGCCCGCGCAATCATTTGCTGGCAGGCTATCGAGGGTGCAAAATCCGCCGTCCCAGTCGTCTGCGGCAAAGCCGCTATCGGTTACAATTACTGTCATAATATCCGGTCCTTATGCCGCTGATGCTTTGCTGTCGGGATAAAGCGCCGCTTTGAACGGCCCCATGCCAACACGGCGGTATGTTTGTAAAAATGTCTCTGCTTTTTCGCTGCGCACATCGAGGTATGTCTCGATGATCCGCTCGATTGCTGGCACCAGCGCCTCGGCGCTAAAGCCCGGACCTGCGCGCTCACCAATGGCCGCATCTTCGGACCCGTCACCACCCAAGGTGATCTGGTAGTTTTCGACGCCGGCGCGGTCTAAACCCAGAATGCCGATATGGCCCACGTGGTGGTGACCACAGGCGTTGATGCAGCCAGAGATTTTGATCTTTAGCGCACCAATTTCATGCTCAAGCTTCAACTCGTCAAAACGCTCAGCAATTTCTTGCGCGACAGGGATCGAACGCGCAGTAGCTAGCGCGCAATAATCCATGCCGGGGCACGCGATGATGTCACTGATCAGGCCAATGTTTGCTGTCGCCAAATCTGCCTCACGCAAGGCCGCATAGAGGGCGGGCAGGTCTGATTGGCGCACGTGGGGCAGGATAACATTCTGCTCATGGCTGATGCGCAACTCGTCATGGCCATAAGTTTCTGCCAACTCTGCCATGACGCGCATCTGATCCGCGGATGCGTCACCCGGTGTCGCGCCGTGCTTTTTCAAACTGATCGAGACAATTGCGTAGCTGTCGTTTTTGTGCGCGGTGATATTTGTGTCCAACCAGCTTGCGTAAGCGGGGTTGGCCAGACGCATGGCTGTGTGCGCGTCAACGGGCGCATTGCGATAAGCTGGCGCGCCGAAGTTTTGTTGAATTTGTGCAAATAGATCGCGATCAACACCTTTGAACGTAGGTTTGATTTGTTCGAAACGTGTAAGGACGCGTGCACGGATATCATCGATACCATGCTCGTGAACTGTGATTTTGATGCGTGATTTATATTTATTATCGCGGCGTCCAAGACGGTTCCAAACATTGACCGTGGCTTCAACAAACGGCAGCAAATCCGCCTTTGGCAAAAATTCTGCAAGTGTTTTGCCAATCATCGGGGTGCGGCCCAAGCCGCCGCCAACAATAATTTTGTAGCCGATTTCGCCATCTTTTTCGACGATCTGAATGCCAATATCATGGGCGCGAATGACAGCGCGGTCCGCTGAAGAGCCCGTCACTGCAAGCTTGAACTTACGCGGCAAAAACTGAAATTCGGGGTGATCTGTTGACCACTGACGCAGCAGTTCCGCTGTTGGGCGCGGATCTTCTATCTCATCCGCCGCAGCGCCTGCAAAGTGGTCTGCGGTAACGTTACGAATGGTGTTGCCGCTTGTTTGTAGTGCGTGCATCTCCACCTCGGCCAAACGGTCAAGGATGTCAGGAACGTCCTTCAGTTTTGGCCAATTGTACTGGATATTTTGGCGTGTAGTGAAGTGACCATACCCTTTGTCGAACGTGTCGGCGATCATCGCAAGTTGGCGCATTTGGGCACCGTTTAGCGTACCGTAGGGAATCGCAACGCGCAGCATGTAGGCGTGAAGTTGCAGGTAGAGACCGTTCATAAGGCGAAGTGGTTTGAACTCATCCTCTGTGAGGGCGCCAGAAATACGGCGTTCAACCTGTGCGCGAAACTGGGCATTCCGTTCTGCGACGAAAGCCGCGTCAAAATCGTTGTACTGATACATTATGACAACTCCACTTGCTTGCCGTGTGCGTAATTGGATGGGCCGCGTGTGCGGAATTCTTCTCGGAAATGAGTTGGGGCAGGGCCATCGTCCGTAATGGCAACATCCGCGAGGTACACACCCACCGCGACTGCGGGCTGGCTGCTTGCGGTCAAAAGCTGTTCTTGCGCAACGGCTTCATCTTCAAACACTTCGGCGCTTGATAATGTGCGAACCCAAGTGCCTTCAGGTGACCAATAGATGACATCGCCTTCCAGAAGCGCGTTGGCGGTAATAACTTTTGGGGTGAAGCTGCGGCTCATTGGGCCACCTCCTGTATGGAAATATCTTGTGCCACTTGCAAAGCGGCGCGTGGTGCGAGGCCAAGCAACATAAGCGCGGGGCCTGTTAAGTTGGCTGTCTCAAGGTCATCGGAAAGCGTCCCGAGGCTGCAGGTCAGTGTGCGTTGTTCCACGCGGCTGACGTTCTCGACGACGGTGATGGGCGTTTCAGGGTGCGCGCCATGCATCAAAAGGCGGCCCTGCACGAACCGCGCGGCGCGTTTGCCCATATAGATCGCGGCAACTTCGCCTGCACGTGACAACGCACGCCAATCGTGATCCGCATAACCTTTCATGTCGTGACCTGTGATGAATCGCACGGACCCATTTCGATCACGCTTGGTCAAGCTTTGGCCGATGCCAGCAACGGCAGCAGACGCGGCCGTAATACCGGGCACGATACGCCAAGACACGTCCGAAGCGTCACACGCGTCAATTTCTTCGTCCAGCCGCCCAAAAACTGTCGGATCACCGGACTTGAGGCGTACAACTTGGTGACCGTCCTTGGCGTGGCTGATAATAAGTTCGTTGATTTCAGATTGGCTCATCGCCTTGCCGAAACCTTCTTTTCCGGCGTCAATCATAACCGCTTCACGGCGTGCGAGCTCAAGAATTTCTGCGCTTACGAGGCGGTCATAAATCACGACGTCCGCTTTATCCAAAGCCTTGCGCGCTTTGAGCGTCAGCAGATCAGGATCGCCAGGACCAGCGCCGACAAGGTCAACATGACCCGCTTTTTCGCGCGTATCCGTCAGGTAGGTGTCTAGTAGATTGTTAAGTGCCGGCTGAACACCGCTTTCACCATATTCTTCAATGGCTTGAGGGCCTTTATTGAAGTAATACTCAGACCAGAAATCGCGCCGTTTACGACCCATCGGAAGTGCCTCAACAGCGCTGCGGAAAGACTTACCGATCCGCGCAAGCACACCCAAAGACGCAGGGAGTTTTGCTTCCAGATCCGCTTTGATCGCGCGGGCCAAAACCGGTGCTGCGCCTTCGGTACCGATGGCGATGGTAACCGGATCACGGTCAACGATCGCCGGTGTGATGAATTGGCTGCCATGTAAATTATCGACCATATTGACCCGCGCTCCATCGCGGTGGGCAAGTGCGGCCACCCGCGCATCTTCGGCGTCGTCACCGTTTGCCGCGTAAAACAGGACCGCGCACATGGCGTCTCCGGGCTCCATCGCGCGGCTGATTAATGTCAGTCGCCCTTCTTGGGCCCAAGCGCAGATTTCTGGTGCGGCGTCTTCTGCCACGACTGTTAAATTGGCCTCTGTTTTCAGCAATAATCGCAGCTTGGCTAGGGCTTCTTCACCGCCACCGGACAAGACAATCCGACGGCCTTCGACGGCGACGAATATGGGGAAATGCTTCATGGGGCGATGCTCCAGCTACTCAACTACCTCCCAATATAGTATATTTTCCCACTATTTTGCTATATGGTGGCTATACTAAGAATGTATGTTCTGTATATTTATCCTGTGCGGAAAGATTTAGTAGCTCGACAGGAAAAAGCAGATGGCTGTTCAGATAGACGACCTAGACCGGAAAATTCTCATACAGTTGCAGCAGGACGCGAGCCTGTCACTTGATGAAATTGCCGCAATAGTGGGCAGTTCCAAGACACCTGTGTGGAACCGGATTCGCAAAATGCGCAACGCGGGCGTCATTGGCACACAGACCGCGCGCCTTGACGCGGATGCCCTTGGTTTTGAGGCGTGCTTTTTTGTGTTGATCCGCACGTCCGAGCATGAAGCCGAATGGCAAGCTGCGTTTCTTAAGGCGCTCAAAGAGCGTCCCGAGGTGCAAGAAGCGCACAGGCTTGCAGGGGATATCGATTACATTTTGAAGGTCCGTGTTCAAAACGCGCGCGCCTACGATGCGTTCTATCAGGCACTTATCAGCGAAGTGCGCGTATTTAATGTCACGGCGCTTTTGAGCATGGAGGAAATCAAATCAACCAGCGCTCTGCCGCTGTGACTGTTGCGCAAAGCCACTTAGTCAGCACAGACAATTAGTTTGCTGAGCCCATGGAAATGATATGCCGGTTTATATTCTGGCCGCTCCGCGATGCGCAGCTTAGGGCACCGTTGAAACAAGGTCCCAAGCGCTATTTCCATTTCTAACCGCGCAAGCGGAGCACCGACGCAAAAATGAATGCCGCCTCCAAAAGATGTGTGCACTTTGCCTGACCGGTTTGGTTCAAAAACATGTGGGTCTTTGTAGACGTTCGGGTCGTGATTGGCGGCGCCTAACAGCAGTCCAACGGCATCGCCTTTCTTGAAGTCATGGCCAAAAACCTCAACGTCACATTTCGCCCATCTTTGGAACATGTGCAAAGGCGGATCAAACCGTAGGATTTCCTCCACGAGTGGGCCGATCGGAGTGCTTTCATTCGGAACATGTCCCGTTTCAAGACACGCCTTGATGCCATTCCCAAGCGAATGAACTGTTGCCTCGTGCCCTGCGTTTAACAGCAAAATACACGTGGTTATCATCTCGTCGGTTGAGAGTTTATCGCCGTCTTCTTCTGCTGCAATCAGTTCGGATATCAAATCATCTGCGGGCGTTGTGCGGCGCTCATTGATGTAGCTGCGCATGAACTCTGTGAATTCTGTTGCGGCTTGGGCCGCTTGCTCTTCGATTTCACGGGTCCGGCCTGCCACATACATGGCTACCATGGCGTGTGACCACCGCAAAAGTTGATCTGCCATGCTGTCGGGCACACCCAAAAGGCGGGCGATGACCAAAACGGGAATTGGGGTGGCGAAGTGTTCCAAGATGTCAAAATTGCCTTGCGGGAAAGCATCGATCTTTTGCGTTGCCAGTTGTTCGATCATCGGTGCCAGTGTTTTGATCCTGCGCGAGGTAAACCCATGCAGGACCAATTTACGCAGACGGGTATGGCGGGGTGGCTCCAGCTCCAACATCGAGTGGGCTTCCACAGCGTAAAACGCCTCGAGATAATCTGGTACGTCAAACTTGGGCCCCTCGCGGCCAAATTTTTTGTCGCGCAGCAACGCCGATACTGCCGCATGGCTACTGGCCACTGGCATATCAAACTCCTCCCAAAACACCAACTCACCCATCTGGCGGAGGCGGTCATAGAATGGGTAAGGGGCTGCGTTGAGGGCGGGGTCAGTAAGAGACTGCGAGATACGTTTCATTGCGATGACTAATCCCAAAGGGTCTGGCCATTGCAAGTACCATTTTCTAATGTCCTGAGAGATGAGCAGATTACTTTCCTCACGTTTGACTTTGCTGCTGGCGGTGCTGGCGCTGACGGCGGCCATTGGCGGGGCCGTCTATTTGCTTGGCTTGCGTCAGGGCATTGTCGATCTGTCCAAGCGCGGCACCTCTGATTTGTCTTTGGCGGCGGACCGTCTTACGACGCAGCTGCAACGCTACGGACAACTTGCGGTGCTTTTGACGGACCATCCTGCTGTACGCGCTACGTTTGAGGAACCCTTGCCGCGCAATGATCTGACGGGCCAAACCGCCGCCGAGGTGTTGCGCGCCACCGCTGATAAAACGGCCTCTGACAGTATTGCTGTGCTGGATCGCAACGGCACACCGATTTTGCGATCTGATGCTGAAGGTCTGGGTATTGAGCACGTTGAGCGGCCGTATTTCAAACGCGCGATGAGTGGTGCTTTGGGCAGCTATCATATGGTTGGTGACGATGGCCGGCGTTTGTTTTTATACGCAGCACCTGTTTTTTCAGCGCAGGGGCCGGTGCAGGGTGTCGTCTTGGTCGCCGCTGATATCGAAGTGATTGAACGGGACTGGCGCGGCGATACGGCGGCGGTATTTTTTACCGATGAGTTGGGCGTGGCGTTTGTGTCAAACCGGTCTGAGTTGGTGTTACGCCAGCTCGATGCGCGCGGGGGGCTGCGCAGTGGTACTGCGGAATATTCCCGTGACCGTTTGACGCCGTTTCCACAGATCAACATCGCAAAACTTGCAGGGCAGGAGGTCTGGGAGGTGCCGCTTGGCCCGTATATCCCCGAGCGCGCGCTTCACTTGGTGCAGCCCTTGCCGGTGATCGGACTGACCGGAGAGGCGTTGATTGATATTGCGCCGGTCATTCGGGTGGCGGGGCTACAAGCGGCTTTTGCTTGTGCGGTTGTTTTGTTGTCTGGCTTGGCGTTGGTGGCGTTGCAAGACCGCCGCCGCACGTTGGCCAAAGCGAATGCGGCCCTTGAAGACCGCGTGCACCGCCGTACTGCGGAATTACAGCGCGTAAACAGCAGCCTTCGCGCGCAAATCATGGAACGTGAAGAGGCAGAGTCTGCTTTGCGCCGCGCACAAGCGGACTTGGTCGAGGCGGGCAAGCTAAGTGCTTTGGGGCAGATGTCTGCGGGCATCAGTCATGAGCTAAATCAACCGTTGATGGCAATTGGCAGTTTCGCGGAAAACGGACAGGCGTTTTTGGCCAAGGGGGACGCGGAAACCGCCGCGCAAAACCTGAGCCGCATTGCGGAGTTGTCGCGCCGTGCGGGAAGGATCATTAAAAACCTTCGCGCTTTTGTCCGCAACGAATCCGAGCCGCTGTCAGATGTGGTCCTGCGCGACGTGTTGGATGCCGCGCTTGATCTATTGGGGCCGCGTATCACGACCGATGCCGTAGCGATTGAGATTGATGACGCCGTGCCATCGGCCAGTGTGCGTGCAGGCGACGTGCGGCTTGAACAGGTTTTTGTGAACCTGATCGGCAATGCGCTGGATGCGATGAGCGATCAGGCCGAACGCAAACTACACATTTCGATCAGTGTCCCCGAGCCGTCGTCCGACAGCATTAGCATTGCGTTTCATGACAGTGGCCCGGGTCTTGATGGGCCAGACCGAATATTTGAGCCTTTCTATACCACCAAAAAAGTTGGTGAGGCCCAAGGTATGGGGCTTGGTCTTTCGATTTCATATGGGTTAATTCAATCCTTCGGCGGGCAAATCAAAGGCAGCAACCATCCAGCGGGGGGCGCTGTTTTGACTGTCACTCTTCCACGGATTGAACAGGTTAAGGCTGCATGAACACCCCAGTTTTGATTATTGATGATGATGCTGACGTGCGGGACGCATTAGGCCAGACATTGGCCTTGCGCGATTTCGCACCGATCGCATGCAGCTCATTCGTAGCGGCTAAAGATCACATTGCGCGTGGCTTTGCGGGCATCATCGTGACGGATATCCGGATGCCCGGGCGTGATGGCTATCACGTTTTGGACTACACGCGCAGTATTGATCCTGACTTGCCCGTAATCTTGCTGACCGGTGAGGCCGATGTGCCCAAAGCCGTACAGGCTATTCAGCTTGGCGCGTTTGGCTTTTTGGAAAAACCCTGCGCGGCAGATATCCTTTGCGCGGAAGTCACAAGGGCGGTGGCGCACCGAACGGCTGCGTTGAATTTGCGCGCACACAGAGCAGCCCAAGAAGCCGGTGACGCAGCGGCGCGGATGTTGGCGGGGGCGTCGGCGCAATCGATGGCGATGCGTCATCAAGTGCGCCGCGTTGCAGCCACTAAAGGTGATGCGCTTATCACAGGTGAGTTGGGGGTCGGCACCTCGCGTGTAGCGGAAGTTATCCACTTGCTGGCTGCAGGGTCTGACGCGCCGTTTGTAAAGCGCGTCAGTGGCGGATTAAGTGAGGCAGATGCCCATAAAGCGATTGAGGCGGCAAAGGGAGGCAGCCTGTTTTTGGATGAAGTCTGGGCACTAAGCCATTCTACTCAGGCAATTTTTGCCGAAACCACGGCGCCGATGCGCTTGATTGTTGCCAGTTCGCGTGATCTGCGAGCCGAAGTGGCGGGCGGGCATTTCAACAGCGAGCTATTTTACCGCACCGAACTTCTGAGCGTGCATATTCCGCCGCTGCGGGAGCGCAAAGATGACATTCCGGTCCTGTTTCAGCACTATCTCGACCAAGCGTGTGAGCAAGGCGGTTTGGCACGTCCAGACGTGCCACCCCATGTGATTGCGCGCTTGATGGCCGATGACTGGGCAGGCAATGCGCGTGCACTTCAATCGGCAGCAATGCGCTATGCGCTTGGCGTCAGTGATCTGGCGGCGGGGGATGTGATGGGGCTGAGCGATCAGATGGCACAAGTTGAGCGATCTTTGTTGGATCAGGCGCTGCGGCGTCATGCTGGGCGCGCGGTTCATGTCGCAGAAACCCTGAAACTGCCCCGAAAAACTCTGTATGACAAATTAGCAAAACACGGGCTTAGGCCTGAGGATTACCGCACGGATTAGGCTGTGCGGATTCTCGCACGTGAGCGGTAACCGTTGTGCGAAATATCGCACAATGCTGCACGACGCACATCACATACATCCGTTAAGCTTTTGATAAATAAATATATATCTTATTTCATGTAGTGCGCTTGCGAGCCCTTTTGTTTGCCTTTCAACTATCGGTGATCGGTACGGCTTGGCCTGTGCTGTGACTTAAACGTTAAAGGTTCCAAGGGAGGATACCATGAAATTTCTTACTGCTGCTGCGACCGCTGTCGCGCTAAGCTTTAGTGCCACTGCTGGCCTTGCTGCATGTGACGACGGCGAGATCGTTATCAAGTTCAGCCACGTCACCAACACTGACAAACACCCCAAAGGTATCGCCGCGTCACTGCTTGAGCAGCGCGTCAACGACGAGATGAATGGCACAGCCTGCATGGAAGTGTTCCCATCCTCAACTCTCTACAACGATGATAAAGTTCTCGAAGCAATGCTTCAGGGTGATGTTCAGTTGGCCGCTCCGTCGCTGTCAAAGTTCGAGAAGTTCACAAAGCAATTCCGTATCTTTGATCTTCCGTTCATGTTCACAAACATCGAAGCAGTTGATGCGTTCCAAGGCTCGGCGACTGGCCAAGCGATGAAAGACAGCATGCAGCGTCGCGGTTTGCAGGGCCTTGCGTTCTGGCACAACGGCATGAAGCAAATGTCTGCCAACACACCATTGGTTCAGCCAACAGACGCGAACGGCCTGAAGTTCCGTGTTCAGTCATCTGACGTTTTGGTTGCACAGATGGAAGCAATCGGTGGCTCACCCCAGAAAATGGCGTTTTCTGAAGTATACGGCGCACTGCAGCAGGGCGTTGTAGACGGTCAAGAAAACACATGGTCAAACATCTTTGGCCGTAAGTTCTTCGAGGTACAGGACGGTATCACCGAAACCAACCACGGCATCATCGACTACCTCGTTGTGGCAAGTGTTGACTGGCTCGACAGCCTCGATGCAGACGTACGTGACCAATTCTTGACGATCCTCGAAGAAGTCACAGAAGCACGCAACAAAGAGTCGTTTGCAGTGAACCAATCTGCACGTCAGTCAATCATCGATGCCGGTGGCACCGTTCGTGAGCTGACTGCAGAGCAGCGTCAGGCATGGGTCGATGCGATGAAGCCAGTTTGGGCGCAATTCGCAGGTGACGTAGGCCAGGAAAACATCGACGCAGCACAGGCGATCAACGCAGGTCTGTAAGACGATCCCAAAGTGCCCCCGCCTGACGAGTGTCGGGCGGGGGCATTAATTTATCCCGACATCAATCTTGGTCGTCCGCAAACGGGCGCAGGATGTGTCGTGTATCAAGTCACAATTCAAAAGGGGGACGCGGCGTGTCTCAAGGCGCATCAAAGACGTCGGGCGGGTTCATTGATACATTGGAAGAAACGCTGATCGCGGCTCTGCTTGGAGCCATGACAGTTGTGACTTTTGCTAATGTGATCGCTCGTTTTGTATTCAATTCTAACATTTTGTGGGCGCTGGAGCTTACAGTGTTTCTGTTCGGTTGGCTGGTTTTGCTGGGCGCAAGCTATGCCGTAAAGAAAGGCGCACACCTTGGGGTGGACGCGTTGGTAAACATTTTGTCGCCAGCTGCGCGGCGGATCGTCGGGCTGATTGCGGCTGCTGCGTGTTTGCTCTTTTGCCTTTTGTTGCTGAAAGGCTGCTATGATTACTGGGCGGTGTTTGCGGATTTGCCACCAACTACTGGGCGCTGGTTCCCAACAGGGTTTGAGGAAAAGTTCCGTAGCCAGTCTTTTTACGAAGTCGACGATATTCCCATGATTGCGCCGTTCCGTTGGCTCGAAGGGGCAATCAATTACAACGAAGCCTATGAGAAGATCCCCAAAGCGATCCCGTATTTTGTACTGCCGTTGTCTGCGTCACTTTTGATGCTGCGGTTCGTACAAGTGACCTTGCGGATTTGGCAGGGCACAGAGGACCGTTTGGTTGCAAGCCACGAGCTTGATGAAGACGAAATCTCCGAAGCGGCCGAACGCGCCGATAAGCTAGAGGGCTAAATTATGGACGTCATTCTTCTATTTAGCATGGTCATCGGCCTGCTGATGATCGGTGTGCCAATTGCGGTGTCTCTCGGTCTGTCCTCCACGCTCTTTTTGCTGTGGTTCTCGGACACATCTTTGGCCTCTGTGGCGGGCACATTGTTCGAGGCGTTCGAAGGTCACTTCACGCTGTTGGCGATCCCGTTTTTCATCCTTGCCTCGTCATTCATGACCACAGGCGGCGTTGCGCGGCGGATCATTCGCTTCTCGATTGCGTGTGTGGGCCATTTGCCCGGCGGCTTAGCGATTGCGGGTGTTTTTGCGTGTATGCTTTTTGCAGCACTCTCAGGCTCGTCTCCGGCGACGGTTGTGGCCATTGGCTCTATCGTTATCGCGGGTATGCGTCAGGTGGGCTACACCAAGGAATTTGCGGCCGGTGTTATTTGTAACGCGGGCACGCTTGGTATCTTGATCCCACCATCCATCGTTATGGTTGTATATGCTGCAGCCGTTGAGGTCTCAGTAGGCCGGATGTTCCTTGCGGGGGTGATCCCGGGCTTGATGGCTGGCTTGATGTTGATGGTCACCATTTACGTGATGGCAAAGGTCAAAAACCTGCCCCAAGGTGAGTGGCAAGGCTGGGGCGAGGTGTTTACTGCGGCGCGTGAAGCGGGCTGGGGTTTGTTCCTGATCGTCATCATTTTGGGCGGTATCTACGGCGGTGTCTTTACGCCCACAGAAGCGGCGGCCGTTGCAGCGATCTACTCGTTCGTGATCGCTTGTTTTGTGTACCGTGACATGGGACCACTTGCGACAACGGGCCCTGAGGCGAACACATCTTTGTTCCGCAAACCATGGGCTTTGGTCACAGCGATGATCCACCCGGACACCAAGCAGACCTTGTTCGATGCAGGCAAGCTGACGGTTACGCTTTTGTTCGTGATTGCGAATGCGCTGATCTTGAAGCACGTGCTAACGGACGAACAAGTTCCGCAGACAATCGCGGGTGCTATGCTGGATGCGGGTTTTGGACCGGTGATGTTCTTGGTGATTGTGAACATCATCCTGCTTATCGGCGGTCAGTTCATGGAGCCATCAGGCTTGCTCGTCATTGTGGCACCACTGGTGTTTCCCATCGCGATCGAGTTGGGCATTGACCCTATCCACCTTGGGATCATCATGGTCGTCAACATGGAGATCGGGATGATTACACCACCTGTTGGTTTGAACCTCTTTGTGACCTCAGGTGTGGCCAAGATGCCGATGATGGCTGTGGTGCGCGCTGCTCTGCCATTCCTTGCAGTGTTGTTCGTGTTCTTGATCATGGTCACATATATTCCGGCAATTTCCACATTCCTGCCAAATGCAGTGATGGGGCCGGAGTTGATCATCAAATAGCGATCAATCTTTGTCGGCCATTGAAAAGGCCCGCTGAGTGTTTCAGCGGGCCTTTTTGTTTATGCGATTTTGCATGCAGAGCGTTGCTAACTAAGCTGATGCCTCAAGAGCTGCTACAATCGGTGCAAAGTCTGCAGCCGTCAGCGACGCGCCACCAACCAATGCCCCGTCCACATTTGATGTTGC
This sequence comes from Nereida sp. NH-UV-3, assembly GCF_042939535.1. Classification (NCBI taxonomy): domain Bacteria; kingdom Pseudomonadati; phylum Pseudomonadota; class Alphaproteobacteria; order Rhodobacterales; family Roseobacteraceae; genus Nereida; species Nereida sp. NH-UV-3. The sequence continues at coordinate 613,263 of NZ_CP132157.1, read as the reverse complement.
GAATATCTCCGCGGCGTTGGCTGCTTTGACGGAGCCGCCGTAAAGAAGACGGATCGCACCGGCGGTCTGTGTCCCAAAGCGGTCTGTAAGCTCAGCGCGCATGAAGTCATGCACCTCAGCGATTTGGTCCAATGACGCGACTTTGCCAGTTCCGATGGCCCAGACTGGCTCATAGGCGATTACAAGGTTGGCGCCGGTTGCTTCTTCGGGCACTGATCCGGCCATTTGGGAGGCCAACACGGTGAGGGTCTGTCCTGTCTCGCGTTGCTCAAGTGTCTCGCCAATGCACACAATCGCCGTTAGCGAGGCGTCCCATGCCGCCAGTGTTTGACCCAGAACATCAGCATTTGTCTCGCCGTGGTCTGTGCGGCGCTCCGAATGGCCCGTGATGACATACTGCGCACCCGCATCGGCGATCATTTTTGCGCTTATGTCGCCGGTGTGCGCACCGGTTTGATTTGCGTGGCAGTATTGGCCACCTACCTCAAGCGCGCCTGTCGCAGCACGCTCTACCATCGGGGCCAAAAGGGTCGCAGGCGGGCACAAAACCATATCCACAGAAGGATCAGGATGAGCTTTCAAAAGGGCATCGACTTGCGCCAAATCCGCGCGCGTCCCGTTCATTTTCCAATTACCTGCGGCCAATTTACGTCTCATGTCGCACCCTTCTTACATCGTCGTTAAACCATACGAACGGGTGTGGCCTGTGCGCCGCGTTGCGTCAAGCGCCGCTTGGATGTAGCAACGCAAACAGACAGAAGTGAGTAGCGTGATGATCCCCAAAATTGATGCCCAAGCATTGTTCGCCGCAGATAAAGAGGCGCTTGATGCAGTGCGCAGAGCCGCTGAGACCACGGGATTTATGACGCTGCACAACACGGCCCTATCAGGTGCCGAGGTTGCTGCTGTAATTGAGAGCTATCGTCAATTCTTTAAGCTGTCGGAGGCTGCCAAAGAACCAGTTGATATGGCTCAAACCGGATCAAACCGGGGATGGGGGCGTGCCGGATCAGAGCAGGTCGATCCAAACGCCAATCCTGATTATAAACAGTTCTTTGATTGCGGTGTGTCTGTGCCAAGTGACCATCCTTGGGCGGACAAACAGTTTTATGCGCCCAACAAATGGCCCGAGCAGCCAGCGGGTTTAGAGGTTGCACATTTCAGGGCAGACGTTCTGGCGTATTTCACCAAGGCGCGTGCAATATCTATGGATTTGCTCAGCGCACTTGCACGAGCGATTGGCGAGCCTGCCTCCTTTTTTGAGGATAAGTTCGACACTCCGATGGCGCTTTTGCGGGGTAACTATTACCCCGAACGCCCCGCGTGGGCGGGGGCAAAGGACTTCGGGATCGCGACACACACGGATTATGGCTGCCTTACGTTCTTGGCGCTTGATGGCAGTCCTGGGCTTGAGGTGCGCCAGCGTGGTGGCGGGTGGATCCCTGTACGCGCAGAACCGGGCACGTTCGTGATTAACTTTGGTGAGATGTTTGAAATGTGGACAAACGGACGGGTGAAAGCCACACCTCATCGTGTTGTCGGTGGTACGAACGAGCGTATTTCTATTCCGCTGTTCTTTAATCCAAACTATGACACCAACGTCGCTCCCATTGGATCAGGGCAGGTCATCCTTGCGGGGGAGCATCTAAGCGCGCGCTATAACGAGACCTACGTGCACTTACAGCAAACTACTGCGCGCGGTTAAGCCTGTCCGGAGGGCGTATCAAGCCTTGCCCGCTAGGGTCTCATCAAACTTGATACTTTCACCGCATCCGCAGGCATCCACAACGTTGGGGTTGCGGAACTTAAAGCCAGCTTCAAGCAGGCTGACTTCATAGTCGATTTCGGTGCCAAAAAGGAACATCTGCGCCATAGGGGCGATCATGACGCGCGCGCCGTCGATCTCAACGACTTCATCCATTGCGTTGATCTCTTTGACGTATTCCATGGTGTATTCCATTCCTGCACAACCGCCTTTCTTGACGCCTACGCGCAGGCCCTCTGTGCCGTCCTTTGCCATGAGCTTCACAATGTGAGCCACCGCAGCGGGTGTCAAAGAGACAGGAGGTTTTCCAGGAATGCCAAACATCAAAGTTTTCCTAAGCTAATGAAGGTTACATAAAGCCCAGTTCAAGGCGCGCTTCGTCGGACATCATGTCCATGCCCCACTGTGGCTCCCAGATCAGATCGACCTGAACTTGTTTGATGCCAGCCAGCGGTTCAATGGCATCTGCAACCCATCCAGGCATTTCGCCAGCAACAGGGCAGCCTGGTGCGGTAAGAGACATCAAAACATTCACTTCGTTCTCATCGTTGATCTCAATCGTGTAAACAAGACCGAGGTCGTAGATGTTCACGGGGATCTCTGGATCGTACACGCTGCGGCACGCTTCGACGACATTGTCATACAAAGGGTGATCCGTGCTTGACGGTTTGATGAGGGGAGTACCTTCCATCGGGGGTGTCGCGTCGGTCATAGTGGTCCGTTCGTGCTGTCTGAGGTGATATCTTACGGTTTAGATAGGGATTTGCATCCATCACGTCTAGGGGCTGAGGGCAGGTTTTGCCGCACAAAGGCTGTGCGATGATACGGACGGTCGTGGATTAGCCCACAAAAAGCGGCGTCATGTTGATTTAACACAGTGCACCGCAGGCATCAGTCAGTCTTACGTTTGCGGATGGGGACAGGGCGGACCCGCTTTTCAATAGAGTCGTAGAGCAAGCTTGCGATATTCTTGCCAGTGGCTGTCTCAATGCCTTCAAGGCCAGGTGATGAGTTCACCTCAAGCACTTTTGGCCCATCGGATGAGCGCAGCAGATCAACACCCGCAATCCCCAAGCCAAAAGTACGTGCTGCGCGTACAGCAACATCGCGTTCTTGTTTGGTGATGCGCACCACTTTAGCAGAGCCACCGCGGTGCAGGTTTGAACGGAAATCTCCATCCGCACCGGTGCGTTTCATTGCGGCAACCACACGCCCACCGATGACAAGACACCGAATGTCCTCACCGGCAGCTTCTTTGACAAAGTCTTGTACCAGAAAACTGGCCTTTAGGCCGCGGAAGGCATCAATCACGGATTCAGCGGCTTTTTTGGTTTCAGCAAGTACGACTCCTTTGCCTTGGGTCGACTCAAGCAGCTTCACAATAAGCGGTGCGGTTCCCACAAGGCCAATAAGGTTGGAGGTGTCCTTGGGGGAGGCCGCAAAGGCAGTTGTGGGCATCCCAATACGGGCACGGGCCAGAAGTTGGTGCGCGTATAGCTTATCCCGCGAAGAGGCGATCCCCTCTGCGCCGTTTACGCAATAGGTCCCAAGTGTCTCAAACTGACGGGTAATCGCCGTGCCGTAACTTGTGATTGAGGCCCCAATACGCGGAATTACCACATCAAAGCGCGGCAGACGCTTGCCGTCGTAGTAAACCTCGGGCGAGGTGGCGTTGATGGCCATGTAGCAACGGGTGGTGTCGATGATCTCAACACCGTGGCCGCGTTTTTCACCTTCCTCCACCAAACGTCGGGTGGAGTAGTTATCTTCACGGGACAAAACAGCAATGCGCAGCGCGCGCTTGGGCGCTGCTTCGCGTACTCTGGCAGAGGCGTATACATCATACGACAGCTCTGGCTGACAAAACCTGTCTGAGGGCGCAACGGTCAACCTGTCCCCAAGGGCCTGACGACCCAGCAACATATGATAGGACATATTCGTGCGGTTGGTGAGCGTGACCTCGATTGGCCACATTTCATCACCCATTTTGACATTAGTCTCGATGACGTAGCGCATTTCGCTTTCACCATTCGAGGATGTGACCTCGCGTTGATCCACAATGTCAGCGGAACACGCAATAACCAGATCTGGCCGCGCAGGAATAGGTTGCACCATAAAGCGCACACGCGGGCGGGTTCGGCCAAATGGCTCTATATCGAAGGCATGCAGCGCGGATGTTTTTGCGCCTGTGTCTACTTTTGCTTTTAGCGCAGGAAGGCCCAATTCAGGTAGCGAGAGCCATTCTTCCCAGCCTACGCGGATTTGGGTGTAGTCGGTGTCGGTCATGCTTAGCGCGTCCTCATTACTCAATGTGACCCGTAACAGGGTAACAGTCAGCCCGTACTCTCACAATCTTTGCTTGGCAATCACCTGTGTATCATCTGCAAACACTCTTGGGTTGCGGGCCGCTTTGGCCTAAAGAAGCGCAGAAATGGTAAGGGGCAATGATATGGCACAGACTTTCGGGTTTGATCTTCTGGCAACAGATGGGCGCGCACGCACGGGGCGTATCAGCACGCCGCGGGGCGATATCCGCACACCTGCTTTTATGCCCGTTGGCACGGCTGCAACAGTAAAAGCGATGATGCCCGAAAGTGTTGCGGCGACCGGTGCGGATATTTTGCTCGGCAATACGTATCACCTGATGCTGCGCCCCACGGCTGAGCGAATTGCGTCGCTTGGTGGGCTGCATAAGTTCATGAATTGGGACAAGCCCATTCTTACTGATAGCGGTGGGTTTCAGGTGATGAGCCTAGCTGATCTGCGCAAGCTGACAGAAGATGGCGTGACGTTCAAAAGCCATATCGATGGTTCCAAACATATGCTTAGTCCCGAACGCTCTATGGAAATCCAAAAGCTGTTGGGCAGCGATATTGTGATGTGCTTTGATGAATGTCCTGCACTGCCTGCAGACAAGGCGCGGATTGCACAAAGCATGGAATTATCGATGCGCTGGGCCAAACGCTCGCGGGATGCTTTTGGCGATCGTCCGGGGTATGCGCTTTTTGGTATCCAACAAGGTGGGCTTGAAGAGGATCTACGCGCGCAAAGTGCCGAGGCCCTGCGGGATATCGGCTTTGAAGGATATGCGGTTGGTGGTCTTGCTGTGGGAGAGGGACAAGAGGCGATGTTTGGTTGTCTTGATTTCGCACCTGAGCAACTGCCCAAGGATAAGCCGCGTTATTTGATGGGCGTTGGTAAGCCTGATGATATTGTGGGGGCTGTGAAGCGCGGCATTGATATGATGGATTGTGTTTTGCCATCACGCTCAGGGCGGACCGGACAGGTCTTTACCCGCCACGGGGTCGTGAACATCAAAAATGCACGGCACGCAGATGATCCGCGCCCGTTGGACGAACAATGTAGCTGTCCCGCCTGTCAGAAATACTCGCGCGCCTATTTGCACCATGTCTACCGCTCGCAAGAGATGATTTCGGGCATGCTGCTGACCTGGCATAACCTGCATTATTTCCAGCAGATCATGCAGGAAATGCGTGACGCCATCGCGGAGCAGCGTTTTGATGCATGGGAAAAAGGGTTTCACGAAGGGCGTGCCCAAGGTGATATTGAGCCGCTTTAAGAAAAAGTTGGCCACACACCCTTTGTAGAATGAAAAACGGCGGCTCCCAAAAGAAGCCGCCGTTTCGTGTTTTAAGCGCCTGCGCTGGGCTTATTGGATATCAGCTGCGCGGCCCGCGTTGATTTCAGCCTCAGCTTCAGCAACTGCTGTTTTGAGTGCGCTCAAGATGCGCTCACCGCCGTCAACGTTGTCAGTGAACCATGCTTGTACAGGCTCGGCTGCTGCGGCGAACGTAGCTTTTTCGGCTGGCGTCGGCACATACAGATCACCGCCACCTTCAACAAAGGCCGCGTAGGCCTCGATTGATTTACGCTTTGGTGAGGCAAATGTTGCCTGCTGCAGCGCATAGAAGCCATCCACAACCACGCGGCGCATGTCTTCTGGCATCGCCATGAACTTGTCGTTGCTCATCCACCACAGCGCACCCATGTAGGCGTGACCGTCAAGCGTGACGTATTGCAGGCCTGCATCGGGGAATTTCATGCCCATGATGTCGGTGATGCCGTTCTTTGATCCGTCCACAACACCAGTTTGGAATGACGTGAACAGCTCTGGCCACGGGATTGGCGTGGGGGACGCGCCAAGTGCACGAACCAGTTCTTGGGGAAGGTCTGCAACAACTGTGCGGATCTTGAGGCCGTCAAAATCTGCGGGCTCAGCCAAACGGCGTTTTGTGTTGGCAAAGTTGCGCCATCCGCCCGTGTTACCAATGGTCATCAGACGGATTTTATCGTCACTGTCCTCAAGGGCCATGTCGCGCATTGTGCGAACAAAATCACCAGACAGTACGTCTTCCGCGATACGGTCATCAGCCATCAGATAGGGAAGGTCGAGCACCTGCACATAGGGGAAGATGCTTGCAGCACCGCCGGACGTGGAGATGTAGACATCAATAGAGCCGTCAGCCACACCTTGCAGACACTCCGCGCCTTTTGAGCAAAGCTGTGTGCCGATGAACAATTCAACTTCGATTTTACCGTTTGAGGCTGCTTCGACGTAGTTTTTGAACACAACCAGACCGTCATAGTCTTCGTCGTTCTCGTTAGAGTTGGCGGTTGCACGGATTGTGTACTCCGCGTGACCTGCCGCATAGCTTGCAAGGCTTGAACCTGCGAGCATGGCTGCGCCCATCGCGGCGGTGGTAAGGTGTTTCAGCATGATGTTTCCTCCCTGGAATATTATTGATGCTGGTTTATTGAACGAAGCCCGTCAATCGCGGGATCGTCATCGAAATGGCCGGAATGTAGGTAATCAAGAAAATCACAATCACCTCCACAGCCAAAAACGGTAAAATTGCTTTTGAGATGGTTTCAACTTTTTCGCGGCTCACGGTGGAGGCCACAAATAGAACCAACCCCATGGGCGGTGTGGCAAGCCCTACGGTCAGGTTGACGGACATGATGATGGCGAAATGCACGGGGTGCACGCCAAGTTCTGTAAAGATTGGCCCCAAGATCGGCCCAAGGATGATGATCGCGGGGCCTGCGTCCAAAAACATCCCCACGATGAACAAGAGCATGTTGATCAAAAAGAGCAACACCAACGGGTTTTCCGACAGGCTTAGAATGGCCTCGGTCAGGATTTGCGGAGCGTACGACAGTGAGACAACTGTTTTGAATGCCACGGCTGCGCCCACCAAAAGCAATACCGCTGATGACGCAAGCGCAGAGCGTGCAATGACGGGCCACAAGTCTTTCAAAGACATTGATTTCAAAATGAAAAAGCTAACGATCAATGCGTAAGCCACCGCAATCGCAGAGGCTTCCGTGGGGGTCATGACGCCTGCCAGAATGCCGCCCAAGATGATAATCGGGGTTTGGAGTGGCGCCATGGCCTTTTTGCACACGACGCGAAAATCGGCACTGACTTGAGATTTGATATAGGCACAGATGCCATGTGCAACCAACAGCAGCACGGCAAACATGATCCATCCATTGATCTGATCACTGGCCCCAAACAGCCCCGACAGACCATAAAGAAGGCCAGCGATGTTGATCCGAATAAGCCCCCACGCCACATAGGCTTCACGCGTGGTGATGGTCTGGCCTTTTTTGACGATACGCTCGGCTTTGGGCAGGTCATAGCGGTCAGCCATGAGGCGAACCATAACCATGAGCCCCACGCCAACCATGATGCCCGGGACGATGCCCGCCAAGAAAAGTGCGGCTACGCTTTCACCCATGACATAGGCATAGATGATCATGATGCCTGAGGGGGGGATGATTGGGCCGATTACGCTGGAGGCGGCGGTGATGGCTGCGGCGAACTTCCGGCTGTAGCCGTTCTTTTCCATTGCGGGGATTAGCGTTGACCCAAGCGCTGAGGTGTCGGCCACCGCAGAGCCTGACAGCCCCGCAAAAAGGATTGATGACAGAATATTCACATGGGCCAGCCCACCGCGCAGGTGCCCCATGAACGCTTGGCTAAACTCCACAAGACGGGTGGTGATCCCACCGCGGTTCATGATTTCACCGGCCAGCATGAAGAACGGCAGCGCCATCAGCGGAAAGCTGTCGATACCGTTATAAAGGTTGCGGTAAAGCACGGGCAGATCGCGAGCCGATCCATCAATAACCAGCAACGCACCGGGCGCAAGCAGTAGGCCAAAGACAACGGGCAGGCCGATCATCAAGAGCACCAAGAACACAGGCAAAAACCAGATCAGCATGACAGGCGTCCTTGTGTGCACGCGCGCAGCGCGGTGGTTTGGAGGTGTGATATTGGCTGATAGGTCATGCTGCTCATTCCACAGGCCCCACATCACCAAGTTGCTTAAGTGCTGCACCGCCACCAAACATTTTGATCACTTGGCGCAGTACCAACTCAACGTTGACAACACAAAGACCCACAAAACCCACAAATAGCGATGCATAGGCGTAAGAGTTGCGGAACCTGATGTCGCGCATGTCAAAAAGGTCCATTGGAATGCGCAAAGTTGCAGACCGCCCTCGGCCAGTTAGACTATCGACGTTGTCCCATCCAAGCTGCGCACAGATCACCAACACGATCATCGCCATAAGCAACAGGACCAAAATCAGGATAGATGACAGTACGCGGGGCAGCGCACGTTCGAACATATCGATGGCCACAAACCCGCCTTGGCGGTAGGCGAGCGGCGCGATCAAACCAGTCATCCAGAGCATCAAAAAACGCGCCCCTTCTTCTGACCAATTAAGCGCGTCACCCATAATGTAGCGGAAGAATACCTGCGCCAAAATGAAGATGACCATCAGTGCTAAGGCGGCGATGGCCAGCACGCGGCCAACCGCCAAAGCGATGTCATTGAACTTTTCTACGGGCCAGAGGGCTGCAAGAAGCAGGGCCATGGCGTTCCTCCCTTTCGTGGTGCCTGCGTCCCGCTCGTTTGGTGGCGGGATACATCAGGCGGGGTGCGTCAAAGCCCTTGGATCAGGGCTTTGATGCGAACTCTTTATAAGCACCGCTTTGAAACATAAGCGGTGTGCCGTCACCGATGTGCGCTGCATGCACTCGGCCAACAATAATTGCATGATCGCCCGCATCGTGAAGGGCGTCCATCTCGCATTCAAAACGCGCCAAGGACCCCTCAAGCAGCGGCACCCCATGTGCGTTTTGGGTAAAGTCCAGATCCGCAAAGGCGTTTGCTTCGCGCACAAAACCGTTTGCAATATGCGCTTGATCGGAGGCCAGAACATGCACCGCGTAGTGTTGAGCTTCGCTGTAACATTCAAAGCGGCGGGCGGATTTAGCGGGGCACCAAAGCACAAGCGGTGGATCAAGGCTGACGCTTGAAAAGCTGTTTGCTGTAATGCCCACCAATTGTTGTTCGGGGGTGCAGGTGGTGATCACGCAGACACCTGTGCCGAATTGCCCAAACGCACTGCGCAAAGCGCGCTGCGCGTCCGGCTGAGCCGTTAGGGGAACGGGGCGCATTGCCATCTAAGCGACCTCGCGGCCAAGAGCAGCGGTGTAAATCTCAAACCATGTCTGACGGTCAAGCTTTACTTTAAGAGCATCGGACAACGCATTGATGCGGCTGATATTATTTGTTCCCATCACTGGAGCGATGCGGGCCGGATGACGCAGTAAAAAGGCCACGGCAACTGCGCTTGGCTCAACGCCTGCCTCGCCTGCCACGCGGTTCAACACATTCATGACGGCGGCGTTGTCAAAGATCGATCCGCCACCAAGTGGCGACCACGCCATGACGGGGATGTCGTTCTCTTGCAAAAAGGCCAAGTCACCGTCTGTGAACGGAGTATGGTTCGTCGCTGACAGCTCAATCTGATTGGCGACCAACTCATTCTCCATTGCAGACTGCAACAGCGAGAAATCCCACGGCTTGAAGTTTGACACGCCAACGGTGCGGACTTTGCCCGAGGCGATTAGGTCATCAAGGACTTCACCGGTTTCCATTGCGTCCATCAGCGGATCCGGGCGGTGGATCAGCAAACAATCAATGACATCGATGTTCATGTCGCGCAAAGACGCCTCAACGCTTGCGGTGATGTGCGCAGCAGACGTGTCGTAATACTTCACACGCGCGCCGCTGTGACGTCCAACGGGGGCGACGATATCGCATTTTGTGACAATCTCGATCTGGTCGCGCAAAGCAGGCGCCGCTTTCAGGGTCTCACCAAAAAGTGCCTCGGCGGTGTAGCCGCCATAGATATCTGCTTGATCCATGGTGGTGATGCCTTGCGCCAAACAAGCCTCGACTTTGGCTTGCACATGGGACTGGCTGGTGTCGGTGTCATCGCCCAAGCGCCACATTCCGTAGATGATTTGGCTAAAGCTGAGATCGTCGGTGATTTGAATGCGGTCCATTATCGGCGCTCTCCTGTCCCAAGGGGGGTTGGGGGTGTTGTTGCGGGTACGCGGCCATAAGCGTTTGGCAGCGATACGGTTTTCAAGTTTGGCAAAACACGTTTGCCAAAGGACTTACACTCGTCAATGTGGGGGTATCCTGAAAAAATAAAGGCTCGGATGCCCATTTTTTTGTATTCTTCGATTTTTGTCATGACCTGATCGGTGCTGCCAACCAAAGCGGCGCCACAGCCTGAGCGCGCGCGTCCAACGCCCGTCCACAACCCTGGCTCAACGTAGCCGAATTTATCGGCCAGTTCGCGGGCTTTTGCCTGATGGGCGACCCCAAGCGAGATGCTGTCATGGGCACGGTCGCGGATAAGTTTGCCGTATTCGTCATCAAGTTTGCTTACGATGTAATCTGCGTATTCACGGGCCTCGGCCTCAGTGTCGCGGACAATCATGTGAACGCGCAGCCCGTAATCCAGAGTGCGCCCCTGTCGTTGCGCAACTGCGTGCACATCACGCATGCGCTGTGCAAGCTGCTCTTTGGGTTCGGGCCACATCAAATAGACGTCGCAATGCTTGCCGCACAACTCAAGGGCCGCAGGTGAGTAGCCGCCAAAATACAACAGCGGCCCGCCGTTGATTTGATAGGGGCGGGCGGGGTCTGTTGGCACATTCTCAAAATTATAAACGTCACCTTTGAAGGTGATTTCATCTTGGGTCCACGCTTGGCGCAAAATCTGCACAACTTCGTCACTGCGTTTGTAGCGGTATGCGCTGTCCGCCACTTCGCCAGGGAAGTCAGACGATATAACGTTCAGCGTCAGCCGGCCTTTGAGCATATGATCCAGCGTTGCCACAGTGCGCGCCAACATGATGGGTTGCATTTCGCCGCACCGGATTGCGGCCAGAAAATTCATACGCTTCGTCAAGGGCGCCATGCCCGCCACGAATGACAACGTATCTTGGCCGACCTGATAAGATGACGGTGCGAGTATGTTGCGAAAGCCTTGGGCCTCGGCCTCAAGGGCTATGTCGCGGCAATGTTCCCAGCTTGAGCGTAAATCACCGTCGGGGACGCCTAAAAACTGGTAGTCATCCGAGCACAGAGCAGAGAACCAGCTGACCTCAGCGGCATCCAGATCGGCGGATGTGACTGGTACAATTGAGGTCATTCGAATCCCTTCCCAAGCTTTGAGTTGACAAAATGCTAGCAGTGTCTTTGATGTGTATCAATGGTATATCAATTTTTGTGTGACGGTTCTTGTGATGCACCCTTTGGGACGCCTGAGAACGCACATGATTAAGGAGCGGGAGGGCCGTGTGGTGCAAAATGAAGCGTATATATCGCCAAGCATGATGCGTGCTGCGGATGATGCCGCGCTGCCCAAATACATTGCCTTAAGCGAGTTGCTGATCCGTGAAATTGCGGCGGGGCGGCTGGCCGATGGACATAAGTTACCGCCAGAACGTGACATGGCCGCAGAGCGCGGCGTGAGTGTTGGCACGTTGCGCAAAGCACTGATCATTCTGGAAGAGAAGGGGCTGTTGGAGCGTATCCAAGGCTCGGGTAACTATGTGCGCTCGCGCGGGGGCGTCGAAAGCATCTACGGGTTGTTGCGTCTTGAGTTGCTAACAGGCGGCGGCTTACCCACGGCAAGGCCGATCAGTGTTGACACGATGGACGCGCCCGCTGATGCGCCTTTTGATCACGGGCACCGTATCCGCCGCCTTAGGCTTTTGGATGGCACCGCCGTCGCGATCGAGGAAATTTGGGTCAACGCGCAGGCAATCACAGCCCTCGGGATTACTGATCTGCAAGATGCCCTGTATTTGATGTATGAACAGCGCTTCGGCGTGCGTATCGCGCGTGCTCAAGACAGTGTCGGGATGGACCGCGTCCCTTTGTGGCGGCACGTCGAATTCGGACCGCAAATTGGTGATGCTGTAAGCCATATCACACGGGTGGCGCGCGATCTTGAGGGGCGCGCCGTTGAATATTCACAAACGTGGTTTGATGCGAAAAAAGCCGCTTATATCAATCGTTTCTAACGGGAAGATACTATGACTAAAGTTCGTTACGGCATCATCGGATGCGGCATGATGGCCGGAGAGCACATCCGCAATATTGCGCTCATTGAAGGGGCGGTTGTGACCGCCACTTATGATCCAGTGCGCGAGTTGGCTGAGCAGGCGGCTGCCCTTGCAGGCGGGGCTGAGGTAGCTGAAAGTTTTGACGCGCTTTTGGCCCGCGATGATGTAGACGCGCTTGTTATCGTCAGCCCCAACCATTTGCACATTGGCCAGCTTGAGCAAATCGCGGCCTACAAGCATCGCCCAGTCTTGTGCGAAAAGCCGCTTTATACCGACCCTGCGCAGGCAACACAGGTGCAGGCATTTGCGGCCAATTACACAGCGCCGGTTTGGGTCGCGATGGAGTACCGCTATATGCCGCCAATTGCGACGCTGCTACAAGAAGCGGCATCGGTAACGGGTGGTGTGAAAATGCTGACCATTCGCGAGCACCGCTTTCCGTTTCTGCCCAAAGTGGGCGATTGGAACCGGTTTAATGCAAACACTGGCGGCACGCTGGTGGAAAAATGCTGTCATTTCTTTGATCTGATGCGCCTTGTCATGAAGGATGAGCCTGTGCGGATTATGGCCAGTGCAGGCCAGTCAGTGAACCACCTTGATGAAACCTACGATGGTCAAACGCCGGATATTTGGGACAACGGCTACGTGATTGTGGATTTCGCCAAAGGCGCGCGGGCGATGCTTGAATTGTGTATGTTTGCGGAAGGCTCCAAATACCAAGAGGCCGTAAGCGCCGTGGGGCCGAACGGTAAAATTGAGTGCCTTGTTCCGGGACCACGCCGTTTTTGGCCGGATCATTTGGGGCCGGCACCGATCCCGCAGGTGTTGGTCAGCCCGCGTAACCCCGCAGGTGAGACGGTTATCGACGTGCCTGTTGATCCGACTATTCTGGATGCGGGGGATCATAATGGCTCTACGTTCTATCAACATCGCAAGTTTTTCGACGTATGCCTTGGGCACGGAACAGTTGAAGTGACACTTGATGATGGGGCGCGCGCTGTTGCTATGGGGCTTGCTGCGCAGCAATCTGCGCGCGAGAGCCGTGCGATCTTGCTATAACGCTGCCGGCATATCTGTCGGCTGGGTAATAATCAGGATGCATTGCTCAAACGCACAGGGTAAACGCAGCGTATGACACGACCCGATCAAATGACTTTGCTGAAATCAGCCCGCCTGTCTGTGGCCCCGATGATGGACTGGACGGACCGCCATTGCCGTACGTTTCACCGCGTGCTGTCAGACCACGCGTTGCTCTATACTGAAATGGTAACGGCGCCGGCGTTGGTGCGGGGCGGGGCGCGGCATTTGCTTCGCTTTGATCAGTCCGAGCAGCCAGTGGCCTTGCAGCTTGGAGGGTCTGACCCAAAAGAGCTGACTGAGGCGGCCGCCATGGGCGCGGACGAGGGCTATGCTGAGATTAATTTGAATTGTGGTTGTCCCAGTGACCGTGTCCAGTCCGGCAGCTTTGGCGCCGTATTGATGGAGCGCCCGGATATTGTCGCTGAATGCTGTGCTGCAATGATCGATGCGCAGGACGTCGAGGTTACAGTCAAATGCCGCATCGGAGTAGACGACCAAGACCCCGCCGAAGTGCTGCCTGATTTTCTTGCGCGGGTAAGTGCAGCTGGTGTGGGGCGCTTTACTATCCACGCGCGCAAAGCTTGGCTTCAAGGGCTAAGCCCCAAGGAAAACCGCGATATTCCGCCGTTGGATTATGAGTTGGTTGTGCGGATGAAGGAAATGTTCCCCCATCTGCATCTTTCTATCAATGGCGGGGTGGGAAGCTTGGATGAAGCCGAAGCGCTGCTTGAACGCGGTTTGGACGGTGTCATGGTGGGGCGCGCTGCATATCATGATCCTGCCGCGATCTTGTCGCAGGCGGATCAGCGCATCTGGGCCAAGCGCGGACCGCGCCCGATGGATGACGTGATTGAGGCGATGGTCAACCATATCGAGGCGCACCTCGCCGACGGCGGTAAGCTGCACCAGGTCACGCGTCATATGCTGGGGCTGTTTTCTGGACAACCTGGTGCGCGTGCATGGCGGCGCTATCTGTCTGAGCATGCCCCAAAAACCGGAGCGGACGCGCACGTCCTGCGCGACGCTTATGGTCTTATCAAACAAGCGGCAGAAACTGCACAGAACGGCGAAAACAAAGCCTTAGAAGATATATCAAAAGACATATGAGAAGGGGCGCCTAAATGCCTGACGTAGCTGAATTAATACCGTTGGTGACGACCCTTTTGGCGTTTAGTGCTTTTGCGGGCGTGCTTGCTGGTCTTTTGGGGGTTGGTGGGGGCATCGTACTGGTCCCAGGGTATTTTTACCTGTTGTCGTCGCTTGGCTATGATGGCCCTCAGCTTATGCAGGTCTGTGTTGCGACGTCACTTGCGACGATTGTTGTGACATCTGTGCGCTCGGTCCAAAGTCACCATAAAAAGGGCTCTGTAAACTGGGAAATGCTGCGGGCTTGGACGCCCGGAATTGCGCTTGGCGCAGTTGTCGGCGTTTGGATTGCGTCAGAACTTAAATCAGTCACCTTGCAAGGCATTTTTGGCAGTTTAGGGCTTTTGGTGGGGCTCTACATGGCGTTTGGTCGGCCGCATTGGCGATTGGGTGATGTTTTGCCGCGCGGCGTTGTGGGGTACGTCACTTCGTTGGTCGTTGGGTTTTTGTCAGTGCTTATGGGCATTGGCGGCGGTGCGTTCTGCGTGCCTTACCAAACCTTGTTCAACGTCCCGATCCACCGCGCTGTGGCGACGGCGGCCGGTTTGGGTGCGCTGATCGCAGTGCCGTCTGCGATTGGGTTTATGTTCGTTGAGATTGAGCCAAGCTCTAAGCCGCCGCTCACTTTCGGGGCAATAAACGTGGTCGCCTTCGGCCTTACAATTTCGATGACATTGCTGACCGCGCCACTTGGGGCGAAGCTTGCCCATTGGATGGACCCCAAGCCATTAAAGCGTGCGTTTGCGTTTTTCTTAATTTGCGTTGCGGGCAATATGTTGCGCGGCGTGTTTTTGGCATAACTTGTAGGTTATGGGGCTGCTTGGATCATCTGGCTTTGTGATTTACCCGCACGATCCGCGGGTGGCTGAATGGTCTGACAAAGCAGCAGAGGTCATGCGCCCGATCGCACGTGATCCCGCGGTGCAAGCGGCTAATTTGCGGCACGGCAAGACGTGGTTTGTGGGTGTGGACGCGCTTCCAAATATGCCAGACGGTGCCATTGGTGATGTGCCGTTGATGGGGGCGTGGCGCGATGCTGTTCCAACGCTGGCTTTGCACCGCGCTCAGGTCTCGATCATTTACCCCGGCTACCCCAAACAAGACGTGGGCGAGAGTGACGCCAACCACCGCTACCGTTTGAACCGATCAGCCGCCCATGTGGATGGCTTGCTGCCTGTTGGTCCGCAAAAACGACGCTTTGCAATGGAGTATCACGCCTATATTTTGGCGATCCCGCTGGGTAAAGTTGCTGCTGCGCCAACGGTCGTGTGGCAGGGAAGTCAGACCATCATGCAGCGTGCCCTCCGTGAAGCGATCGGTGATGCGGACCCCTCACAGGTCGATATCACTGACGCCTATCAAGCGGCTCGGCGTGAGGTATTTGACTGCTGCCCAAAGGTTCCGCTCAATATCACAAAAGGGCAGGCGGCTTTGTTGCATCCGTTTTTGCTGCACGGCACGGATCCTTGGAATCCAGAGGTCGGTGATCCAGGCGGACTCGGTCGCATGACAGCATTTTTTCGTCCAGATTTGGGCGATGGGCGTGCTTGGCTGGATATTGAGCTATAAAGTGCGTTGCTTGTTTCGCACCGGCAGCGAAAGCCTGCGGCGCGGATATTTATCAACAAAAGAATAAGGGATTAGCGCTTTAACCGTGCGGCCCGTCCGCCGCGGCGTTGCTTTAGCAGGGATGCGCGGTTTGGCAGGTCATCCATTACGTTCTTTCGCGCGTCGGCAGACAGGGATGACCATACACCGATCTCGTCAATTGATCGCAAGCAGCCTGTGCACAGCCGCGTTTCAGGGTGGATAACGCAAATATTTACGCAAGGGCTTTCGATCTCGGCGCGTTGCCAAACGGGGGCATCTGTCGGCATGTTTTTATCCCTTTAAATGGCGCAGACGATCCAGCGCGCCTTGCAAGATATATCCGGCGGCAACGTGGTCAATGACTTCTGCGCGTCGTTTGCGTGATGTGTCCGCCTCAATCAGCGCGCGTTCTGCCGCGACGGTCGACAGGCGTTCGTCCCAAAAAGTGATGGGGACTTTGGCAAAGGCCTCAAGCCGTTCAAGGTTGCGGGCGAACGCGCGTGTAGATTGCGCGCGGGGGCCTTCTGTTCCGTCCATGTTGCGTGGCAGGCCTAGCACAATGCCCCCAACTTCGCGGTGGGCGCAGATTTTTGCCAAGGAGGCAGCGTCCACGCCGAACTTCTTGCGCTTGATGGTTTCCAATGGGGTGGCCACTGACATTAATGTATCACTCACGGCGACGCCCAAGGTAACTGTGCCCAGGTCAAGACCCGCAAGGGCCGTGAAATTCGGCAGCATTTCTGCAAACTCTGCGATGTCTTCAAAAATCATTGGGGTATCCCTGACGCGACTGCGGCGCGTTTGATAATGGCAAGGGCTTCAGGCGCGTCCGCAAAGCTTTCTTTGGCGTTTTGCCAAATTGCCGTGGCGGCGTCGATCTCGCCCAAAACGCTGTATGCATTGATCAGGCGTGCCCAATCGGCGGGGGTACCGCCTTCGGTTGCAAGGCGTGTGTTGAGCGTGCTGACCATGCCACGAATCATTGTTGTGCGGTCCTCAGCCGACATATCGCGCGCAGCGGCGATGGCTTCGGCAGAGGGGCCAGCGGCATCAGGTGGAAGCTGATAGCGGATGCCCGCACGGTCCGCTAGGTCCTCGATCTCGGCGCGGATGGGAACAACCCAAGGGTCCACGGGGCTGCTGGCATCCAAGAGTTGACGCCAAAGCTGGAACGCCCGATCTGGCCTACCTGTTTGGGCAAACATGCGCCCGATGTAAAAGCGTGACTGCGGTTGGTTGGCGTCTTTTTGCAGCGCTTGGGCAAAGGCGTTCTCGGCCTCGGGGGAGACATAACCGCCTGCCGCCAGAACCATAAACTCACCCGCCAATGCCCAGTCTTCGGCTGTGGCGTCATTACCTTGGGTCCGGATTACATTTTGTTGGGCCATGTACGCGGCGGTGTAATTGCCAAGCCGCGCTTCTGCGTTTGCCAACAGACTTTGGCCACGTGCGTCATCTGGCCGTTCCGCGACTGTGGTGCGCAAAGTCTCAACCAACTCAAGATAGCCTTCGGGCAATTGTTCAGCTGTGGGCTTTCTGAGTGTTTGGCTTGCCTGGCTCTGGGCCATTTCTTGGCTGGGACGCTCGGCGCGCAGCTGTTCGGCGATGCGTAGGCGTTCCGCGTGGGGCAGGTCCCCGTAGCCGGGCGCGCCGATCGTTGCATAAAGCCCCAACGCACCTGCAATCACTGCAGCACCGCCCAAAACTGCGGCAGCCTTGGTAACCGGTGCTGGTGCGTCGGGGGCTGTCCCGTTTTGGGCCTGCGCAGATGCGTCGGCGGCCAAAAGACGGCGCGAGATTTCAAGGCGAACGGCGTCTGCTTGGTCTTCAGTGACAATGCCGCGTGCCAAGTCGCGATCAACTTCGGCGAGCTGTGCTTTGTAAACATCGACATCATAGCTTTTGGAATCTGCATCAGCATCGGCCGTGCGCCAAAACGCTGCGACAATCCAAATCATCGCACTCAGCGCAAGAATGCCGGAAATTGTCCAAAATATTAGCCAAATCATGGTTTTTCTGCCTTTTTCATGCTGCACTATCTAGCGGCTGCGGAACCAAACAAAAAGAGGCCTTGATCATCTGTGCGCAGTTGTCGCAAAACCGCAGGGAAGCGACGCCGCGCGGCTTTCAGCGCATGTTGACCCGTGGCATCACTACCTCACGATCGATCCTTTCTGCGCCACTTATGTATGAGGCTGCCCGATGAAGAAATATTCTGCCTTCGCAATCGCGAAAGAGGCTTTGACTTATCACAAAGGGTGGGGCCGTGCGTGGGCAAAACGTGCGCCCAAAAGTCATTATGATGTGATCATCGTTGGCGCTGGTGGTCATGGATTGGCCACTGCGTATTACTTGGGACGCAACTTTGGCATCACGAACGTAGCGATTATCGAGAAAGGTTGGCTGGGTGGCGGTAATACGGGCCGCAACACGACGATTATCCGGTCAAACTATCTGCAAGACCCGTCCGCTGCGATTTATGAAAAAGCCCGCAGTTTGTACGAGACCCTGTCGCAGGATCTGAACTACAACATTATGTTCAGCCCGCGCGGTGTGATCATGCTGGCGCAGACCCATCACGAGGTGCGCGGCTATAAACGCACGGCCCACGCAAATGCTTTGCAAGGCGTTACGACAGAATGGATTGAGCCTAAGCGCGTCAAAGAACTGGTGCCGATCATTAACTTGGATGGCCCCCGATACCCTGTTCTGGGTGGCCTGTGGCAAGCGCGTGGCGGTACGGCCCGTCACGATGCGGTTGCGTGGGGCTATGCCCGCGCGTGCTCCGACATGGGTATGGACATTATTCAGCAAACCGAAGTGACAGCGGTGAAACGTTCGGGCGGGAAAGTGACTGGCGTCACTACGACCCAAGGCGATATCAGCTGCAACAAGCTAGGTGTTGTCGTTGCAGGACATTCCGGTGTGCTTGCGGATATGGCGGGCTTCCGTCTGCCTATCGAGTCAGTGCCGCTGCAGGCGTTGGTGTCAGAGCCGATTAAGCCGTGCATGGACGTGGTTGTGATGGCCA
This sequence comes from Nereida sp. NH-UV-3, assembly GCF_042939535.1. NCBI lineage: Bacteria > Pseudomonadati > Pseudomonadota > Alphaproteobacteria > Rhodobacterales > Roseobacteraceae > Nereida > Nereida sp. NH-UV-3. The sequence goes on along the minus strand of NZ_CP132157.1, from coordinate 594,186 downwards.
ATACTGTCCACGGTTACATGAGCCAATCTGACAAAGGCGAGATGGTCATCGGTGGTGGTACAGACAGCCATAACGCCTATACACAACGTGGTTCTTTCCATCATGTTGAAGAAACTGTGCGCGCGCTTTGTGAGACATTCCCAATGATCTCGCGGCTAAAGATGCTGCGCCAATGGGGCGGGATCGTTGATGTAACGGGTGACCGCTCGCCGATTTTGTCCAAGACCCCAGTTGAAGGTATGTTCATCAACTGCGGTTGGGGGACAGGCGGGTTCAAGGCAATTCCGGGATCTGGCTGGGGTATGGCAGAGCTGATCGCCAAAGGACATTCACCTTTGACTGATCAGTTCGGCTTGGACCGTTTCCGCGAAGGCCGCTTCATCGACGAAAGTGTTGCCGCAGGGGTGGCGCACTGATGCGGATGATATCAGGTCTTTCCGTCGTCGCGTTCGGCCTTTGCAGCAGCGCTGCCAAAAGCAATCAAGTCGCTCACGTCAACTTCGCGTCCGCCTCTGGCGGCTTTGCGGCGCTTGATAGCGGCCTGTTCGCGCAAAAACATGATAACGGCAAAAGCAACAACTGCTGCGCCGATACACAGCAAAATAGTGTTCTGATCCAAGAGTTTACTCCTTTCGTGGTGCGTGTACTGAACGCCCTTGTTTCAAGCCTAACAGTAAACCCCATCGATTTCGCCCTAAATAACGGAGCTGCCCGATGCTGATCCTTACATGCCCATATTGCGGCGTCGCTGCAGATGAAACAGAGCTGTCTGCTGGCGGCGAAGCACACGTTAAACGTGAGACAGTTGGCGCGGATGACGCGGCGTTTGAACAGTATTTGTTCCAGCGCGAAAACCCCAAAGGCATCCATTTTGAGCGCTGGCGTCACGCAGCCGGTTGCGGCAAGTGGTTCCACGCGGCGCGCTGCACAAATACGCTTGAAGTGTTTGGCACTTACAGCGCGCAAACGCTTGAGCCTCCGAAAAACATTACTGACGCGATTAGCGCCGCCCGGCCGGGTTGGACATGGAGAAACTTTTCATGAGCACACGTTTGGCAAATGGCGGCCGTCTGATTGACCGAAGCGCCAAAGTAGATTTCACATTTAACGGCAAACGCCTGAGCGGTTTTGCAGGTGACACTTTGGCTTCTGCCCTTTTGGGGGAAGATCAGATGTTGATGGGCCGGTCGTTTAAATATCACCGTCCACGTGGTGTAGTTGCCTCAGGTGCGGAAGAGCCGAACGCGTTGATGAATTTGGGCGAAGGCAATACGTTCGAACCCAACGCGCGCGCCACAACTACACCGCTGTTCGGGGGCTTGAAAGCCGCTAGCCAAAACCACTGGCCCAGCCTTGAATTTGATGTCGGTGCCATCAACAAGCATCTGTCACGTTTTTTGCCTGCGGGTTTTTATTACAAGATGTTCATTCACCCGCGGCCTTTGTGGAAGCATGTCTATGAGCCGTTTATTCGTCGTTCTGCGGGCCTTGGCCGCGCACCTGACGCTGAAGCGCGTGATCCCGATACCTATGAGCATTTCTATCATCACACGGATGTTTTGATCATTGGGGGCGGCACGGCGGGTTTGAGTGCTGCTCTTACCGCAGGGCGTGCCGGTCTTGATGTGACCTTGATGGAACAAAATGGCGAGTGGGGCGGCCGCGCACCTGTTGATGCAACCTGTGGTGGGCCTTCTGAAATTGACGGTGTTTCCGTTGATGAATGGATCAATAACGCCGTTCAAGCCCTTGAAAAGATGAAGAATGTCACTCTGCGGACCCGTACAATGGGCGCGGGGGTGTATGACCACGGTTATGTGCTTTGCTATGAGCGTCTGCGCGATCACGCGCCGGAACTGGATGGTCCGCGCCACCGTTTGTGGAAAGTCCGCGCGCAGCAGATCATCACAGCAACGGGTGCGATTGAACGGCCTTTGTCTTTTGCCGGTAACGATATTCCGGGCGTTATGTTGGCGTCCGCGGTGCGTGACTATGCTGTGAACTACGGCGTTAGCGCAGGCGATCGCACGGTTGTTGTGACCAACAATGACGATGCGTACCGTACGGCTATTGCCATGGTTCAGGCGGGCTTGTCCGTGCCTGCCATTGTTGATGCGCGCACGATGGCCGATCAGGGGCTCGTGTCCGAGGCCCGCGCTTTGGGCATTGAAGTAAAGCAGGGCATGGGCATCGCCAAAGTCAAAGGCACCAAACGTGTGACCGGTGTCGCGCTTTGTTTGCAAGCAGGCGAAGGTGCCGTTCTTGAGGAAATTAAATGTGACGTGGTTGCAATGTCAGGCGGCTGGAGCCCCGTTGTGCATATGTGGTCACATTGCGGTGGGAAGCTGACGTGGGATGAGGAAGGGCAGTTTTTCCGCCCTGATCCAGATCGCGCGCCAACAAGCCACGACGGCAAAGCGTTTGTAAGCGTTGCTGGTGCTGCGAACGGACATATGATGCTGGGCACAGGCCTTGCTGACGGTGCAAGCTGTGCAGCCAAAGTCGTCGCTGCGTGCGGCAAAAAGGTGAAGGCCAAAGATCCTGTTCCGTCTGCAACTGACGTGACTGAGGCGCCGATGGCACCGGTATGGATTATGCCCCAAGGCGCGAATATCTCGCTGCGTGCGAAGATGTGGCTGGACTATCAGAACGACGTGAAAGTGAGCGATGTTCAGCTGGCTGCCCAAGAGGGCTATGAGAGTGTTGAGCACACCAAGCGCTACACTACGCTTGGCATGGCTACAGATCAGGGTAAGCTCAGCAATATCAACGGTCTGGCGGTTCTTTCGGGTGCGCTTAATGCGCCAATTCCGGCTGTCGGCACCACCACATTCCGTCCGCCTTACACGCCAATTTCTATGGGATCGATCGCGGGTGAGGCGAAGGGTGATATTTTCCAACCCATGCGCCGAAGCCCGCTGCACGATTGGCATGACGACAACGGCGTGTACTGGGAGCCGGTGGGTCATTGGCGCCGTCCATATTGCTACACGCGGGACGGCGAGAGCCACGTAGATGCAGTTAACCGCGAAGTGAAAAACACGCGTGAAAACCTTGGTCTGCTGGATGCCTCAACTTTGGGTAAGATCATTGTCAAAGGTCCAGATGCAGGTCGTTTCCTTGACATGCTCTACACGAACATGATGTCGAACCTGAAAGTCGGCCGCTGCCGCTATGGTTTGATGTGCTCAGAGAACGGCTTTTTGATGGATGACGGTGTTGTTGCCCGCATCGATGAGGACACGTGGCTGTGCCACACCACATCCGGTGGGGCGGATCACATTCATCAACACATGGAAGAGTGGCTTCAAACCGAATGGTGGGACTGGAAAGTCTACGTTGCCAACGTCACTGAGCAATATGGTCAGATCGCTGTTGTTGGCCCGAACGCGCGCAAAGTTCTCGAAACCCTTGGCGGGATGGACGTGCGCCAAGACGCGCTGTCATTTATGGGATGGGCTGATGGTACGCTTGCGGGTATTGATGTGCGCATTTTCCGCATCAGTTTCTCGGGTGAGTTGTCCTACGAGATTGCCGTGAAAGCAGGCCAAGCCCGCGCCCTTTGGGACGCAATCTATAAAGCGGGCCAAGACTTTGGCGTGATGCCCTACGGTACTGAAACCCTTCACGTTCTTCGTGCCGAAAAAGGCTTCATCATGATCGGTGACGAGACTGATGGCACGGTCATACCGCAGGATCTGAACCTGCAATGGGCGCTATCGAAGAAAAAAGAAGACTACCTTGGCAAGCGCGCACATGAGCGTAGCTTTATGGCTGATCCTGCCCGCTGGAAACTGGTTGGTTTGCTGACCACGGATCGCAGCGTGATCCCTGATGGGGCATATGCGGTTGCAGACGGGGTCAATGATAACGGTCAGCGCAACACTCAAGGACGCATCACATCAAGCTACTACTCCGCCACAATGGAGCGGGGCATTGCCATGGCGCTGGTTAAGGACGGTCCAGACCGTATGGGCGAAGTGTTGACCTTCCCCAAGACGGACGGAACCGAAGTGCGCGCGGAAATCGTTGATCCTGTATTTTACGATAAAGAGGGGGCTAAGCAAAATGTCTAAGGCGATCTCGGCCCTGAACGGGCAGCGTTTTGAAGGGGCGGTCACGGTCAAAGACCTTGGCCCGCGCGGCATGATTACACTACGCGGCGATCTTTCATCTGCCGCTGTGAGAAAAGCTGCAACAGGTGTCAGTGGCGCAGAAATGCCCCAAGCCGGCATGTGCACGATCGCAAAAGATCAAGGCATTGCTTGGATGTCGCCTGATGAATTGCTGGTGGTTCTGCAATATGCGGATGTGGATGGTGCGATCGCGAAGATGGGCAAAACGCTGAAAGATACGCACCACTTATTGGCGGACGTTAGTGACGCGCGCAGCATTATTCGCGTACAAGGCACGGGCGTGAGAGACGTTATTGCGAAATTGAGCCCCGCTGATATGCGCACAAGCAGTTTTGCTGTTGGTACTATGCGCCGGACGCGGATGGCCCAAGTTGCTGCTGCTTTTTGGATGCGGGATGCGCGCACAATCGACGTAATCTGCTTCCGCTCTGTGTCCGAGTATGTCTTTGGTATCTTGAGCGCTGCCGCAGCCGAAGGTGCAGAGGTTTATCCAAAGTAACCAGCGCACGAAAATAACCGGCTCGCATTTGAACGCGCCCCTTGACGTGGGGGCGGTGTCGCCTCATTTCATGCGGTAGCGATCCGTAATATCAATTGACGAGAGAGGAGCCTCACAGATGGCTTTTGAACTTCCTGATCTTCCCTATGCACATGATGCGCTTGCTGCGCACGGTATGTCCGCTGAGACACTTGAGTACCACCACGACCTGCACCACAAGGCTTACGTGGACAACGGTAACAAATTGATTGCTGGCACCGAGTGGGACGGCAAATCCATGGAAGAGATCATCGTCGGCACATATGACGCGACGTCCGTTGCCCAAAACGGTATCTTCAACAACATCAGCCAGCTTTGGAACCACAACCAGTTTTGGGAAATGATGGGCCCGAACGCGTCTGCAATGCCGTCTGAGCTTGAAAAGGCGCTCGTGGAGAGCTTTGGTTCAGTCGACGAATTCAAATCCCAATTCAGCGCTGCTGGCGCAGGCCAATTTGGTTCTGGTTGGGCATGGTTGGTGAAAGACACCGACGGTGCGTTGAAAGTGACAAAGACAGAAAACGGTGTGAACCCGCTTTGCTTTGGTCAAACTGCGCTGCTTGGTTGTGATGTATGGGAGCACAGCTACTACATTGATTTCCGCAACAAGCGCCCCGCGTATCTGACCAACTTCCTTGATAACTTGGTCAACTGGGAGAACGTCGCTTCACGCATGTGATAGCGCGCACGCTTCTCGAATAATTGAGCCGCCGCCTGAGGATATCAGCGGCGGCTTTTTTCATTTGACCCGCCGCTTGAATGGGCGCACTGCTGCGTTATGACTGAAAGTTTCAAAGGTGTTGCGGCCATGATTGCCGCCTGTGTCGTGTGGGGGCTGTCGCCGCTTTTCTACGCACAGTTCAGCGATATCCCGACCATTGATATTTTGGCGCACCGGACTCTTTGGTCGCTTTTGTTGTTTGCGGGTGTTTTGATGTTTCAGCGCCGCTTGTCACAAATCCCCAAGGCTCTTTCGACCACGAAGAACATTGCGATCATTACGACCGCATCGGTGATGATTGCAATTAATTGGGGCCTGTTCATTTGGGCGACAAAAGTGGGCCGTGTCACTGAAACATCGCTTGGATATTACATCTTCCCGCTTGTGGCGGTTGTTCTGGGCATGTTGGCTTTTGGTGAAAAGTTGAGCCGCGCCCAAGCCCTTGCGGTTGGCCTTGCAGTGGTCGCAGTAAGCGTGCTGGCCATTGGGACACAAACCCCACCGTGGATTGCTTTGGCTTTGGCTGTGACCTTCGGGATTTACGGATTAATCAAAAAGCGGCTTGAGGCAGGTCCTGTCGTTTCCGTGGCGTGCGAAGTGCTGTTATTTGCGCCGCTCGCTGCTGTTTGGTTGATCTGGTTTGGTGATCTGACGGTTTTTGGCAATCTGGCGGAGCTTCTCTTTTTGGCGCTTTGCGGGCCTATGACGGCCATTCCACTGATGTTTTTCTCATATGCGACCAAGCGTGTTCGTCTTGGAACCGTTGGCTTGGTCCAGTATTTGAATCCCACATTGCAGTTCGTCTGCGCGGTTTTGATTTTCAAAGAACCGTTTGGTGTCTGGCACGGGGTTGCGTTCGCCCTTATTTGGACTGCTCTTGCGCTGTACTCGGCCGCATCGTTGCCCAAAAGTCGCGCTCACCGCGCGGCGTAGTTGGGTTTTGACCCAATATGTAGGGTAGGCTAAGAAGATGTGGCACACACTGCGTTGGGTGCTACAGGACAACGAAGAGGGCTGTCATGGCTGGAACTGCATTAAACACTTTAGAGAAAGTTGCGATTGCTGGTGTGAGCATTGTGACTGTTGGGGTGCTATACGCGTTCTATCCTGGTGGTCTGAACGAACCGCTTAGCAAGATTGCAGCGCAGCCACAGACTGCTGTGGAGCAGCCGGAAACAGCTGTGAGCGCTGAAATCGCAGATGCACCAGCTGAGATGGTTGTGACACCCGCACCAGCTATTGAAGCGCCGGAAATTGTCGTGATTGAGCCTGCCTCACCGGAAGTTGCCCCTGCAGCCACGCCGCTGCGGGTTGGGTTCAGAGTTGATCCCGAAGGTATGGCGTTAATCGCAGGCACGGGGCAGGCGGGGAGTACGTTGGCCGTTATGCTGGACGGTGCGGAAGTCACGCGCGGTTCAATCGACGCTTTTGGCAACTTTGCGATTTTTGCGGATATTCCACCGTCTGAGGATGACCGCGTTCTGAGTGTGATGAGCGACCCCGATGGTGCGCAGACCGAAGACCCAAACCGGTTCATCATTGCAGGCGTAGTTGTCGCGCCCCAAAGTGATGGCGAGAGTACAGATGAGCAAGTCAGCGAGGCCCCAGTGGTGATCGCCGCACAAGAAGACACAGTGAAAGTTATTCAAGGCCCAAGCACACAGAACGCACCTGCGCCCTCAACAGTGCTTGTAGATAGTATTGGCTATGACAGCACTGGCGAAGTGCAACTTGCGGGTCGTGCGCCCAACGATGGAAATGTGCGGATTTACATAGACGGTGCTATTGTAAGCGACGCGCCTGTTGCGGATGGTGCATGGGGTAGTGATCTGCCCAATGTGGATCCGGGAACTTACACTTTGCGCATCGACGAGGTCAGCGCAGGTGGAGACGTCACAAGCCGCGTAGAGCTACCATTTAAGCGTGAAACACCAGAAGTTTTGGCCGAAGTAGCGCAAAATCAAGCGAGCTTTACAAGTAAGACAGTACAGCCCGGTGCCACCCTTTGGGCCATCGCCGAAGAGCGGTATGGCAATGGTGTTTTCTACCTGAAGGTGTTTGAGGCCAATCGTGCTGCAATTGACGATCCGGACCTCATCTATCCTGGGCAGGTATTCACAATCCCCCAGTAGCTTAGAGGCTGCTTAGATTTTGATCTAGGGTCTCCGGCGGGGATATTTGCAAACAAAAGAAGTAGGCTTAGCCAAGCTTAATCAGCGCGTGGCGTTTTTTGCCCGCACTTAGTTTAATGGTGTTTGAAAGCGCTGCTGCATCGATCATCATGCCTGCATCTTCAAGCGGTGCATCGTCAATCTTTGCGCCGCCTTCTGAGATAAGGCGTTTTGCGTCTTTGCCAGATTTTGCAAGTCCAGATTTTACGATCAGTTGGACGATACTGATGCCTTCTGCCACGTCCGATGTACTGATTGTAAGGGTGGGAAGATCATCCCCGACGCCACCCTTTTCAAAGACCTCACGCGCAGTTGCCTCTGCCGCCGCGGCAGCTTCTGCACCGTGAAGAAGGGTTGTGACTTCATTGGCAAGAATTACTTTTGCCTCGTTGATTTCCGACCCTTGCAAAGCGCCAAGGCGCTCGCATTCAGCTACGGGCAGTTCGGTATAGAGCTTGAGGAACCGTCCAGTATCGGCGTCTGTTGTGTTGCGCCAGAACTGCCAGAAAAGGTAGGGGCTGAGCATATCTGCGTTTAGCCACACGGCACCATCTTGGCTTTTGCCCATCTTTTTGCCGTCCGAAGTGGTCAGCAGTGGCGAGGTCAGGCCGTAAACTTCATTGTCGATCACGCGGCGTGTTAAATCGATTCCGTTGACAATATTGCCCCATTGATCTGAGCCACCCATTTGAAGCGTACAGCCATAGCGGCGGTTCAGTTCCATGAAGTCATAGGCCTGCAAGATCATGTAATTGAATTCGAGGAACGACAGGCTTTGCTCGCGGTCAAGACGGGATTTGACTGACTCAAAGGACAACATCCGGTTCACTGAAAAGTGGCGGCCGATGTCACGCAAAAATTCCAAGTAGTTTAGGGTATCAAGCCATTCCGCGTTGTTCAGCATCAGCGCGTCTGTGTCGCCATCACCGTAATCAAGATATTGGGCGAATACTTTTTGCATGCCCGCAATATTTGCATCGATCTGTTCAGGTCCCAAAAGTGGACGTTCGTCTGAACGGAATGACGGATCTCCCACTTTGGTCGTGCCGCCACCCATAAGGGTGATCGGTTTGTGACCCGTTTTTTGCAGCCAGCGCAGCATCATCACATTGAGCAAATGCCCCACGTGAAGCGACGAAGCAGTCGCATCATAGCCGATATAGGCTGGAACAATCCCGTTGCTCAGCGCCTCGTCCAGCCCTTGATAATCGGTGCAATCGGCCAGATAGCCGCGCTCCATCATAATGGCGATGAACTCCGATTTTGGGTGGTATGTCATGGCGCTTCCTTCACGTATTTTCAAACCGTATAAGGGGGGAACGCCACGGCGGTAAAGGGGCTGAGGGGCACACAGTTTGAAAACAGGTATGATAAGATCGGTTGGTGCAATGTCGGGCACGTCTTTGGACGGTGTGGACACGGCCATGGTGCTCACGGATGGGGTGCGAATAGCCGGCTTTGGCGAGAGCGGCTTTCGGGCCTATACCGCAGCGGAGCAAGATGTGTTGCGTTCTAGATTGGGGTGCTGGCCAGAGGATGATCTGGCGGATGTGGCTGAACTGGTCGAAACTGTTCATGCCCAAGCGTTAAGCGATTATGGCGATGCGGAGTTATTCGGGTTTCATGGTCAGACCCTAAGTCACGATCCTGCTAACCGCCGGACATTTCAAATTGGCGATGGGCAGGTGTTGGCAGATGTGTTGAACGCGCCGGTCGTCTGGGACTTCCGCTCGGCAGATGTAGAATTAGGCGGGCAGGGCGCGCCGCTCGCCCCTTTTTATCATTTTGCACTGGCCAAACACATCGGCGCGCAGGGGCCAGTGGCATTCCTGAACCTTGGCGGTGTGGGAAATGTCACATGGGTTGATCCGCTACGCGCAAAGCCTGAGGACAGCGGTGCACTTTTGGCATTTGATACCGGTCCGGCGAATGCGCCGATAAACGACGTCATGCAGCGCCACTTTGGTAAGACATTTGATGAAAACGGTGAAACAGCACGTTCGGGTACAGTTGATGATGAACTGGTGCATGCGTTTATGACCCACCCTTATTTCAGCCAACTGCCGCCGAAGTCACTTGATCGCGACAGCTTTCGCGGCGAACTTTCAGACATTGAACAGCTTCGCCCACAAGATGCTGTTGCGACGCTGACGGTGTGCGCTGCGGCGGCGGTCACGCGTGGAGTTCAGTTTTTCCCTGAACCGGTGAGCCATGTGTACGTGTGCGGTGGCGGGCGGAGAAACACCTATGTGATGGAACTGCTGGCGCAATCCCTTGATGCAGAAGTGGTGGACGTGGATCACATCGGCATTGACGGCGATATGCTAGAGGCGCAGGCATTTGCCTATCTGGCGGTACGTGTCGCGCGCGGAATGCCCACGTCATGTACAGGCACCACAGGTGTGGCCGCCGCTGTCGGCGGGGGGATTGTCAGTAGGCCGTCATCCGCAGCCACTTAGCGTGGAATATCAAATTCCGGCGTGGCAAGGGTGAAGCCGTCAAAGGTGAAGCCCGGCATGACAGTGCAGCTGACTAATGTGTAATCGCCTGTGGTGCGTGCGGCTTGCCAAGCATCTTTGGGCACTGTGAAATGCCCGTGCTGCCCTGCCAGAACATCACCGCCCAGAATGTGATCTTTAGCTGGCCCTTCGTCTGCCTCTGCAATGCTCAGCACAAGTGGCGCACCCGCGTGATAGAACCAAATCTCGGTCGCGTCGACTTTATGCCAGTGGCTGCGTTGGCCTTCTTTGAGCAGAAAGTAGATGCATGTGCCCTCAGGTCGATCACCAGACGCAGCCGTGTTTTCAGCGGCCCAAGTCTGGCGGTAATATCCGCCCTCGGGATGTGGCTGAAGCTTTAGGTGGTCGATAATTTGATCGGCTGTCATGGCTGTCTCCTGTCATGAAAAAGGCGCCCCTAGATCAAGGGCGCCCTAACTTCTTTTGTTCTTAAATATCCAAACCAGAACGGTTTCTCAGGTCCTTCAAGATTTCAGGATTGAGCGGCCAGCAAATTCGGCGGCCTCACCAAGCTGTTCCTCGATGCGGATCAGTTGGTTGTATTTGGCCAACCGGTCAGACCGTGCAAGGCTACCGGTTTTGATCTGACCACAGTTGGTGGCAACTGCCAAATCGGCAATCGTTGCATCTTCGGTCTCGCCCGAACGGTGCGACATCACGTTAGTCATGCCCGCACGGTGCGCCATGTCGACTGCTTTGAGGGTCTCTGTCAGCGTGCCGATCTGGTTCACTTTCACAAGCATCGAGTTGGCAGCCTTACGCTCAATCCCCATTTCAAGGCGCGCAGGATTTGTCACGAAAAGATCATCCCCAACAAGTTGGCATCGACCGCCAAGAAGTTCGTTGAGCGCAATCCAGCCTTCCCAATCATCCTCTGACATACCATCTTCGATCGAGAAAATCGGGTAGTCATCAACCAATGACGCAAGATAAGCGGCATTCTCTGCGGACGTCAGTGTTTTGCCTTCGCCAGCCAACACGTATTTGCCGTCTTTGTAGTACTCAGTTGCCGCACAATCGAGCGCCAGCATGATGTCATCGCCTGCTTTGTAGCCAGCTTTTTCGATAGATTTCAGAATGAAATCAAGCGCATCACGGGTAGAGCTGATGTTGGGGGCAAAGCCGCCTTCATCGCCGATACCAGTTGAAAGGCCCGCGGCAGACAACTCACCCTTCAGTGTGTGAAATACTTCTGAGCCCATGCGCACAGCGTCGCGAATGTTTGTGGCAGACACGGGCATGATCATGAATTCTTGAATGTCGATCGGGTTGTCTGCGTGCTCACCACCGTTGATGATGTTCATCATTGGGACAGGTAAAACGCGCGCTGATGTCCCGCCCACATAGCGATACAGCGGCTGGCCCGTGTAGTCTGCGGCGGCTTTGGCAACTGCCAATGACACACCCAAGATGGCGTTGGCACCAAGGCGTGATTTGTTGGGTGTTCCGTCAAGTTCGATCATCGCTGCGTCGATTTCAACTTGCTCTGTCGCATCAAACCCAAGCAGTTCTTCGGCGATCTCGCCGTTTACGGCCGCAACTGCCTGCAATACGCCTTTTCCCTTGAAGCGAGCTTTATCACCGTCACGCTTTTCAACTGCTTCATGGACACCCGTTGATGCACCAGAAGGCACTGCAGCGCGGCCCATCGTGCCATCTTCCAAGATCACGTCCACTTCCACTGTCGGGTTGCCGCGGCTGTCGATGATTTCGCGGGCGTGGATGTCGATAATTGCACTCATAATAAGGCGCCTTTCAGTATGTCTGGGTTTAGCGTGCCTATACCAAGCACCACTATGGTTTGGAAGTCCGTTTCAAACGCGCTTCACGTAGAAGAGTGTAAATGCCGGATGTAACAATAATTGCGGCACCAATAAGGGTCAGAAGGTCAGGGCGCTCACCAAAGAACGTTGTAGCGATCACCAATGCAAAGATTAGCCGTGTATACCGAAATGGCGTGACATAGCCCACATCGCCCACACGCATGGCGGCGACGATCATATAATAGGCGGCAACGCCAATCACGGTCGAGCCAAGCAAGACTGCCCACTGGACAGCGTCAGGCTGGATCATTCCATCGCTGAAGATCAACATAAGCGCACCTGCAGGGATGAGCATAAAAAACGCATAGGTGCTAAGTTGGAGTGACGTGATTGATTTTGGCACGCGGCGGGTAGCGATATCGCGGGTGGCAAGGCCGATGACGCCCTGCACGGCAAAGAGTGATTTAGCATCAAAGCTTTCTGCGCCAGGGCGAATGATCAAAAGCACACCGCAAAAGCCCACAAAAATAGCCGCCCACCGACGCCAGCCCACTTGTTCTTGCAAAAAGAGCGCGGCCCCAAGCGTGACCACAAGCGGGGTGGCCTGCAGAATGGCAGATGCGGTCGATAGCGGCGTGAGGATGATCGCGGTGACAAAGCCAACCGTGCCGATCAACTCGCCGACATTGCGGATGATAACGGCCGGATGCAGCAGCGCTTGGGTCCAAAGGCGCTGACCTTGTGCCCAAGTCATCACAGCAAACATTGCGCCGCCCAAAAAGCCGAAGATAACAAGCAGTTGCCCCACAGGCAGGGTCCCAGCCAGCGTTTTGATCAGTGCGTCCTCAAGGGCGAAACCAAACATCGCGCCCACCATCAAAAGGGCGCCGCGCAGGTTATCGTTCAGGCGGACGGGTGCGCCGCTGGCCTTGGGGCTGGAAAAGGACATGCTCGCATCCGTTTTGTTGTGGTGTGGTTGAGGCGTGGCGTTGTGCGCGGGCCTCAGGATTGAAAGCCTAGCCCTTTTTGGGAACCCCGTATAGCTCCAAGCGGTGGCCGCGCAGCTCGTATCCAAGTTTTGCCGCGATCTTTTCCTGCAAAGCTTCAATATCGGGGTCCATGAACTCGATCACTTCGCCAGAATTCATATCGATGAGATGGTCGTGGTGACTACGGTCCGCGGTTTCATATCGGGCGCGGCCATCGCCAAAGTCGTGTTTGTCGAGAATCCCCGCTTCCTCAAAAAGTTTCACTGTCCGGTAAACGGTTGCCAGCGAAATCTTCGGGTCTTCCGTCACAGCGCGGTTGAAAAGTTCTTCGACGTCTGGATGATCGTTCGCCTCTTGCAAAACGCCAGCGATGGTGCGGCGTTGGTCGGTCATGCGTAGGCCTTTTGCCTCGCAGCGCTCCAAAACGGTGGTGCCCATCGCCATGTCGTCCTTTTATTCGTGCGGGTCAATGCTTAGCTGTTGTTTGTCTGAGGCAAAAGGGGGCAACGCATTTTTGCGCCGTTAAGATGCTGTTCAAGCGGTCGCTCAAATCAGCTCTGTTACTGGACATGCGTCAAAACGCCCTAGTCTCTTAAGGGTACGTTAATTTTTAATACCAAGGGGAATTGCACCATGGCCGCAAGTAACACGACAAACACCTCCAACCGCCGTATGCGCATCATGGATCGGGCGGAATATGCGAGCAAACCCAAACCGCTAACATTCGGGCCGGATGAATTGGTGAAACCTGCCGTCGCGGCCATGTCCGAGATGAACTATGGCTCAGTGATGGTCATTGACGATGACCGCAAAGTCATTGGTGTCGTGACCGAACGTGACATCATGAAAAAGCTGGTGAACGGCGCGTTGGACCCGTCCAAGACGAAACTGTCAGAAATTATGACCCGTGAGCCGCGCTTGGCCAAAGAAACTGATGATCTGGTGGATTGGCTACGAATTATGTCGAACGAGCGGTTCCGCCGCTTGCCAGTGGTGGATGAGAACGGGCGCATCAAGGCTGTTTTCACCCAAGGCGATTTCGTCAGCTACACGTGGCCGGACCTGATGGGCCAAGCCAAAGAGTTGGCGAAAGCATCTGTTTTCAGAAACTGGCCGCTGTTCCTTATCGGCGGGGGCATCATGCTTTATTCGCTGTTGATGATCATTGTGGTGCGCTCAATCTAAGGTCGCGTTTAGGTGCCGCAAAATGTTGCGGCGACCTTTTCATAAGGCTCAGGGGGGCGGCGCAATGCGTCGTCGCTTTGCGGGTCAAAAGGCATTTGCAGCGCGGTATTGAGGTATTTCATGGGGCTCAAGTCACTGCTTACCGCAGAGGCGATCATGTTCTCTATTTGATGGTTGCGCGGAATAATGACCGGGTTCGCCGCCGCCATCACCTCATGCGCGTTAGGTTCGCGCGCGACACGGTCGGCCCAAGCGCTGTGCCATTCAGGGCGCGCATCAAAACTGTCATCGGTCAGTGCGCGGAAGGTGTTTGTGAAATCGGCGCCCTCTGATTGCATTGCGCTTAGGACCGTTTCAATCAGATCGGCATCCTCGGCCATGGGCGTGGACAGGCCAAGTTTGGCGCCGAACACTTTTAGGTAATCAGCCATAAATATTTCGCCAAAAGTGCCGATCTCGTCTTGGAAGGCCTCAATTGCGGTATCGCGGTTGGGTTCGAGGTTCAGCAACGCGGTGGCAAGTTGCGCACAATTCCATGCGGCCATATTGGGTTGGTTTGAATAGGCGTAGCGGCCGGTTTGATCGATGCTGGAAAAGACCTGCATACCGCGGAAATCATCCATAAATGCACACGGACCGTAATCAATTGTTTGTCCGGCGATGTGGCAATTGTCTGTGTTCATCACCCCGTGGATAAAGCCGACGCCCATCCATTTTGCGACCAGTTCTGATTGTGCCTTCAGGACCGCGCGCAGCAATTCAAGCGGCGTGCCGACGTGCGGGTAATGACGCGCGACGGTGTGTTCAAACAGCACCCGAAGGTTCGTATTATCACCCGTGCTTGCAAAATATTGAAATGTGCCGACTCGGATGTGACTTTTGGCAACACGGCTCAGCACCGCGCCCGGCAACGGCCCTTGTTCGCGCAAAACAGACGCACCGGTTGCAACCGCTGCGAGCGCACGGGTGGTCGGGATACCCAAAGCGTGCATTGCCTCGCTGACAACATATTCGCGCAGCACAGGCCCCAGCCATGCACGTCCGTCGCCGCCGCGCGAAAACATTGTGCGGCCTGCGCCTTTTAACTGGATATCTTGGCGCTGGCCTTCGCGGTCAATGACTTCGCCAAGTAGGATTGCGCGGCCGTCGCCCAAGCGTCCGGCCCAATTACCAAACTGGTGCCCTGCATAAGCCTGAGCAATCGGGTCCGCGCCATCTGGAATTTCATTACCACTGAAAATCTCTGCAATATCAGACGGTTCAACTTTAATGTTAAGGTCATTTGCGAGAGTTTCATTGAAGGCCAACAGCTCAGGCGCTGGTGCTTTTTCAGGCGTCTGCCGCGCATAGAGCGCCTCAGGTAGGCGCGCAAAACTGTTGTCGAAGGGGATGTTAGTTTCGGGTTTCATAGGGTGCGCACCATTGTTTGATAGCCGTCGCGTGCGGCAAAGCCCAAACGCTCATAAAGGCCACGTGCACGGATGTTTGTTTTGCCAACCTCTAGATGAATGGCGGTCACTCCGGCATCGGCAAGTGCACGCGGCAGGCTGACTAACACATCACTGCCCATCCCACGTCCGCGTATGTTTTCGCGGATGAAAAACTCATCGATCATGGCAATGAGGCCGCCAAATTCAACTGACCATGTGAAAGTCACGATGACATAACCCACGGGTGCAACTTTTGGCCCGATCAAATACACGCAGCCAAATGGACTTCCATCAAGAAGCGGTGCGATGGTTTGGCCGATCTGTGCTTCATCCGTGGTGATACCTTCACTTTGATGAAGCGCCGACACCATGGTGATGAGTTTGGGCAGAGCCTCAGGCCCCGCAAGATGTAAAGATGTGCTCACGATGGGGCCTTTGATGGGGTGTGGGGCAGGGTGGCCAATCGCTCGGTCAAAAGCGCGAAGAAGCCATCAGCGTCAAGGTTTTGCATGAAGGTTGCATTGGCTGCGCGTTCGGTAATCCGCCAAAAATCAACAACTGTCATACCAAGGGTCAACTCAGAGCCGGTTTCAACAGTCACGTTCACATGGCGGCCCTCAAAAAGCTGAGGCGCAATGAGATAGGCAATCACGCAGGGGTCATGCAGCGGCGCACCTTCTGTACCGTATTTTTGGGTGTCGAAGCGTTCAAAAAAATCGAGCCACTCGGCGACTGTTGTGCCAAGGGTTGTGCCTAAGGCGCGAAAGGCCTCGATGCGCGGTTTTGTGGCAAGCGCTTTATGGGTGACATCCAGCGGCATCATCGTAATCGGCACGCCAGAACGCAGCACGATGTCCGCGGCCTCAGGGTCTACGAAGATGTTGAACTCTGCCGCTGGCGTGATGTTACCCACTTCAAAATAGGCACCGCCCATAAGCACGATTTCTTGGATGCGTTTCGTGATATCTGGTGCTTGCTGCATGGCTTTCGCGATGTTGGTCAGCGGCCCAAGCGGGCAGAGCGTCACGGTTTTGCTAGGCTCGGCGCGCAAGGTCTCAATGATAAAGTCCACGCCATGCTCAGGGCGAAGCGTCATGGCCGGCTCTGTCATCACAGGGCCGTCCAGCCCCGTGCCGCCATGCACATGTTCGGCTGTAATGAGCGGGCGCGATAGTGGCGCTTCACACCCTGCATAAACGGGTACGTCAGCGCGTCCAGCCAGTTCACACACCACCCGCGTATTTCGTTCTGTCAGGAGCAGTGGGACGTTGCCAGCCACGGCTGTTATCCCCAGCACGTTAATTTCGGGGCTTGCCAGCGCCAGTAAAATCGCGATTGCGTCGTCTTGGCCGGGGTCCGTATCGATGATGATTTTACGGGTCATATTTAAGCACCTTTTGCCGTTTGTGCGCGCAGCGCCACTTTGGCTGCGTTCCACAGGCTGTCCATTTCGTCCAACGTGCTGTCCTCAGGGCTTTTGCCGGCTTTGGCCAGCTCTGCCTCGATCCACGCAAATCTTGTGGTGAATTTGGTGTTGGTGCGCCGAAGAGCCGCCTCTGGGTCAACGCCAAGATGGCGGGCCAGATTTGCCATTACGAACAGCAAATCGCCCATTTCATCTTCAACTGCATCGGCATCTTTATTTGCTGTGGCGTCCACCAGTTCAGCCGCTTCTTCTTTCAGTTTATCCAGCACTTGTGTTGTTTCTGGCCAGTCAAACCCTACACGCGCGGCGCGTTTTTGCAGCTTTTGGGCGCGTAGCAGGGCCGGCAGACCCAAAGCGACCCCGTCCAGAACACCGGCTTCGCCACGCTTTTCGCGCTCGGCGGCCTTGATGGTTTCCCAGTCTTTCTTTTGCTGCTCTGCTGATTTATCGCGGCTTTGATCGCCAAATACATGGGGGTGACGGTCCAGCATTTTTTGCGCAATCGCGTCTGCCACATCGTCAAACGTAAAGTGGCCAGCCTCCGTGCCTATTTGCGTGTGATAGACGGTTTGTAGCAGCAAATCGCCTAGCTCTGACTTCAGATCAGCAACGTCATTGCGCGCGATGGCGTCGGCAACTTCATAAGCCTCCTCAATGGTATAGGGGGCGATGCTGTCAAAAGTTTGCTCTATATCCCACGGGCAGCCCGTATCTGGATCGCGCAAACATTCCATGATGTGCAATAAGCGTTTGATGCCGCCGTTTGGCGTGTGGATCAGCTCATGATTTTGCATTATGCACCTCCTCAAGCGCCTGTTTGGGGCAACATATGCATTCAGCGCCCAGAGTTCCAATGCATTCGGGGCGCAACGTTTGATCAACAGACTTAGCAGGGCCCGCATTCGGCAAAGAGAGGCTGATATGAAGCGAAAAGGAAAAGCGAAAGTGATCTCCAGTATTGTGATTGGCATTGTGGCAAGCATCGTGGTTGCTGCCGCCTACATTCGTTTGGCGCCTGTATCTGTGGCCCGCGCGCCGGTTCCTGCGTCATTGACGGTGGGGGAATATCCCGTCGCGGGGGGGCATTATGCCGTGCGCAAAGTCACGAATGCCGAGGCCGCATTGGCTGAGATTACGTCTGCACTGTCGGCCCTCCCGCGCACGCGCAAAGTTGCGGATGCACCGGCGACATTTGTGACCCGAAGCGCGCTTTGGGCGTTTCCGGATGTGACGCGTGTTTGGATTGAGGGCGACACAGTGCATATCGCAGGGCATTTGATTTACGGCAAATCTGATCTGGGCGTGAATAAAGCGCGGATCACGGCGGTCTTGGAACGCGCGGGCCTCTAAAAGCTTGCGCGCCGTTCTGGCATTGGGCACATAGGGCGCATGATCCCAGCTGATACCCTCGCGCAAATTTTGCAACGCCACGAATACCTTGAAGCCGCCATGTCTGAGGCGGGCGCAGATATTGCGACTTTGTCCAAAGAATACTCTGATCTTGGTCCCGTTGTGGCACAGATCAACGCCTACCAACAGCTTTTGCAGAACTTAAGTGACGCAGAAGAGATGATGTCTGACCCAGAAATGCGTGAGCTTGCAGAGATGGAATTGCCGGACCTGCGGGCGGCTGTCCCAGATGCGGAGCGTGACTTACAACTTGCGCTCTTGCCTAAAGATGCGGCCGATGCGCGGCCAGCAATGATCGAAATCCGTCCGGGAACAGGTGGCGACGAGGCTGCACTTTTCGCAGGTGATTTGTTGCGCATGTATCAACGCTACAGCGAGGCACAGGGCTGGAAATTCGAAATCATCGAGCATCAGGAAACTGAACTGGGCGGCATTAAGGAAGTGACTGCACACGTGCAGGGCACGGGTGTTTTTGCAAAATTGAAGTACGAAAGCGGCGTGCACCGCGTGCAACGTGTTCCGACAACTGAAAGCGGCGGGCGTATTCATACCTCTGCGGCAACGGTGGCCGTATTGCCCGAGGCCGAGGATGTAGACGTACAAATTGATGCAGGCGATCTGCGCATTGATACGATGCGGGCCAGTGGCTCAGGCGGACAGCACGTTAACACAACCGACTCTGCCGTGCGGATTTTGCACATTCCCACGGGCATCATCGTGGTGAGTTCGGAAAAATCGCAGCACCGTAACCGCGAAATCGCGATGCAGGTTTTGAAAACACGCCTCTATGATATGGAGCGCCAGCGGGTCGATGATGCACGCTCCGCTGACCGCAAAAGCCAAGTTGGCAGTGGTGACCGGTCCGAGCGCATTCGTACTTATAATTTCCCGCAAGGTCGTATGACAGATCACCGGATCAATCTGACGCTTTACAAGTTGGACGCAATTATGGGCGGCGATCTGACCGAGACCATTGACGCGCTGACTGCTGAAGCACAGGCAAATCTTCTGGCCGAGATGAACGGATGAGCACGCCCGCAACGGTGCAATCTGCTTTGATGGCAGCAATTGTGCGGTTGCGTGAAGCGGGTGTTGCTGAGCCTGCACCTGATGCGCGCCGCCTAATGGCCCACGCACTGGGCATCGCTGCATCGCGCCTTACACTTCACAGCCATGATACAATTTCCGCGCAGGCGGCGGTCACTTTTGAAGCCTACGTCGATGCGCGATTGGGCCATCAACCTGTGGCACAAATCATCGGTCGACGTGCATTTTATGGCCGCGAGTTTATTGTGACCAAAGATGTGCTCGACCCGCGCCCTGATACTGAAACGCTTATTGAGCGGGCGTTATCTGCGCCTTATTCAAAAGTTCTTGATCTTGGCACAGGGTCGGGGAGCATTCTTGTCACTTTGCTTGCTGAAAATCCGGCGGCGACGGGCGAGGGGGCCGATCTTTCAGCGGCCGCTTTGGCTGTTGCAGAGCAAAATGCCATCGCCTGCGGTGTGGCGGACCGTGCCGCATTTTACCGCTCGGACTGGTTGGGTGGGGCGAGCGGCCCGTATGATCTGATCGTTTCAAATCCGCCTTATATTGCCGAAGATGCAATGGCAGGACTTGCCCGTGATGTGCGCGAGTGGGAGCCGCATATGGCGCTGACACCTGGCGCCGATGGGCTGAAGGTTTATCGCGTTCTGGCGGCTGATGCGGCGCAATTTTTGACAGCAGATGGGCGTATCATTGTCGAAATTGGCGCAGGGCAGGGGCCAGATGTGGTTGCGCTGTTTGAACAGGCGTTATGGGCAAATGTCGGCTTGTTTAAGGATATTAACGGCAAAGACCGTGTTGTGTGTGGTCAAAAGTCACCAGCACAGGTGATTTAAGGCATTAAATACATAAAATTTGTGTCTTTTGGCTTGCGACTGCCTGCGCCAAGTGCTTTTGTCTACCCAGCGACGGGATTGGAACCAGTTCAATCATCGCTGTTAAGCTGACACTGCGAGTATTGGAAGCCGCGACGCGCTTCTTTACGCATGTATCACGTATAAAAATGGACTGCGCCGATGTGAGGCGCCACTAAACGGGCCATCGATACCTTATGAGATCATCTAAAAACCGCTCGCGGAACAAAAGCCGCAACACTAATCGCCCGTCCGGTGGCAACGTCATTAACCGTGTTTTTGACAGCTCTGGTCCCGAAGGCAAAGTGCGCGGCACGCCTCAGCAAATCATTGATAAATACACGCAACTTGCTCGCGATGCACAGCTTTCCGGTGACCGCGTTGCCGTCGAAGCGTTTCAGCAGCACGCCGAACACTACTTGCGTATCCTTGGCGAAGCGCAGCGTGAAGTTGAGGCAAAGCGCGAAGAGCAAGAGCGCCTGAACCGTGAGCGTCAAGAGCAACGCGACCGTGAACGCCAAGAGCGCGCCGAGCGTCAGGAACGTGAAGGCGGCCCCGTTGAGGCATCGGAAGATGCCAGTGAGGCACCCGCTGAGCAAAATACGGATACAGATGCGCCAACTTCTGAAGATGCACCGGCTGAGCGCCCTAAGCGTATCCGCCGTCCGCGCAAGCCTCGTGTTGCGAAAACAGATGAAAATGGGTCTGCAGAGGCAGCTTCAGAGACTGCTTCAGCTCCGTCAGAGGCCCCTGCGGCTGAGCAAACGCCCGATACATCCGCAGCTGAATAAGCTTTTAAGCGTTTAGAGACTGCGCTGAATGCGGCCAAGCTGCGCTTAGCATCACGTCCACTCAACCAGCAGCTACGGCGCGGGCAAGAGCACAGAATTGTTCCAGCCCAACTGTTTCAGCGCGCTCGGTTGGTTTGATACCTGCTGCAATAAGGCGGTCCTCGATATCGGGCGCCACGCCTTTGAGTGATGCGCGCAGCATTTTGCGGCGTTGGTTAAATCCTGCCGCCACAACCCGTGATAACACTTTGGCATCCGCCTCAAACCGTGGTTTGGGAAGGGCTGTCAAATGCACCACTGCTGAATGCACTTTTGGTGCGGGTGTGAACGCCTCTGGTGGAAGTGACATCGCGATGCGCGTATCTGCGCGCCACTGGGCCAAAACGGCCAGTCGTCCGTAGGCTTTGCTGCCCGGTTCCGCAACGATACGCATGGCGACTTCGCGCTGGAACATCAACGTGAGGCTGCTCCAGAACGGTGGCCATTCAGGTGGGGTTAACCACCGAACCAACAACTCTGTACCCACGTTATAAGGAAGATTTGCCGCAATTCTGATGGGCGGCGTCAGGTGCTCAAGCGGGTTCACGTCAAGCGCGTCACCGATGACATAGGACAGCCGGTCGGGGTAGGCGGCGCTGATTTGATCCAGTACGGGACCACAGCGGGGATCTTTTTCAATTGCCAAAACGCGGCGCGCCCCTTCGGCAAGCAACCCACGGGTCAAGCCGCCGGGACCAGGTCCGATTTCAAGAACGTCGCAATCTGTCAGTGAGCCTGCCTGCCGCGCGATTTTTGCTGTCAGGTTCAAATCCAACAAAAAGTTCTGCCCAAGGGATTTCTTGGCAGACAGTTGGTTTTCCGCAATCACATCTGCAAGCGGGGGAAGGGTATCTATCTGGGCCATTAGCTATTTTTCTGTTGTAGCGGGCGCGGCATTGCCCGTTTTTGCGTCGGCCATTTTGCGTGCCATGTTCAGGGCGGCGATAAGACTATCGGCATCTGCAACTCCTTGGCCCGCAATGTCAAAAGCGGTGCCATGATCAGGTGAGGTTCTGATGAAAGGCAACCCAAGGGTGACGTTGACGCCGCCCGAAAAATCAAGCGTCTTGATCGGGATAAGTGCTTGGTCGTGATACATGCACACCGCCACATCATAGTTTTTGCGTGCGGCTGCGTGAAACATCGTGTCGGCCGACAAAGGCCCCGTGATGTTCATACCCTCACGGCGCAAGGCATCTAGCACAGGGGTGATCATGTCGATTTCCTCGCGCCCCATGGCACCACCTTCGCCCGCGTGGGGGTTAAGGCCTGCGACCGCAATCCGCGGGGCGTCTATGCCAAGGTCACGCCTTAGCGCGCGGTGGGTGATCAACAACGTGTCCGTTAACCGCGCTGCGGTCAGCTGGGTCGGGACGTCCTCAAGGGGGATATGAATGGTGACAGGCACAACGCGCAGTGCGTCGCACGCCAGCATCATGACGACCTGATCGACGCCCGCCAATGCTGCGAGATATTCTGTGTGACCCGGGTAGGCAAAATCTGCGCCGTCTTTAAGCGCTTTTTTGTTGATGGGCCCTGTGCATAACGCGCTGGCTTCACCCGATTGCACCAAGGACACACCACGCGCGATGGCTTCGATAACGCCGGCTGCATTTCTGCGGTCTGGCTGTCCAGCGATGTTTTCGGCCGGAAAAGTAATCGGCAGAACAGGTAGCGCTTCGGCACTTACGTGCACTGCGTCTTGGGGGGTATGTATCTCGCGGATGGGAGTGCCGACCGGTATGTGTCGTGGGTCACCTAGGTAGAAAAACGGCTGTCGGCCCCGCAAGCGGTCCCATGCCTTGGCGGCAATCTCGGGGCCAATGCCAGCGGGTTCACCGCAACTAAGCGCGATTGGGGCTTTTTGCTGTGTGGTTTGGGTCATTGCCTATTGGTCGGTGATGATCGCATCTGCGCGTAGTTCGGCCAAGAAGCCCTCGGCCAACCGCTCAACACGTTCGTTCAAAAGTGAGGTGCGGATGGCACCACGGTCTATGTCCTCGCCAAGTTGGGGTGTGCGACCACACAGCATCAAAAACACCAAGGTATCGCCACCAGCGCGCGTTAGCGCAGTTGAAACTTCGTTGTCGTCCAGTTTGGCTAGCTCAAGCGCGATGTCGTTGGGGATATCTGAAGGTGCCAGCGCACCGCGGTCCAAGACGCGCGCAGGTTGGCCTTGGGCAACGCCGTATAGATCATCGCATGTATCGACGCTGGCACGGATTTCTGCGGCGCGTTTGAGCCCCGCTTCAGAGCGCCCGCCAGCGATGTAATAGGCCGCATAGTCGATTGCTGCGGGGGCGGGGCTTGGTGCGCTTGTTTCTTCAATGCCGCGCAGTTGAAACAGCACAACTGCTTCACCGGATGAAATGGGCTGTGTGACCGCACCACGCTGCAGGGACAAAAAGCGCTGTGCGATGGCTGGAGGAAAGTCCGACAAGGCGCGCCAATTCAGCCGGCCACTGTTTTCGCGGCTGTTGGACAACGAATACTGTCGTGCAAGCGCTGCAAATTGTGCGATTGATTGAACTTGTGCGATTTCTTCCGCCCGCGCGCGGGTTTCATCGGCGACTTCTGGTAAATTCGCCAACACGATCTCGGACAGCAGAACCCGTACGCCACCTGCTTGGTTGGCTGAAGACAGGGCGATGCGGCGCTCGATCTCGGTGTCGCTGACTGCGGCGCGGGGCGCAAAGCGTGCCCGAACAAACTCGCGCCAACCGATGCCCACTTCGACGAAACTGCGAAATGATTGCTGGTCTACGCCGTCTTGGGCAATAGCGGTGATGAATTGTTCAAGTGTGAGCCCACCGCGACCTGCAAATTCTGCCATCCCTTCCAGAACTTGCTCGCGGTTTGGAGTTATCCCCGCTGATGCAAGCGCGTCTTGCTTGAGCCGGTCATCAATGAGTTGCTCGCGTGCCAAGTCTGCAGGGTTGCCCGGCGCATTGAGTACCTGCAAAAAACGTGCCCGTTGATCCAACTCGTAGCCGGTGATGACGCGGTCATTCACTTTGATCGCCGGCGCAAATTGATTTTGCGCCAGTGCGGCTGAGGAACAGATAACAAAAGCAAAAGCCACCTGTGAGGCGCTCTTGGCGAAACGGGAAAACGATTTGATCATTGTGCTGCTGGCCTCAATTACACCGGTGCGATTTTTCCATTGTGCCACGAGAGCGGCCCGTGCTGAACCCTTTAAGTGACACGGTCAGGTCGAAATCGGTTGTGGGATCTAAATTTGTTGATGAGGTAAAGCGCCGTGAGACTGCGGCACCGACAACAATGCATTCATTTTCGTAACTCACGCCAAAACCGGCGCGCGCTGCGGTACCTTCGTTGAAGTCATAGCGCAGATCACCCTGGGCTGACCAATAGCGGTCAAAGTGGTAGCTGCCGTCTAATGTCAGTTCTGCAAAATCTGTGTTCGGTAGGTCTGTGTCCGCTTGGGACCAGTAATAACTGCTGGCCAAACGCCAATCCGTGGTTTGATACGACAGGCGCAGATCATTGCCTTGAAATGTCAGATCGTCTTGCACGACAGCGCGGTTGGTCAGTGTCAGCGCATCGTTGAATTTGACTTGTGCTGCCAGCAGCCAGTCTGAGCTACGGTTTACCAGCCCTGTTGTCGCAGCGAAATCATCATCTGTATCCGCACGGAAACTTTTGCCAGCACTAAGTGCGTAATGCCAGCCATCCTTTCCTGTGCGCGCGTAATTCAAGCCAACCGTTGTGCGTAAACCCGTTTCAACTGCGTCGTGCCCGCTGAAACGGCTAAAAGACAGCAGATTACCTTCGTCGAATTCTGAGCGTGTGCTGTCTTCGTTGCGCGGCGTGTCACCCAAAGTGTCTGCCCATGAAAGTTGTAGAATTGGCTCAAGGATATGCGTCGCTTGGTCCGTATTTTTCGCAAGCGGATACCGCAGGGTGATTGAACTTGCAGGTGTTGCGCGGCTTAGGGTGTCAGCCTCACCAAGATCGTCTCCTGAGGTGTAGACATCCGCGCCAATGCGTGCATCAAAATCAATCGCAAGGCCGGCCATGAACCAGCCTTTTTGATAGAGGGCAGCAGCGCTGAGACGTGTGACGTCGCGGCCAGCGGGGGCAAAACTAAACGGCGTTGCACCTGAGTGAACCGCAGCGTCGGTGCCCGAAAATCTTTGATGTGCGTGAATGTCGCCGCTGAGATCAAGCGTGCCACCGCGAACATTTAGGCGCTTTGTATAGCGCAGATCGCCAACAAGGGGCGGAAGGGTTGAGGTTTGCTCGCCTGAGCGAAGTGATTTGAAGTACGTCAATGTTGCATCAAACGCATCTTTAGCGCGCACCCGCTCAAGGCTGATGGCGCTGTCGAGGCGGTCTTTTGCATTATAGCCGTAGTCGATCAAATATGTGTCGTCGGATGTTTGTTCGATATCAAAACTGAGCGTGTAATCCCGACCTAAGTCAAATGATCCGTCCGCAAAAAGATAGCTGCGTTGCCCGGGTACAAGATCATCGTCGGTCAGCGCACCGCGCACGTTCAGATTACCACTGGCAAAGGCTTGTCGGTAACGAAACTCGATTGTTGCGGTGGATGACGAAAAATAGGGGGTCAGCGTCAGGTCTTTGTCGTCCCCGATCGGTATAAAATACGGCAGCTTCAGGCCGGTTCCAAGCTGGCTGTTCGTGCGCAGGCTTGGCACCAAAAAGCCAGCAGCCCGCTCAAGCGTTGGATCAGGCAGGCGAAGTTTGGGCAGATAGAACACGGGGATATCCAACACGCGCAACTGAACGCTGTCGAAGTAGAGTTGTCGCGCGCCTTGATCGTGCACAATTTCTTTGGCCCGCAATTGCCAAAGGGGCAGGTCATCTGCTCCGCAAACGTGGCAGCTGGTGACTGCAACTTTGTAAAGCTGAGTGTAACGGCCGCTTACGCGGTTCACTTCGGTCGCTGCAAGCTGCAGCTGTTCGGCCAGAACCACCCGCGCGCTTTCCAGTACACCGTCACGCAAATCCTGACTGATTTGCGCCTCGTCTGCCACAACGATTGTGTCGCCGTCGACCAAGGTCAGCGGTCCTTCAATGCGCAATTTGTCAGTGGCTTGATCGTAAACTACCCGCGATGCCTTCAGGCGCGTTGAGCCGAAAAGGACTTCAACGGCCCCCGATGCGACCAGACGATTTGCGCCGTCAAAACTGATGGTGTCGGCAACTAATGTTGCGTTTTGTGCTGCGGCAGGGCCCAGAGTAGAGAGCAAAATGCCTGCGGATAGGCTCAAAACACGCAACATCATCCGTCCTCCAAATGAAGCAGCATCGCAATTGCCAAACAGATCGCAGCAATTGGGGGTGCCCATGCGGCAAGGATAATCGGGATTTGACCGTTTTCACCAAGCACCTGCGCCAAGTTGCGCAAAAAGAACGCACCAAAACCCATCATGATTGCATAGAGCACCATCTGACCGGTCTTGCCAAAACGCACATGGCGCATGGTGAACACGGCCCCAATAAGGACCATTGCGATCAAAAATAGCGGAAGCGCCAACTCCATATGATACCAGATCCTGTAGGATAGCGCCGAAAAGCCAGCGGTTTCGAGATCTGCGATGAAGCGCGGCAGCGCCCAGATTGGAACAGCACTTGGGGTGCCGAAACTATCTTGAATTCGGTCCCGCGTGAGGTCCGTAGGAATGGTTAACATTTCTGCAGTGATCGCGGTGCGTTCGGGGTTAGGGTCGTTTAAGCGCCAAGTCTTTGCATCCCGCAACCGCCAAGCCCCGTAGGTCAAAACCGCTTCAACTGCATTGACCCGCGTAATGGGCAGGCCGTCCTCGGAATAAGCCAAGAACATCGCATTAACCAACCGCGTGCCGTCGGCACTTGATTGCTGTGCGTGGATCACGGTTTGCCCGCGCAAATCGCCCTGACGTAGCCAGAGCCCTTCGTCTGAAACAGATAGAACTGAGGCCGCGCCGTCTGTGTAGCGCGCAGCGTTCTCCTCGTATTGTTTGGAGGTTGCAGCAACCAGTGGGTTCAGGACGCTCACGGAGAGCGCACCTAGCCCCGCGGCTACGACGATCGGTGCAAGAAGTGACAGCAACGCACTTCGCCCCGCCGCCCGTGTGATCACCAGCTCAGATGTACGCGCAAGGCCTAGAAACAGCGTCAGTGTGGCGATGATCGTGATGAGCGGCAAAATGGTGTAGAGACCCGATGGCACGTTTAAAGCGGCCAGCCCAAGGATGCCTGCAAAAGACACATCCGCATCGCTGAAACGGCGAACCTGTTCGAGCACATCAATCAACAGCAGGACTGCAAAGAAAATAGCGCCAACCACCAAAAAACTGCGCAGGAATTTTATTGCAAAGTATAGGTGCAGCGTCATGTGGTGATCTCCCGCGTGCGGCGGCGCAGCAGGCTGGGGCGAGCCGATAGCCACAAAAGGGCGATTGCAACCAAGGTGCCCCCGAAGGCTGGAACATACATCAGTGGCCAGAGGTTTGCCTCTTCCAGTACTTTTGCGGTGACAATGTTCTCGCCGAGTTTGGTCAAGATCAATGCGATGGTCGCCCATACGACGCGGGGCCAGATGCCAAACCTGCTGAAGCTGCCCACCATCAAGAACGCAAATCCCATCAGCGCCGAGACTGGGGCCAAAAGGGGGCGCGCAAACCGCAGGTGGGCTTCCGTGATCAACGTGGCGCGCGATGCGCCTGTTTCGTCTTGCACTGCAGGTGTCGCCGCGAGCAGCTCTGCTGTGCTTAACTCATCCACTTTGCGTTTACCTGTTGGAGCCGATGAAATCAGCCCGCCGATATCGTAAGCGAAATCAGCAAAAGTGGTGATCGATATCTGATTGGTTGAGGCGCGGCGAGTTTGCGCTTGGCCATCGAACATCACCAATTTTGCACCGCTTTCCCCCCGCACTAAAAGCGCTGATTTGGCGGTGTAGGTCACGCTGCGTTCCGGGTTTCGCGCATCTGATAGAAACAAACCAACCAGTTCGCCACGCTCTGTGATGTCACTAATGAATAGCGTCACATCTTTTGCTGGGTGTTGGAATCGTCCCGTACTAAGCAGTTTGGCGGTGATGTTCTGCGACACTTCCGCGGTCCGATCCAAGAGCCGTGCGGTGCTCATGGGCATCAAAACATGCGACAGCAGTGACATCAAAACCGCCACGACCATCCCGAACACCAAAACGGGTCGCGCAAGCCTGAAGCCGGAGTAGCCAGTGGCTTGAACCACCACCAACTCGCTCTCTTGGCTCATTCGGTTTGTCACATAGACCGCCGCAGCAAAGCACGCGATGGGCAGAACTGCGGCGATTGCTACGGGTAGGGTCAGTGCGGAAAATTCAAGGAACACCAACGCAGTTTGCCCGTCACCGATGAGTTGGTCGAACAAGCGCACAGCGCGGTTGACCCAAAGCACAAGCACCAAAACAAGGCTGAAAAACCCGAAAAGCACCATAAGTTGGGACAGCATGTAGCGGTCAAACCGGGGCATTGGCGCGCACGAGGCTCCTGATCTTGATGTGGGTGTCGGCAGACTGTTGCTGCACACTAGCCCATGCACACGGCAGGCGAAACTCGTTTCTGGTCAATCCTATGTCTGCACGCTAGCTATAGCCAAAGGTCGGCGTGAATGCCGCATGAGTTTAAAGGGACACCAGCCATGACTGATTTGATTACCGTCACCGCATCTGAAACCAATCTAGACGCGATAGCCGCACACACCGGCCGCGTCGTCATTTTTGTGGATGCAGAAGGCAAGCTTGATCAGGCGGGGCGCCGCGTGAACCGGCTCAGCAAAGGGGCTGTTGAACGGTTTGTGGGCTCGGACGCGTTTTCTGACATGAAACCGGCGGACACTACGGATTTGGCATGGCCCGCAGGTATGGCCGCAAGTGCGGTGCAAATCATCAAGCTGGACCGCCGTGCGGATGCACCTACGGCGCGCAAAGCGGGTGTGCAGGTTGGCAAAGCAATTGGTGCAGGTGATGTTTTGGTCATGGCGGGAAGTGCCAAGCACGCAGATCAGATCACGCTTGGTGCGCTGCTGCGCGCATATCAGTTTCAGGATCATAAAACCGCAGAACCTAAAACTTTTGGCGCTTTGAACGTTATGGCGAACAAGCCAGAAACCCTTGATGGTCAGTTGGCTGAGTTGCGTGCGATTGCCGAGGGTGTGTTTTTCACCCGCGATCTGGTGACAGAGCCTGCGAATATTCTGACAACAACAGAATTTGCCGACCGTCTTGCCGCGCTAACGGCCCTTGGCCTTGAAGTTGAAGTGCTTGAAGAAGACGCCCTTGAAGAGTTGGGCATGCGCACCCTGTTGAGTGTTGGCCAAGGTAGTGCATCGCCGTCCAAAGTGGTTGTGATGAAGTGGAACGGCGGCGGTGATGAAGCGCCCTTCGCGCTTGTTGGTAAGGGGGTTGTGTTCGACACGGGCGGCATCAGCCTAAAGCCTGCTGGCGGCATGGAAGACATGACGATGGACATGGGCGGCGCGGGCGTCGTGGCAGGCGTGATGAAAACGCTGGCCATGCGTGGGGCCAAAGCGAATGTGGTGGGGCTGATCGGGCTGGTGGAAAACATGCCAAGCTCAACAGCTACGCGCCCGGGTGATGTTGTGCGCTCCATGAAAGGCGACACAGTTGAGATCATCAATACTGATGCCGAAGGGCGCCTCGTTCTGGCGGATGTGCTTTGGTATGCTCAAGAGCGTTTCAAGCCAACGGGCGTGATCAACTTGGCGACCCTAACCGGTGCCATCATAGTGGGCCTTGGCCATGACAACGCAGGTGTGTTTTCAAACGACGACACGCTTTGTGCAGACTTCTTGGCTGCCGCAGGGCTTGAGGGTGAAGGGGCATGGCGCATGCCGATGGGCCCCGAGTATGACGCTCAGATTAAAAGTGCTGTTGCTGATATGAAAAACGTAGGCACACGTGCGGCAGGTAGCATCACTGCGGCGCAATTTCTGCAACGTTTTATCCACGACGGCATGCCCTGGATTCACCTCGATATTGCTGGTGTGGCAAGTGTGAAGGCGGATACGGCTCATGCGCCCAAAGGGGCAACGGGGTGGGGCGTGATGGCCCTGAACCGTTTGATTGCAGATACTTACGAAGCATAACGTGGGCGAAGTTTACTTTTACCATCTAACCCGCGCGCCGCTTGAGGTTACGTTGCCAGCACTGCTCGAAAAAGCGGTGGGGGCAGGAATGAAATGCGTGGTACGCGGGACTGAAGCCACTGATCTGGAGGCGCTGGACCTGGCAATTTGGACCGCGCGCGACGACAGCTTTTTGCCCCACGGCGTTGCCGGCGGGGATCATGATGCGACGCAACCAATCTTGCTGACCAAAGGCGCACAGGCATCTTATCCGAACAACGCCAACTGTCTGATGTCAGTTCACGGCGCTGAGGTGACCGCCGATGAGGCTACAGCGCTTACGCGGGCGTGCATCCTGTTTGATGGCAATGATGGCGCAGCACTTCAGCACGCGCGGGAGCAATGGCGCAGCTTAACCGGTGCGGGCGTGACGGCGCAGTATTGGTCTGAGGAAAGCGGTAGGTGGGAAAAGAAAGCCGAGCACAAGCCTGACTAGACGTCTGTAATATCTTTGGCGCCGTGCGGGGCTATTTTGGATTGGTAATATTGCAGCACATACAGACGAATTGCCGACGCTAGCCCGATATCGACACCGCGTGTCGCATCAATTTCAGCCGCTAACACATTGATTGGTTTGTTATTCTCTGCAGCTATTTGGCGAAAGCTGTTCCAAAAAGCATCTTCAAGCGACACCGAAGTGCGGTGCCCACGCAAGGTAAGCGAGCGTTTTGTAGGCCGCTCAGCCATCAGTTTTATGACCGTCCAAATGCTTAGAAAGCTGTGCTTTGCGTGCGGCAGTGATGGTTTTCTGGCTTTTGCTTTGGCCAAATTTGACAGCGTTTTCATCAGCGCGCGCCTTTTTGTAGGCGCGCGCCTTGGCCTTGCGGGCCTTGTTTAGGTTGATGACGCTCACTTAGGGCCGATCATCAATTCAGGGCGGACAACACGGTCGAAAGTTTCGGCGTCTACAAAGCCCAACGCGATCGCTTCCTCTTTCAGGGTCGTGCCGTTTTTATGCGCTGTTTTTGCGACGGTTGTTGCGTTGTCATAGCCAATTTCCGGGGCCAGCGCCGTTACCAGCATCAGCGATTCATTCATAATGCGCGTGATGTTGTCGGTGTTGGCTTGGATGCCCGACACGCAATTATCGGTGAAGGCAACAGAGGCGTCGCCCAGCAATTGCATGGATTGCAACACGTTATAGGCCATCATCGGTTTGTAGACGTTCAACTCAAAGTGACCTTGGCTGCCTGCAAAACCCACGGCTGCGTCATTACCAAACACATGTGCGCACACTTGGGTCAGGGCCTCGCATTGGGTTGGATTTACTTTGCCGGGCATGATGGATGAGCCGGGTTCGTTTTCAGGCAACATCAATTCGCCCAAACCACAGCGCGGCCCAGACCCCAAAAGGCGGATGTCGTTTGCGATTTTGAACAGGCTGGCCGCAACGGTTTTTAACGCGCCGGACATCTCAACCATCGCGTCATGTGCGGCGAGGGCTTCGAATTTATTCGGTGCTGTTACGAAAGGTAGGTTCGTGATGGCCGCCATGTTGGCTGCGACTTGCTCGCCCCAGCCTTGTACGGTGTTCAGACCGGTGCCTACAGCCGTGCCGCCTTGGGCGAGCTCATTGATGCGGGGCAGGGCAGATTTGATGCGCTCAAGCCCCATCGCAACTTGATGCGTATAGCCAGAGAATTCTTGGGCCAACGTCAGCGGTGTCGCGTCCATAGTGTGGGTGCGGCCAATTTTAATGATGCCGTCAAATTCTGTTACTTTTGCTGCCAAGGCCGCGTGCAATTTCTCAAGGCCGGGGATCAATACGTCGCGCGCTGTCATCGCGGTGGCAATGTGCATTGCGGTCGGGAATGTGTCGTTTGACGACTGGCCCATGTTGCAGTGATCATTCGGGTGCACGGGATCTTTTGACCCGATGACGCCGCCCAAGATCTCAATTGCGCGGTTTGCGATCACCTCATTGGCGTTCATGTTGGACTGCGTGCCAGAGCCGGTTTGCCAGACGACCAGCGGAAAGTTGTCATCGAATTTGCCCGCAACCACTTCGGATGCGGCTTGGATGATGGCATCGCCCAATTCTTTGGGCAGCTTGCCGTTGTCCATATTAGCTTGTGCGCAGGCTTGTTTGATCACGCCCAATGCACGCACGATCGCGATTGGTTGCTTTTCCCAACCGATAGGGAAGTTCATGATGCTGCGCTGTGTTTGTGCGCCCCAATACTTCTCGGAGGGAACTTCTAATGGGCCAAAGCTGTCGGTCTCGGTGCGGGTGGTGCTCATGATGAAATCCTGTTCGTATACTGTTGTATGCCGTTTAGCGCGCAAAGATGCGCCGCGCAATAACTAGCAGCTGCTACTGGCTGTCGTTGGTTTAGGTCTTGCGGAAGCTATCAAGGCTCACAACGTCTGCCTTGGTTTTGGGAGCGTCACTGTCCGTGGCGCGGTCGGGGCTGCTTGCTTGGGTGACAGGCAGCAAGTCGACGTCATCTGGCAGGTCCAAATCAGTGTCTTCTAGATCATCTTCATCATCGTCTTGGCTTTCAAAGCGCAGGCCAAATTCAACGGACGGGTCCACAAATGTTTTGATCGAGTCGTATGGAATATAAAGTGGCTCGGGGCTGTCGCCAAAGTTCAACGTGACCGCAAAGCCTTCGTCGGTGACGTTCAGGTTATCGAACCAATGCTGCATGACGACGGTCATTTCCCCCGGATATCTGTCTGATAGCCAGTCGGCAATTTCCACGTCCGGGTGCATAGTGTCGAATGTTATGAAAAAGTGGTGCTCACCGGGCAGTCCGTTCGCTGCCACATCGTTTAGAACGTTCTGGATCAAGCTGCGCATCGCGCGGTGCATCAGGTTTCCGTAGTCAATTGAGCGATCCATAGATGCGGTTCCTTTGAGGCCATCTGTCAACTGGCTTTTACCCTACGTCTCCTTGCGGTGAAGTAAAAGGGGCGGGGTCACAATTGATGCAACATTTGCTGCGTCGGTTTGGCAAGGCCGCGAAACAGGCCCTAAACCATGACTTGATCAAAAGTGTCATTTAATTGTATCTTTTGATTAATGCTGCGCAAGATGTTGTGCAGCGCCATATAAGGCCACTGCCAAATTGGCCTAATGTCTTTGGGGGACGCAGTAATGGAAAAGCAAGGTTTTGCTTCGGGGTTAAAAGGTTTTGGATTAGTTGGTGTCGGGGTAGCCTTTGGCTTGGGCAGCGCTTTTTTGATGACAGATCAACGGGTTGATGGATCTGCGCCGCTAAGTGTGCAAGCAGATGTAGAAGTCACGCGACAGCAAGCGGATCCGCTGACGCTGAGCACAATCTCAACTTTGCAGTCGGTGGTTGCCAACAGCCAAACAGAGCTGAGCCGCACAGATGACTTGTCACCTGAGCAGCTTGAAGTGGTGGCTTTTTTCGAACGCTCCGCACGGCAATTGAATGAAAGCGTAAAATCCGAGCGTGGCCAACTTTTGCACTTTGATAACATGACAATCGATAAGCTGAACGTGCGGTATTATTATACGTATAACTCGCGCTATGATCAGATTGACCGTGAAGCCGCCTTGGCCGAACAAGCCCGTCTGGTTTATGACAACATTTGCACTGACACTGCTATTCGTACTCTGATGGATGAGTATGGGCTGAATTATACGTACCGTTATATTTCAAGTGATTTTCGCCATGTGGGTGAGGTAAACGGCAGCATCGCAAGCTGTGCATCCTAGCATTCAAAGTGGCGTCTATGGATAGGATGTAGAAAGGTAGGGAAGTGCAGGTTTCTGTTGCCAGGTACCTGCGAACCCCGCCTAAAGCTGCTAGGCCTTAGGACTTAGAGTTCAGTATTACGCGCTGCTTACGCTGCGAGTGCTACTGGAGCTTTGTTGTCATTTGCAACTAGCTTAAATGTACCGATAACGGTGGTAACTCACCGAAACAAAGCAAACCCCTTTAGACGTTCGTCGATCCTATTTCGACCCCACAATCCCGAATGACCTCCCCAAATGAAGGATGCCGCCGAAGGTAATATGGTGGAGTCGCCGGGTACCGCCCCCGGGTCCGATCCGCTTATTACGAGCGCGTTTATGTCCATAGTCCCCGAAGAGACAGGTCATACATAATCGGCTGGCTGTGGTTTGCAACAGGTAGCTGGTGTGATCGCGGGATTTATCCGCGCGTCTTCAGGTCAGGCTATGTGCCCACAGCAAAAAGGCAGCGGGTATCGCCTCAAAAGCGAAGAACGTCAGGGCTTTGCGAAAAGGGGGAGCGTCAAGAATAAGGGATAGCGCACGGCCCGTTGCAGCACCTGCGTATACAACCCCAAGCATAAAGTAGGCGGACGCGCTGCCAGTGAACAAGCACGCAAACCCAACGGCCACAAATAAGGCGCCAACGCTGGCGCGCATTTCTGACAGGCCCATTGTTGTGTGGGTGGTTTCCAGATCAAGTGCGGAGGCGGTGTAACGGGGGGCCAAAAAGCCAAACGCCCCAAGGCCGATGGTCAACAGGGCCAATCCGATCGAAATATACTCTACCATGACATCCTCTGCGTTTTTGCTCTGTGGTATGACATAGAGGTGATCTGGCAGATGGCGAGGGGCGCGTACGCCCGTCGCTGTTCTAACAGTTCAAACGCCGCGCTTAAAAGCCGGCTTTGATTTTCTCAAAGGACGCGACCATCTGCTCGCGGATTGCGTTTTCAAGAGGCAGTTGACGCAGGATTGGAGCGTCAATTTTGCCCATTCCAACTTCATCAAGGATCGCTGTGTCAAAGTCTGCCATGGCCTGTGCGTTACCGTGGCCATAGCCCCATTCGTTGACCATGTAGTCAG
This sequence comes from Nereida sp. NH-UV-3, assembly GCF_042939535.1. Classification (NCBI taxonomy): domain Bacteria; kingdom Pseudomonadati; phylum Pseudomonadota; class Alphaproteobacteria; order Rhodobacterales; family Roseobacteraceae; genus Nereida; species Nereida sp. NH-UV-3. The sequence goes on along the minus strand of NZ_CP132157.1, from coordinate 559,213 downwards.
TCACCTCTGGCTGAAGCCATGCGTTCATAAAGTCATGCGCTTTTTGCTCAGAGCCGGGGCCGTTTTGCAGGTTCACGTATCCACAGAACCACAGCGATGATCCCTCTTTGGCTTCGCGTTGGTAACCGATGGGCGCGCCGTCAGCTGCCATAGTCACAGGAGTTTCGTTCCATGCCCATGAAATCAGTACTTCGCCAGTTGCCATCAGTTGCGCCAATTCTGCACCGTCTGCCCAATAGGCGCGGACATTGGCGTGGGCCTTGCGCATCCACTCGGAAGCGGCATCGACTTGCGCAGGGGTTGCGGTTGTCCAGTCGGTTACGCCAGTTGCCAAAAATGCCAGTGAATAGGCATCGTCTACGTTGTCAGGCAAAGATGTGCGGCCTGCGTATTTTGGATCAAGGAATACCTGAAGGCTTTCGATATCCGCAGGGGGAACTTCTTCAGTGTTATAGGCGATTGCGGTCGCACCTAGGTCAGCGGGGATAAAGTAAACGCCTGTCTCATCTGCAAAGATCGGGTTTTCTTTGTAGGCCGCATCTACATCTGCGTAGGCTGGAATTTGTGAAATATCCCATGGCTCAATTAGGCCGGCATCACGCCATTTCTCAACAGATTGGGAGCACGGGTGACCGACGTCGGCGCGAAAACCAGAGCGCAATTTTTGAAACGCTTCTTCTTCTTCGCCAAAGAACGCAAAAGTGGGGATGTCGCCATGTTTAGCAGTGTAATCGGGGTAGAACCCTTCTTCTTCGTAGCCGGACCAATCAAACACGATCAATTCAGGATCAGCGGCAAAAGCAGTGGTGGCAAACAGCGCAGCGGCTGAAGTCAAAAGTAGACGTTTCATTGGAATCCTCCGACGGGAAAAATCAAAAATAGTGGGTCACGACAATGAATAGTTTAGTGCGCTGCCCCTACATGGAAAGTGGCGCACCGCGCAAGTGATTAGCGTCCTGCGCGGGCAGTAAATACTGTGTCTGCCATGGCGTTGGTTTCGCTGGCCAGAGTTTGCAGCACACGGTCTGCTTCCACGGCGTTTTCTTGCTCAATGGCGTTCGCTAACTCGGTGTGTAGGCGTATGATTTTATCACGGTCGCGCGCCGTGAAAGTGATCATGTTCATCAAGGGCTGCATGGCCTCTACGGCGCCGGCCAGTTGATACGACAAAACTGGATTATGGGCCGCATCAACAAGCGCGCGGTGAAAAGCCACATCCGAGGCGCAGAAGGCCTCATCAGAAAGTCCGCGTTGTCCTTGGCGGTGAATTTCAGCCCGCATTGTCGCAAGGTGATCGGGCGTCCTGCGTTTGGCGCTAAGCGGCGCGCATGCACGCTCAAGCGTAAAACGCGCTTCGCAGGCCGTGGCAAAATCAACTTCGTTCATCGACAGCAACAGCGTGGATGTTGTGATTTGCTGTGCATAGGCATCCGCATAGTTGAGCCGTTTGACAAAAGCACCGCCTGTGGCGCCCCGCTGCGTGCGGATCAGCGATTGCGCCGCAAGCCGCTTGAGGGCTTCGCGCACAGTTGATCGTGACACATCGAACTGCTCGCAAAGCTCAATTTCCGAGGGTAATCGCTCATCAACGGGCAAAGTCCCGTCAATAATGGCATCTCGGATCGCACCGGCAATTTGCGCCGACAGATCAGCAGAGGGATCAAGCTTCGTTTTCATATGTCTGACAATTATCTATTGCGTAATTTCAAAAGTCTGACATTTAATTTTGCACAGGTCGAGTCGCTTCGACATAAGTGAAAGACAAATACGAAAGATCCGCGTCATGGTCGCAGTCCGCAGCATTCTTTGGCTCTCGTTTTTTGGCGTTATTTTGGCGTCATGGGCGTTTTTGTACATGATGGCGATGATGTCTGGCGTTGACCTTATTGGCCGCCCCGTTGGGATGAACATGATGCCGATGGAGACGTTCGGCCCGCTTTTTGCGATGTGGGCAATCATGATGGCGGCGATGATGTTGCCAACGATGGTGCCAACTTTGCGCGCCTATGAAGACCTGATGCAAAGTGCAAACGGCACACGCGCAGGCTGGCTTGGTGTGCTTTTAGGATATGCAATTGTTTGGGTGGCGTTCGCGGCACTAATTACCGCCGCACAATTATGGCTGGCATCTGCCGGATTGGTCGACGAATTGGGCATTGCGCCTACATGGCTTTCCGCAGGGCTGTTGGTGGTCGTTGGGGCTTTCCAGTTCACCCGCGTCAAAGAGGTTTGCCACGGGGTCTGCCACGCGCCGACGATGTATTTCTTGGGTCACTGGCGCACTGGCGCGCTTGGCGGTCTGCGCATGGGACTTGGTCTTGGGGCGTTTTGTGTCGGGTGTTGTTGGGGCTTCATGGCGCTTGGCTTTGTGGGGGGCGTGATGAGCCTTTTGTGGATGGGGGCGGCAACGCTCTTTATGGTGATTGAAAAATTGCCACAGCTGGGCGCATTCGTGACGCGCCCGATGGGATATGCGCTGATCGCGGCGGGCCTTGGGCTTGGCGTCAGCAACGTACTTTAGCGCGCATCTTTGCGCAGATGATTTGACCGCGCGATTTGCGCACAAGCGAGGAGGGCTACGTCGATGGCCACGACAGAACAACGGACCGAAAGTGATCGCATCGCGATTTCCCAACGGATCGACCAGAAGATGGAAAATAACCCTCTGCGCCGCAAAATGCGTCCAACGGATTGGGCCATTAAGGGCGAGCTTTTCCTCAACTGCTCATGCACGGTATTTTGCCCCTGCGTCGTGAGCCTTGGCGCGCATCCTCCCACCGAAGGGCACTGCCACGCGTGGATGGCGATTGCCATTGATGAGGGCCACTTTGAGGGCGAAGATCTTGCAGGGCTTAACGTAGGTTTGTTGGTCGATATCCCGGGTCGTATGGGCGAGGGGAATTGGAAAGTTGCAGCCTACGTTGATGAGCGCGCAAGCCAGAAGGCCTATAACGGCATCCTCAAGATTTTCAGCGGTCAAGCAGGCGGTACTACCGGTTTGTTCACGTTCCTTGTCTCTGAGATCATCGGGGCTGAGCGTGAGAAAGTTGAAATCGTCCGTGATGGCACCAAACGTGGTCTTTATATCGGGCGCAAGATTGCAGGCGAGATCGAGATGATCGACGGCGCCTCACCGGATGAGCCCGTCACGATTACCAACTCCAAATATTGGATGGGTCCAAACATCATAGCCGCCAAGGGCCTAAAGTCCAAAGTGCGCGACTACGGCCGCGTGTGGGATTTTGGCGGCATGTCTGCTGAGATTTGCGCAATTGACTGGGCCGGTCCCAAACCAAAATAGGGCCGGAATTTACGACATTATAGCTTCGATAAGCCAAGGATAAGGAACACGATATGGCTTTGATTACTGCTTCGCGTCGGCTTCGCCGCACGCCGTTCTCTGATGGTGTGGAGGCGGCAGGTGTAAGTGCCTACACAACTTATAATCACATGCTTCTCCCAACTGCTTTTCGTAGTGTGGTCGAAGACTATCACCACCTTAAATCGGCTGTTCAGGTCTGGGATGTGGCCGCTGAACGACAAGTCGAAGTGCGCGGCCCTGATGCAGGTCGCTTGCTGCAAATGCTGACGCCGCGGGATTTGCGCGGGATGCTGCCGGGCATGTGTTATTATGTCCCCATGGTCGATGAGACCGGCGGGATGCTGAACGATCCGGTTGCGGTTAAATTGGCCGAGGACCGCTATTGGATTTCTATCGCTGACAGTGACTTGCTGTTTTGGGTCAAAGGCATTGCGTATGGCTACCGCCTTGATGTGATGGTCGATGAGCCCGACGTCAGCCCGCTGGCCATTCAGGGGCCCAAGTCCGATGATTTGATGGAGCGGGTCTTTGGTGAGGCCGTTCGCAACGTCAAGTTTTTCCGCTATGGCGTGTTTGAGTTTCAGGGGCGCTCGCTTGTGATTGCGCGCTCTGGCTATTCAAAGCAGGGCGGTTTTGAGATTTACGTTGAAGGCAGTGACATTGGAATGCCGCTTTGGAACGCGCTTATGGAGGCGGGTAAAGACCTTGATGTGCGCGCAGGCTGTCCCAACGGGATTGAGCGGGTCGAAGGTGGTTTGCTGTCCTATGGCAATGACATGACCCGCGATAACACCCCCCACGAAACAGGACTTGGTCGTTTTTGTTCAACCCAAACGGCGATCGGGTGTGTGGGCCGTGACGCGTTGCTGCGCGTCTCCAAGGAGGGGCCAGTGAAGCAAATCCGCCCTCTTGAGATTGAGGGGGCAGTGCCGCCCTGTGATCGTGCGTGGCCTTTGATCGCGGGCGATAAAGTTGTGGGGCAGATCACATCTGCGGCCAACAGCCCTGATTTTGGCACAGGCGTCGCTATCGGCATGGTGCGTATGACCCACTGGGACGCAGGCACCAAGCTGACAGCTCAAACACCTGATGGTCCGCGGGCCGTCACGGTGGCTGAAAAATTCTGGATTTAATGTATGGCGCGGCGATTCAGCGTGCCGCGACTTTGAAAAGACTGAAAAGATGTAGGGAGATGAACATGTTTAAAGTACTGGTGGTCAACAAAGACGACGAAGGCAAAACACACGCAGCTGTTGAGGAGCTGAGCCTAGATCAGCTTCCGGCCGGTGATGTGGTTGTGGCCGTTGAATACTCGACAGTTAACTACAAAGACGGTCTGTGCATCGGGCCGGGCGGCGGTCTTGTGCGCAACTACCCCCATGTGCCGGGTATTGATTTCGCAGGCACCGTCGAAACATCTGATGACCCGCGCTATGCTGCAGGGGATAAAGTTGTTCTGACAGGCTGGCGCGTTGGTGAGGCCCATTGGGGCGGCTACGGGCAAAAAGCGCGTGTCAAAGCGGACTGGTTGGTGCCACTTCCCAAAGGTCTCGACACACGTCAGGCTATGGCGGTAGGTACGGCAGGCTTTACCGCGATGCTGGCCGTTATGGCGCTTGAAGATCACGGCATCAAAGACGGGCCGGTTTTGGTCACTGGGGCGGCTGGTGGCGTTGGGTCTGTGGCTACGGCCATTCTAGCAAACCTTGGCCATCAAGTTGCGGCTGTGACGGGGCGGCCTGAAACTGGCGCATATCTTGAAAGTCTTGGGGCGTCCCAGATTGTAGCCCGTGAGGAGCTGAACGAGACCACAAAACGCCCCCTTGAGGCGGAAGCATGGGGCGGCTGTGTTGATGCGGTCGGTGGCGAAATGCTGGCCCGCGTGCTTGGCCAGATGAAATACGGCGCATCGGTTTCGGCTGTTGGCCTTGCCGGTGGCGCGGGTTTGCCAGCTACTGTTATTCCGTTTTTGCTGCGCGGCGTGAACCTGCTTGGGATCGACAGTGTCATGCAGCCCTTTGAGGCACGTCAGCGCGCTTGGCAGCGTATCGCTACCGATCTTCCGCTTGCAAAGCTGGAGGACATGATTGTTCCAGCGACGCTTGCCGATCTGCCGTCCCTTGGCCGTGACATTCTGAAGGGCCAAGTCAAAGGACGTGTCGTGGTGGATGTTGCCGGAAGCTAAGAAGCTTCAACGTATGTACAGCGAGGAGGGCGCCCATTGGGTGCCCTTTTTGGTTGGGCATAGACCACTCTTCACTCTGGGCTCCGAACAGTTTTTGTGCGCGTAAATGAATAGTGTCTTCTAAATTGCCGCAGCTTTTGCAGTTACGCACTAAAATGTGGACATTATTTGGTGAAAGGTCTCGAGCTTTTGGCTCTACCCCATTGTATTTAAATACATAAAATGAAACCACGCAGCATATTGAATGTTTTATTTGTGCCACCAAGTGGCTCTGCTACGCTTTGTCGCATAAATAATAAAAACCGGGGAAGACAATGTCTATTCAAGAACCATTAACAGAGTTACCGATTAAGACCGCAGACACAGGTTTTTATCGTGGTTTCAGTCTCAATGTGACTGTAATCAGCAAAATAATTATCAGCATTTTGGTTGTGTGGTGTATCGTATGGCCTACTGATGCAGGCCGTATTCTAGGCGAGTGGAACAGTGTCATTCTGGCGAATTTCGCCGCTTGGTACATCTGGTCCGTTGGCTTTTTCATTATCGTATGTCTGGGCTTGGCGGTCTGGCCGACCGCAGGGCGCCTTAACCTTGGTCAGCCCGGGGAAAAGCCGGAATTCTCAAATTTTTCATGGTTTTCTATGATGTTTGGGGCTGGGATTGGCGTTGGGATGCTAACTTGGGCCGTCGCAGAGCCAGTTGCGCATTTTGGCAATAATCCAGAGGTCATTCAGGGCATCACGACTGGGGGTGCGGCAGATAACGTGCGCATGGCCTACAAGTGGTCGTTTCTGCATTGGGGGCTAAGCGCGTGGGCCTGCTACGCGGTGGCTGGTCTGTCGCTTGCGTTCTTTAGCTATCGTCGTGGGTTGCCGCTTACCATTCGCTCATCGTTGACACCTTTGTTTGGTACAGCGCTGTCTGGTCGCTTGGGGCACTTGATTGATATTGTGGCTGTTGTGGCGACTATACTTGGTGTTGCGCAAACGCTGGGTTTTGGCGTGGAGCAATTTGTGGCGGGCCTCACGCGGATCGGAATTAACGGTCTGATGGCTGAGGACGGTGGTGCAACGGGTATGGGCATTGTCGTGGCTTTGGTCGTCATCATGGGCGCGTCTACGCTGTCGGCGTTGTCGGGGGTTGGGAAGGGCATCAAGTGGCTGTCCAACATCAACATGGTGCTGTCGATCATCTTGCTTGGCTTTTTCATCATTTTCGGGGCGACCTTCTTTGGTGCGCAGGCAATGGTGCTGGGTGTGTTCGACTACCTGATCGCCTTGCCGGAGATGAGCTTCAACGTGTTCCGTTCAGACGGTGTAGAAGGGTCAGAAGATTTCTTGTTGTCGCAGTGGCAGGGCTGGTGGCCGGTGTTCTACTGGGCGTGGTGGATCGCGTTTGCGCCTTTCGTGGGGCTGTTTCTTGCGCGCATCAGTCGTGGTCGGTCGATCCGAGAGTTTGTGCTTGGTGCGATGATCGTGCCTGCGTTGATGTGCTTTGTCTGGTTTTCATGGGCGGGTGGCACGGCCATTGATCTTGAGTTGAATGGCGGTGCGAATGGCGTGATCTTTGGTGCAGCAAACGGTGACAAGATCTTTGCGATGACTGAATTCATGCTTGCGCCGATTGCACAAGCATTGGCGTGGGGCATGGCGTTGTTGATCGTTGTGTTGCTGATGACGTTCTTGGTGACTTCTGCTGACTCGGCGGTGTTGATTGTGAACACTATTAACGCGGCCGGCGACGAAGGACCAAAAGCACGTCCGCACATTATGTTTTGGGGTGTGGCACTGGCGCTGGTGGTGGGCGGTTTGCTTATCTCAGGGGGTACATCTGCGATCCAAACAGCGATGGTGATCGGCGCGCTACCATTCTCGGTGGTGATGGTGTTGATGTGTATCGCGCTGATCAAGGCGATCTATAATGACGGTCGTCGTGAGGCTGCTGGTGTTGCCACAACGACAGCTGAAATGAGCACAACACCGGCTGAGTAATTGCTCTCTCATAGCTATGTTTACGCCCTGTCGTTATTGACGATAGGGCGTTTTCATTTGATGGTATTCCCTTGCATACTGCCCTATACTATGCAAGTTTCTGCATATGATAATGGACCTTGATTTTGTGCGTGCGCAGTTCCCTGCGTTTGCCGAGCCTGTCTTGCGCGGGCGAGGGTTTTTCGAGAATGCAGGCGGCAGTTACACGTGCAGGCATTCGGCGTGGCGATTGAACCGTTTTTACCGCGAGCGCAAAGTCCAACCTTATGGTCAATACCCTGCCTCTGAACTTGCGGGCGCCGAAATGGATGAGGCGCGCGAACGGCTTGCGCGTCTGCTTGGCGTACAAACTGATGAGGTAAGCTTCGGTCCGTCGACCACCCAAAATACTTATGTGTTGGCCCAAGCTTTCGGATCGTGGCTGACCGAGAAGCAAGCAATCATCGTCACAGACGCAGATCATGAGGCCAACAGTGGTGTCTGGCGGCGATTGGCCGACCGCGGCATAGAGGTGCGCGAATGGAAAATGCGTCCCGAGACGGGCATGCTTGAGACCGATGATCTTGAAGAGCTGATTGATGAGCGGGTCAAGCTTTTGTGTTTTCCTCACGCTTCTAACGTTGTGGGCGCGCCGCATGATGTGTCGGCCATTTGTAAAATCGCGCGTGAGAACGAGATATTCACTTGTGTGGACGGGGTCAGTTTTGCGCCCCATGGCTTGCCGAACATCAAAAAGATGGGCGCTGACATATATCTGTTTTCGGCCTATAAAACATACGGTCCGCACCAAGGTATCATGGTGATAAATCGTAACCTTGGGATGGCGCTGCCAGGGCAGGGCCATGGGTTCAATAACCATGTCCTTTACAAGCGGTTTACGCCAGCGGGTCCAGATCATGCGCAAGTCGCGGCCTGCGCGGGGATCGTGGATTATTTCGACACGGTTTATGAACATCATTTCAAAGCGGGGCGTGACGCGACAGGGCGGGCGGAGTCAGTTGCAGCCTTGATCCACGAGACAGAGCAAACAGCGCTTCGACCCTTGATGGCCTATCTTGAGGGACGTGACGACTTGCGGGTCCTTGGGCCAATTGATGCGCAAAAGCGGCTGCCCACTGTTTCGGTTGTTGTGGACGGTCAAAGCGGCGCAGATGTGGCGCGGCGCTTGTCGGATAAACGCATCATGGCCGGTGGCGGGACATTTTACGCCGACCGCGCACTTGAGGCACTCGGCGTTGATCTGGCTCAAGGGATCCTTAGGCTGAGTTTTGTGCATTACACATCCCCCTCCGAGGTTGATTTGCTGATCCAAGCCCTAGATCAAACGCTGTGACAGCGGCCTTGCCGCGCGAGTTGACGGCAGGGGGCTATTTTGAGCGAGCAGACACCAATCATCATGTGGTTTCGGCGTGATTTGCGCCTTTCAGATCATCCGGCACTGACGGCCGCGTGCGAAACGGGGCGGCCGGTTGTGGCCCTGTTCATTCATGATCAAATTGTCGAAAATCTTGGTGCGGCGCCTAAGTGGCGTCTGGAACAATCGCTTGGGGCGTTACAGGCGTCCCTTGAAAAGATCGGTGCGCGTTTGGTTTTGCGTCGTGGGAACGCCCTTGAGGTTCTCAAAAACGTGATCGCCGAAACCGGCGCGAACTCCGTCTACTGGTCGCGGCTCTATGATCCTGATGCGAAAGAACGTGATACGGATGTAAAATCCGCGCTCAAAGAACAGGGCATCGATGCGCGCAGTTTCGCAGGGCACGTGATGTTTGAGCCATGGACCGTTGAGACCAAGACCGGTGGGTTTTATAAAGTATACACCCCGATGTGGAAAATGGTGCGCGATCGCGACGTGCCTGCGCCGCTGAGTGCGCCAACCAAGCTGGCGTCGCTATCCCAAGATGTTGCGTCCGATGTGCTGTCTGACTGGGGGCTTGGGCGTGCTATGCACCGTGGTTGGGCGATCGTTGCACAGTATGCACGTGTGGGTGAAGATGCCGCTCGCGCACGTCTTGATAGCTTTATCGAGACACGCGTTCAGGGCTATGACACCAATCGTGACCTTCCTTGGAAAGACGGCACAAGTGGTTTGTCTGAAAACCTTTCTTTGGGTGAAATCAGCCCGACAACATGCTGGCACGCGGGTCAAGCGGCGCTGCATCAGGGAAAAGCAGGTGCGGAGACATTCCTCAAAGAGCTGGTTTGGCGCGAATTTGCGTATCATTTGGTGCACCACACCCCACAGATTGTCTCGCAAAATTGGAAACCGGACTGGGATGCATTTCCGTGGAATACAGACGAGACCGCTGAAAAAGTGCGGGCCTGGAAGCAGGGCCGGACGGGCATTCAGTTCGTAGATGCCGCAATGCGCGAGATGTATGTGACGGGCAAAATGCATAACCGCGGTCGCATGATTGTGGCCAGCTACCTGACCAAGCACCTGCAGTGCCATTGGAAGATTGGCCAAAAATGGTTCGAGGAATGTCTAACCGATTGGGACCCTGCATCAAACGCTATGGGTTGGCAGTGGTCATCGGGGTCGGGACCGGATGCGACGCCGTATTTCCGTGTGTTCAACCCTGTGACGCAACTCGATAAGTTCGATAAAAACCGCGACTACGTCAGTGCGTGGATCGCCGAGGGGCGTGCGAACCCCGCAAAGACTGCGCTCCAGTATTTTGACGCGATCCCACAAAGCTGGGGTCTGGCCCCTGATGCGCGTTATCCTGAACCGATTATGACGGCTGAAGCAGGACGTAAAGCAGCACTTGGGGCGTATGAAAACCGTGGTTTTTGATGATCGGGCTGAAAAATACGTCTTTGAAGAAGTTACCCAGCGTTAATGCGCTTGGCTTTGTAAATGATTGCAATAGGTTACACTTTCAATCCCGACGCCTGTCAGGCAAAGTGGACACAACCGATATCAGCTAGGAAGCACGCATGATCCTGACCACGACACAAGGGCAAACAAATCTGCCCCGTTATTTTACCCAAGTGTTTTCTATGGCTCAAAGCATGTCTCGCGGACAGCTTGATATGATTTTGCCAGATGGCCGTCACTTTCGCGCAAGCGGTGCGGCGGCGGGTTTTGTGGCGACAGTTCATATTCACAACAACGATTTGTTTGGCCGGCTGATCCGCGAAGGGGATCTTGGATTTTGTGATGCGTATCTCGACGAGTGGTGGTCCACGCCTGATCTGCAGGCCTTCATGGATTTGGTGCATGACGGCAACGAGGAAATGTATGACGGGTTTGCGGGGCAGGCGCTTGTTCGGATGTACGAAAAACTGCGGTTTTGGTTGCAATCAAATTCCAAAGGCCAAGCGCGTAAAAACATCAGCTATCATTATGATTTAGGCAATGATTTTTACGGGTTATGGCTTGACGATACGATGACGTATTCATCGGCTTTGTTCAAAACAGGGCAAGAGAGCACGGAAAAAGCGCAAGAACAGAAGTATGCCCAGTTGATTGATGAGATGGGCGTCAGTGCCGGTGATCATGTGCTTGAGATCGGCTGTGGTTGGGGCGGTTTTGCCGAATACGCTGCCAAAGAGCGCGGCCTAAAGGTAACGGCGCTTACGATCAGTCAGGAACAGTTTAACTATGCTCAAGAACGCATTGAAAAAGCAGGACTTTCCGATCTCGTGACGTTTAAGCTGCAAGACTACCGTGATGAGCAAGGCACGTATGATGGCATCGCCAGTATTGAGATGTTCGAAGCGGTGGGTGAAAAATATTGGCCCATTTATTTCGAGACACTGCACAAGTGCCTGAAGCCCGGTAAACAAGCGACGCTTCAGATCATTACCGTCGCGGATGAGCGGTGGAGCGTTTATAAACGGGGCCCAGATTTCATTCAGAAATACATCTTCCCTGGTGGCATGTTGCCCGCGCCGCGTATTCTTAAATCACACGTTGCCCAAGCGGGGTTGACCGTGGCCAAGTCAATTGAATTTGGTGAGAGCTATTCGATTACGTTGCGCCGCTGGTACGACGATTTCAACGCCCGTTGGGCAGAAGCGGCGGCCATGGGTTTTGATGAGCGGTTCCGCCGGATGTGGAACTTTTACCTGACCTCTTGCGCGTCGACATTTGATAGCCGAAACTGTGACGTAACGCAGATCACTGTGGGCAAACCTGCTTAAGGTTTTGGATCACGGCAGGTCGTCTTGTGTTGTAACTCGTGCAGTAAGGAGTGTTCGTGATGCCAACAGCCGGTCGTCTTATTGCAGCGGCGGTGTTGGCCGCGATGGGGTGGTGTGCATCGTTTCTGATCGCACCGCTGATGGTGGAAGATCCCCCGTTTGAATGGTTTGCACAAATCAATGCAGCAGCAGGGTTTATGGTTGGCTGGACGGTGATCGGCCCTCGGGTCAAGTCCGCTGCAAAAGGCATCGTTGTTCACGGGCTGACTGGCGCGTTTGCGTGGGTTTTCTGGGCACTGTTGGCGCACTCAACGATCAAAATGCTCGAGCTATCTTTGCGCAAGCAATACGATCAAGCGATGGAAGCAGTCATTGCTGTTTTTGAAATCGCTTTTGAAGACCTGCAGGTTATGGCAAGCGGTAGCGTGATTTTTGTTGTGCTTGGCGGAGGTGTTTTGGCGGCTTATCTAGGCGCAAAAGCGGCGCAGGCTTTTGATAAACCAGGCTTGCCGTGATGCCTAGTGAAGTGGATGGTGAAGAAGATATGCCAGCGGCAAACGGGTCTTTGATTGTCTACGGCACGCTGCGTGACGCCGCATTACGCCAGGTAATTCTAGGGCAGACTGATCATTTGCGCCTTAGCGACGTGATGCTTGAGGGCTATCGGGTCAGCCAAGTACTGGGCGAAAGTTTTCCAATCATTGAAGCCGCAAAAGGCCAATCGGCGAAAGCGCTGCGCATTGATGGCCTTAGTCCGAATGAACGAGCGCGTTTGGATTTTTACGAAAGCGGTTTTGCCTATGATGTGGTGCAAATTGACGGGGCGGACATCTACATGCCTCCGCGTGGTCAATGGCAGGCAGAGGGGGCGTGGTCCCTAAGTCAGTGGCAGCACGACTTTGGCGCAGTTAGCCGCATGGCTGCTGCGGAAGTGATGAGTTATTTTGGCCAGCTGAGCGGTGCGGATGTGGCCGCGCGCTTTGGCATGATCCGCGCACGGGCTGCGTCAAGATTGCGGGCCGAAGCGGGGAGCAGGCCTGTAGATGGCCGCCTGTCGCGCGATGACGTTGCACTTTTAGGGCACCGCACGCCGTATTTTAATTTCTTCGCGATGGATGAGATGGATCTGTCATTCAAGCGTTTCGATGGGTCAAGCAGTCCAGTCGTGACCCGTGCGGCGTTCAAAAGTGCTGATGCTGCGATTGTGCTGCCCTATGATCCGGTGCGCGATAGGGTCCTTTTGGTTGAGCAGTTTCGCGTCGGTCCGTATCTGCGCGGTGCGTCTGATTGTTGGTCTATGGAGCCAATTGCAGGTCTTATTGATGCGTTTGAGGCACCCCAAGATGCGGCACACCGCGAGGCTATGGAAGAAGCGGGGCTAAAGTTCAGCGCGCTTCATGCTGTTGCTGAGGCCTATCCAAGCCCCGGTTCATCGACCGAGTTTTTCTATCTTTACGTGGGAACCGCTGATTTGCCGGATGACATCACGGGCGTTGGCGGAGAAGAAGGTGAGGCCGAAGATATCGCCTCGCACCTTCTGAGTTTTGACGCGTTTATGAAGGTAGCTGACGGGGGTGGTTTGAAAAACGCCCCGACTTTACTCTTGGCTTTGTGGCTGGCGCGGCACCGCGATGAGATTCGGGCAGGGATTGCACAGGCACATTCTTAATTGCTTGCGCTTACGCGGTTCAAATCGCGCGCTAATTGGTTGAGATCACCCCCGCGCTGGCCTACATCTGAGACAACACCAAAATAGAAGGGACCGCTCGATGCGCGTTGTAAAAGATCTCGCTGACGCAGTCGGCAACACCCCGTTGATCCGCCTCAAAGCAGCAAGTGCCGCCACGGGCTGTGATATTTACGGCAAAGCCGAGTTCCTAAACCCCGGTCAGTCGGTCAAAGACCGCGCAGCGCTTTACATTATTAAGGACGCCGTTGCCCGTGGTGATCTGAAACCGGGTGGCACAATCGTTGAGGGTACGGCGGGCAACACGGGCATCGGACTTGCCTTGATGGGCGCCTCAATGGGCTTCAAGACCGTCATCGTTATCCCAGAGACCCAAAGCCAAGAAAAGAAAGATATGCTTGAGCTCGCTGGCGCGACTTTGGTTCAGGTTCCTGCGGCACCTTACAAAAATCCGAACAATTATGTGCGTTATTCAGAACGGCTGGCGAATGAACTGGCAAAGACAGAGCCAAATGGCGCCATTTGGGCGAACCAATTCGACAACGTTGCAAACCGCCAAGCCCATATCGAGACAACGGGCCCCGAAATTTGGGAACAAACCGGCGGCAAGGTTGATGGCTTTATCTGTGCTGTAGGTTCTGGTGGAACGATGGCCGGTGTTGGCATGGCGTTGCAAAGCAAGGGCGTAAAGATCGGCCTTGCGGATCCAGATGGCGCGGCACTTCACAGCTTTTACACCACTGGCGCGCTAGCATCTAGCGGGGGCAGCATCACCGAAGGGATCGGGCAGGGGCGCATCACGGCCAATCTAGATGGGTTCACGCCCGATATGTCGTTCAACATCCCGGATGCAGAAGCAGTGCCGATCGTGTTTGATTTGCTCGCAAACGAAGGTTTGGTTCTTGGTGGTTCAAGCGGTGTTAACGTCGCTGGCGCGATGCGTATGGCTCGTGAAATGGGGCCGGGCCATACGATTGTGACGATCCTGTGCGATTACGGCACACGCTACCAATCCAAGCTCTTCAACCCAGCGTTTTTGCGTGAAAAAGGCCTGCCTGTACCAGAGTGGCTTGATCAAAAGGCAAATGATATTCCCTCAGTCTTTGAAAGCGCTGAATGAGCTTGAACGACATTTACCGCAAATCATTCGGTGAGACATGAATACAGAGCCTCTTTTCCTAACAGATGCCTATCTGCGTGTTGCAACTGGCAAAGTTGTGAGCCACACCCCTGAGGGCGGCATTGTGGTAGATCAGACAAATTTTTACGCAACGGGCGGCGGCCAGCCTGGTGATAGCGGTCAGATCACATGGCAGGGCGGTGCAATGAAGATCGCGACCTGCATCAAAGGCGAGGGGGCCTTGATCCTCGTACCTGCCGAGCCGACTGCCCTACCTGCTGTTGGCACGCAAGTTACGCAAACATTGGACTGGGAACGTCGCCACCGGATGATGCGCGTTCACACGCTTCTACACCTGCTGTCCGTAGTGATCCCGCTGCCGGTGACAGGGGGCGCAATCGCGGCAGATAAAGGACGGCTGGACTTTATGATGGAGACCCCGCCCGTGGATAAAGCAGCGATTGAAACAGAGTTGAACCGTTTGATCGACGCCAACTTTGCTGTGACAGATGCGTGGATCACAGCTGCCGAATTGGACGCAAACCCCGATTTGGTAAAGACCATGTCAGTCAAACCACCCACCGGTGCGGGAATTGTCCGGTTGGTTCGTATCGGTGATGAAACAACGCAAATTGATCTGCAACCTTGTGGTGGCACTCATGTTGAACGTACCGGCGAGATTGGTGCGATCCGGCTGGGCAAGATCGAGAAAAAGGGCAAAATCAACCGCCGTGTCTATGTGCATTTAGCGGATTGAGGCGAGGGCATCAGAATAAACGGGCTGCTATGTTGGCCTGCGCGGCCCTATTTGTGAACAATCCCCAAGAAACCACTTGATCCCCCCCACCGATTGCCGCTATTTGCCCGTCACGGACAGGTGGCCGAGTGGTCGAAGGCGCACGCCTGGAAAGTGTGTAGGCGGGAGACCGTCTCCAGGGTTCGAATCCCTGTCTGTCCGCCACCATATCCCCGCAAGTATTGAATAACATTATATTTACTGCTTCTTGGTGATTTTTGTCCCCTATTGTGTCCCCTAAAAATTACTTAGAGCTTTTCCCCCGCGCGCGTAGATGGGGCGTTGAGCGTGCTGGATACATGAATAATTCGATAATTTCGCTTGATTTGTAATCAGTAGGTACGCGGTTCGAGTCCGTATGGGGGCACCACTTAACCCTTAAAATACTTTTATTATCATTAGTTTGATGGATTAGTGGATATTTTTATCCACCCAATTATCCACCTTACGTATTGGGCTTCTGGTCGATACTTGCTCTCAATAACAGCCTGTGTAACGCGCGCCCGCACACGCGCGGCGGTGTGCTTTTGGGAGATTAGGCCCCTGTGCCAATTGTGAGGTGTGACGTGCCTATATCGCCCTCACGCGATACACCCGCACCTCGCCGTCCAATATCAGATGTGTATCTTCGCGCAGCTTCCGCATGTCCTGCTCCTCACCACAACATTACGGCACGGCGCACCAACAAGTTTACATAAGTGTGTATTTGGGGGCGAAGGTATGTTTGTAATCAGTATGTCTGCGGTTCGAGCTCGTTTTGGGCACCGCCTAATCCAAAAATGACTTTATTATCAATAAGTTGATTGATTGTTAATTTTTTCCCCCCTTAATTATCCGCTCTGGTAATGGGCTTCTGGTCAATACTTGCTCTGAAAAATAGCCTGTGGCACGCGCGTAAATGTGTGCGAGTGGACTTGGTGGCGGGTTTGCTAGAGGCAGAATGCCTTAGGCCAGACCACACTCCCACATGTATTAAGGTTGGGTGATTGGAAGGCTCAATCGAATTGATGCGCCGTCAGCTGTGTCCTGAATATCTAATTCACCTTGATGATTTTTGAGCACTCGAGCAGCAATGGCGAGACCCAGACCGCTGCCCGGACCGCCACCTGCTTGGGAAAATCGGCTTAGCGCCTGGAGGTGTCGATCAGGTGGAATGCCCACGCCATTATCAGAAATTATGACTGTGGCCATTTGGCCCGCTACGGACATGCGTACACTAACATTTGAGACTTTAGGGCCACCGTGGATGAGTGAGTTTGAAAACAAGTTCAATATTGCTTCTTGAAGCATAGTCTCATCGGCTTTGATCAAAACGATGTTCCGCGGCACGTTCAGATCAAAAGCTAACGGGCATTCTGAATGTTGGTTTTGAAAGGCCAAAACAGCATTTTTGAGCAATTGGCGCAGGTCAACTTTGGCACCTGACTGGGCAATGTCTGTACCGCTTGCGCGCTCAAATGAGAGCAGCTTGTTGGTCAGCTCACTTGCTTCTCGGGCCGCATCCAAAAGCTCGGCGCTTCGCTTTTTCGCCATTTGTGCATTTGGCGCTGTTTGCACTGCTTCGGCGAGCGCGAGGACCCCCGCAACGGGGTTGCGCAACTGATGGGCGGCATTTGAAATGAATTCGTCTTTGGAGCTTATCCGCCGCGACACCCGATTTAGCAGCCCGTTTAACGTGTTGACCAACCCTTGGGCTTCTGTTGGAACAGGGCGGCGGATGGGTTCAAGCTCGCTCGCGGTGCGCAAAGCAATGGCCCGTTCAAGCTCAAGCAGCGGGCTTAACCCAAGGCGCACGCCGAACCAGACAACAATACCAACACTAAATACCAGCCCCGCTATAACTGCAAAGGACTTGGACAAAACACTTCGCACAAAGCTGCTGCGAACACTGGCATTTTGCCACACGGTGATGTTGAAAACACCCGCCACGCCGCTGACCAAAGTCACGTCCTGAAAGCGTAGAACGCGGACGTTTTCGCCCTGATAAACACTGTTAAAATAAAACGGCTCCGTCGTGCCTTGACCCGTAAAGCTGGGCAATATGGGGGGGGTAGAGTAGCCCGTTACGAACACGCCATCTGGGGCGAAAACGTGGTAAAAGATTGTGCCACCCGAAGTGTCGGTTAGCAGCCGCCGGGTTGACGGGCTAATTGCGTCACCGTCTGACAGGGCAACATCTCGTGAAATGGCGATCGCAGCAGACAGCAGCCCTTTATCGAAGATACTTTCTGCGCGCAGTGTTGTGTTATGAAACTGCCACGCACCCGCAATGCACGAGATCACCAAAAGCGGTGGCAAAATTATCAAGATCAGCCGCGCGCGCAGCGAACGTGGTATCATGGGGCGTCTTGCTCGATCATTTCATAGCCCAAGCCACGGCGCGCCTTTATGAGGATCCCGTATGGTTTAAGTCGGGACCTTAGACGTGAAATGTAGACTTCGACTACTTTCTCTTCGATGTCCGAACCAACACCGTAAACATGATCCAGAACAGCACTTTTGGACACCAACCGCCCGTCTGCCCCTAATAGGCACTCAAAGACGGACATTTCGCGGCGCGGTAAACCTAATTCCGTTTCCCCGTCGAATAGTTGCCGTGCGTTAGGATCATAGTGCAGCGCGCCAACCGCTTTTAGCTGCTGTTGTGGGATTGCACGCCTGCGCAGTAGGGCCCGAACGCGGGCTTCGAGTTCGGCCATCTCAAATGGCTTGATCAAATAATCATCCGCGCCTGCATCAAGACCACGCACGCGGTCTTGCGTGTCAGCGCGTGCGGTCAACAAAATAACTGGCCGTGCATCAGCGCGTCGCCTCATTTCGCTTAATAAATCGAGGCCATCTGTACCGGGTAAATTGATATCCAGAATAACTAAATCCGCGCCGTCAGCCTTGAGGTAGTCTTGGGCTTCGTCCCCATTATGGACCGTATCCACAGCGTGGCCTGCGTCTTCAAGACGGTAGGTGATGCCCTTCGCAAGACTAATGTTGTCCTCAACCAGTGTGATACGCATTCAAATTTCTCTTAAGTATGAAAGTTTCATGAAAGGTTCGCAGATCAAACATGAAACATCAATCGGGGGGTGGAGGCTCCTCAGTGATTCTATTTCAACCGCTCTGTTTGTGCGGAAAAAATCTGGGAGGATTTTATGTTTAATTTGAAAACTACGCGTCGCGTAGCTGCGGGGCTTGTGGCTGCTGCAGCTGCTACTTTTGGATTGCAAGCGAACGCGGGTGGTCATGGTATCAATCTTGAGGGCAAAACTGTTGAGTGGATCATTCCATTCTCTGAAACGGGTGGCTCTGCCAAATGGGCTAACTTCTACGCACCACTTTTGTCAGAGGCCCTTCCGGGCGAGCCAACAGTCGTTGTGAAATTCATGCCTGGTGCTGGCTCCACGAAAGGGGCGAACTTTTTCCAAGAGCAGCGTTACGAAGACGGCACACTGATTTTCGGTTCCTCAGGGTCCACACAGTTCCCGTTCTTGTTGGGCGATCCACGCGTGAAATATAACTACGCCGACTGGAACGTTGTATTGGCTTCAGGTACCGGCGGTGTGGCTTATCTGCCGCCAGAGCTTGCGTCGAAAATGGATGGTTTGAACGCGGCTGGTCTGCAAGGCACCGACTTTATTTATGGTAACCAAGGCGCGACACGTCTTGACCTTGTGCCGACGCTTGCTTGGGAAATGCTGGGACTTAATGTCGAAAGCGTAATGGGTATCAAAGGCCGCGGTGACGGTCGTTTGATGTTTGAGCGCGGTGAAGCGAACATCGATTATCAAACGTCCTCATCATATTTGTCTGGTGTTACACCGCTTGTTGAAGCGGGTACTGCAGTGCCCATGATGACTTGGGGCGCTCTTGATGACGCCGGCAACATTGTGCGGGACCCCACATTCCCTGAAATTCCTACTTTCAAAGAAGTGTGTGACGCGACCGATGGATGCGAAACATCAGGTGAAAAGTGGGATGCGTGGAAAGCGTTCTTTATTGCCGGTTTCCCCGCTCAAAAGATGGTTTTCCTTCCCCAAGGTGCATCAGCAGACGCGATGGCAACATACACAGCAGCATTTGAAGCTGTGAAGGCACGCGCCGATTTCGCCGAGATTTCAAGCAAGCGCTTGGGCAAGTATCCACAAATGACTGGTGAGGCAGCTGCAACAGCAAAAGCAAGCGCGACCATGGTGAGTGCGGATGCAAAAGCCTTTATCGTGAACTGGCTGCAAGAAAAGTACGGCGTTTCACTTAACTAAATTTCCTTCTTGAACGTCCCGCTTGCCGTGGTGGGCGGGGCGTTTGCACAAGGAAATTTTGGGGGAGCTTTCTCTTGAACGTAATATTGGAAGCGCTGCCCGCATTCGGCGACGCTTGGGCACTCATTTTACAACCGGTCGTCTTGGGGTACCTCGTGTTAGGGGTTCTGATGGGCCTTTGCATTGGGGTTTTCCCCGGGCTTGGCGGTATTGCGGGGCTGTCGCTTCTTCTGCCTTTCATGTTCGGTATGGACCCAATTTTGGGCTTGGCGTTGATGATTGGGATGGTTGCTGTTGTCCCCACATCAGACACCTTTGCCTCTGTGTTGATGGGCATTCCCGGCTCCTCCGCATCTCAAGCCACGGTGCTTGATGGCTTTCCTATGGCGCGCAAAGGCAAGGCCGCCCATGCGCTATCGGCTGCGTTCACATCCTCACTTTTTGGCGGGCTGGTCGGGGCGAGTTTTCTGACGGTCTTTATCTTGATCGCCCGTCCGATTGTATTGGAGTTCCGCACGCCGGAACTGTTGATGATCACAATATTCGGGCTGTCGATGGTTGGTATTTTGGCAGGCCGTGTTGCGATTAAGGGTGTTGTCGCCGCTGGTCTTGGGATGTTGATCGGTACCATTGGTGAAGGTGCGTCTTCTGGTGATTTGCGGATGTCGTCGTACGATTTTCCGTATCTTACTGACGGATTGAAACTGGTCATTGTGGGCTTGGGCATTTTTGCCATTCCTGAGATTATTGCGCTGCTTCGACAAGACCGCGCTATTAGCAGTGAACCACAGATTGGCGGGGGCTGGATCGACGGCATTCGAGATTGGTTTGCCAATATTTGGCTGTCGGTGAGGTGCTCCATCATTGGTGTTGTTGTGGGTGTTATTCCTGGGCTAGGGGGCTCTGTTGTGGATTGGATCGCCTATGGTCACGCGGTTCAGACAACAAAGGAAAAATCCAACTTCGGAAATGGAGAAGTGCGCGGCGTGATTGGGCCAGAAAGCTCAAACAACGCCAAAGAGGGCGGTGGTTTGGTGCCGACGTTGTTGTTCGGGATTCCCGGATCCGGCTCTATGGCAATTTTTATCGGGGCTATTGCGCTGCTTGGCTCTGGCCAGATCGAAGTTGGCCCTGCGATGCTCAAGAATAATCTCGATATCACTTACGCGATTGTATGGTTGCTCGCCCTCGCAAACGTCGTTGGCACAATCGTTTGCATCGCAGCATCTGGCGGGATCGCCAAGTTGACCACCATCAGGTTTGTTCTTCTTGCCCCGTTTCTCTTTATGATAATCAGCTTTGCGGCGTTTCAGTCGGGTCAAAACCTCATGGATTTGGTCGCACTGTTCACGATTGGCTTCCTTGGCATTTTGATGCGCCGCTTTGATTGGTCTCGCCCGGCGTTTTTGATTGGTTTCGTGCTGTCTAACCCCGCTGAAACCTATGCCAACCAAGCCATCCAAATCGCTCAGTCCCGCTTTCGCAAAGGCTTCGGTGAAGGGCTGGATTACATCTTTTCACCAATTGTGATCGTTTTGTTGGTTATCACAATCATTTCGGTGGTCTTAGGCTTGCGTCAAGCCAAGCACATCATGGCCGAGGGAGACAGCAAGTCCGGCTCTAAGCGTGCGCCGATGATCTTCATGCTGATGGTTACGGCCTTCATTGGGTACGCCCTTTTTGATGCGAGCTCGATCCCCAGTTACAGTCGTGACAGAACGTTCCCAATTTTTGTCGCCAGTGTCTGTTTGATTGGCTGCGCCATATTGATTGTTCGTATGATCTGGGTTGCCGAGACCGATACCATCTTTGCAGACCGTGAGCTGAGTGGCGAAGATGCGGGCGCGACGCACGGGCTTTGGTCCACACTCGGTTGGTTTGCCGCACTGCTCATCCTGACGTCACTTCTTGGATTTATCCTCGCCTTAGGCATCTTTTTGTTCAGCTTCATGATGATCAGAGCGCGCAAAGGTGCCCTGTTTTCAGCCGCATATACTGTCATCGGCACCGCATTCATTTGCGCGATGGCTTGGACGCTAAATCGCGACTTTCCTCCGGGGCTTTTGCAAGAATACGCAACACTTCCATGGCCGCTGACATGACACAAACACCCATTCCCTATCTACTTATGCGCGGCGGCACATCTCGCGGGCCATATTTGAACCGCGCTGATCTTCCGGCTGATCTTGAGACGTTAGCCGATGTGTTAATCGCAATTGTGGGCTCGGGCCATTCGCTCAACATTGATGGGCTTGGGGGCGGTGCTGCAGTCACGACCAAAGTAGCGATGCTGTCTAAATCGGACGACGATTGGGCCGATGTCGACTACTTCTTTGCCCAAGTCAGCGTGAAAGATAGGCTTGTTGATTTCAAACCCACATGCGGCAATATTTTGACAGGTGTTGGCCCTGCAGCAATCGAGATGGGGTTGTTTGAGCCTATTGACGGCGAAACCACAGTAAACATTCGTGCGGTAAACACAGAAGCGCGCGTTTCATCGGTCGTACAGACACCCAACCGTGTTGTCAGTTACGAGGGCAGGGCAGCCATTGACGGTGTTCCCGGAACATGCGCGCCCATAGCTCTACAATTCATGGAAACTGTAGGCGGTGTGACGGGTGCATTTTTGCCAACTGGAAAGCTGACCGATGAAATCGACGGCGTCACAGTCACCTGCATGGACGTGGCGATGCCCATGGTGATTGCCTCTGCGCAGAGCTTTGGCCTGACTGGGTACGAAAGCGTTAATGAATTAGACGAGAACCGTGAATTTTTCCAATGCATGGAAACGATTAGGCAAAAAGCAGGCGTGTTGATGGGAATGGGGGATGTCTCTCAATCCGTTACGCCAAAATTTGGCATACTGGCACCTGCAAGGGCAGGCGGGACAATTTCTGCACGATACTTTATGCCTTGGAACACTCATCCCTCGATGGCAGTAACCGGGGCACAATGCTTGGCATCATGTGTGTTGACCCCGGGCACAGTAGCTGACGGAATGGCCGTCAAGCCAAATGAAATACCTGCAAACATTGTGTTGGAACACGCATCGGGCAGTATTGAAGTGGCCGTTGATTATGCCGATACGGCCGCAGGTTTCGAAATCAAATCCGCAGGTCTTGTGCGTACCGCACGCAAAATCGCCGCAGGAGAGGTCTTTATCCCTTCGCGAATTTGGGCGGGTCACGTAAACAACGGTCACGCGGATATGGAGGGGTGATGAAAGTTCACATTCTTGATGATTGGTTCGACACGTTACGGAACTTGCCGTGCTTTTCTAAGCTAGATGATCACGATGTCACTGTTTGGTCAGACCATGAGCCTGATCCGGTTAAACTTGCCGCTCGAATGCAGGAGGCCGAAGCGCTGGTCTTGTTTCGCGAGCGCACGAAAGTGGGTGCGCAACTTCTTGCGGGAATGCCAAACCTGAAATTGATTTCACAGCGTAGTGTCTATCCGCACGTCGACGTTGATGCGTGTACGCTCCACAACGTGTTGCTGTGTTCGAACATGCATTCAGACGCGCCTTCCTATGCAGCAGCTGAGCACACGTTGGCTCTTATCTTGGCGAGCTTTCGACAAATACCGCAACAGACCAGTTCGATCAAAGCGGGCAACTGGCAGGCCGGTGTCGGGCGCACGCTTCGGGGGCGGGTTCTGGGGCTATACGGCAACGGACGCATTGCGGGCGCCGTGTCAGATTATGCCAAAGCATTGGGCATGAAGGTGCAATGGTGGGGGTCCGAGGACGGACGGATGCGTGCAAAAGAAGCAGGCGAGACTGTCCCCGCCACGCGTGAGGCATTTTTCGCCACATCTGACATTGTAAGTGTGCATGTCCGACTAAAGTCAGAAACCAAAGGGCTGATCACCAAAGCGGATTTAGCGGCCATGAAACCGCGCGCATTATTTGTGAACACATCGCGTTCGGGCCTTGTGCAAACGGGCGCGCTTGAGGCGGTTGTGGCGCAGGGCCAGTTGCACGCGGCTGTTGATGTTTTCGACCAAGAACCGCTCACGGACCAAACCAATATTCTGCTCACGCACCCTAACGTGGTTGCGACCCCGCACATCGGTTTTGTGACAGAGGATGAATTTGATTTACAGTTCAGCGATATTTTTGACCAAATTAACGCCTTCGCCGCGGGACAGCCGATCAATATGATCAATCCCGAAGTCTTTCCTTAGGGCGTGCTTTGTCTTTTGACAAAGCCGTCCGTCATGGCACGCTCAACAAAAGCGTCTAATGCGGAAATACGCGGGTCCGCCGGATTTGGCAGGGCCATTGCTTGCCTGACTGATGTCAGGGCGTCAGGTAAAACTCGGATGTCCGGCTTGTCCGCAAATGCTGCCTCAAGCGAGGCACGCACCCCAGCCACTGCATCGTAACTGCCCGAACCAAATTCCTCAAAGCTTTGCATGGGCGTGCCTGACCGGATGAGTTGGGCCAATCTGAGATTTTTGGTCAAAAAAAGATCATAGGCCGAGCCTTTGGCTGTCAGCACACGTCGACCTTCGTGGTCCAGATCGGAACAGTGTGTGAAACTTGAGGCTGTGCGCACCGCATAGGTTGCTTCGATAACTTTGTAGGGTCTTGTAAAGGTAATCTGCTGCGCGCGCGCCTCATCAATTGCTAGGAACGCGACATCCCACTTATCCCGTCCCGCATCTGCGAAAACTTTGCCAGCGCCCTCGTACACAACATGCTGTAACGGCACGCCGAGTTCTTGGGCCAACCGTGTTGCAAGGGCAGGGCTGATCCCTTTGAAATGCGCCCCGTCTCCTCTGACAAGGGCGCGGTTACCGGTGTTGATCGCGGCGCGCAACACCCCTGTGGGGGCAAGCAGTTTCGCACCCTCATTTTGCATTATTCATCTTTTCAAATAATCGGCCAAATAGCGGCGCGCCCAAGATAACTACAAAAATACGCAAAACGTGGTGTGAGATCACAAATGCCATATCCGCCCCGACAATCAAGGCAAGCACCGTTAGCTCGGCTTGCCCGCCCGGTGCAAAAGCCAAAATGGTCTCCATTGGAGGCGCCAGATCGGCAAGGTGAATGGCCTCGGCGAAAATGACGGTCAGTACCAGTAGAATGACACAAAAGCCGATGCCCGCTGTGACGTCTCTGCGCACCTCACCCATTGTAACGCCTGCATATTTACAGCCTACGCCCATTCCGATGAAGAACTGTGCGGCCCAAATAGCCTCGGCTGGTGGACGGTGTTGTAACACGCCAAGCAGCGACATCGCGGCAGCAAGCAACAAGGGCCCCAAAATAGTTGCGCCAAACATTCGGACACGTTTTGCCAGATACCATCCAACAAGCCCGCAAAATATCATGAGCAACAGTTGTTCTGCCGCGATTGAAGACGCGGGCGCGCCCGGTGGGTTACTCAAGTCTGCGTCCCAAACCCAGCTGAGCAAGAATGGCAGAGACACCACGATGATCATAACGCGGGTGGCGTGAATAAGGGACAGTGTACGGATATTACCGCCCGCTTCTTCACCAAAAACCAGCATATCCTGAAGGCCGCCTGGCATGGACGAGTAGTAGCTTGTCGCGAAATCAAGCCCCCAAAACCGTTGAAAGTAAAACAGACCGACAATGCCGATGCATCCGGTCATAACGGGGATCATCAACAAGGTCGGCCACATTCCCGTCATCGAGACCAAAAGCGTTGTGGTAAATGTGGCACCGACAGCCACGCCCAAAATTGTACGCATGGTGTCACTGACCCACTTTGTGTCACGCATCGGCACGCCTGCAAGTGCTGCGCCGAGACAGGCAAAGATTGGGCCCAAGAGCCAAGGCAGGGGGAGATCAAGCAATTTAAAACCGGCCACTCCCGCACCCGCGATCAAAAATGCGTATAGGCGCGGGCTCACTTTTGTAGCCCCTTCAGTCTGTGCCGAAGCGATGTTTGCAAATGTTCGTCAGCGGCTTTGCCTGCCGCTGCTTGATCCGAAGACCTGATTGCGTCGATGATTTCTGCGTGTTGCGCATGCACCGTCTGTATGCGTGATTCATCATCAAGCGTCGTTGGTCCAAGTAGCATGAGTGCATTATTGAGTGCGCGTGCTGCTTCCAACAAGAACCGATTTCTTGTGGCAAGATAGATGCTGCGATGGAAATCTTGATTAAGTGCAGCGGCACGTTGTGTATCCGACCCCACTTTTTCAATTTGGTCGTTGATATCACTCAGCAGGTCAATTTCTGCCGCGCTTGCGTGTTTTGCAGCCATTTCTGCGGCGGTACGCTCAAGTACCAATCGCATTTCATAGAGCTCAACAATCTCTGGCGAGGACAGCGTTCTTATCACCGCGCCAATCCGTGGGCGATGCTCAACAATTCCGTCATTCTCAAGCTTGCGCAGTGCTTCTCGAACGGGGGTGCGGGACAGCTCAAGTTGCTGGGACACATCGATTTCGCGTAGCCGGTCTCCCGGTCGAAACTGCCCGCTTCGGATCGCGTCATAGAGTCGACGATAGGCAATTTCGCCCTGTGACATGTCTTGCCAATCCGTATTAGTCATTCTAGATGTCCGTATTGTATCCAAGTGGATACAATATAGATGTTAGGGAGAAGCGCCAGTGGCAAAATCAATCATCGTAGTTGGAACTGGAAACGCGGCTCTATGTGCTGCAATTGCAGCACTTGAATCGGGCGCAAAAGTTACGCTGTTAGAAAAAGCCGACGAGGCGCTGGCCGGCGGCAACACCAAATATACCGCAGGAGCGATGCGCTTTGCCTATAACGGTGCAGATGATTTGATGCCGCTGCTTAAGGACCCCAACGATCAAAGAGTCCAAAACGCAGATTTCGGACGCTATGACACAGAGCAATTTGCCAATGATTTGCTGGGCTTTAACGACGGGCGCCCTTTGTCTGACGAACAATACGCGCTGGTACACAATTCAGGTGATACAATGCGTTGGCTGGCGTCTCATGATGTGAAATTCGAACCGATCTACAGTCGCCAAAGTTTTGAAAAAGACGGCCGTCACGTATTTTGGGGTGGGCTTACGTTGGCTGCTGAAAACGAAGGCGTAGGTCTTTTTGATATGGAGTTTGCCGCAGTGACGCGGCTTGGTGGAACTGTCCGCTACAACAGTGCCGTAACTGGATTAATCATACAAAATGAACGCGTGGTTGGTGTAAAAATCGGCGGCGAAGAGCTATATGCCGACGCTGTGATTTTGGCATCTGGTGGCTTTGAGGCAAATGATGCGTTGCGAGTGAAACACATGGGACCGGATTGGGCGGCTGCCAAAGTGCGCGGGACACCGCATAACACAGGCGATGGGCTTGTCATGGCGCTTGAGGCTGGTGCTGCAGAATATGGGCCGTATTCGGGCTGCCACGCCACGCCAATGGATTTGCATATGGCCGATTTTGGGAATCTCGACATTCCGCCGGGAGAGCGTAAAAATTACCGCAAAATCTCGTATTTTCTGGGTGTGATGCTAAACGCAGATGGCCAACGTTTCGTTGATGAGGGGGCGAATTTCCGCAATTATACGTATGCGCAATACGGCGCGGCCATCTTGAAGCAGCCGGGTCAATTTGCATGGCAGGTGTTTGATAGCAAAGTATACGATCTGCTTTACGCAGAGTATCGCTTTCATGATGCTCATTTTGTTACAGCGCACACATTGGATGATTTGATCGATCAAATGAGCGGTGTAGACGGTGATGCGGCGCGTGCCACGCTGAGCGAATATAACGCCGCCGTCGATGCAGATACGCTTTTTGACCCGACAATTTTGGATGGAAAAGCCGCTGTCGGTGTGAGCCCGCCTAAATCAAACTGGGCTCAAACGCTCGATACTGGTCCGTTTTATGCCTATCCAGTGACCGGTGGGATTACTTTTACGTATGGGGGCCTAAAAGTTGATCCGGACGGAAGTGTTTTGTCAGTTGAGGGACGTAAAATACCGGGGCTATTTGCCTGTGGTGAAATCGTAGGCGGAGTGTTTTATGCAGGCTACCCGGGTGGTTCTGGCCTTACATCAGGCGCGGTCTTTGGACGTCGTGCGGGATACGGTGCTGCTGCCTAGTTGATTTCTGATGCAGACCCCAAAAAAGAGCGCCCCGCTTTCGCGAGACGCCCTTCTTTGGGACAGGGAGGTATCCTATGGGTTGCGCGAGACTTAGAAGTTCGCGAGTGACTTCAGTGATGCGACGCGCGCTGTGTCGTTGTCTTGCTCAGCCAGATCGATCAAGAAAGCGTAGTCCACGCCGCCCTGCGCGTTATCACCGTTTTCCAGTGATTTCAGCGAGGCAACCTGTGCTGTGTCATTGTCCTGCTCTGCGTTTTCGATCAGCGATGCGAAATCAACAGATGTGCCGCGGCTTGAGACACGGGCGCTGTCGAGAGTTTGGCCCAAGAAGAAGTTCAGCTGTGCTACGTCTTGGTCTTGGCGAGCGTTAATGATGTTAACCAATGTTGTGTCTGCGTAAACACCGGCGCTAACGCCTGCGGATTTAGCGAGTTGGTCAGCAGATGCTGCAGTTGCGGAAGCGGCGATTGCGATAGCTGTGAATACAGTTGCGAGTTTCATAATGTTTCCTTTCGGTGCCTTGTCTAAGGCGTTGGTTTGTTTGGGCTATATTGCCCTGTGAGTGTCGAGTGAGGCGTTAGTGCCTGTCTCGGATGAGTTGTATATGAGGGTTGTTTTTGGGTTATGATAGGCTTGTCACGAGCAGGTGATCTGTGCGGAAACGAACATCACGCCAGCGTGATTTCCCATTGTGTGCGTAGGCCCTGCGGGTGTTATTCCTATAGAAACGTCGCTCACAAGAAATGTTACACCGCCGCGATATGTTTCAGCGCGGCGGAGGGTTTTGTAATAATTTGGGTGGGTGCAGGCAGAGCAACGCCACGGCTGGGCGACTATTCGCGCGAGAAATAAATGTTTTTGTGCTGAAAATGCATTCAATCCGCGACTATTGCCTTTGCGAACGGTCCAAATGTGGAATTCTACCCGCCTTGGAGGGCACTCACTGACAGATGTCATGCGTCTATATGTTCAGAGGTTAAATTTTTCACCAAACAACACGAACTCGAATTGCCGAGGCCAGAGCATTCTGCATAATCTTAGATGCGTCAGGTGGGAGGATGATAATGAGACTCGCTACATTAACAGGGGTGACAACAGTCTTAGCTAGCATCGCTGCTGCGCAGTCCGTTCCCAATTTGCCTCAGCCGCTTGATGACGCCTCGTTTTTCGCGGTTAACCAAGCCGAGGCCGAGTTGGGACAGTTGCTCTTTTATGATCCGATCCTATCGGGCAACAAAACAATCGCTTGCGCAACCTGTCATCATCCTGATTTCGGCACGTCCGACGGGCTTACTTTGTCGTTCGGGGATGGCGGTGTTGGTCTTGGCCCGACACGACGGTTCGACCCTTCTAACATCCCAGAGGAGAGGATACCGCGAAATTCTCCGGCGTTGTTTAACCTTGGTGCGCGCGAGGTTGTCCGGCTGTTCCATGATGGCCGCCTTGAGTTTGATCCGGCGCAACCAAATGGCATACGCACACCGATGGGCGGCGACATGGCCGACGGGTTCGCGTCCATTTTGTCAGCACAGACGATGTTTCCGGTTCTAAGCCGCGATGAAATGGCGGGCTCGTTTCGCGAAAATGAGGTAGCACAGCTTGTCCGTCAGGGGCGCATCACAGGGCAGGGCGGCGCGTGGGATGTATTGGCCGAGCGGGTCCGTGACATTCCAGCCTATGTGCAAAAATTCGAAGCGGTATATCCAGATGTCACCGGACCGGAAGACATTGGGTTCACAAAAATTTCGGATGCAGTTGCCGCGTTCATGGAATTTGAGTGGCGTTCGGATACCGCGCCATTTGACGCAGTCTTGCGCGGGCAGGCAGAATTTAAAGGTTTAGCTGCGACAGGTGCTGATTTGTTCTATGGCAAGGCTAATTGCGCGCAGTGTCACTCAGGGCCTTTGCTGACGGATCAGGGCTTTCACGCGATGGCGGCGCCTCAAATCGGACCTGGGAAATCGGCCACATTTGAAACGCACCACCGCGACGATGGGCGATTTCGGGTAACGGGCAAAGAGGCGGACCGCTATGCGTTTCGCACGCCCTCGTTGCGCAATGTTGCGTTGACGGCCCCTTACGGACACGCCGGTGCACACCGTGATTTGGCTGCGTTCGTCGCCGATCACGCGGACCCTGCAGGGGCTCTTGCACGGTTTGATCGAACGCAGGTTGTCCTGCCAAGCTATGACGCGCCAGATTTCGCGGTTCTTGATGATCCCGAGCAAGTTGCCGCAATTTCCGCCGCTGTGAAGGCGGCACCTGTTTCATTAAGTGACGCGGAGATAACGGCAATTGTGACGTTCCTGAACACATTGACGGACCCAATCAGTGTGACCGGCAGATTGGGTATTCCGGATGCGGTGCCCAGTGGTTTGGACGTGCCTCGTCAAGAGGCGCGGTAGCGCGTTTAGGGCTTTGTCGGTTTCGAAATGACCACCCGCTGGTTTGCGCTGAAAGAATGCGTTGACTGGCTTTGATCGGGCCACGTTACCCTGACGTCTATCTGCTGGGCCTCGGCCAGTCCAAAGTGACGCCCCACAAGTTGACCGCCTGCATGCCCGCCACCAATGGTGTGTTGCTGCAGCTGTTTTGAGGTGCCCGTATCAACAGAGATGAGCGCGCCGATGGCATCCACGTTACCACCGGACTGACGTACGGTGATGTTAATCCAATTGCCCGTGCCTGACGTGACATTGCGGTAAAGTTCAAGCGGCGCGCGTCTGTTTGCAACGATCAAATCAAGTCGACCATCGTTGTCAAAATCAACCAGCGCCGCGCCGCGTGAGCGTTCGGTCGTTGCGACACCTGCGATGTGGGCGCGCTCTTCAAATTTGCCGTCATTCAATTGCATGAGCAAGTTATTGGGGTCACGCGTCGCCATGCCCGGCATTTGATCCACGTTGCCCTTAGCAATGAATAGATCCGCTTGCCCGTCGTTATCCACATCTGCAAACTCCGCATGCCAACCGGTTGAGGGCCGTCCGTCATCCCCAACATGGGGGCGCTGTGCATAGGTGCCAATGGCGTAGTCCGCCGCTTTATAAGTACCATCTGACTGGGCAATTTGAAGAAGCTGATCCCCCATGGAGGTCAACATAACTTCGTCGCGCCCGTCACCGTTCAGGTCACGGCTTGCAATGCCCATCCCCCAAAGGGACACGTTTTGCCATCCATCTTCGGGTCCCAAAAAGCGCTTCTCCGTGGTGTCCCACATCTGCTCAAAGCCGCCGCGCACATAATAATGCCTGTCATTAGACAGTCGCAGCGTGTGGCGACCGCGGGCATCTTGAGCGGCCAAAATAGAGAGTGGGCAATACCCGGGCGTTAGGGGCGAGGCCACATATGACCCATCGCGCGGTATCAGAATTTGGTTGTCGTCACAGGCTTCAAATGGGCCGTTGGGGTCTGATCGGTCCACGTAATTTCCAATGGCCATTGTGGGCAATTCATCCTCCCACCACGCAGTGAAGGCCGTTGACCAGCTGTCATCGGTTGGCAGGTTGAATGCCGCGCTGGCCTCGACAAACCCGCACTGTCCGTCACCTTTCAGGATCATGTTGGGACCGACGCGCAGCACAAAGAGGTCCAAGTGTCCGTCACCGTTGATGTCAATTGGGTAGGCGCCCGTGGTTCCAGTGATCTGTGGTATAGTTTGCGGGCTAAACCGCATCGCGCCGTCGTTGCGCAGTAGCAAGGCAGGCGTCTCACCACCGGCGGCAAAAATATCGGCGAAACTATCATTGTTGCAATCCAGAACGGCAATACCGCCACCAACGAAATGGTTCCAGTCACCGCTGTAAATATGTGGCGGTAGGTTTTCAGATACGTCCTCGAAAAGGGGATCTGCGGCGCTGGACAGGGGTGTCAACAAAGCTGCTGCAACTAAAGTGCCGTAACTGGCGGTGGTGCGGGGCTGGCTGCTCACGCTGTGGCGCCGGTGTGACCGCTGATCATTGTCTCGGTCAGGAACGAAAGCGCCAACGCGGTCGCCCCGCGCGCCCAGACCCGATCATCCCACGCACGAATATGAATTTGGCAGGGCTTGCTGCGCGTCGACAGCGTCATGTCTTGGGCGTCTTTAAAAATAGCCTCTGCGTAGGGGTATTCGTGCTGCATCCGGTCGCCGGCGACAATGATCAGGGGCGGGTCGAACAGCTGGATCACATTGGCAAGACCAACTGACAGGTATCGTCCCGCGCGTTTGAAAATGGCCAAGGCCGCCATGTCACCTGCTTTTGCTTTGTTGAGCAGTGTCTCAAGAATATCATCGTTTTTCAAAGCGGTGGCATCGGCAATATCAAGGGCTGTAATAGCCTCGCGGGTTAGCGCATATGCGCCCAGATACGCCTCAAGGCAGCCACGCTGGCCGCATCTGCACAATGCGCCGTCCATTTGGACTTTGGTGTGACCCAACTCAAGCCCCATCCCGTTCGAGCCGCGGTAAAGCTGCCCGTCAGAGACAAGTCCCATGCCCACCCCGTTCTCAATTGTCACAACGGCAAAGTCTGTCTTGTCGCGCCCCTCACCAAACCATTGCTCTGCCAAGGCCAGCATATTGGTGTCGTTATCGATAAAGAGCGGCACGCCGTAGCGGTGCTTGAACTCCGTGGGAAGATCTTGGTCCCCATCGGTCAAAAGGGATGACCATGTGACGGTTGCTTGGTCGTGATCAATGATGCCAGGAAGGCCGAGGCCCACTGCCTTTACCTCTGACATGGGTTTGTCGGCGTCGCTTAGGACAAGCGCGATTAGGGTGTCGATTTCTTGGAATAGGGTCGCGGTGCTGCGCCGCTTTACATCGCTTGGGACGTTAGCGGTTGCCACGATATTGCCCGTGAAGTCCGCAAGGATAGCTGAGTGCTTATTGAACGCCAACTTGATGCCGATAACATACGCTGCTTGTGGTACAATACGAAGTGCGACGCGGGGGCGACCTCGGCTTGTTGCGCGACGGGTGTCTTCGATTTCCTGCAAGACCCCTTCTGCGATCAAATCAGCAGTCAACGTGGTCACAGAGCCTGCACTGATGTCGAGTGCTTGGGTAATTTCGGCGCGCGCAGCACTTCCATGTGAGCGGACATATTCGAAAATTTGCTGCCGCAAGGGCATATCCCCGCCCTTAATTGGTGTTAACAACGGGCCGCATCCCGTTGGAATTATTTGATTTAAATTATAATTCATCAGTCAAACTTAATATCGCCAATTGTGCGCTTCTGACATGATTCCTAGTGTGTAAATCTCTTTCTGGGAAGCAAATTTGTAAAAAATCTTCGAAAAGGGCGATTTTTTATTTTGCAAACTGAAATTAATAGTGGCACCTTAACCAGCGAGTCACAAAGCTTGAGTGCCCATGTGACGGTAAACGGTTCTGGGAGGAACAACATGAAAAAGATGATTATCGGGGCAGCGATTGCAGCTGCTGGTTTTGGAACAGCAGCATTCGCAGAAGGCCACAGCGTTACTGTTGGCGTGAGCTGGTCGAACTTCCAAGAGGAGCGCTGGAAGACTGATGAAGCGGCTATCAAAGCAGCTTTGGAAGCGGCTGGTGCAACATATGTATCCGCAGACGCACAGTCCTCATCCGCAAAGCAGCTGTCAGACGTTGAAAGCCTGCTGGCCCAAGGCGTTGATGCGCTGATCATTCTTGCACAAGACGCGGCCGCTATTGGCCCAGCAGTTGATGCAGCAGACGCAGAAGGCGTGCCAGTCGTAGCATATGACCGCCTGATCGAAGACCCACGTGCGTTCTACCTCACATTTGACAACGTTGAAGTTGGCCGGATGCAGGCGCGCGCTGTTTTGGCGGCACAGCCATCTGGCAACTACGTCATGATCAAAGGCTCACCCACTGACCCGAACGCTGATTTCTTGCGCGGCGGTCAGCAGGAAGTGCTGCAAGCGTCAATCGACAGTGGTGCGATCACAATCGTGGACGAAGCCTACACAGACGGTTGGTTGCCAGCGAACGCACAGCGCAACATGGAGCAAATCCTGACAGCGAACGACAACAATGTTGATGCGGTTGTTGCATCAAACGACGGCACAGCCGGCGGTGTTGTTGCGGCGTTGACCGCGCAAGGCATGGAAGGTTTGGCAGTATCTGGTCAAGACGGTGATCACGCTGCGTTGAACCGTGTCGCACTGGGTACACAGACTGTGTCTGTCTGGAAAGACGCGCGTGATCTTGGTTTCACAGCTGGTCAAGTTGCCGTTGCGATGGCATCAGGTGCACCAATGGCATCAGTTGTCGGATCAGGCTCATGGACGTCACCTGCGGGCACCGACATGATGTCACTTTTCCTCGCACCAGTGCCAGTAACAGCTGCTAACCTGACAACAGTCACCGACGCTGGCTGGATCAGTGTTGAGAGCCTTTGCCAAGGTGTTGTGAACGGCCCAGCACCCTGTAACTAAAGCAATCTTGCTCTGGCTGGCGCCGCTGGCCAGAGCATCCCAGCTGATAAATTCCCCTCTTTTCTCGAAATGATTGTGCGACCCCTTAACTGAGTGGAGCATTGGTCGTTTTGTTGCCTGCTACCAGATGGAGACCCTCATGTCTGACGCCTCGAAACCCGCCACACCGCAACGCCGGTCGTTGCTGCAATCGCTGGAGGTCGACACCAGATTGCTCGGCATGATTGGCGCGTTCCTGCTTGTGTGCATTGTATTCAACTTGCTGACGGATGGCCGTTTCTTGACGCCGCGCAACCTGTTCAACCTGACCATTCAAACAGTGTCTGTAGCCATTATGGCCACGGGCATGGTTTTTGTAATTGTTACGCGTCACATTGATCTGTCTGTTGGCGCGCTCTTGGCGACCTGCACGGCGGTGATGGCGATGACCCAAACATCATGGCTGCCAAACATGCTTGGCCTTGAGTTGGGCCACCCGATGATCCCGTGGATTTCCATCGCGATCGGCCTTGTCACAGGCGCGGTCATTGGTGCGGGGCAGGGCTGGTTGATTGGCTATCAAGGAATTCCCGCGTTCATCGTCACCCTTGGTGGTTTGTTGATTTGGCGCAACGTTGGCTGGTATCTGACAGATGGGGCAACGATCGGCCCGCTTGATAAAACATATATTTTGTTCGGCGGCATTAACGGCACACTGGGCGCGACCCTGAGTTGGATCGTGGGCGGCGTTGCTTTGGTGGCGGCTCTCTATGCGCTGTTTTCGGCGCGGCGCACCAAGATCAGCCACGGTTTTCCTGTAAAGCCTGTTTGGGCCGAAGCGCTTGTGATGGGTGTCGTTGGAACGGCGATCATGGGCTTTGTTGCCATCTTGAACGCTTACACAGTCCCGTCACGGGTGATCGCACGCAATCCGTCGCTTTACGGGTGTGAAACAGCCGAAGGCTGCGTAGCGTCTTATGGTATCCCTTATTCGGTGTTGTTGCTGATTGCGGTGGCAATCGTGATGACCGTGATCGCGCGGCGCACACGTCTTGGACGCTATATTTTTGCAACTGGTGGCAATCCTGATGCGGCGGAACTGTCCGGCATCAATACGCGCCTCTTGACTGTTAAAATCTTTGCCATGGTGGGCGTGCTCTGCGCCCTTGCTGGCGTCGTGGCGTCGGCGCGGTTGGGATACCACACAAACGATATCGGTGTGCTTGATGAGCTGCGGGTGATTGCTGCGGCCGTAATCGGCGGGACCGCTTTGGCGGGGGGCGTTGGCACAATCTACGGCGCCATCATCGGTGCGTTGATCATGCAATCACTACAATCGGGCATGGCCATGGTCGGTGTAGATGCACCCTACCAAAACATTGTAGTCGGGGCCGTCCTCGTCTTGGCTGTCTGGATCGATATCCAGTACCGTAAACGCACAGGAGCAAAATGATGAGCGCACCTCTGGTTCAAATGAAAAACGTCTCCATCGCGTTTGGCGGTGTGCGGGCTGTAGATAACGTCAGCATTGATTTGCACGCTGGTGAGGTTGTGGGCTTGTTGGGGCACAACGGGGCGGGGAAATCGACGCTCATCAAGATGTTGTCCGGTGCCTATAAAATGGACAGTGGCGAGATCTGGATTGAGGGCAACAAAGCCACCATCAACTCGCCCCGCGACAGCCGTGATTATAACATTGAGACAATTTACCAAACGCTTGCTTTGGCAGACAATCTTGATGCGGCGAGCAACTTGTTTCTGGGCCGTGAGCTGACTACTCCCATGGGCTTTGTGGATGACAGCAGAATGGAGGCCGAGACCCGCAAGATTATGGCGCGTCTCAATCCGAACTTCAAAAAGCTCAAAGAGCCTGTTTCCGCATTGTCGGGCGGACAACGTCAGTCTGTTGCCATTGCGCGCGCTGTCTATTTTAACGCCAAAATCCTGATTATGGATGAGCCCACTGCCGCCCTTGGCGTGCACGAAACGGCCATGGTCGCCGAATTGATTGGTGAGTTGAAAAAGCAAGGGCTTGGCATCTTTTTGATCAGTCACGATACCCGCGAAATGATGGAGCTGTGTGATCGTGTTTCGGTAATGAAAAACGGTCAGATGGTGGGTACTGAGCGCGTTGAGGATGTGACAGAAGACGACATTCTGTCGATGATCATCTTGGGGAAAAACCCCAAGGAAGCGGCGTAATGTATATCGGTCTGGACCTGGGGACGTCGTCTCTGAAGGCAATCTTGGTTGATGACACTCAACAGGTTCTGGCCGAGCATTCCGTCCCAATGATTGTGACGCGCCCCCATGATGGCTGGTCCGAACAAGACCCCCAACAATGGGAAGATGCGGTGCACACGGCCATGGGTGCTTTGGGGGCCAAGGCAGATTTATCTGCGGTGCGCGGGATCGGGCTTGCAGGGCATATGCACGGTGCGACACTGATCGACAGTGCGGACAACGTGCTGCGGCCGTGCATGCTCTGGAATGACACCCGAGCCGCCGATCAAGCCGCTGCTTTTGATGGGCAGCCGCAGTTTCGTGATATGACGGGTAATATTGTCTTTGCCGGTTTCACAGCGCCCAAAGTCGCGTGGGTACGTCAGAACGAGCCGCAGGTATTTGAGCGCATCGCAAAGGTTTTGCTGCCTAAAGATTACCTGCGTTTGGTTTTGACCGGCGAGCACGTGGCCGAGATGTCCGATGCGGCGGGCACAAGCTGGCTGGATGTCGCTAAGCGGGATTGGTCCGATGATCTGCTTGCTGCCACAGGTTTGACGCGCGCGCAGATGCCGCGTCTGGTTGAGGGCGCAGAGGTTTCCGCAGTTGTGCGTCCATCACTGGCCCAAGCATGGGGCCTTCCCGCAAATGTGGTCGTGGCGGGGGGCGGTGGTGACAACGCCGCAAGTGCAATCGGGGCAGGAGTGGTCCGTAAGGGCGATGCGTTCTTGTCCTTAGGGACGTCTGGGGTGCTTTTTGCCGCCTCTGATGCCTACCAACCCGACGCTGCAAGTGCTGTTCACACGTTTTGCCATGCTGTTCCTGATACTTGGCATCAGATGGGTGTGATTTTGGCCGCCACGGATGCGTTGAACTGGCTGAGCCGCCTGACAGGGCAGTCTGCGGCAGAACTTACAAGCGATCTTGGGGCTGTTCAGGCCCCGTCACGAACGCTGTTTTTACCCTATTTGGGGGGTGAGCGGACGCCCCACAATAATGCTGATATGCGCGGCCAGTTTTTGCACCTTGATCACGCAACTGATGCCAAGGCGGCCGCGCGTGCGGTGCTCGAAGGGGTGGCATATGCGTTTGCGGATAACCTTGCGGCGCTGCGCTCAACGGGTACCCAGATCGATGCGGCTCTAGCCACGGGCGGTGGCGCAAAATCGCACTATTGGCTTGAGGTCATTGCAAGCACCTTGGGGATTTCGCTCAACGTGCCGGCATCGGGTGATTTTGGGGCTGCTTTAGGCGCGGCCCGCCTTGGCATGATGGCCGCAACCGGTGCAGGCGTTGAAATCGCGACCATGCCGAACATTGCCAAAACCATCGATCCAAATCCAACACATGCCGCTGCATTTGCAGACGGCCACGCGCGCTACCGCGCAGCTTACCGCGTTCTCAAGGAGCTTTAATATGACTGATTTTTTCAAAGGCATTCCCGCCATCAAGTTCGAAGGCGCGCAAAGCGATAAGGAATTTGCGTTCCGCCACTACAATCCTGACGAGGTGGTTTTGGGCAAGCCGATGAAAGATCATTTGCGCTTTGCTGCGGCCTATTGGCATTCGTTTGCGTGGCCCGGGGGTGACCCGTTTGGTGGGCAGACATTTCAGCGCCCTTGGTTCGGTGACACAATGGCGGATGCCAAGCTTAAGGCCGATGTAGCCTTTGAGATGTTCCAGATTTTGGGCGTGCCCTATTACTGTTTTCACGACGCGGATATGCGCCCCGAGGGGGCAAACTTCGCCGAAAGCGCGCGCAATCTTGATGAAATGACTGAATATTTGGCTGAAAAGCAGGCTGAAAGTGGTGTTAAGTTGCTTTGGGGGACTGCAAATCTGTTCTCTCACCGCCGGTTTATGTCGGGGGCGGCGACGAACCCTGATCCTGATGTTTTTGCTTACTCCGCTGCGACCATCAAAACCTGTATGGACGCGACCATCCGTCTGGGCGGTGAAAACTACGTGCTGTGGGGCGGGCGTGAGGGCTATGAGACCTTGCTAAATACCGACATGGGACGCGAGCGTGCGCAGGCAGGCGCGATGTTGCAGATGGTCGTTGATTATAAACACAAGACCGGCTTCAAAGGCGCGATTTTGATCGAACCCAAGCCCCAAGAACCCACAAAACACCAGTATGATTACGATGTTGCCACAGTTTACGGCTTTTTGAAGGACTTCGGTCTTGAGGGTGAAGTGCAAGTGAATGTTGAGCAAGGCCACGCAATTTTGGCGGGACACTCGTTCGAGCATGAATTGGCTTTGGCGCGCGAGTTGGGGATTTTCGGCTCAATCGACATGAACCGTAACGATTATCAATCTGGTTGGGACACGGATCAATTCCCTAACAACATTCCAGAGATGGCGTTGGCATATTACGAAGTGTTGCGCGCTGGTGGGTTCAAAACGGGGGGGACAAACTTTGACGCGAAACTGCGTCGTCAGTCGCTTGACCCTGAAGACCTAATTCTGGCCCACGTCGGGGGCATGGATGCGTGCGCGGCTGGCTTAAAGGCTGCTGCTGCAATGTTGGAAGACGGCAAGTTAGAAGCTGCCCGTAACGAGCGGTATTCTGGCTGGGACACATCTGATCTGCTTGGTCTTGATCTGGGCACGATTGAGACGCGTGTTCGCGAGTTGGACATTCAGCCTGAACCGCGCTCGGGCAAGCAAGAACGTCTTGAAAACCTTGTGAACAAGTACCTGTAGGCCTGATCGGCCTGATTTTGATTAGGTAAACGCCTAGACTGGCAATTGCTTGAGTATCTGCGCATAGTGACATGAACTCACTTCATGCGTTAACCTTAGGTAATTGCCGCTTATGTCACGTCGCCAATATAATTTACCTGCGCTCACAAGCCTTTCGGTTTTTGAGACGGCAGCGCGGCATCTCAGCTTTAAGCACGCGGCCCATGAACTTGGGGTGACACCGGGTGCAGTTAGCCATCAGATCAAATCACTCGAGGCCGACCTCGGCGCGCCGCTCTTTCGTCGCCAACACCGCGGGGTTGAATTGACCGAAGATGGTTTGGCGCTTTTTGAGGCGTTAGCAACGTCGTTTCTAAGGGTGTCTCGGTGCCTCGAAGACATCCGCCAGCGCGACATCACACGCTATGTCACAGTCGGTTCAACCACTGCGGTAGCGGGGCTGTGGCTGTCGCCCTCGATTATTCGATTTTGGCGTGATTTTCCCGATATTAACGTAAATCAAATCTCGAACGACCGCCCGTTTTCGGTGATGGATGAGCTGGATTTTTTTATAAGATACGGCAAAGATAAAGACAGCGGGCTTGATCATACGGCCCTTTACCGTGATCAATTGGTTCCTGTTGCCTCGCCTGAATTGGCGCAAAGCCTAAGTGGCGTGAGCCTGTCTGACATTGCTGCGATGCGGCTGATACATTTGAAAAGCGCGGACAGAAGTTGGACGAACTGGGCGGATTGGTTTGCGGCTTTGGGTCATCACGGCAAAGTAGGCGCGGGACCGCAGGTCACAAGCTATGCGGTTGCATTGCAGTTGGCGCGCAAAGGTGCGGGCGTGGCGCTTGGGTGGAGACGTCTTATTGATCCTGCGCTTCAATCCGGCCGCTTGGTTGTGCTTGGGGATGCGTCCTTGCCTGCACCCAAGAAGTTTTACCTGCTGGGGCGTGCTGATGCCCAGCAAACAGCGGATGCGCTTGTATTAAAGACGTGGCTTTTGGATGAGATTAAATCATCCGAGGGTAAATAGCTTTCGAGTGAATTAAGCTCACCTAAGGGTGAGCATTTCAGATATTGAACGCCGCGCGGTGATTGCCCCAAATGAACCTCAAGTAGTGATCGCTTCGGGGGGATTTGCGATGAACGAACAGACCTCATTGTCTTCAGTGATGACAGACGTGAACAAGGCCAATGGCCTGCCAAATGCCCACTACATTGATCCGGCCGTTTTTAATGAAGAAAAACAAGCCGTCTTGTTTGCCAATTGGTCGGGCATCGGTTTTGGCAAAGACGTGCCAGAAGCCGGTGACGCAAAGCCGATCACGTTCATGGGCATGCCGCTGTTGATGGTCCGTGACCGTGATGGCTCGCTTGGGGTTTTTCAAAATACTTGCCGCCACCGCGGGATGATTTTGGTGGAAGAGGCGCAGAAAATTCGCGGCGCTATTCGCTGTCCCTATCATAGT
Organism: Nereida sp. NH-UV-3; assembly: GCF_042939535.1. Classification (NCBI taxonomy): domain Bacteria; kingdom Pseudomonadati; phylum Pseudomonadota; class Alphaproteobacteria; order Rhodobacterales; family Roseobacteraceae; genus Nereida; species Nereida sp. NH-UV-3. The sequence goes on along the minus strand of NZ_CP132157.1, from coordinate 518,864 downwards.
TGGTGTTACGGCTTGAACGGTGCGCTGCGTGCCACGCCCCATGTTGGTGGACCTGCGCAAAGTACACATGAAGACGTGAATATGGAGGAACTTGGGTTGTTCAAAGTGCGCTCATTCGTGTGGCGCGATGTTGTTTTCGTGAATATCGATGGAAATGCCGCGCCTTTTGAAGAGGTCCACCAAGATCTTATGGCGCGCTGGTCCGAATTTGACGGCCCACTTTACCACGGGGGAGAGGCCGCATCGTTTCAGTTGAATGTCAAAACCAACTGGAAGCTAGCCGTTGAGAACTACTGCGAAAGTTATCACCTGCCGTGGGTGCATCCGGGCCTGAACAGTTACTCGCGCCTTGAAGATCATTACAACATCGAAGAGCGCGGCAAATATTCTGGCCAAGGGACTTTGGTCTACCGTCAATTGCGTAATGAGGCAGGGCAGACGCTTCCTGATTTTGCCGATCTTAGCTCCAAATGGGACGAGGGTGCTGAATATATCGCTGTTTATCCGAATGTTTTGCTGGGGGCGCAGCGCGATCATAGTTTTGCTATCGTTTTGGAACCCGTTGATTGCGGCAACACGGTTGAGCACATCGAGCTTTACTACGCCGCTTCCGAGGCTGACACGCCTGAATGTAACGAGCTGCGCACCACCAATGCCAAAATGTGGAAAGAGGTGTTCGAGGAAGACATCTTTGTGGTTGAGGGCATGCAGCGGGGGCGTCACGGACAGATGTTTGACGGCGGACGTTTCTCACCTGTGATGGACGGGCCGACGCATAACTTTCACCATTGGGTGGCATCACAAATTTCACAGGCGCGCGCGTAAAGATGGGGTATGTGACTCAGGCTGAGGGGGCTTCCCCTCTGGCGTCCGCATCAGAAATCCTTGTGACCGATGCGTTGCTTTTGGATGCGGCTTTGCTTGAGGCGCACGCCCAAGGCAACACGGCGGAACTGGTGCGTTTATACACGCTTGCGGCTGAGAATGCCTTGGCTAACGGTGATGAACGCGCAGCGGACTTCTATCTGACCCATGCATTTATTTTTGCACTTGAGAAGGGCGGCCCGGAAGCGGGTGTGCTTAATATTCGGCTGGCCGAGCGGGGCCGGATGAAGCTTTTGGACTTCTAAATTCTACACTAAAGGGCGGCCAATAGTGCTGCGGAAAGACTTCAGATGAGACAGCAAGCACAGGCAGTTGTGATTGGCGGCGGCGTAATCGGATGTTCGATCTTGTATCACCTGACCAAACTTGGCTGGTCCGATGTTGTTTTGCTGGAACGTGATGAGCTGACGTCAGGCTCAACATGGCACGCTGCGGCCAACATTCACGGCTTGCACGACAGCACCAACATCAGCCGCATTCAACACTACACGATGAATTTGTACAAAGAGCTGGAAGAAGAAACGGGCCAAAGTTGCGGTATTTTTCAGCCCGGCTCGCTTTATCTGGCGCAAACCGAAGAGCGGGAGCACCAGTTAAAACTGCAAGCTGCCAAGGCCAAGCTCTACGGTATGAACTTTTACGAAGTCAGCATCGAAGAGGCGAAAAAGCTGAACCCGATGGTGAATTATGACGGCATCCGCTGTGTGATGTTTGAACCCGATGGCGGCAACGTGGACCCTTCTGGCGTGACAAACGCCTATGCGGTTGGCGCGCGCAAACGTGGCGCTGAAATTCACCGCTTCACGCCAGTAACCGCGACCGAAGCCCAAGGCAACGGCACATGGATCGTCAAAACGCCAAAAGGTGATATTGCAACACCGTGGGTGATTAACGCGGCGGGCCTGTGGGGGCGTGAAGTGGCGGCATTGGCGGGGATCGAGTTGCCATTACAACCTACCGAGCACCAGTATTTCGTAACCGAGACGATGGCCGATGTTGAACAATCTGCTGCGCGTTTGCCGTCGGTCAGTGACCGTGACGGCGAATATTACTTACGCCAAGAGGGCAATGGCTTGCTGGTTGGGGCTTATGAGCGGGACATGAAGTTCTGGGCCGAAGAAGGCACACCACTTGATTTCGCCCATGATCTTTTCCCCGATGATCTTGAGCGTATTGAAGAGAACATGATGAACGCGATTGAGCGCGTGCCAGCGGTTGCTGATGCGGGCATCAAACGGGTCATCAACGGGCCAATGATCTGGTCGCCAGATAGTAATGTGCTGATGGGGCCGGTCCCCGAAGTGCCGGGGTATTTTTGCTGCAACGGCATTATCCCGGGCTTTTCACAATCAGGTGGCATGGGGCTTATGGCCGCGCAGTGGGTGATTGAGGGCGAAACAGAGTACGACATGTTTGCGTGGGACATGGCGCGCTTTGACACATGGGCCAGCAAAGCCTTCACCAAAGCGCGTGTGCAAGATCAATACGCACACCGTTTCGCAATCCATTTTCCGAATGAGGAACGAAGCGCAGGACGGCCCGCGCGCACGCGACCGATCTATGATGTCCAAACGAAAATGGGCGCTGTGTTTGGCCTAAACGCGGGGTGGGAACATCCGCTTTGGTTCGCTGCAGAGCCCGGCGCCACGGACACCAACGGATTTACCCGCCAAAATTGGTGGGCGCCTGTGGGAGAGGAATGCAAGGCGCTTCGTGCCGCGGCGGGTATCATTGATATCTCTAACTTTGCCAAATACCGCTGCAAGGGGCCGGATGCGGAAAGCTGGCTGAATGCGGTTTTCGCCAACAATATGCCTCGCTCAATTGGGCGGTCTTGTTTGACGCCGCTGATCTCAAAACGCGGCGGGATTGCGGGTGATTTCACCGTGACCCGCGTGGCCGAAGATGAGTTTTGGATTGTTGGTTCTGGCATGGCAGAGCGGTATCACAAACGTTTTTTCGCGGATGTGCCGCTGCCTAAAGGTACCGTGTTTGAAAGCAAAACTGTTGAGATGTGCGGCTTCAACGTAGCAGGTCCCAAATCACGCGAGTTATTGCAGCGGCTGACCAACACGTCGCTGGCGACTGAGGATTTCCCGTTCATGCGCTCCGCGTGGCTCGATATTGCAGGTGTGCGGGCGTTGGCGCTGCGGGTGTCGTTTACTGGTGATTTGGGCTGGGAGCTGCACTGTGAGACGCAAGATCAGGCCAAGCTTTACGAGGCACTTCTTACCGCGGGCCAAGACCTTGGTGCGCGCCCCGTTGGTAGCCGTGCGTTGATGTCGCTGCGCATCGAGAAGGGCTATGGTTCATGGTCGCGTGAGTACAGCCCTGAATATTGGCCCCAGGAAGTTGGGCTGGAGCGGCTTTGCAAATTGGAGAAAGACTTTCTGAACAAATCAGCGGCAGTTGCTAACCTTGAAAAACCTGCACGTGAAGAACTGGTTATTTTGCATCTTGAGGATGCGGACGTAACTGCATCCAACGCCGATGCTACGGGCGGCGAGCCTATTTTCAACGACGGTGTGGGGATCGGTCGGGTTACCTCCGGGGCTTATGGTTATACGGTTGGGATGTCGTTGGCGCTTGGGTTTGTCAAAGGAGTGACCGCAGGTGACGAGGTTGACGTCATGGTGCTTGGCAAGCCACACAAAGCGCGTATTCTTTCAGAGCCGCCTTTTGATGCTGGCGGGAAAATATTGCGCGGTTAAGACTGGCAAAAGAAACGCCGAGCCACACAGCAGAATGATGCGGGAGAGACATGCGGTATTCAGGATTTAAAGTCATCAAAGAGGCGCTGACCGGCCACAAAGGTTGGCGTCCCGCATGGCGCGATCCCGAGCCGCAGTCCCATTACGATATCGTCATTATCGGGGGCGGTGGTCACGGCCTTGCAACCGCACATTATCTGGCAAAAATCTTTGGTCAAAAGCGGATTGCCGTACTTGAAAAAGGCTGGATTGGCGGCGGAAACGTGGGCCGCAACACCACCATTATCCGCTCGAACTATCTGCTTGATGGAAATGAGCCATTTTATGAGTTTTCACTGAAGCTGTGGGAAGGCCTTGAGCAGGACCTGAATTACAACGCCATGGTCTCCCAACGGGGGATCATGAATTTGGTCCATTCCGATGCACAGCGCGACGCCTACATCAGGCGCGGCAATGCCATGATCCTCAACGGTGCAGACGCGGAGTATCTGGATGCAGATCAAATTCGCAAAGAGTATCCGTTTCTCAATTTTGACGATGCGCGTTTTCCGATCAAAGGCGGCTTGGCGCAGCGGCGCGGCGGCACGGTGCGTCACGATGCAGTGGCGTGGGGCTATGCGCGATCAGCTGATAGCCATGGCGTTGATATTTTGCAAAATTGTGAGGTAACGGGGTTTCGGATTGAGAACGGCAAATGCCTTGGTGTTGAGACGTCTCGCGGGTTTATCGGTGCGGGCCGCGTAGGCTGTGCAGTGGCAGGGTCATCAGGTCGGTTGATGTCCAAGGCAGGAATGCGCCTGCCTATCGAAAGCCATGTGTTGCAAGCATTCGTGTCCGAAGGTCTCAAACCCATTTTGCCGGGCGTGATTACGTTTGGGGCAGGGCACTTTTACGTTAGCCAATCGGATAAAGGCGGTTTGGTCTTTGGTGGCGACATCGATGGCTACAATTCATACGCACAGCGGGGCAATTTGCCCGTGGTTGAGGATGTCTGCGAAGGTGGTATGGCATTGATGCCCATGATCGGACGCGCGCGGCTTTTGCGGATGTGGGGGGGGATCATGGACATGTCCATGGACGGCTCGCCCATCATCGACCGAACCCATATTGACGGGCTCTATTTCAACGGTGGCTGGTGTTATGGGGGCTTTAAGGCAACGCCTGCCTCGGGCTATGCGTTTGCCCATTTGCTTGCACGCGACATCCCCCACCCAACGGCCACGGCATACCGGTTTGACCGCTTTGAGACAGGGCACATGATTGATGAAAAAGGGATGGGCAATCAGCCCAATTTGCACTGATGATCATTGACCATCCACTTCTGGGTCCGCGCGATAGTGCTGAATTTACGTACCTTGGTGACGCGTCTTTGCTCAACAGGCCTGACCCCGACACGGCAGCGCCCAAGGACTGGCATGACTATGCATATTTGCGCGACAACCCTGCTGGCCTTCACCGCGAATTGTGGTTTCACGAGGGCGGTGACAGGTCTTGGCTGGTGGTAACGCGCAACACGGTAACCCATGAAATTACCAAAGTTGAATTGGCCCGTGATGTAGCACGCGGCTTGGTAAGCGACGTGGCCGGCATGGGCAGCAAACGGAGCGACGGATGATGGCGGATCACGGGACCAACCACGGCACGCACCGCAGAGCGCATGGGCAAATCAACCGTCTAAGCGGCGGGCAGATTGACCGCAACCAACCGCTTTCGTTCACATTCGACGGAAAAAAATTTCAGGGCTATCACGGTGATACGCTGGCCTCTGCGCTTTTGGCCAATGGGGTGCGCCTTATGGGGCGGTCGTTCAAATATCACCGTCCGCGTGGGCCTTTAACTGCCGGATCCGAGGAGCCCAATGCCATTGTTGCGCTCCGCAGCGGCGCCTACCAAGAGCCGAACACACGCGCCACCACAGCCGAGCTTTTTGATGGGCTCGAGGCCACGTCTCAGAACCGTTGGCCCTCACTCGCTTTTGATGCGATGGCGATCAACGATCGGTTTTCGAATTTTCTGACCGCAGGGTTTTATTACAAAACATTCATGTGGCCGGCGGCGTTTTGGGAAAAGATCTACGAGCCCATTATTCGCAAAGCCGCAGGTTTGGGGGCGCTGACAGGTGCTGCCGACCCCGATGTTTATGACAAAGGGTTTCGTCATTGCGATCTCTTGGTGGTGGGCGCAGGCCCATCGGGATTGATGGCTGCGCTCACAGCGGCCAAGGCTGGTTTTGAGGTCATCATCGCTGATGAAGATTTCCGATTGGGCGGTCGGCTGAACAGCGAGCAAGAGGTTGTTGGCGATCAGGCTGGCGCGGATTGGGCCGCGTCCCAAGTGGCGCATCTTGGCACGTTCTCCAATGTGCGGGTAATGTCACGTACGACCGTGATTGGCACGTTTGATCACGGCATTTACAGTGCGGTTGAGCGGGTCACTGATCATTTACGCACAAGTGCCGAAGGTCAGTCACGCCAAATTTTGTGGCGCATTTATGCTAAGCATACTGTGTTGTGCGCGGGGGCTGCGGAGCGGCCAATTGCCTTTAACAACAACGACCGCCCAGGGGTTATGCTGGCAGGTGCAATGCGCAGTTATGCCAACAGGTGGGGCGTCTGTGCTGCACGGGACGCAGTAATTTTCACCAGTAATGATGACGGACATCGCACTGCTGCTGATCTGCACCGGCAAGGTGTTGCGATTGCCGCGGTCGTAGATACGCGTGCTGATGCGCCGTCCTCGGATGAGTTTTCGGTCATCGCCGGCGCCACAGTCACTGATACCCGCAGCAGGCTTGGATTGAACGCGGTGCAAGTTAGGGATGCCAATGGGCACTCGCGCTGGCTGAAGGCGGGTGCGCTTGGCGTAAGCGGCGGCTGGAACCCGAATGTTCATCTGACCAGTCACCAAGGGGCGCGGCCGGTGTGGAGTGATGCGCTGAATGCGTTTGTTCCCAGCCCCAGTTTGCCACCACACATGAGCGTCGCGGGTGCTGCGGCCGGCATGCTTTCAACCCACGGGGCTTTGCACTCGGGTGTTGATGCGGCATGCAAAGCGTTAGAAATTGATCCACGCAGTTTATCTGCGTTGCCCAAGGCTGATGACCGCCCTGTAACGCAATCCGCGTTTTGGTACGTGCAAGGCTGCGAATGCGCGTGGTTAGATCAGCAAAATGACGTGACCGTTAAGGACGTCAAACTTAGCCACCAAGAGGGGTTCCGCGCCGTTGAACACCTGAAACGCTATACCACTCTTGGGATGGCAACGGACCAAGGCAAAACGTCAAATATGGGCGGCTTGGCCGTTATGGCCGAACTGACACGCCAGCCCATTGCGGATGTTGGCACCACAATGTTTCGCCCGCCTTATACGCCAACGGCCATCGGGGTCCTTGCGGGTAGATCACGGGGTAAGGACTTTCATCCGGTGCGTCTGACGCCATCGCATTACTGGGCCAAAGAGCGTGGCGCGGTGTTTGTTGAAGTTGGCAATTGGCTACGTGCACAGTGGTTTCCAATTGAGGGCGAGACCCATTGGCGACAAAGCGTTGATCGCGAAGTGCTTGCCACGCGTAGCTCTGTTGGCGTGTGTGATTGCACGACGTTGGGCAAAATTGATGTGCAGGGCACCGATGCGGCTGTGTTTTTGAACAAGGTCTATTGCAATGGCTTTGCGAAACTTGCGGTCGGGCGGACGCGGTATGGCTTGATGCTGCGCGAGGATGGCATCGCCATGGATGACGGTACTGCCGCACGCCTGGCCGAGGACCACTTTGTTGTCACAACCACCACTGCAAATGCGGGAAAAGTCTATCAGCACATGGAATTTGTGCGCCAATGCCTGTGCCCTGATCTGGATGTGCAATTAATCTCAACAACAGAAAGTTGGGCGCAATATGCGATTGCGGGGCCAAACGCGCGGGCCTTGTTGCAAAAAGTGGTGGATGCTGAATTTGACATCAGCAACGATGCGTTTCCCTTTATGGCATGCGGTGCGATCACCGTGTGTGGCGGGCTGCGGGCGCGGTTATTCCGGATTTCGTTCTCGGGTGAGTTGGCGTTTGAGTTGGCCGTACCTGCGCGCTACGGCGATGCAATGATGCGCCGATTGATGGATGTGGGTGAAGAATTCAATGTTACCCCATATGGCACAGAGGCGCTTGGCGTGATGCGGATCGAAAAGGGTCATGCGGCAGGTAATGAGTTGAACGGCACGACAACGGCGCAAAATCTTGGCCTTGGCCGTATGGTCTCAAAGGCGAAAGACAGCATTGGCTCAAAACTGTCCGAGCGGGTTGGGTTGAACACTGAGGATGGTCTGCGTTTGGTTGGTCTAAGACCGCTTAATCCAAAGGATAAAATTACAGCTGGTGGGCATGTTATGAACGCGGACGGCCCTGTTGATGCGGCCCATGATCAGGGGTACGTGACGTCCGCGGCCTATTCGCCCACGCTTGGAAACATGATCGGATTGGCGTTTATCAAGTCTGGTAGTGAGCGCATTGGGGAGCGCATGCGATTGGTTTCCCCGCTGACCAAAACCAGCGTCGATGTTGAGGTTGTATCGCCGCATTTCGTCGATCCAGAGGGAGAGCGCCAACGTGCATGATTTAGCACCCATCACAGCCTTTGGTTTGGCTGAGCCTACCGTGTTTGCCACACAGTCGTGCCAGCTTATGGAGCGTCCGGGTATTGCACTTGCCAGCGTTGCGGCGCGACTTGGTGTTGAGGAAGCATGTCATTCGGTTATCCTGGATCTCTTGGGAGCCAATGCGCCGGACCCGGCCGCTTGGTTCGCCTCTGATATCTACAGTGCGTTTTGGATGGGGCCTGACCAGTGGATGTTCAGCGCGGATTTCTGTGACGTTGAAGACATCGCAGCCCGCCTGAAAGCCAGTTTTGGAGAGACGGCATCAATCACGGAACAGACGGACGGCTGGGTCGCTTTTGACCTGACTGGCGAAGTTGAAGCTGTGCTTGAGTTGGTGTGTAACGTGGATATGCGAACTCGTTCAGCTGGCTATGCGAGCCGCGTTTCCATCCATCATACCGGCTGTTTTTTACTAATTGAGGCAAGCGATCGCGTTCGCGTTTATGCGCCGCGTGCCTCTGCGGGATCGGTCTTTCATGGGATCAGTCAGGCAATGACTTCTACCGCGATGCGGTAAATCTATCGTCGGATACAATTGTCATCCTAAGATGATCAAAGCCTCCGAAGACACAGTTCTTCGAGAGCCTTCTCAAGATACTATTAACCTTAATGTTTTTTTGGCTAAGCGGTACGAAACATGCCGTTTCCTGCTCGTGAGTGAAAGGTGAATAGTCCATGTGGGGACGCCAGACAAAAGACGCCAAAAAGTTAGCTTTCTCTGACAATGTTGTTGCGCTTGATTTCGTATCCGGCCTTGAGCGTGGACAGTTAAGCGGGAATGCCTGTCTCGTCGGCTTTGATGAAAACGACATTTTGGCCGTTCGTGACATGGTACGCCAAGCGGGCCTTTCTCCGGTTATGAGTTGCGCGACTGCAAGCTTGATGCGCGACCTGCAGATGATCAGCACAACGTCATCATTTGTGATCGTTAATCTGGATGGATTTTCGGACGTAGATGTTGGGGTCGACGTGCTGATCAAGTTCCGCCGCATGTGTCCTGATCCTAGTGTGCTTATCGTTTCACGCACTGTACTGAATGATGAGTTGGGCAGTCACCGCCGTGCCATTGCAGATGCAACGCTTCGTGCGCCGCTTAGTGGTGAACGCTTGGCCGCAGGGCTGGCCGCTGCACGTTGTAATCACGCCGAGGCGTCCTAAAACTATTCAGCAGCTTCTCTGTCAGTGGGTTTGAAATGCTGGCGGGCGTAGGTGCAAAACGATCCTAGCAAGCCCTGACATTCCGCCAACAGGGTATCGTCAATCAATTTAGGCTCGTTTTCGGCGGCTAGCAGCGTTTTGTGTAGCGCTGTTGCGCCGATCATCGCAGCACTGCCCGCCATGCTGTGGATGGTGGCTATTGTTTGTTGTTCGGATGTTGTCCCTAAACTGGCTCGTAGGCCCGCCAGTTCTTCTTGGGTGGTTTGCTCGAATTGTGCCAAAATAGACAGCGCTTGATCTGCGCCAAGTGTGGAGCGCAACTCGCTTAGGGCGTCCAAATCTGCCTCTGGTCGCGCAGGTTTGGCGTGTAGGGGAGTGTTTGGTCCTTGCTGTCCCGCAAAGACGGTCTTGTCCAAAAGTTGCGACAGATTGTTGAGCCTGATCGGCTTGATCAGATAGTCACTCATGCCCGCATCAAGCACCTGTTGCAGCATATCCCCGCCGTTATGGGCGGTGATGCAAACAATCGGTCCTTGGGGGACTTGATTGCCTAGAATGACTTGGGCCGCCTCAATGCCGTTCATTCGCGGCATGCTGAGGTCCATCAGGATTAAATCAAATTGTGTGATCGCGCATTTGTCGACAGCTTCTTGCCCATCTTCGGCAAAATCATAGCTGCACTCAAGCCGCTCCAACATTCGCCCGATCAGCGTGTGATTTGTTGCATTATCATCGACAACCAGCACATGTGGGTTACTGCGGTTTTTGGGGGCACGATGCTCGCTTATTTCTGGCGTTATCGCTGAACCGGCAGAGGTGAAATCACCGCTTGGAACATGTTTGAATGTGCCGCTAAACGTGAACGCGCTTCCTTTTTGCGGTGCGCTTTTAACCGCGATTTGCCCGCCTAATTTTTCCGTGGCACGTTTAACGATGCCAAGACCAAGCCCTGTGCCCTCGGAAGTGCGGGTGTAGCCCGCGTCGCCCGTTGCAAAGTCATCAAAAATGCTGTCGATTTTTTCGGGCGCAATGCCAATCCCGTTATCTGTTACGGTGATCCGTAGGTCGATTTTGTCGCCTTCTGTATGACCGTTAAGGTCGACGCAGATCCGTCCGTTTGCGGTGAATTTATTCGCGTTGGCCATCAGGTTCTCAAGCACGGACTCCAACAGGCTTTGATTGGCCAAAATGTTCAGGTGGGTTGGCCAGTTTGACGTAAAGCTGATGGTGTTTCCTTGCTTCAACAGCAGAGGCTCCAGCAGGTCCACAAGCCGCTGCACAAGCTCTTGCGGGTTCAGTGCGTCCGCGTGCGACACATCTTGCGCGCTTTTTTCTGAATCGCTGAGCCGGGCCAATTCAAGGGTGTTGTTGACCTGTTCAAGTGCTTTCATGCCTGAGCGCTTGCCCAAGCCAATTAAGTCACGCAAATCTTGCGTTGCTTCATCATGCGCCAGAAGGTCAAAAGTTGCCAGTACGCCCTGCAGCGGGGTGCGCATTTCGTGGCTCATAACAGCAAGAAATTGTTCTTTTGCCAAAGCATCGCGTTTGGCTGCATCCACAGCTTCGTGCAGCTTTTCTTCGTTATCAATGCGCTCAGAAATATCGCGCAGAATGCCGATAAACAACGAATTATCATTGGCATCTTTGCTGGACGCGATTGTGGTCTCTGCTGGAAATTCACGGCCCCGTTTGTCGCGGACTTTGAAGATGTGCCGTCCGTTGTCCACGACTTCGCCTTGGCCGCCGTTGGACAGAAATTGCAAGCGCTCGGAGTATTCTGCTTGGTACTGTTCGGGAATGAGTAACTCGTGAACAGGTTGCCCCAAAGCTTCGGTTTCGGTGTAGCCAAAAATGCTCTCGGCGGCGGCATTGTATTGTTTGATGTAGCCTGATCCATCCGCAATAACGACAGCATCCTGGCTGGCTTCGACGATGCGATTTAGGTTATATGCAATGCGTTCGGTAACGACCGCTTTGCTTTTTAGGCGACGCTGGAGCGCCCATGACACGGCCAGCATTCCAAGCAGTAGGGCCACGATCAAAATCAGTAAACTGGCGTAGTTTTGAAGCATGCCAAGGTGCTCATTCCGCTCGTCTGCGGCGTCATTCACCAGCACCTGAAGCGCTTGGATAGCGTATTGACGGACATCATTTTGGGAGGCGTCTGCCATCGCAAGAAGCTGCTCCAGGTCGGGGAGGCTTGGACTGGTCCAGCTGTCTATGATCCCAGCCATTGCCTCTTTGCTTTGGTAGAGTCGTGTGATGATGTCGCTGAGTTCTCCGTTCCCACCAGAAAGTGCACCTTCGTAAATGAAACGACTGGCGTCCACGCGGCTGTAATAGATGTCAAAAGCCCGTTTGATTGGAGTGGCATCGATACCTGAAAGGTCGGCGACGATTGTGTTTCGTGTGCGTACCGCCGCGTTGCCGGTTTCTGCAAGCTCGCGTGCAATCGCAAGGCGCAGGTTTTGATAGTCCACCTCGACCTGAACGATCGTCCAGGTAACATTGTCAGAGGTGGCGTATCGAAACTTCTCAGCAGATGCCTTTAGTCCGGTGTAGTAGTACCCGACGAGAGCCATGCCCAAAACAGTCAAGCATAATGAGATCGCTAAAGCAGAGCGAACGGCGCGGCCATCCGCCCGCACTGCTTCGATGTTACGTTGGAACATGGGTCTAAATCTGCGTAACAGTCAGTCGCTCCAGTTGCCAAACACTCACCGCATAGATCGGTTCAGTGCGATATTTCGGGTCTTCATCATAGGGAAACACTACCCAAAGTGGACCATTTTCCCGAATGCTGAACGCTTCACCATCGATACGGTTTGCGATGATAGGGGCACGTTCCTCGATAAGTGCGTGATGGATATCGACAGAATAGTTGTTCGCCGCCGTCGCTGTGACTTGCGCGATGTCGCTGCCAACGTGTTTGAGTACATCAAGCAGGGCAGGGCCAGAGAACGTGCGCGGCTTGTCGGTCCAGATTGTTGATGTGGTAAACGAGATTTGCGGAAGGGCATCAAGCATTTGCGCGTCAAAGACGGCAGCATCACCTGCGTTTGTCAGCGCGATGTCCCCATCAACACGCAGCAATGCGGCTTGGGTTGGCTGTGCAAGGCTGGTCTTTGCGCCAAGCTGCGTGGCGGCAAGTAGAAATGGTGTAGATAGAAGCAGATTTCGGCGGCTTTGATTGAAACTAGATACCGACTTGTTAGACTTTCGGAGCATTACACGCTCTCCTCGTAATAGCTATTTAACACTGTGTCTGTCTGACACATCGTTTCAAAGAACCTAATACTATCTTAAGATATAACAGATAATCCTTAGACAATCATAAATTGCCGAAAGGGTGGGCTTGGTGTTGTTTCAATCTGCTCGGCATACAATTAGATAGTAATCACTGCTTTGTGATACTTCAGTGTAGGGGCGCGTTACGGATGTTTGGTTCAGAGAATAGCTCGGTCATTTCGGTGTTGATCGCAGATGATCATCAGCTTGTGCGGGATATGATTGGGGCGTTCATAGAAGCGCAGCCTGATTTTGATATCACACCTGTCCCGAGTTATGATGACGCGCTAGCCACCCTTGAAAGCGGAAAGTCGTTTGATGTGGTGCTGCTGGACGTGAATATGCCCGGCATGAAGGGCCTTGAGTGTATCGAGACGCTTGTCCAAAAATTTCCAAAAACATCGATTGTGATTTTCTCGGGCAGTGCCTCTGATGCATATGTAAAAGATGCGCTGGATGTAGGCGCCAAAGGATATATCCCCAAGACCTTACCGTTCAAATCACTGTTGAACACAATCCGTTTGGTGGCTTCGGGTGAAGTCTTTGTGCCATCGTCTTTTCTAAGCACAGCGGCGGAAACAGGTGATGAGGTTAACTTCGGCATGTCTGCGAATGAGTTGCGGGTCTTGCGGAAAGTATGCGCGGGGCTGTCCAACAAAGAGATCGCACGTGACATGGAAATGACCGAAGTGACGATCAAAATGCACATGCGCGGGATTTGTAGCAAAATGGGCGCAAAAAATCGCACCCAAGCGGCTGTGATCGCCCTGCGTGAGCAAATCGCTTAGACAGCATCACCCACGGCCGCCGCGTAAGTAAGTTTGGTGCGGATAATTGTTCCGCAGCAAGTTTTAAGGTCTGGAAAATCCGATCCCGTATCATATTTACTGACACATATGATTTAGGAGCCTTCATGATTTTCCGCAGCCTTGTCGCGCCGCTTTCCATTGCCCTGACATTCTCACTGACCAACATCAGTTTCGCGCAGCAAAGCTCGGCGAGTGCTTTGTTTGACGTTATGAAGTTGGGCAAAATTATCTCTGTTATGCGTGAAGAAGGGCTGGCCTATGGTGCCTCCCTTGGAGACGAGATGATGCCGGGGCGCAGTATTCCCGAATGGCCCAGCGAAGTCGCCCGCGTTTACGATCAAGACAAAATGATCGACGGGATGCGTGATACTTTTGTAGCCGCATTAGGTGACCGCGACATGGGGCCCATTGTGGCGTTTTTCAAATCTGATTTGGGTCAGGACATTGTAGAGCTGGAGTATTCAGCGCGTGTAGCGTTCCTTGATGAGGCGATAGAAGAGGGTGCCATTGCGCAGTATCAAGACAGGGAGGCCGAGAATGATCCGATGCTCGCGGCCGTAAAATCGTTTGTCGCAACAAATGATTATGTCGAGGCCAACGTAGCAGGCGCGCTCAATTCTAACTTTGCATTTTATGCAGGCATGATTGATGGCGGTGCGTTATCCTCGCGTATGTCGGAGAGCGATATTTTGGCCGATGTCTGGGCCCAAGAGCCTGAAATCCGCTCCAATACAGAAGAGTGGCTCTATTCTTATTTATTGATGGCGTATCAACCCCTTGGGGTTGAGGGGCTGAATGCCTATGAGCAGATCATGGCCACTGCTGAAGGTCGCGCAATGAATGCGGCCCTGTTCGAAAGCTTTGATCAAATGTATGTCGCCATAAGCCGTGAGTTGGGCCAAAGCGTTGCCGGTTATATGTTGGCAGAAGAGCTTTAACTTTGATCGTCGGGGGCAAGCTGCGCAATTGCTGTCTTTTCACGCTGCCCTTTAACCCTTGACGTATAAACCTCACGAAGGCATATGAGGCATTCCTGTCGCGGGAGGATTCCGCGTGCGGGTTATTTTAATGACAGTCCCGACATCGGGGCGCGCTGTTTAAGGGTCGCAAATTTTGCGGTGAACGCCCCAAGGGGGACCTGATGACGCGGTTAGACAAGGATGACGCATATGTTTGCGGTTATGAAAACCGGCGGCAAGCAATATAAAGTCACAAGCGGCGATGTGCTGCGTGTGGAAAAGCTGGCTGCTGATGCGGGTGAAACCGTTCAATTCAACGAAATTCTGATGATCGGTGCCAATGTTGGCGCACCTTTGGTCGATGGCGCTGCTGTACAAGCAGAAGTGATTGACCAAATCAAAGGTGAAAAGACGATCAATTTTGTCAAACGTCGCCGTAAGCACAGCTCAAAACGCACCAAGGGCCACCGTCAGCAACTGACGCTCCTTCGTGTAACCGAGTTGCTAGAAAAAGGCGCGGACAAAACTGGTGTAAAAGCTGCGATCGGTGCGGGTTCCGTGTCTGGTGCGGCTGTTGCGGCAGCAGCACCTGCTGCGAAAAAAGCAGCGCCAAAGAAGGCAGCGGCTCCAAAAGCAGCCAAGGCAGAAGCAAAAGCTGACGCCGCGACTGGCAGCAAGCCAAGCAACCTGCTTACCGAAGCACGCGGCGGCAAAGCTGATGATCTGAAAAAGATCTCTGGTGTAGGTCCGAAATTGGAAGGTCTTCTCCACGAGAACGGCGTATTCCACTTCGACCAGATCCTCGGTTGGGGTGCAGAAGAGATTGCCTATATGGATGACAAACTGTCGTTCAAAGGCCGTATCGAACGTGACGACTGGGTTGCACAAGCAACACAGTTCGCAGCTGAACAGGAGTAATTCCAGATGGCACACAAAAAAGCAGGCGGCTCATCCCGCAACGGTCGCGACTCCGCTGGACGTCGCTTGGGCGTGAAAAAGTTTGGCGGCGAAGCTGTCATTCCAGGTAACATCATCATCCGTCAGCGCGGCACAAAAGTGTGGCCGGGCGAAGGTGTTGGCATGGGCAAAGATCACACAATCTTTGCGACTGTCGAAGGTAACATCCAGTTCCACAAGGGTCTGAAAAAGCGTACTTTCGTATCTGTCACTCCGCTCGCGGAAGCTGCTGAATAAACAGCCGACGTCCTAAGAAATTTAAAGGGATCGGCCATTAGGCCGGTCCCTTTTCTTTTGTCACACTACTTTTGCAATTCTTGCATATTGCCAGTGCTTTATCCGGGCTCATTAAGTGCTCTGCAACTTATCTCCGTGACACTAATTTAGCGCAGCTTTATGCGCGAATACACGAAAGGTCATCGTCATGAATGTCGATACAAAAGCATCCGTCATTTTATGTGATCGTTTCGTTTTGCGCCCCTTGCGGGCCTCTGATCGTGGCTTGATCAAGATGTATACAAGTGACGAGCGTTTAGCGCGCAACACTGAATCCATTCCTCATCCGCTGCCGCCCGGAGCTACCAAGGCGTTTATTGACCGCGGCTTGGCCGAAAATAGTGAGCATGACATCTGGGTCATGGACGGCTCTGATCATGGGCTGGCCGAAGTTTTGGGTGTGATCGCGCTAAAGCGTCTGGACGACCGACAATCCGAGATCGGCTACTGGGTTGCTCCTGCGTTTTGGAACACTGGTTTTGCGTCCGAAGCTCTTGGTGCCATTGTGGAGGTAAACCCGCAGGGCGCTGAAACGCTTTTCGGCCAAGTCTTCCAAGATAATCCCGCCAGTGGCAAAGTACTTACCCACTGTGGCTTTCAGTATCTTGGGGATGCTGAGGTCTTTTGCGTGGCCCGCGATGCAGCAGTCCCGACGTGGACATACCTGCGCAAATGTGGCTAAAGACAGATTAACGAGGTGGCTCGCCCCTCAATAAGTTTCGCGGCGCAAAGCTGCACTAAGGACATGATATGAAATTCCTCGATTTGGCCAAAGTCTACATCCGTTCCGGCGCGGGCGGGGGCGGTGCCGTTAGCTTCCACCGTGAAAAATTTGTTGAATATGGTGGTCCGGATGGCGGCGATGGCGGGCGTGGCGGTGATGTCGTTGTGCAATGTGTCGATGGGTTGAACACCTTGATTGACTTCCGCTACCAGCAGCACTTTTTCGCCAAAAACGGTGTTCCGGGTATGGGGAAACAGCGCACGGGTGCAGACGGTGATGACATTATTTTGCGCGTTCCAGTCGGCACCGAAGTGCTGGATGAAGATCAGGAAACTGTCATTGCCGACATGACTGCGGTTGGTCAGCGGGTCATTTTGGCCAAAGGCGGCAATGGTGGTTTCGGCAACCTTCACTTCAAATCATCAACAAACCAAGCGCCACGCCGCGCCAACCCCGGCCAGGAGGCCGTTGAGCGGACCCTTTGGTTGCGCCTGAAACTGATCGCTGATGCGGGGCTTTTGGGGCTGCCGAATGCCGGTAAATCCACTTTCTTGGCCGCGACATCTAATGCGCGGCCAAAAATTGCGGATTATCCATTTACCACTCTGCACCCGAACCTTGGTGTGGTCGGCATTGATAATGCTGAATATGTCGTGGCGGATATTCCGGGCTTGATCGAAGGTGCATCTGAAGGGCGCGGCATTGGCGACCGTTTCCTTGGCCATGTTGAGCGGTGTGCGGTGCTGTTGCACCTGATCGACGGTACGTCTGACACTGTGGTTGAAGATTTCAAGACGATCATCGGTGAGTTGGAAGCTTACGGTGGTGAGCTGGCGGCGAAAGATCGCGTGACTGTTTTAAACAAAATTGATGCTCTCGATGACGAAGAGCGTGCCGACCTGAAAGCTGATCTTGAAAAGGCGGTCGGTGGTCCCGTGATGCTGATGTCAGGCGTGAGCCGTGAGGGTCTTGATGCCGTCCTTCGCAAAGTACGCGCCGAGATTGAAGCGGACCGTGCCCGCGAACGCGCAGCTGGTGCTGAGGAAGAACCATGGCGTCCTTAACAGCGGCCAATCGCATTGTTCTGAAAATCGGATCGGCCTTGTTGGTTGACCGTGAAAGCGGGACTTTGCGCGCAGAGTGGTTGTTGGCTTTGGCGCAAGACGTCGCTTGGCTCAAAAGCTTGGGTAAGGACGTTGTTTTGGTCTCATCGGGTTCGATTGCATTGGGCCGTGAGGTGTTGGGGTTGCCCGCTGGCGAGTTGGCACTTGAACAGTCTCAGGCCGCGGCGTCTGTGGGACAAATCCGGCTGGCCCGCGCATATGAGGAGGCATTGGCCCCCCAAGGTATCAAAACGGGGCAGGTGCTTGTCACGCTTGAGGACTCTGAGGACCGCCGCAGATATCTTAATTCGCGCGCAACGCTGTCACAATTGTTGAGCCTTGGTGTTGTGCCGATCGTTAACGAAAATGATACGATCGCAACTGACGAAATTCGGTACGGTGATAATGACCGGCTGGCCGCACAAGTGGCGGTGACTGTCGGGGCAGACCAGTTGATTTTGCTCTCGGATGTTGATGGGTTTTATTCCGCGAACCCGCAATCGGACGCGTCGGCGCGCAGGTTTGATGTGATTGAAGAAATTACACCCGAAATTGAAGCAATGGCCGGAGATGCCCTGTCGGGGTTATCCAAAGGCGGAATGAAGACCAAACTTATGGCTGCAAAGATGGCAACGGATGCGGGCTGCGCCATGGCGATCACATTAGGCACGCCGCGCAACCCTTTGAAGATGCTTGAAGAAGGCGCAAACTCAACATGGTTTAATGCAACAGAAAGCCCGCAAAGTGCGCGTACCCGTTGGATTGCTGCGATGATGCCCAAAGGCTCTGTTACGATTGATGCTGGTGCTGCGAAGGCGCTGCGGTCGGGTAACTCACTTTTGCCTGCAGGGATTATGGCAGTCAGCGGGACATTTGGCCGTGGCGACCCAGTTGAGATACTTGATACTTCAGGCGCGCATGTGGGGCAGGGATTAACCCGCTATACCAGCACGGAGGCCACAGTTTTGAAGGGCCACAAGACGGCTGAAATTGCGGGGTTGCTCGGGTACGCAGGGCGCGCGGCATTGATCCACCGTGACGATATGGCGCTTTAAGCCAAAAGATTGGACAGACAGATGACCGATACACATGAAATTCCCGCATTGATGCAAGACATCGGCCAACGGGCAAAAGCCGCAAGCGTTGCCTTGGCTAACGCCAGTGCTGAGCGGAAACACGCGGCGCTGATCTCGGCCTCTGAAACTTTGTGGAAGACCCGTGATGCGGTGATTGAGGCCAATGCGCTTGATCTTGAATACGGTCGCACCAAAGGCCTTAGCCCCGCGATGATGGATCGCTTGATGTTGGACGAAGAGCGCATTCGCGGCATCGTAGACAGCCTGCGCGCAGTGGCGGAACAGGCCGATCCTGTCGGAGAAGTCATCGCACAGTGGGACCGTCCCACAGGTCTGAATATTTCACGCGTGCGTACGCCGCTTGGGGTCATTGGGGTGATTTATGAAAGCCGGCCAAATGTCACGGCTGATGCAGGTGCGCTGTGTTTGAAGGCGGGTAACGCCGTTATTTTGCGTGGTGGCTCCGAGAGTTTCCATTCCTCGCGCGCCATTCATGCGGCCCTTCAGCAGGGACTTCGTGATGCGAATTTGCCCGAGGATGCAGTACAACTGGTGCCTACTCGTGACCGTGTGGCAGTTTCAGAAATGCTCAGCATGACGCAGTATATCGATGTGATCGTGCCGCGTGGTGGAAAGGGTTTGGTGGGGCTTGTGCAGCGCGAAGCGCGGGTTCCCGTTTTTGCCCACCTTGAAGGCATTGTGCATATCTACATCGACAAAGCAGCAGACCCGCAAAAGACACTTGATGTGGTGCTTAATGCAAAGACGCGCCGCACGGGGATTTGTGGTGCTGCGGAGTGTTTGCTGATCCATGAAGAGGTCAAAGATAGTCTGGGTGCCGAGGTGATCCGCGCGCTTTTGCAAGCAGGTGTAACCGTTGATGCAGATATGAACCTGCAGGGCATTGAGGGAACACAGGCGGCCACGGCAGACCATTGGGGCCATGAGTTCCTTGATATGGAAATTGCGGCAAAGACGGTTGCGGGACTGGATGAGGCAATGGCGCACATTCGTCAGTATGGCTCTGATCATACGGATTGTATTCTGACTGAAGATGCCACAACTGCTGAACGCTTTTTGACTGAATTGGATAGCGCAATCCTGATGCACAACGCCTCGACGCAATTTGCAGATGGTGGTGAGTTTGGCATGGGGGCCGAAATTGGAATTGCGACCGGCAAAATGCATGCGCGCGGGCCGGTTGGCGCAGAGCAATTGACCAGTTTCAAATACATCGTACGCGGCGACGGGACGATCCGGTCTTAAGTCCTGCGCCTGTGCACTATGCTTTGCTAGAATGTCATTTTGATTTCGGCGTCGCTTACTTCAATATCTAGCGCGATCTGATGTTCTGCGCGCATTTGTGCGGTCAAAAAGAAATGCACATCCGACGGCCGGACTTTGGTAACTGCGGTCTCATCCGTCAGCATTGCCCACAACGCTGGATCGTGACGTAGGCGTTCTGAACGGCCCGTCACAGTGAATTGTCCTTCGTGGTGTGAGACGTTGATGGTTCCACCGAATGGTAGAGCGGTTTCAAGACACTGAACGCTTAGCAACGCAAACTGGGTGCGCTGGCGAAGCGGATCGTTTGTGCCGCGCCAATCAAATGTAATCCGCCCTGATCTGGAAAGCGCAGAGAAAATTGCGTTCAACTCGCTTTGACGGACAAGTTGATCTGCGCCTGCAGTGCCGTATGCCAGTCTGAAAAATTTGATACGGGCGTTTGCGGCCTCAACGCTTTCGGCAATCAGAAGCATTTCGGGTGTTTGTTCCGCACCCGTAAGCGCCATCAGTTCAACACCATTGGCAATTGCGCCTAAAGGGCTGATAAGGTCGTGGCAAATACGCGAGCCAACAAGGGCGCTGAGGTCTAGCGGAGTGCTCTGAATTTCTTGGGTCATGTGGCGCCTGTCAAATAAGGACTGATGATGTCTGAGCTAAACACATTACTAGAGCCGGGGCAGTTGGTGAGAAACCCGAACCAGCCTGATTGGGGCATAGGTCAGGTGCAATCCAACGTTGCGGGTAAAGTTACAGTTAATTTCCGCGAGCAGGGAAAAGTCGTGATTGTTGGCTCGCAAATCGAATTAGAGTTGGTTTTCGACCTCTAGCTACGCGTTACCCGTTAATAATGTCTTAATATATGCGCGTTGCCAAGCGCAGGTCAGGCAAATAAGACGTAATGACGGTATTGGACCGCGGGTTTGCTATGCCTGAAAGGAACCCTTTGATGGGGCATTCACCAAAATTTACGGTTAGATTGGCGGCGTCTGCGGATGACATCCGTGCGGCACAAGCTTTGCGTTATGAGGTATTCGTCGCGGAACTTGGCGGCAATGGCCCCATGGTTGACCATGATGCGCGGCTTGAGAAGGACCAATATGACCCGTTCTTTGAGCACCTTATGCTCTTTGATGCAGAGACCTGTGTGGGGGTCTACCGGCTACTATCCAGCGACGCGATGCCCAAAATTAGCCGCTACTATTCCGAGGATGAATTCGATCTTGGACCTCTGAAAGCCAGCGGTCGCCGGTTGTTAGAGCTTGGCCGCTCGTGCGTGCATAAATCCTACCGTGGTGGTGCTGCACTGATGCATTTATGGCAAGGTCTGTCAGGCTATATCGCAAAAAATGACGTTGATATTCTGTTTGGTGTTGCCAGCTTTCACGGCACGGACGTGGACGCCCTTGCACACCCGTTGAGCCATTTGCACCACAGGTTTTTGGCACCACCTGAGTTGCGTGTAACCGCGACGGGAGAGGCGGCAGTTGCGATGGATCAGTTGGCTGAGGAACAGACAGATGCGCGCCGTGCGCTTCTTGAAACGCCGCAGCTAATCAAAGCGTATCTGCGTATGGGCGGCATGGTCGGGCAGGGCGCTTGGGTCGATCACGCATTCAACACGGTCGACGTGTGCATGGTTTTGGACATGGCGCGCATCAATCAAAAACAAGCCGCACTTTATCAAAGGGCTCCACGATGACCACTTGGAACGAGGGGGAATATCCCATTGAGGCACCACTTGGCGTGCAAGGCCTGATCCGTCTTGTATGGCGCGGCTCGGTACTGGCGCTTGTTACGTTCGGCTGTCTGGCCGTTTTGCTTTTGGTGCGTCTTGTTGAAAAACCGTTGTTCGGTCTGCGCCGTCCTTGGACGCCATTCATCACGCAATTTGTTTGCCAAACGGCGTTTCGGATTATTGGCATGCGCAGGCGTGTCTTTGGCACGGTGATGCCGCAGTTCGGTGCCATCGTGGCAAATCACGTAAGCTGGCTCGATATTTTTGCCCTTAACGCTAGCAAGCGCATCTACTTTGTCGCCAAATCTGAAGTTGCGAAATGGCCCGGTATTGGCTGGTTGGCGCGGGCGACTGGCACTGTTTTCATCAACCGTAATCCCCGTGAAGCGGCCCTGCAAAAACAGATATTCGAAGACAGATTGCATGCGGGCCATAAGCTATTGTTCTTTCCCGAAGGCACAAGCACCGACGGTAAGCGTGTTCTATCCTTCAAGCCAACGCTTTTTGCAGCCTTCTTTGAACAACCTCTGCGTGACGAAATGTGGGTGCAGCCGGTTACGCTGATTTATCACGCCCCTGATGGTGCTGAGCCACGGTTTTACGGATGGTGGGGAGACATGGACTTTGCCCCGCATTTGCTGCGCACATTGGCTGGTGTGCGTCAGGGCGGCGTAGATGTGGTTTATCATCCACCGTTGAAGGTCTCAAACTTCGCCAGCCGCAAAGAGCTTGCCCGGGCGGCCGAGGAAATTGTACGCGGTGGCCTAGATGCTACCGAGATGTCTTAAATCATGGCCCCGTGAAGTGCTTTGAGCGCCTCTGTCGGGTTTTCGGCGTCCCACACTTCTGCACCAACGGCAAAGAAATCCGAGATCGGTGCCAATGCGCGGATCGTAGCCGCATCAAGGCCACCTTCTGCCACGCAGGGGACTTCGATCATTTCTGACCACCACTGGAACAGATCCGGCTCAGCTAATGTCCCGTCACCCAGTCCCGTGTCACGGCAGGGGCCGAAGCAAACGTAATCCGCGCCGCCTTCGGCCGCGTTCAGCCCGTCATGCCGCGATGCCGCACAATTACTTCCCACAATGGCATCATCGCCAAGCTCTTTGCGGGCATGGCGGATTGTGCGCGCACCATCTGTCAGATGCACCCCGTCAAGGCCAAGCTTATCGACCATCAGCAGATGGTGCTCGATCACGATTGCAACGTCGCGGGCGTGACACACCTCGCGGCACGCATCAGCGGCGCGTGCGATGGCGTCGTCGTCGCTGCTGGCAAGGGCAAGGCGGAAACAAGCCACGTCGACCTCATCGAGCATTTGACCCAAGAGCGCGGGAAACGTGCTTAGTTCGATCTGCGGTGGCGAGATCAGATAGAGTTGTGGCGCGATGGCGTCAGCGATGTCATCGGTGGATGGTGTATTGGTCATATCTGCCCCAAACCTAGAGTGCGCAATTTTGAGGACCTCTATCAAGGGGTTGCCCTTTCGCCAAGCGGTTCGTAACAGATTGTCATGAGCAAAACCCCCCAAAATACGCCCGCACCGCTTGCACCGCCGACCTTTGTGTTGGTGCGCCCCCAGATGGGCGAGAACATCGGCGCGGCTGCCCGTGCGATGCTGAACTTTGGTGTCGACAGGATGCGCCTTGTTGCACCGCGTGATGGATGGCCCAATCCAGCGGCCAAGGCGATGGCATCGGGGGCAGGCCGCGTACTTGACGGAGCGCAGGTGTTCGACACATTGGCGGATGCTTTGGGTGATTGTGACTACGTCTTTGCGACGACCGCCCGCCACAGGGGGTTGACCAAACCGATCTACAGCCCCGAAGCAGCAATGGAAGTGGCCGCAGAAAAGACCGCGCAGGGCCTTAAGGTTGGCGTGATGTTTGGCCCCGAAGCTGCAGGGCTTGAAAACGATGATATTGCGCGGGCCAATGCCACTATTACTGTGCCTGTTAACCCTGAATTTCCCAGTCTGAACCTTGCGCAATGTGTCTTGCTGACAGGGTATGAGTGGCGCCGCCAGACCACGCGTGTTGAACCGCTGGCCCATGAAATGGTCAAAACCGATTGGGCGCCGCATATTGAAGTTGAGCGGCTTGCGGATCACTTTGAGCAACGGTTGGACACAGCTGGGTTCTTTTTCCCGCAGGCCAAAGCGCAGAGCATGAAAACGAACCTGCGCAATATGTGGTCACGTATGGCGCTTACCCGCGCGGACGTACAAACCCTGCACGGAATGCTGCGACAGCTTGTCTGGTCAAAAGACACCTCGGACCGCTAGCTGTCGCGCTCGATTGGGCCTATATTGCTGCCTAGATAATCGCATCAGAAGGATCGCCCGCTATGGCTAAATCACGCGCCATCTTTGAAGAGGTCTCAAGCAACGACAAGGGCAGCAATGCGCCTGTCACGGGTGGTATCGACGCGGCGCGGCGCGGTGCGCGCGGTTTTCTGAAAGGCTGGCTGATTGTTCTGTTTGCGCTGGTCGTCATGATGATTGCTGTTGGTGGTCTCACGCGGTTGACCGACAGTGGGCTAAGCATCACTGAATGGCGTCCCGTGACCGGAGCAATCCCGCCGATGAATGCCGCCGATTGGGCGTCAGAATTTGAGAAATACCAAGAAATCCCCGAGTATCAGCTTCAGAACAAGGGCATGAGTATGTCCGAATTTAAAGTGATCTATTGGTGGGAATGGGGGCATCGTCAGTTAGGCCGTTTCGTGGGGCTGGTCTGGGCGATTGGCTTCTTCGGCTTGCTTGCAACGCGTCAAATGCCCGTGGGCTGGACCGGCAAAGCGGCTTTGCTCGGCGCGCTTGGGGGAAGCCAAGGGGCGATTGGCTGGTGGATGGTTTCGTCGGGTTTGGACAACGGAATGCTGGATGTGGCCAGCTACAGATTGGCAACGCATCTGGGGTTGGCGTTTGTCATTCTTGGGGTGATCGCGTGGTATGTTTTGCAGCTTTCGCGCAGTGACGGTGCGTTGATCCAAGCGCGCCGCCTTGGTGAACCTGCACTTGCGAAATTGGCGGTTGTTTTGATTGCTCTGACGGGTCTGCAGATATTGATGGGCGCACTGGTCGCGGGCATCGATGCCGGGCGCAATTATATCGATTGGCCTTTGATGGCTGGTGGCTTTTTGCCCCCTGATTTATTCACCCTTGAACCACTGTGGCGGAACTTTTTCGAAGATGATGGTTTGGTGCAGTTTATGCACCGTATGACCGGCTACATCCTTTTTGCTTTTGGTATTTTCATTTGGCTACGGGCGCGCCGGTCCCCGAACACGCAAACACGTTTTGCTTTTAACTTGGTGTTGGCGATGATGACTGTGCAAATGGTTTTGGGAATTGTGACGGTGATGAATTCATCGCCATGGGAATTGGCGATTGTGCATCAGTTCGGCGCGGTTGTGTTGTGGGTATTGGTGCTGCGGGCACGCTTTTTGGCGATTTATCCGCTCGCACAATCTGTCAGAGGGTAGGTGGCGATGTCTTACACGGAATTGATGGCATTTGTCCGCGAAACCCAAGCGCTTGGGCAAATCGCGGGGCGATTGGGTTGGGACCAAGAGACAGTGATGCCCAAAGGTGCGGGGGCACAGCGGGCGGAAGAACAAGGTGCAATGGCAAAGGTTTTGCACACGCGTGGCACAGATCCGCGCATCGCAGAGTGGCTTGACGCCGCCACGCCAGAAACGCCGGAGCAAGCCGCGCAATTACGCCATATAGAAAGAAGTTATGCGCGGGCCACGAAAGTACCAGCAGATCTTGCCGCACAGATAGCCAAAGTGACATCGCTGTCCCAAGGTGTGTGGGCCGAGGCGCGTGCAGCCGATGATTTTGCAGGCTTCGCGCCGACACTGTCGAAAGTTGTGGCGCTGAAGCGCGAAGAGGGCGCTGCGTTGGCAGATGGCGGAGACGTGTATGACGCCATGCTTGATGATTACGAGCCGGGCATGACGGCGGCAGAGTTGTCAGCGATGTTTGATGCGCTTCGTCCGGGTTTGGTTGCCCTGCGTGATAAGGTGATGGGGCGCGCGCAACCGCCTGCGCTCAAGGGGTCGTTTGATGAGGCGCGCCAGTTGGGGTTGTCGTCAAAATTGGCGCAGGTCTTTGGCTATGATCTGTCCCGCGGACGTATCGACAAAGCGGTGCACCCGTTTTCATCTGGTAGCGGTCAGGATGTGCGTATCACCACCCGCACGGCGGCGGATGACCCTTTCAATTGTTTCTACTCGACCATCCACGAGGTTGGCCACGCGTGTTACGAGCAAAACATCGATGACGCCTATTTGTTGACGCCCCTTGGTGCGGGTGTGTCGATGGGCGTGCATGAAAGCCAGAGCCGCATCTATGAAAACCAGTTAGGGCGCAGCCGTGCATTCACGGGCTGGCTTTTTGGCCAAATGCGCGATGCGTTTGGTGATTTTGGTGTGGCCGACGAGGACACGTTTTTCCGCGTTGTGAACCGGCTGAACACGGGGTTCATCCGCACCGAGGCCGACGAGGTGCAATACAATCTGCATGTGGCCCTTCGCTTCGATCTTGAGCGTGAGTTGATGTCCGGTGCGCTTGATGTTGCTGATCTGGAGGACGCGTGGAACAGCCGTTTTGAGGCCGATTTCGGCTATGCCCCTGACCGTGTAAGCAATGGGGTTTTGCAAGATGTGCACTGGCCTGTTGGTCTGTTTGGGTATTTCGCGACCTATTCGCTGGGTAATGTTTATGCCGGATGCCTGCACGAAGCACTGCGCCGAGACGTCACGGGCCTGGATGATATGCTTGCCAAGGGAGACACCTCTGCAGCTACCGGTTGGCTGCGACGCAATGTGCAGTGTCATGGTGGGCTTTACCGACCGAAAGAAGTCATTGCAAAGGCTTGCGGCACGTCAGAATCAGAGATCACAGAAGCGCCTTTGTTGGCCTATCTGAACGAGAAATTCGCGTCTTAGCGGCGGGCTGCAGCCACCCAAATCAGCGCAAGTGCAAGGCTCACGATGCCGTTCCAAGTAGGCATTGATAGCCCAAGGAACGCCCATGCGATATCATCGCACATCACCACTTTGCCAGCGGCGTTGGGATCCAGCAACGCGTTGCCCGACAAGCCTGACAGACCGCCACCAGTGCAACTTGATGGGCCTTCCCACCACTTTTGCTCTACGCCTGAATGATAAAAGCCAATCGCGGATGTGGTTGCGGCAGCAAGGGCACCGAGCCATGCAATAACGCGTGCAGGAACAATCAACATCAACCCGCCCAACACGATTGCGGCAGCATGGGGCCAGCGTTGCCACAGGCACATTTTGCAAGGTGCGAGCCCGCCAAAATGCTGAAAGCCATAGGCCGCAAGCATAAGCGCGAGTGAACCACCCGCCGCGATCAAACTAAGACGCTTCATAGAAATTTCACCCCATAAACGCCGCCAATCAAAACGACGACAAAGAGTGTGAACATCAACGGTAGCCGCTTTTCGATGAAGGTTTTGATAGGGGCGCCAAATTTCCACAACAGTGCCGCGACGATGAAAAAGCGCAGTCCGCGTGCGATAATCGATGTGACGATGAATGTGCCCAACGGCATCGCGGTCCAGCCCGACATGATCGTGATGACTTTGTAGGGGAAGGGCGTGATCCCCGCGATGAGAACCGCCCAGAACCCGACGTCATTAAAGCGGCCATTGAAGGCCTCCATGCTGTCGGTCTTGCCCAAGGCCTGCAAAATAGGTTGTCCGATGGTGTCAAAGGCCAGTGCCCCGATCGCATACCCTAAGAGGCCGCCCAAAACCGACGAGACAAGTGCAACACCTGCAATCAAAAACGCTCGTGACGGGGCAGCAAGGATCATTGGGATCATCAAAATGTCAGGAGGGATGGGAAAAACCGAACTTTCTACGAAAGACACAAGTGCGAGCACCCAAAGCGCGTGAGGGTGCTCGGCCATGGACAAAGTCCAGTTGTACAACCGTTGGATCAAATGCTCGCCTCACCGCGTTACGAAGAACTTTAGCCAATGGTGATAGCGAGATTGGGCGAGGGGTCAACCAGTGGGAAAGGCTACCTGTCTGGATATTTATAAAACAAAAAGAGGGCCCCCACCGCCGCGCATGACATTGGCAACGGTGAGGGAAGGCATTTACATGGCCGCGTTGAGGTTTTGGTCGATCTTTTCCAAGAACCCTTCTGTGGTCAGCCAGCTTTGATCCGGACCAACCAGCAGCGCCAAATCTTTGGTCATGAAGCCGGATTCAACCGTGTCCACGATTACTTTTTCGAGCGTCTCAACAAACTTCATAAGTTCCGCGTTATTGTCGAGTTTCGCACGGTGCTTCAGACCACCTGTCCACGCATAGATAGAAGCGATCGAGTTGGTCGATGTTGCTTCGCCTTTCTGGTGCTGACGGAAGTGGCGCGTGACGGTGCCGTGTGCGGCCTCTGCCTCAACGATTTTGCCGTCCGGCGTCATCAATTGGCTCGTCATCAACCCGAGCGAGCCGAAACCCTGAGCGACTGTGTCAGATTGTACATCGCCGTCGTAGTTTTTGCAGGCCCACACGAACTTGCCTGACCATTTCATCGCGGAAGCGACCATGTCGTCGATCAAACGGTGCTCATACCAGATGCCTGCCTCTTTGAATTTTTCGGCAAACTCTGCGTCAAAGACTTCTTGGAACAAGTCCTTAAAGCGGCCGTCATAGGCTTTCAGAATTGTATTTTTAGTCGACAGATACACAGGCCATCCAAGGCTCAG
Source organism: Nereida sp. NH-UV-3 (assembly GCF_042939535.1). Taxonomy (NCBI): domain Bacteria; kingdom Pseudomonadati; phylum Pseudomonadota; class Alphaproteobacteria; order Rhodobacterales; family Roseobacteraceae; genus Nereida; species Nereida sp. NH-UV-3. Next base: position 490,495 of record NZ_CP132157.1, on the reverse strand, counting down.
CCCGTAGTTGAACGACGCCCGCGCAAAATCAATTATTGAGGCATCAAGGTTATACATGCCCATGGCCACACCCGCAGAGGGGCTGTCGTAGACATCTTTTTCGATCACTGTGCCGTCTTCGCCCACAAACTTCATGGTCAGCTTGCCAGGGCCGGGCATCAGGAAGTCTGTTGCTTTGTACTGATCGCCAAACGCGTGGCGGCCAATCACGATGGGGTCCGTCCAGCCCGGCACAAGGCGGGGCACATTTGAGCAAATGATCGGCGCGCGGAACACAACGCCACCCAGAATATTCCGGATCGTCCCATTGGGCGAGCGCCACATCTTTTTGAGGCCAAATTCCTCGACACGTTGCTCATCTGGGGTGATCGTTGCGCATTTGACGCCGACGCCGTATTTCTTGATGGCTTCTGCTGCATCAATGGTGATTTGGTCATTGGTCTCGTCACGTACTTCCATGCCCAGATCGTAGTATTTCAGATCAAGATCGAGATACGGCAGGATCAGCTTCTTCTTGATGAAGTCCCAGATAATGCGTGTCATTTCATCGCCGTCGAGTTCAACGACGGGGTTCTCTACCTTAATTTTTGTCATGATTGGGCCCTTTGCAATTTGGCTGGCTCGTGAATCAACGGGTGTTTCAGGCTTTGGTTAGCGCAAAAACTTTTCCAACGAAAGCATAGTATGCAATTGTATACTAATAAAGAGTGAAGCAACTTCGCGCTAAGTATTATTGGCAAACCATAGATCAATTTCAGGCTTTATCGCATTCCAAAGGGCGGGAAAGCCGCGTTTGATTTTTGCAGCTACACGGGCCTCAAGCTGTTCGCGCGTGACGTGATAGGTTGGCCAAGTTCCACCGTGTTGTGCAAGATTGGCCAAGACGGGCTGTGCGCGGTCAATGGATTTAGCGAAGATCGCGTTGGGGCTTTCGGCGGCTTCAAATTCTTGCCATAGCGCAGTCAGCTTAGCGCCTTCCTTGTGAGGCAGAAGGCCAAAAATTCGTGTAGCGGCGGCTTGTTCCTGGCTTTCGATTTCAGCGGCGTCAAAGCTACCGTGGATGGGGGTGTCGCCAACGTCCACTTCAACAATATCATGGATAAGCAACATCTTGATGATTGTCGCGGCCTGCGTATCTGCAGAAAGATCTGTGGCGTGACCTGACAAGATCAGCCCGAACATGGCGAGATGCCAGCTGTGCTCGCCCGAGTTTTCCTGCCGTGGGTCGCTCAAAATGGGGGTGGCGCGTAGGACTTGTTTCAGCGCGTCTGTTTGATGGATGAATGCAGTAATGTCGGCCAGTGGCCCTGTTGCAGTTTGGTTGTGGTGCAACGCATCCAGCAAATCATACGCAGCTGGCCAAGTTTGCTTGAGGCGCGCGGCGCGGCCCGTTGCAAGGTTATCAACGCCGATTTGGATATGGTCATCACTGGCGCGTGCGCCCGTCATGACCATCAGTTCGGGATGCAGGTGATCGCAACTTCGTGCAAAAACCGCTGTGTCAGATGTGCCAGCATCAAATTCGCGCCACAGTGTATGAAGTGCGGCGCCTTGTGCGGCTGGCAAAAGTCCGAAAAGGCGGGTGGCAGCTGCTTCTTCTTTGGCGGCAATTGCGGCGTTGTCGTGATGCAAATGAATTGGATGGTCGCCTGCGTCGATCTCAACAATGTCGTGGATCAACAGCATTGCGATCGCGCGGTCAACGTCGACCGGTTTGGGGAAGTAGGGGGCTGCGACCAGTGCAAGAAGTGCTACGTGCCAACTGTGCTCGGCGGTATTTTCAGGGCGCGCATTGGTGGTCAAAAGGTTGTTGCGGTTTATCTGCTTCAGCCGGTCAATTTCGCGCAGGAACGTCAATTGCTGATCAAGATCATGGGGCGTGTTCGGCGCAGGAACTGGCCAGTGGGCGGTATCGGTCATGTGTGTGGGTTGGTATCCGTGGAAGCGCGGTGGGCGCGCAAAGTTTCAACAAGAAACGCGCGGGCTTTTTCAGCTGCCATTTTCGTACGCACGTTGGTCAGAAAGGCTTCCTCAAGAGTTTGCGAGGAGGCGCCCAACACAGATGCGACCTGAATAAAAAGCCGTTCGTCGCCAATTTCTTTTTGGACGGCGATACACTCGGCTGCCAACTCAGAAGCCATCTTTTGAAGATCGTCCATGGGCGGTTCCTTAGGGCGGAAAGATCATACTGGTAACGATACATGAAAAGGCACAGCCTTTGAAAGCTGCGCCTGATGTTTAGCGTGTGTTTTCGGTTAAACGACGTTGGACGTAGCTGGTCGTTGTATCGATCAGTGTATCCATGTGGTCTTCTTCAAAGAAGTGACCAGCGCCCGGAACCTCATCATGAGTGATGGTGATGCCTTTTTGTTCGTGCAGCTTATTCACGAGGTTCACGGTGTCGGCGGGTGGTGCGACACGGTCGTTTGAACCATTGATGATCAGGCCAGATGACGGGCAGGGCGCCAAGAACGAGAAGTCGTACATATTGGCGGGCGGTGAGACCGAGATGAAGCCAGTGATTTCAGGGCGGCGCATCAACAGTTGCATGCCGATCCACGCGCCAAACGAAAAGCCAGCGACCCAGCAGTGTTTGGAGTTGTTGTTCATCGACTGCAGGTAATCCAGTGCAGATGCCGCATCTGACAGCTCGCCGACCCCTTGGTCATATTCACCTTGGCTGCGTCCTACGCCGCGGAAGTTAAACCGCAAGACCGTGAAGCCCATGTTATAAAATGCGTAGTGTAAGTTGTAGACGACCTTGTTGTTCATCGTGCCGCCGAATTGCGGGTGTGGATGAAGAACGATAGCAATAGGCGCGTCTTTTTCTTTCTGGGGGTGGTAACGACCTTCGAGGCGGCCTTCGGGGCCAGGGAAAATGACTTCGGGCATAGGGGTCCCTTAATGTGGCTGCGCCGCGGGGCTGCGTGCGCTTCGGACGATATCTGTTCGCGGTTCACTCAGTGCGGGGTGCGTATTGACGCCGCCGGTTGAGAACTTTAGAACGGTTCTAAGTTGTGTCTGATCTGGCGTAGGCCAAGCAGGTCTTATCGACCTATGCGCAAACGGTTAGATCGTCAATCAATTGGGAATATTTTGCCATGAAATTAAGCACTAAGGGGCGCTATGCGATGGTTGCTCTGGCGGATTTGGCACTACAACCGGCGGATCAGCTGACGTCTCTTGGTGAAATTGCCAAGCGGCAGGATATCTCGATGCCTTATCTGGAGCAGTTATTTGTGAAGTTGCGGCGCGCAGAACTGGTAAGTTCCGTGCGCGGGCCGGGTGGGGGCTACCGGTTGGGGCGCGCGGCGTCTGAAATTCGTGTGGTGGATATTCTTGCGGCGGTTGATGAAACAGTAAACGCGCTACACACAGGTGCGGGTGCCTCTGGTGGGTTGTCTGGCAGTCGCGCGCAGAGCATGACCAATCGGTTGTGGGAGGGGCTGAGCGCGCACGTCTATGTGTTTTTGCACCAAACGCGGCTCAGTGATGTTGTGGGCAACGGGCTTGCGCCGTGTCCGGCGGTGCCAAACCTGTTTGAAGTTGTGGACGACTAAGCTGTGATTGGTCCGCGTACATATCTTGATTACAATGCCACGGCCCCTTTGCGTCCCGAAGCGCGCGCTGCGATGATTGCTGCGATGGATGCGGTTGGTAATCCATCGAGTGTTCATAGCGAGGGACGCGCAGCTAAAGCGATTGTAGAGCGCGCCCGCCAGCAGATCAGTGATGCACTTGGTGCAGCGGGCAGCGATATTGTCTTTACGTCGTCTGCCACAGAAAGCGCAGCACTTGCGCTTGCAGGGCGGGATTTGCACGCAGCACCGATTGAGCATGACGCAGTTGCGGCTTGGGTCACGCCGGATTTACCCCTGAAAGAGGGGCAGGTTCAGTTGTCTGACGCAGGGCAATCATGTGTCCAGATTGCCAATTCTGAAACTGGTGTGATCCAAAAATTGCCATCTGGTCTTGCGGTGAGCGATTTGACCCAAGGGTTCGGGAAGCTGCCGCTTGCCTTTGACTGGACGGGCATCCGAATGGGGCTGGTATCCGGTCACAAACTTGGTGGTCCCAAAGGCGTAGGCGCAGTGGTGTTTCCGCAAGGAACTGATCTGCAGGCGCAAATTAAGGGCGGCGGCCAAGAAATGGGGCGGCGGTCTGGTACCGAAAACGTAATCGGGATCGCTGGTTTCGGGGCTGCGGCCGAGGCAGCAGTGCGTGATTTGGCTGACGGTGTTTGGGAGCGGATCGCAGAACTTAGAATTATTCTAGAAAACTCCCTTGCGTCCGGTGCTAACCAGACTATTTGTGTCGGGAAAGGTCTTGAACGGCTGCCGAATACGAGTTGCTTCATTACGTCCGGTTGGAAGGGTGAGACGCAAGTCATGGCGATGGATCTTGCTGGGTTTGCGGTTTCTGCCGGTAGTGCGTGCAGCAGTGGTAAGGTCCGCGCCAGCGGTGTGTTGCAGGCGATGGGCTACTCAGAGACCGAGGCAAGCTCAGCGATCCGTGTGTCGCTCGGGCCGGAGACAACGGAAGATCAGGTGCTGCGGTTTGTGCAGGCATGGTTGAAAGCAGAACAAAAGTGGCGCGCACGCGCCGCATGAACGACGAAAGCCCCGCCGGGGCGCGCTGAAAAACAGAGTGCCAAACGGGGCCATAGGAAGGGAAATCGAGATGAGCTTGGATGTGGAAGTCAAAGACGGCGTCGATCAGGAAACTGTGGATGCAGTCAAAGAGCTGTCGGGGACGTATAAATACGGCTGGAACACGGATATCGAGATGGAATACGCGCCCAAGGGCGTAAACACCGATATCGTAAAGCTGATCTCTGAAAAGAACGAAGAGCCCGAGTGGATGACCGAGTGGCGTCTGCAGGCCTTTGAGCGGTGGGAAAAGATGACCGAGCCAGAGTGGGCGATGGTGAGCTATCCCAAAATCGATTTTCAGGACCAGTACTATTATGCGCGTCCGAAAAGCATGGTGGAAAAGCCCAAGTCACTTGATGAGGTCGATCCCAAGCTGTTGGCGACATACGAAAAACTGGGAATTCCGCTGAAGGAACAGGCGTTGCTCGCTGGTGTAGAAGCGCCGGAAGAAGAGCGTAAAGTGGCCGTGGATGCGGTGTTTGACAGTGTTTCTGTTGGCACAACATTTAAGGATGAGCTTGCCAAAGCTGGTGTGATTTTTTGCTCCATTTCGGAGGCCATTCGTGAGCACCCCGAGTTGGTTAAGAAGTACCTCGGTTCTGTCGTGCCGGTCAGTGACAACTACTACGCGACGCTGAATTCTGCAGTGTTCTCGGATGGGTCGTTTGTTTACGTGCCGCCAGGTGTGCGTTGCCCGATGGAGCTTAGCACTTATTTCCGGATCAATGCCGAAAACACAGGGCAGTTTGAGCGCACACTGATCATCGCCGACAAAGGCTCATACGTATCTTACTTGGAAGGGTGCACGGCGCCACAACGTGACACAGCGCAGTTGCACGCTGCCGTTGTTGAGATCGTCATCGAAGAAGACGCGGAAGTAAAATACTCGACCGTTCAGAACTGGTACCCCGGTGATGAAGACGGCAAAGGCGGCATCTACAACTTTGTGACCAAGCGCGCCGATTGTCGTGGCGACCGTGCAAAAGTGATGTGGACGCAGGTCGAGACTGGCTCTGCGGTGACTTGGAAATACCCAAGCTGCATCTTGCGCGGCAACGATACGCAAGGTGAGTTCTACTCAATTGCGATTGCCAACAATATGCAGCAGGCCGACACCGGTACAAAGATGGTGCACTTGGGCAAGAACACAAAGTCACGGATCGTGTCGAAAGGGATCAGCGCGGGCAAAGCGCAGAATACGTATCGTGGTTTGGTTTCAATGCACCCCAAAGCGAAGAATTCGCGCAACTATACCCAATGTGACAGCCTACTGATCGGCGATAAATGCGGTGCTCACACGGTGCCCTATATCGAGGTGAAGAACAACTCGAGCCGTGTTGAGCACGAAGCGACTACATCAAAAGTCGATGATGAGCAGCTCTTTTACTGCCGCCAGCGCGGTATGGACGAGGAAGAGGCGGTTGCACTGGTCGTGAATGGTTTCTGTAAGGAAGTGCTTCAGGCGCTGCCCATGGAATTTGCGATGGAAGCACAGGCGCTTGTTGCCATTTCACTTGAAGGGTCGGTTGGATAACCTGCACTTTGCTCTGAATTAATTTGGTAGACATCGATCTGCTAAACACATGAATACAAAGGCTTACGGTTCGCAGTTAAAGTAAAAAATTGAGTTTGCTTTAACTGAACCGGTCAGCCGCATACGAAGGACACTACCGATGCTAGAGATCAAGAACCTGCACGTAAAACTGGAAGACGAAGACAAGCAAATCCTAAAAGGCGTTGATCTGTCTTTGGAAGCGGGCAAAGTGCACGCGATTATGGGGCCAAACGGGTCTGGTAAATCGACACTGTCGTATGTGCTTTCTGGCAAGGACGGTTACGAGGTCACGGACGGTTCAGCGCATTTGCAGGACGAAGATGTGCTCGATATGGAACCCGAAGAGCGTGCCGCGGCTGGTCTGTTTTTGGCGTTTCAATACCCTGTGGAAATTCCAGGTGTTGGGAACATGACGTTTCTGCGCACAGCGGTGAACGCACAGCGCAAAGCACGCGGTGAGGAAGAACTTTCTGCAGGTGATTTCCTGAAGGTTGTGCGCGAGAAAGCCAAAACGCTCAAAATTGACGCAGAGATGCTGAAGCGTCCTGTTAATGTGGGCTTTTCTGGTGGTGAGAAAAAGCGCAACGAGATTTTGCAAATGGCAATGCTCGAGCCAAAGATGTGCATCCTTGATGAGACTGACTCTGGTCTTGACGTTGATGCGATGAAACTTGTGTCGGAAGGCGTGAATGCGCTGCGTGACGCAGGGCGCACGTTCTTGGTGATTACGCACTACCAACGCCTGCTCGATCACATCAAACCTGACGTTGTGCATATCATGGCAAACGGTCGAATTGTGAAAACAGGTGGCCCAGAGCTGGCGCTTGAAGTTGAGCAAAACGGCTACGCCGATATCTTGGCTGAAGAGGTGGCCTGAGATGGGATTGCCTGACATTAAAACAAACCTGACTGATGCGCGCCTTGCTGCGCAGCCAGTGCCGCAAAGCGGTGCATGGCTTGCCGCGGCGCGTGATGACGCCTTGGCGCGGCTCCGTGCAATGGGGCTGCCGACCAAGCGTGATGAGTATTGGAAATACACTGACCCAAGCACGTTGACCGAAGCGGTAGCCCAAAGCGCAGACGTATTTGACGCAGCGGACGAAGCGCCCCTTTATGACAGTATCGACCGGCTAATGTTGGTGTTCGTCGATGGTGTTTTTGATGCGGATGCCTCTGACGACATGGCGCTTGAGGGTGTTACGATTGAGCGGCTTGCTGATGCGGGTGCTGCGGATATCCATTGGGCAAAAGACCTATATGGTGTTTTGGAAGCAAAAGGTCAGTCGCCAGTTGAGCGTCCGCTTGCGGCCTTGAACTCGGCCATGGCAACTGACGGCGTTTTGATCCACGTGACTGGCACGCCAAGCAAACCGATCAGCCTGATTTACCGTCATGCCGATGCAACAAGCGACGCGACCCTGCACCACGTGATTAAGGTTGATGCAGGTGCGGAAGTCACTGTGCTTGAAAACGGTCCAGCTGCTGCGCGTTTTAACAAATGCATGGAAGTCGATATTGCTGACACTGGCGTGTTTCACCACATCCGCGCGCAAGGACGTGATCATGAGCGCCGTGCGGTGACGCATATCTTTGGCCGCTTGGGCAAAGAGTCTGTCTTTAAATCCTTCACCATGACCGCCAACGGTGTGCTGACCCGCAACGAAGTTGTGCTTGAGCTGACTGGTGACGATGCACAGGCATCTGTTGCTGGCGCGTGCATGGGCGACGGTGCGTTTCACCACGATGATACGGTTTTCATCACCCACGACGCGGTCAACTGTGAAAGCCGTCAGGTGTTCAAGAAAGTGCTGCGGAACGGCGCGGTCGGCGTTTTCCAAGGTAAAATTCTGGTTCAGCCTGATGCGCAAAAAACAGATGGCTATCAGATTAGCCAATCTCTTTTGCTTGATGATGACAGCCAGTTCCTGGCCAAGCCAGAGCTTGAAATTTACGCCGATGATGTTGCTTGCTCGCATGGATCGACATCAGGTGCCATCAACGAAGAAGCCTTGTTTTATCTGCGCTCGCGCGGCGTAGAGAAGGGCACAGCTGAAGATCTTTTGGTGCTATCATTTTTGGCAGAAGCAATCGAAGAGATCGAGAGTGACGAAATCTCGGAAGACATCTTGGCCCGTCTCGAAGCGTGGCTGATGCGTCGTCGCGGCTAAGGTGTCGGTTAGCTCTGATATTGTGGCGACGTACCGTGGGCCTGGAAAGGTAATGCGACGCTTGCTGACGGCTGGTCAACGTGAGGATCGGGCCCTCGCCATTTTGATGGCGGGGTGTTTGCTGATGTTCGTCTCAAGTCTGCCGCGTCTTGCGCGTGAGCAGTTTGAGCAGGGCGGCGACCTTACGCAAATGTTGACCTATGAGTTTGTCAGCTGGATGCTGTTTTGGCCGCTGCTATTCTATATTTTCGCCGGTTTGATCCACGTGGTGACACGCCCATTTACGAAGTTGGGGACATTTTTCACCACACGGCTCGCGGTGTTCTGGAGCTTCTTTGCAGCAACCCCCCTCGCGCTTTTGAACGGCCTCACCGCTGGTTTTGTGGGCGAAGGGCAGGCGCTTGTGTCAGTTGGCGTTCTGTGGCTGGCTATGTTTTTGTGGTTTTTCATTGGTTCGCTGCGCGCAACCTTTCAGGTTCCATCATGAGCGGCTTTCCCGATATCGCCACGCTCTTTCGTGTGACATTGCGTGACCCGAAAGAGGGAGCCTTTGCAGCCCTTTCTTTGCCAATTCCGCGTGAGGCTGCCATGCCGATCGTGTTGCTGGTATCGATCTTGTCCACGCTTTTGGCTTTGATCATTCAGTTTGTGGCCCCACAACAGCTTCCAAGCGGGATGGAGGAAATAGCACGCCCAGAACCTTGGTTACTTGCAGTGCGTCAGTTCGGCCAGTTGATGGTGCTGATTTGTGCGATCTACTTTGGCGGGCGTATTTTAGACGGGCGCGGCGGCTTTAAGGACGTTGCGGTCGTGCTGTCATGGCTGCAAATTTACTCAATACCTTTCCAACTGACGGTCGTTTTGTCGGCGGTATTTGCCCCTCAGTTGGGCGCTGTTCTGTTTATGGGGGTGGGTGCCTATCTGATCTATGTCATGGTGGGCTTCATCGACATCGTGCATGAACTTGGCTCAATGTGGAAAGCGACAAAATTGCTGATCTTAGTACTTGTTGCGCTGGCCCTTGGCTTCAGCCTTCTATTAACCCTATTCGCCACTGGCGCGTAAGCCGCCGGTAAAAGGAGAGACCCCGAGATGTATAATGTAGCTGAAGTGCGCAAAGATTTCCCGATCCTGTCGCGTGAAGTGAATGGCAAACCGTTGGTTTATCTCGACAATGGGGCCTCTGCGCAAAAGCCGCAGGTGGTCATTGATGCTGTGACCAAAGGCTATGCGGAAGAATACGCCAACGTACACCGCGGGCTGCATTATCTGTCGAATCTTGCAACGGACAAATACGAAGCGGTGCGGGGAAAAGTAGCGAAGTTTCTTAACGCGCCATCAGAAGACGAGATTGTGTTAACCAGTGGCACGACTGAAGGCATTAACCTTGTTGCGTATGGCTGGGCGATGCCGCGTATGGAAGCGGGTGACGAAATTGTTTTGAGTGTGATGGAGCACCATGCCAATATTGTGCCGTGGCATTTCTTGCGCGAACGTCAGGGTGTTGTTCTAAAGTGGGTCGATGTTGACGCCAACGGCGCCCTTGATCCCCAAGCGGTGATCGATGCGATTGGCCCAAAAACTAAGCTTGTCGCAATATCCCATCTTTCCAATGTTCTAGGCACCAAAGTTGATGTGAAATCTATCACCGAGGCTGCGCACGCAAAAGGCGCTGCAGTGCTGGTAGATGGTAGTCAAGCGGCTGTGCATGGGCCCGTCGATGTGGCCGATATTGACTGTGATTTTTACTGTGTGACGGGGCACAAGCTTTATGGTCCGTCAGGGTCTGGTGCGAATTACATCAAGATGGATCGGATGAAAGAGATGCGGCCGTTTATTGGTGGTGGCGACATGATCCGCGAGGTTCACCGCGATAGTGTGACATGGAACGCGCCCCCGATGAAATTTGAAGCGGGCACTCCTGGCATCGTTCAGACGATCGGCTTTGGTGTGGCGTTGGATTATATAATGGAGCTCGGTATGGAAAATATCGCGGCCCATGAAGAAAAGCTGCGCGACTATACGTGGGCCAAGCTGAAGGGGCTGAATTGGTTAAATATTCAAGGGCAAACCCCTGATAAGGCTGCTATTTTCAGTTTCACAATTGATGGCGCTGCCCACGCGCACGATATTTCGACTGTGCTTGATAAAAAGGGCGTGGCCGTACGTGCGGGGCATCACTGCGCGCAACCATTGATGGAGCACATGGGCGTTCCGGCGACCTGTCGTGCATCTTTTGGTCTCTACAATACCGAGGCTGAGGTCGATGCGCTTGTTGATGCACTTGAGCTTTGTCACGATTTATTTGCCTGATCCTGTGTAAAGCCGCAGTTTGATCAATATCGGCGTTGCGAGGAAAGCTGCGCACAGGTATAGAGTTTCAAAAGGTCCTTTAGCTCAGCTGGATAGAGCGCTGCCCTCCGAAGGCAGAGGCCAGAGGTTCGAATCCTCTAAGGACCGCCACTCTTAAAAAAATCATTGTTTTTATTGGACTATTCGGCGTTTTGTCCAACTTGATTGAGCGAGTTGGAACAAAATCTGACGTAATGACCCGTATCAAGGCGCCGACTTTGTTTTGTGAGCGTAGCGAGATTTTGCGAAATCTCGCTTTTTTTCCTGAACGGGGTTTTCGATCGCTAATTTGGATTAATTCATGGGATGTTAACGATTGTAACGAGTAAAACGAGGAATGGTTTCACGACTAAATCGACAACACTTGCAGCAGTAGCAACTATCGGATTTGCGACCCCAGCGTTTTCCGATCCGAGTATCGGTTTTGGACTTTACTTTTCGTTCGGTGGTAATGGTGTCGTAACCAGCCTCGGTGTACGTGGATTTACTGATAACGAAGAAGACAAAGTGGCTGGTAGCCTAGGTCTGGACTACGTTTTGGTGAGAACCGCGTGCGGCCAACGGTTGGTGTCGCTTACCTAGGTAGTAGCAACTACATCGGCCTTGATGTGGGCTTTGGTAGTGGACAGGTCGAATTCGGTTTAGGTGCTGGTGTGGTTGATACTGCTGCTGATGTTATGCCATCGCCGATAATTACAGAGATTCCGCTCTCATAACGCTCCTTACGCGCTTGATCTGCAGCGGTTGAGGCCGCTGCAGGCATCCTATTACCGCGCAAGTCTAGTGAATCTTTCCATTGATGCTGGTATTGAGCGCGCTGATTAAAAGATCGGCGTAGAGGGAAATCTTGGCCTGTACTATTACTCGCCTGCCCGCGGGCGCTATAACCAATTAACCATCTAACGCACCAAGCCCACGTGCGGCAAAAGCTTCAAGCCGAGTAATCTCCGTCTTACTCAGCAATACGCCGTGTGTTTCGGCCATTTTGCGTGCCGCGTAGCGTCGCTCGGAAGGCAGTCTCGCGCCTTGGTCTGTCATTGCGTTGATCAGCACCTCGCCCTCTGCCACCGGATCGCGCCCACTGCTGTGGGCAAACCTAGCCGGATCAAAAGCAATGATAAGCGCACCGTGGCGGGGCAGCGGGCCGCCTTCAGCAAAATCAAGTGCCTCTTTACTCATGAATTCGCCCAACATCGCCCCTGCCATAAGTTCGATCATCGATGAGATCGCAGAGCCTTTGTGCGCGCCAAATGGCAGCATGGCGCCTGCCAGTCCTTCGGCGGCGTCAGTTGTGGGGGTGCCGTCAGGGGCAATTGCCCATCCTTCCGGAATAGGTTCTCCGGCGATACGGCGCATTTCCATGTCCCCTCTTGCGGCAACGCTTGTTGCGAAATCGAACACGTAAGGATGAGCACCTTTGCGGGGGTAGCCAAACGCAAATGGATTGGTTCCAAAGAGCGGCGTGGTCCCCCCAGAGGGTGCCACAAAGGCATAGCTTGGACACATAGAAATGACCGCAAGGCCAGCTCGTGCAAGGTCTTCTACTTCATACCAAAGCGCCGAAAAGTGCAGGGCGTCGCGGATTACCAAACTGGCCATACCAAGCTCTTTAGCTCGTTCAATCAGTGTGGCGCGGCCAGTGTCATAGGCAGGGCAGGAAAAGCCGCCCGCTGCATCCACTTCGATGATTGCTTTGCCACTGTTTTTCAAAACAGGCACGGCCGTGGGGTTGGCCTTACCTGAAGCAACTGACCGCAAGCACCCCTCAATCCGGTAGATGCCATGAGACTTACAGTTGTCCCGCTCACCGGCCACAATTACGCCCGTCACGCTTCGGGCTGTTTCTGGCCGTACACCGCTTTTGGCGAAAGCCGCGTATACCTGCTCGCGCAGCGTGTCGATCGAGATATATGTATCTGTGGTCATATTCGGGTCTCCGGTATCGGGCGCGGTGCGTCTAAGCGGGCCTATTGGAAATAAAGCTGCGGTTTGGCCTAAAGGGTGAAATGTCGATATTTGGTTGCCGACCTTCGATTAAATCCGCAACAATCCGGCCGGTGATGCCGCCAAGTGTCAAGCCAAGGTGTTGGTGCCCGAACGCGTGAATGATCCGCTCAGATGCAGCACTTTGGCCGATAACGGGCAGGGCGTCTGGCATTGTCGGGCGTAGCCCCATCCATTCACTTTCTGGGGCCGGAAGATCGTGGAACATCTCGCCCACGCGGCGGCGTAGATAGGCAGTCCGGTTTGTGCTGGCAGTTCTGTGTTTACCTGTGATTTCGACAGTTCCTGCAATCCGCAGACCTTGGGCCATGGGACTGGCGTAAAAGCCGCCCTCGGCCCAACCGACAGGGCGGCTAACGCGATTTCCTTCAGTCCCGTAGATCAAGTGATAGCCGCGCTCAGTACCCAAAGGCAGGTGTTTGGTGTCAGTGCCTTCAATCTCGTTTGACAGTGCACCTGCGGCCACCACGAGCCTGCCCACTTCTACGCCGCCATTTTCTAAATCCAACACAACACTTTTTGGGCCAGCGTTGGAGCGGATGAGTTTCTGGGCAACTGTTTGCCCACCCAGCGATGTGAAACGCGCATGCATTCGGCGGATCAATTCTTGAGGGTCGTGAATGCGCCGCGCTGTAGGGTAGAAAACAGCACGCGTGATGGGCAACGCAAGGTTCGGCTCAAGAGTGCGGGCCTCTGCCTCGGATAGGTCCTCAAGGGTCACACCAAATGCTTGCCGTTTTGTCAGGGACGCGCTGGCCTCATCCGCGGCCTTGTTCGTGGACCATATCGACAGCTGACCAGAGTTGACGACCAGATCTTCTGCGCCTGCTTCCGCAATAAGCGGGTTAAGCCCTGCGTCCGCATGGGCCAAAAGTTCAGCCAAATGCTGAGCGATTTCACTGGATCGCTTGTCAGTACAATTGGCGAGAAACGACAGCATCCATTTCGGGTTTCGCAGCGCATGGGCGTAGGAAATAGAAAGCGGGCTGTTTGGGCTGAACAAAAGCGCAGGCAGGTTTTTAAAAACCGAAGGGTCATTAACGGGCATGCAGGCGTAGGTTGCAAGGGTACAGGCGTTGCCAAAACTTGCCCCTGAACCGGGTTGATTGGGATCGATCAGAACAGTTTTGTGCCCGCGCAATTGGGACCAAAGTGCGGTGCTGACACCGACAATTCCCGCCCCCACAATTCCAACGTCATAGTCGCTCATCGCGCGCGCTCCTGATGTGTCTGAACCAAGTCGTAGCAGCGGGGGTTTCGTTGGGCAACTGATCTGAAACGCTGGTCACGGGCTGCAGGTTGCCGCCAAAAAAAGAGGGACCTATTGCCCCTCTTTTGATGATCTTTAAATTGTGGCCGATCTCTTAGCTGGGGGACAACCCGCGCAAGCGTTCCGAGCGGCGGCGCAGCAATTCCACAGTGGTCAGCAACAAAATCGAGAACGTCACAAGGATCGTTGCTGCGGCTAGGATGGTTGGGCTGATTTGTTCACGAAGGCCCGTAAACATTTGCCATGGCAGTGTTTGTTGTTGTGCGGAGCCTACGAAAAGCACCACGACGACCTCGTCAAACGACGTGATAAAGGCAAACAGCCCACCTGAAATGACACCGGGCAATATAAGCGGCATCTGAACGCGGAAAAAGGTGGTCACTGGGTTTGCGCCCATGTTTGCGGCCGCGCGCGTCAGGGAGTTGTCAAAGCCCACAAGCGTGGCAGTCACGGTGATGATGACGAACGGAACACCCAGAACTGAGTGTGCCAAGATGACTTTGACGTAACCCACAAACGATTGATTAAGGCCGAGGTTCGCTTCCAACCAGTTCCCGAGGGGGGCGTAGAAAAAGAACATGCCAGTTGCAGAAATGATCAACGGCACAATCATCGGCGAGATCATGATCGCCATGATCGCTTGGCGGAAGGGCACATGTGACTGTGATAAACCGATGGCCGCCAGAGTGCCAAGCGTGACAGAGATCAATGTCGCAATGGGCGCGATGATAAGCGAGTTCTTAAGCGGCACCATCCATTCATCGGTCCCAAGGAAATCGCGGTAGTGTTTGAGCGAGTAGCCAGCAGGATCAAACGACAGCATTTCAGGCGTAAACGTGAAAAAGTCCTGCGCATTAAACGACAGCCAAATAACTGGCAGCAGCGGGGCGATCAGAAAGAAAAACACCAACCCGCAGATGAACAGGAATGTGTTGTACCACAGCGTTTGCGCAGCGGTGTAGTAAACGGGCACGGACCGGCGATAGGCACCAGTGTGTAGCCAGTAGAAAAACCAACTGATGACCGCTCCGAGTAATGCGCCCGCAACCGCACCGCCAAGTGCGCCAACGCTGAAACCAGCGACGGCGACAAATGCGATGGTGGCTGATCTGCCCATTGTGCGCGGGACAGCGAACTGTCCAAGCAGTGCTGCTAAGATAAACCCAAAGACAGCGCCTATGGCCAGTCCCACCAAGGGGGTGCCAAATGCATTACCGACAACAAACGCAATCGCAGCAGCTAGTGCGGCCGTGCAGGGTGCTGTGAATGTCATCAGTTTCGGGCGCGGTGCCTGTGCAAGAATAGCCATAAATCAGCCCCCCAGTTTCACGTTATCGATGCCCACGATCCGGTCGTAGAGCCAGTAGAGCACCATCACCAGCGCTAATAAAATTGAGCCAAGCGCCGCTGCCAGCCCCCAGTTGAGTGAGCTAGAAATGTGGTAGGCAATACGGTTTGAGATCAGCACGCCATCTGTGCCGCCCACAATTTCAGGCGTGATGTAATAACCGATCGCCAAGATAAACACGAGGATTGAGCCAGCACCGATGCCTGGTACAGATTGTGGGAAATACACGCGACGAAACGCAGTAAAGTTCGTCGCGCCAAGGCTTTTTGCTGCACGTAAATAACTGGGCGGGATCGTCTTCATCACTGAGTAAAGCGGCAAAATCATGAAGGGCAACAGGATGTGCGTCATGGCGATGACTGTGCCGGTGGCGTTGTTCATCAAGATTAAGCGGTTTGCATCATCAACAAAGCCAAGCCAGACAAGGATTTCGTTGATCACACCTTGCTGTTGCAGCAGTACTTTCCAAGCGGATGTCCGCACCAAAAGTGATGTCCAAAAGGGCAGCAGCACCAAGATCATCAACACGTTAGCGGTCCGCATCGGCAGGTTCGCCAACAGCCACGCAACCGGATAGCCAAGGATGATGCAGCTTGCTGTAATGACCAGAGACATCCAAAGTGTGCGTTTGAAAAGCGTGATATATATCTGTTGGTTCTCGGGGCGCATCTCAGCGCTTTCGACACCTTTTTTCATGTCGACCGCGTTCAAGAAATAACCAGAGGTGTAGTTGGGGCTGTAGATTTTGATCGCTTCCCAGACCTCTGGAGCAAGCCAATCTTCGTCCATTTCCGCAAAGGCGTCTTTGAACATCGTGTTTGGCATTTGATCCAGATTAGCTGTCAGTAGCTGTAGGTCGGCCGCGTGGGGGCCGGTGTAGGCATTGACCGCGCGGACAGTGGCGTCGCTGCGCAAATCAAGGCCCAGGCCTGCGTAAACCGCTTCCCATGGGTCGCGTTTTGAGATGTCCTTGCCGTCTTCGATGGCCTCATAAATCGCCCAGTCCGCGTAGGCGGCGGTGGTGAGGGGAAGCATCTGGGCAATTTCGTCTGAAATAGTGATGCCAACATCACCTGTGAAAGGCTCCTCGACGAGCGAGGCCCAAAGCGCGCGGCGTTCTTCCAATACGGTGTTGGAGCTGGTTCCTGACATCATCGCAAACCATGTCTCGCCGTCTTTTAGGGCGGGTGCGATATCTTCGATTGGGTCCTGCCAAAGCTCGCCCACATCATCAAGCTTACGCCCCGATGTGCGGAAAAGCGACGACGTGCCGGTTTGTTCATAGTTAAGTCGCGTGCCAAGTTTTGTGTGCTCCTTGGCTTCTGCGGCTTTGAAAAGGTCGAAGTAAAGGGCTTGGTATACGGCCTCATCGGGGGCGTCGCTTGTGGCGCTGTCCCACTGCTGAAGCAGCTCTACCGCTTGGGGCATCGTGCTTGAGACGATCTGGTTTTCAACTGACCGGAACAACATCGTGGCAATCGGTACGATGAAGGTGATCACAACGAACAGCAAAAGCGGTGCAATCAGCGCAAGTGCGCGGAGTTTCTGACGTCGAAGTGCGCGCGCAAGGCTCGTTTTAAGTGGCGTTCCATCCGCCGCGAGCATTTGGCCGGAAGATGTCATATCGCTCATGTGGACCCCGTCGGTACAGTTGTTGGTGCAGTCTTGAATTTGGTGTCCGGCATATTTGTCGTGCCGGTTATCATTGGACGGGAAGGGGCCCCAAAGCCCCCTCCCAATGTGTTAAGCGTAATGCTTACTGTGCAAGCCACGCTTGGAATTTCGCGTCGATGTCGTCGCGGTAGTCCGCCCAGAACTCGTAGTTATACAAGAATGTGTTCTGTGCGTTTGCCGGGTCTGTTGGCATGTGCTGTGCCATGTCGATACCCAGTGTTGCGTGCTGACCAACCAGTGGTGCAGATGACAAACGTGCAGGGCCGTACGAGATATATTTCGCTTGGTCCGCAAGACGCTGTGTGTCTGTTGCAAAGTAGATGAAGTCTTTGGCACGGGCTAAACGCTCATCTGACAGACCTTCTGGAATGATCCAGCCGTCAAGGTCAAACACCTGCGCGTCCCACATCATGCCAATCGGCTGGTCTTGCTCTTCGATCGCTGCGAACAGACGGCCGTTATATGTTGAGCCGATGAACACTTCGCCATCTGCCAACAGCTGCGGTGTGTCTGCACCTGCGGACCACCAGATCACGTTGTCTTTGATTGTGCCGAGCTTGGCCAACGCACGTTCTTGACCTTCTTCAGTTTCCAGAACGTCGTATACGTCTTCTTTGGCAACTCCGTCACACAGAAGGGCCCATTCAACGTTGTTGATCGGACGCTTCTCAAGTGAGCGCATGCCTGGATATGTATCGATGTCGAACACGTCACAGATGTCGTTTGGCGGCTCTACACCGGCTGGCACCATGTCCGTGCGGTAGCCAAATGTTGTTGAGTAGACGATCTGCGGGATGAAACAGTCGCCAACCATCAGGTCACCGAAATCATCTGCTGCAGATGTGCCGTCTGGTGCTGGCGCAAGATCTTCGTCCGCGTCAATTTCAAGTGCGAGGCCTTCGTCGCACAGACGCAACGCGTCAGATGCCACAACGTCCACCACATCCCATGTGATGTTGCCTGCTTCGTTCATAGCGCGAAGTTTAGCCACCGCTTCGGCAGAACTTTCGTCCCACGTCACAGAGACGCCTTCGTTCATGGCGACATACGGATCAGCGTAAGCGTTGATTTGGCTTTGCTGATATGCGCCGCCCCAGCTTACAAGGGTCATGTCGTTGGCCATTTCGCCATCTGCGGATGCTGTGCCTGCCATTAGAGCTAGAACAGATACCGCTGAAACAATATTCTTAATTTGCATGGTAACTCCCAGTGTAGTCTCGCGATTTATCTTAAGCGGGTCACGAGTTAGCCCGAACGCCTGCACGGGGACGCAAAGCGCACCCCGACAGGAATTTCCTTATGCGTCGAGTGCGCGGCAATCTTCCGGCAACCAACCAATCTCAATTTGAGTGCCCGGCGTCAGGCGGGGCTGATCCGGTGCGTTACGTGTTTTGACGACAAACTCTTCGTTGCCTGCAACGCGTAACCGCGTCCGGAAAATGTCGCCCATGTAAATAAACTCAAGTACTTCAGCCTTGAGGGTGTGCGCCCCTTCTTGAAGCCGGTCCATGCTCATCTCAACGCGCTCTGGTCGGATGGAAACGCGTGTGCGGTCGCCGACTGCTGATACGTTGACGGGCTTGGCTTCAATGATTTCGCCCCCGTCAAGTTTTACTGTGCACAGATCGGGGCCCTTCAGTTCGGTCACGATGCCCTCAAGGGTGTTATTCTCGCCGATAAACTGCGCCACAAAGCTATTGTCAGGCTCTTCATAAAGAGTATCGGGGGCGGCCAACTGCTGAATGCGGCCATCTTCGAACACCGCAACGCGGTCTGACATGGTCAGCGCTTCTGTTTGGTCGTGGGTGACGTAGACTGTCGTGATGCCAAGCTCATGAGCCAGTCGTGTGATCTCAAACTGCATGTGTTCGCGCAACTGTTTATCAAGCGCACCAAGGGGCTCATCCATCAAAACCAGCTCTGGCTCAAACACCAGGGCACGGGCAAGAGCCACACGTTGTTGCTGCCCACCAGAGAGTTGTGCAGGACGGCGGCCGCCAAAGTCACCCATCTGGACCATATCCAATGCGCGCTTCACTTTTGCTTCACGCTCGGACTTGCCCAATTTGCGGACTTCAAGCGGGAAGGCGAGGTTTTCTGCAACCGTCATATGCGGGAACAGCGCGTAGTTTTGAAACACCATGCCGATGCCGCGCTTATGCGGTGGAATATTGTTGATCGGCTTTCCGTCCAACAAAATTTCACCGTGCGTGGCTGTCTCAAATCCCGCGAGCATCATAAGACACGTGGTCTTGCCCGACCCCGATGGCCCCAGCATCGTCAGAAACTCGCCCTGAGGCATTGCGAGGTTCAAATCCTTTACCACGAGGTTTTCGCCGTCATACGACTTTTGAACGCGATCAAACTTCACGAACGACTGGTCATCACCCAAATCGGTCACACGCATCTCCTTGTTGTCTTTGCCGGATCGTTTTCGACCCTGTTGTTGTGAATGATGAAAACATCCATGGTTCTATGTCGCAACCCGATTTCCATTTAGAGGGCCTCAGCAGTAAAATTGTGCAATTTTGCATAGGTTTTCAGATGCCACGATAGTACTGAATTGCTTGAGAAAACGGGCTTTTGTAGCTGATCTTGAATCACAGGGATTGCACCGGCGGTTTTGAGGTTAGTGCAGCTGATGAAAACAGAATCTACGTCAGGGTCTTGTCCCAATCTGATAGCAGATTCGATGATTGAAGCAGGATCAATCCGTGCCACTCTCGACTCTACTGGCTCGTTAAAGCTGCCAAAAACATCTGTCGAAAGCCCGGCGGTGGCGAATGCGCGACTAAGTGGCTCATTCACGCTTTCTGTATAGGGCGACAGCAACGCCATTCGTGACACGCCTTGATCCGCGGCATATGCAATTGCTGCGCGAAGTGGGTTGGTGACATGGGCAACGTCGCAGACGCTTTGCACCATTTTCTCGATCGCGTCAGACCCGATGATTGCGCTGGCTGACGTACATCCATAGCCGATTGCTGCATAGGGCACGGTGCTTGGTAACAGCCGCGCGGAGGCTGTGATGTCATCTTTCATCGCGCTTAGTGTTTCGGGCGTTACGGATTTTGCGCTGGCGATCCGGCTTACGTAGAGGGCCGCGTTGGCCCCATTAAAGCTGTCGCGGAACTCGTTTTCTAGCGTCTCATCCGCTTGCAAGACAATCACACCAAGCGCGGGCGGAAGTGCCGATACAGGCATAACTGAGTAGGGCATCTCCATCATATGGACGCGATCTCCGCTGGGGCCTGCGGGCTAATGTAATAGGGGGCGCCGTCGGTGATGACGATATTTTCCTCATGCACTAAAATCTTGTCGCCCAGTGCAATTCCCGGCTCGAGCGTTAGGATCATACCTGCTTCGAGGACGGTATGATCTGTCGGTATCAGGGAGGGCCATTCGGTCAAGGACATGCCCAAGCCATGCCCTAAACGACCAGCATCCGTGATTTCACCACCGCGGCTGAGAACTCTGTTCATCGCATGAAACAAGTCTGCCGCCGTCGCCCCCGTTTTGGCAATTTCAAAGGCTGCGTTGCTTGCTTCGATAAGGGTTTGATGAGCCGCCTTAACCGCTCTGCTGGGGCTGCCGATGGACCAATTACGATCGAAATCCGCAAAATAGCCGTCCCACACCAGCCCAGTATCCAGCATCAGAACATCCCCCTGTGAAAGGGCACGGGTGTGCGCAGGCGAGATCACATCGCGGTAGCCATCTTGCTCTGCGGCACCGGCCAAATAGGGCACCCAGTCAGCACCTTCTTCAAGACACAGGATTTGAAAATTACGGAAGATTTTATCGAGCGGTACGCCGGCACGTGCAATTTCTGGAACGCGTGAAAATGCCCGCCCAGCGATTTCACATGCATGGGTCACTTTGGCGATTTCGGCGTCTGATTTAACCATCCGAAGCGCACGCAGAATGCCGTGATCTGTCGCAATTTCAATGGATTCTGCCAAGGCCACAAGGTTGCGATACGGCATCCTCAGGTGCGTTTCATGTCCGTCTGGCACGCCGATCAAGCCATTTGGAGCAAGCTCTTTCAGCGTGTCGATCAAAAGACTGAGGCCGTCATCGCTTAGGTCGGGGGAACTCCACGACCGAATATCATCGATCCAAGTCTGGCCCATTAAATCTACACCAATTGACGGGATGACGGCGACCGGTTTTCCGTGCGCTGGCACTATCAAGAACCATGGACGGGTAGGGCTTTCCCAAAAGCGGGTTAAGTAGCCCGTGAAATACGTGACGTCGGGTTCTGTGGTAAGCAACAGTGCCGCAAGCCCGCGTTTTGCCATCATAGCTTGGGCCTTTGCGGTGCGTGCCGCAAATTCAGAGGTCTCAAAGCCCCTCAATCAGCCACTTCCGATAATATGCACAGAATGCGAGCGTCTTTGGTGATGTTAACAGCGGCTTGCACGTCACCGTTCATTGCAGCAGCCACCCCCGCACCACCTGATGCAGTGGTGGCTAAATCTTGGGTTGCAAGGCGCGACAATACTGACGTTACTTCATCATCATCCAGTGTCAGAAATACATTAGCATCACGCGCTAACCCATTGAGGGCAATCAAAGAAGGTTCTTTGCAGTCAAGCCTTCCCATCACGCTATCAGGGCCATTAGCAAAGACGCATTCTCGCGCTTCTATGCTTTTTTGCAAAGCGGGTGCTGACGTGGGCTCTACGACGATGATTTGCGGTGCTTCGAGCCAAGCTTGGCGCATATACGCAGCCGCTGCCCCCGCCAAACCGCCCACGCCTGCCTGTAAAAAGATATGTGTGGGGGGCTCTGGACATTGGGCGACGGCCTCCGCTGCCATTTGTACGTAGCCTTCCATCAAAGTGTGCGGCAAATCTGTATAGCCGTCCCATGAACTGTCGGACAAAAGCGTCCAGCCGTTGTCTTTTGAGGCCTGCATCGCAGCTGCCATCGAAGCCGCGTAATCGCTTCCCTCGCGCACAACGTCGGCCCCAAGGGCGCGCAGCTTTTCACCAAAGACCTCGGGGACCGTGGTTGAAATATAGACAACTGCTTTTGCACCAAAAAGCCGCGCACCTGCCGCGACGCTCATCCCGTGATTGCCCGCGCTGGCAGTGACAAATGTGCGCCCATTCAAAGTGCTGCTATCTGGGTTTTCCGTAATATCATTTGCCTGTCGCGCGATGACATAAGCCGCCCCGAGCGCTTTGAACGAGCCAAGACCCATGCGGCTGCGTTCATCTTTAATCCAAAATGCCGATACAGGTGCAAGGCCTTCGGCTGCAACCAGCGGTGTTCGCGCGGCATGGGGGCATTTGTTCAGAAGCTCCGCAACGCGTCCAGCATCCGTTGAAGGGTAGGGCGCATTCGGTGCGAGCTTTGGATGCCCGCGTAATGGATTTTCAAGCAGTTCCATTTGGTCCTGACTGCGGCGTGTGGCAAAAACCGATGCGTCGCGTTACTCTTTTCCTCGCTAGCCTATCCCGTGATTTTGGGAGTAGGGGTTCAATTGCGGCACTTGATGCTTTTTTCGCGCTTTTTCACCGGGGTCCCAGACCTCAATATGAAGAGGGTGGCATTTAGCGGTGTCCGATGAATGTTCAGATGAGCAATCGCCACCGGGACAGGCGGATAGCCCCACAAGCAAATCGATTTCGGCGTAAAATTCTAGGTAATCACCAGGCCGCACCGGGCTTGATTTCATGAAATACTGCCCCGTATCTTTGGTGAAACCAGTGCACATGAAGACGTTTAGCACGTCATGAACATAGGTTTCTGCCTCACTCGTGGACAGCTTGGCATGCTCGGCCAAAGCACGGGTAAGGTTGGAGTGACAGCAATAATGATAGTCATCACCCGACAGCAACCGCCCCGTGTAGGGGTCGCAGCGCGTGCCGATCACATCATGAACCGAGCCGCCATACATATCGAAACCGTACCAATCGAGTGTGTCATCCACGATCGTTGCCATGGCGCGCATGTGCGGAAAGCTTGACCACATCAGATCGCCCGTCGACAGATGCGTGCCGTGCAGCGCGCGGGTTTTTCCCGAGTAGAATTTCTCTGAAAGATCGTTGGCGTTCCAAAGGTTTAAATCACCCACTTGCGGCCCGTCCACCGACAGGATCCGAAAGAACGCGCCGGCAGGTACCTCGATACAGCCTGCGGTTCTTGGCGCGATCTTGATCTGGTTCGAAAGTTTTGCGCTTTTGCGGATATGTTTGAGCGCGCCAACGTCCGGTTGCGGCAAGGTTTCAGGCGGATAGCAAATGACGGGGCGGACCCGTTGCATTTGCTCTGCTGTTTCAGGCGCGCGGTGGTTTGGTTGCCCAAGCTTCATTGTTCAGGCGCCTGCCGGCAAAACGGCGTTCACAGCCTTTACTGTTTTGCCAACCACTTCGTCGACCTCCGCATTAGTTAGGCAGAAAGGCGGCGCAAAACCCAAGATGTCGCCTTGGGGCATGGCCCGCGCGATCACGCCTTCACCAAGCAAGGCTGCTGATACCTGCGCACCAATTTTGTCGGCTGGATCAAAGAATGTGCGTGGGTCGCGGTCTTTGACCAACTCCACCGCGCACAGCATCCCTTCGCCGCGAATTTCGCCAACATTAGGGTGATCTGCGAGGGCTTCATGCATGGTCTTATTCAGATAAGCACCCACTTTGCCTGCGTTCTCAACCAAGTTGAGGTCATCAATCAGTTTCAGGTTTGCGACACCTGCAGCCGCACCAATTGGATGGGCCGAGTAGGTCCAGCCGTGCCCGATGGGACCGTTTTCATCCGTGCCGCGCTCCAGCACTGACCACATTTTTTCAGACACGATTGAGCCAGAAAGCGGCGCGTAGGCAGACGTAAGCCCCTTGGCGATGGTGATCATATCGGCCTCAATGCCGTAGTGATCGCTGCCAAACATGGTGCCGAGGCGGCCGAAACCAGTTACCACCTCATCTGCGATCAACAAGATATCGTGTTTTTTCAACACGGCCTGAATAGCGGGCCAATAGCCCTGCGGTGGGGGTACGATGCCGCCGGTGCCCAGAACAGGCTCGCCGATAAATGCTGCGATCGTATCAGCACCTTCGCGTGCAATCAGCGCTTCTAATTCGGCAACACAATGTGCAACGAACTGTGCTTCTGTCTGGGATGTATCCGCGCGGTGATAATAATAGGGCGCTTCGGTATGAATGACCTGATCAACGGGTAGGTCGAATTTCTTGTGAAAGAGCTCAAGCCCTGTCAACGACCCTGTCACGATGCCCGAACCATGATAGCCGCGCCAGCGCGAGATGATCTTCTTCTTTTTGGGCCGTCCGAGGATGTTGTTGTAATACCAGATCAGCTTGATGTTCGTCTCATTGGCGTCCGAGCCGCCCATGCCAAAATACACTTTGGACATGTTGGAGGGCGCGCGATCAAGGATCATTTTCGACAGTGTTACGGAAGCTTCGGTGCCGTGGCCCACGTATGAGTGGTAGTAGGCCAGCTCTTTTGCCTGCGCACCAATGGCCTCTGCAATTTCTTTGCGACCGTATCCAACATTTACGCAATAAAGTCCCGCAAAGGCATCTAGAAGCCGTACCCCGTCACGGTCTTCAATGTGACACCCGCTTGCCGTGCGGATGATCCGTGTGGCGGTTTCTCCCCGCGCGTGTTGGGCAAGATGTGTTGAGGGATGAAAGAAGTTTTCACGGTCCCATTGTGCGAGTTGGTCGTTGTGTAGCAAGGCTCACCTATTCGGTTTGCGGCGCGCGGCCGTGGGTCGAAAAACTGGAGCCTTGTGCGCGACAGGCGGCATAGTGCTCCGCTCGTCCCGACAGCAGCGCGCAATGCCTTTATTGTCGAGATGACAAAAGCTTAGCGAGAGTCGAATTATATTTCTAGTATTTTGTGTTCGAACCTTAAGGGCGCGTTAACTCTTTGTAATCGTGTGAATTTATATCTGCTCCGCGTATTTTTGAGTATTTTTATCGACGCGAAGTGACGTGGCTGTACTCCGGTGTGTCGTAATTTGAATTGACCAATTCCAAAGCTAGCCGGCAGTCTTTTAGCCAACAGGCTAGCCTAAAGTGGTGCCATTGGCGCTATTTCAGATTGGTCGGTTTCCTAGAATATTGATCCAACAAAAATAAGAAATGGATAGCCGATGCCGATTGAACATGCGCCGTTTTCTCAGACTGAATATGACCGACGCATCGCGTTGACCCGCACTGCGATGCAAAAAGCCGGGCTTGATGTTTTGTTTGTGACGGACCCGTCAAACCAAGCTTGGCTTACCGGATACGATGGTTGGTCGTTCTATGTTCATCAGGGTGTCATTCTGGGGCTTGAGGGAGAGCCCGTATGGTGGGGCCGTATGATGGATAAGTTCGGCGGGCAGCGCACTTGCTGGATGGCCGATGAAAACGTGATTGGCTACGGCGACCACTTTGTTCAATCAACCACCTATCATCCGATGCAGGACCTCGCAGAGCAGTTGCGAGCGCGTGGTTTTGAACGCGCGCGGATTGGTGTTGAGATGGAGAATTACTATTACTCCGCCAAAGCGCATCAGGTGCTGTCTTCCGAGTTGCGGGATGCCACAATTACCGATGCGACGGCAGTTGTGAATTGGCAGCGGCTTATCAAATCCGATGAGGAAATTGAGTTCATTCGCAAGGCCGCACGTATCTCGGAAAAGGTTATTGAAACCGCTCTTGAAAAAGCGGCCCCTGGCGTTCGCAAAAATGATCTGGTGGCGGACATTATGCACGCGGGCATCACCGGTGTTGGGGATGACTGGGGGGACTACCCGGCCATTGTTCCCCTGACGCCGTCGGGGCTGGATGCAACCGCCGCCCATTTGACGTGGGACGGACGGCCCATGCAGGCAGGTGAGGCCACGTTTTTTGAACTTTCTGGCTGTTACCGCCGCTATCATGCGCCGCTCTGCCGTACTGTATTTTTAGGAAAGCCGTCTGATGACATGCGCCGTGCGGAAGCTGCGCAAATTGAGGGGATCGCTGCAGGGCTCGAGGCTGCCCGAGCGGGGAACCGGACGTGCGATATTGCCAATGCCTTCATGGATGTTTTGGCCAAGCATGGTATTTCACGGCAAGGGCGCATGGGCTATCCGATCGGCCTAAGCTATCCGCCTGATTGGGGAGAGCGCACCGCATCCATCCGCACCGAAGATGAAACGGTTCTACAGCCTGGCATGGTGTTTCATTTCATGCCCGCACTTTGGATGGACAGTTGGGGGCTTGAGACCACTGAGACGATTTTGATCACTGAAACTGGAGCGGCCGAAGCTCTTTGCAATATTGAGCGTAAGCTCTTCGTGAAAGACTAAAGTCATGGCCAGCCTGAAAGAAACCACGGAACTGTTGGGAAAGCTCATCTCGTTTCCCAGTGTGTCCAGCGACAGCAACCTTGATCTGATCAACTTCTTGGCGGAATATCTCGAACAGGCGGGGGCAAGGGTTATCACCCAGCCGTCGGCGGATGGGACCAAGGCCAATTTGTGGGCAACACTCGGGCCAGAGGGACCAGGTGGTATCGTGTTGTCGGGGCATTCGGATGTTGTGCCTGTGACGGATCAAGATTGGACCAGCGATCCCTTCGAGATGGTTGAGAGGGACGGCAAACTATTCGGCCGTGGGACCTGTGATATGAAGGGGTTTATCGCAGCAGCCGCAGCCAAGGCGGCAGATTACGCTGCCAAACCCCTTAAAAGGCCAGTACATTTTTCGTTTACATATGACGAGGAAACCGCCTGTTTGGGCATTCAAGATCTTGCCAAATGGTTGACCGAGCAGGATTTGCGCCCTGCCTTGGCAATTGTCGGTGAGCCGACGATGATGCAGGTGATCGAAGGGCATAAAGGGTGCAATGAATACACCACCCATTTTCACGGGTGCGCAGGGCATGGATCAATGCCCGACCTTGGGGTGAACGCAGTTGAGTATGCAGTCCGCTATGTCTCGCGTTTGCTGGACATCGGCGAGCAGCTGAAAACCCGTGCGCCGGCAGACAGCCGATTTGAACCCCCTTGGACTACGATCAACACAGGGGCGTTGGTGGGCGGCACAGCGCACAACGTTATCCCAGAGACAGCCTCGGTCGATTGGGAATTCCGCCCCGTACAAACGAGCGATTTCCACTTCGTCAAAGAAGAGATCGAAGACTACGCACAATCGGTTTTGTTGCCCGCAATGCAAGCGGTTGATCCAGATGCCGATATCCGAACAGAAATCATTGGCGAGGTAGCGGGACTTGAGCCTGCAACCGTAAATGAAGCCCGCGATATTTTGTTGGAGTTAACGGGCGAAAATGGCGCGGGGGTGGTGCCGTTTGGGACAGAAGCGGGTATCTTCGGGTCCCTCGGGATGTCAGCAGTGGTTTGCGGTCCCGGCTCAATCGAACAAGCTCACAAACCCGATGAATTTCTTGCACTTGATCAATTGCAAAAATGCCTGACGATGCTGGATGATTTGGAGCGTAAAGTGCATGCATAAACTGACATTGTGAGCAGGGTGTGCACTGGTTGTGTGCGAGTTGAACGGCGCAGAGGATTTCTTACGTAATAGTCTTTGGTCGTTGTTACCGCCGAGGATTGCAGGAAGCCTAAACGTCAAAGCTCAAGACCACGTTAATCAGCGCACCATGCAGATATGCGTCTCACAACAACCATTTTAGTAAAAATGGCTCCGACGGTAGGGATCGAACCTACGACCAATTGATTAACAGTCAACTGCTCTACCGCTGAGCTACGTCGGAACACTCGAGAGGGCTATAGCAATGGTGTTTGGGCGCGTCCAGAGGCATTTTGGCAAAAATAACAAATTTAAGAAGGAATTTTTTCGAGCAGTCGGAATTTGCCTTGAATAGAAAGGATTCCTTCGTGTGAAACGCGTTTTTTAGTCATAAGATCAATGAGATGGGCCAGTACGTTTTGCTCGGCAGCGGGCCAAAGATTGGGGTTGATGTCACTGTATATCTGCTGTGTCAGATCTTTTGGCGTCTGTGGCCCTGCTTCCAACGTTCTGATGATCTGTTTTGTGCGTTCCATGCGGTGGCTGATGAGCCATTCAATCCGTTTTTGGGGGTCTGCGATGGCTTCTCCGTGCGCAGGTAGCAGTCTACGCGCTGCGCGCGTTCTTGTTTGTTCACATGAGGTAATGAACTGCGTCAGGTCCCCATCGGGCGGCGCCACCAGCGATGTTGCCCATGCCATGATCAAATCACCGCAAAGCTCAACATCCCCCACAGCGAAGCTCATGTGATTGGCGAAATGGCCGGGTGTATGATGCGCAGTGATGCGCCAGCCCGCATGTTCGATTACTTGGCCCTCATTTAAGCGAACATCCGGTGTAAATTGATGATCCACACCTTCGCCTCTTTTTAGGGTGTCTGTCTGGGCGAGGGCGCTCATGACACTGCTCCGGCCTGTGGTGCTGTCTCCAAAGGCGTGTACTTTTGCGCCCGTGATTGAGGCAACGCGGGCGGCAAGAGGGCTGTGGTCAAGGTGGCTATGGGTCACAAAAATATGCGAGATACGCTGATCTTTTTCGAGAGCGTCCATGATGGCTTGACAGTGGGCGTCATCAAGCGGGCCGGGGTCCACCAGCGCAAGGTCCGATGTGCCAATAAGAAAGCTATTGGTCCCCGCGCCAGTGAGCGGCGAGGGGTTATTGCAGGTGATCCGTTTGATGTTTTGAGCCACCTCAATGGGCTGGCCGTAGGGCAATGACATTTTCGGTGCTTTCCATCTGGGGGGCGCTAGGGGTAGATATAGGGCATGATTTTCCCGTGGCTCAAACGATATATGCCGCGCTCGCTTTATGGCCGGGCCGCGCTGATCCTAATCCTTCCGGTTGCTGTGCTGCAAATCGTGGTGGCCGTGGCATTTGCTCAGCGTCATTTTGATGGTGTGACAGAACAGATGAGCCGCGTTCTGGCCATTGAGTTGCGCTATCTGACATCGCAAATTAACAACGCGGCGGGTGCTGAGACTGCTGCGGTTGAAGCAGGTCGCATCGCGCGTGCTTTGGATATGGAGCTAATCGCTGATCCCATTGATGGCGTCATCAAAGGGTGGAGCGATATTTCGGGCATCACGATCGCGCGGGTTTTGAATGATGAGGTGCCAAAGCTTTCGGGTATTAACTTGGCACTTGAGCCCTCGCTTGTCGGGGTCACGCTTTCGACGGACCACGGGCTATTTACTGTAACGCTTGATCGCCGCCGTCTGTCACCTAAAAACCCACATCAGCTTTTTGTTTGGATGGTCGCCATCGGTGCGGTGATGCTCGTCATTTCGTATATGTTTTTGCGCAACCAATTGCGGCCGGTAAAGCGGCTGGCGGTTGCGGCAGCTGCCTTCGGGCGAGGGCAGGTGGTGTCTCTGACGCCCACGGGGTCCACGGAAATGCGCGCAGCGGGGACGGCCTTTTTGGATATGCGTGCACGGATTGAACGGCAAGCGCAGCAGCGGCGCCTGATGTTGTCGGGGATCAGTCATGACCTGCGCACGCCGCTGACCCGCATGCGGCTTGGGCTGTCGCTGATCGACGAAGACACCAGCGAGCTAGAGGGTGATGTGGACGCCATGCAGCAGATGCTTGATGCGTTTTTGAATTTCGCGCGTGATGAAGGCACGGAAGAAACAGAAATGGCCGATCTGGGTCAGCTGATTTCGGATACAATTCAACAAAGTCAGCGTGCAGGGTTTGACGTCACAGCGGTAGGCGCAATTTCTAAGGTGTCGATGCCCTTGCGCCCTATGGCAATCGGCCGGTTGCTGGATAACCTCATCTCGAATGGTGCAAAATATGGCACCCGTGTTGGGGTGTCACTTGCGGTGAGCGAGCGAAGCGTGTGCATCACCATTGAAGATGATGGTCCTGGTATTGATCCTGAGTTTTATGACACTGCATTGCGCCCGTTCACGCGGCTTGAAGGGGGTCGTAATCAGAACAAAGTCGCGGGTGTCGGGCTTGGTTTGGCAATTGCCAATGATATCGTACGCAGCCACGGCGGGTCTTTGCGCCTTGGTGTCAGCGATGCGCTTGGGGGTTTGCGTGTTGATGTGGTGTTGTCACGTCCCGCACCTGACTAATGAAGCGGCGTGTGTGGTAGGCCCGGCAGGACTTGAACCCGCGACCAAGCCGTTATGAGCGGCCTGCTCTAACCAGCTGAGCTACAGGCCCACGCGTCATTGTGCTATCCTTGGCATTCAATAGGGTCAAGGTGGCATGATTGGTTTTTGTGCTCCAGTTTGGTGCAAACTACAGTTCAGATTTCAGGCGTTATGCACCGCGAACGCGGCTTAAACCCCATCTCCCTTTGACCCCTTCGCGCGGACCTGCTACGTGGCGGCAACATCATTGTCCGGAGCGCGCATATGTCCAATGACACCCCCACATCCCCGCAATCATTGAGCTATGCTGACGCTGGCGTTGATATCGACGCAGGCAACGCTTTGGTCGAACGGATCAAGCCCGCAGCGAAGTCTACCAACCGTGCTGGTGTGATGGCTGGCTTGGGCGGTTTTGGTGGGCTGTTTGACCTTAAGGCGGCGGGTTATAGCGATCCAATTTTGGTTGCGGCGACAGACGGTGTTGGCACGAAACTGCGGATTGCGATTGATACAGGCAACGTTGACGGTGTTGGCATTGATCTGGTGGCGATGTGCGTGAACGATTTGATTTGCCAAGGCGCAGAGCCGCTTTTCTTTTTGGACTACTTCGCAACAGGCAAGCTTGAGCTTGATAGCGCTGCGCGCATCATCGAGGGGATTGCAGCCGGCTGTAAGGCCAGCGGATGTGCCTTGATCGGTGGTGAAACTGCCGAAATGCCCGGCATGTATGAGGGCGGTGATTTTGACCTTGCGGGTTTTGCTGTTGGCGCGATGGAGCGCGGCGTTAGCTTGCCTGCTGATATCCAACCGGGTGATATTCTGCTGGGTCTTGCCAGTGACGGTGTGCATTCAAATGGCTTCTCGCTTGTGCGCAAAATCGTCGAAGTATCAGGTCTTGGTTGGGACGATGTATGTCCTTGGGACGCAAGCCAGACTCTTGGTGCTGCGCTTTTGACACCAACGCGGCTTTATGTGCAAAGCACTTTGGCGGCCTTCAAAGCCGGTAAAATTCAAGGTCTTGCCCATATCACTGGCGGCGGACTTACCGAGAACTTGCCCCGCGTTCTGCCAGAAGGCTGTGCCGCGCAAGTTGATCTTGATGCGTGGGACCTGCCACCGGTTTTCAAATGGCTTGCCCAAGAAGGTCAGATGCATGCAGCTGAGTTGTTGAAAACATTTAACTCCGGCATTGGCATGGTGGCCGTTGTGCGCGAGGCCGATGTGGCAGACGCGGTACGTATTCTGGCCGAGCACGGCGAGATTGTTGTGCCCCTTGGTCAAGTTACCGAAGGCGATGGTCAGGTTCACTACTCCGGCGCCATCGCGTGAGCAAAGCTGAAGGGGATGTAGACCGCCTGCGCGTGGCGATTTTGATCTCTGGCGGGGGCTCAAACATGATGACCCTGCTCGATGACATGGGGCGTGATGATCATCTTGCAACACCAGTGATCGTAATCGCTAACCGCCCCGATGCAGGCGGGCTGGCAAAGGCGCGCGCGAACGGTGTCTCAGCACAGTGTATCGATCACAAAGCTTTCGACAGCCGTTCAGAATTTGAGGATGCGCTGCATGGGGCGCTGCTTGATGCGGCTCCTGATCTAATTTGCTTGGCGGGCTTTATGCGCATTCTAAGCGCTGAGTTTGTGGCAAAGTGGGAGGGGCGTATTCTTAATATCCACCCATCGCTTTTGCCAAAATACAAAGGTCTTCATACCCATGCCCGCGCCATTGAGGCGGGCGATGATCTGCACGGATGCACTGTGCATCACGTCACCGCCGCCCTTGATGATGGGCCGATCATTGGCCAAGCGACCGTGCGGATTGCAGCAGATGATACGCCAGAAAGCCTTGCGGCCAAAGTGTTGGTGCAAGAGCATCTGCTTTATCCCAAAGCGTTACGGATCGCGTGCGAAAGCATAATACAGAATTAAGACATTAAAATCGGCTTGGAGATGTGGCCGGAAATGGCTACACAAGATGAACTTCGGGACGTCCCCGACAACTAAAGAACGGCCGCACATGCGCACATTGACCACTACCAAAGCTTTATCCGAATTTTGTGCCAGCGCACGCGAGTGTGACTACGTTACAATCGACACCGAGTTTTTGCGCGAACGCACGTATTACTCAAAGCTGTGCCTGATCCAGATGGCCTATCGCGGTGAGAATGGTGCGGACGCCGTGCTGATTGATCCGCTGGTGGATGATTTGTCGCTTGAGCCGCTTTATGATTTGTTCCGTGACACCTCTGTCGTCAAAGTGTTTCACGCCGCCCGACAAGACCTTGAGATTTTCTTTGTGGATGCCAAAGTTTTCCCAGAGCCACTTTTTGATACACAAGTGGCGGCAATGGTTTGCGGTTTTGGTGAGCAGGTGGGCTACGAGACGCTTGTCCGCAAAATCGCACGTCAAGCGCTTGATAAGTCGTCACGGTTTACGGATTGGTCGCGCAGACCTTTAAGTGATGCGCAGAAAACCTACGCACTCGCTGATGTTACCCATTTGCGCGATATCTATGAGTTTCTTAAAGTTGAGATTGAAAAATCCAGCAGAACCAAGTGGGTAGAGGAAGAACTTGAAGTTCTTACATCTCCTGAAACATATATTATTGAGCCGCAAAACGCATGGACGCGTATCAAAACGCGCACGCAATCAGGCCGCTTTATGGCGTTGGTTCAAACTCTTGCAGAGTTTCGTGAAGGATATGCGCAAAGTAAAAATGTGCCGCGCAACCGCATCATGAAAGACGACGCGCTGCTCGAGATGGCCTCCTTAAAACCGACCTCGCACAAAGAGCTGAATGGCGCACGTTTGCTGCAACGCGATGCGCGCCGTGGTGACATTGCTGATGGTATTCTGGCCGCTGTTGCAAAAGGCATCGCGATGCCAGCGGATAAAGCGCCCAAGATTGCCAAGGCGAATTCGAACATCCAAGTGAACCCTGCGCTGGCGGATCTGCTTCGCGTGCTGTTAAAGGCGAAATGCGACACTGCTGGAGTTGCGCAAAAGCTTGTTGCCAACGCAGCGGAGCTTGATGCAATCGCGGCGGGTGAGCGTGATTTGCCATCATTGCGCGGATGGCGCGCCGAGGTATTTGGTCAAGACGCCCTGCGCTTGAGCGAAGGCAAAGTGGCGCTTGCAACCCAAGGCGACAAAGTTGTCACGATTGAGCTTGACGCTGTCTAAGCGGCTAATTCTTTAGCGACGGGTGCGGCGGGCGTTGTCTTGGCCACGTACCTCAATCGCCGTGATGCCTTGCAGGGCAATGTCAGACACAAAAGTACCCACAGTGATTTCCCGTGATGGCCCGCTGCCAACGGGTGCACCGGGGCGAGGCGGCACAACTTTAAACTCAAACGCAAGCAAGCCTCGCGTCTCGGTCTCAACCTCGATCAACTCAGCAGTGTGAAAACCTTGGGTCTGGGGCAGGCCGGTAGCGCGCACAATGGCACCGCCGGGCGCGCGTTCAATCCGCATATCAGCAACTTGCGAAATAAGGGGGCGGATGTCTTGTGCGGTTTCCAACGCACCTGCGGGTGTCAGCCGTTCTTCTTGCCGTTCGTAGTTAAACCAATTCATCGGGTTCACGCGGCTTTCCCGAATGCTTCCACAAGCGGTTAAGCTGACAGCGGCAGTAACGAACACGGCAGATTTAATGATGCGGCGCATGAAAACCCTATACGTTGCGGCGCGAAAATGCGCCTTTATTTGCTATCTGATCAGTTCGGGTTTGAAAACCCTGCGAAAAGCTTGATTGCCCCTAGACGGAGGCGGGGCTGCGACTTACCTCCTCTTCAAGAGAAGCAAAGGAACCGGTCATGGCAGAACAAGAATTTGAAGAATTGGCGGAAACGTTTGAATTTCTGGATGATTGGGAAGACCGGTACCGCCACGTTATTGATATGGGGAAAAGTCTGCCGCCTCTGGACCCTGCATTTCAGGTCGACGCGACAAAAGTTGATGGGTGCGCAAGCCAGGTATGGTTGCGCCCCATGATCCAAGGCACTGGCCCAGATGCGGCGTTCGAGTTTGAGGGCGATAGTGATGCGATGATCGTCAAAGGCCTGATTGCGGTGCTGCACACACTTTATGCGGGGCGCACGGTTGCGGATGTTGGTAAGGTCGATGCACTTTCTGAGTTGGGGCGTCTTGGCTTGAACGATCACCTGTCTGCGCAGCGGTCAAATGGTGTGCGCGCGATGGTCGAACGGATACGGCTGGTGTCTGCAGAGGCGGCTGCGGGCTAAGCCTGCGCCCATGACGTGATTGCCCGCTGCAAATCGCCGTAGCCTGTGAAACGGCGCTCAAAATCAAGGCCAAGGCGGGCGGCGCAGTCTTTTGCTTTGGCAGTCAACTCTGCATCATCAGTCTGCGCTTGATAGACCATCGTTGTGTAGTGCCCAAAATACATGTCCCGCAATTCAGGATGACGATCAAGGCCAAGAGGCTGGATGACGAAAGCATCAAACTGACGTACCAAAAAGTCTGTAAGGTAAAAACACGTCATCTCCCCGCGCGCTTCAAATACAGCGTTGCCCTCAAAAAAGCTGTAACAATGCGGGCCGGTGATCATCTCGACCCCAAGTGTGTCGCAGGTTTGTTGCAGTAAGCCCCCCGTGCCGCAGTCAGCGTAAACCACATAGATCTTTTCATAGGCATTTTGGTGCTGTTCAACAGCCTTGCGGACGGCGTCTGGAATATCGGCTGGCGAGTTGTGCAAAATTGCGGGCAGGCACTTCAGGTCCATGTGCGCCCAACCGGCGGTATTGAGAATATCCAAAATCTCACGAGCAAGGGCACCACAAGCCAACAATAAAATTCGGGCCTCACCAGTTGGCTCAACTCCGTGATCGCGCAAAGTTGCGTCATCCATTATTGCCGCTCCCTGAAACGAAAAGCCCCACCCGAATAATCCGAGCAGGGCTTCTTTTGTTCAAAAATATCCAATTCCTAAAGGCTGGCTTAACCGGCCGCCATTTGGTTGTGTTTACGCGCCATGAATGTTTTCGCGGTCTCAACGGCAACGGCCGCATCACGGCAATATGCGTCTGCTCCGATAGCCCGGCCAAATTCTTCGTTAAGCGGCGCACCGCCAACCAGAACTGTGTAATCGTCGCGAATGCCTTTTTCGACCATCGTATCGATAACAACCTTCATGTAAGGCATCGTGGTGGTCAGCAGGGCCGACATCCCAAGGATATCCGGTTGTTCGGTCTCAAGCGCCTCAAGATAACTTTCGACCGCGTTGTTGATACCAATGTCGACCACTTCAAAGCCCGCACCTTCCATCATCATGGATACAAGGTTTTTGCCGATGTCGTGAATATCGCCTTTCACAGTGCCAATGACCATTTTACCCACTCGCGGCGCTCCTGTTTCAGCAAGAAGCGGTTTCAGAATGGCCATGCCGCCCTTCATCGCGTTCGCGGCCAGCAATACTTCGGGTACAAACAAAATGCCATCGCGGAAGTCATGTCCGACAATCGTCATTCCGCCCACGAGGGCTTCGGTCAGGATGCGGTAGGGTGGCCAATCGCGTGACAACAAAATGTTGACGGATTCCTCGATCTCTTCTTTGAGGCCGTCGTAAAGATCGTCGAACATTTGTGCGACAAGGTCTTCGTCATTCAAGTCTGACAGGATGATATCGTCTTCTTCGGACATCCGCGTGATCCTTTGTTGAGGCGCAAAACGAAAAAAGCGCAGCGGGAATTTTTTATTAGTATTCCAACAAGCTTTCAAAAACCGTTGGCACAATTACGACATGAGTTGCATCCGGTGCGACCGATTGTCATCTATGGTCGATTTTGCGCTATGCGGCGGGGCGTCTGCGGCGCTTTGTGCTGCGTGCTTTGGGCGCGTTGCCGTCTGTGCCGTCGGAGGCCGATGAGAACCCGCCCAATGCCGCGGCGATTACCTCATGGCTGGGCGCATCGTTGCGAGGGCGTTCTTCAAGGGCGGTCCGCATTGCTTTGAGATGCTCAGGCGTTGTGCCGCAACATCCGCCAATAATCTTGGCGCCGCTATCGCGCGCAAGACAGGCGTAATCGGCCATGAGTTGAGGCGTGCCGTCATAATGGATATGCCCGTCGTGATACTTTGGAATACCTGCGTTGCCTTTGGCGATAAGAGGATGCTGGGGATGTTCTGCCGCCAAACCTTGAACTGTGCGCAACAAATCCGACCCCCCCACGCCGCAGTTTGCCCCGAAGGCAACAGGCGGGTTTTCAAGCTTAAGGGTTTTGCGGACCATCTCTTTAGTCGTGATGCCCATCATTGTGCGACCTGCGGTGTCAAAGCTCATCGTGCCGCACCACGGCAGATCCGCCAAAGCAAAGGCTTTTGAGGCCGCGGCAAATTCTTCAAATGCACTAATGGTTTCGACCCACGCGACGTCTGCGCCGCCGGCTTTCAGCCCTTCCGCTTGCTCGTGAAACATCTCCACAGCCAAGTCGAAGGTCAACGTGCCCATAGGGGCCATGATGTCGCCGGTAGGGCCGACTGAGCCAGCTACGATGACTTTGCGATCCGTCACTTTGTCAGCGATCTCACGACCAAGCTCAGCGCCGAGTTTATTGACCTCGAACACCCGTGATTGGGCGTTGTGCAATTTGAGCCGGCTGGCATTGCCGCCGAAAGTATTGGTCAAAAATAGATCGCTGCCTGCGTCAACCGCACCGGCATAGAGCGCTCTGATACGGTAGGGGTGATCGACGTTCCACAGTTCTGGCGGATCACCAGCGCTGAGCCCCATGTTGAAAAGGTTCGTTCCCGTTGCGCCATCGGCAAGCAGCCAATCGCGATTTTGAAGAAGGGTTGTTAAGGGATTGCTCATCAGGGTGCGCCTCGTGACTGGGTGTATCCTGCTAGTGCCACGTTACCCTATTTTAATGAAGTTCATAATTCTCATGTTGATTATGAGGAGCGCATTTTAACTGGCAGACCGAATGGCGCGCAAAACTTCGGCCCCACCTATAGCGAGCGCACGTCTGGATGGCGCGCATAGATAAAGCGGTTTCCACGCAGGGCCAAAGCATGATTTGAATTGGCGCAAGCCTTGGTTTTTTAAAGGTCTCAGGACGCGGTGTAGCCATGTTTGCTCGGCCTTCGGAGGGGGCGCAGAGGCAAGTGAAACTGCATAAACACCGCTGTCATGTGCATCGCGCAGCGCTTGGGT
This sequence comes from Nereida sp. NH-UV-3, assembly GCF_042939535.1. NCBI lineage: Bacteria > Pseudomonadati > Pseudomonadota > Alphaproteobacteria > Rhodobacterales > Roseobacteraceae > Nereida > Nereida sp. NH-UV-3. The sequence continues at coordinate 453,196 of NZ_CP132157.1, read as the reverse complement.
GATCATCGCATGGGCCGTACCGGTTGGTGCGTTTGGATGTGCTCGAAGAAGATCGAGGGTCCAATTACGGCTTTTGCCATTCTCTGGATCAATATCACCTGCGTGAAAGCTGATGAATCCCACGAGTTTATCGTTTTGATGGGCCAGAAACACGATTTGCTCCGCCATCCATTCGGTGCAAAAGGTTCCCATAGAAAAGCCGTATTCGCGGGCATTTTGAGCGACCCATGCTGCGTTAAGCGCCTCCATTTGCGCGGCAGGCAGGGCAGAACCTAATTTAGTAATGACTACGTTTTCTTGGGTGGCGGACTTCAGCTTGCGGCGCAATTGACGGAAATTTGACCCAGCTGTGTTGAACGGCGTGCGTGTGTCGACAACCGCATCATCGGACATGTGCAGGACTTGCCACCCGTTGTTGCGTGCCCGCTGTGCGGTCTGCGCGTTACACTTGTAAATTACTGCATGGTGGCCCGTTTGCAGGGCCGCTTTGTGCAGCGCCTCAAAGTCGATGGGCCGTGCTGGACCTGACAGGGGATCAAACAGAGCGACCAACGCGGATGTAAGACGGCGCACCAGCCATTTGGGGCGGTGGTTCGCTGCTGTATAGACGGCTTCGCTTTCAGGGTGGCGCATCAACAGGCTTTCGCTGCGTGCTGCAGCATGGGCCGCGTGCACGGCATCGTTGTTAGGACGCTCGGCGTAAAAGCTGTTGGCGGGTGCAAAGCCCTTAATAATTCCGAATAGCACGGCGGCGATCATGGCTGGGGTTGCGTAATAAACCACGCGGAATGCGATAAGACTGATCATGACTTCTGGCGCATTGGTAGTCGCAAAAGCAGCCAAGATAGCAAGGTCAAACGGCCCCAAACCCGATGGGGTGTTTGACAAAAGTGCAGCGCCAAGTGCGGCCATGTAGATCGGGTATAGGTGCCAAAGCCCTATCGTAACGCTGTCTGGCAAAAGCACCCACAAAGCGGCCGCCGCCGCGAGGGTGTCAACCGCTGCGCAGATCATCAACCATGCCCAGTCACTGTTTTGGGGCACAGCTAAGTCAGATAGCTTATCGGTTAACCGTGCTGGAATGACGTCCATCCGCCAAAGCGCCCAAGCACCTGCCATAACGGCAATAGCACCTAATCCTGCAACTAAAACATATGCGTTGTGTGCAAAAATAGCAGAGGCAAGCGCGGTTAGAATGCCCCACATCATAATGAAGCTAAGCGCGACGCATGCCGTTAGCATGCCCGTTGTGCGCACTGTCATTGGCCCCACGACTTGCCAACGTATGAACGCACCGATGAACGCGCTTGCGCCCAACGCTTGACCAAGTGCAACAGCCATGAAGCCGCTTCGCCGCGCAAGTTGCCGGCTAATACCCGTGCGCAAAACTCGGTGCCAGACCGCATCATAGCCCGCCACCGCGGACAGACTTAGGGCAGTGAAACCGTACGCAATAATCCAATTGAACAGGCCGATTTCTGAAAAGGCCCGCGTAAGTTCATCCCATGTGGGAAGGCCCGCAGATTGACTGATCCACCAGATACAAAGCCCTGTAACCCCGAGCGGCGCAGTTCGACGGGCAATGTCTTGCAGCCGCCAGCGTCGCGGCGCTGGTTGGGTGTTGGGCAGGGTGGTGCTCACATATTTCTCCAAAGTATTTCGGCCACAGGCGCAACCGTTGCCGGCTGCATCCGGCCGACCTTAGGGCGTCTTGTCTAAACAACATGATAAAGACTTCAATCGCCCAGAAGATAAAATGCCTCAAATTGTCCCGTTTGCCATTTGGCTATGTTTCGTGGTGCTTGCGAGGACGCAGCAGTTGGCGTATGAGGATCGCAAATATCGGGGTATGGGCGATGATGTCCCAAAAGACCCGATCGGAACGGAGACCCCGCACGATGGCGCGTCGCAAACTGATCTACGAAGGCAAAGCCAAAATTCTGTATGAAGGCCCCGAGCCGGGCACATTTGTGCAGTACTTCAAAGACGACGCAACTGCGTTCAATGCCGAGAAGAAAGACGTGATTGAAGGGAAGGGCGTGTTGAATAACCGCCTGTCCGAATACTTCATGGTAGGCCTTGCCAGTATCGGTGTGCCAACGCACTTTTTGAAACGCCTTAACATGCGTGAACAGCTTATTCGCCAGTGCGAGATTATCCCGCTCGAAGTGATTGTGCGCAACCGTGCTGCGGGATCAATTTGCAAGCGTCTTGGTCTGGAAGAGGGGGCGACACTGCCGCGCCCGATCATTGAGTTTTGCTACAAAGACGACTCGCTTGGTGACCCCCTTGTGGCTGAAGAGCACATCATCGCTTTTGGCTGGGCAAGCCAGCAAGATTTAGACGATATGGTCGCTTTGGCCTTGCGCGTGAACGACTTTATGTCCGGTCTGATGCACGGCGTTGGTATCACGCTTGTGGACTTCAAAATCGAGATTGGCCGCGTTTGGGATAATGAATTCCAACGTCTTGTGGTCGCCGATGAGATCAGCCCTGATAGCTGTCGTTTGTGGGATCAAAAGACGGGTCAAAAGCTCGATAAGGACGTTTTCCGTCGTGACCTTGGTAACTTGGCTGACGCCTATACCGAAGTGGCCCGTCGCCTTGGTGTGTTGCCAGCAAACGTAAGCCCTGCGTCAAAGCCAACATTGGTAAACTGATCTGCTATTCAAGCGGGGCCCTTGGTGGCCCTGTCAAACTCAAGAACCTGATTTACAAGAAAAGAGACCTCGAAAATGAAAGCACGTGTTCATGTTATGTTGAAAAACGGCGTTCTTGACCCACAGGGCGAGGCCGTAAAGCATGCGCTTGGAGCGATTGGTTTTGCGGGTGTCGACGGTGTACGTCAGGGCAAAGTGATTGAGCTGGATCTGGCGGATGGTACAGACGAGGCAACAATCGGTCAGATGTGTGAAAAGCTGTTGGCGAACACGGTTATCGAATCCTACACCATCGAGGTTCTGTAAGTCATGCGCGCTGCTGTCATTGTTTTCCCCGGGTCTAACTGTGACCGCGACATGAAAGTCGCGCTTGAGCAGGCGGGCGCCGATGTTCACATGGTTTGGCACAAAGACGCCGATTTGCCCGAAGGGGTTGATCTGGTTGCTGTGCCGGGTGGTTTCTCGTTCGGTGACTATCTGCGGTGCGGTGCCATCGCAGCGCAGTCGCCCATTTGCCAAGCAGTGGTCCGCCACGCAGAAGCCGGTGGTTACGTTTTGGGCGTATGCAACGGTTTTCAAGTGCTTACTGAAACGGGTTTGCTTCCGGGCGCGTTGATGCGTAACTCGGGCCTTAAGTTCGTGTCGAAAACCATTGATTTAACAGTAGAAACTGAAAATTCAGCATTCACGAGCGGCTACCGTGCAGGTGATACATTGCGCATCCCAGTGGCTCATCATGACGGCAACTACGTGGCGGATGCATCGCTTGCGGCGCGTCTGGTTGATGAAGATCGCGTCGCGTTTCGCTACAGTGCGCCCCTGAACGGCAGTGTTGATAATATCGCGGGCGTTCTGTCTGAAAATCGCCGTGTTCTGGGTATGATGCCGCATCCTGAGCGGGCCATTGATGCATTGCATGGTGGCACAGACGGACAGGCGATGTTCCGCGCGTTAGTTGAGGCCACAGTCGCTGCATGACTTGGCAGGGCCCGTGGCTTTGGTAAGTTGCGGTCATGGTAAGTACTCCGACCCCTGAAATTAGACCGCAGCGCGGTATTGCGGCTGCCCGTGTGGCGGCTGCGGCTGGCTCTGTTGGGTGGCGTGTGCGGCTGTTGTTGTTTGCGCTGTTTGTTTTTGCGGGCGTTACGATTTGGTTTACCAATGTTACGCTGACACAACGGTTTACCGAAACCACGCGCAACCGTGCGGAACTTCGGCTGGCGCTTTACTCTGCGAATATCCTGTCAGAACTGCAGCGAAATTCGATCGTGCCACAGCTTTTGGCGCGCGATCCCACGCTTATTTCGGCGCTTAATTCGGCGGATTACACGCAGACAACGCAGCGGCTGTTGTCGTTCGTGGATGAAATCGGTGCGGCGTCCCTCAGCCTTTTGGACCGTGAAGGCCGCACTGTTGCGACGACAGAACGGGTTAAACTTGGCTCAAACCACCGGTCCGAGCCGTATTTTGTGGATGCCCTGCGGTCAACCGAGACGGTCTTTACTGTTACGCCCCAAGACGGTGTTGGGTTTGAATTTCGCTATACCCGCAGTGTGACTGTCGGCAGTGAGCGGCTTGGCGTGATCTCGGTTGAGGTTGATCTCAGTAAATTCGAACGTTCATGGGCTGGGATTTTTGACGCGGTGTTTTTGGCAGACAGTACGGGGCAGGTGATTTTATCGACCGAGCCGCGGTGGCGGGGTAAATCCGAGCAATCGGCGCTTGAACTTGTGCCTGCAACTTCTGCGATCGAACGGGCCATTGAAAGCACCAGCCAGTGGGGGCCTGCGTCGCGGGCATTGTTGAGCGGGCAGGGCGTGATGCGCCAAGAGGCGCGTATTCCGTTTCGCGGTTGGCGTTTGATCAGTTTCACCGGCTACACCTCTGTTCGTGAACAAGTGAACGGCGTCTTGGCCCTTGAGATTATGGGTTTCGCCATGCTGTTGGCGCTGGCGTTTTATTTGATGAACCGCCGCTCTGTGGCTCAGGCCCGTGGATTCCAGCAAGAATCGGCTGAATTGCGCAGCCTGAACACACGGCTTCAGCAAGAGATCGCAGAGCGTCAGCGCGTGCAGGCTGACCTAAAAAGTGCAGAGCAGACTTTGGCCCAGTCCTCAAAATTGGCGGCCTTGGGTGAGATGTCCGCCGCAGTCAGTCACGAGCTGAACCAGCCATTGGCTGCGATGAAAACATATCTGGCAGGTGCCAAGCTATTGCTTGAACGTAAACGCGCCGAGGAGGCGATTGTCAGTTTTCGGCGTATCGATGATTTGATTGAGCGGATGGGCGCGATCACGCGACAGCTTAAATCCTATGCCCGCAAAGCAGGGGACAGTCTTGCGCCCGTCGATATGCGCGACGCGGTTACGTCTGCTTTGGCCATCATGGAGCCGCAACTCAAGGCACGCAAAATTCGTATCACGAAGACATTGCCCCAATCGCCCGCCATCGTGCTGGGGGATCGGTTGCGCCTTGAGCAAGTTATCATCAATCTGCTTCGTAATGCGTTTGACGCAACAAATGCGTCCGATACCGCGGCCGTGGATATTCTGCTTACATCGGGCGAACAGGTGCTTTTGGCTGTGCGTGATAACGGTCAGGGAATTGAAAACCTAGATGATCTTTTTGAGCCGTTTTACACCACAAAACAGCCGGGAGATGGTGTTGGTTTGGGACTTGCGATTAGTTCGGGGATTGTCACGGACCTTGGCGGGCGGCTGACCGCGCGGAATGCCGCCAATGGGGGGGCTGTTTTCGAGGTGGTCCTTCCCATTTACCGCGCAGAGGGCGAAAAAGGCAACGCCGCCGAGTAGAGCGCGCGTCAGACCGAATAAGGATGCCCCATGGCTAAGCCGATGAAGATCGCGATTGTTGATGATGAAAAAGACATGCGTCAGTCCATAAGCCAATGGTTGGCACTGTCGGGATATGAGACTGAAACATTCGCCAGCGCGGAAGACGCGTTGAAAGGCATTGCGCCTGATTATCCCGGTATTGTGGTCAGTGACATCCGGATGCCCGGCATGGACGGTATGCAGTTTCTCAAGCGGTTGATGGGCACCGACAGTGCACTTCCTGTTATCATGATTACGGGCCACGGCGATGTGCCCATGGCCGTTGAGGCGATGCGGGTCGGGGCGTTTGATTTTCTTGAAAAGCCGTTCAATCCTGAAACGATGTCCGACTTAGCCAAGCGCGCTGCGCGGACGCGGCGCTTAACGCTTGATAACCGTGCGCTGCGTCGCGAGCTGTCTGATGGTGGCGCGCTTATGAAAAAGTTGATCGGTGCATCGCCAGTGATGGCGCGTCTTAAAGAAGACATTTTGGATCTGGGACAGGCCGACGGTCATGTGCTGATCGACGGTGAAACGGGGACGGGCAAAACGCTTGTGGCCCATGCCCTTCATGCGGTTGGTGCACGTGCGTCGAAAAAGTTCGTGTTGGTCAGTTGCGGCGGTGTTGATGAAGATGCGTTGATGAAGCGTCTTTTTGATGCCTCCGAGGATGGCCGTATTTGCGCAGTTGAAGAGGCGCGCGGTGGCACGCTTGTGCTTGAAGATATTGAAGCGCTTAGTGACGCGGCACAGGCCCGTTTGTTGAGTGTCATAAATGAGCAAGGCACACCTGCCGAGACACGGATCGTTGCTATTTGTAACCTGCAAGAGCAGGGGCGAACTGTTGAGGACGCGCTGCGACCAGATTTGTTTTACAGGCTCACGGCTTTGCGTATTACCGTTCCGCCGTTGCGTAAACGCGGCGAAGACATCCTGACGCTCTTCACGCGTTTGGCGGAACAATACGCGGATGAATACGGCTGTGACGCGCCCAAAGTTAGCGCGCAAGAGGCCGCACAACTGCTGCAAGCTCCATGGCCCGGAAACGTACGTCAGCTGATTAATGTGGCTGAACGCGCAGTGCTACAAAATCGGCGTGAAAATAGTAGCATCACATCACTTCTGATGAGCGACGCCGAGGAAATGGCACCAGTCATGACCACCGAAGGAAAACCGCTTAAGGAATACGTAGAAGCGTTTGAAAGGATGTTGATCGACAACACCATGCGCCGCCACAAGGGCAGCATCGTGTCCGTAATGGATGAGTTGTGTCTGCCGCGCCGGACCTTGAATGAAAAAATGGCCAAATACGGACTGCAAAGATCTGAATATTTGGGCTGACACCTAAACTGCAGGGTGGTGCGTCGGTTTAGCATTGTAATTATGGCGCTTCATACCTAATATCTTGATACGCAGGCCAAAGCAGACAGCTCGGGTGCTGCGATATGAGTTTCGCTGTCTGACCTGTCCCTGAGAAATCTCGCGACCAACCTGACAGACCGATTGCGGGTCATTGACCCACTAGAACGCACGCGATTGCCGCCAAAAGCAGCGCCGCGTGAGATAATTGGCACCGCGTCCCCCACGATTTGAGGCGACGTTATGTGTCGGAGAAGAAACGCGATGACGCGCGCCAGAGACGGGCAAAAAGGCCGAGCACAGCAGTTGACAGACCATTACGGTTTGCCTGTTCGTGCATCTGCTCTCCCGCTTGATTGGCCGCGTTTCGCCATAGATAGACACCCAATCCCTTCCACTTCATCTCGCCTCAGGTCTCCGCCTGATAGGCGCGATCGGCGTTTGGGACGGTGCGAACGGATAAAATGCCTAAGAAAATGCTTATTGACGCCACCCACGCGGAAGAAACCCGCGTTGTTGTGGTTGATGGAAACAAAGTTGAGGAATTCGACTTTGAATCAGAAAACAAACGCCAGCTCGCTGGCAACATCTACCTCGCAAAAGTAACACGTGTTGAGCCGTCCTTGCAGGCGGCGTTCGTTGATTACGGCGGGAACCGTCACGGCTTCCTCGCGTTCAGCGAAATTCATCCTGATTATTATCAGATCCCTGTCGCTGACCGCGAAGCGCTGATTGCTGAAGAAAAAGCATATACAGACAGTCTGAAAGCACAGGAAGAGGAAGAAGAGAGCAAGCCCAAACGGGGCCGCAGGCGCGGTGGCCGTGGCCGCTCAAAAGCAGCTGAGGTTAAGTCGGATGATGCGGTAGTCACGGCTGAATTAGCTACCGAAGCCGATGATGCAGTGTCATCTGATGCACCGTTGGAAACCGATGCTGCTGCTACAGATGCAGCAACGCCAGAGGCCGAGCAGGTTGAAACGCCTGCGCAAGCCGAGGCTGACTCAGAAGGTACTACCGACGCAGAAAGCAACGCTCATGATGCGTCTGCTTCTGAAGATGAGGCCAGCGAAGCCGTTGATGCTTCCGAGGAAACTGAGGCGGCTGACGAAAGCGATGATGCGGAAGTCGATGCAACGGCCAAAGATGATGGTATCGAATCTGTTGCAGAAGAAGACGACAGCGAAGATGTGCGTCCTGTGCGCAAACCTCGCCCGCGCCGTTATAAAATCCAAGAAGTCGTGAACGTCCGCCAAATTCTTTTGGTGCAGGTCGTAAAAGAAGAACGCGGCAACAAGGGTGCTGCACTGACCACGTATTTGTCGCTTGCGGGTCGCTATTGCGTCTTGATGCCAAATACCGCTCGGGGCGGTGGAATTAGCCGCAAGATCACCAACGCTCCTGATCGCAAGAAGCTCAAAGAGATTGCCAACGAGATTCTGGTACCAGAAGGCGCTGGCCTGATCGTGCGCACGGCCGGTGCCAAGCGGACCAAATCCGAGATCAAGCGCGACTATGAATATTTGCAGCGCCTTTGGGAGCAAATTCGCTCGCTTACCCTGAAATCGATGGCGCCCGCCGCGATTTATGAGGAAGGCAATCTGATCAAGCGTTCGATCCGCGATCTATATAACCGCGACATCGATGAAGTGCTTGTTGAGGGCGAGGGCGGTTACCGCACGGCCAAAGACTTCATGAAAATGATCATGCCGAGCCACGCCAAAAACGTGAAGCGCTACGAAGACAGCCTTCCGCTGTTCGCACGCCATCAGGTTGAGACCTATCTGGCAGGCATGTTTAACCCGACAGTCCAGCTGCCATCGGGTGGGTATATCGTGATCGGTGTGACCGAGGCTCTTGTTGCGGTGGACGTAAACTCAGGCCGCGCGACCAAAGAAAGCAGCATTGAGCAAACCGCGCTCAAAACCAACCTTGAAGCCGCTGATGAAGTTGCCCGTCAACTTCGGTTGCGCGACCTTGCTGGTCTTATCGTTATCGATTTCATCGATATGGACGAACGTCGCAACAATATCGCGGTTGAAAAACGGATGAAAGACAAACTGAAAACAGATCGTGCGCGCATTCAAGTGGGCCGCATTTCTGGCTTCGGTTTGATGGAAATGTCCCGTCAGCGTCTGCGCCCCGGTATGCTTGAGGCGACCACGCAGCCGTGTGCGTCATGCCATGGCACCGGCCTGATCCGTTCCGATGACAGCACGGGTCTGTCGATCTTGCGCCAACTCGAGGAAGAGGGCGTTCGTGGTCGTACCAAAGAAGTGCTGGTGAAATGTCCCGTTGGTATTGCCAACTTCTTGATGAATATGAAGCGCGAGCACATCGCGCAGATTGAAGCGCGATACGGCATGTCCGTGCGCATTGAGGGCGATCCAACTTTGGTAAGCCCCGATTTCAGCATTGAGAAATTCAAGACAGCGTCGCGTGTTGTGACGAAAATTGCACCAGCTGTTGTGTCTGTGGATGCCTCGATTATGGCTGATATTGACGATGCTGAAGACGAAGCAGAGATTTCTGATGATGCTTCTGAGGCGAGCACCGCGCCAGAGGCAGAAGTAGATGGTGAGGCGCAGCCCAAAAAACGCCGTCGTCGCCGTCGCCGCCGTCGGGGTGGCAATTCGGATGAGGCGCGTCCAGAAGAAAACGCAGCTGCACAAACCTCGGAAGACGGCGAAGGTGAAGCTGCAGAGGCGACTGAGACAGCAACCTCTGATGCTGATGCGCCTTCTGATGAGGCCGAGCCGAAAGAAAAGCCGCGTCGGACCCGCAGCCGTGGTGGTCGTGGTCGTAAATCTGCTGAAATTTCAGAAGCGCCTACTGAGACGCCAGCAGACACTGCGTCTGCTGCGGACGTGGAAACACAGACTGGACCTGAAACATCCGAAGCGGCTGTAGAGCCTGCTGCAGACGCGCCTGCTGAAAAGCCCAAGCGTGTTCGTAAGCCACGTAAAACTGCGGCTCAAAAAGCGGCCGAAGTGGCGGAGGCAGAGGCTACCAAAGCAGAGAGCACTGCTGAGGCTTCGGCTGATACAAAAGCAGAAACTGCTGAAGAAGCGCCTGCAGAAAAGCCTAAGCGCGTTCGTAAGCCACGTAAAACTGCAGCGCAAAAAGCAGCAGAGGCAGAGGCCGCTAAAGCGGTAGAAGCCCCTGTTGAGAAGGCAGAGCCGACACCGGCACCAACACCTACGCCAGCAGCAGAACCTGCTGCCGAGCCAGTGGTGGAAGAAGCTGCACCAAAGCCCAAACGCCGCGGCTGGTGGAGCCTTGGGTCCAAATAGCCCTTAGGTTCAAGACACTCATAAAATTAAGCCGCGTAGCATAAGCTGCGCGGCTTTTTTGTCTGCAAAAGTTTCGGGATCAGGCTAGTTCTTTTGAATGTAATAAGCAGTGTTTTCACCGCTTTCGTCGGTCCCTAAAAACGTGTGACCAGCCTCGGTACAAAAATGTGGCACATCAATTTGTGCCGCAGGGTCACTAGCAACCATGCGCAGAACCTGGCCGGTTTGCAGGCTTTTAAGCCGCTTGCGCGCTTTCAAAACAGGCAGCGGGCAAAGTAGGCCAACCGCATCAAGGGTATCATCGTGTTCCATGGCTGATGAGCTAGCCGCGATGTTACATTTTGTCCACATTTTGTAACGCCCTTGCTATTTGCCCACCCGCGAAAAACCCGTATCAGGGTGGCATGTTAGATTTTTCCGTCCTTGACGTAACGCTGCTGCCTGCCATGGGGATCGCCCTTGTTGCGGGCATTATCTCTTTCCTGAGCCCCTGCGTACTACCGATCGTGCCACCTTATTTGGCCTATATGGGCGGTGTGAGCGTTAGTGATATGAACAGTGAGAAATCTGCGCGGGCCAAAGCGTTAGGAACCGCGCTGTTTTTCGTTTTGGGCCTGTCGACGGTCTTCTTGATCTTGGGCTTTACGACCTCGCTGATGGGGGCGTTTTTTCTACAAAACCAGCAGTGGTTCGTGGTGGCTTCGGGCGTGGTTATCATGGTTTTTGGTGCGCATTTTGTTGGTGTGTACCGTATCGGCTTCATGGACCGTGAGATACGCATGGACGCAGGCGATCAGGGCGGTTCTGCGTTTGGTGCCTATGTTCTCGGGCTGGCGTTTGCCTTTGGCTGGACGCCGTGCATTGGGCCGCAATTGGGGGCGATTTTGTCGCTGGCCGCATCTGAGGCCAGTGCTGTTCGGGGCACCGCGCTGTTGGCAGTCTATGCCATCGGATTAGGCATTCCGTTCTTGCTTGTTGCTGCGTTTTTCCCTTCTTTGAGCGGCGTGATGGCATGGATGAAACGACACATGCAGCAGATTGAGCGGGTGATGGGTCTTCTGCTCTGGACAGTTGGTTTGATGATGCTGACAGGGCAATTCACAGAATTCAGCTTTTGGCTGCTTGAGACTTTCCCTGCTTTAGCAAATTTCGGTTAACCTTTTTGCCCTCATTTTGCCCAAAAATGCCTCTAACGCTTGGGTATGAAATCTATCCACTCACATTCGGAAAAAGCTACTGCGGCGCGTGTTAAGCGCCGCAAGGTGTTCTATATTCCCGGATATGATCCGATCCACCCGCGCAGATACCGCGAGCTTTACCGAACACAAAGCAAGGATCAGGGGCGGATCAGCGGCTATGATATTGAATTATCCGGCAAACACACAGGCGCGCGGTATGGCTGGCATGTGAAAGCAGATATCGACGGCCATATAACGGACAGCGATTTTGAAGTGCTCGTTTGGTCTGACATTGTGCGTGACAGCATGTCGAAAACGATCGCGGCGACTTATGCGCAATTGTTCAAGACTGCATGGATTTACATCTCAACAGGCGTTCTGTGGCGGCTGATGAAGCTGCGAAAAGGCCCTGTGATTGCGGCGCTTTATCCAGTGGTGTTTTTGCTGGGGCAGGCGGGCTTGGCGTTTTGGCTCGGCACGGTGGTCTATCGGTTGCTGAATTGGGTGATGCAAGTGGGCGCTAGTTTTAGCATTTGGCCAATATCATTGACGGTCGCAGTTGTCGCCTCGTGGTGCGTTCTACGCTGGTTCAAAACCAACGATAACAAGTTTTTCGCCTACTATTTGATGCATGATTATAGCCACTCGGCTGCGACCTGCGGCGCCTATTCAGCTGCATTAAAACAGCGAATTACGGAGTTTTCCGCTGCAATCTCTGACGCGTTGCACAGCGATGTGGATGAGGTTTTGGTTGTTGGGCACTCCTCTGGTGCGCATCTGGCAGTGTCGGCGTTGGCCGATGTTCTGCGTGACGGCAACCTGTCCACACACCAACCGGCGCTGGCGTTTCTGTCACTTGGACAAGTCGTGCCAATGGTCAGTTTTCTTCCTGGTGCAGATGAGTTGCGTCGTGATCTGCACTACCTCAGTGAGGCTGCGCCACTGACGTGGGTGGATGTGACTGCACCAGGTGATGGCTGTGCGTTTGCGCTTTGTGATCCTGTTGCTGTGTCGGGCGTTGCGCAACCCACACAACGGTGGCCTTTGGTGATTTCGGCAGCGTTTTCCCAAACACTAAGTGCTTCGCGGTGGAAGGCACTGCGTTGGCGGTTTTTCCGACTTCATTTTCAGTACCTCTGCGCATTCGATAGCCCAGCTGACTATGATTACTTTCAGATTACTGCCGGCCACGTTTCGCTCGCAGAGCGGTTCAAAGGACGTGCACCGTCGAACTCACGGATCGTCAGGGCTGTGTCAAAATTCACAAAGACCGCCCCATGAGTAGCAATGACATACGCCCCCCAAAACCAGCATCTCGGCCCGAGCGTGTATCGCTCTGGCGGTATATGAAGTTGTTTCGGGCAGATATTTTGTCCGCGCAACCTGCCAAACTTTACGGCGCTTGGATGGCGGAATTTCGGACGCTGTTTTTCCGAAGCTACCTTGTGAATGATCCTCAGGTGATTGAGCGTGTTCTGAAAACTGAACCCGATAGTTTTCCCAAATCAAACCGGATCAGCGAAGGCCTGCGCCCTTTGTTGGGAGACAGCGTATTTTTGACGAACGGCGAGGCATGGAAGCGACAGCGCCGGATAATTGATCCCGCGTTCGAAGGCGGACGGCTGCGCGAGGTGTTTGGGTCGATGAAAGCAGCAAGTGCTGCAACTGTTGCGCGCCTCGCACCTTTGGCCGATGGAACCGCACGCGATATTGAGCCGCTCACCAGCCATGCGGCGGCTGACGTAATTTTTCGCACCCTGTTTTCGCTGCCTATTGATACGCCAATCGCGCAATCAGTTTTTTCACAGTTCAGAGACTACCAACGCAGTCAGCCGCTTTTGAACTTAGCCGCCTTTGTTCGGCTTCCGAAATGGATGCCTCGTGTCTTTCGGCGCCAAACGTCTGAAACTGCTAAAACCATTCGTGCCTTGATTGCGGAGCTGACCGAAACGCGGCTGGAAGAGATATCGCAGGGACGCGCGCCCGATGATTTGGCTACAAAAATTATGACGACCCCTGATCCCGAAACAGGCCAGATTTTTAGCGCTGATGAAATGGTCGATCAGGTAGCGATTTTCTTTTTGGCGGGTCATGAAACGTCCGCTTCTGCTTTGGCATGGACGCTTTATTTGCTGGCGATGTACCCTGAATGGCAGGACAAGATTGCCGAGGAAGTGCCAGACAGTGATCTGGAATTTTCCGATTTATCGAAACTGCGCGTGACACGCGATGTGTTTCGCGAGGGGCTGCGGCTTTATCCACCAGTTCCCATGATGGTGCGCGAGGCCGCAGAAAATGTTGAATTTCGGCGCCGTGATGTGAAGCGCGGTGCGCAAATTGTGCTGAGCCCGTGGCATCTACATCGCCATACTCGGTTGTGGGATGATCCAGATCAGTTTGATCCAACCCGTTTTCAAAATCTAGAGGCTAAGCAAGCTGTCAGACAAGCGTACATGCCGTTCAGCAGTGGGCCACGGGTTTGCACAGGGGCGAGTTTTGCAATGCTGGAAGGGGTCTTGATGTTGGCGGATCTGGTGCGTGCGTACCGGTTTGAGTTGGTCCAAGATCGGCTTCCGGTACCAGTGGCCCACCTGACCGTACGTGCCAAAGACGGCATTTGGTTACAGATTTTACCGCGTTAGGATCAAAGTGTTTCTGCGGATTGAAACTTCAGCAAAGCGCTGCAAATAGCTCATCCCCAGAAGGCTGCCTTCCATCGGTGCGCTATTGACTGTCGCGCGCACGCCAGTGTCCATAATCTCGCCAAGTTGCACAGTTTCAAGGCGCACAAATGCAATGCTGACTGTGCCATTAGCCGTGTTTGCCCGCCCGAAATAATCCAAAGTCGCAGTGTCAAACCCCACGCGGCGCGCGTCTTCTTGGGTTAAAACAATTTCGCTTGCGCCAGTATCTACCAAGAAAGGCACGCGGATACCGTTTACCTGTAGCGTTAGGTGAAAATGCCCGTCGACACGACGTGGCACCTCAATTTGACCTGCGGCGTTGGTGTTTTGAGCCTGAGTAACTGTGCCGCTGATGTCCTCCCAAAGCCCGACACCAGCGATCGCACCAAGAATAATAAGGAGCCAAATCGCGGCTTGTTGCAGTGTTTTGCCTAGATTACGTCGTTGGCTCACCAAATAGCTGCCGCCGATCGCGACAATGAGCAGACCCATATAGAGCAGTTGCGCGGTGTCGCCGCCATCCATCAGATCAACCCGATGCCAAAGTCGCGCAACCCATCAAGGATGAATTGAACCGATAGGGCCGCAAGAAGCATCCCAAGAAGGCGTGTGACAATGTTGACGCCAGTTTTGCCCAATCCGCGCTCGATGACGCCTGCGAACAGAAACAGGCAAAACGCGCAGATGATAACGCTGATCATGACCAGTGTGACTGCGGCAAATCCCATCCAGTCTTGATCGCCCGTCAACAGAATGATCGTCGCGATAGAGCCGGGGCCCGCGATGAGTGGAATGGCCATAGGAAAGACAGACGGGTCGTCTACGGGCTCTTCTTCAGCTTGATCTTCGCGCCGCGATTGGCGCCGTTCAAAAAGCATGTCGAGAGCGGTGATGAACAACAACACACCTCCTGAGATGCGGAAAGCTGGCATGCCAATGCCCACAAACCCCAACAATGCCTCTCCAAAAAGGCCGAATGCCAACAAAATACCGACGGCGATAAGACAACACCGCAGTGCAACTTGGCGGCGCTGCTGCGGGGACATTCCTGTCGTAAGGGCCACAAAAATGGGAGTAAGGCCAATCGGGTCGATGATCACGAAAAGCGTCGCGAATGCAGTGATGAGAAACGCTATGTCCATTCCGGTCTCCTGTCCGGGGCCTTAAACCCGTTTACTCGCCGCCTCGAGTTTTTCTGATGCAGCGACCCAAAGCGCCTCGGCGCGGTCGAGCGCTGTGCGCACTTCGGCGTATTTTTTCTGCCACACTTCAGCTTCGCCTGCTTTGCCGTCTTCGTAAAGAGTTGGGTCCGCCAGTTTTTTGGCCAGCTTATCGCCCATGACGTTCAGCTTTTCGAGGCGCTCTTCGCATTTGCGAACGTCTGTTTTCATGGCCGTGAGTTGGTCTTTTGTGACTTTCGGTTTGGCGGGTTTAGCAGCGGTTTTATCTTTGTTTTTCAGTGGTGCGTCATTGGTCAAAAGCAGTTTGCGGTAGGCATCAAGGTCATCGTTGTAAGGTGCCACGCCGCCGTCTTTGACCAACCAAAGCCGGTCAGCAACCATTGAGAGAAGGTGCATATCGTGACTGACCAGAATGACAGCGCCTGAGTAGGCCGTTAGGGCCTCAACAAGGGCCTCGCGGCTTTCAATATCAAGGTGGTTGGTCGGCTCATCAAGGATCAGCATATGCGGCGCATCAAGGGTGGCAAGCAGCAGCGACAGGCGTGCTTTTTGCCCCCCAGAGAGCTTTGCCACAAGCGTGTCAGCCTGATCGGCGCCAAGACCAAAGCCAGCTAGACGCGCGCGCAAACGGGCCTGTCCTTCGTCGGGACGCAGCCTTTTGATATGGTCAAGCGGGGTCTCGTCGATAAAAAGTTCATCCACTTGGTGTTGTGCAAAATAACCAATGCGTAACTTGGATGACATGACCACACGGCCCGCCATCGCATCAAGGCGACCTGACAGCAGTTTCGACAACGTCGACTTACCCTGACCGTTTTTGCCCAAAAGTGCGATGCGGTCATCTTGATCAATGCGCAGGTTCAGCTTTCGAAGAACCGGCGTTCCATCATATCCGACGTCCGCACCTTCAACATTGACGATGGGTGGGGACATTTCCTCGGGCTCGGGGAAGGTGAAAACGCGCTTTGCCGCTTCTTCGGGCGGCGTTATTGTCTCCATTTTCTCAAGCATCTTTACACGTGATTGGGCCTGCTTGGCTTTTGATGCCTTTGCCTTGAAGCGGTCCACAAAGCTTTGCAGGTGCGCGCGGCGCAGATCTTGCTTTTTCGCGGCGGCAGTTTGAATGGCGCGCTGCTCGGCGCGGGCCTTGGCGAACTGATCATAACCACCAGCCCAGAGCGTTAGTTTGCGCCCTTCAAGGTGCAGAATGTGGCCGACAGCGCGGTTCAAAAGGCCGCGATCGTGGCTGATGATGACAACCGTGTGGGGGTATTTGGCCAGATAGGTTTCCAGCCAAAGCGCGCCTTCAAGGTCCAAATAGTTTGTCGGCTCATCTAGTAACAAAATATCGGGCTGTGCAAAGAGCACACCCGCAAGAGCCACACGCATCCGCCAGCCCCCAGAGAACGCAGAGCAGGGCATCAATTGCTCGGCCGCATCAAAACCCAGACCCTTGAGAATGGATGAGGCGCGGCCTTCGGCAGACCATGCATCGATATCGGCCAAACGCATCTGAACATCGGCAATGCGAGCGGGGTCTGTTGCGGTTTCAGCCTCGGCCAACAAAGCGCTGCGCTCGGTGTCAGCGGCCAAAACCGTATCGAGCAATGAGGTCTCGGAGGAGGGAACCTCTTGGGCTACGCCGCCAATTTTAGCGCGTTCTGGCACTGAAATTGACCCGCCTTCAAGGGCAAACTCGCCGCGAATGATGCGGAACAATGTGGTTTTGCCGGCGCCGTTTGGCCCAACCAAACCGACCTTGTGGCCTGTGGGAATTGTGGCGGATGCGCCTTCAAAAAGCGGACGGCCTTCGATGGCGAATGAGATGTCTGAAATGCGTAACATGCAGGGTCCATGCCCGTTTACGTGGCCCCCGTCAACGCAGGCTTTTCATAGGCGGGAAAGGGTGCTAAGTGCGCGCCAAATCATTACTGCAACTCAAAACCTGTAAGGGGTCTATCATGGCTATCCAACGTACATTCTCAATCATCAAACCAGACGCAACACGCCGCAACTTGACTGGCGCGATCAATGCAAAATTTGAAGCTGCTGGTCTGCGCATCGTTGCACAAAAGCGCATCCACCTGACAGCTGCACAAGCAGGCGAGTTCTACAAAGTGCACGCAGAGCGTCCTTTCTACGGCGAGCTGTGTGAATTCATGGCGTCTGCACCAATCGTTGCACAAGTTCTTGAAGGTGAAGACGCAATTGCGAAAAACCGCGAAGTTATGGGCGCCACAAACCCAAGTGATGCGGCTGCAGGCACAATCCGCGCTGAGTTTGCTGAATCAGTTGGCGAAAACTCTGTTCACGGTTCTGACGCTCCAGAAACTGCTGCAGAAGAAATCGCGTATTTCTTCTCTGGCCTTGAACTGGTTGGCTAAGTCACTTGTGACTTGAATTTGAGAGGGCGTGGGGGGAAACCTTTGCGCCCTTTTTCTTGTCTGGCTGACGGGCCTATCTGATCAGACCAGTCCCAATGGCATCTAGTTCGCGTTCGATGCCGGTGTCGTTTTGCGTGCGGTTTGCTTTTAGCGCGTCGAATTTGATCCGCAGCGCTTCTTTTTCGGCGCCTTTACAATCATTCCAAGGACGCCCTTGCAGTGCCATGACCAGAACGTAGTATCCGATGAAATGGGGTTTGTTGCCCGCGGCCAATAACATGGCGTAGGCCGCGTCGGGCCCTAGGCTGCGCAGTATTTGCGCATCAGCGATACCTGCCGCGATAAGCTGTTCTTCAAAGGCGGGGCCGATATTTTTGATTGTTTGCAAATCAGACATATCAAAATGTTAGCCTGATATTGTGCTTTGGATAAGATGCCTTGGGCCGTTTTGTTCAAATGCCCGCGAAATCTTTAAAGAAACTTGGAGTGGTAGGGTGTGCCGAATTAACGGCCCCAAGTTCTCACGATGCCGCAATCCATATGCACGAAGTTTGATTTGGTGTAGCGGCCAACACCACCGCCGCCACAAGCCTGCGCTGCGCGGGCCATTTGGCTTACAGAACGGCCACTGACCCTAAGATCAGCTGCTTGGCCTTTCATATGTAGCGACTTTTTAGCTACGCCACCGGTCCGTGACCGAAGCATCGAATTTGTTTGCGGCGTCCGGTAGCCAGACAGCAGCAAATAGGGTTCGGGCGTATCCATCAAATTATGCGCCGCCGCCATCACATCAATCGTGCGTGTGTCCATTTTGATTGCTTTGTCCTGACGCCAGTCGCGCATGAACCAGTTAATTTCTTTTAGGCTGTCGCGCAGGTATTCGCCCTCAACCCAATATATCATCTCAATGCTCTCGCCGGTCCGTCCAGAGTAAGCTTTGAGTTTGCGAATGTCGCCAGCGCCACGCAGAAAACCAGCGGCGTTTGAATACGTTGGGGCGGCTGTGATCGCGCTTGCGGCAAACGCCGTCAAAAGCCCACGCCGTGTGATGCAAGTGGAAGATACCGTGCTCATCGTGCCTCGTCGTCCTGCTTTTTGCGTAAAGCCCTCAGAAAGGCTTGCCGCTATTACATCTCCCCAGATGTGCGCATGTTATTGCACAAGGGGAATCAGCAACCAAGGATAGATTTGTCAGACCCACGATTTACCGCGAATTTCGGCATATTTTTGCGTATCAGGGCCTTCGTCAATCGTTACGGTCGTGCAGCGCACAGATGCGGGCGCTGAAATCTGGCTGCTATGCCACAAATGCCTTCTAGAACGAATAGATGAGGAATTTGTGAATAGACACTCAAAGCGGCATCGTGGATCATCCATCTTGCGGGTGTGCTGCGCGTATCTGCCAAGTAGTAAACACAGTTAAATGTGTGGGGGACAAAAGACATGTTGCGTAAACAAGCTATTTCCGGACGCCAATTCAACAACCATCTGAATGCGCGCGCTGAGGGTCGTGTCAGCGCCGAAACGGTGGATCGTGGTTTGGTTGTCTGGCGCAATGCGCTGGCGGTTCTGTGGTTGGGTCTTGTTGTTTTGATGTTGGCTGTGGCGTCGCCGTCTTTGGCCCAAGATGCGCAATTAAAACAAGCAATCGCGACGGCAGCAGCCAAAGATCGCGACATTGCTGCCTATTACAAAGCAACGGGTTATGAAGCCATATGGGTCGGGTCGGGCAGCAAAGATCGCGCGAGGCGCCGTGCATTGGTAGCGGCGTTTGCGGGTGCAGCAGATCATGGATTGCCCTCAGCCAAATACGATGATGCTAAACTACGAAAATTGATTGGCGCAGCGGAAGGTGCCACAGCACGCGGAAAGCTGGAAGTTGAGTTGTCTCGTCAGTTTCTTTCCTATGCGCGCGATATTCAGACCGGCATTTTAACGCCGTCACGGGTGGACGAGGAAATTGTACGCAAAGTCCCGTACCGCAACCGTTTGGCGACCCTTGATGCGTTCGCAAATTCAAATCCCGTTGGCTTCATGAAAAGCTTGCCGCCTAAGAACCCCGAATATACGCGCTTGATGAAAGCCAAGCTGGATATGGAACGTCAAATCGCAAAAGGCGGTTGGGGCCCGACGGTATCTGGTAAATCGCTTAAGCCAGGTCAAAGCGGTAAAGGTGTGGTTGAGTTGCGCGACCGTCTGGTGGCGATGGGCTACATGCGCCGTAGTGCGTCAGCAACATATGACGCGGATCTGCAAAAAGCGGTGCAGCAATTTCAGCTTGGCAACGGTCTGCCCGCGGACGGTGTTGCTGGAGCGGTGACGCTGAAGGAAATCAACGTGCCGATGGAGCGGCGTCTGCGCAACGTGATCGTTGCAATGGAGCGCGAGCGTTGGATGAACCGTCCACGCGGAAAACGTCATATCGATGTCAATTTAGCAGATTTTACCGCCAAAATTATGGATGGTAGCACTGTGACGTTCCAAACCCGCAGTGTGGTGGGCAAGAACGTCTCGGACCAGCGCAGCCCAGAGTTTTCGGACGTGATGGAATTTATGGTCATCAATCCAAGCTGGTATGTGCCGCGCTCGATCGCCACGAAGGAATACCTGCCGCTTTTGAAGGAAAACCGCAACGCGGTGAGCCAACTTGAAATCACTGATAGTTCGGGTCGCAAGATTAACCGTGGCGCGGTCGATTTTAGTCAGTTTGATGAACAGACCTTTCCATTTAACATGCGCCAGCCCCCGTCAAAGGGGAATGCCCTGGGGTTGGTTAAGTTTATGTTTCCCAACCGCTACAACATCTATCTTCACGACACGCCCGCCAAAAGCTTGTTCAGTCGCAATGTTCGTGCATTCAGTCACGGCTGCATCCGTTTGAACGACCCGTTTGATTTTGCTTACGCGCTTTTGGCAAAGCAAGAGAGTAACCCAAAGGCGTTCTTCCAGTCATTGCTGGCGACGGGTGAGGAAGCGACCGTGAACCTAAAACAGCCTGTGCCCGTGCATATCATGTACCGCACAGCGATCGCCTCACCTGATGGGCTACTTCAATTCCGACGCGACGTTTACGGCCGCGATGCACGGATTTGGCGTGCCTTGGCGCGGGAAGGGGTGGCCCTGCGCAGCGTCAGCGGCTAAGTCTTGCGCCGACACCCGCATGCGTAAAGGGGCGTGGACATGACAACCTATACATTGGCTGAAATCGCACAGGCTTTGGGCGCTGAGGCGCTTGGGGATGAGACACTTGTCCTGCGCGGACTGTCCGAGCCTCAAGATGCAGCGCATAATCAACTTGCATTGGCTTTTTCAGAATCTGCTGCGGCAGGTTTAAGCGCTGCGGCAGAGGCTGCTTTGCTCTGGTCTGATGCGGATTGGAAGGCGCTTGGTCTGAAAGGTGCTATCTGTGTGCCGCGACCACGGTTTAGCCTTGGGCCGCTTTCCAAGATGTTCGATGAAGGGCCCAAGATTGGTTCAGGCGTTCACCCTTCGGCTGTCATCGATCCGTCCGCCGTAATCGGGAAAGGCGCGTCTGTCGGGCCGTTTGTTGTGATCGGTGCTGATGTGGTTGTTGGCGATAATGCGCAAATCGGGGCACACACGACCATTGGATACGGTACAAAAATTGGCGCACGGGCGTTGATCCACGCAGGCGTTAACATAGGGCATAACGTTACCATTGGGGATGACTTTACGTGCCAGTCTGGGACTGTGATCGGTTCGGACGGATTTAGCTTTGTAACGCCAGACAAGGCCCCGACCGAGCAAATTCGTGAAACTTTGGGTGAACGCGGCGAGACAGCGGGCCAACATTGGACCCGCATACATTCTTTGGGCAGCGTGACGATTGGCGATCAAGTAGATATCGGTGCGAACACCTGTATTGATCGTGGCACAATCCGTGACACGAAAATTGGTAATCGGACGAAAATCGATAATTTTGTCCAACTGGCACATAACGCCGTGGTGGGTGAGGACTGCTTACTTTGCGGTGCGTCCGGCGTGGCGGGCAGCAGTACGCTTGGCGACCGTGTTGTGTTGGCGGGGCAGTCTGGCGTGGTTGATAATGTCACTGTCGGCGATGACGTTATTCTTAGCGGAAGTGGCAAAATCAGGACCAACCAACCAGCGGGTAGGGTTCTAATGGGGGATCCCGCAATTCCTATGAAGTCGGGGATTGATCAGTACAAGGCGCTTCGCCGTCTGCCGCGTCTTGCCAAAGATGTTGCAGCCCTGAAAAAAGCACCTACTTCTGATAGCGACAACAGCTAAACGTCAGAGATCATACAGGACCCAAAGTCACATGAGCATTGCATCGCAAGTTATTGATATCATAGCAGAGCAAGCCATGCTTGATCCTGCTGAAATTACGCTTGAAAGCAACTTGGCTGAGTTGGGTGTGGACAGCATGGGCGTGGTCGAGTGTATCTTTGCGATCGAAGAAACCTTCGATATTTCCGTGCCCTTCAATGCCAATGAGCCGTCTCAAAGCGACTTTGATATCTCGACCGTTGGGTCCATCACAAAAGCGATCGAAAAGCTTGTGAACGAGGCGGCCTAATGACCCGCGTCGTCATTACGGGGGCTGGCACAATCAATGCGCTTGGCCGTGATGTTGCTTCTACGCAAGCCGCTATGGCGGAAGGTGTCTGTGGTATTTCCGCGCTGAATATGCGCGACGTTGAGCGGCTTTCCGTCACCATTGGGGGGCAAATTCACAGCTATAACGAAGCGGATCACTTTAACCGCCAGCAGATCGCTCTTTATGACCGGTTCACGCAATTTACCCTACTTGCAGCGCGCGAGGCGATTGCCCAATCGGGGTTGGTCTTTACTGGCGAGCTAGCGGATCGGGCAGGCGTTATCCTAGGCACTTCTGGGGGCGGGTTGACCACCCAAGACGAAAATTATCGTACCGTCTATGAGGACGGCAAGAACCGCGTTCATCCTTTTATCGTCCCGAAACTAATGAATAATGCGGCAACGGCTCATGTCAGCATGGAACATAATTTGCGTGGCCCGTCCTTTACGGTTGCCACAGCTTGTGCGTCATCAAATCACGCGATGGGGCAGGCATTTGCCATGATCCGCGGCGGGAGCGCGAAGGCTATGATTACAGGTGGATCAGAAGCCATGCTCTGTTTTGGTGGCATCAAAGCCTGGGAAGGGCTGCGGGTTATGTCGAAAGATGGCTGCCGCCCGTTTTGTGCAACCCGTAACGGGATGGTGCAGGGCGAGGGTGCTGGCGTGTTTGTATTCGAAGAGTTTGAGCATGCCAAAGCACGCGGCGCGGGAATTCTTGCTGAGGTGATTGGTTTTTCGATGAGTTCTGACGCCTCTGATATCGTTATGCCGTCCAAAGCCGGAGCCGCGCGTTCCATCGCGGGTGCTTTGCGGGATGCACAAATTGACCGATCTGAAGTTGGCTATATCAACGCCCACGGCACGGGAACCGCGGCCAATGACAAGACAGAATGCGCTGCCGTTGCCGAAGTGTTTGGGCCCCACGCTGACCAGCTTATGATGAGTTCGACCAAGTCCATGCATGGTCACTTAATCGGCGGGACCGGGGCAGTAGAGCTTCTGGCCTGTCTGATGGCCCTTAGAGAAGGGGTTATTGCCCCGACGATCAATTACCAAGAGACAGATCCAGAGTGCGCCTTTGATGTCGTGCCGAATGTAGCGCGTGATGCGAAGGTTGACGTGGCGCTGTCGAATGCATTTGCATTTGGTGGTTTAAACGCGGTTATCGCGTTGCGACGTGCACCCTAGAAATAGGCCGCTAAGCTTAATAAGTCGAGCGACCTTTTTTGTCTTTAATCAGACGGATTTACTGGGCCGATAGTTCCTGAAGACGCGCAAAACCTGCGGTGAAACCGCTTAGAGATACATCCAGTTCAACTTTTTGATCTGGTGCAACCGCTGGTACAATTGTCAGCTTTGCCACGTTTCCGCGTTTGAAATTGGCCACATCAGCATCAGCAAACCCGAGACGGGCCAAGCACCCCACTTGGCTGCAAAACGCAAACGGGTATTTGCGGGCAGGTCCGCCATCAATCGCCATTGTCAGCCGCTCGGTCAGCAATGTTTCAAGGGGGACAACAACATTGGCGCCCGCCGCTGCAGCACTTCCTGCGGGCAGGGCGAGCATGTTAATTTCAGCGACCGAATTGCCTTCTTGATCTTTCAGCAGCTGGTACAATTGGCACGGATCCGGCTGCCCTGCTCCTTCGGGGCGCTTAACACAGCGAATTTCCCACGCGCCCGCTTCTTCGAGAACATAAGTCTGGCCCGGCTGTGGTCCGCTGGGCGCTTCTTCTTCGCCCAGTTGCAACGGGATGCCTGCATCGCCATCGGTGCTCACAGTTCCCGCAGGGGCGGTCTGATCCGTGTCTGATGTTTTGCTTTGCGCCCAAGCTGGTGCGGCACAAACTGCGAGAATTGCACAGAATTTGAAGAGGTTGGTCATGGCTTTTCCCGTATTTTTTACAGCTGCTAGCGGCTTATCATGCCTGATTTGGTGTGTCATTGCGCAAAGCGGAATTTTGCTGGCTTCGGCCGCATTTATTTAATTATTTAGTATGGGATAATCTAAGGCTAATTTTGCCTCAATAGTTATGCCAAGAAAACAGGGGCTGCTAAAACCAGCAACCCCTGTTTTGTTTTTCCCTGTCAGACTAGCCGACTTATAAGTCGAAGCTAGGAAAAGCCGACGCGTTCGTCAACATTTAATACTGAAAAGGTTGGTGGGTTTTCTCAAAGCAAAGTAATTGAGCATGATCAGGATGCAGTGCACAAAAAAGGACCGCGACTAAACATGCGCCGCGGCCAGTCCTTCAGGGAGGAATGCACCGCTGAGAACCGACTACGCTGCATAGGATTAATGTGACATACAATCGTTAACGCTATATTTTTGAATTAAGGCAATTTTGTTTACGAGTTAGGTAGGGGTCACGAACATTGGCGCAAAAAACATTGATAGTTGGCGGCGGTGGGCCGGACTATGCACAGCAGCAACACCTGAAGCTTGAGTACGCAAACCGTCACGGGTTGATCGCAGGGGCCACGGGAACGGGCAAAACCGTGACCCTTCAAATTTTGGCAGAAGGTTTTAGCCGTGCAGGTGTCCCTGTCTTTATGTCTGATGTGAAAGGAGATTTGTCCGGCTTGGCCAAGGCCGGTGATGCCGGTCACAAGTTGCATGAAGCCTTTCAAAAACGCGTGGATACTATTGGGCTTGATGACTTTTCCTATGAAGCTTTCCCTGTGTGTTTTTGGGACCTTTACGGCAAGCAAGGTCATCCTGTGCGAACAACGGTTGCTGAAATGGGTCCGCTATTGTTGTCGCGTATGCTCGAGCTGTCAGAGGCGCAGGAAGGCGTTCTAAACATCGCGTTTCGGGTCGCAGATGAGCAAGGATTGGCCCTGCTGGACCTCAAAGATCTTCAAGCACTTTTGGTTTGGGTGGGGCAAAACGGCAAAGAACTCGGGCTGCGATATGGGCATGTGAGCAGCCAGTCCGTTGGCGCGATCCAACGGCGGTTGCTGGTGCTTGAAAACCAAGGTGCAGCGCATCTTTTTGGTGAACCGGCACTCGCACTTGGCGATTTGATGGCCGTTGATGTCACCCCCAATGGTCCTCGTGGGCGTGTTAACATTTTAGCTTCTGATAAGCTGATGAACGCGCCAAAGCTTTATGCGACTTTTTTGTTGTGGCTCCTGTCTGAGCTGTTCGAAGAGCTGCCCGAGGTGGGTAATCCGGACAAACCGAAACTGGTCTTTTTCTTTGATGAGGCGCATTTGTTGTTTGACGATGCACCCAAAGTGTTGGTCGACAAAGTCGAGCAGGTCGCCCGTTTGATCAGGTCCAAAGGCGTTGGTGTGTACTTCATCACGCAAAACCCCGCAGATGTGCCAGAAGACATTTTGGGTCAGCTTGGCAACCGTGTTCAGCACGCTTTGCGCGCGTTTACGGCACGGGATAAAAAGGCCCTTAGATTGGCCGCCGAGACATACCGCGAAAATCCTGCGTTTGATATTGAACAAGCCATTACCGAAGTCGGTGTCGGTGAAGCGGTCACGTCTTTCCTAGAGGACAAAGGGGTTCCGGGAGTGGCCGAACGGACGTTGATCCGACCACCGTCCTCACAACTTGGTCCGATCTCGGTCAGCGAGCGGGCGACATGTATCGCGAACTCAGCGATTGCAGGTAAATACGAGACACTTATTGACCGGCAGTCGGCTTTTGAAACGCTTACCAAGCGTGCAGAACGTGCGGCAGATGCTGCCCTTGCCGCTGAGCAGAAAGAGGAAGAACTGCAAGTGGCAGAGCGCGAGTACCTGTCGAACAGGCGGTACAGTGGTACAAAAGTTGGCCGTTCAACAGCGCGTGCACCGCGGCGCAGCAGTACCTCACTTGGTGCTGAGATCGGCAAGGTCGTTCTGAAAGAGCTGAAAGGCACAACTGGGCGGCGTATTGTACGCGGTATTTTGGGTGGGTTATTTCGGGGGCGTTAAATCGCCCCCTTATTTTGGTTTCTCTGCGTTCAGCCGATTTTGCGTACCTTCAACTCTGCCAAACGGTTTGCTTCGCGGCTCGCGACTTCAAACCGGAAACCGTGGAATGAGAATACTTGTCCTTCGGCAGGGATCGTTTGCGCTTCGTGAATGACAAGGCCCGCAAGGGTGACGGCTTCGTCATCTGGCAACGACCAATCAAGTGCGCGGTTTACATCGCGGATCGTCATTGCACCATCTAGTGTGTACGTACCATCGATGTCAGCGATAAACTCTGGCTCTTTTGCCTCGTCAAATTCGTCTGCGATTTCTCCCACGATTTCTTCAAGAATATCCTCAAGTGTGATCAAGCCCTGCAGGGCGCCGTACTCATCAACCACCAGCGCAAAGTGCGTGTGGCGACGCAAAAACTCACGCATTTGATCATCAAGCGTCGTGGTTTCAGGCACAAAATAGGGGGCCATCGCCACATCGCCCACTTGAAACCGGGACAGACCCGCAGGATCTGCGTCTGGGCCACGCACCAATTTATCAATAGCGCGCAGCAGGTCCTTTGCGTGCACGACGCCGATAATGTTCTCAGGCTCGTCGCGGTAAACGGGCAAGCGGGTGTGGCTTGAAGCAAGACATTGCGACAATACAGTTTCGGGATCATCGTCGGCATTGATCATTTCAATGCCCGAGCGGTGAAGCATGATTTCCTCTACCGTCCTGTCACTCAGATCAAGTGCGCCTAAGATGCGGTCGCGGTCTTCTTTTTCCACAACCCCTTCTGAGTGTCCAAGATTAAGCGCACCGGCAATCTCTTCGCGCACGGCCAAAATATGGTCATCGGGATCGGTCTGAACACCAAAAATGCTTAGCACGGCACGGACCAACACCCTTACGGTGGCCACAATTGGCGAGAACACTTTGACGACAACTGAAATGGGGCCTGAAACTGCGGCGGCGGCGGTCTCGGCATTTGTGATGGCGTATGTTTTGGGCAGCACCTCTGCAAAGATCAGAACAAGCAGCGTCATAATAAGGGTGGCAAGTGCAACACCGCTTTCGCCAAACACGCGGGTCAGCAAGGCTGTCGCCAGCGAGGTTGCCAGAATGTTGACGAGGTTGTTGCCCAGAAGGACCGAACCGATCAGCCGTTCGTTGTCTTCGGTGATGGCCAGCGCGCGCTCGGCCCCTTGGCTGCCTTTGTCGGCCTGTGCTCGGAGTTTGCCGCGTGAGGCAGCTGTTAGTGCAGTTTCCGAGCCTGAAAAGAAGCCCGACAGTACAAGCAGAATTACAATTCCGCCCGACGTAACCCAAAAGGCTGTGTCCACTGGTTTTAAGTCCTTAAATAACCCTGTATTAGCTATGAAGGGTGTTTGCCGTGAAAATCAAGGGCTTGGCAGGCGTTTTGCCTTTAGTTGTTGCGATCTGGAGTGGTGGACAAGGGATGACGTTCAAGCACAAGCGCCTTGAGACGTTCATCCAAAACATGTGTGTAAATCTCGGTTGTGGCGACATCAGCATGCCCAAGAAGCACCTGAATTGACCGTAGATCAGCGCCGTTCTCAAGAAGGTGCGTGGCAAAAGCATGGCGCATTGCGTGCGGTGTTACTTTTGCGGGATCAACTTCAGCTTTGAGAGATAAGTCTTTGATAAAAATGTAAAACCCATGGCGTGTTAGATGCCCGTCTTTTGAGGGCGATGGAAAAAGATACTTTGAGCTTGGCAGCCCTTTGGCTCTGCTTAGGGTATCTTTGGTGTCCCATGCAGTAAGCCACGCCGCAAGGGCGTCACGCGCGGGGGCAGATAGTGGAACCATCCGTTCTTTACCGCCTTTGCCACGAACCAGCAGCATCCGCGGATCACCGCGTGCAGCACTTACGGGGAGGCTGACAAGTTCGGTCACACGCATTCCCGTGGCGTACAGAAGCTCCATCAGGCAGGCGTTTCGCAATCGGTCATTTTCAGTCCTGCCGATCGTACGTGCAGTCTGAAGCAGCCGTTCAACTTCATCGGTGGATAGCGTTTTTGGCAGTGCTTTGCTGCGGCCGGGGCCTTTTATCTGAATGGCGGGGTTATCTGCTCGCAACCCTTCTTCAAACATAAACCGAAAGAGTTGTTTCATCGCCGATAATCGCCGCGCGCGGGTAGATTTTGCAAAACCTTGGGCGTCGCAATGTACTAGATAATCCTCCACGTGCTGGCGTGTGGCAGATGCAAAGTTTTCATCGTTGTGGTTCAAATAGCCACTCACATCCGTCAGATCGCGGGCATAGGCCAGCTGCGTATTCGTGGCGGCGTCCAACTCAGCGGCTTGTGCCTCTAGAAACGCTTTAATCAGATGGGCGTCAGAATGAACCGCAGTCATGTGCGTAGCCTATCGATCAAAAGGAGGTTCAGGGCCAATTGGCGGGCAGTGCTTTCCAGACCCGTTTGGCGCAGAAGTGTGATGACTTGTGCGATGTCACGCAAGTCGCCCGTCGCCGCCTGTTCTGCGGTGACAATTGCGCGGACAAGTGTCTCACCCAATTTCCCTTGGCGGAGCAACTCTGCATTTTGTGGGGGCAGGATGTTTGTCGCAAATCCGTCCACAATGATCCGTTCAATCAAGCTGCCCGCAAGGGATGCAATTGGGGTCCCTACGGCGACCGACTGCGCGAAAGCTAGGTCAGTGTTGGCGGTGTCCTCGGCTGACACGCTTTCATAAAGGGGCGATACCAACATAATTTCAGCGCGCGTAATTTGTGCCGGACCGGTCAGCGGCAAGTCTTTTAGAGGCTCACTGTAGAGGTCGGCCATCACTGTTTGCACACCTGCCTTTCGCGCCTCGACCCAAGCTGTAGGGAGTGCACGGCTGATGGCCGAGGGATTTCTAGCGGTCACGGAGATATCAAGGCGTTGCCATGCTTCGGCCAATTCCCAAACGCCCCCTGATGCGGACGGAATGTTGGCTGCCATCACATCCAGCAGTCGGTTTGATGACAAACTTCCAGCACGGGCAAGGCGGATGGCTGCGTCAATTTGCGTTTTCCAACCGTTGTCTGGCGTCAGCGCTGTGGTGGCATAAGCGAGGGGAAGCGTGGTGGTTGGCAGTGGTGTTCCAATCGCGCGGCGCAAAGTGAATTGCAGCGGTGTAATTGCGCGTCGTGGTGCCAGATTAACACTTTCTTCTGCAAGTTCTGGATCAAGAAACTGTGCCAAAAGAGCTGCTTTATCCGCTGAAATTTTCCCCAAGGCTTCGCCTGTTTTGAGCGTCAAAGCTGCGGCGTTCCAGTCCCCTGTGCGTGACAGGCAAAAGATACGAGTTGGCAGTGCCGCACGTAGGGCTGCGTTTGCCATAAGCGCTGTGCATGCGGCATCTTCCGTACCAGTCAGCAGTGATAGATCAAACCAACGTGCAAACAGTTGCGGGGTCATCGCACCTGCCTGATCGAGCAGTGCAAGACTTGTCTCTACGTCCCCCATTGCCAACAAAGCGTCCACGCGTGCGACCAAGATATCAGCCTCTGGGTCGCGTGTAATTGGCGTGTCTGCCTCCGCAATCAGCAGTCGGCGTAAAAGCTGCTGCATCGCAGGAATTGTCGGTGCGCCGATCGCTCTAAGCAAAGGGGAAAGAGTTTCAGGATCGCTCGCTGTCCAAAGGGTATGGGGCAGGCCAGTAGCACTTGGCGGGCTGAGACCAACAGCACGTGTTTTGGGCGCGCCAAGTGGCTCGACGGCGACTTGCGGTATTGTGATCTGTTCGGGCAAATTGCCGCCAGGGCGAAGGGTCAAACTACGTACAGTTGCATCAAGGTCGATCGGTGGTAGCGTACCGGCTGGAGGCACCGTTTGTGGGCCGCGCAGTGTCTCGCTTAGCCAATCAATGGTTGATAGTGGCTCTTCTTGTGCGGACGCCATGCAAGCCCATAGGCAGCACGCAAAACCCGCTAGACCCACGTGCTTGGTTGGCATCATTCAACACTCAAAGTAATAGGTTTTGTGACTGAAGTTTGCGGTGGGGCGAAGGCATCAGGCATCACCATCGGCCCAAGATACGCAAAGGCCACCAGCCCGATGATCGCCAAAACTGCGAGATACCCGATAAATTTAAAAAGTCGTCCTATCATAGCGTCGAACTTTCTTTTCTGCCTCGATTTCCCAGCTTAGCTACAGGTTTCTACACTGTACTCAACCAGATGACGCGGTGCATTGCCGCGACTTTAGCCCATAATTGAGCGAATTATTGCAGTTGTATATGGTCTTTTTGCAAAACTCACGGCATTCACGTGGGGTGAGACGGAAAACGGCGGGCAGGCGCTTATCTGATAGGTAAGTGACAGGCGCGGCAAACGATGTTCGGGGTGACGTACACGATGGCGCAGAGCCTTTTAAAAACGGTTGTGATGGTTGGCATGATGGGAGCCGGCAAGACGGCGATTGGTCGTGCATTGGCCCATGCTCTCGATGTACCGTTTGTTGATAGTGATGCCGAGATTGAAACCGCCGCCCAACGTACCATCGCCGAGATTTTCGAACGGGATGGCGAAGACTTTTTTCGTCAGCGCGAGACCGAGGTAATAGACCGTTTGCTGTCTGGCCCACCGTGTGTTTTGAGTACTGGAGGGGGCGCTTTTCTGGCGCCTACAAATCGTGATCTAATCGCGAGCAAAGGCGTTTCTGTGTGGCTTGACGTGCCGCTTGATGTGCTTTGGGAGCGGGTTCGCCATAAAGATACTCGGCCGCTTTTACGGACTGAAAACCCACGCGCTACCTTGAACGCGCTATTCGATGCGCGGGTGGCTCACTACCGCCGCGCAGACATTCAGGTGGAATGTGGGCAGGGAAGCATTACTGAGACGACCACGGCTGTGCAGCGCGCCTTATTTGCGTTTTTGAAGGACTAATTTTAATGACAGAGACCTCCCCCACAGATGGCGCAACACAAGCGACGGTTCATGTTCCGCTTGATACCAGAGCCTATGACGTGCGGATTGGAACTGGTCTGATTGCATCAGCCGGAGCGCAAATTTTACCTTTGCTGCGGCGGCCAAAAGTGGCTGTGGTCACCGATGAAAACGTGGCGTCGTTGCACTTGGATGCGCTGCACGCTGGCCTTGCCGAAAATAGTGTCGAAATGACATCACTGAAACTACCCGCCGGTGAGAGTACAAAAAGTTGGCCGCATTTGAGTAAAACAGTTGAGTGGCTGTTGGACCAAAAAGTAGAACGTGGTGACGTTGTTGTTGCTTTTGGCGGTGGCGTGATTGGTGATTTGGTAGGCTTTGCCGCTGCGATTTTACGGCGCGGTGTTCGGTTTGTGCAGATCCCAACGTCACTTTTGGCGCAGGTCGACAGCTCCGTTGGTGGTAAAACAGGCATTAACGCGCCCCACGGTAAAAATTTGATTGGCGCATTTCATCAGCCGAGTTTGGTGTTGGCGGATGTGGGCGTACTTGGGACATTGCAAAGCCGTGATTTTTTGGCAGGCTACGGTGAAGTCGTGAAATATGGACTTCTGGGAAGTGCCGCGTTTTTTGAATGGCTTGAAGAAAATGCACCGGCAATGGCTGCAGGAGATGTTGATTTGCGCATTGAGGCCGTGCGCCGTTCTGTTCAGATGAAAGCTGATATTGTGGTGCGGGATGAGACAGAGCAGGGGGATCGTGCTCTGCTAAACCTTGGGCACACGTTTTGCCATGCACTTGAAACCGCCACAGACTATGCGTCGGACCGCCTTTTGCACGGTGAGGGCGTTGCGATTGGTTGCGCCTTGGCTTTTGAGGCTTCAATGCGGTTGGGGCTGTGTGCTCAAGAAGCGCCAAGCCGGGTGCGCGCGCATTTGCGGGCAATGGGTATGAAAGTTGATCTGCGTGATATCGATGGGGAACTCCCGTCAACTGACGCCCTCATTGAACTGATGTCACAAGACAAGAAGGTCATCGATGGGCAGCTGCGTTTCATTATGGCGCGGGGCATCGGTGAGGCGTTTGTTACCACTGACGTGCCTGTGGATGTGGTGCGCAGTGTTCTGGAAGATGCCCGATAGATAGGTGGCCCAACAAAGAAGGCGCCCGATTTACGGAGCGCCTTACATTAATTTTAACCTATAACCATTTGATTAAAATGGAATTTCATCATCTAAGTCATTTGAAGGGCTAGGCGCGCCGCCACCCATTCCACCACCGTATGATGGACCGCTATCGTATCCGCCGCCGCTCCGATCGTCGGCCATGTAACCGCCGCCACCGCCGCCGCCCATGCTGCCACCACCGTTGTTGTCACCGCGTCCGTCAAGCATTGTCAGCGTGCTGGTGTAGGGACGAAGAACTACTTCTGTGGAATACTTGTCTTGGCCGCTTTGATCTTGCCACTTGCGTGTTTCAAGCTGGCCCTCAAGGTACACTTTGGAACCCTTGCGCAGATATTGCTCTGCTACTTTGGCCAGCGGCTCGCTGAAAATCGCCACAGAGTGCCATTCGGTGCGTTCTTTGCGCTCACCTGTGTTGCGATCTTTCCATGTTTCAGAAGTCGCAATCCGCAAGTTGCAGACCTTGCCGCCGTTCTGAAATGTGCGCACTTCGGGGTCGCGCCCCAAGTTGCCAATCAGAATGACCTTGTTCACTGATCCTGCCATGTCGATGTCCTTATTGATTCCTGCATTTCGCGCCACTTTAGGCTTTATCGCGGGCTTCAGAAACACCCAATTGGGTGTTCCTGTGGTTACCCTTTGCGCCGTGGGTGGTCATCATATCTAAATTAACTATATTTAATGTTAATTAACCTGACGCGGACAGCCACGGCATTATCATGAGTTTTTTGAAGGCATCTTTGTTAAGTACTTTGTTTGTTGCCGCATCTGCGTTGGCAAGTCAGGCGTCTGATACAGATTTTTCTTCCAAATCACGTGCTTCACTTTTTGCGTCGCAGACAGATGTTCTGGATGGGCGGTCATCGAAACAATACGCTAACTCGGTCAGGCTACAGCCCAAGTCAGCCAGTATCCCGACCCGGACAGCGCGTGATTTGCGTTATTATGGAACTTATGACGGCCCGTATTTGAAGCTTGCCAAGGCAGCTGCACGCAAACATCGGATCCCAGAGGGGCTATTTTTGCGGCTTATTCAGCAGGAATCCGCTTGGAACAGCACTGCGCGGTCGAGCAAAGGTGCAATTGGTCTGGCTCAACTCATGCCTGCAACGGCGCGCGATTTGCGGGTTGATCCGAAGGACCCAAAACAGAACCTCGAGGGTGGCGCGCGCTACCTTGCAGAGCAGTACCGCACGTTTCGGTCGTGGCGTCTGGCGCTGGCGGCTTACAACGCAGGGCCAGGTGCCGTGCGCAAACATGGCGGCGTGCCTCCCTTTCGGGAAACACAAAACTACGTTCGTAAAATCTACGGAAGTTAACCACGTTGGCGTGCGGGCTGTAGCAAAGCGCGGCCAAATTTCACGGTTAACGCTGGGCCTGTCGCGGCAGAGCGTGGGGGTTTGGGTGTAGCGCGTGCCTGAGCGCGAAAACCTGTTGGGTTTTGGCCCGTTTGCTGTTGAAAAACACGTGTGAAGTAAGCAGCGCTTTCAAAGCCCACGCGTGCTGCGGCCTCTTGTATACTAACACCTGTGTCAGCAAGTAAACGCTGCGCTTCGTATAGTTTCGTTAGCTGCAAAAGACGTGATGCGGGGACGCCAAATTCTGAATTGCAAACACGAGATAGGTGTGTTGCGGTCACGCCGAGGGCCTTGGCATAATTACTGACCGTGTCCGATGTACAAAATTTGTCGGCCAGCAGCGTAGTGAAACCTGCCAACAGTGTTGTGGCGGCGGTCGGTCTTATTTGATCGTTTGGCATTCTGTTGCGCACCAACCAAACACCAAGTAACGCTGCATGGGCTGCTAATGCAGCTTCGTTGGCGGCGTGTAACGTTTGATCCAAGTTGTGCTTTGTCGGCCGCTCAACTTCATTCACAAGATTATCCCACAAGCCGTTTAGCACTGATTGTAATTTCACGTCCGATACGCGGACATATGCACTTTGAGTTGGCAAATTTGCTTCAGTGGTACTTGGCAGGGCCATGACTGAGCCGAATGTGCCAGCGCCAAGATCGAGAGCCATGAGGGTGTTTGCAGGCACAAATGCCATCGCCGCGCCTGAAATCACGCGTTTACGTCCACCGATCATGAATGATCCTGTGCCTCTTGTGATCCAAATGAATTGTGGCCAAGGAACTGAGTGGGGAAGTGACAACCGCCATTGCCCGCCTTTCGTAATTTGGGCAAACGCCCGTGGCCCTACGTGAAATGTAGGTGTCACGGCGGGGGCAGGGACTGTCTTTGTGAAGGGTGTTCGTGACATCAATAACCGAAAACTAAAAAACTAACGACGCCGCTAGGATGTTCGAAAACTATATTCCAAGCAAGGCTTTCGATCCTAGAAAGATCATTAGACGTTCGATTTATAACTGCGTTGCCTCAACCAGTAGGGTCGAGCGGCATCCATTTCCCCATACGCGTCCGAAACCAAGTCCGCTGACGTTTCGCGTATTGCCGCGAAGCGGTAACTGCCAACGTGCGCGCTTCCGCCAAGCTTAATCCGCCTTGCAAATGGCCGATCAACTCCGGTGCACCGATGGCTCTGGCGGACTGATCCGCGGGGTTCCAAGTGGCGAGATTTCGCTGTGCCTCGTCCAATGCGCCTTGCGCAAGCATGATGTCAAAGCGCCGTTCAATCCGTTCGTTGACCCAGTCCTTCGGGGCATCGATCAACATTGGATGACAGTTGGCCAGCGGGACAATCGGCGGTGGGGTGCTGTCTTGCCAGTCGCTTAGCGGGCGGCCGGTGGTTTGGGCAACTTCCCACGCCCGCGTCACGCGCATCGGGTTCGCAGGATCAATGCGGCTTCTGGTTTCATCGTCGAGTTCCGCCAAAAGCGCGTTAATCCCATCAGCCTCAAGACGTTCATTCGCAAGCGCGCGAATTGCGGGTGGTGTGGGGGGGATTTCGGCCAAACCTTCTGTCAGCGCGCGAAAGTTTAGACCGGTACCGCCGACAATAATCAGACGTTCATTCCCCATCAACGCCTTCACATCACGTAGCCATTGACCCACCGAGTATGCGTCATTCCCCGCTACATGACCGTATAATGCGTGCGGTGTTTGCGCCTCATCCTCAACACTGGGGCGGGCGGTCAACACGCGCCAGTTTTCGAACACTTGTAGCGCATCTGCGTTAACAATGATCCCGCCTTTTTGCGCCGCAATTTCCATTGCTAAAGCGGACTTTCCAGACGCGGTTGCCCCTGCGATCAAAACAGGCAGTTCCGTTGAAAGTGTCTTGATCGTGTCAAACATGAAAATGCGCGCCTTTTGGTCATTGAACCGGCGGGCGGTTTACTCCATTTTGGCGCAAAGACAAAGTGCAAGCGATCGCGGGAGACAGCACATGGCCGATGGAACCACGTTTAAGCGGGTTATGCTCAAAATCTCAGGCGAGGCGCTGATGGGCGACCAGGGATTTGGGCTGCATCCGCCGACGGTGGAGCGTATCGCCCGCGAGGTGCAGACCGTTCACGAAATGGGCGTCGAGATTTGCATGGTGATTGGCGGGGGCAACATCTTCCGCGGTCTTCAAGGCTCTGCCCAAGGGATGGAGCGAACAACGGCTGACTATATGGGGATGCTCGCGACCGTAATGAATGCACTGGCGATGCAATCTGCTCTTGAGGGGCACGGCATCCATACGCGTGTCATTTCGGCCATTACAATGAACGAAGTGGCGGAGCCTTATATCCGCCGTCGCGCCGTTCGCCACCTAGAGAAAAAGCGCGTTTGCATCTTTGCTGCTGGCACGGGCAACCCCTATTTCACAACTGATACGGCTGCGACTTTGCGCGCAAACGAGATGTCGTGTGAGGCGATCTTTAAGGGCACCAAAGTTGATGGCGTCTATGACAAAGATCCCGCCAAACATGATGATGCAGTGCGCTATGATAATGTTACCTATGATGATGTTCTCGCCAAGCGCCTGAATGTGATGGACGCCAGTGCGATTGCTTTGGCGCGCGACAACAGCCTTCCCATTATTGTCTTCAGCCTTGATGAACCCGGCGGTTTCCGCGGCATTCTGGCGGGTGAGGGAACTTATACGCGGGTCCATCAATAACGCCTCACTGGGATTAATTGCGCGCTGGATTGTGACGCGCGGCCGGCGCCTTAATCACAACACTGGATTGCAATGCCCTTCCAAGGTATAGCTTAGAAAACAAACCGTTAATAAACGAGCAAACATATGTCCGACGATTTTCTTCTTGATACTGATGACCTTGAGCGCCGCATGGACGGTGCAATCGCAAATTTGCGGGTTGAATTTGCATCTTTGCGAACGGGCCGAGCCTCCGGCTCAATGCTTGAGCCGGTGATGGTGGACGCCTACGGGTCCATGACACCGGTTAATCAAGTAGGGACGGTCAATGTTCCCGAGCCGCGCATGGTTACGATTAACGTTTGGGACAAAGGCCTTGTGGGGAAAGTTGAAAAAGCGATCCGTGAAAGTGGCCTTGGCATCAACCCACAACTGAACGGCACGATAATCATGCTGCCGATCCCCGAACTGAACGAAGAGCGCCGCCGCGAGCTTACCAAAGTTGCGGGCTCTTACGCCGAGAACGCCCGTGTCAGTGTGCGTAACATTCGACGTGACGGTATGGACCAGATCAAAAAGGCCAAAAACGACGGCATGTCCGAAGATGATCAAAAGCTTTGGGAATCCGAAGTGCAGGAAATGACTGATAAATTCATCAAGGCGGTCGATGAAGCGCTTGAAGTAAAACAAGCAGAGATCATGCAAGTTTAGCATTATCAAAGGCTTGCACTGCGTATTGAATGTATTTTTAGTAGGAATTTTTAGTAATGTTTGAAGATGCACAAAAAGGGCCCAAGCACGTTGCCGTAATTATGGACGGTAACGGTAGATGGGCGACCATGCGTGGCC
Organism: Nereida sp. NH-UV-3; assembly: GCF_042939535.1. Lineage (NCBI taxonomy): Bacteria > Pseudomonadati > Pseudomonadota > Alphaproteobacteria > Rhodobacterales > Roseobacteraceae > Nereida > Nereida sp. NH-UV-3. Next base: position 416,154 of record NZ_CP132157.1, on the reverse strand, counting down.
GTCCGCGGCTTTTGGGTCATCATGCAGGCGCAAAACGAGTCAAAGAAATCGTGCGGGCATGTCCGGGCGTTGGTGTAAAATACCTTACTATTTTTGCTTTCTCCACAGAGAATTGGAAGCGTACGCAGATCGAAGTTTCGGGGCTGATGAAGCTTTTCCGACGCTATATTTTGCGCGAAGCGAATGATTTGTTGGCGGAAGGAGTCCGTGTTCGCTTTATTGGTGACCGGGCACGTCTTGACACAAAACTTGTGACAATGATGGATCAGCTTGAGCTGTTAACAAGCGCCAACAGCAAAGTGCACCTGACGATTGCGTTGAACTATGGTGGTCGCGATGAGGTTGCGCGCGCGACGAAGCGGCTGGCTGCAGATGTGCAGGCGGGTGCTTTGCTGCCTGGTGATGTGGATGAAGAAACGCTGCCTCGCTACCTTGATACACACTTCTTGCCAGATCCTGATCTTGTGATCCGCACCAGCGGTGAAGCGCGCATTTCCAATTTCCTTTTGTGGCAGTCCGCCTACGCGGAATACGAATTTATCGATACCTTGTGGCCGGATTTTACCAAAGATATTCTTGCGGATGTGGTGGCCTCGTATGGTGGCAGGTCACGCCGATTTGGTGGCGTTTCGGAACCAACTCAGGCATCAACACCCCTGACCAAAACCCCTAACCGAGACCTAGACTTCAATGATGCCGACCAAAACTGATGCCGCCAAATGGGATGATTTAAAGACCCGTACACTTTCTGGCATTGGAATGGCCGTTGTTGGTGTGGCGGGAATTGTTGCAGGTGGCGTCTGGTATCAGATGCTTACTGTGTTTGTGACGGCCGTAATGGTTTGGGAAGTTGCTATGATGATCCAACCTGACCGGCCAACGCCTGGCATGTTGGCGGCGGCTTTAACCGCATCCGTTTTGTCGGGTTTGCTTGCCAGTGACTACCATGTGTTTTTGCCACTTTTGTTGATCCCGCCAGTCTTTTTGATGTTGTCGCTCAAAAGCGAACGGCTCGCTGGTTTTTGTTTTGCATTGGGAATTTTGCTTGCAGGATGGGGCCTTGTGCATTTCCGCGAAACTTATGGGACCGTGTGGATCCTTTGGTTGGTCAGTATCGTGATCGTCACAGACATCGGCGGATATTTTGCTGGCCGTACGTTTGGTGGGCCTAAATTTTGGCCAAGCGTGAGTCCGAAAAAGACGTGGTCAGGAACTGTTGCGGGCTGGGGGCTGTCGGCGCTGGTGGGCTATGTTTTTGCGGTCAATACAGATGCAGGTGCGGCTCTTCCCATCATTTCTGTCGCGCTCAGTTTTGCAGGTCAGATGGGTGATATCGCCGAAAGTGCGCTTAAACGGCGGATGGGTGTCAAAGACAGCTCCACGCTGATTCCGGGCCATGGGGGCCTGTTTGACCGGTTCGATGCGCTGTTGGGTGCCTCCCTTGTAATGCTGTTGGTCGCGATGGTGCTTGATGTGCCGGGAGTGGCATTTTGAAACGTGTGAGCATCTTTGGTGCCACCGGAAGTATTGGTCAAAACACAATTGATTTGATCCGCCGCGCCCCTCATGAATGTCAGGTTGTTGCGCTGTCGGGTGGCGCAAACATCAAACAATTGGCTCAAGATGCGATTGAGTTTGGGGCAGAGGTAGCCGTTACATGCTATGACGCGCGCCTTGATGAATTGCGTAATGCGCTTGCCGGAAGCGGAGTTGAGGCCCAGGCAGGCTCAAGTGCGATCAAGGAAGCGGCAGCGCGCCCAGCCGATTGGATTATGTCGGCAATTGTGGGTGTCGCTGGTCTTGTTCCAAGCCTTGAGGCTGTAAAACAAGGCGCCACGCTGGCGTTGGCAAATAAAGAATCCCTTGTCGCTGCGGGTCCGCTACTTATGCGCTTGGCCCGCGAAAATAATGCGACCATTCTGCCTGTTGATAGCGAACACTCAGCTGTTTTTCAGGCGCTGATCGGTGAAGATATGTCTGCTGTTGAGCGCGTCATAATTACCGCCAGCGGCGGCGCTTTTCGCGATTGGCCGATTGATAAGATCAGGGCGGCGACCGTTGCAGATGCGTCTAGTCATCCAAATTGGGACATGGGGCAGCGGATCACGATTGATAGCGCGTCTATGTTTAATAAGTCTTTAGAACTTATTGAAGCTAAAGAGTTTTTTGGCATTCTTCCGTCGCAAATTGAGACACTTGTTCACCCTGAAAGTATGATCCATGCGCTCGTTGGTTTTAATGATGGGGCTCTGATGGCCCACGTTGGCCCGCCTGATATGCGCCATGCGATTGGGTTTGCGCTTCACTGGCCTGAGCGGCGCAAGCTGCCTGTTGAGCGCCTCGATCTGGCCAAGATTGGATCATTCACGTTCCGTGCCCCAGATGAAGCGCGGTATCCCGCCCTAAGGCTCGCCCGCGAGGTGATGGAGCTTGGTGGGTTGTCAGGTGCTGTGTTCAACGGTGCGAAAGAGCGCGCGCTTGATCATTTTATCGCGGGTAGCATCGGCTTTTTGGATATGGCGCAGGTCGTTGAGCAGGTGCTGAGCCAAATGGACGCAGACAATCGCCTCAGAAACACCGATATCACCCTTGATACGGTGCAGGCCGCAGACCACATGGCAAGGCAGATCGCGGACATCAAAAGCAAATCGGTAGCCGCGTAATTTATCTAACGCACCAGCAAAAAGCGTGCAGATCGGGCGAATAACATCATGGATTTAGCAAGTCTTATCAGTGAGTTTGGCGGCATCGCCTACACGCTTTTGGCCTTTGTTGTTGCGCTTTCTGTGATTGTCGCGATCCACGAGTACGGCCATTACATTGTGGGCCGTTGGTCGGGCATCCATGCAGAAGTCTTTAGCCTTGGTTTTGGGCCGGTGCTCTATTCACGGGTCGATCGGCGCGGCACTAAATGGCAGATCGCCGCACTACCGTTCGGCGGGTACGTCAAATTTCTAGGTGACGCAAACGCTGCTTCTGTTGGAAGCGCTGAGGGTGAAGCGGCCCCTGCGCGCAACACAATGGCGGGCGCGCCTTTGTGGGCACGTTCTGCCACCGTGGCAGCAGGGCCGTTTTTCAACTTTGCACTGTCAATCCTGATTTTTGGTGGTGTAATCTTATGGGACGGCAAAGCTGCGGATCCGTTGACCATCGCTGAACTGCCGTCGTTGCCGCCGCAGATGCAGCAGGGGCTTCAGGACGGCGATGCGTTGATTGAAATTAACGGCTCTGATGTGACGACAACTGAAAAGTTTGCGGCTACATTTCGCTCGCTCCCCAAAGAGCCGATCCTCGACTATGTGGTTGAGCGGGACGGCATCCAACTTGAGGTTTCAGGGCCTTATCCATCGGTTCCAATTGTGACCAGTCTTGCGCCAAAATCAGCGGCACTGTCTGTGAACATGAAGATTGATGACGTTATAACGGCGATAAACGGGTCTCCTGTGTTTGCATCGGATCAAGTGATGGCAGCTGTCGTGGCGTCCGAAGGCGCGCCATTGCTATTGGACGTCTGGCGTGATGGCCAGGCCATGCAATTTACGCTGGTCCCGCGGCCGCGCGACACGCCACTAGAAGACGGAACGTTCGAGCGCCGTTGGATGATTGGCATCGGGATGGGTTGGTTCTTTGAGCCAAAAACAGAACCCGTAGGCATGGCAGAAGCTGTGACTGATGGCGTGCGGCTAACATGGGGTGTCATCACCGGCAGTTTGAACGGGCTTAAACAAGTTATCACTGGTGCGATCAGCACGTGTAACCTGAACGGCCCCGTAGGTATTGCCCAAACATCCGGTGCGATGGCCAGCCAAGGGGGGCAGAGCTTCATTTGGTTTATCGCATTTTTGTCTACGGCCGTCGGACTGTTGAACCTGTTTCCGATCCCGGTTCTGGATGGTGGGCATTTGGTATTTCATGCGTATGAGGCCATCACGGGCCGTCAGCCGTCAGCGCGCGCGCTTGAGATATTCATGGCTGCAGGGCTGACGTTATTGTTGGGTCTGATGGTATTTGCCTTGGGGCATGATATATTTTGCACCTGATGCCTGCCGTTTGATGCGCACGTTGCGGCGTTGCACGGGCTGATATTTGACATAGGTGAAGGTGGTTCTTTGCGCACCTCGCCTAATTTCGGCCTCATTTAGCTCCTAGATACATCACGATCGCGCGTGTGTGCGGTCATTATTTCAGGAGGCATCTATGCAAACAATTCATCAATCATATCGCAGCATGCGCCTTGTTTTGGACCTGAATTGGGACCGTGCGCTTTATCTCGCAACAATCGCTGCGGCACTCTGGGCAGGCAGTGTGATTGGCAGCGTTTTACAGTAACAATCACGGTCCACTTTATAACCTTTCGCGGGCTGTCAGATCGTTTTGACATCATGCTGTAGAAAGGATATTTCTGGCATCAGATTTTAGGTTTGCTGGGGATAGCTAATGGGTTTGCTTTTGGGTGTATGTCGTGCCGGAACAGGTACGATGAAACGAGCGGGCCTAGCGGCAGTGACTGCCGGCTTTATGTCTGGCGCTGTTTACGCGCAGTCTTTTACATTTGATAACGTCGAAATTGAAGGGAACGCCCGCGTTGAGGCGGCTACCATCCTGTCGTTTGCTGGCATTAGCCGCGGCGAGACGATCAGTGCAGGCCAGCTAAACGATGCATTTCAACGTGTGCTAAGTTCGGGCCTGTTTGAGGACGTAGTTCTGACGCCACGCGGCAGCACGCTTGTGATTGAAGTTGCTGAATTCCCCACAATTAACCAGATCAATGTTGAAGGTAACCGCCGCCTGAAAGATGAGGTTGTCCAAAGCTTAATCGCCTCGCAACCGCGCCGCGTTTACAGTCCGAGTGTGGCCGAACAGGATGCCGAACTAATCGCGCAAGCCTACGCGGAGCAGGGGCGTTTGGCCGCAACTGTTAAGCCAAGCATCATCCGCCGTTCTGACAACCGCGTCGATCTTGTGTTCGAAGTAACTGAAGGCCGCGTTGTAGAAGTTGAGCGCTTGTCGTTTACGGGCAACCGCGCTTATTCGGACCGCCGTTTGCGCCGTGTCCTGCAGACCAAACAAGCGGGTATCTTCCGCCAAGTCGTCAGCCGCGACACGTTTATTGAAGACCGCGTGAATTTTGACCGCCAAGTCCTAAGCGACTTTTACGCCTCTCGCGGTTATGTGGATTTCAATATCCAAGGGGTCTCATCCGAGCTGACCCGTGAACGCGACGCGTTCCTGATCACATTTGATGTCGAAGAAGGCCAGCAGTTCCGCCTTGGAGAGGTCAACGTTGTAAGCCTTTTGGATGATGTGGATACCGCAGAATTCGAAGATGCGCTGAAAGTCGGGCGCTCACCAGTCTATTCCCCGAACCTGATCGACATCAACATTGCCCGCCTTGAGCGCCGCGCGCTTGAGTTGGGCTTGAACTTTGTGCGCGCCGATCCGCGGGTGACGCGCAACGATCGCGACCTGACCCTTGATGTGACGTTTGAATTGACACGCGGTGATCGCATTTTCGTTGAGCGCATTGATATTGAAGGCAATTCGACAACGCTTGATCGGGTTATTCGCCGTCAATTCAAAGTCGTTGAAGGCGATCCATTCAATCCCCGTGAAATCCGCAATTCAGCCGAGCGTATCCGCGCTTTGGGTTATTTCGGCAATGCTGGCGTGCAGGCGCGCGAGGGCTCCAGCCCCAACCAAGTTGTGATTGACGTTGATGTGGAAGAACAACCCACCGGCAGTCTGTCGTTCGGGGCGAGTTTTGGCACTGCAAACGGTTTTGGCCTGACAGCTGAGCTGCGTGAGCGTAACTTCTTGGGCCGTGGGCAGTCAGTTTCGCTTGGTTTCAACACCACCGATGGCAGTGAATCCCTCAGCTTTAGTTTCAACGAGCCTGCGTTTCTGGACCGTGAGTTGGGCTTTGGTCTGTCAGGCAGCTATGGCACCACGGACAGTGATTTCGCCGCCTACAACACCGAAAGCGCACGTCTGTCCCCATCCATCAACTTCCCTGTGAGCGAAAACGGCCGGTTGAGCCTGCGGTATTCACTGGGGTTCGAGGAGGTGCTTGATGTAAGCGACGGCTCTGACGCGCGCTTGGAATCGTCGGACCTTTTGCAACAAGATCAAGCCAAGGGACGTGAGACAGTCAGCTCAGTTGGTTATACCTACAGCTTCGACTCGCGCACCACGGGTCTTAATCCTGACGCAGGTGTGATCTTCCGCTTCTCGCAAGACTTCGCAGGCGTTGGCGGTGACAAAGAGTATTTGCGCAGCACATTCTTTGCAGGGGCGACCACCAAAGTCCTGAGCGACGAAGTCACGCTTCGTGCAGTATTTGAAGGTGGTGCGCTGAACTCGCTGAACGACACCACAAGCGCTGTGACAGATCGTTTTGGATCAAGTGGCCGTCTGCGCGGGTTCGAGCCCGGTGGCTTTGGTCCCCGCGATCGTAACGCGCCTGCCAATGATGCGCTTGGCGGTAACTACTACGCAGTGATGCGACTTGAGGCTGATTTCCCAATCGGATTGCCGGAAGAGTATGGCATTTCAGGCGGGGTTTATCTGGATGCGGGCTCGGTTTGGGGTTTGGATGATGATCTGAGCGGTGCGATTGATGACAGCTTCTCACTTCGTTCTGCTATCGGTGTTTCAATTTTCTGGAATACCGCGATTGGCCCGCTTCGGTTTAACTTCTCAAAACCGCTCGAGTTTGAAAAGAACTTCGACAAAACGGAAACCTTTGATCTTTCCGTTTCGACAAGCTTTTGATGCTTAGGGATGTTTTTGCCTTCTGCGCTGTGCTTTGCATGGCCGTGGGTGCGGCGCAGGCACAAACAACGCGTGGACCCGGCTTTGACACAGGTGTGGTGATGAGCGCGGTCCTTGTGATCGATAGTGACCGCTTCTTCACCAACAGCGAATACGGCAAGCGCGTCGCAACCGATCTTGAGGCAGAGCGGCTACGCCTTGTACAAACCAAACGCGAGTTGGAGGCAGAGCTTGAAGCCGAAGAACAGCGGTTGCTTGAGTTGCGTGATGTCACACCAGCAGATGAGTTTTCGGCTATGGTCGATGTGTTTGATATCCGTGTCCAGCGCGCGCGACAGTCCCAAGATGAAACAGGGCGCGTGCTGTCACAACGATATGAACGGGCACGGGCCGAGTTCATCAATGAGGCCCTTCCGATCCTGGCCAACATTTTGGCCGAGCGTCGCGCAGTAGCGGTACTCGAGCGTGGCAGCGTCTTTTTGTCGGCGGATGCGATTGACATCACGGATGAGGCCATTCGTTTGGCTGATGCTGCCCTCGGAGACGGATCAAAATCCGACTAGGGCAGACGTTGTCAGTGTGCTCTGCGACCGCAGCCCATGAAACTTGCCGCCACCGCTGCGCTTTGCTAGGCAGGGGAACAAGATATAACGCAGGTGACTTTCATGAGCGACGCAGCCGAGACCGATCTAAAATCAGCAGATATTGGCTTGATCCAACGGATCATACCGCATCGCTATCCGTTTCTACTTGTTGACAAAGTTATTGATATTGACGGGTATCAATCGGCTGTTGGCATCAAAAATGTCACCATGAATGAGCCACATTTTCAGGGGCATTTTCCATCTAAACCTATCATGCCTGGCGTGACCATCATTGAGGCGCTCGCTCAGACGTCTGCTGTGATGGTTGGTGTTGCGATGGACATGGTCGATAAGGATTTGCTGGTTTACTTTATGGGGATCGACAACGCGAAGTTCCGGCGCATGGTTGTTCCCGGTGATGTGGTGCGTTTGGCCGTGGAAACCACCCGCGGCAAACCTGGCGGAAAAGTCTGGAAATTCCGCGGCGTTGCAACAGTGGACGGTGAGATGGCCGCTGAATGCGATTTCACAGCAATGATGGATTTGCCCAAAGCATGAGTGGAAATATTCACCCCTCAGCGGTCATCGAAGACGGTGCTGTCATTGGCGACGGTGTTGAGATTGGCCCGTTTTGCCATGTTGGGCCGCACGTTAAACTCGCGGATGGCGTCATTCTCAAATCACACGTGGTTGTGGCGGGGGATACCGAGATCGGCCCTGAGACGATTATTTTTCCGTTCTCAAGCATTGGTGAAATCCCGCAAGACCTTAAATTTGCGGGCGAACAGACAAAGCTGATCGTAGGTGCGCGGAACCGCATTCGCGAACACGTGACGATGAACACCGGCACGTCCGGCGGCGGCGGCGTGACGCGCGTTGGGGATGACGGGTTGTTTATGGCGGGCTGTCATGTTGCTCATGATGCGATCATTGGCGACCGTGTGGTGATTGTGAACCAGACAGCAATCGCGGGGCATTGCGTGATAGAGGACGATGTTATCATTGGTGGGCTCTGCGGCATCCACCAGTTTGTGCGCATCGGTACGGGCGCTATCATCGGGGCGCTTTCAATGGTGACAAATGATGTGATCCCACATGGATTGGTCCAAGGCCCACGGGGCGAGTTGGATGGTCTCAACCTTGTTGGGTTGAAGCGCAAAGGCGTCGCACGTGCGGATATCACCGCATTGAGGGTGGCTTTTCAAACGCTGAAGCAAGGCGAGGGCAGTTTTGCCGAACGCGCCGCGCGCCTGGCTCAAGACAGCGACAGTGATTATGTGGCGGATTTGGTGCGTTTTGTTACGGGCACCACGGATCGCCACTTCTTGACCCCAAAATGATTGCTCTGATTGCAGGGCAGGGCCAATTGCCTGTTGCGGTGCATTGCGCGCTCAAAACTGCGGGCCGTGCGCATGTTATTGCGGCAATGGGCGATGTTGATCCCAGTTTGCCAGATGTGCAGCCGTTTCGAGTGGAACAATTAGGCAGTTTTTTTGCTGCACTTACGGACCTTGGGGTAAGCCAGGTGTGTTTCGCAGGTGCTACCACTCGCCCACAGATTGACCCATCGAAAATAGATGCGGCCACTTTGCCATTGGTGCCAAAAATTGCGGCAGCAATGGCAGGTGGCGACGATAGCACTTTGCGCGTGGCGATTTCGCTTTTTGAGGACGCCGGTTTTGAAGTCATCGCTGCACCGCAACTTGTCGACGGCCTGCTACCGCCCCATGGGGATTTGACGGCTGTAAAGCCTTCCGAGGGTGATATGAAGGATATTGCACGTGCTCGTGATGTGCATGGTGCTCTGGCCGGTGCAGACGTTGGGCAAGCGTTGATCGTAGCCCATGGTCAGGTTTTGGCGGTTGAGGCGCTTTTGGGCACCGATTGGATGATGCAGTCTTTGCTACAAGCAGCACCTGCGCAAGACGTGGCAGATGTATTTTCTGATCCATTGGGTTTTGCCACGGATGTTTTGGCCGGACCAATCCAAGATGCCCCTCGCCGGAACCCTCGGTTGCCAGAAGGCGGTGTGCTTTATAAGACACCGAAGGCGGGGCAGGATCTACGAATTGACCTGCCTACCATTGGGCCGGAAACCATTCGCGGTGCCATTGCTCTTGGTCTGAACGGCATCGCGATCGGCCTCAATACTCAGGTTCTGGAGCTTGATAAAACCATCGCCGCCGCATCCGACGGTGGGCTGTTTTTACACGTGCTGACATAGGCGGCAGCGTGGAGATGTCTGATCCTTTGAAAGTGTTCATCATCGCAGGTGAGCCATCGGGCGACGCACTTGGTGGTGATGTTATGGCGGGGCTGAAAGAGCTTTGTCCAAACATCACATTTCAGGGCATTGGCGGTTCAAATATGCAGGGCCAAGGTCTGGAAAGCCTGTTCGATATGTCAGAGCTGTCCGTGATGGGCTTGGCCGAGATACTGCCGAAATACCGCCACCTGAAACGGCGTATTTCACAAACTGCCCAAGCCGCCATTGCCGCGGCACCTGATGTAATCCTGACAATTGATAGCCCTGATTTTTGTCTCAGGGTCGCAAAGCTGGTCAAAGCGCAGCGCGATATTCACGTCGTTCATTACGTAGCACCCAGTGTGTGGGCATGGCGTCCGAAACGCGCACAGAAAATGGCCCGCCACGTAGATCAGGTCTTGGCCCTGTTACCGTTTGAGCCGCCCTTTATGCAGGCAGCGGGTATGCAATGCGATTTTGTCGGCCATCCCGTGGCCAATACTGCCCAGGCGAGCAGGCAAGACTGTGCGGCATTTCGTATGCGCCATCAAATTGCTGAGGACGCCCCTTTGGTTCTGGTTCTTCCGGGGTCTCGTGGTGGGGAAGTGCGGCGCCTGTCAGATGTGTTTGGGGAAGCGCTTGCGCATTTTCAGCAAACACACAGCAATGCGCGGTTTGTGTTGCCAGTAGCGCCTTCCGTAAGGGGCCTTGTAACTGAGCTAACGGCGAATTGGTCAGTCAAACCGATCCTGATCGACAGCGCAGATCAGCCCGAGAAGCTTTCCGCCTTTGGCGCGGCCAATATTGCGCTTGCAGCATCAGGGACTGTTTCGTTGGAACTTGCCGCCGCACAAACGCCGATGGTCATTGCCTATAAAATGAACTGGCTTACAGCGGCCATCATGCGCCGGTTGATGCGGGTGGATACAGTTACGCTGGTTAATCTGGTGTCTGAAACGCGGGTTGTGCCCGAATTTTTGATGAAAAACTGCACAGCCGAGGCTGTGGCGCAGGGCTTATCTACACTTTTTGCAAAACCAGCGACACAATCGGCTGCCTTAGACATCACGATGGATCGGCTGGGACGCGGGCAGGAGCGGGCAGGGCTGCGCGCCGCCCGGGCCATTTTGAGTGGTATCAACAAGTCGGTAGGCTAGGCTTTTCAATAACGGTTAAGGTCTCAGGCTCCGCGCCAAATCCAACCGCCGCCCAAAATACGCGTGCTGCCTTCTTCATAAAATACACAGGCCTGCCCGGGTGAGACACCTTCTTCCGCGCTCAGCAGTTCAACTTCCGCGAATCCCCCCGGCTTTGCGCGCAAAATTGCGGGCCGCGGCGGGCGGGTTGATCGCACTTTTACCAAAATTTCGCGTTCCGCGACTGCCTCAAACGCAGTATCGCCGAGCCAGTTGATCTCTTTGATTGGAATGTTGCGCGTTGCCAGCATGTCCTTTGGACCGACTACGACTTCTTTTGTATCCACATCCAGTTTCACCACATAAAGCGGCTCTGATAGCCCCCCAATTCCAAGGCCGCGTCGCTGACCAATGGTGTAGTGGATGACCCCTTCATGGGTGCCCAGAATGCGTCCATCCGCATGAACAATATTGCCCGGCTCCGCAGCACCGGGGCGCAGTTTTTCAATCACCTTGGCGTAGTCGCCATCAGGCACAAAACAAATGTCTTGGCTGTCAGGTTTATCCGCCACCGGTAGGCCGTATTTTTGGGCAAGGGCGCGTGTCGCTTCCTTGCTTGGCAAATGACCAAGGGGGAAGCGCAGATAGGACAATTGTTCTGGCGTGGTTGAGAACAAAAAGTATGACTGATCACGGTTGCTGTCTTCGGCTGAATGCAGCTCGGGACCGTTCGCACCCATCTTGCGCTGAATGTAGTGGCCGGTTGCCATGCAATCCGCCTCAAGGTCTTTGGCAGTTTCCAGCAGGTCTTTGAATTTCACCCGCTCGTTACACCGAATACAGGGTACGGGCGTTGCACCACCAAGGTAGCTTTCCGCGAACTCATCCATCACAGCGTCTTTGAAAATATTTTCATAATCAAGGACATAGTGGGGGAAGTTCATCTCTTCGGCGACGCGACGTGCATCGTGGATATCGCGACCCGCACAGCACGCACCCTTTTTGGCAAGAGCGGCCCCGTGGTCATAAAGTTGTAGCGTAACACCCACCACATCATAGCCTTCTTCAGCCAGTTGTGCAGCCACAACAGAGCTGTCGACGCCGCCGGACATGGCCACAACGACACGTGTCTCAGATGGCGGTTTTGCAAAGCCAAGTGAGTTAAGACCAGCGGTGTGATCGAGTGCCATAAGCGGTTCTCCGGGTGATGAGGTTAATCGCAAGTAACAGGTTTGTGCACAGATATAATAAAATTGCGCGTACTAACAAGGTGACGTTTCACCGCTCCTTAAGACACTTGGCTCAAACCGAACAGGACTTTGATACAAGACGAGGACGAAGAATGTTTTTGAAAAAGGTTGATGGCCCCCGATCAGTGACCCTGCCGGATGGTTCGATCATGACTCATGCTGATCTGCCACCCGCATCAACGCGGCGTTGGGTTGCATCGCGTAAGGCAGCTGTGGTGCGCGGGGTTGTCTATGGCCTGTTAAGCCAAAGTGATGCGTTGTCGCGCTATAGTTTGTCCGAAGAAGAATTCGAAAGTTGGTGCGACGCGGTCAGCAGTTACGGGCTTAAGGCTTTGCGTGCAACACATCTGCAAAGTTACCGTTAGCTTTATGCAACCTAGGGTGGTATGAGGTGTTATGGCTCACGCTAACCTTGTGTTAACTAATTGCCTGCACAGTGAGGTCGAAACACTTTACGCAAACGATCCACCGGAGATAAAATTATGCGAGTTCTGCTAGTCGAGGACGATCCTACGACCGCCAAAAGTATCGAAATGATGCTTACTCATGCCAATCTGAACGTCTACACGATGGATTTGGGCGAAGAAGGGATCGATCTGGCAAAGCTATATGACTACGACTTGATCGTTCTCGATCTTGGTCTGCCTGACATGAACGGCCACGAAGTTCTGCGCCAATTGCGCGTTAGCAAAATTGAGACGCCGATCCTGATCCTGTCTGGTTCCGCTGAGGTGGACGACAAAATCAAGGGCTTTGGCTTTGGCGCCGATGACTACATGGTCAAACCATTTCTGCGCGAAGAGCTTGTTGCGCGTATTCACGCGATCATTCGTCGTTCCAAAGGCCACTCACAGGCAGTTATTGGTACGGGCCAGATTGAGGTGAACTTGGATGCAAAAACTGTGTCTGCTGGTGGTCGTGCGATCCATTTGACAGGTAAAGAATACCAGATTCTTGAGTTGTTGAGCCTGCGCAAAGGTACAACACTGACCAAAGAAATGTTCCTGAACCACCTTTATGGCGGAATGGATGAACCTGAACTCAAGATTATTGATGTTTTCATCTGTAAGCTGCGCAAGAAATTGGCTCAGGCAACAGACGGTGACAATTATATCGAAACTGTTTGGGGGCGCGGCTATGTTTTGCGCGATCCGCAAACAGGTCTGGGTGATTTGGAGAAAATCGCCGTAAACGGCTGACCGTATCCGGTCACTGCGTAAAGAGTTTAGTTTTTCGGTAAGAGAGGTTCGCAATCGCGGCCTCTCTTTTCGTTTGTGCAGGGTGGATGAAAATCGGCACCAAGACTAGACGCCGCCACCCTGCCATTCTACCTATAGCGTCCAATCCACAGTGATGAGCGCGCCCCATGTCCCAGCCACTTTCCGATTTTGAAACGCCCGTTGAAAACTTGGACCCTAAGAAGGCCGCGCAAGAAGCCGAAACGCTTTCTCAGGTGTTGGCACAGGCAAATCAGCAGTATTATCAAGAAGATGCGCCGCAGCTGACAGATGCTGAGTTTGATCGCCTTAAGGCGCGCCTCGCCGAAATTGAGACAGCCTTTCCAGAGTTGCTGAAAAACAGCAGCCCCACGCAGCAAGTCGGCGCAGCGCCCGCAGATGGGTTTGGCAAAATCACCCATGCGGTTGCAATGCTGTCTTTGTCAAATGCGTTCAATGACGATGATGTTGCAGGATTTGATCAAAGCGTTCGCAAATATCTCGGGCTGGAAGGCGAAGCCCCGCTTGCCTTCACGTCCGAGCCAAAGATCGACGGGCTTTCGCTTTCTCTGCGCTACGAAGATGGCACACTTGTTCATGCAGCGACACGCGGTGACGGGACGACTGGTGAAAATGTAACGCCCAACGCCCGTACTATCGCAGACATTCCGCAACATCTGACCGGTGCGCCAGCAATCTTGGAGGTGCGTGGCGAAGTCTACATGAGCCACGAAGACTTCGCGGCCCTGAACGAAAGACAGTCTGCCCGCGGCGGAAAAGTATTTGCAAACCCGCGCAATGCAGCGGCAGGATCGCTGCGCCAGTTGGACCCAAATATCACTAAAAATCGCCCGTTAAGGTTTTTTGCATATGCATGGGGCGAGGTGTCTGCCCCCCTCGCAGACACTCAATTTGCAGCAATTGAGGCACTGTCTGAACTGGGATTTCAGACCAACCCGCTGACAAAGCGGCATGAAACTGTTGAGGTAATGATTGCGAACTACAACGCAATTGCCGAGGCGCGCGCACAACTGGGCTATGACATTGATGGTGTCGTTTACAAAGTTGATGATTTGGCTTTGCAGGCACGGTTGGGGTTTCGCTCAACCACGCCGCGGTGGGCAATTGCTCATAAGTTCCCTGCAGAGCTGGCGTTTACCACGCTGGAGGCGATCGATGTCCAAGTGGGGCGGACAGGCGCGTTGTCTCCCGTTGCGCGGCTGACGCCTGTAACGGTTGGCGGTGTTGTCGTATCCAACGCGACCCTGCACAACGAAGATTATATCGCCGGCAAAGACAGCAAAGGCGTTGAAATCCGCGGGGGCCGTGATATTCGCGTTGGTGATTTCGTTGAGGTTTACCGTGCGGGTGATGTAATTCCTAAAATCCGTGATGTTGATGTGAGCAAGCGTGCTGACACTGCAGCGCCGTTTGAGTTTCCAACATCCTGCTCTGAATGTGGCTCGCCTGCAGTGCGCGAAGAAGGCGATGCAGTTCGCCGTTGTACCGGCGGCATTGTATGCCCGGCCCAAGCTGTTGAAAAACTAAAACACTTTGTCAGCCGCGCGGCTTTTGACATTGATGGGCTTGGATCAAAACAAGTTGAGCAATTCTACAAAGACGGTTGGGTCCGGGAGCCGGCGGAAATTTTCACGTTGCGCGCGCGGTTTGGCAGCGGCTTGCAGCAATTGAAAAACCGTGAAGGGTGGGGTGAAAAATCTGCCAACGGGTTGTTTGACGCCATCGATCTATGCCGCACTGTGCCACTTAACCGTGTGATTTTTGGCCTTGGCATTCGCCATGTGGGCGAGGCTGGTGCCAAGCTCCTTGCCCAAACATATCTCAGTTGGGATGCGTTCGAGAACGCGATACGTGAGGCGTCTGACCCACAAAGCACGGCTTGGGCGGACCTTTTGAGCATCGATGGCGTTGGCGAGGTGATGGCCCAGTCGGTCGTTTCTACTTTTGCTAACGCTGTTGAGCGCGCCGCAATTGATCGTCTTGTGGCGGAACTTAGCATTGAAGACATGGCCCAGATTGCCGCTTCAGATAGCCCTGTTGCTGGCAAAATCGTCGTTTTCACGGGCACCCTGACGCGGATGAGCCGCGCAGAGGCCAAAGCGCAGGCCGAAGACCTTGGTGCCAAAGTTTCGGGTTCTGTATCAGCAAAAACGGATTTACTTGTTGCAGGTGCGGCAGCAGGTTCAAAGGCTGCTAAGGCGGAAAAACTGGGCGTTGAGGTTATTGATGAAGACGCTTGGCTTTCATTGATCGGTCGAGGCTAGGGGATTGGCAGGCCGTCCAGAAATCCTTTTTCCTTTGTTTGCAGGGCTCGAAACTTTGCAAGGGATCGGGCCGAAGACGTCTAAACTATTTGAGAACCTACACGTCAGCACGCCGAAAGATCTGCTTTTTACGCTGCCGCATGCAATTGTTGACCGGCGCCTGCGGCCAAGTATTGACGGTGCGCTCACGGGGGATGTGGTTACCGTTGCGGTTGAGGTTGAACAACACAGACCCGCTGCACGCAAAGGCGGCGCGACACGCGTTTTTGTGAATGACGGTCATATAACATTCGCGTTGGTCTTCTTTCATGCCCATATTCGCTATATTGAGGCACAGCTACCCGTTGGTGCACGCCGGATTATTTCAGGAAAAATTGAGTATTTTGATGGGCTTGCGCAGATTGTGCATCCAGATCACATGCTCGCAGAGGCGGATGTGCACGCTATCCCGCCGTTTGAACCGGTCTACCCTCTAACGGCGGGGATCACCCAAAAAGTCATGTTGAAAGCCAGTGGGTCAGCGTTGGCGCGCGCCCCAAAAGTGGCTGAGTGGATTGATCCAAACCTGAAGCAGCGTGAAAACTGGCCTGATTGGGATGCCGCTCTTTTGGCCGCTCATAGGCCTGCAGCGCCGTTAGTTGATGGCATGTCTGATCCTGCGCGCTTGCGCTTGGCTTATGACGAAGTGTTTGCCCATCAACTGACCCTCGCGTTAGCCCGCTCGACCGCGCGCGCGGCCAAAGGCCGAAGCAGTGTGGGAACGGGGCACCTGCAAAGCCACGTGTTGAACAGTCTGCTCTATGCGCCGACTGGGGCCCAAAGCCGTGCAATCGCTGAGATTGCGCAAGATTTGGCCGCGCCGCACCGTATGAACCGCCTTCTGCAAGGGGATGTCGGTGCTGGCAAAACCCTTGTGGCGATGCAGGCTTTGCTGATGGCTGTCGAAGCTGGTGGGCAGGGTGTGATGATGGCGCCGACAGAAATCCTAGCGCGGCAACATCTTGAGGGGTTGCAACCTCTGGCCCAGAGTGCCGGTGTGAATTTGGAATTGCTCACCGGCCGTGACAAAGGCAAAGAGCGTGCGCGCAAGCTGGCAGCACTGGCCAGCGGTGAGATCAAGATCTTGGTCGGCACCCATGCTGTGTTTCAAAAAGACGTTGAGTTTTGCGATCTGCGTCTGGCGGTTGTGGATGAGCAGCATAGGTTCGGTGTGCGCCAACGAATGGAGCTTGGCGCCAAGGGGCAGGCGGTTGATATGCTGGTGATGACAGCCACGCCAATTCCGCGCACCTTGTCGCTGGCCCACTACGGTGATCTGGATATTTCCGTGCTTGATGAAAAACCCCCCGGTCGCCAACCGATTAAAACCGCCTTAGTGCAGACATCACGGATGAAGGAAGTGGTCAGCCATCTGCGCGCTGCGGTCGCCAAAGGCCAGCAAGCCTATTGGGTCTGCCCGTTGGTGGAAGAGAGCGAGCTAAGCGATATGACCGCCGCCGAAGAACGGTTCACACGCCTGCGTGCAGAGCTGGGTGAGGGGGCCGTTGGTCTGGTTCATGGTCAAATGCCGCCTGCTGAAAAAGACGCGGCAATGGCGGATTTTATTGCAGGAAAGACCCAGGTTTTGGTGGCGACAACCGTTATCGAAGTAGGCGTCAATGTGCCGAACGCGACCATCATGGTGATTGAGCGCGCTGAGAATTTCGGGCTTGCCCAGTTGCACCAGTTGCGCGGGCGTGTCGGTCGTGGCGCGGGTGCGTCTACGTGTCTGCTTTTGTATCAGGCACCTCTTGGTGAAACTGGGCGCCGCCGTCTCGAGATATTGCGCGAAACAGAAGATGGGTTCGTCATTGCTGAGGAAGACCTTGCAATGCGCGGGGCGGGGGACATGATTGGCTCTGCACAGTCGGGCTTGCCACGGTTTCGGGTCGCGGATCCGGACCGGCACAGTAATCTTATGGAAATCGCTCAAAAAGATGCGCGTAAACTGTTGTCGGATGATCCTGCGTTAACCTCTGAGCGTGGAAAAGCGGCCCGTGTTCTTTTGTGGCTTATGGAACAAGATAAAGCAATTCGTTTAATATCAGTAGGTTAGGTTCATCTGGAACATTTTGTTCACTTTTGTTCTCAAAAAGTTCTTTACTTTGGTTAACTCAAATGAGAACAAAGGTGAAACAAATGCATAGTTGCAAAGGAGCTACCCATGATTGCTGATGTGAAAAACATTATTCGCCGCTCACAAACGACGTTGGTTCAAGACATGTTCACAGTATCTGCCATTGTAGCAATGACTGTGGTGGCGCTCACTTTGCCGGCATTTATGTAAAGACACTGTCTACGATCTATCTTGGTGCGGGTATGATATCTGACCCCCCAAACAGGTGATATCGCGTTACTGCCTGACGTACTTATCGGATTGCCTCTTCGATAAACCAATCTGCACCACATGTGCCTGATCGTTACTGACCGCTATCTTCTCCCACGAAGGTAGCGGTTTTTTTATGTGCCCTGAGTATCTGACCCACCGCTAATCGCATCACATGCCGCATTAAGAGCGAGCATGATTGAGGCGTGTCGGTTTTTGTAATCTTTGGCCGCGCGCAGAACTTCAAGGCCGTCAAAAGGGGCCTGCGGAACTGGGCCATCCTCTGCCAGCAACTTTGCCAAAGCGTCACGCGTTGCAACAACTTGCGAGGTGTTACGTCCAACAATGTTTTTTGCCACAACAGACGCAGCCGCTTGACCCAAGGCACAGGCTTTCACGTCATGTGCGTAATCACGGATGACACCGTCTTCGACCAGCAGATCAACCGTAACGCTTGAACCACACAGCGGGGCCCGGCGTTTGGCGCTGTGGCTTGGGGCATCCAGGCGGCCAACACGCGACAACTCTGTTGTAAGCTGCAAAATCTGCGCCGAGTAGAGCTTCATCAGGTCTGCTTCGTTGGACATGTGCGCGAGGCCTTTTGTTTCACTCGACTGACAGATAGGACGGTGGAGGACAGTTGGAAAGGCACTGTGATGAAGTTTGATCCGAATTCTCTAAAGTTCAACGATGCGAGCCTGTTGCCGGTGATTGCACAGGATGTGGACAGTCATGAGGTTTTGATGCTGGCATGGATGAACGCTGAGGCCGTCAGCCGCACGCTGAAGACGGGGCAGGTGACGTATTGGTCTCGCTCGCGGGCAGAGTTTTGGGTGAAGGGTGCCACATCGGGGCACACACAAGAATTGGTTCAGATGCAGATTGATTGCGACCGCGATTGTATCTTGGTGAGTGTTCGCCAAACCGGTCCGGCCTGCCATACAGGCGCGCGAACCTGCTTTTTCACAGACGTAACCGGCGGCACTGAGGTGACGAGCTAAAGCCCAATTAGCCTGCGAATGTCTTCGCTGCTTAAGCCCTGCGCACGGTAGGTGGAAAGCGCGCGTGCGTCATCGCGTTTTGCCAGCCGTTTACCTGCGTCATCGCGGATCAAACGGTGGTGATGATACTGCGGTGTTGGAAGGTTAAGCAAACGTTGCAAAACCACATGGATGGCTGTGGCGCTTTCAAGATCCTCGCCGCGGACAACATCCGTGACGCCTTGCGCTGCGTCATCGACCACCACGGAAAGATGATAGGAAGTTCCCATATCCCGCCGCGCCAAGACGACATCGCCGACAGTGGTAACAAGCTCGGGCGCGGTGATTTGAACGGGTGCGCCGTTGTTTGTGTAGGTGATTGGCGTCTTATAAACTTCAAGCGCCGCAACAGCCGCAGTCATATCAAGACGCAGCACTGCATCAGATGGCATGTCATCCGCGGCCCGGCTGTGATGGGTTGGTGGCACGTAGCAAAGGCGCGGATAGATCACACCATCAGGTCCCAATAATGGCGCGCCTTCTTGGGGGGCGTTAACAGCTGCTGCAATATCTGCGCGGCGGCAGTTACATGGATAGAGATAACCAGAGCACCACAATTCATTCAACGCAGAGCGGTACCTCGCAAGGTGATCCGATTGTCGGATTGGGGCGGCGTCCCACTGAAGCCCCAACCAAGAAAGATCATCGTAAATTTGCTGTTCCCACGCGTCCCGTGCCCGTGACCGGTCAATGTCTTCGATCCGCAGCAAAAAGGTTCCGCCCTGTGCGCGGGCTAGGTCGTGGGCAAAAATCGCGGAGTACGCGTGACCAAGATGAAGCGGCCCTGTGGGGGACGGTGCAAAGCGCGTGATCATCACTCGGCTGCGAGTTTTTCCTGACCTAACCAGCCAAGCCATTCTGCTTTGGCGCGATCCGTATAGGCTTTGTAGCGATCCTTGCGGCCTTTGCGGCCCCCTTTGAGCCCATCAACTGGGGGGAAAAGCCCGAAGTTGACATTCATAGGCTGGAAGGTTTTTGCATCCGCCCCGCCTGTAATGTGGCTGACCAATGCGCCCATTGCGGTTACTTGCGGCACCGCAGGTAGGTCGTCACCGTTGATTTCTGCAGCAGCCATGCGGCCAGCAAGCAAGCCCATCGCCGCTGATTCAACGTAACCTTCAACACCAGTGATCTGACCCGCAAAGCGCAGATTAGGGTTGTTTTTTAACTTCATATCATGGGTAAGCAATGTGGGAGAGTTAAGAAACGTATTGCGGTGAATGCCACCAAGACGCGCAAACTCTGCATTCTCAAGGCCGGGGATCATGCGGAGCACTTCTTTTTGAGCCCCGTAGGTCATCTTGGTTTGAAAGCCGACGATGTTATAAAGTGTGCCCAAGGCATTGTCGCGACGCAATTGCACAACCGCATAAGGTTTGTCTTCTGGCGCGTGCGGGTTTGTCAAACCAACGGGTTTCATCGGACCAAAACGCAGCGTCTCGCGACCGCGTTCGGCCATTACCTCAACTGGCAGGCACCCATCGAAATATTTGGCGGTCTCACCGTCTTTAAACTGGGTTTTATCCGCTGCCATCAACGCATCGATAAAGGCCTCATACCGGGCTTTGTCCATCGGGCAGTTAAGGTACGCGGTACGCTCTTCTTCGGTTTCGCCCTTGTCATAGCGCGACTGCATCCACGCTTGCGACATGTCGATCGTGTCAAAATAGATGATAGGGGCGATTGCGTCGAAAAAGGCCAAGGCTTGGGCGCCCGTCGCTTTGGCAATGGATGCTGACAGCGCGTCTGATGTCAGGGGACCTGTCGCCACAATCCAATGGCCGTCATCGGGAAGCTCGGTGATTTCGTCGTAGCTGACCGAGATGTTTGGGTGCGCCTTCAAGGCGGCCGTGACGGATTCTGCGAAGGGCTCGCGATCAACAGCCAGCGCGCCACCAGCGGGGATGCGGTGCTTTTCAGCGATGTTCATGATCAAGCCGTTGGCTTGGCGCATCTCCCAATGCAGCAGACCGACGGCGTTCTGCTCATTATCGTCCGAACGGAAAGAATTTGAGCATACCATTTCACCAAGGTTGCCCGTTTGGTGCGCGAAGGTGCCAACTTTGGGCCGCATTTCGTGGATCACCACAGAGATGCCCTGATTTGCTGCCTGCCATGCGGCTTCCGATCCGGCCATTCCGCCGCCGATGATATTGAGTGTTTTTGTCATATGCAGCAGGTAATCCAGCCTGCCGCGCAAATCAATGAAAACGATGTCGTAACTTGCATCATCTTCGAAGTGGATTGCGCACAGAAGTCTAAACGCAATGACCCCCGACGTTGGAAGCGTCGGGGGTCATTAAGTGACCGGGTTGGAGGACCCGCATTAACTTGCCTCATTGTTACCAAACAAAGCCTCAATTGCGCCACAATTAATTTGCGAACAATCGAAATTAATGCGGAAACAGTCCTTTTCTATGCGTCGGCCGAAGTGTCGGGTGCAGCGTCGCCACCGTCTTCTACATCAGCATCTTCCGCTGTCTGATCCGCAATCCAAGCCACGCTTACGACTTTTTCACCTTTAGATGTATCAAATACTTTCACACCACCAGCGCTACGCGACCTAAAGCTAATGCCTTCAACAGGGACGCGAATGGACTGACCTTTGCTGGTCACCAACATGATCTGATCTTCCAACTCAATCGGGAAGGAAGCGACGATCTGACCGCCGCGCATGGCTTTATCCATTGCCTGCACACCCATGCCGCCGCGTCCACGCAGCGGATAGTCATGGCTGGATGACATTTTGCCCGCACCGTTTTCCGTGATGGTCAGGATCAGGTTCTCGGAAGCAGACATTTCGACGTAACGCTCTTGGGGCAGGTTAATATCAGCAACTGCTTCTTCATCTGCTGCATCAACTTCGTCTGTTAAGCCTGCCACAAGTCTACGCATTTTCAAATATGCAGCACGTTCTTCCGATGATGCCTCGAAGTGGCGGATGATCGACATTGAGACAACAGTATCATCGCCTGCAAGTTTAACACCGCGCACACCGACCGAGGCCCGTGAGTTGAAGATACGGACGTCTGTTGCTTTAAATCGGATGGCGCGACCTGAGTTGGTCACCAACATGACATCATCGTCGTTCGACGCGATGCGTGCGTTGATAAGTGTGGTGTTCTCGTGCTCGCCCTCAAACTTCATCGCGATTTTGCCGTTGCGCATGACGTTCGTGAAATCGGAAAGCTTGTTGCGGCGCACGGTGCCCGCGGATGTTGCGAAGACAACCTGCAGATCGTCCCACTCTTTTTCATCACGGTCCACCGGCATGATCGCAGCAATCGACACACCCTGCGGGATGGGCAGGATATTGACGATTGCTTTGCCTTTTGATGTGCGTGAGCCTTGGGGCAGGCGCCACGTCTTGAGCTTGTAAACCATGCCATCTGTCGTGAAGAACAGCAGTTGCGTGTGGGTATTAGCTACAAACAGCGATGTGACCACGTCTTCGTCTTTGGTCGCCATGCCGGACAAGCCTTTGCCACCGCGACGTTGGGCGCGGAAGTCAGCAAGCGGTGTCCGCTTGATGTAGCCACCTTGGGTAATTGTGACGACCATGTCTTCGCGTTCGATCAGGTCCTCGTCTTCCATGTCGCCGGACCAATCGACGATCTCTGTACGGCGCGGCACCGCATATGCGTCACGAACTTCGGTCAGCTCATCAGTGATGATGCCCATGATACGCTCGCGAGAGCGCAAGATATCAAGGTATTCGGTGATTTTGGCCGCAAGTGCTTCCAACTCATCCGTGACTTCGGACACGCCAAGCTGTGTTAGGCGTTGCAGGCGCAATTCAAGGATGGCGCGCGCCTGAGTCTCAGACAGATTATATGTACCGTCTTCATTGGCCTTATGGGTCGGATCATCGATCAACTTGATGTAGGCCAAAATATCTTGGGCGGGCCAGCGGCGCGTCATCAGTTTTTCACGGGCCTCAGCAGCATCGGCAGAGGACCGGATCGTTGCAACGATCTCATCCACATTTGATACAGCCACAGCCAAACCACACAGTACGTGACTACGTTCGCGGGCTTTGCGCAAATCAAAGGCGGTGCGGCGCGCCACGACTTCTTCGCGGAAAGCAATAAACGATGTCAGGAACTTACGGAGTGTAAGTTGTTCGGGCTTGCCGCCGTTCAGGGCCAACATGTTGGCACCAAAGCTTGTTTGCATGGGGGTAAAGCGGAACAACTGGTTGAGAACGACTTCAGCTGTCGCGTCCCGTTTTAGCTCAATAACAACGCGCACACCGTTACGGTCAGATTCGTCTTGAACGTGGCTGATGCCTTCGATCTTTTTCTCGCGAACTTGTTCCGCGATTTTGTCGATCATAGAGGCTTTGTTCACCTGATAGGGGATTTCGTCGATCACAATCGCCCAACGATCCTTACGTATTTCCTCAACGCGGGTTTTGGAGCGGATCACAACGCTGCCACGTCCCTCAAGATAGGCCTTACGCGCGCCAGAGCGGCCCAACATAATGCCGCCCGTTGGAAAATCAGGACCTGGAATATAGTCAATCAGCTGCTCTGAAGTTAGATCAGGCTGCTCAATAAGCGCCAAAGTGGCATCGATTACCTCGCCCAAGTTATGGGGTGGGATATTTGTGGCCATACCAACAGCAATACCGCCAGCACCGTTGACCAGCATGTTTGGAAAACGTGCGGGCAGAACAGTCGGCTCAGTATCTTTGCCGTCGTAGTTGTCTTGGA
This sequence comes from Nereida sp. NH-UV-3, assembly GCF_042939535.1. Lineage (NCBI taxonomy): Bacteria > Pseudomonadati > Pseudomonadota > Alphaproteobacteria > Rhodobacterales > Roseobacteraceae > Nereida > Nereida sp. NH-UV-3. The sequence continues at coordinate 392,546 of NZ_CP132157.1, read as the reverse complement.
AATCAACGGTCTCTTTTTCAATATCTGCAAGCAACGCACCTGCCGGTTTGTCCATGCGGACTTCGGTATAGCGCATGGCAGCCGCGTTATCGCCGTCCATGGAGCCGAAGTTACCCTGACCATCCAGCAGCGGAAGCGACATTGAGAAATCTTGGGCCATCCGGACAAGAGCGTCGTAAATCGCGCTGTCGCCGTGGGGGTGATATTTACCCATCACATCGCCAACAGGGCGGGCAGACTTACGATAGGACTTTTCGGCGGTATTACCTGTTTCATGCATCGCATAAAGGATGCGGCGGTGCACAGGTTTCAGACCATCACGCAGGTCAGGGATCGCACGGCTGACGATGACCGACATCGCGTAATCAAGATAGGCCGTTTTCATCTCATCGACGATGTCGACTTGCGGTCCGTCGTAAACATACCCTTGAACAGTGTTTTCTTCTTCGTTTTCAGGTGTTTCTGGCGTGTCGCTCATGTGATACCTTAACTTTCCATGCGCACTATGGCTCGCGCGCTATATATTGTTATCAAAACAATAGCACTTCCTGCATATGGGGTGCAATGGGGCGTTCAGGTCGAATTTCAAGCGGCGCTTAGCTGTTGGTGATATCCCAGTTTGGTTTACGCTTTTCATTGAAGGCCGTAATGCCTTCAGCGGTGTCTTCATCAGCCATATTTTGAACCATCACGTCACGGGTAAAAGCATATGCATCTGCCACGGGCATTTCGAGTTGATCGTAAAACGCGCCCTTACCAAGACGCACAGCAGTCCCCAGTTTAGCGGCAACCGTTTCGGCCAAATCGCGTGTCACGGACGCCAGTTTGCTGGGTTCCGCGATACGGTTGATCAGTCCGAGTTCAAGCGCGCGATTGGTGTCAATGAAGTCACCGGTTACGAGCATTTCAAAGGCCTGCTTACGGGGCAGATTGCGCGACAGGGCCACCATGGGCGTTGAGCAAAACAGCCCGATGTTTACACCATTAACTGCAAACCGTGTTCCTTCAGCCGCGACAGCCATATCGCAGGCGGCAACGAGCTGACATCCTGCGGCAGCGGCGACACCATGAACTTGCGCAATGACGGGTTGGGGCAGGGTACGAATGGCGGTCATCATCTGCGCGCATGCATCGAAAAGGGCAGTCAGCTCACGGGCACCAGCATCCGGACCTTCGCGCATTGCTTGCATTTCTTTGAGGTTGTGACCCGCGCAAAAGGCTTTGCCGGCCCCGCTGAGAACAACGCATCGGATGTCTTGATCGGCGGCAATATCCACAAACAGTGCGGTCAGTGCCCCAATCATCTGACTTGAAAGAGCGTTAAGCGTTTGCGGTGTTGCTAACTCAATGTACGCGACGCCGTTCGCATCACAACGGGTATAAAGAGACGTTTGCGTATCAGTCATCTTGTTCCTCACAATCTTGTGGCTACAGTAGGGCCGAAATTGTTGAGAGTTGCAATGACTGACCCACTTCTTACTGCCGCAGAGCTGACCGCATTTTTGGCGCGGGATTTTGAACAAGTGAAGGACGACTTCACTGTTGATGAAATCACGGCACACGGGATCAAGCTGCGTCTTAACGTGGCCGAGAGGCACTTGCGCCCCGGCGGCACAGTATCTGGGCCTGCGATGTTTGGGCTGGCCGATGTAGGGGCGTATCTGGCAATTTTATCGCGCATCGGTCTTGAGGCGCTGACGGTGACCACGAACTGTAGTATCGATTTTATGCGCAAACCTATCGCAGGTAAAGATGTGATCTGTGACGTGCGGCTGTTGAAGCTGGGACGGCAACTGGCAGTTTGTGATGCACTTGTGTTCAGTGTTGGAGATGATCGGCCGGTTGCCCGTGCGTCATTGACCTATTCCATCCCGCCAAAGCAGTAATTTGCTGGGGTATTTTAATACCTATTTTTTAAGCTACTGATTATGAACGGTTTTTCGCTGTTTTGTGTTGTTGACTGCTATTTTTGCGCCTATATAAGGGCGCAATCGAATACCCGCGGAGCCTTTCCGCTGACATTCCAAGGATAGAAACATGAAAACCTTCACTGCGACACCCGCAGACATCGACAAGAAGTGGATCATCATCGACGCTGAAGGCGTGGTGCTGGGCCGTCTTGCGTCGATTGTTGCGATGCGTCTTCGCGGCAAGCACAAGCCGTCGTTCACGCCCCACATGGACATGGGTGACAACGTCATCATCATCAACGCTGACAAAGTTCAGTTGACTGGTAAGAAACGCGAAGAGCGTTACTACTGGCACACTGGCTACCCAGGTGGCATCAAATACCGTACCAAAGAGCAAATCTTGGAAGGTGATCACCCTGAGCGCGTTGTAACACTTGCGATCAAACGCATGTTGCCAGGCAACCGCCTGTCACGCCAGCAAATGACGAACCTGCGTGTATATGCAGGCGCCGAGCACCCCCACGAGGCGCAAAGCCCCGAAGTGCTGGACGTCAAATCCATGAACTCAAAGAACACGAGGGTCTGATAGATGGCTGAAGAAATCAAAAGCCTCGATGAGCTGAACGCAGTTGCCGAAGGCACTGTTGCAGCAGCAGAAGTTGAGATGACCCCACGCGAGCCCGTCCGTGACGACCTTGGTCGTTCTTATGCAACTGGTAAACGTAAAGACGCGGTTGCACGCGTTTGGATCAAGCCAGGCTCCGGCAAAGTTGTTGTGAACGGTAAAGAGATGAAGGTCTATTTTGCACGCCCCGTGCTGCAAATGATCCTGCGTCAGCCTTTCACAGTCTCTGGTACAGAAGATCAGTTCGACGTGATGGCGACTGTCAAAGGTGGCGGTCTTTCTGGTCAAGCTGGTGCGGTTAAGCACGGCATTTCCAAAGCATTGCAACTGTACGACCCCAGCCTGCGTGGCGCGTTGAAAGCCGCTGGCTTCCTCACACGCGACAGCCGTGTTGTTGAGCGTAAGAAATACGGTAAAGCAAAAGCGCGTAAGAGCTTCCAGTTCTCAAAGCGCTAAGTTTTACGTTCATTATTCAAGAAAGCCCTGCCAACTGGTGGGGCTTTTTTGTATTTCGCGTCACGTTAGCACCTGCAAGCGCTCCGGCAGTATTCATGTAACTTTAAGTTGGTAGTGCTTTTCTGACTGAAATCGTCACAGTGGTGAGTACTAGGTGAAACATTTTATTCGGACAGGTATTCAACGGCTAGCGGCTCGGAATGAGGTATTTGTTGGAGGTCTTGCCGCGCAGGCTGATGTGTCTGCGGCTATTTCACTTTTGCGACCTGTCTCAATCCAGACCCCTTTGATCCGGATCGGCGGGCAGGGTGACGGCGGGTACCTGTTACCAGACGATTTGGATGGAATTGATGCGTGTTTCTCACCAGGTGTTGATGATGTTGCGACGTTCGAAACACAGCTTGCGCATGATTATCACATTCCGTGTTTTCTGGCCGATGCGAGTGTCAATCAAGCCCCAAGTAAGCATCCGCTGATTACCTTTGAGCAAAAATTCATTGGGAGCGATGTTGCTGAAAACTTCATGGATCTTGAGGATTGGGTTGCGCAGCGGCAAGCAGGGACAGGTGATTTGGTATTGCAGATGGATGTTGAAGGCGCGGAATTCGATATATTTGCGCACCTTTCAGACGCTACGTTGATGCGCTTTCGAACCATCGTTATCGAACTGCATCACTTGCACAATTTATTCTCTCGGGGTGCTTTGCCGCTGATTAGCAGTTTTTTCCGCAAATTAACCAAATTTCACCACGTGGTGCATTTGCATCCTAACAATTGTGCACCTGTGGTAAGCCGAAATGGCATTTCGGTTCCGCCGCTTCTTGAGGTTACGCTTCATCGAAAAGATCGCTGCGGTCTAACGCATCAACAGCTCAGCTTTCCGCATTCTCTTGATCGACCCAACGTTAATGAGATGCCTGATATCGAATTACCTTCCTGCTGGCGATAAACCCGTTTGCACAGGACGCAATTCCCTTGCAAATATAGCCTGTGGCAAATGATGTTTCTCATAATTCCCGTCGGGGGCTTTTACTGGTTAGCCCGCCGTTTTTCACCACTTTGGTGCTGCTTGCGGGGCCGCTCGGGGCAATTATTTTGTTCAGCTTTTGGACACAAGATTACCTGACGCTGAATACTGATTTCACGATCAAAAATTACGTTGAGGCAGCCCAAGATCCGATTTACGGATTGCTACTGGGCCGCTCGCTTTTGGTTGCGGGGGCGGTGACACTGCTGACCGTCATCACAGCTTTTCCGGTGGCTTACTTCATCAGCTTTCATGTGAAGCCGTCGCGCAAATCGCTGTGGCTCTTTTTGATTACGATCCCGTTTTGGACAAGCTACCTGATCCGCGTTTTCCTGTGGAAAGTTGTTCTGGGGTTCAACGGCGTCATTAACTCAGGTTTGATTGAGCTTGGTATCATTGATGCACCAATCACATTTATTTTGTACAATCTAAATGCCGTAATCATCACGCTCGCACATGCCTTTGCACCTTTTGCAATCTTGCCTATTTTCGTGGCCTTGGAAAAGATTGACCGCTCGCTTCTGGAGGCCTCGCGCGACTTGGGGGAAACCCGCGTGGCGACTTTTTTCCGCGTCACGCTTCCACTCGCGATGCCGGGCGTAGTCGCCGCAACACTCATCGTGTTCATTCCCGTCATCGGCGACTATATTACACCGCGCCTTGTTGGGGGACCCGGCGGGTTGATGATCGCGAACATGATCCAAACACAGTTTTTGAAACTCAACAACGCCCCAATGGGCGCAGCGCTCGCCGTGATTTCTATGGTGGCGGTGACCGTAATTGCGACACTGTTTGTCTGGCTAAACCGGCGTTTCCTAAAGGTGCGGTCATGAGGGCATATACTTGGGCTTATCTGATTTTTCTCTACGCACCGATCGTGTTGCTGCCGCTTTTTGCGTTCAATGACAGTACAACAATTGCTTTTCCTTTGCAGGGGTTCACCACCAAGTGGTTTGCGCAACTACCCACTATCCCAGCCCTGACAAGCAGTGTTTGGACCTCCGTTAAAATCGCCTCCATAACAGCAATTTTATCAACACTTCTTGGTGTTTGCGCGGCACGCGCAGCCGTGCGCTATCGCTTTATTGGGAAGCGGCCCATCATGGGCCTGATCATGCTACCACTCGTCTTGCCCGAGATTATTGTCGCTGTTTCACTCTTGGTGGTATTCTTGCAGTTGGGGCTAAGCATAGGGTCATGGTCAGTGATCGCAGGTCACACGTTGATCTGTATGCCATTCGCAATTTCAATTCTAAATTCCAGTTTTCAAAACATTGATCCAGCCCTTGAAGAGGCGTCACTTGATTTAGGCGAGACCCGCTTCAGTACGTTTTACCGCGTGACACTGCCGTTGATCTGGCCCGGACTAATCGCGTCACTGCTTATCTCGTTCACGATCAGTTTGGATGAGTTTATCATCGCCTTTTTCCTAAGCAGTACAGAGCCAACATTACCTGTTTATTTGTGGTCACAGTTGCGCTTTCCAACCAAGTTGCCGGTCGTTATGGCCTTGGGAACGCTGCTTGTATGTCTCTCAATCCTGCTGCTTGCACTGGCTGAAACACTTCGTCGTCGTGGGTTGCGAAAGGCGGGACAGAGCACCGAAGGGGGCTTTTTATGACCATGATTTCGTTATCCGGCGTTAACAAGCATTATGATAGTTACCACGCGCTTAGGAACATAGATTTAGACATTGAAGCAGGGGAGTTCTTCTCTCTGCTTGGTCCATCTGGCTGTGGAAAAACAACGCTGCTGCGCACGATTGCAGGGTTCGAAGATATTGAAAGCGGGACGCTTAAGATTGCCGGTGCTGATATGGCGCAGGTGCCGCCAAACCGCCGACCGACCAATATGGTGTTTCAAAGTTATGCGATTTTCCCGCATTTGAACGTCGCGCAAAACGTGGCGTTTGGTTTACGCAAGTCAGACTTAAGTAAGCCAGAGCAAACTCGTGTCGTCGGTGAAGCCCTTGAAATGGTTGGGCTAAATGGGTTTGGCGCCCGCGCGGCTAACGCTTTGTCTGGCGGGCAACGTCAACGTGTTGCCTTGGCCCGCGCGCTTGTTCTTAAGCCTAAAGTTCTTCTTTTGGACGAGCCGCTTTCCGCGCTAGACAAGAAACTGCGCGAGCAGATGCAGCTTGAACTGCGTCGTCTTCAGCGGCAGGTCGGCATTACATTCATCTTGGTGACCCATGATCAGGAAGAAGCGCTGATCATGAGCGATCGGATCGCCGTCATGTTCGAAGGCCAGATTGCGCAATTGGCTGACCCGCAGACCCTGTACCGTGCGCCGGCCTCACGTAAAGTTGGTGAGTTCATTGGCACTATGAACGTGATGCCCGTTGCGCAAAATGCGGGAAGTTTAGTGATTGCGGGGCTTGGACAGGTGTCCGCCCCAGCGCGAGACACTGTCTCGCACGCTGGTATCAGGCCCGAGACCATGTCCATTCTGTTTCCTGGCGAGCCTGATCGCGACCGTGTTGCAGCCGCTACAATTGCTGATCGGGCTTACTATGGTGATATGACCTACTATGAAGTCGGGCTTGATGGCTTGGACAAGACCCTCACGATTTCGATGAAAAATCTGATGGGGCGCGAGATTCTAGAGATTGGGACACCTGTCCGCATCAGTTGGCGCGAAGACGCATTGGTGTTTTTTGATCAGTAAGTTTTACGCAAGATTTGTCAGTGATGAAGGCGCGCCAATAATCCCTTGGTCAATTGGGCCAATGGCATCATCATCCCGCCCGTCGTACGTCACGCGCGTTAGGATGGTTTGGATTGCTGCGATCCGCGCACGTCGTTTGTCATCGCTACGAACAACTGTCCACGGACACGTGTCAGTATGTGTCCGAGACAGTGTCTCACCAATTGCCTTCGAATAGCTGTCCCATTTCCCAAGACCCTCAACATCGATCCAAGAGAGCTTCCATTGTTTCAAAGGATCAGCCTCGCGGCGCAAAAAACGGCGTAGTTGTTCGGCTCGCCCGACGTTCAGCCAAATTTTGATCAGCTGTATCCCATCGCTCACCATCATATCTTCGAAGTGGGGCGTTTGATCGAACCAAAGCTGTCGCTGCGTAGGGGTGCAAAATTTAAAGACATGCTCGACAACGCCTCGATTATACCAACTACGATCAAAAAACGTCATGCCACCGGCAGTTGGCATATGCTTCACGTAGCGCTGAAAATACCACTCGCCGGCCTCTTTTTCGGTTGGCTTTGCAAGGGCTACGACACGCGCCTGACGGGGATTCAGGTTTTCGCGCAGCCGTTTAATAGTGCCGCCTTTGCCTGCAGCATCACGGCCCTCAAATACAACCGCAACCCGCGCACCGCTTTTCTTGACCCACGACTGCATTTTGACCAGTTCAATTTGTAGCTTGGCCATATGCGCCTCATAGGCTTTCCGCTTTCGGCGCTCATCATATGGGTAGCCTGCATCAAGAATTGCCCCCTTAGCGCTGTTATTGATAGCTTGGCGTATATCCTTCGGCGCATGTTCGCTGAAGAACTGATGCACCGCATCTTTGGAAAAACTTGACATATCAACACCTTCACCGCCAACCTTGATCCACACTATGACAAAGCAAAGCTAATCGCGCTAGGGGGTCTGTCGCAGGCGATCAATTGCAGCAATCACATCCGCGGGATTGGTGTGATGAGGCATGTGTCCAACGCCATTCAGGATTGTGAGACGACTGTTCGGTAATTGAGTATCAAGCACACGCGCATGAATACTGGCTGGTACGATTGTATCCGCGTCGCCATGCAAGATTTCAGTTGGCAGTGTGATGCCAGGATACTGCTTGGACATTTCTACCAAATGCGGGCGTAGCCCAAGAACCTGCCGTGCGTTTGCGCGCATAGAAGCGCGCCGCGTCACCAAAGCACCTCCAATATAATCGTTGTACCCCTCTGGCGGCTCGGCCGGCTCAAATATCGAATTGATTGAGGCATTGATCCGCGCCTCACTTGCAAAAGCTGCAATCAAAGGCGTTGTGATCAAGCCTCCGATCAGGCTGCCATTTACGCGGTAAAATAGATCAAGCGGTCCGGGCCACGGTTCAGTCGCGCCGCTGAGAATAACGATGCCGCTTGGATGATCGGGAAACTCCAACGCCCAAGCCATCGCCACGGCACCACCAAAGCTGTAGCCAAGGATAATTGGATTTTTGACGCCCAACTGATCTGCTGCGGCTTTCAGCATTCGTGCTTGCTGTTGAGGCATCTCCGCGTCCGTGCTCCACGCGCCGGAAAGGGTAGGGTCCGCCCGGTCTGTGTAGCCCAAGCCCGGACGATCCATCACGATAACGCGGTAGCGATCCTTGAGTTGGTCAACAAAATCGAACGTCCAGTCGCGAATGTTGCCAGATGCCCCATGGATCAGGATCAAATCAGGCCCCGTCCCCGTAACCAGCGCATGGACTTGGCGGCCATCCACGTTAACGAATTGGCCAATGGGTGGAAAATTAGCCTCAGCTGCCCGTTCGTTTTTGCGCGCCATGATCCCCACAAAGGCAGAGATCAGAACGACGCAAATCCCAATGGCAAGAAGGCTAAGTCCCAATGTTTTCAATCTCGTAGGGCGTCGTTTGGTAGATTTCATTTATCCAGTTCCCATAAAGAAGATGTGCGTGACTGCGCCAGCGGTTTTGCGGTGCCGCAGCAGGATCATCTTCGGGATAATAGTTAACGGGTACATTGATCGCGGTTCCCTCAGAAACATCGCGATCATATTCTTGTTTTAGGGTGCCGGTATCATACTCAAAATGGTTAAAAATATAGAGCGCGCGGCGTGCGTTATCCTCAACAAGGCACGGTCCAACCGCATCACTTCCCAACAGCGTTTTGAGGCCCGCTTGGTTAATTTCGCCTGCGTCCATCTCTGTCCAGCGGCTCACGGGGATCACGCAATCGTCCGAAAACCCACGCAAATAGGGTGATGCCGCATCAAGGTTTTTATGACGGAAACACCCAAATGCCTTGGCATCAAGAAGGTGCTTTGTGACGCCATGAAAATAGTTAATCATCGCCATTCCGCCCCAGCATACACCAAATGTGGAATGCACGTTGGTCTGGGTCCACTCAAAAACCTCGCGCAACTCATCCCAGTAGGTCACCTCATCAAATTGCAGGTGCTCAATTGGCGCACCAGTAATGATGAGGCCGTCAAACTTCTCGCCTTTGATGTCTTGGAAGGGACGATAAAACGTCTCCATATGCTCGGCGGCGGTGTTTTTGGTCTGGTGCTCGGACATGCGGACAAGTGTCAGCTCAATCTGCAGGGGTGTTGCACCAATCAACCGCGCGAATTGTGTCTCGGTCTGAATTTTCTTTGGCATCAGGTTAAGCAAAGCAATTTTCAGCGGGCGAATATCTTGGCGCGCAGCGACGGTCTCGTCCAGAACGCTCACGCCCTCGCGGGTCAAAATATCGTAGGCGGGAAGATCCGCAGGCAGTTTAATGGGCATTTTCGGGTGTCCTTACCTAAGGCAGCGCAGCGGCGATCAGCTCGCAGAACTCGTCTGCAGACCGGACTTTCATGACATCATTTGCATCAAGCGTAACGCCCCATTTTGCCATTGCTTCATAACGGGGTTGGCGGTGTTCCATCGCGCGCGCATACATCCAGCGGATAAAGTCATCTGGATTAACTTCACTCTCTACTATGTTGCTTTCAATTAAATAAGTTTCCCAACAATCAGTGGTGAATTCTGTGTCATAGCACATTGGCTTGGGTGACCTGTCAAAGCGTTCTACCAATGATTGGCTATGGGCATCGCTGCCTTTAATCCAGACGAGAAGTGCGTTTTTGGCCAAAGCGTTCAAGATCGGATCGTTAGGATTTTCGGCATCGACCCACTCACAAATAGAGCCGCCCGTGTCGCAGACAAAATTATCGTAGCCGTAGATGTCCTCGGCGCGCTCCATAAATTCATTTGTGTCGAGCAGGGCTTGGGTCTCAGCCGCCTCAAACTGTTTTTGACGCTTCATATAGGCATCAAAGCTCAGGCCACCCTGCGCCTCGTTTCCGGGTTTTCCGGTATATGCTGCAACAGCAGTCAGGTCGTGATCGTGAATATTCGGCGCAATATGGATTGCATCAGCCAGAAGCATTTCCCGCAAGAACGGGACTTTCATCGCTTCGCGCTTACAATTATCCGCAATCGGTTCGGCCATGTAACGGGTGCCGATCCGGTAATCGATAGAGTAGTGAAACCATGTGCCGGTCTGCTGAAGCATCTCGGAGACATAGGTTTTGCCCAAGCCAGACATCGCAAACAAAACGATCCTCTTGTGCGGAGCATCGCGCCATTCTTGTGCTGAACTGTAGAGCATGGGCTGCGCCCCTTCGAAAAATCTGCATGGAGACTTGAGATAGCCCTACAAAGGCACCGGTGCAAGGCAGCGCTTTGGAGCGTAGATAAAGAAAACCCCGCCACTTCGGATGAAGGGCGGGGCGGGGATAGCGTGAGTTAGCTAAGTTTAGAAGTTATAGCCAAGGCGAAGGCCAAAGCCCACGACGCTTGCATCGCGATATTGGAATGCACCCACGTCCTGATCTCCAAGTTTACCGTAAGAAACGCCGGCTGTGAGCTTCATGTTACCTTCAGTGTAAGTAGCTGCTAAGCCAATGGTGTCAGAGCCGTTGGTTGGTGCGAGAGGTGTAGTCCCAGGACGGGCTCCAGCTTCGCCTTTGCTATAAGTTGCAGCAACTGAATATTTTTCGGACAATTGGCGCCCAAGACCGACCGAGTAATCTAGCGTATCGTTTGTGAAAGTCACAAAATTTACACCTTCAGTTGTTGTCAGATTGAAGCCATCGTATTTAGCATAGCGCATGGTCCCAAACAGAAGCGTGTCAGCAGCAATCCCGGTCTGAAATTCTACGTTAATACTTTCGGGTGTTGTGACGTTGAAATTATCAATCGCTCCAGTTAGATTTTGGGGTGTAACCAACGTACCAGCCATGTCATTATCGATTTCACCATTATAGGTGATAGCAATTCGCATGGCGATGTCTGATCGTTCATAAGCGACACCTGCAACGTAGCCCCAATTGCGATCATTAGATGCTGTTAGAATGCCTTGGTCATTTATGACGTGACCGTCGACTGAAAGGCCGCGTATGCCCGCGTGGACGCTGAAGTTTTCATTAATTTTATAACGCAGCAGGCCAGTAATTGCTTGAGTGGAAAGATCGGCTTGGGGAGCTGGGCTTACTCCAGGGGCGGCATCTAGTGCCGTGCCCGTGTAGTCGACTTCGACACCGAAAGGTGCGTCTACAATGACACCAAAACTCAATTTCTCGGATAGGTCTGATTTAATAGCGAAAGATGATGAGATATAGGTCGGCAAAATGGTATCTGCGGAAGACGCCCCAGCACTAAACGTCGTCGTCGGGTCAACCTTGCCAATGCTTAGCTGAACATAGCTGCCTGTTTCACCGCCGGCTTCAAATAACGGTCCGATAAATTGGTTGGAACGGTCAATGCCACCCGCCGCTGCAAGTGAGGTCGTGGCCAGAAGTACTGCGCCTGCTGTTGTTAGCTTATTCATTATCTCTTCCCTGAATGAACTTTGGTTTAAACCTGCTTAATTTGTTAGCAGGCAAGCGGTTTTCCGCGCAATTGTTACGCGGCGTTAATCAGGGGGTCCAGCATATTGACGCGGGTTGCGTGAATATTTTTCTAAGTGCGTGAATTCCGCGTCTCAGCCCAAATATTTGTGTAATTCGCCCCAAAGATGATTGCAGCGCCAACAAACACCCAAGGGTCCAAATGCTCACCGAATAAGATCATCGCCAAGACTGCAATAAGAGGCAGGCGCAGGAAATCAATCGGCACCACCAGCATTGCAGGTGCTAGTGACAGCGCCTGAACCAAACATGCATGCGCCAGCAACCCTGCGAAACCGATGATGAGTATGAACGGTGTCATAGCGAGGGAAGGGCCTGCGATATCACCGTCGATCCCTGCGCAGATTATGCCAAAGACTGCTTGTAGGCCGACCAACCACGTCAGGATTGTCAGTGTCGACTGATCGGCTGTCAGCTTTCGAGTGAATAGGATAGAGCCTGCGAAGAAAATCGCCGAACTCGCCGCAGTTAAAGTACCCACCGAGATGCTGCCCATCGTGGGGCGTGTGACGATCAGAACACCCAAAAAACCAATGAGCGCGACGAGGATGCGTACCCGCGTCAGGCGTTCACTTAAAAGTAGAGGCGACAGGATGAGCACCCACAGCGGCGTCGTGAATTCTAGCGCAAAAAGCTGGGCGAGGGGGATCAGCGTTAGCGCATAAAACCAAAGGTTCTGTCCCGTAAAATGACAAATGTTGCGAATAAGATGGAGGCCGAACCGATCTGTTTGAATGCGCCGCACCCCGCCAGATGCAAAAATGATCGTCGCCATGACAATAACGCCGACGAGGCTGCGATACGTCATGATCTCAAACGTATCCAAATCCACAGAGACAACCCGGCCAGCCAACGCCATGGCCGAAAAGCTGACGACGGCGCCAAGCATCCAAATGCAGGCTTTCAGTTGCGATGTCATCTGAGCCACTGCCGATCAGACATCATGCCCACCGGAACATCCCAATTATACCAGCGCTCGCGTAGAAAAATTGCAGTAGCAACATGGCTCTGTGATTGCACAAAAAGGCCCACAAGCCGATAGAAAATGACGAGATTAGTAGCAAACTAAAGCCCCAAAATTCATAGCCAGAATTTGATGCCACCAACAATGAGTATGCAATCGCAGTAGTGACGCCAAACCATTCGAGTGCTTTTTCTTTTGTCATCTGGTTGTCCTATGAAAATCTTAACCACGCATAACGCCGACGCGCTGCAAGAGGTAGCTTTGTTCACGGAGCCGAAAGCTAAGCGTTCAAGTACCCTGCGGCGAGCGAAATGAATGCGCCGACATGAACAACCATTATGGCGCGGTCTTTCCACATCACTCCGACTGCAAACCACAAGAAAATGCCGGCGAAGAAAAAGAAGATGTTATAGGGCACCATATTGAGGCCCGTTAAGCCGTAGCCGATCAGCTGGATGATGGTTGCAATCCACTTGACCGTGTCCACGTAGCGGCCTTGGATTTTCTCCGCGGGTGGGAGTTCGATCAGCGGCTCAACCGATGGTGCGTCTGGGGTCATTCCCACTCAGTAGTAACTTTGATTTTTTTCAGTTTATTATCAATTACTTACATCATCCTCATAGAGCTTGTGTAACTTGTGTGTAACTCCACACCCAATCTGCACGCTAGTCCTAGACTTGTATAACTGTTACAATTCAAGAGTTCACGCAATCCTTTGTTACACAATGCATCGCATAATTCTGTGAGCTTCAAATCTTAGTATTGCGAATGGCAAATAAATAAGCCTCTAAATTCATATTACCTTTTTTACCCACAGTCCAACTGATAGCTACCTTGTCCTCAAACCACTTGGTTATGATGTATGGAAATGCAATAGGACGAACACCAAACGGATCCATCTTAGAAGCACCTGTTGGAGAGTGTGCTTCTGTATGCTCAATAATTAGAATTCCGTCGTTGTTCAATTGATCAAGCCATACTGTTAAAGCTTCCCGAGGCTTCCAGGATTGATCTAAAGAATTGGTATAAATTACATCAAAGCGCTTCAGCCAGTCACTATTCACATCGTGAAAGTCCCATTCTACTAAGCCATAGTCAGATGCCGTATCGGAAATATCTGTTCCCAATATTTCAGCATCTGGTAAGAATTTTTTCAGGCACTGCACCTCATAGCCGTTGCGGGAGCCATGGCACAGAATGCGTAAATTTTTTCTTTCTGATCCTAACTTATTGTGCGCTATTTCTACGACTCGTTTGAGAGTGACGTCATCCGCCCAAATATTGTTAATTTTAATTTTATTAAATTTAATTTGGGTTTCTTTATACTCCTCATAACTTGCGTACTCATGAATAACAAAGTCTTGTAGTCTCGCAGAAGGCACTACTTCGTGTCCAATCTGTCGTACCAGATTTTGGATCGAGTTAATTAAATCGTTCAACTTTATTTCCATTGTTTACTTCCGTCCTTTAGCAAGAGATCCCTTAAGCATGCCAGCAGTAAAGCCAAACTCTTTGCAAAGCCGCTTTACCTCTTTCAGTGCGTTAGCACGTTCGTTCTTCTTCGCTTCAACCATCTGCTGCTGAATTACTTCCATTTCAGCTTTCAATTCGTCATAAGATTTCATCTCACACCTCCATAGGTTAAGTATCAGTCTTATATTATAGATTTGTTAAAAGGATGAACAGCACGTTTCTCCTACGCTTGCTGTAACATGTTGCATTGTCACGAATAGTATTTGGACAGCGTCTCACTATGCCAGTCAGTCGTACTGTCAACCTTACAGTCAAACAGCTACAAACCATGTACTTTTGACTGGTTTCCTAACGCTTTTTTCTGTCGTCTTGTTGATTTGCTAACGGTGGTTGTGGACGAATAGGTGTGAAGTCTGTTCGTTCTGTGTCTTTTGGTGTCGTCTGTTGCTGTGGTTGTTGCGTGACTATCTTTGTCTTTGGAACAGCGACAGTACGTGTGACTGTCTTTGTTTCTGGTTTTGCCATCTTTTTAGCAAGTGCTACCACACTGCTGCTTGTGCCTAGCATCAATTCAAGTGCTGCCCACTTTGTCTCGTCGTCTACTCGTTCAATCTCACCACGTATCGCGTTCAATGCTTGCTGTATGTCTTGTAAAGCGCTCTTGTTCATACTGTTATTTAGCAACTAGTGATGAGTACCGAGTGTATTTCTTCACCTCACTTCTGTAAGTACTTCACCGCAGAAGACCGCTGCACGAAATTTTCACGCTTAAAGCCCAATTTCGGATGACGAGATTGTTGACGTGAAGCTACAGTACTAGTTGTCAAACCCTCACCTCGTCTTTCCACCACCCCACAGCATCTGTATTAATCTGCTTGTGACACTGTTCGCTCAGTTCAATAAAACGCTTGCCAAGCTGCGTATGCTGTTCTGTCGCCGTCATACAGCGTCCGTAGTGCTGTAATTTGCTCGCACATATAGCTAATGTACCCACACTTGGTTTAACACGCTTAAAACGTAGCGTGCGCATGTAGCATTCGCTTCTGCATAACCAATCTTTACTAAATTCGCTTTCGCTTCTCACAGCGCCAATCTGCTGCAATAACTCAAATACATCGTTTAGTACCGTCTTCTGCATCAATCATTCCTCCGTTGATAAATAACTACATGCACAGCTAGTTACTGTGTATTTACCAACAGAACATTAAGTGTAGGAAAAACGTGCAATTTACAGAACGACTTAAATTAGACGGTGCAAAGTGGGTACGTAGTCAGAACTTTTGGCTATTTGGTACTGCTACGTTCAAAGACGGCAGTCACATATATGATAACGATGCTATATCTGACGCTAAGCACTTCTTCAACATGCTTGATAGGCAGATACTGGAACGCAAAGACACATCACAAGGCAAACGACTTGATAGGCTAGTTTTCTTAGAACATGGACGCTTAGGCGCAAATACGCACATACACTTTTTCATCAAAGGCACACACCTAAGGCAATACAAGACTATAAAGCAATATGCACCAAAGATTTGGCAAGAACGGGTAGCAAAGGCACGCAATCTAATACTCAAAGACAATATTGGACTTGATGACACTCGCAGCGAATACTGTTGGAAGGAGATTAAATCTTTTCAACGTGACGTTCTGCTAACTGAGTGCTGTCACTTGTCAAAGTCTTAGCAATACTCAAACCTAACAAAGGCGATGCTTATACTCGGTTTGTCTGCTTGGATGTAACTGCTGCACGTTTAGACGTGGTGGCTTGTTATCGTTATGACTAATCAATCAACTCAAACTAATCACACTAGAAACAACACAAAGAAACATAAGAAAACAACGAATAACTTACATTTCTACGTAAGTCTTTGAAGTATGGAAGGAATTAACATAGCACTTATTGGTTGCTCAAATAGAACATCAGAAATTACGCTATATGCACGAAAACATTACATTTAGGCGGTGGCATATGGCACAAGCAAAGACACTTAATAAAACAGAACTCAAGCAGCTGCTAGACGTAACAAATTCGTGCAGTCGTTATCCACTGCGTGACACTACGATGCTGTTGTTTACGCATTTATGTGGTTTACGTGTTGGTGAAGTAGCCACACTGCGATTTGATGACGTGCTTGATTCAAACGACACGGTACGAGACGAAATGACACTTGATGCTGTACGTACCAAGTCCAAACGAGCACGTAAGATATTTCTACCCAAACAGATGCAACATCAGCTACAAGCATACGTTAGAAGCGTTGCTAAGCGCCCACAGCACGGTTATTTGTTTTCTACGCAAAAGAGTGCGCGATTTGGTGCAAACACTGCGACACAGCATCTACAACGCTTGTATGCACGTGCTGGAATTGCTGGCGCTACGTCACACAGTGGCAGACGTACTTGGTTAACAACCTTAAGCCAAAAGGGAGTTAGCGTGTTTGTGCTGGCAGATATGGCTGGACATCGTAGCATTCAGACAACACAGAGATACGTAACAGTTAACGACGAGATGAAGCGCAACGCTGCTGAGTTGATTTAGAGAACTTCAATAGTGCCATCCTCTCTTCGTCTGTAGTCAGCTACAGCGTTAGTCAAACGTATTTCATCGTTAAGGTGGTAATAAGTCTTTTCAATCTGCGCCACGCTTGTGCCACACATATCTGCTATCTGTCTAAACGTTAATCCACTCATAATACGCTGTGTAATCATAAAGTGACGTAGGCTGTAAGGGACTAAGTCACGCACTTCTCTATCAGTAATATCAGCTAACTCAATTATCTTGTGCCAGTGGTAAAGCAGCGTACGCTTGCTTAGTTCATTCTCATTGTCGACTGTAAAGATTAACTCGTCAGCACTCTTAGGCTTAGCGATTTCACGTAAGCGTTCAAAGTACTGTCCATTACGACACAAGAAAGTACGACTAGTACGTACTTTACTTGTCTCAGCACGAACGTGGATACGTGCTAGCTTCTGTTCTTCGCCATTTACTTTGTGCTGTTCTATCTGCACGTCACTCCAACGTAGCTGTCGCTGTTCACCAACACGTAAACCACTGTTAGCTGCGATTAGAACGTAGTTCTGCACGATTTTTCGCACTCTTAGTTCTGCGTCATCTAGCTTGTTGAGTTTGGCAGTGTAGGTACGCATAGCACGATACAGTGCTTCGTATTCGTCATTAGTCAGCGTTGCACGACGAATAGCTTCATTGCCTTTATCCAAGCGTGGTAGCTTCTTAAAGTCGAAGCCATCTATGTGTGTTTCGCCGTTCTTGTGCAGCCACTTCATCAGCGCATTAATTGTGCTTTGTTCGTTCTGCACAGTGACTTGTTTGACGTTGCCATTAGTGGCTTTGTGACGATGGTAGAAGTAGTTTTCGCAGTCAGTGCGTTCTAGTTCTTTCAGCTTAGTATCTTTACCAATGAAGCTAAGAAAGTGCTGTAGATGCGTTGCGATTGTTGTGTGTCGTCCTTTGACTATGTGTCCAAGTTCAACGTCACGCATACGGAACGACAAGTACTTCTCCACACCCTCTTTTGTGGTGATTGAAAAGTAGCTTTTGCCTTGTTGCAGATTAGCGTAAATCTCTAAGTACGCAGCTTTACCCTTTTCTATTGCAGTAGCTTCACTGCGTGTGCGTAGGCTTTTACGTGCGTATTTGTTTTCTTTTGGCAACCACATACGAAACTGCCAATACTCACCTCGCTTGTAGATACAAGCTTCGTCAAATATTGCTATTTCGCCTTCAGCAAATTGCTGTTTCTTCAGTGCCAAATCTTAGTCTCTGAGTTACTACGAGTTTCAGTAGTCACACGTTTGTGCAACATTTTGTGTAACTGTATGAAAAAAGACTAAGGAAATCAACGACTGATTTGTGACTGTGAAAGTAATGTGTAAGTAATAAATTTTGATAAATCAATGACTTGCACTAGAAAAACTACTCCCATTCAATTGTTCCCGGAGGCTTGGAGGTAATATCGTAGGTCACGCGGTTGATGCCTTTGATTTCGTTGATAATCCGTGTCGCCGTTTCACCAAGAAATTCATGGCTAAACGGGTAGTAGTCGGCGGTCATGCCGTCGACAGACGTTACTGCCCGCAACGCGCAGGCGAAGTCATATGTCCGCCCGTCGCCCATGACGCCCACGGTTCGAACGGGCAGGATCGCGACAAACGCTTGCCATATCTCATCATAAAGGCCGTGTTTGCGGATCTGGTCGATGTAGACCGCATCGGCTTCACGCAAGATTTCAAGCTTTTCGCGGGTGATTTCGCCGGGACAACGGATGGCAAGGCCTGGCCCCGGGAAGGGGTGACGGCCGATAAAGCTTTTAGGCAAACCAAGTTCGGCACCAAGTGCGCGGACTTCGTCTTTGAACAACTCGCGAAGTGGTTCGACCAGCTTGAGGCCCATCTTTTCGGGAAGGCCCCCAACATTGTGGTGCGATTTGATCGTCACGCTTGGGCCGCCACTAAATGAGACGCTTTCAATCACATCCGGATAGAGCGTTCCTTGGGCCAGAAATTCTGCGCCCTCAATGCTGTCTGCGTGTTTCTGAAACACATCGATAAACAGCTTTCCAATAATTTTTCTTTTGGTTTCAGGGTCACTTACACCGTCAAGTTCACCTAAAAACAGTTCCTGTTCATCGGCGTGGATGAGCTTCATGTTGTAGTTGTCGCGGAACATGGTCACGACTTCTTCGGCCTCACCTTTGCGCAAGAGCCCGTGATCAACAAAAACACATGTCAACTGATCCCCGATAGCCTCATGCAGCAAAACGGCCGCGACAGAACTGTCCACACCGCCGGACAAACCGCAAATTACGTTCTTATCGCCAACTTGCTCTCTGATCGCGGCAATGGCTTGTTCGCGGTACGCGCCCATTGTCCAGTCGCCGGTGAAGCCCGCCATTTCAACGAAGTTTTTGTAGAGAGCCGCTCCGTTGGGAGTATGGTGAACCTCGGGGTGAAATTGAACCGCGTAAAAATTACGCGATAAATCTGCCGTAATTGCAAAAGGCGCATTAGGCGATGTGCCGTAGACATCAAAGCCCGGGGCAATGGCGGACACGTGATCACCGTGGCTCATCCAGACTTGCTCTTTGCCCTCGGCAAACCACCCCTCAAGCAACTTGAGACGGGTGTCCGCGGGGGTTACAAATGCGCGGCCAAACTCGGCAGTTCCGTGACCAGTGTCAACTCTGCCGCCCAACATGTGCATCATGACTTGTTGACCGTAGCAAATGCCAAGGATCGGCACACCCATGTCGAACACAGAGGCCGGCGGGCGCGGCGAGCCTTCGCGGGTTACACTGTCCGGTCCCCCTGACAAAATGACCGCTTTTGGCTCGAAATCCGCCAAAAAGCTGTCCGTCACGTTCTGATAGGGGTGAATTTCGCAATACACACTGAGCTCGCGCAGGCGGCGGGCGATCAGTTGCGTAACTTGGCTGCCAAAGTCAATGATGAGAAGGCGTTCGTGGGGCATGTTCTGAGTCATGGACGTTGATTATGCGCGAGTTGTGTCTGTGGCAAGAGAACATGTCGTTTTTACGCCAGAAGGGGCGGATATGGTGGCGGCGAACATCTGTCCGCGCACTAGGTTACCGCTCAAACGAACACAAAAGGGGCTCAAAATGTCTGATACAGCAACAACTACACGCCGTGCACGTGGTGGCGGAGGCGCTGCGCGACGTGCGGCGCGGACGGCTGTCTCATTTGATACGGCCAAGTATATCGAGCGTAACATCCCTAATTTTGAACTTTTGAGTGACGAAGCGCTTAGCATCATCGAGGAAAACGCGGAAACCTTGCTTGAAGAAGTAGGGGTGGCGTTTGTTGATTCCCCTGAAAGCCTTGAGCGTTGGAAGGCTGCTGGCGCATCCGTTGACGGCGAACGCGTTCGGATACCGCGTGGATTGGCCCGTAAGCTATGCAGCACTGCGCCCTCGAAGTTCACCCAACACGCCCGCAACCCCGAGCGTAACGTTGAGATTGGCGGCAATACCCTAGTGACGGCACCTGTCTACGGCCCTCCGTTCGTGCGCGACAAAGATGGCGGCCGCCGCTACGCAACGATGGATGACTTCGTTAAATTCGTGAAACTTGGCTATATGTCGAAATGGCTTCACCACTCTGGCGGTACGGTTTGTGAGCCAACAGATGTGCCTGTGAACAAGCGCCACCTCGATATGCTACTTACGCATATGCTGTACTCGGATAAGCCGTTCATGGGGTCCGTGACCGAACCGAGCCGTGCGCAAGACAGTGTTGAGATGTGTGAAATTCTGTTTGGCAAAGAGTTTGTCCAAGAGAACACAGTGATGACGTCGCTCATCAACATTAACAGCCCCATGACGTTCGATTCGATAATGATGGGGGCGCTTGAAGTCTACGCCAAGAATAACCAAGCCTGCATTATTTCACCGTTCATCGTGGGCGGCGCCATGGCGCCAGTGTCTGTCATGGGCACGTTGACGCAGGTTTTGGCCGAAGTGATGGCCGGTATTGCCTACAGCCAGATCATCCGCCCCGGTGCGCCAGTTATTTTCGGCACATTTGTGACATCGATCGACATGAACTCGGGCGCGCCCACATTTGGCACCCCTGAAGCAAGCCAGATTTTGTACGGCGCAGGCCAACTTGCCCGCCGCATGGGGCTTCCGTTCCGATCGGGTGGCGGGCTTTGTGCCTCAAAGCTCCCCGATGCGCAGGCGGCTTATGAGACAGCAAACACGCTGAACGCAGCGCTGATGGGCGGTGTTAACTTTATGCTCCACTCATGCGGTTGGCTCGAAGGTGGCCTTGTTGCATCATTCGAGAAATTCGTGATGGACGCAGATCAGCTCGGGACGTTGCACAAAATGGCCGCAGGTGTGGCCCATGATGAAAACGCCCAAGCAATGGGGGCGATCCGTGAAGTAGGCCCCGGCGGTCACTATCTTGGGTGCGACCACACGCAAGAGAATTTCAAATCCGCGTTCTGGAAGTCCGATGTGTTTGACTACCGTCCGTTCGAAACATGGGATGAGGACGGCGCGAAAGACACCCAATATCTTGCATCGCAACGGGTTACAAAGATGCTGAGCGACTACCAGCAGCCGCAGATCAACCCCGAGATCAAGACTGCCTTGGAGGCCTATGTGGCTGAGAAAAAGGCATCCATGCCTGACGCGTTTATGTAGGCTTTTGTGTTAACCAATTTGAGGCGGTCTTCGCAGACTGTTTCTTTATTCTGAACAATGGCCGCCTCAATCAAGAGCGCGGCCATTATCATGACATGGCGCGATGGTTGGTAATTTGCGTTATGCGCTTTGCGCTGTTCGTTGAGTTGTTCTTCTGCTGCCATGAGGCGGGCAAATGCTTTTTCGCCAGTCACAGCAGGCTCGTTTTTCAAAAGCTCAGAGAGTAGTTTTTCACGATTACAAAGGTTTTTTGCGTTTCTTGCTGCGGCCAAAAGCAATTTGGGGCGTTTGATGCGGCTGAGTGTTCGTAGGGCTTGGGTCATAATGGTCTCCATGATCGTAACAGTCATTCAATTTACTAAACTATCATCACACAACCTATCCGGGTGTTGCGTGGAGAATTTATGAGCGCGCGGACCTCTTACCAATTGTTATCAATTTGGAAACAATAATCGAATTGTGGCGATTTTGTTAACGCCTCGGTAATGTTTACACGCTTAAGTTGCATTGCCCTGTGGGTAAATCAGTGGATAGTTTTTGTATAAGGGGAAAGCAAATGTCTAGTGTTACCGTTTCCAAGGTTTCAGGCGCGTTGTTGCAGTCGCTGCCCGATTGGGTGCCGCAATCTGCCCGCAACTACATTCTACACACCGAAAAAGGGTGTTCGATTAGAGAGCTTGCCCGTGATTTGGGCTGCCACGCGTCTACTGTAAGCCGTCAGGTCAAGCGGCTTGAGCGCCGCCGCGAAGACATATTAGTGGACGAGGCGCTGCGGACATTGGGTGCGACGGGGCAGGGTGTGGCGCCAACTGGGCCTTCGGGTCAAAAATCTGCCGACATTGCAGTGCGCGTTGCGGAGGCTGACATCTGTACCGACGAAGCGACAGTGAACCGTGAGGCGCGCCGCATTTTGCGCCGTTTGGTTGAGGCGGGTGCCGTTTTGGCTGTGGCCCGTGACATGGAAAAAGCCGTTGTGGTGCGCACCGGCGCGGACGGGCAAACCACCAGAACGGCGACTTTGGACCGTCCTGTCGCAAATGCAATGGCGCTAAAAGACTGGATTTCGTGCATCACACCTTCACGTATTTCGCGTTACTCTATTACGTGTGCGGGCCGTGCGGCGTTGAAGATGCTGATTGAGGTCGGTGATGATGCAAAGCTAAGCGCGCGGACCGTAACGCAGGTTCATACGTCTGAGACAACTGACCCTCGTCCGGCGCGCTATTCTCTTCGCGAAAGCCCGCTTGTGGTTTTGTCGCGGCGCAAAAGCAAAGACGGTGAGGCGTTCTTATCTGATGAACATGTGTCCGCCGGCGAGCGTCTTCGTGAAGATTTTGAGCTGGCACAGATCGATGTGGGCGCAAATTTTGACTGGCAAGCAGCATTAAGGGCACCAGAAGAACCTACGGCCATAAGTGATGCCCAAAAACGTGTGTTCGCCGCACTCAATGATCTTGGGCCCGGTCTTGGGGATGTTGTGCTGCGCACGTGTTGCTACCTTGAGGGTCTGGAAGCGGCCGAGCGTCGCATGGGGTGGGCTGCGCGTTCTGGCAAAGTGGTATTGCGCATCGCCTTAGAGCGGCTCAAGCGCCATTATGCAGATGTTTACGGCGCACACGGGCGTTTTGTGGGATAGGCTGCCATTCGGTAAACACATAGCAGACAACACCGCGCACCCCCTAGGCATTGGCAAATTGAAGGGCTATATCTCAAATATCTTGATAATTGAGGTAGCTTCATGGCCACGCCCCGCGATCTGAAAATTCCTGCACAGCGCCACCCTGAAAAGCAGCGCCGTGCAGACGCTCCGCAGCCGAAAAAACCGGATTGGATTCGGGTTAAGGCGCCTGTCGGTGAGGGCTACAAGAAAACCCATGAAATTATGCGTGAGCACAAGCTGGTAACCGTTTGTGAAGAAGCTGGTTGTCCCAATGCTGGTGAGTGCTGGAACCAAGGTCACGCCACGATGATGATCATGGGGCAGGTATGTACGCGCGCTTGTACTTTCTGCAACATTGCAACGGGTAAGCCGCCAGAAGCGCTTGATGTGTTTGAACCGGGCCGTGTCGCGGATGCGGTGAAAAAGCTTGGCCTAAACCACGTCGTCATCACTTCCGTTGACCGTGATGATATCGAAGACGGCGGGGCAGAACACTTTGCACAGACAATCCGTGCGATCCGGCGTCAATCACCCAAAACAACGATCGAAATCCTAACGCCAGATTTTATTCGCTGTGATGACAGTGCTTTAGAAGTGGTTGTTAATGCAAAACCTGACGTGTTTAATCATAACCTAGAGACTGTTCCCGGACTTTACCCCGAAGTTCGCCCTGGCGCGCGGTATTTCCATTCGCTGCGTCTATTGCAACGTGTCAAAGAGCTTGATCCGACGATCTTTACCAAGTCGGGTATCATGGTTGGTTTGGGTGAAGACAAGCAAGCGGTCGTTCAAGTGATGGAAGATATGCGCGCGGCTGACATCGATTTCTTGACGATCGGTCAGTACCTCCAGCCAACGCCGAAACACCACGCTGTTGATCGTTTCGTCACACCGGATGAATTCGCATCGTATGAAAAAGCAGCGTATAACAAGGGCTTTTTGATGGTTTCATCAACGCCGCTGACACGATCAAGCTATCATGCGGGTGACGATTTTGCGCGTCTGAAAGCAGCACGTGATAAACGGTTGGCCGGCGCCTGATCCGGCCATTTTCTATCAATCAGTAAATCGTACTTTGCCAATATGGTTAAGGTTGCGATTTCGTTGTGCGTAATCAATGCCGTACCCAACAACAAACTCGTCTGGGATGGCAAAACCAACCCAGTCCGCTGAAATATCCACCTCGCGGCGGCTTTCTTTGTTCAACAGAACGATGCTTCTCATCTTCGCGGGTTTGCGCGCCTGCAGCAGGCCAATGACGTGCTTCATCGTGTAGCCCGTATCAATCAAATCTTCGACGACCAGCACATGACGCGCTTCGATTGCGCCGCGTAAGTCTTTGAGAATGCGTACCTCGCGGCTGCTCTCCATGCCGTTTCCGTAGCTGCTTGCCTCTAAGAAATCGACTTCCACATCAAGGTTCAGCTCACGCACAAGATCAGCAATGAACACAAAACTGCCGCGCAACAGCCCGACAACCACAAGCTTATCAGCGGTAGCGAATTCTGCCTCAATCTCACGGGCAAGTTCCTCAATGCGGGCAGCAATTGCCTTGGCGGTGATCATTGGATCGATAACATATGGACGCGACATATTGGGTAATCCCCTTGATTTTCGCGCGCGAGCATACGACATCTGGCAGGACTGTCATCAACGAAATTGAATCATGCCGACACATACCGACACAAAAATACTGCCATACACTGCGCAGCAAATGTACGATCTGGTCGCGGATGTGGCGTCCTATCCTCAGTTTTTGCCGTGGTGTGCTGCCGCGCGCATCAGAAGTAGGGCGGACCAAGGGGCATCTGAAGTCATGCTTGCGGATCTGGTCATCAGTTTCAAAGTGTTCCGAGAACGTTTTGGCAGCAAAGTGGTTCTGTATCCGGACGATCAAAAAATTGAGACGACCTACATTGATGGCCCATTCAAATATATGGAATCCACATGGAGTTTCAAAGACGTAGAAGGTGGTGTTGAAGTAACTTTCTTCGTAGATTTCGAATTTAAGAACGCCATTCTTCAAGGCATCATTGGCGTTGTGTTTAACGAGGCGATGCAGCGGATTGTGCGCGCGTTTGAGCGCCGCGCTGATGCACTTTACGGCGGCTAGAATGCAAGCGGCCACCCCGAAGGATGGCCGCTGTTCTGTCTAGCAAGTGGGATGCTAAGTTACGACGTTGTATCGTAGGCCCGCTCACCGTGTACTGCCAAATCAAGGCCGGTCTGCTCTGTTTCTTCATCGACACGCAGCGGGGTGATCGCCTTCACGATGTAAACCAAAGCGATTGTGACTACGGTTGTGAAAACGCCCACGATTGCTAGTGATCCAAGTTGCGCAACCCACGCGCCTTGACCAACCAGCGCAATTACGATTGTGCCGAAAATACCGCCCACACCGTGTACCGCGAACACATCGAGCGTGTCGTCAATCTTGAGCGTGTTGCGGACCAAAACAACGGCCTCTTGGCACAAGATGCCAGCAACGCCGCCGATGCAAAGTGCTGTGACTGGATCAACAAAGCCGGACGCGGGAGTGATCGAAGCCAGCCCTGCGATTGTCCCAGTCACGATCCCGACGAGAGAGGCCTTGCCGAACTTGATCTTCTCCCACAGCGCCCATGACAATGAGGCGGCCGCCGCCGAGATATGCGTGACGGTCAACGCCATCGCGGCGCCTCCATCTGCCGCCAGTTGAGATCCACCGTTGAAGCCGAACCAGCCAACCCAAAGCATTGCCGCGCCGATCATGACGTAGCCCGGGTTGTGCGGAGGCTTGCTTTGCTCTTTGCGCGCGCCAAGCATTACCGCAATGATAAGGGCCGCGAGGCCAGCTGTCTCATGGACCACGATGCCACCAGCGAAGTCGCGGGCACCTGTCTCACCAAAGATGCCGCCGTCCGCCAACATACCGCCACCCCAGATCCAGTGAACCACAGGCGCGTAACAAAGCAGCATCCACAGGCCAGAAAAGAGCAGAACAAAGCCAAAGCCGACACGCTCAACATATGCGCCGACAATCAATGCGGGGGTGATGACCGCAAAGGTCATTTGGAACGCAAAGAACAGAACCTCGGGGATGGTGCCGGCCAAAGTGTCTGCGTCGATGCCGGTAAGGAACATCTTGTCCAAACCGCCCCAATAGCCGCTCGTGCCGTTGCCAAAAGCGATGGAATATCCGAAGGCTAGCCACAATACGCTCATTAAACATGCGATTGCGTAGCAGTGCATAAACACGCTCAAAACGTTGCGCGAACGGACCAAGCCGCCGTAAAATAGTGCCAAACCTGGCAATGTCATAAACAGAACCAGCGCCGTCGCGACGATGATCCAAGCTGTATCTGCCCCTACCATGATACCCTCCTAAGGTGATGCTGAGGTGCAGTAAGCATGGGGGTTACGCCCGATAAAGAGGCAGTGCGTGTATGTCTGTGCTTAAATTATCAGCAGGCTGAGTGTGCGTGTTTACTGTGCGGTAACGCAGCCTGTTTGCTTAATTAATGGGCGAAACGCAAAGCTACTGGCTTTCAAAAAACCGTATCAACATACCAAGCGCATGGTCCCGTGCAGCGCACCGGACATGTGTCCGCCCCAATGCGCCAAACTCAATCGTTTCTGTGAGACACGTGTTCGTTATTTCGTCAAAAAGGGCAAAGCAAACGCGCCCCTCGGGTTTGAAGTCAGAGCCACCTGGCCCCGCAATCCCAGTGATTGAGACACTTGTCCGCGCATCAGATCGCGCCACTGCACCCCGCGCCATTTGCTCGGCTACTTCCATGCTGACGGCACCGTGCTGGGCGAGTGTCTCTGGGGTGACGCCAAGCATTATTTCTTTTGCGCTGTTGGCGTAAGTTGTGAACCCACAAATGACCACATCCGAGCTACCAGCAATTTCCGTAAGCGCTGCACTGACCATGCCACCGGTGCAGCTTTCAGCGGTTGCGATCGTACGATTGACGCGCCGTGCCGTCTCAAGGGTTTTGTTGGCCAGTTCAGAGTGCATGGGCGAACCCCGCCAAAACAATTACCCCAACTGCTGCAAAAATACCGGCGATGACATCATCAAGCATCACGCCCCAATGGTCATGTCGGCGGTCTGCCATGCCGACCAACCAAGGTTTCCAAATGTCAAAAAGGCGAAAGAGGGCAAAAGCAGCGATCCATCCGGGCCAAAGTGCCAGCAGATCAGCGCCCGCAGCATGTGCGCCGATTATAACGGGCAAAAGTGCTATCCATTGGCCAATGACCTCGTCGATCACAATAATAGACGGGTCGTGATCGTCACTTCCTTCAGTCATGATTTTCGTGGCCCAAACGCCTTTCGCAAAACCTACAACCAAAGCGACGCCAAAAAGGATGGGCCCGCCGAGCGTAGCGAGCGCCCACCCAAGCGGAAGGGCGGCAAGCGATCCCCATGTGCCTGGGGCAGGGCGCATGTGGCCGACATAGCCCACGGTACCAATCAAATGAGCGAGTTGTTTCATGGTTTGATCAACGTGGCAGTTGCCAGCGCGGCGATGCCTTCACCACGCCCTGTAAATCCGAGTTTTTCGGACGTGGTCGCCTTTACGCTGACCCGCGTAACGTCGAGCCCCATGATCTCGGCCATTTTCTCACGCATTTGCATCGCAACTGGCCCGATCTTTGGAAATTCACAGACCAACGTGCAGTCAACGTTTGAGATAGTATACCCGCGCTCCGTCGCGCGGCTAACGGCGTGGCGCAAAAAGATGTCAGAGGCGGCACCTTTCCATTGCGCCTCACTTGGCGGGAAATGCTGTCCGATATCCCCGTCCGCAAGGGCGCCGTAAATCGCATCGGTCACGGCATGCATACCTACGTCCGCATCCGAATGACCTTGCAATGCACGATCAAAAGGCACTTCAACGCCGCATAGAATTACATGATCACCGTCACCAAAGCGGTGTACATCGTAGCCATTGCCAACGCGAATATCCAT
The DNA here is from genome assembly GCF_042939535.1 of Nereida sp. NH-UV-3. Taxonomy (NCBI): domain Bacteria; kingdom Pseudomonadati; phylum Pseudomonadota; class Alphaproteobacteria; order Rhodobacterales; family Roseobacteraceae; genus Nereida; species Nereida sp. NH-UV-3. The sequence goes on along the minus strand of NZ_CP132157.1, from coordinate 364,643 downwards.
GGCAGCCTGTCCTTTCAAAATACGTGCGGCGCGGGCAAAATCTTCGGGCGTCGTCACTTTTATATTGTCTTCTGAACCGGGAACAATCTGAACCGGTATATTTGCCGCGCGGGCAATTTCCACATCGTCAGCCGCATCACCTTTATGGGCAAGATGGGCCTCTAAGAGGGGGGCAAGGTGAAACCCTTGGGGTGTCTGCGCGCGCATTAATTTGCTGCGATCTTGTGTGCCGGACACCTGTCCGTGGTCATGTGTCCAAAGCGCGTCGGTGACCTGAAGGCCCGGTGCAGCACCTTTGGCGGTGTTAAGTGCGGCAATCACTTTATCAATCACAGTATCTGAGATACACGGGCGCGCTACATCATGGATTAGAACCTGATCAAAGCCTTGTTTTTGCGCTTCTTTTAGTCCGCATAGAACAGATGCATTCCGGGTTTCACCACCTGCAGTACGCGTGATCCCATCGAATGAGATACCCTTGATGTCACGGTCAATATCATCTTGATGAAGCACCAGAATGATAGTGGATAGGTGTCCGCAGGCGCGAAAGCGGTCAAGTGTCCATGCTGCAATCGGACGACCTGCAACATACTGCCATTGCTTTGGAATATCACCACCGGCACGGGTTCCACGGCCAGCTGCGACAATAATCGCAGCGGTCTTTGCTTTTGTGTCGTGGGTAGGTGTCATGGGAACAGGATGTATCAATCTTTACGGGTGATACAACTGAAATGGCGCACATTGGAATTGCAGAAATGATTAAAATATAGGCAACATACATTTTTTGGCTAATTTATGTGCAGTTTAGCATTGTAAGCGCTCTGGGGATCGCTAGGCATAGATGAATGAACACCTCAGCCGACCGATCAACACCACTCAGTCTTCCGAACCCGCCGGTTATGCTTGCCCCGCTGGCAGGCATTACGGACTTGCCGTTTCGAAAGCTTGTGAGCAAATTTGGGGCTGGCCGCGTTGTCAGCGAAATGGTTGCGTCACAAGAGCTGCTGAGCAGTCGTCCTGGCACGCGCGAAAAAGCAGAGCTTGGTGCCGAGGTTGAAAATACGGCAGTTCAGCTCGCGGGCCGTGATCCTGAATGGATGGCTGAGGCTGCGCGTCAGGTTGCCGACATGGGCGCAAAAATTATCGACATCAACATGGGTTGCCCCGCAAAAAAGGTCACCAGCGGGTATTCTGGCAGTGCCTTGATGCGCGATTTGGACCATGCGCTTAAACTAATTGATGCAGTGGTCGAGGCCGTGAATTTACCGGTGACGCTAAAGACGCGCCTTGGTTGGGACGAAAACCTGCTTAACGCGCCCGAGCTGGCGGTGCGTGCTGAACAAGCGGGCGTGCAGCAGATCGTCATTCACGGTCGCACCCGCTGTCAGTTCTATAAAGGTGCCGCGGATTGGTCGGCGATCGGCCGGGTTAAGAATGCGGTGAATATTCCCGTCATCGCGAACGGCGATATTACGGATGCACAAACAGCGCGCAACGCGCTTGATCAATCAGGGGCCGACGGTGTCATGATCGGCCGCGGTGCGCAGGGCCGCCCGTGGGTTCTGGCCGAAGTTGCCCATGCGATTTACGGCGATCAATCTGCCATTGGTGCGCCGGATGTTCCAAGCGGTGCTGATCTGTGTGATCTGGTCTCAGGCCATTTTGAAGACATGCTGGCGTTCTACGGAAGCTCTCTTGGGGGGCGCGTGGCACGTAAACATTTAGGCTGGTACATGGATTTTGCGCAAACGCCAGCAGCACTTCGTCGCGAAGTTCTGACTGCGGATCCAAGTGTCGTATTGACCCTTTTGCCGCTTGTCTTGCAACAGTATCAGGAGGCCGCGTAACAATGGACCGCGCACTTTGGATATCGCTTCCGTCGCCTGTCGTTCTGATCGGTGCTGATGATTGTGTGATCGATATGAACCCGGCGGGCGAAAGCTTTCTGAATGTATCTTGCAAGTCGCTGATCGGGAAGTCGCTCTGGGATACGGTTCTACGCGCGGCACCGATGGAAGGCGCGATGCAAAAGGCACGCAGCAGCCATTCAACCCTTTATATCAACGACGTCATTGTTGGGGACGCGGGAAAAGGCGGCATGGCGTATAATATTCAGGTGGCGCCGCTTCAAGGAACGGAAGGCGGCATGATTATGCTGATGTCGCCGCGTGAATTAACCACGCGCATTGACACATCGCGGACATCCCATTCTGCAGCGCGGTCTGCGATTGGCATGTCCGAAATGCTCGCCCATGAGATTAAAAACCCCCTCGCTGGCATAACTGGTGCGGCGCAACTTTTGTCCATGAACCTGTCAAACGGGGACAGGGAAATGACGGACCTCATTGTTGAGGAAACCCGCCGGATTGTGAAGTTGCTTGATCAAGTTGAGATGTTCGGGAACCTTCAACCGCCTGAGCAGAAAGTGGTTAATATTCACGACGTTCTGAACCGTGCTCGGCGGTCGGCGCTGGTCGGATTTGGCGCGCATATGACAATCGCTGAGCACTATGACCCATCGCTGCCATCGACCCTTGGTGACGCGGATCAATTGCTGCAGGTCATTCAGAATTTGCTCAAAAATGCCTCGGAGGCGGCGGACCGCCGTGGGGGGCATATCGATATTCGAACTTATTACGAGCACTCTTTGAGAGTGCGGCGCGCCGATGGTGAACATGCCCCGCTGCCGCTTCAGATTGAGATTATTGATGACGGGCCTGGCCTTCCGCCCGAGTTGGAAAATGACATTTTTGAACCCTTTGTATCGGGTAAAGAAAACGGGACGGGACTTGGGCTGGCGTTGGTTGCGAAGATCGTGGCTGACCACCATGGCTGGCTGCGGGTTGAGAGTGAACCCGGCAAGACGATGTTCCGGATTAGCCTGCCGCGTGCGCCCAAACATATGAAAGACCATACTGAATGACTGACCGCCAACTTATTGTTTTGAGGACTTATTAATATGGATGGCACTGTTCTTGTTGCTGATGATGATCGCACAATTCGAACCGTTTTGACTCAGGCACTGACCCGCGCAGGATGTAAAGTGCACGCGACCGCCAGCATGGTAACGTTGCTCCGATGGGTGGAAGAAGGGAAGGGCGATTTGGTCGTTTCGGACGTGGTTATGCCCGATGGTAATGGCCTTGATGCGCTACCCCATATCACCAAAGCGCGGCCCAATTTGCCGGTGATCATCATCTCGGCACAGAACACAATAATGACCGCAATTCAGGCCACTGAGAAAGACGCCTACGACTATCTCCCCAAGCCATTCGACTTGCCCGATCTGATGAAGCGCTGTGCGAAGGCGCTTGAGGCGAAGCGGAAAAGCCCTGCGGTTTCGCAGCCGCCTGTGAAGGACGAGGATGAGTTGCCTCTGGTCGGGCGGACTGTCGCAATGCAGGCGCTTTATAGGTTAATTGCGCGGGTGATGAACACTGATCTGTCGGTGCTAATTTTGGGTGAAAGTGGCACGGGTAAATCGCTTGTAGCACGCGCAATCCATGATTTTTCTGACCGCCGGAGCCTTCCTTTTGTTGTTGTTGGCGAGCGTGATTTAGAAGGTGTTGACGGTCCGGCGAATGTGTTGTCGCGGGTACGCGGTGGTACGCTTGTCTTTGACGAAATTGCAGATCTCAGTCTTGAGGCGCAAGCGCGGGTGGTGCGCATGTTGGATAGCATGCCGGAACCTGCGCCGCGGGTTATGGCCGCTAATCAGTCAGGTCTTGCAGAGCGTACAGAGCAGGGTTTGTTCCGAGAAGATTTATTCTATCGGCTGTCTGGCGTCACACTTTCTGTGCCGCCGTTACGTGAACGCGTGGAAGACATTGAACTTCTCGCGGCGCATTTTTTGAGCCGTTCTGACCGGAGTGGCGGGCATGCAAAGTTTTTCTCTGACGAGGCGATGGACTTACTCCGCAACTATAGCTGGCCCGGAAACGTGCGCCAATTTGAACATGCCATCAAGCGCTTGGTCGTCACTGTCGCAGAAGAGCAAATCACCGAAGCACAAGTTGAAACCATGCTTCGCAACCAGCCAGCCGTTAGCACAACGCTGCGCGCAGGTGAGGGTGAAAAACTGTCAGCATCGGTCTTTAAACATCTAAGACGATACTTTGATCTGCACGGTGGAGAGCTGCCGCCCGATGGGCTTTACGGTCGAATTTTGCGCGAAATTGAGATGCCGCTGATCGAGATCGCGCTTGATGCGACCGGCGGGAATCAAGCTAAATGTGCCGATCTTCTTGGCATCAACCGCAATACCTTGCGAAAAAAGATCACTGACCTCGATATTGAGGTGACACGCCGACGCAAATTGATGTAAATACATCACATAAGCGTGGCCAAATGGTCGCATAGCGCCTGTTAAGGGCGTGCAAGGCTAGGGTGAGACGAGATGAGGCTACGTGCGGACCGCAGGTTTTGGGATCGGCTAAGCCGATTTTACCGGCGCCGTAGTACCCGCAGCGCGTTTACCGTTCTTGTCGTAGCACTCGGTCCCATACTCGCGATTGCGACTTTCACCGTTCTTGGCCCATTGCAAGATCAAGCTGTTGGGAACAGTCTTCGGCTCGTGCTGTTGGCAGACCTCGTCTATGCGCTGGTCGTGGCGACCATGGTTGCTAGTCGTGTCGCGCAAATGATTGCAGCACGGCGTGCTAAGTCTGCGGGATCGCGGCTGCATTTAAGGTTAACGGGTGTTTTCGCCCTTGTTGCGCTTCTTCCAACCATTCTTGTGGCGATTTTTGCGGGCCTTACAGTGAACGTAGGGCTTGAGGGCTGGTTCTCTGATCGGGTGCGCGGTGTAGTTGGGGCCTCATTAACGGCAGCGCAGGCCTATGAAACTGAACAGCGCGAAGACCTAATTCGGGATGCGCAGATACTCGCGCGCTTCTTGAATGTGTCGCAGCGGGACGGTGTGTTAAGTGATGCAGAGCTCCGTCTTGTATTGGGTCAAGTGCAGCCGACCATCCAAAACCCGTTGGCCGAGGCGTTTATTATCGATGGGAACGCTGAAATCCGCGCGCGCGGTGCCGGCAGTTACTTGTTCAACTATGAAGAACCTGCCGAACAGTTCTTCGGTGAAGCGCGTGATAACGGCGTTGCAGTGATTGAGGATTGGGGCCGTGACGAGTTTCGTGCGCTTGTCCCTCTTGCAAATTCACTGGACCGGTTTGTTTATATTAGCCGTGAAGTTGACGGCGCTATTTTGCAGTTGCTTGATGACACCCAACAAAGTGCCAAGTTGTACCAACAATTAGAACAGGACCGTGGGCGCCTTTTGTTTGAATTTGGTCTTCTTTATCTTGGGTTTGCTGTCATCTTGATCCTTGCAGCGATTTGGTTGGGCCTTTGGTTTGCAGAGCGTCTTGCACGGCCCGTTGGTAGGTTGGCTGGTGCTGCGCGTCGGGTAGGCATGGGGGACCTTGATGTTGTCGTGCGCGAAGAGCGCGGTGACGATGAGATTTCGATGCTAAGCCGGTATTTCAACCAGATGACGCGGCAGCTTAAGCAACAACGCGACACGCTCCTCGACAGTACCCGCCAGATTGAGCGGCGCCGTCGTTTGTTTGATAGTGTGCTATCGTCTGTTACGTCTGGCGTGGTTGGGCTTGATGCTGGTGGTCATGTGTCATTTGTAAATAAATCGGCAGAACGACTGCTTAGACTTGATCCTGATCTGGAGGCACGGGTCATTTCAGAGGCTGTGCCAGAGTTTGAGCAGCTTTTCGACGATGTAACAGCGAACAATAACAAGGTAGTACAGGCAGAAGTTAAGGTCACACGAAATGGTGTGATGGAAAGCCTTCTTGTGCGAATTGCCCCCCGTATCGGAAGCGACGGCACCGAAGGATATGTAATTTCGTTCGACGATGTGACCGACCTAGTCAGCGCACAGCGGATGGCTGCTTGGGGGGACGTCGCGCGCAGGATTGCGCACGAGATCAAGAACCCGCTGACCCCAATTCAGCTAAGTGCCGAGCGGATTAAACGTAAGTTTGGCCGCGAAGTTGAAGACGCGGAAGCGCTGGAGCAAATGACCGGTGTGATTGTGAGGCAGACAGGTGATTTGAGGCGGATCGTCGATGAGTTCTCAAAATTTGCGCGTATGCCAGAACCGCAGCGGCGCGAGGAGGATTTGTCACAAATTCTACGCGATGCGGTGACGCTGCAATCTGCAAGTGGCTTGAAGATCACTGCGGATATCCCACAAGTTCCGATTTGGGCCGATATAGATTCAACAATGGTAGGTCAGGCGCTGACAAACCTTATTAAGAACGCTTCAGAGGCTATTGAAAGCTATGAGGAAAAATTTGGTGTGCGGCCTCGAAACCCAGAAGTATCGGTCAGCCTAACGACCGTTGACCATGCGGTGCAAATTATGATCTCGGATAATGGTATTGGGTTGCCAGTTGATCGCAGCAAGCTGTTTGAGCCCTATGTTACGACCCGAGACAAAGGTACTGGCTTGGGGCTACCTATCGTTAAAAAGATCATCGAAGAACATGGCGGTTCCCTGTCATTGGAAGACGCAGAGCCGATGGGCGGTAATACCCACAGCGGGGCGTCTGCGATTGTGACGCTGCCCATTTCACCTATGAAAAACCAGATAAAATGATGCACAAAAGACAGCACGGAGCGAGGTTGGCATGAGCCATATTTTGATCACAGATGACGAGCGAGATATCCGCGAATTGGTGGGGGATATTCTGAAAGACGAGGGATTTGAGGTGAAGCTTGCAGGCACCTCAACCGAGTGCATTGCCTCTATCAAAGACGAAGTGCCCGCGCTGATGATCCTCGATATTTGGCTTAAAGACAGTGACATGGACGGAATTGATATTCTGAAAACTGTCAAGCGAGAGCACCCTGAAGTGCCCGTTGTCATCATATCGGGGCATGGAAATATTGAGATTGCAGTCGCAGCCATTAAACAGGGCGCTTACGATTTCATTGAAAAACCGTTCAACATCGATCAACTGATGGTCGTGATTACGCGCGCTATGGAAACGTCGCGGCTTCGTCGTGAGAATGTGGCTTTGAAGAGGACGGGTGGTCAATCGGCGCCAATGATCGGTCATTCTGCGGCGTTCAAGACCCTTCGAAGCCAGTTAGATAAAGTGACTAATTCTAACGGGCGCGTGATGCTGACTGGTCCTGCCGGCGCGGGTAAAGACGTCGCGGCACGCTATATCCATGCACAGTCGCCGCGGTCAGATGCTCCTTTTGTGACAGTTAATTCTGCGGGGGTTGATCCCGAACACATGGAAGAAATCTTGTTCGGCCGTGAGACCAGCAAAGGTCCCGAGCCCGGACTTTTAGAGCAAGCAAGCGGCGGCGTCATTTATTTTGACGAAGTCGTTGATATGCCTCTTGGCACGCAGTCCAAGATCTTGCGCGTTTTGGTTGATCAACAATTCGTTCGGGTTGGCGGTGCGGAGAAAGTGAAAGTCGATCTTCGTGTAATTTCCAGTTCCAATCGCGACTTGGAGAAAGCAATTGCAGATGGTGCGTTCCGCGAAGAGCTGTATCACCGTCTGAATGTTGTACCCGTAACGGTGCCTGGCCTTGATGAGCGCCGCGAAGACATCCCTGTGTTGGCGGCACATTTCATCGAACAGCTGCATCAGAGCCAAGGGTTGCCGCTGCGCGAATTAACTCAAGAGGCCGAGACGCGCCTTCAAACCATGAACTGGCGCGGCAATGTTCGTCAGTTGAAAAACGTGATTGAGCGGGTTTTGATTTTGGGCGACGACACTGGTCCCATTGATGTGGCAGATTTGCCAAACGATGATGCGGGCGCGGGGGGCGATGATGCGGTTGTTGTGCCAAGTGCGTTGGCTGCTTTGCCGCTCCGTGAGGCCCGTGAACTGTTTGAGCGCGAGTATTTGCTGGCGCAAATTAACCGTTTTGGGGGCAATATCAGCCGTACAGCTACGTTTGTTGGTATGGAGAGGTCCGCTTTGCACCGCAAGCTGAAGACGCTGGGTGTGGTGACAAGCTCGAAAGGTGGCGCGCGCGTTGCCGAAGTGTTTGATGATACTGCCGACGCGCAGAACAATTGACCTAAAGCGCGCCGCGTGTCACCCACACAGAACCACGATGAGTGTTAGGGAAGCCCCATGAAGGTCATTATTTGCGGCGCAGGACAAGTTGGCTGGCAGATTGCGCGCCATTTGGCATCTGAAAACAACGATGTGACAGTTGTAGACAATAATGCCGAACTTGTTCGCCGAGCGACAGAAACCCTTGATGTTCAAGGCGTTGCCGGCTTTGCAAGTTATCCTGATGTTCTTGAGCGTGCGGGTGCGCGCGACGCTGATATGGTGATCGCCGCGACCCATTCGGATGAGGTCAACATGGTGACCTGTCAGGTGGCGCATTCGGTGTTTGAGGTGCCACGCAAAATCGCGCGCCTGCGTGCCCAGTCTTATCTTGATGCGATTTACTCTGATCTCTACCGCCGTGATCACCTGCCGATTGACGTGGTAATCAGCCCTGAGCGCGAAGTGGCCCAAGCTGCTTTGCTACGCCTTTCAAGCCCAACTGCTTTTGACACAGAGTTTTTCCTCGACAACAAAGCCCAGCTTTTGGGGCTGACCATTGGTGAAGATTGTCCTGTTATCAACACGCCGCTACGTCAGTTGACAGACCTGTTTTCAACGCTGCGTGCCCTTGTTGTGGGCATTCGCCGCGAGGGTGTCTTGTTCAAACCCGAGGCCGGTGATCAGATTTTTGCAGGTGACGAGTGCTATATTTTTGCAGACGTCGCGGACGTGTCGCGGACCCTTGAGATTTTTGGCAAAAAGGCCCGTAAACAAGAGCGGGTTGTTCTGATTGGTGGTGGTAATGTTGGGTTGGCGGTTGCCAAAGCCCTTGAAGAGCAACGCCACCGTATCCGTGCAAAAGTAATCGAGAAAAACCGTGCATGTGCCGAACGGGCGGCCGATGCGCTGGAAAAAACGATTGTCTTGCACGGTGATGGTTTGGATCGTAATCTACTGCGTGAAGCTAACATCGACAGCGCCGATGCGGTTTTGGCCGTAACCGACGATGACAAGACTAACATTTTGGCCGCTGTGCGCGCCAAAAATAACGGCTGTCCCATGGCGATTTGTTTGATCAATGACCCCACGTTGGTCCCGCTTTTGGCCCCTTTGAAGATTGACGCCTATATCAACCCGCGCGCAACCACAGTTAGCTCTATTTTGCGCCACGTGCGGCAAGGTCGCGTGCGTCATGTTTACTCGGTTGGTGATGCTGAGGCGGAAGTGATCGAGGCGCAGGTACTTTCAACCAGTCAGCTTGCTGGTCGCAAGATTAGCGAGATTGATCTGCCAGAAGGTGTGATGGTTGCGGGGCTGTTAAAAGGCGGAAAGCTGATCAAACCGGTAGGTGCGACGCGTATCGATGAGGGCGATGTCGTGGCGCTATTTGCCATGTCGGCTGATGTGGCCGAGGTGGAGCGGCTCTTGCAGGTTTCCATCGACTTTTTCTGATGCGCGCACAGATTGAACAATATCCACTGTTTGTCGTTTTGCTGGCGATCAGCGGGATGGCGATGATCATTCCGGCCGTCGCAGGTTATCTTAGCCGCGATTTATTTGAAGCACGGGTGTTTCTGTACACGGGCATCCTACAGATGTTTTTCGTCGCGATGATCGCAATTGCATCACGGCGTGAAGGGCGGGGCGTTTCAGCCCGCGCGCAGCTTTTAACTCTTGTTGCGGCGTTTACAATTCTGCCCGCAGTGCTGGCATTTCCGTTTTATGAGGCCTTGCGCACGACCACTTTTACCAACGCCTATTTCGAAATGGTGTCCCATTTCACAACAACTGGCGCGACTGTTTTTGATGTGCCTGAACGCCTATCCGTGCCGCTTCATCTGTGGCGGGCGTTGGTTGCATGGTCTGGCGGTTTGTTCGTTTGGATCACGGCCGTTGCTTTGCTGGCACCGCTCAATCTGGGCGGCTTTGAGGTGTCATCCACACCGCGTGCGGGGCAACGCTCGGCCACGTATTCGCAATTCAGCAAAACAACTGCGCCATCTAAACGGCTTGTGCGTCACTCGATTTATCTGACCCCAATTTATACGGGCCTGACCGCGCTTATGTGGTTGTTACAAGTGATCGCGGGTGAGGACGCCTTTACCGCGCTGATCCACGCAATGGGTCTTATTTCAACCAGCGGAGTTTCTGCCGTCGGCGGATTAACAGGCGGTTCGGGCAGCATAATCGCAGAAGCCGTTTTGTTGCTATTTATGGTTTTTGCTTTCACGCGGCTCACGTTTTCAAACGACTTTAGCGCCCAACAAGCCGGCACGCTGCGGCGCGATCCTGAAATGCGCATCGCCCTTTCGGTCATCATCATTGTGCCAAGCTTGCTTTTCCTGCGTCACTGGTTTGGGGCCTTTGAAGTAAACGACGAAGAAAACTGGCTGGCGGCGCTTCATGCAATCTGGGGGTCCGTTTTCACTGTGGCGTCGTTCCTAAGTACGACTGGCTATGAGAGCGTCCATTGGTCATCCGCGCAAGATTGGTCAGGCCTCACCGCTCCGGGCATGATTTTGCTGGGGCTTGCGTTGATGGGCGGCGGCGTTGCAACAACTGCGGGTGGTGTGAAATTGATGCGTGTTTATGCGCTTTATCAACACGGGCTGCGCGAAATGGGACGTTTGGTTCATCCAAGTTCCGTTGGCGGGGCAGGAGGTATGGGGCGGCATATTCGCCGCGAAGGGGCGTTTATCGCATGGATTTTCTTCATGACGTTTGTGCTGTCGTTTGCATTGGTCATGACGCTTTTGTCCCTAACGGGGCTGCCGTTTGAGATTTCCATGGTGCTATCCGTTGCAGCGCTTTCAACCACGGGGCCACTTTCGGAATTGGCCTTGGCGGAACCAATTGCTTTGGCGGCCCTAACAGATGCAGCCAAGTACATCTTATGTGCGGCGATGGTTCTGGGACGTTTGGAGACTTTGGCCCTCATCGCTCTTTTCAATCCTGAATTTTGGCGAAAATAACCATACATCCGGATTTTGGAGTGTGTGCGGCAAATACGTCATATTTAGGGGGTGGAAGTTTTGCCTGTGAACCTACATAAATGAGGTAACCCCGGCACGGGGAGAGATCGATAAACGATCCGGCAAAAAGGACCACAACTGATGGCTGACAAGCAGAACTTGCAAGACGCATTCCTGAACCACGTACGTAAAACGAAGGTTCCATTGACTATTTTCTTGATTAACGGCGTTAAATTGCAGGGCGTTATCACATGGTTTGATAATTTCTGCGTTCTTTTGCGCCGCGATGGTCAGTCGCAGCTGGTGTACAAGCAAGCCATTTCAACGGTCATGCCTTCCACACCAATCAGCCTTTATGACGGTGAAGAGCCGTAAGGCCAGCCGCACGTGAGCACTGAACATTTCGAGACCGAAACGCCCAACACCCGGGCGTGGGTGATCCATCCTGACATAAAAAGCGACCGCGATCGGCGCGAGGCTAATGATGCTTTGGCTGAAGCAATTGCTTTGGGCGAAGCTTTGCCAAACCTTGATGTGGAAGGCGGGACAGTTGTCTCGCTTCCCAAAGTTCATGCGGGCATGCTTTTTGGTAAAGGTAAGATCGAAGAGCTGCGCGTAATCTTCAAAGATAATGACATCGAGCTGGTCTTGGTCGACGGTCCCGTTACGCCCGTTCAGCAGCGTAACCTCGAAAAAGCATGGGGCGTGAAACTGCTTGATCGCACGGGTCTTATCCTTGAGATTTTCAGCGATCGTGCGCGCACTCGTGAAGGTGTTTTGCAAGTTGAGATGGCGCATTTGGCCTATCAACGTACCCGTCTGGTCCGCGCTTGGACCCACCTTGAGCGCCAAAGGGGTGGTCTGGGCTTTGTTGGTGGTCCCGGCGAGACACAGATCGAAGCGGACCGCCGCGCCATCGATGATCAAATGGGGCGCTTGCGTAAACAGCTTGAAAAAGTGGTTAAAACCCGCGCGCTTCACCGTGCGGCACGTGCAAAAGTACCGTTCCCTGTTGTTGCTTTGGTCGGCTACACAAACGCGGGGAAATCGACCCTCTTCAATCGGGTAACCGGTGCGGATGTATTCGCCAAAGACATGCTCTTTGCGACGCTTGACCCCACGATGCGCCGGCTGGAAATCGAAGACGGTCCAGAGATTATTTTGTCCGACACTGTGGGCTTTATCTCTGATTTGCCAACGCAGCTTGTTGCTGCTTTCCGCGCGACCCTTGAGGAAGTATTGGACGCCGACCTGATTTTGCATGTGCGTGACATCAGCCATCCCGAAACAGAAAATCAGGCACGCGATGTCATGACCATTCTGGCTGATCTGGGCGTTGCCGAGACTGCGCCGATGATTGAGGTCTGGAACAAAATTGATTTGCTAGATGACAGCGCGCGCGATGGGGCAATTGAGACTGCATCGCGTTCGGACACGTTGCACGTTGTATCTGCGCTTACGGGACATGGCTTGGATGATCTTCTAGCGGCTGTTTCACAAACCCTGACACCGGACCTTCATATTGAGACCCTGAATGTTCCATACGCCAACGGCAAAGGCCGCGCGTGGCTGTTTGAAGAGGGTGTGATTGAGGAAGAAAGCGCCGATGAAACCGGCTATATCTTTAAGGTAAAATGGACTGCGCGGCAGGCCAAGAAGTTCCGCAATTTATAAGCATATCAGACGCTTACGTTACTTACTTGATGTGGCGCATTAACGCGGTAAAAGGCGGGTGACACCTGTCGCACCAGCCCGCGCAAGATCAAGGTCAAGTGACATTGGGATATATTCGCCCCGCCGCCACAGTACACCAAGGTCATCATAGTGGCGCGACAGCGGATGCCCTGATTGGCCCGTCGAAATAATGAAAACGGAACTATCAGGGTCAGCAAAGTCATACACACCACGGTAGCCCGCGCCGTGTACGTTATGAAACGGATCGGCAGGATCCCCCGATGTACGCCCTCGCATCAACGTATTATCCCCGCCAGAAGTGCTTTGCCGAATGTTGACCACGTGCCGCAAAATGGGTGTTTCACCCAGCACAGGGTGATCATGGGTCGCCTGATGGACATCGCCCCAGCGTAGGGATTCAAGCGCGGTGCCGTATCTTTCATTGATCCAGATGATCGCATCATCAAGTGCCAGCCGCGCCATGTCTTCGCAGGTTTCAAGCGGGGCAGATTGCACCACATCACACCAAGCGGCGGCCCCATCAATATCTCTGTACACCCGTTCAAGGAAAATAGGCTCAACGTGGGTGAATTCAGTATAAAGCGGGCCAAGTTCGTCGCGGATTAGCCGTGTTTGAAGCGCTTTGACCCATGCAGAATAGATCAGCGGCTCGGGTAAATGTTCGTTCATCTCGCCGTTCCAATCCGCCAAAAGTGTTAGCGCGCGCTGTCGCTGACGCTCGGGCGTGCCAGCTGGGGCAGGCGGACCAGTGAACCACAAATTTGCCCCAATCAGCGGTAGAATGGTGCGGGCCGTGACGCTGACTGTATCAAGCTGTGCTTCGATAAAACTGTCGCGGGTGTGGACTTGGCGTGATTGCATCAGGCGGGCCCAACGGGTGATCCGCTGGGTGTCCCCGTAGGTGAAACTGACGTGGTTAGGGAACGTGGCATCGGTCACTTTGTTGTTGGTATTGCCGATTATGCCACCCTCGGGCATTAAAATGCGTGGACTGGCTTCGGGGGGCAGGATCCCTTGCCATCTGTTTTGGGCGACCCATCCTGGGCTTGGCAAGCGCCCTTTGGTTTGGTGGCGTGCATCCCGTGCGGGCAGGGCACCGATTGTAACCATGCCAACGCCGTCACGATCTGCCAGCATTAGGTTTTGCGACGGCGCGATAAATGTCTGTGCGGCGTCTGCGGCAGCTTGCACTGATTTGGCCATCATAAGCGCCATACCAGCACTCATTGATGTGTCTTTGGGCGAAAGAGCAGTCCAGTTTAGCGCGGCAACATACCCGTCGCGCATAAGGGTGCCGAGGTTATAATGTTCAGGCGGCAGGACCGGTCCGTTTTCGGTCCAGCGCAGCGTAAGTGTCTCGGACGGGGCATCCTTGACGTTGATGATGCTATCGCGGGTTCTGAACTGCGCAAAACCATTTGGCGTGCGGTATTGTGTGGGATCATCGGGATTAAGCTGTTCAAAAACAAGGTCTTGGTCATCAGCGTACGATGCCGTGAGACCCCATCCCAAAGCAGCACTCCGCCCCATTAATACCAAGGGAATACCCGGAATTGTGCCCCCAATGATGCCGCCTGAAGCAAGTTCAAGCCGCGCCAGATACCAAATTGAGGGGGATGAAAACGCCAGATGTGGATCACTGGCCAACAGGCTACCACCAGTGGCAGAACGTGACGGTGCCGCAGCCCACGCATTGGATGCACCTGCAAGATCGCGGGGCCGGAAAGGTGAAATCGGGTGCTGCGGTTTTTGGCTGCTTGCCGCATAAACGCGCGTGCTACCTTGGGGCATCACCTCCGCAAATGAAGGCAGATCTGCAAGGCCTTCACCGGGTGTATCAGGCAGCAGGTCCAACATCCGTTCGTTCGATAATATCAAAGAGGTGCGCGCGCGAAGGACCTCTTGTTCAAGATGGGTGGTGCCCTGCAGCGCCATTAACTTAATCAGGGCGATGCTGTCTGCAGGCTGCCAAGGGGCGATCTGATTGGAAAACAAGAACAGCTCGGGTGCGCCGCGTCCAAGAGCATCCGCGTTGATCTGCGATAATCTTGCGTTGATACCGGCCGAATAAGCCTCAAGAGCCGCCAAAGTTTCACGAGTTTGGACCGAGACTGATTGTGTCGCAAGGGTGTAAAGGTCCAGCCTGCGTAGGACACGGTCAATGGGCAGTGTCTCGGGGCCGAACACTTCAGACAAACGCCCCTGAACAGTCCGCCGCATGGTGATGAGTTGCCACAGCCTGTCTTGCGCGTGGGCATACCCAAGACCGAAGAAAACATCTTCGTCGATGCTGCCGACAATATGCGGCACATTGGCGTTGTCGCGGACGATTTCGACAGGGGCTGTAATGCCGCTCAGCGCAACATCTGCATCATAATCGGGCAGAGAGCGGGAGGCGAACATATAAAGCACGCCCACCGCCATGATGCAGCAGACACAAACTCCGACAAAAAGCCGAAAAATCCATTTTGTAATGCTCAGCATCGGCTGGCTCTTTCACGTGTTAGTACGGGCGCGCCTTAGCCCAGCCAACCGCATCGCTTGCGGATATTTACGGAATAATGCGCGAGTATTTTGAGCCTTCAAGTGTAGCGCCCACAAGCAGACCTGCCTGACCGAAAACTACAGCAATCACCGGTGACAGGGATGTGATCGTGCCTGCGCGGATGCTGTCACCGCGGTCTTTGAACGCATACTCAAGATCAGCGCCCGCGGCCCAGCCTTTGGAGCGGCGGAAATCCATCAGCGACTCGTCTGTCATGAAAAACAGAACATGGGCATATTGCTGTGCGCCCAATTGCAGGCCCACATTTCCTTGCGCAGTTGAGTAATAATCAACAGTAGACCCGCCCACTTGCAACGCACCACGTCCGTATGCGCCGCCGATACCGATCAGACCAGCTTCCGTAACCAATGGCATGACCAACATACCGCTGGCTTTTTGCGCCAGATCGTTGGTTGCAGGGTATTTACCGTACATAAAGTTCAATGTTTGATCGACGCGCGCATCAATTTTGCCCGCTCCTTTAGAGCCGATCCCGTTGCCGCAACCAGCCAAGATAGGCAAGCTGGCAAGCGCGCCCATGGTAAATGCACGGCGCGATGGCTTTGCAACCGCCTCCGCAGGGTCTTGGTCAAATAGAGAACCTGTAATGTTTTGTGTCATGGTCTTGCCTCTGCTCAGGTGCCAATTTTGGCCTTTATATCTGGCCAATTTGCCGCTTTTTGCGACATTTTCTGTCTAAATAATATAGCGGGGCGCGCCTGATGTCACTCAGGAACTGCATAAACTTTGATCTGCGCAGCCTCTCGCCTAGGCTTTTTGCAGTAATCTGGCGACGGTGGGTGCGAAATACGTCAAAATGCCATCACAGCCCGCGCGTTTGAAGGCCAGCAAGCTTTCGGTCATCACGCGCTCGCCGTCGATCCAGCCGTTTTGCGCGGCTCCCGTGATCATCGCGTATTCACCTGAAACCTGATAGGCGTAAGTGGGCACACCGAACTCTGCTTTGACACGCTGGCAAATATCAAGATACGGCATGCCCGGCTTCACCATGACCATATCCGCACCCTCGCTCAGATCGCGGTGAATATGGCGCAAGGCCTCATCACTATTTGCAGGGTTCATTTGATATGTCTTTTTGTCGCCCTTTAACGCACCAGATGCACCAACCGCATCGCGGAACGGGCCATAAAACGCACTGGCGTATTTGGCCGAGTAGGACATGATCGTCACGTTTTGATGTCCTGCTTCTTCAAGCCCGCGACGCATCGCCCCGATCCGCCCGTCCATCATATCCGATGGCCCCAAAATATCTGCACCGGCCTCGGCTTGGGCCAAAGCCATTTTGACCAATGCTTCAACAGTTTCGTCGTTCACGATAACGCCATCACGGACAATCCCGTCGTGACCGTTGATGTTATAGGGATCAAGAGCCACGTCCGTCATCACAGCAATCTCGGGCACGGCCTCCTTGATCGCGCGGGTGGCACGGTTCGACAGATTATCCTTTCCCCACGCCTCTGCACAGTCTTGTGTCTTAAGCTCTGGCTCGATGTAGGGGAAAATACACATGGCCGGAATGCCAAGATCACGGGCTTCACGCGCTGCATCCACTAAACGGTCAATGGTTAACCGCGACACACCAGGCATAGAGGCGATTGGCTGCTCTGCATCAGTACCTTCCATGACAAACACGGGCCAAATCAGATCATCAACAGTCAGTGTGTTTTCACTGGCCAAGCGCCGCAACGCGTCGGACGTACGCAAACGGCGTAGGCGTGTTGCAGGGAAGGCGGCGGTAACAGGTGTCATGTCAGGTGGCTTTCGGTCTTTGAATTCTGTGCCACTTTGCCTCAATCCAGCGCACCCAACAAGGGGCGTTGGCGGTTGGCATCGCGGCGCGGCCTCGCTATAGCGAACCGACGCAGAGGCGTGTGATGATTTAGCCGGAGTTGGCCCTTGGATTGGTATGAAGCGGTATTTGAACTGATTGACCTGAGGTCATTTTCAAACCTGTGGTACTGGATCGCGCTCGCGGTGTTTTGGTCATCGGCGAGCCACTATGTTCTGGGCGTGCCCTTTGATCTGGTTTTACGCGCGAAACGCAAAGGTGGGCAGGCCGAGGCTGACTTGCGCGATATGGTTCGCGTGGCGATCAACCGCCTGCTGATCATCGGTGAAGTGTCAGGGCTTTTGATCTTTGGGTTTGGCTGCTTTGTCATCACTGGACTGTTTTTATTGGGCTTTATGTACGGCGTTGAGTTTGCGCAGGCGTTATTCTTGATCCTGTTCCCGATGGGACTGTTGGGGCTGATGTCCATCCGTGCCGCTAGCAGTATCGAGTCCAATGTCGAAACCATGGACCAGCTTCATGCCCGCCTTTTGAAACACAGGTTTTGGACGCAAGTCCTTGGGATTATTTCTATTTTCATCACCGCGATTTGGGGCATGTATCAAAATATGGTCGTGGGTAGCCTTTGAAGTGGTGCGATCCGTGCTCAAACTTGTGTCTGTGCCTTGACGCGGCCCGTCAGCGCGGTAGGTCATCCGCATGACCCAACCCCTGATCATTTCCGGCGCCCCCGAGGGCTATGACGCCCAACTGCTTCTGCGCGAGTACGAAAAAAGTGGTAGCGTTATTCACGTGGCGCGCGATGATAAACGCCTTGAAGCGATGCGCGAGGCTTTGGCGTTTTTCGCACCTGACGTCCCAGTTTTCAGCTTTCCTGCGTGGGATTGTCTGCCCTACGACCGCACATCGCCCAACGCAGATGTCTCTGCGGCGCGGATGGCGGTTCTGGCGGGGCTTGTGGCGGGGGGGGCGAAACAGTTCATCTTGCTGACCACTCTGAATGCTGCGACCCAACGCATCCCTGCGCGTAGCGTGCTTGAAGGGGCAAGCTTTATCGCAACTGTCGGGCACCAAGTGAACGAAGAGGCATTGCGGGCGTTTTTGGTACGCATGGGCTTCACCCAAAGCCCCACTGTCGTAGAGCCTGGTGATTATGCGGTCCGCGGCGGCATCATTGATGTCTATCCGCCGGGGCAATCGGGGCCAGTGCGGCTTGACCTCTTTGGGGACGTGTTGGACGGCGCCCGCAGGTTTGATCCGGCCACGCAGCGCACCACGGAAAAGCTATCGGTTGTTGAATTGGCGCCAGTGTCCGAGGTCATCTTGGACGAGCCTGCGATTACGCGCTTTCGGCAGACCTACCGCATTGAATTTGGCGCGGCAGGCACAGACGATCCGCTTTATGAGGCCGTGAGCGCAGGGCGCAAACACGCTGGCATCGAACATTGGTTGGCGTTTTTCCACGATCATCTTGAGACCCTTTTTGATTATGTGCCCAACGCGGCAATTGCGCTTGATGATCAAAGTGCGGCCATGCGTGACGCGAGATGGGCCAGCATCGTTGACCAATACGAAAACCGCCAAGAGGCGCTAAAACAGAAGAAACGCTTGGGCACTGTTTACAAGCCGGCGCACCCTGCGGGTCTTTATCTTGATGATGACGCATGGACCGCGGCTACATCTGAGCGGCGCATGCTTCAGCTGGTTGCTTTGCCGCAATCCACAGGTGCGGGGGTCATTGATGCGGGTGGGAGAATTGGACGGAATTTCTCACCCGAACGTCAGCAAGAAAGTATAAGCCTATTCAGTAGCTTGTCAGCACATATTAAAGCATCACTTCAAGAGCGCCCTGTAATTATCGCCTCATATTCCGAAGGCGCGCGGGAACGGTTGCACGGGCTTCTCGCCGATGAAGGGCTGGTTGATCTGGCGCTGATTTCAAACGCTGGTGATATCGCCAACAGTCGCGTTCATCTGGCGGTCTGGGGACTTGATCACGGGTTTGAAAGCCCTGAAATGGTCGTGATTTCAGAGCAAGATGTTTTAGGGGACAGGCTGATCCGCCGCGCCAAGAAAAAGCGCCGCGCGGATAATTTCCTGTCTGAAACTCAAAGCCTTAGCCCTGGTGACTTGGTCGTGCACGTCGACCACGGTGTTGGTCGCTTCATGGGCCTTGAAGTTGTCACAGCCGCAGGGGCGGCGCATGAGTGTCTGTCGCTTGAATATGCGGAAGCGGCAAAACTGTATTTGCCCGTTGAGAACATTGAGCTGTTGTCCAAGTTTGGCAACGATCAGGGCCTGCTTGATAAGTTGGGTGGTGGTGCGTGGCAGGCCAAGAAAGCTAAACTTAAAGAACGTATTCGCCAGATCGCCGATCGGTTGATCCGCGTCGCGGCAGAGCGCGCCTTGCGCACAGCGCCGATGATGGAGCCGCCCTCAGGGATGTGGGATGCGTTTTCGGCGCGCTTTCCTTACCAAGAAACTGACGATCAGCTGAGCGCCATCGGCGACGTGCTTGACGATCTGGCCAGTGGCCAACCCATGGACCGCCTCATTTGCGGCGATGTAGGCTTTGGCAAAACCGAAGTCGCCATGCGCGCGGCGTTTATCGCGGCAATGTCGGGCGTACAGGTCGCTATCATCGCGCCCACAACGCTACTGGCGCGCCAACACTACAAATCATTCGCCGAACGCTTCCGCGGTTTTCCGTTAGAGGTGAGACAGCTGTCTCGCTTCGTATCGGCCAAAGAGGCCAGTGAGACCCGTGACGGTATCAATCGGGGGACCGTTGACATTGTCATTGGCACCCACGCGCTGCTGGCAAAATCTGTGCGTTTTGAACGTCTTGGGTTGCTCATTATTGACGAAGAACAGCATTTCGGTGTTCAGCACAAAGAGCGTTTGAAACAGATGCGGACAGATGTCCATGTTCTTACGCTAACCGCCACGCCCATCCCGCGAACGCTGCAGCTGTCGCTTTCTGGCGTGCGCGACTTGTCGATTATTGGCACGCCACCGATGGACCGTCTTTCAATCAGAACCTACGTCAGCGAATTTGATCCCGTCACCATCCGCGAGGCGCTTTTGCGTGAGCATTATCGCGGTGGGCAGTCGTTCTATGTGGTTCCGCGCATCTCTGATCTACCCGAGATTGAGGAGTTCTTGCGCGAAGAAGTTCCCGAAGTCAGCTTTATCGTGGCAAACGGTCAGATGGCTGCGGGGCAACTCGACGATACAATGAACGCGTTTTATGACGGCAAATACGACGTGCTACTTGCAACAACGATTGTGGAGTCGGGCATCGATATTCCAACCGCCAACACAATGATCGTGCACCGCTCTGACATGTTTGGTCTGTCGCAGCTGTACCAAATTCGTGGGCGCGTGGGCCGTTCTAAAACCCGTGCCTATGCATATTTGACCACGAAACCCCGTGCGAAGCTGACACCTACCGCCGAAAAACGTCTGCGCGTACTTGGCAGCCTCGACACATTAGGCGCCGGTTTCACCTTGGCATCCCAAGACCTTGATATTCGCGGCGCAGGGAATTTGATTGGCGAAGAACAATCGGGGCAGATGCGTGAGGTAGGCTACGAACTTTACCAATCCATGCTTGAAGAAGCTATTGCCAACATCAAGTCTGGCAAGGCTGAAGGTTTGATTGATGACGGGCAATGGGCGCCGCAGATTAACCTTGGTGTACCAGTGTTGATACCCGAAGACTTCGTTCCTGATCTTGACGTGAGGCTTGGATTATATCGCCGTCTCAGTGGGTTGCAGAGCAAAGTTGAACTAGAAGGCTTTGCTGCTGAGTTGATCGACCGGTTCGGTAAGCTGCCCCGTGAAGTGAACACATTGATGCTTGTCGTCCGGATTAAAGCGATGTGCAAAAAGGCCGGAATTGCCAAGTTGGACGCGGGCCCCAAAGGCGCGACGATCAGCTTTCACAACAATAAATACGCATCACCCGAGGGCCTCGTTGCCTTTATGGATGAGCAGAACGGCGATGCACGTGTTCGCGACAACAAGATCGTTGTTGCGCGGCAATGGTCGAGTGAAGCAGACAAAATCAAAGGATCGTTCGCTTTGGCCAAGGCCCTTGCCGAAAAAGCGATTGCCCACAAAAAGAAGCAAAAAGCGAAAGCTTAGGGGCGAATGCCACGCGCGGTCATATAGGCTAACGTGATGCAGACTGTGATGCCAATCGCGACTGGTAGTGGCGTGCCATCAAACGCAAGGCCAATGGGGGCCGCGATCAGAACTGAACCAACGGTGGCGGAACCTTGCAAAAGAGATGCCGCAAACCCCGCGATGTGCCCAAGCGGTTCCATGGCCAATGCATTCAGGTTTCCCAATGTAAGCCCGACGATAAAGAACACTGATGTGGTCCAGATCACATAGATCCCAAAGCTGTTTGCAGGGCTCAACAGCCAAACCGAAATCATAACAGCCGATATGGCGATCTGTCCCAGCAGGGCCGTTGATATGACCCGCTGCATGCCCAGCTTTACGACGATTTTTGAATTAAGGAACGATGCGCTTGCGGCTAATACGGCGATCAAGGCGAACCAATACGGGAACTGAGACACCTGTCCGTAAACATCAGCAAAAACCTGTTGCGTTGAACTTAGAGCGGCAAAAAGACACGCATAAATAAGCGTTTGCGTTATGATCGACCGTCTCACAACGCTGAGAGACACCATCTCACGAAAGGCCGCAGCCAATGAGGCAAAGGCGAGGGGCCGCTTTTGGACAAGTGTCTCGGGTTGCCGGATTAAAAACCAAAGGCTGGTTAGAATGCTGAAAACGGCGAAGGCCGCAAACAGCTCACGCCATCCGGTAAAGCCAACGATCACCGCGCCAATCGAAGGGGCAATCGCCGGCACAAGAGCGAAAACCATCATGATAAGTGACATCAGTCGCGCCATTTCACGGCCCGATGTTTGGTCGCGGACAATAGCCATCGCAACAACGCGCGCAGCAGATGCGCCAAGCCCCATGGTGACGCGGGTGATCAGCAAAAGGGTAATCTCAGTGGTGAAGATCGCGACCATACAGGACGCGACATAAAGCACTGCACCACAGATCAAAGTCGGACGACGGCCAAACCGATCTGCCAAAGGCCCCACGAAAAACGTGCCAATGCCCATGCCCAACACAAACGCCGTGATTGTCAGTTGGGCGTTATTGGGATTACTCGGCGTCAGGCTTTGCGCGATATCTGGCAGCGCTGGCAAAAGCGCGTCGATGGAGAACGCAATCGTTGCAGTCAACATACCCATCAAAGCGATGAATTCGCGAGGACCAAGTGGTTGTGTTGGCCCGCGGCGGGTGTGCGCTTGGCTCATTCGGGTGATGCCAACTGTTCTTTGATGTCGTTGATCACTTGGACCCACAAGTCGGGACCTTGCGCGCCGGGAACAGCGTGCTGGTTTGCAACAACAAAAGTGGGCACGGAATTAACACCCATTTTGCGGCTGTGTGCATCTCGATCGCGAATGTCTTTTGCATCTTCATCGGTGGCCAGCAGTTTGCGCACAAGGGCTGCATCCATTTCAACACTGTCTGCAATATCAGCGAGCGTTTCGTGATCCGCGATGTCCCGCCCGTCTTCAAAATAGGCTTTGAAAAGTGTGTGTACCATCGCCGTCTGCTTACCTTCAATGCCCGCCCAATGAATGACACGGTGCGCATCAAGCGTGTTGGGCGTACGTGTGATGCCTTCGAAGTTGATCGTAAGGCCCGCTTTTTCAGCGGCCTCTACAACGGGGGCGTAGGCGCGTACGGCACCCTCTTTGCCACCAAACTTCGTTTCCAGATACTCACGACGGTCCATGCCAGCCGCGGGCATATCAGGATTAAGCTGAAACGGATGCCACTCGATCGTGAAAGGGTGGTCAGGCACCTCTGCCAGCGCTTTGAAAAGATGCGTTTTGCCAATGTAACACCAAGGGCAAATTGGGTCGGATATAATATCAAGCTTAACCACGGGCATCTCCTTTACGAGGCATTGGCGATGAGTTGCGTGGTGTTTGGCAGGGAAGCGGGGCGAATGTAAAGCGGGCAAACCAATTGAACAGGGGCCTGTGCAACTTTGCAAAGCATGTTGTTGCCAGCGGTTGTTAGCGTGGGCTATAGGCTTTTCATGACTGATCTACCTGCAAAATCCCTGATCCAAATCGCCCGTGAAAGTGGGGAGGATGCCGCGCCTGAACCTGTTGATCTTGGATCGCGGGTACGTGAGTTGCGCAAAGCGCGCGGCTGGACCCTTGAACAAGCAGCAAATCAGGCAGGATTGGCGCGCTCGACCCTTTCAAAAATTGAGAACGGGCAGATGTCGCCTACGTATGAGGCCCTGAAGAAGCTCGCGATTGGGCTGGAAATTTCTGTCCCGCAGCTGTTCACACCACCGGTGAAGGGTCAGGTAAATGGCCGCATGGCAATCACCAAAGAGGGCGAGGGCGCCCGCACAATTACCACAACCTACGAGCATGAGTTGCTTTCGGCCTCTCTCACCAAAAAACAAATGCTGCCGTACCGCGCGCGGGTTCGTGCGCGGACCCTTGATGAGTTTGACGGATGGGTGCGTCATGATGGTGAGGAGTTTTTGTACGTTCTTACAGGCACCATTCGCCTTTTTACTGAGTTTTACGAGCCCGTTGAGATGCGCCGCGGAGACAGCGCGTATTATGACGCCGCAATGGGGCACAACGTGATCTCGACTAGTGAGGACGATGCAACAATTCTGTGGGTGACATCGCTGGCCTAAGCCCAAGTCACCCGACGTGTTGTAAATTCTCGGTTGGCCGCACGGCGATCACCAGATCAAGCTGCTCTGATGCTTCGGTGATCGACAACTCATTCACGCGCGCAAGATACAAAACCAACTTATCACGATCATGGGTCAGAAAGCGCATACTGTTTATATCTGTGGCGGGAAAGTAGCGGTTGATCGCGGGAATATCGTCTGGCGTCAAAATCATCGGGAACCTCTGCAACTGTTTACCTATTCAGGCTAAGTCCGCAGGGGTTAAGAATTGGTGGATGTCGGCCCGTTATTTTGAGAACAGTTTTGCCAGGAACGGCATCGCTATCACGACTGTCACCAGTTGGACAAATATGAACGCTGGCAGGCCTGCTGGCGCAATCCCTGCGAATGTATCGGAGAGGCCACGCGCAATTGTGACGGCGGGGTTGGCAAAGCTTGTGGATGAGGTGAACCAATACGCGCCGGTGATATAAAGTGCGACAAGTGTTGGAACGGCTTCTGGTTTACTGCGTAAGCCCCCAAAGATTACAAACAACAAACCGAACGTCGCGACCCCTTCTGATACCCATTGCGAGACACCTGTCCGCGCGGTGCTTGCGAGTTGGAAGATCGGAAGTTCAAACATTAAGTGTGTCAGACAAACCCCTGTAATTGCACCAACTATTTGCATTAGAGCAAAACCCAAAGCAACGGTGCGCGATATTTCTTTGCGCACATAAAAGGCGAGCGTAACGGCAGGGTTAAAATGTGCGCCCGAGATCGGTCCAAGCACAGTAATGATGACATAGAGGATGCAGCCTGTGGCGATCGCATTTGCCAAAAGAGTCAACGCGACTGAGCCGTTTGACAGCGTATCGGCCATGATACCGGAGCCAACAACACCGATCAGCAAAAACGCAGTACCAAGCGCTTCGGCACAGAGTTTGCGCCATAGATCGGGCTCCGTGAGGGTATGCATCTATGTTATGTCCCTACGTTTTGTGAACTTGAGCCTACGTCCTAAAATATGACTTTACCGACGGTTTTGACGGGTATTGTCACGGCTTTGGTCGCCAATCGTGCAGGAGTGCAGGCAGTGACCGCGCAAATCGCGAGTAGTGTGATAAAAAGGCGCATAGTGCTGCTTTCGATATCTAGACGCCCCGCGTTTACCCATGGGGGTGCAGGGCGTCTAGTTACTTTAGCTCTTTCAGTCGGCTTCAAACCACCAAACATCGGGCTGCCAACCAATCCAGTCGCCATAGATGGGTAGGTTTTCTGGGTATTTAAGCTCCTTGGCGTGGGCGATGCGGCTGATGTTGAACTGGTAGATCGGTATGACGTAGCGGCCTGTGGTCAGGATGCGGTCCAACGCGCGAACGGCTGCCAAAAACTCTTGGCGGCTTGCGGAATTCAGCATCTTGTCAATCATCGCCTCTGCGGCGGGACTGTTCATGCCCATCCAATTGCGGCTGCCGGGTTCAGTAATGCCATCAGCGCCCCAGTATGCGTATTGCTCGTTACCGGGTGACAGGGACAAGCCACGGCGATAGTACGTCATGTCAAAATCATAATTGGTCGTACGGTCTTTGTACTGCGCCCCATCAACGGTTGTAACGGTCGGCGTGATGCCAACACGCTCAAGCGCTTTTGTATAAAGCTCGATGATCGCGATATTCTCGGATGATCCTGATTTGAGCAGAATTTCAAAAGTGAAAGTCGTGCCGTTCGCGTCAACGAGGACACCTGTATCATCAACGGAATATCCTGCGCTTTCAAATTGCTGCAAGGCTTTCCTAATGTTGCGTCGGTTGGCTTCTGAGCCGTCACTGACAGGTAGGGTGTATCCTTCAAGGGCGCCTGGTAAAAGCTCGTCCGCGAAGGGAGTTAAGAACTCTTTAACCAAGCCTTCTGCGGGGCCTTCTTTCATACCCAAGATCGAATTTGAGTAATAGCTGGTGATGCGCGGCTGCTTGCCATCCGTCATAGCATTGTTGATGAATTCAAAGTTAAACGCATGAAGCAGAGCGTCGCGCACGCGCCAGTCTTGGAATGCCTCACGACGGGTGTTCATGACAAAACCTGTGATGCCCGAGGGCCGTTCATGAGGCAGCACTGACTTCACCACGTCGCCCGCATCTATTGCGGGGAAGGCGTACTGCTGGTCCCATTTTTGCGCGTTAAATTCACGGTTTGAGTTCAAAACACCTGCTTTGAACGCCTCGAACTGCGCGGTTCCATCTCCGAAAAATTCCATACGCACTTCATCAAGGTTCATGGTGCCACGGCGGAATGGCAGGTCTTTGCCCCAATAATCGTCGTTGCGCTTCATCACCACAACGCGGCCAGCCTCATATTGATCAACAACATACGGGGAAGTTGTGATCGGCACGATATCCAAACTGCTGTCGGCGAAATCAACGCCGTCCCATTGTGCCTTTTTCAAGATGGGACGCATGCCAGCGATCAACGCAAGTTCGCGATCTGCCTCGTTGAACGTAAACTTCACCGAGCGTTCACCAGTTTTTTCGGCACTTTCGATTTTCTTCCAAAGCCCGTGGTAACGCGGATGCCCGACGGTCCCCAATGTTTCATAAGACCAGATTACATCTTCGACCGTAACGGGGGTGCCGTCGGAAAAACGTGCCTCCGGGCGAAGGGTGAATTCGACCCACGCGCGATTCTCACCCACCTCAATCGATTCGGCGAGAAGCCCATAGAGCGTAAATGGCTCGTCCCAAGAGCGCCCCATGAGGCTTTCCACGCCCAAAAAGCGCAACTGCCACGGTGGACTGCCCTTCAAGATATAGGGGTTCAAGCTGTCAAAAGTGCCAACTTCACCCGTAGCGATAGTACCACCCTTGGGAGCATTCGGGTTTGCATAGGGGAGAGACACAAAATCTGGTGGTAGTTGCGGCTCACCATACATGGCGATCCCGTGTTTTGGCTCGGCAGCTGCGAATCCCGCGATTGAAACTGCTGTAACTACGCCCGCTAACATACCGCTATACTTGAAAATATTTAGTTTCATTTTGGAAACAATCCCCCGTCGACCATGTTTAATTACTATTGGACCGCAACCACTGGGCTAACACAACGCAAACATTTCTGCTTGGCGCGCCTTTGCGAAACGGATATAACAGTCTCACTGCTCGATAGGTTTCTTGCCTGTATGAAACCTGCCTCAATAACTTACGCCAGCTTCGTGCTGGCGTT
The DNA here is from genome assembly GCF_042939535.1 of Nereida sp. NH-UV-3. Taxonomy (NCBI): domain Bacteria; kingdom Pseudomonadati; phylum Pseudomonadota; class Alphaproteobacteria; order Rhodobacterales; family Roseobacteraceae; genus Nereida; species Nereida sp. NH-UV-3. The sequence continues at coordinate 337,609 of NZ_CP132157.1, read as the reverse complement.
TTTTTTTGGCCAATCGGTTTGATCCGCAGTCCGTCAACACAACAATCCGTGAGGGTAAACTCCATTACACTGGCATTTCGCAGTCGCAGCATTATGGTGACTTCAATACTTTGGTAAGGAGCATTCACGAATGGCAATTGTTACGGATTTGACGGGCAAAACAGCGGTAATTACTGGATCAAACTCAGGTATCGGGCTTGGCGTGGCAAAGGAATTGGCGCGTGCTGGCGCCAATGTTGTGCTCAATAGTTACACAAATAACGAGGAAGATCACGCCTTGGCGCAATCCATCGCGGATGAGACAGGTGTCTCAGCGCAATATATTCAGGCGGATATGTCCAAGGCGGACGAGTGTCGCAAGCTGATCGCGGAGGCGGGCGCGTGCGATATCTTGGTCAATAACGCCGGCATTCAGCACGTAGCCGGTATTGAGGAATTCCCGACAGACAAATGGGATGCCATCATCGCAATCAACCTTAGTTCTGCCTTTCACACATCTGCCGCCGCCATCACCGGCATGCGCGCCGCAGGGTGGGGGCGCATCATTAATGTGGCGTCTGCCCATGGGCTGACCGCGTCACCCTATAAATCTGCCTATATTGCTGCCAAACACGGCATCGTGGGGCTCAGCAAAACCGTAGCTTTAGAAACCGCAGAAGAGCCGATCACCTGTAACGCAGTATGTCCGGGCTATGTGCTGACACCTTTGGTCGAGGCGCAAATTCCCGACACCATGAAGGAATACGATATGAGCCGCGAGGACGTGATCAAAAACGTCATGCTCAAGCGCCAGCCTTCCAAGGAATTTGCAACTGTTGAGCAGATGGGCGGCACGATTGCATTTCTGTGCTCTGATGCGGCGGCCCAAATCACCGGCACGACCATTTCCGTTGACGGTGGCTGGACGGCGTTGTGAGTGGCGCCAAAGCGGGCGGGGCGAGCAAGTCGATAAACCTCGCGCTGCAAGGCGGCGGGGCGCACGGGGCCTTTACTTGGGGCGTTCTGGATCGACTTTTGGATGAAAAACGGCTGACAATTTCGGCCGTCACGGGAACATCTGCGGGGGCCATGAACGGGGCTGCGTTCAAGTCCGGCATGGTCACTGCAGGGCGCGAAGGTGCGCGCGAAAACCTTAACTGGCTGTGGTCCCAAATTGGAGCGACAGACGCCAGCGGGCTAAGTGATTGGATGCATGGCTCCGCCGCAACTGTGAGCCGCGCTTTTGAAATGTCACCCGCCTTTGCGGCCATTGATCTGAGCAGCCGTGTGATGTCGCCCTATGCGCTTGGGCCGTGGTACAAAAATCCGCTGGCGCGCATTGCAGAGGCGTTTTGGTATGACACGGTTTGCGCCGATGAGGGGCCTGCGCTTTTTGTCTGTGCCACCAACGTGCGCAGCGGTAAAATCCGCGTGTTTGACCACGATGATATCTGCCCTGAGGCGATTATGGCAAGTGCTTGCCTGCCGACACTCTTTAAGGCGGTTGAGATATTTGACCCCAACACGGGCCGAGATGAGGCCTATTGGGACGGCGGATATACTGGCAATCCCGCGCTGTTTCCGCTGTTTCAAGGCGCGCTTCCCAGTGACATTGTGGTGGTTAATATCAATCCGCTGCACCGAGAAGAGCTGCCTGTATCTGCGCAGGCCATCCAAAACCGAATTAATGAGATAAGCTTCAATTCGTCCCTGCTTCGGGAATTACGCGCGATTGAATTTGTGCAGCGGTTACTGGGTGATGGAACGATCAGTGAAAGCACGATGAAAGCGATCAACGTGCATATGATTGCTGATGACCCGTTGATGAATGAGCTGAGCGTTGCAACAAAATTACTGCCATCGGGCTATGTTTTGGGGCAACTGAAACAAGCGGGACAGCGCGCTGCAGATCAGTTCTTAACGGATCACTGGGGCGATATCGGTGTTAAAAGCAGTGTGGATTTACCGGCAATGTTTAACTGACACCTGTAGCTTAGCTCAGGATGCTGGCTTAGGTCTCATCGTCGTCCATGTGCGGGTTGTTCAGGCCCGAGATTACCACAAAGGCCACAATCGCACCAACGCCCACACCAAGGGCCATTAGCGCATCAAACGCTATCCAAACGGTGCCGATCAGGACTAACAACAGGGCTACAAAGATCACATTTCTAGACATGAGCTAGCCCTTTGCCGGTGCGGATGGGTCTTTAGAATTGGGGTAAACCAAGCCCGCAGAAATAACCAATTTCGCGGCATCTTCGACACTCATTTCAAGCTCGATAACGTCCTCGGTCGGAAAGAACAGCAAAAAACCTGATGTGGGGTTAGGCGTGGTCGGCACGAACACGGACATCATTTTATCTGCGCCGGCTTTGTCCAAAACCTCTCCCTTCGTGGAGGTCGAGATAAAGCCAATGGCCCAGATACCCTTGCGCGGATATTCAATCAGGCAGGCCTTATCGAAGTTCGTATCTGTTTGGGCAAAGATCGTTTCGGCGATTTGTTTGACGCCGCCGTAAATGCTGCGCACCACGGGTGTCCGCTCAACGATGCTTTCGGCCCACCGCAACAGGCTGCGCCCAATGAACCCTTTGGCAATCCAACCGATAAACACGGTGAACAGCAAAAACATGACAACGCCAATGCCGCGCACATTAATCTGACGATCAACCTCAAGGCCGAAATAAGTTTGGATCAGCCGGTCTGGTTGCCACGAGTGGGGCACAAGCGGCAGGACGAACCCGTCAATCCAGCCAACAACTGTCCAGATCAGCCAAATGGTCAGCCCGATCGGTGCGATCACCACCAGACCCGTTAGAAAATTCGACCGCATGCGCGAGAAAAGACCAACACGGCGAGGCGGAAGATCAGGAGAGAACGGGTCAGTGTTTGGCATATGATCTGCTTGTAAAACGGGGTGTTGGAGACATAGCTAGGCTATGCGCCCTGCGGATACAACGGGCAGCGCCAACATAACGGCGCCCGAACTGCGTTATCTTTATGCGCTGCTTATTTCCGAAGCAATCTGTGCGGCCAAGCGCGCGTTGTTGCGCACCAGTGCGATGTTGGCAGTCAGGGATGCACCGTCCGTCAACTCAAGTATCCGACCCAATAAAAATGGTGTCACTTTCTTGGCGGTAATGTTTTGCGCCTCTGCCTCAGCAAGGGCCTGTTCAATAATTGGGTGCAGCACCTCTTGTGGAATTTCCGCCTCTTGCGGGATCGGGTTCGCAATCAATTGTCCGCCTGGCAAGTTCATTTGCATGCGCATCAGATGGGCCGCCGCGATCTGTGCGGCGCTGTCCATCCGCAAAGGCGCGGCGATGTCAGAAGTCGCAGACCAAAACGCGGGCAGGTAATCTTGACCAAATGCGATGACGGGCACCCCGAGCGTTTCGAGAACCTCCATCGTTTTTGGCAAGTCCAGAATGGCCTTTGCGCCGGCCGCAACAACTGTGACCGGCGTTTGGGCCAACTCGTGCAGGTCAGCGGAAATATCAAAGCTGTGCTCGGCGCCGCGGTGAACACCGCCGATACCGCCCGTTGCAAACACACTGATGCCCGCCAAGCGCGCGCCGATCATAGTGGCCGCAACAGTTGTAGCGCCTGTCCCACCTGTTGCGATGCACGCCGCCATATCCGCGCGGCTCAGCTTGGCGACGTTTTTTGCCTGACCAAGCGCATCGAGTTGATCGCTGTTCAGACCGATATGAAGCGTGCCATTCATCACGGCGATTGTTGCAGGCACCGCACCATTTTGGCGCACCACATCCTCTACACCGCGGGCGACCTCAATGTTTTGGGGGAAAGGCATGCCATGGGTAATGATGGTGCTTTCAAGAGCAACGATAGGCTGGCCGGCTTTGCGCGCCGCCGCTACTTCATCGGAAAAAATCATAGGAACAGTCATTTATGTGCGCCTCCGGCGGGGATATTTTTGAACAAAAGAAATTATAGCCCCGAGACGTAATGGGCCGCCGCAGCAAGGCCATCGGTCAAGGCATTTTCAGGCGAGCGGCCTGCAAGTTCGGCTGCAATATGGGCGGCCATGAAGGTATCCCCCGCACCTGTGACGCGCATTTGGGGCACTTTTGGCGGGGTGGCAGACCAGATTTGGCCACTCTCGGCGAAGGCGGCTTGGCGGGCACCATCTGTGACCAGAACGCGTGTCGCTCCTTTTCGGGCTAGTGCCTCAGCACCGCTTTTTGCATCGCCCAGTTTTTGTTGGGTCAGCAGTTCGGCTTCCTCAAGGTTGACGTAAATCGTGGCCTTTGGATGGGTGAGTAGTGGCATCAGCCGCATGACTTTACCAGGTGAGGCAGGCGCAATGCGCAGGTCCGCATCTTTGAAACAGGCATCACTTGCGATTTGAGTAAGCAGGCTTTCCGTAAGATTGCCATCAAGGGCAATTACGCCGCTATAAGGTTTCAATGCGTTGCCGAGTGTTCCGTCTTTCAAAGGGGTTAGAACTTCGCTTCCCGCGGCCTCAAGCGAATGCGCATCTGCGATCGCCGCGATCAGACCATTTGCGCCCTCAATCGCCATATACCGATCTGTTGGCAGGTCTTTGGGGCGGTAAAGTTGCGTTGTGTCCATGCCCATTGTGGCGCAAGCGCGGACCAGCTCGTTGCCTTCTTCGTCTGTACCAACAGCACTGAGCAACACAGGTTTCAGGTCAAAACGCGCAAGCGTCATTGCAATATTGAGGGCGACACCACCCGGAAGGCGCGTGATCCGGCCGGGCCGGTCATTGCCCGCAACCATCTCTTGGTCATGGCGCCCGATGATATCCCACAAGACGGATCCGATGCATAAAATCTGTGTCATGCCGGGCGGTATAGGGGATCATTCTGGCGTCTGAAAGGTCAATGCCGCCCAAAGCGTATCCCAAACTGCATTTGTTTTCACATGCCGCTCAGTAGAGGGCACGCGCAATGTCACAGCGTCCAAAAGATAGGTGGTATCGGGCTGCAACATGATGTCAGCAACGCCGTTTTCGTTGGTTCGGGTTGTTGTGATTTGGACTGTCTCATCTGCTGCGCGGGCAAAAATCTCGATCTGCCTGTCAGGTTGCGGTGCGCCGTTCAAAAGAAGTTGTACGGGTAGGGGAGCATTGGGGGCCAACTGATAAGGATTGGCGAGCGCCACCAGTTCGGTCTCAAGACCCATTATCGCGTCTTGGCCGTCACAACTGCCGACGCAGGCAAGCATTTTTACGTGGCGGGTGTAGGCCTCAACAAAATCGGTCTCAGGCAGGCCGCGGGCATCATGGCGGGTTTTGATGTCGGGGAAATCTTTATGATCGGCGAACGCCTGAAATTTCTCCCACTCTTTATAAGTTAGCGTCGACACAGTGCTTTCATAACCGATAACTTGAAGGCCCGCTGGCTGATCTGACAGGCTCAGGGCAGGGCGGTCGCCGATCGTACCGGGTACAGGCCTAAGGCCATCTGTGCTCAATACTTCAAATCGGGTGAAGCTGCGAGGGTTGTAAATAAGTCCACCTCCCACAAAATTCTGTCCGTTTTTGAGTTCCGCGGTGAGTGTTTCGCTGGTTTCTACTTGAAACTCGTCAGCATCCAGCCACACTTCATGGGACAAAGATGCGCTGGTACAGCAAAAATAAGTAAGAAGGGTAATACCAATGAGATTTTTCATGTGGCTAAAGGTGTTTGTTTTGCTGGCGGTGTCAACTGTTGCAAGCGCACATGAGGTGAACCCCACCGTGGCGGATCTGACGATTTCCGAGGGTGAAGTGACGCTTGAGTTGGGCGGGAATTTTGAGAGTTTTCTGGCCGGGATTGATCTGTCCACGGTGGAAAACACCGATGATGCAGCAAACGCCGCGGATTATGATGCGCTGCGCGCACTAAGCGTTGAGGCGTTTGAAACACGTGTCCGCGAGCAGTTTGGCACAATTTCTCAAAACATCCTTGTTGAGCTTGGTGGTGAGACAGGTGTCCTCACGCTTAATTCCGTTGAGGTTCAAGACCTTAGTGATCTTGAGTTGCCACGCCTGACACAGGTGTCCGCAACCATCGCAAACCCTGAAAATGCACCCGTTCAAGTTGGATTGTCGCAGAATTACGGCCAACTTATTCTGCGCCAACAAGGGGCAGGCGAGAACGGTTTTGCGGGCCTTTTGGGGGCAGGTGAAATGTCGCCCATCCTTACGGCTGCTGGTGGGCAATCCGAGGGCGCGTGGGATACATTTGTGCGCTACATCCCCGTAGGCATCGAGCATATCGTCCCGCTTGGCCTTGATCACATTTTGTTTGTTCTGGGTCTTTTCTTCCTCGCAGCGCGCCTGAAGCCGCTTTTGTGGCAGGTCAGTGCATTCACACTGGCGCACACCGTGACATTGGCATTGGGCGCCACTGGTGCGGTGACAGCTAATCCGTCAATTGTTGAGCCATTGATTGCGCTTTCAATCGTTTATGTGGCCGTTGAGAACATCTTTACGGATGGGCTAAGTCGCTGGCGTTCGGCGCTTATTTTTGCGTTCGGATTGTTGCACGGTTTGGGCTTTTCGACAGTTCTGGGTGTCTACGGCATTCCAGAAGGTCAGTTCTTGCCAGCGTTGATCGGCTTTAACATCGGTGTCGAACTTGGACAGCTGATCGTAATTGCTGTGGCTTTTGCGCTTGTCGGATATTGGTTGCGCGACAAAACATGGTATCGCCCTGTGATTGCTATTCCTGCCAGCCTAGGCATTGCGATCATCGGCGCGTACTGGGTGCTTGAACGCACCGTCCTCTAAGCCGTTCTCTACGCCGGTCGAAACTTCGGTTTAGCGCCTGTAAATATGGGGCTTGTGCTGGTTGGAGTGCTGGGTTAAACGCGCAGCACTTCAACTCCGCAAGCGGGGATGGGCCATGTGCAGGGAGACATCCTGCAAAGGTCCGCCGGTTGAGACATATGTCTCTTCCCCCGCTGAGGCTAAACCGGAAAGGATACGGACATGGCCGTCGATTTCACCATGCGTCAGCTCTTGGAAGCAGGCGTACACTTTGGTCACCAGACACAGCGCTGGAACCCACGTATGCAAGAGTTCATCTATGGCTCACGCAACGGCATCCACATTATGGATCTCACACAAACCGTCCCAATGCTCGACGCTGCTCTGAACGCTGTTCAGGAAACTGTCGCAAAAGGCGGTCGCGTGCTTTTTGTTGGTACCAAGCGTCAGGCGCAGCGCCCGATTGCTGAAGCTGCTGAGAAATGCGCACAGTACTACATGAACCACCGTTGGTTGGGCGGCACGCTCACAAACTGGCAGACTGTTTCCAAGTCTATCGCACGTTTGAAAGCCATCGACGAAGCATCTGAGCGTGGCTTTGAAGGCCTCACAAAGAAAGAGCGTCTTGGCATGGAGCGTGAGCAGGGCAAACTGCAAGCCTCTCTCGGTGGTATCCGCGAAATGGGCGGTGTTCCTGATCTGCTTTTCGTCATCGACGTGAAAAAAGAAGACCTGGCAATTGCCGAAGCGAAAAAGCTTGGCATTCCGGTTGTTGGCATCGTTGACACAAACTGCTCACCATCAGGCGTTGACTACATCGTTCCGGGTAACGACGACGCGGCACGCGCGATTGCACTGTATTGCGATCTGGCTGCACGCGCGGCTCTGGAAGGCATGAGCGCACAGATGGGTGCTGCGGGCATCGACCTTGGCGCAATGGAAGAGGCATCTGTTGAAGAAGCTCTTGCAGAAGCACCAGCGGACGCACCAGCAGAAGCGTAAGCTTTACACATGTGTTGAAATCTACGGGGCGCGCGATGGGAAACCACAGCCTCGTAGACATATCTTATTAAATTTAGGAGAGACTTGAGATGGCAATCACTGCTCAACTCGTCAAACAACTGCGTGAAACATCCGGCGCAGGCATGATGGACGCTAAAAAAGCGCTGACTGAAACCGATGGTGACATGGAAGCGGCAATGGACTGGCTTCGCACCAAAGGTCTTGCAAAGGCTGCGAAGAAATCTGGTCGTACGGCTGCTGAAGGTCTTGTCGCTGTTGCTGTTAAAGCCGGTAAAGGCATCGCAGTTGAAGTGAACTCAGAGACTGACTTTGTTGGCAAAAACGCTGACTTCCAATCTATGGTTGGCAACATTGCTACCGCAGCTTTGGACGTGTCTGACGTTGATGCGCTTAAAGCGGCTGAAATCGACGGCAAAACGGTTGAAACAACCGTAAATGACGCGATTGCGACCATTGGCGAGAACATGTCTGTGCGCCGCATGGGCGTTCTTGAAGGTGCGCATGTTGCGACATACGTCCACAATGCTGTTGCAGATGGCATGGGCAAAATCGGCGTGTTGGTTGCGCTGAGCGGCGATAACGAAGCGTTCGGCAAGCAGGTTGCGATGCACATCGCAGCGGTAAACCCGGCGTCTCTTTCAGAAGCTGATCTGGACCCAGCCGTTGTTGAAAAAGAGAAAAACGTCCAAATGGATATCGCTCGCGAGAGCGGCAAGCCAGAAGCTGTGATCGAGAAAATGATCGTTGGCCGAATGAAAAAGTACATGTCAGAAGTGACATTGCTGAACCAACAATTCGTTGTGAACCCAGACCTGACAGTTGCTGAAGCAGCCAAAGAAGCTGGCGTTGAAATCACTGGTTTCTCACGTTTGGAAGTTGGCGAAGGCATCGAGAAAAAAGTAGAAGATTTCGCTGCTGAAGTAGCAAAAACCGCTGCTGGTAGCTAATTCAACTGACCCATCGGTTGATACAGAAATAGAGGAGGGCGCCCAGATGTGGCGCCCTTTTTTGTGCTTAAAATGTGCGGTGACTATTTGCGCAAATAATCTGCTGCCGCGTGCAATGCCAACTCATAGCCGTATGCGCCAAACCCGCAGATCTGTCCCACAGCGACGGGCGCGATGTGCGAAGTATGGCGGAAGTCTTCACGGGCGTGAATGTTCGACAGATGCAGCTCAATCACAGGAACTTCCACAGATGCAATCGCATCGCGCAGCGCAATTGATGTATGCGTATAGGCACCAGCGTTCAGAATGATCAGATCATGGTAGCTTTTTGCGGCTTGAATTGCGTCGATCAAAACACCTTCATGGTTCGACTGCTGAAAGCTTATCTCAAATCCGAACGAATGCGCCAACGTCAAACACTTGGCTTCAATATCCTTCAGCGTCGTCGCGCCGTAAACCTCGGGCTGCCGTGTGCCCAACAAGTTGAGGTTTGGGCCGTTTAGGATAAGAAGTGCTGCCATTGGACTACTTTCGTTTTGTTGCCTACGGTTAGCCTAGTTATACAAAGCGATGCAACCAGTGGATACTGTTAGACTAGTAACGATGTAATATCAATGACTTACGGGTCTTACTTGAACCAAGCCATGAGGCCAGCATACACAACATTAACATAATACTGATTATACGATTTGTAGGTAGATTAAATAGGCGATGTAAGAAAGCCCTACACCGCCCAAATCAATTAGCTAACGATCCGTTATTCGAAAGTCCGGCCTTCAGGTCCAGACATATCGAACCCGAATGCACGCGCCACTGTGAAGATGTCTTTGTCTCCACGACCGCACATGTTCATCACCAACAAATGATCTTTCGGAAGTTCTGGCGCGATCTTCATCACATGGGCCAAGGCGTGTGATGGCTCGAGTGCAGGAATAATGCCCTCCCGCTCACAGCTGAACTTAAACGCTTCAAGCGCTTCTTTATCGGTGATGCTGACATACTGCGCACGACCAATGTCGTGAAGCCACGCATGCTCAGGACCGATGCCCGGGTAATCAAGACCCGCAGAAATCGAGAAGCCCTCGAGGATTTGTCCATCGTCGTCTTGCAGCAAATACGTGCGATTGCCGTGCAGCACGCCTGGGCGACCGCCCGTCAAAGACGCACAATGCTCCATCTTTGCGTTTACGCCTTTACCGCCCGCCTCAACACCAATGATGTTTACACTTTCATCGTCAAGGAATGGGTAAAACAGCCCCATCGCGTTGGACCCACCACCGATCGACGCAATCACTGTATCGGGCAAGCGACCTTCGGCAGCGTCCATTTGTTCGCGTGTCTCTTTGCCGATGATTGACTGAAAATCACGGACCATAGCAGGATACGGGTGCGGTCCCGCCACAGTGCCAATGCAGTAAAACGTATCGCGCACATTGGTAACCCAATCGCGCAGCGCATCATTCATGGCATCTTTCAACGTACCACGGCCCGAGGTCACAGGCACGACTTCAGCGCCCAAAAGCCGCATACGGAACACGTTAGGCGCTTGGCGTTCAACGTCGTGCGCACCCATATAGACAACGCATTTCAGGCCGAACTTCGCACAAACGGTCGCTGTTGCAACACCGTGCTGCCCTGCTCCGGTTTCGGCAATAATGCGCGTCTTGCCCATGCGGCGCGCCAGAATAATCTGGCCCAAAACGTTGTTGATCTTGTGTGCGCCTGTGTGGTTCAGCTCGTCGCGCTTGAGGTAAATTTTAGCGCCACCAAGGGCCTCGGTCATGCGCTCTGCGAAATAAAGCGGCGACGGGCGGCCTACGTAATGGGTCCAAAGGTCATGCATCTCGGCCCAAAAGCTATCGTCGGTTTTGGCGTTCTCGTACTGCGCTTCAAGCTCGAGGATCAGCGGCATAAGCGTTTCAGAAACAAACCGCCCGCCGAAATCACCAAACCGGCCATTCTCGTCAGGCCCGTTCATAAAGCTGTTAAAAAGTTCAGTCATCGGTCTGTTCCTTTAGCTATGGGCCGCATCGGCAAGGGTTTTTACAAAGCTCAGCACATCGGCGGGCGCATCGCCGCGACCAATCCGTTCAACGATGGCAGATCCTACCACAGTACCGTCGGCGATCGCCGCAATATCGCGTGCAGCTTCGGGTGTTTTCACGCCAAATCCAACAATCACAGGCAAATCAGTAGAGGCTTTGATGCGGTCAACTTCTGGTTTTACATCAACGGCTTGGACTGCGGCACTACCGGTCACTCCGGTCATAGAAACATAGTAGACAAAGCCAGAGGTGTTTTGCAGCACTTTGGGCAGGCGCGCAGCATCAGATGTGGGGGTCGCGAGGCGGATAAAGTTCAGGCCAGCTTCTTGGGCAGGCAAGCAAAGCTCCACGTCTTCTTCTGGCGGCAAGTCCACAATAATTAACCCGTCGATGCCAGCCTCTGATGCGGCGGCAAGAAACGTATCAACGCCCATAGAATAGATCGGATTGTAATAGCCCATCAGAACGATTGGGGTTGTCTGGTTCGTCTCACGAAATTTAGTCGCAATTTGCAGCGTCTTGGTGAGGGTCTGACCCCCTGCCAATGCGCGCTGGCCCGCCAACTGAATCGTGGAGCCATCGGCCATCGGATCTGTAAACGGCACACCAAGCTCAATAATATCGACGCCTGCATCGGGCAGCCCCTGCATCACCTCAAGCGAGGTATCATAATCCGTATCACCGGCCATGATGTAGGCGACGAATGCCTTTTGGTTCTGGGTTTTGAGACGGGCAAATGTGTCGTCGATACGTGTCATGTGGCTTCTCTCGTTGTGCGTTACGTCTTATTGAACGGTCTTTGGCAAGGACGCAATCGCTTGCACACAAATCAGCCAAATCTGTCGCGGTTTTGGGGTATTTCAGACGAGCTGTTAGGTGACGCGGCGTGTGATCTTGAACTCTGGCCTATCCCACAGCCGATCATTCATAACGTGCTCCAATATTTCAGTGGCGCGGATCACATCTGCCTTATCGAGATAAAGCGGTGTGAAGCCAAACCGCATGATATTAGGCGCGCGGAAGTCACCGATCACGTCTTGTGCGATCAAGGCCTGCACAATCGCGTAGCCCTCTGGGTGGGAAAATGAGACTTGGCTGCCTCGTTCGGCACCGTTGCGCGGGCTTGCAAGCTGCAAATCAGGGCAGCGCGCCTCAACCTGTGCAATGAAAAGCTCGGACAATGCAAGACTGGCACGGCGTAGATCCTGCATATCGATATCGTCCCATGCCTCAAGCGCTTTTTCCAAAGCGCTTAACTGCAACACGGGTGGCGTCCCAACACGCATCCTCTCAATCCCTACCGCGGGTCGGTAAGACGGCTCAAACGCAAAAGGTGCATCATGCCCCAGCCAACCGCTTAGCGCGGGATCAATTTTCGGGATCAAATCCGGACGTACATAAATAAACGCAGGCGCGCCCGGCCCCCCGTTGAGGTATTTGTAGCTGCACCCAACCGCAAAGGCGCAACCGCTGGCCTCAATATCCACGGGCACGGCCCCTGCACTATGGGCCAAATCCCACAACATCACCGCACCCGCGTCATGGGCCGCATCGCTTACAGCCTGCATGTCATGCATCCGGCCTGTGCGGTAATCCACTTGGGTAATCATCGCCACAGCAACGTCGCGTGTCATGGCATCAGTAACATCTTCGGGCGCCACAATACGCAACTCATGCCCCTGCCCCAAATGTTTGATAAGCCCTTCAGCCATATAGATGTCAGATGGAAAATTACCGCTATCTGTCAGAATAACTTTTCGATCAGGATTAAGGTTTAACGCCGCTGCCAACGCCTGATATACTTTAATGGAAAGCGTATCGCCCATCGTAACACAGCCCGCAGGCGCGCCGATTAGTGCAGCAATTTTATCGCCAACGCGCGCGGGTTGCGCCATCCAGCCATCCACGTTCCAGCCTTTGATCAAATGCGCGCCCCATTGATCCACCGCAGCGCTTCGTAGCGCCTCATCAACACCACGTGGCAGCGGGCCAAGGGAGTTGCCATCAAGATAAATCATGCCTTCAGGCAGATGAAACCGGTTTTTTACGGGCAAGCGGACAGGCTTGTTTGTCATCGGGTTCTCATTTTACGTTTGGGATTAGTCGTTGCCAACAAAGCAGGTGGTAAGCGCACTTTGCGGGTCTTTCAGCCCTTCAATGACAGAGAAATGATCATGGGTGCCGTTAATGTGCAAGGTGACCTCTACATCAAAACCTGACCACACATTATGCAGAAGGCGCGCTTGCCGAATAAACTCTGGCCGCTCACCCCCGCCGACCCATGCGGTCATCCGCGCAACCCGGTGCGGGTCTTGAAGTGCGGCACTTTCTTGGCGGGCCTCAGCTGAATCAAGGCCAAGTTTGTCATTCATTTCCGTACGCATAATAGGACGCAAATCATGAAGGCCGCTGATTGAGACGCAGCCATCAACATGCTCCATCACGTCTGCTGCCAAGGGCGTATCTTGACACATCATGCGGCTGACCAAATGCCCACCAGCGGAATGACCCGCTAGGCGAATTGGCCCTGACACTAATTTTGCAGCCGATGAAATTGCGCGCCCAATCTGTGCTGTCATCTGCGAAATACGCGCATCGGGTGCCAGAGTATATTGCGGCAAACACACGGCCCAACCTCGCTGACGCGCACCTTCTGCAAACTGTGACCAGTCGGATTTTCCAGTCCGCAGCCAATAGCCACCGTGAACAAATACTGCCAACCCTTTGGGTTGTGCCTCTGGCCAGAAAATATCAAATCGCTCGCGCGGATCAGAGCCGTATGAATGTTCGTCCCACTGTACGCCGCCGTCGCGGTACGCTGCACCATCGGCCTCCCACATCGCCGGAAACGCGTCTGATCCAGCAACATACGCCATATTGGCATAGGCATCATCCCAGTCAGTTTTCGTGCTCATGTGATGCTCCCCGCGCTATGTGTCGGGTATCTATGCACGAGATCGCAGAAGATGGAAATGCCACGCAGAGGAATTTGAGATACCCAAAACTGGTGTGGCTTAGTTTTGGCGGCGTCCGACTTGACGGCACAAGATGATCACGGGGATCAACCCCAACGCCGCGATCACAAGAGACGGGACTGCGGCGCCTTCTAAACGCTCGTCCGAGGCAAGCCTATAGGCCTGAACGGCGAGCGTATCAAAATTAAAGGGCCGCATGATCAGGGTGGCAGGAAGCTCTTTCATCACATCAACGAACACGATGACCAGTGCCGTCAGCAGGCTTGGCTGCAAAATAGGCACATGCACGCGGCGCACCGTCGCTAGAACCCCCTGCCCTAAGACACGCGAGGCCGCATCCATGTTGGTGCTGACCGCTGCAATGCCTCCCTCATACGCGCCAAGGGCGGCGGCGGAAAAGCGGATCATATACGCCCCGACCAAAAGCCAGATCGAACCTGTTACCAGCAGCCCTGTTGAGATACCAAACTGCGCGCGCATCGCCGCATCAAGTGCGTTATCAAAGGCAGCGAATGGCACGATCAGCCCCACCGCAATGACGCCGCCGGGCACGGCGTAGCCTAATCGCGCAGCGTAAAGACTACTGCGAGTCAAGAAGCTTGGGGCGACCCGCTGGATTGAGCCAAGTACAATCGCGCCCAACACCGTCAACCCCGCGGCCGTTCCTGCAAGCGTGAGGGAGTTGCTTGTAAATGCCAGATACCGCCTACCAAACAGATTTTGCTCGGAGCCGATCGCCATGGTCAAAAGGGCGACCGTGGGAATGATAACACCGAACAGAACAGGCAGCGCACAGAATGCCGTAGCAGCCACATTTGCGCCCCCGCTTAGGGGAATGCGGGCAAGGCGTTGGCTCACACGGGCGCTGTCGTATCTGGCAGCGCCCCTGCTGGTACGCTCAAGAATAGCCAAGAACAGCGCAATGACCAAAAGCCCAAGTGCAAGCTGTGCAGCAGCCGCACGGTCCGCCAACGTGAACCAGCTTGTGTAGATGCCCGTAGCAAATGTTTGCACACCAAAATAACTGACAGTGCCAAAATCAGCGATTGTCTCCATGGCCGCGAGAAGCACGCCAGAGGCAATCGCCGGCCGCGCCATAGGAATGCACACAGTGCGAAAGGCGTTCCAAGGGCTGCGGCCCAAGGCGCGTGCGGCATGAAATGTTGTCGCCCCCTGCCCCAAAAAAGCAGCGCGCGCGAGCAGGTACACATAAGGGTATAGCACCAGCGTCAACATCACTGTTGCGCCACCTAGACTGCGGATTTCGGGAAACCAGTAATCGCGTGGGCCAAGGCCTGTTACGGCGCGCAGGGTGGATTGAACAATGCCCGGATGGTCCAGCAGATGCGTGTAGGCATAAGCCAACACATAAGCGGGAAACGCCAAGGGCAGCACCAATGCGATCTCAAAAATGCGTCTGCCGCGGAATTCGGTCATGCTGACAAGCCACGCAGTGCCAGTTCCCAAAATAAATGTGAAAAAACCAACCAAAGACACTAACCACAAGGTGGTGCCAGCGTAATTCAACAGAACCGTATCAAAAAGGGCGGCAAGCGTGTCTGTCGATCCCGAAAACGCAGCCACAAGCACACCCAAATGTGGCAGCGCAAAGAGCACACCAAGAGTTAGCGCCAAGCCGGTTAGGATTTTCTCGCCAGCTGATTTTGGCCGCTTTGCCATAGAGCGTTCCCTCAACACTTTTGTTCAGTGCGGGATGCCTATTCAGATTAAAATAGTCAAGTAAAGAGCGTAAGCTTAGACCGACAAACAAGCGACCAAGCTTCCCAAATCTTAGCCCAGTGCGTATCCTGCCCCGCGCACAGTGCGCAGCGGATCATTGCCGCCGTGGGTACAAAGTGATTTGCGCAAGCGCCCCACATGCACATCAACCGTCCGCGTATCCACATAGATATCGCGCCCCCAGACACGGTCCAAAAGCTGATCGCGTGACCACACTCTGCCCGGCTTTTCGATGAACGTGGCAAGCAAGCGAAACTCGGTCGGGCCCAGCTTAATGTCACTGCCATCGCGGGTCACTTTGTGGGTTTCACTGTCCAGAATGATGTCATCAAAATGCAACGTCTGGCCAACAGTTGACGGGCGGACCCGGCGCAATTGAGTCCGCACCCGCGCCATCAACTCCACCACCGAGTACGGCTTGACCATGTAATCATCCGCACCTATTTCAAGGCCGCGCACTTTGTCGACCTCCTCAGAGCGGGCAGACAACATGATGATCGGCGTGCCAACTGTATCAGGCCGCGCCTTAAGGCGGCGGCATACTTCAATGCCACTCACGGCTGGCAGCATCCAATCAAGCAAGATGATGTCTGGCGCCTGCTCATCCACGGCCAACATGGCATCTTCGCCTGTTTCCGCAGTCACGACCCGAAAGCTCTCGGCCTCAAGATTATAAACCAGCACTTCGCGTTGTGCCATCTCGTCCTCAACCACCAATACGACCGGCTGATTAACTGACATGTTTCTTTAGTCCTCGGTCACAGAGGCAGGATCATAGGGATCACCGGCCACTTTGGGACGCTCATCATCAGGCATTTCGCCTGTGACTTGATAGATCACTTGCTCGCAAATCGATGTCACATGGTCGCCCATGCGTTCAACGTTCTTGGCGATGAACTGCAAATGCATACAGCTTGTGATGTTACGCGGATCTTCCATCATGTAGGTCAGAAAATTGCGGAAAAGACTGTTATACATCTGGTCCACATCTTCATCGCGCAGGATCACCGCTTGGGCCAATGCGGCGTCTTGGCGGACATAAGCATCAAGTGCTTCGCGCAGCATCGCCTCAACTTCGCGGGCCATCCGGCGCACCGATGCGGGCGCGCCATTGACGGCCTGCACTTCGGCCAAAACCGCCGTGCGCTTGGCCATGTTTTTGGTGTAATCGCCGATGCGTTCAAGCGCACCGCTGATTTTGATCACAGACAGGACCGTGCGCAAATCGCGGCCCATGGGGGCACGCAACGCGATCAGGCGGGCGGCCTCATCGTTGATTTTCTCTTCCAGCTCATCAATCTGTTTATCCGCAGCACGCACTTCAGCGGCCAATTCCAGATCACGGGTTTCAAGCGCTTGCGCACTTTTCAGGATGCTGTCTTCGACAAGCCCCCCCATCTTCATGATCGCAACCATGACCCCTTCAAGATCACGGTCATAAGCAGAAACGATATGTTGTTGGTCACTCATACGCTTATCCAATCCGTCCAGTGATGTAGCTTTCGGTGCGGCTGTCTTGTGGGTTCGTGAAAATCTGACTGGTGTCGCCAAACTCGACCAGATTGCCCAAGTGGAAAAAGGCAGTGCGCTGGCTGACCCGCGCGGCTTGCTGCATCGAGTGCGTGACGATCACAAGTGAATAGCTTTGACGCAGCTCGTCAATCAGCTCTTCCACTTGCGCAGTAGCGATGGGATCAAGCGCAGAGCACGGCTCATCCATCAACAGCACCTCAGGCTCCGTTGCGACAGCACGTGCAATACACAAGCGTTGTTGTTGCCCGCCAGAAAGGCCCGTGCCCGGTGCATGAAGGCGGTCTTTAACCTCGTCCCAAATCGCACCACGGCGCAACGCTTTTTCAACGATCACATCCAAATCAGCTTTGGACTTTGCCAGCCCGTGCACTTTGGGACCGTAAGCCACGTTATCATAAATTGATTTCGGGAACGGGTTCGGCTTTTGGAAAACCATACCGACTTTCGCGCGCAGCTGAACGGGATCAACGGCGCTGTCGTAAATGTCATCGCCGTCTATTTTGATGGTCCCTTCAACGCGGCAAATATCGATGGTGTCATTCATCCGGTTCAAACACCGAAGGAACGTAGATTTGCCACAACCGGACGGGCCGATGAAGGCCGTCACAGTCTTGTCTGCAATCTCAACATTTACGTCTTTGATGGCCTGGTTATCGCCATAGTAGACCTGCACATTGCTGGCGGAAATTTTGGTATCTTGGTCCACGGGCATCTCCATATATCTTAGATCGTCCATTGTTCTTACCCTTCTACCTACCAACGGCGCTCAAAGCGACGACGAAGTAAAATTGCGATGATGTTCATGGTCATAAGGAAGACCAACAAAATGATGATGCCACCCCATGCGCGCTCGTAGAATGCAGGGTCTGCGCGCTTGGCCCACTCAAAAATCTGGGCAGGCATGGCAGAGTTAGGGTCTGTGAAGCCAGACAACACGCTGTCGGGGTAGTTTGACGCGATATAGCCAACCATGCCGATCAGCAGCAGCGGCGCAGTCTCACCAAGTGCTTGGGCAAGGCCAATAATCGTGCCTGTCAAAATTCCAGGTGCGGCAAGAGGCAACACATGGTGGAAAACAGTCTGCATTTTTGACGCCCCAACCCCAAGTGCCGCATCCCGAATTGAGGGTGGAACCGCCTTCAGCGCCGCACGGGTGGAAATGATGATCGTCGGCAATGTCATCAGCGTCAGCACGAGACCACCAACCAACGGGGCGCTCGCTTTCATTGCTGCAATGCCAAGATAGCCGCCACAAAATTGGATAAAGAACGCAAGGCCCAAGATCCCGAACACGATCGAAGGCACCGCCGCGAGGTTAGAAATGTTCACCTCAATCAAATCAGTCAGGCGGTTTTTCGGCGCGAATTCTTCAAGGTAAATCGATGCGGCAACACCAATCGGAAGCGCCAAAAACAGCACAACCAACATCATAAAGAGCGAGCCTAACATCGACACGCCAAGCCCCGCCTGTTCTGGCCGGCTTTCGGATGCGTCTGCGCCGAAAATGAAACTTGGGTTAAACTTTTTGCGTACAACACCCGCCTCAATCATCTGATCGACCAGATCAAGGTGTTCAGCAGACAGGTTCTTGTCGCGGGCCAAATCCTCGCGGGTCACGCGGCCCTTGATATAACCATCGACGCGCGATGAGGCGAAGAAATCAAAAGTCACGGTCTGGCCGATTTGGGCCGTGTTCTCTATCACATAGGCCCGCATTTGCCCGACAGCGCTTGAGGACAGAAGTTTGCGCAACTCTTTGCTTTTGGTGATTTCAGTTGTGAAGCCACCTTCTGCAATCACTGCGGACAAAGCATCGCCCAACAGCGGATTATAACCAAAAGTCGAGACTTTTTTGATGTCCTCAAGGTTTCGATTACCTTTTTTGTCCAGCTTATCTTCGCGCAGCTCAACAGGTACAGAAATGAACGTCTGGGTGAATGCACCAGTACCGCGGCTGATGATCGTTGTCAGCAGAACCGCCAAAAACAACAGCCCAAGCGTGATGGCGATGATGCCATACATCTTGAAGCGCGCCTCAGCAGCGTTGCGTTTCTTGGTGCGCGCATCAACGACGAGCAGGGATTTTTTCTCGCGCAGCGGTGCTACGTTGCTCGCATCGGTCATTCGTATTGCTCCCGATATTTACGCACAATTCCCAGTGCGATGACGTTCAATCCAAGGGTGATCACAAAAAGGGTCATGGCCAATGCAAAGGCCACCAAAGCCTCGGGGCTGGCGAAATCCGCGTCGCCTGTAAGTTGGGAAACGATTTTGGCCGTTACGGTCGTCATTGCATCAAAAGGGTTCATCGACAGGCGCGCGGCGGCCCCTGCCCCCAAAACAACGATCATCGTCTCCCCAATGGCGCGGGAAGCGGCCAACAAAATTGCGCCAACAATACCGGGAAGTGCCGCAGGTATCACCACTTGGCGGATGGTCTCCGATGGCGTCGCACCCAGCCCCAACGAGCCATCTCGAAGCGCCTGTGGCACGGCGTTGATGATGTCGTCTGACAGTGAAGACACGAACGGGATTAACATGATGCCCATGACCAAACCGGCGGTCATCACAGCTGTGCCGCCTTGCATCCAATTGACGCCCAAAATGCCGCCGTCACCGAACACGTTCACCAACAAAGGTCCAACCGTCAAAAGCGCAAACAAGCCGTAAACGATGGTGGGGATACCGGCCAAAACCTCAAGCAAGGGTTTGGCAAAGGCACGCACTTTGGGGGACGCGTATTCAGACAGATAAATCGCGGAAAAAAGCCCAGTTGGAACAGCAACCATCAGCGCGATTATGCTGATGTAAAGCGTGCCCCAAAGAAGCGGGAAAACACCCAATTCAGAACCGCCGCCGAAACTTGGGGACCACGTGAGGCTCAGGAAAAAGTCTTTTGCGGGATAAAGTTGGAAAAACTCGATCGTGTTAAAGATAACCGAAAAGACAATACCAAGGGTTGTGAACACCGCCACACTAGCCGCCGCAATAAGCGTCCATCGCATGCTGCGCTCAACCGAGTTTCGCGCGCGGTACGTGGCCGATGTCTGCATGAAACCGTAGGTCAGCCCCAAAAGCGCGACGCCAATCACCGCAATCATTCGCAGAGTTCCGCCGCTGCTTTGCATCGCCCTATAGCTTTGTGCAGCCTCCAAAATGGCAGGGTCAACATCGGCCCCAAGCGCCACACCAACTGAACCAAGAATGCCCCGAATATCATCCGCGCCAGTGCTCAAAGCCGCTGCAGCGTCGCTGCTAAGCGCGCCTGCCGCAACGGCTGTATCAAGGCCATTCGCAATCCGCTGCACATCCCCCATCAAAAGGCCAACGGTTTGGCCTTCTGCGATTGCAGATGCCGGTATCAACTCAGCAACGGAGGATTGCACCAGAGTGGATTGTCCCAAGCCCCAAACGACCATAAGCGCCAAAGCTGGCGCGATCGTCAAAATTGAGGCCGAAAATCCGTAATAATGTGGACGCGAATGCAATGCGCGCTGGTCACCACCAACAGAAGATAACGCTTTGCTGCGCGCCAGAATAAAAGCCAAAGCACCAAGGCCCAAAACGATCAATAAAAGAACAATTCCAGACATTTACAGACCTCAGCTAATGTAGATCGCCAAATTCTCAGGCGCCGTCTTTATGCAACACACCGCCGATTCACCCTCGGCGGTGTGTTATGTCTTTAACCAATCGCGCTCTTATGAGCCAGATGCGATGGTCTGCTCGTTTGCAATTGCTTCTTGAGTAAGAGCCAACTCTGGGTCTGAAACCAGACCGTACTCAGCCAGTGGGCCATCTGGGCCAGCAACATCGTCACTCACGAAAAACTCAGCATATTCTTTCAAGCCAGGGATCACGCCGATATGCGCTTTTTTGACATAGAAAAACAGTGGGCGAGACACAGGGTATTCACCTGTTGAAATGCTTTCTGTTGTCGGCGTTACACCTGATATTGTCGCCACTTGCAGCTTGTCTGTGTTGTTCTCATAGAACGCTAGACCGAACACGCCGATACCGTCTTTGTTGGCATCAATCCGTGCAAGGGTTTCTGTGTAATCGCCATCAATGTCTGTAGACAAACCGTCTGTGCGCACTTTGATGCACGCATGTTCTGCGTCATCTTCGGACATGCCGGCGGCTTCCATCGCCTTAAGCGCGCCTGTCGTTTCACAGCCAACAGCCAGAACTTTTTCTTCAAACACTTCACGTGTGCCGTGCTTTGTGCCTGGGATGAACGCCGCAATTTGCTGTGCCGGGAACGCAGGGTTCACGTCTGCCCAAGTCTGGTTCGGGTTGTCGATAATCGCGCCGTCGACAAGCACTTTTGGTGACAATGCATTGAACCAGTCAGCGGGTGTGAATTCGAATGTCTCACCGTCAATGTCGGACGCAAATACGATGCCGTCATAACCGATGCGGACTTCAATAATGTCGGTCACGCCATTGTCGGCGCATGCTTTGATCTCTTTTTCGCGGATCGCGCGAGATGCGTTTGCTACGTCAACGGTGTTTGCGCCAACCCCTTCGCAAAAGCGCTTCAGACCCGCAGATGAGCCACCGGATTCAACAACAGGTGTCGGGAAATCAAAGTTCTCACCGAAAGCTTCCGCAACGATTGATGCGTAAGGCAGAACAGTAGAAGAACCGGCAACTTGCACGTTGTCACGCGCGAATGCAGGTGCGGAAACAGCAACGATCGCAACGGCTGATGCGGTGAGTTTAAGAAATGGCATAAGGCAGCTCCTTTTGGTTATGTCAGCCTCACAGGTCGGCGTATCCCTCCTGCAAGCAACTTATGGCGTCTGCCTAAGCTGGTCTCGCTAAGCTTTTGTGACAGGAACGTAACAGCTATGTGACAAACCAGAAAATAACGGATTTTAGCGGCTAAATTGCCCGAAATTTGTAAAAATTTAAGGTGCGGACGTATCAGCGGGCAAGATCGCCGTGAAACGACTACCGATTCCCAGTTTGCTTTTGATCTCTAGGCGCCCGCGATGCCGCGTAATGATGTGTTTGACAATGGCAAGGCCAAGACCGGTCCCCCCCACCTCACGAGAGCGGTGACTATCCACGCGGTAAAACCGCTCTGTCAGGCGCGGGATGTGCACCGGATCAATCCCCTGCCCGTCATCTTCAATAATCAAACGCACCCCGTTTCCATGCAGCGCCACCTCATAAGCAGGCGCGGTCAAACGCACGCGCACTTCATTTCCGCTTGGGGAATAGGCAATCGCGTTTTCGGCCAGATTACGTAACACCTGAACCAGCTGCCGCTCATGCCCCTTCACGTGACATGGGGCGTCGGGCAGCTCGATCTTAAGGGAAATATCATGCGCTTCAGCCAACGGCTGTAATACTACCGCAGTGTGCGACACTAGTGCGTTCAGCGCAACGCGGTCCATGGGGCGGACTTTTTCATCAACCTCAACGCGGTTCAGCGACAACAGATCATGGACAAGACGGTTCATCCGCTCGGCCTCTCGGGCCATCAAGGACAAAAAGCGGTTACGGGCGGCTTCATCATTGGCCGCGGGCCCTTGAATGGTTTCCACAAAGCCAAGGATCGATGTGATGGGCGTTTTTAATTCATGACTGACGTTTGCAACGAAATCACTCCGCATGGCTCTGATTTCGCGCGAGGACGTGATATCCTCAAAGCTCAGCGAGACATGGGCGCGTCCCTCCAAGTCAAGCGGGCTGCAGATCACTTTGAAGTGTGATGTTCGGCCTTTGATGTTTTCAGAAAACTCCGCCTTTTCCGTGGCACCGACACCAAACGCACGCTCAACCGCATCCAGAATACTGGGACGGCGGCAGGCACGTGTATAATGGCGATCAACGATGTCCTCGCCCAACACGTCGCGCATGGCTTGATTGGCAGCCACAATCGTGCGGCGCGCATCAATTACAGCGAAAGGCGTGGGGAACGCATCGGTCAGCGCGCGCATCGTGCTCAGTGCTGTCATGGCCTTGTCCCCCTTCGTCTTTAGTCAGACCCCGTTAAGGGCCGCCGTAAACTCAGAGATAAGCATATCCACATCTTCAACCCCGACCGAGACACGGAAGAACCCTTCGGGCATGCCCAACGCCAAACGCGCCTCAGCACTTAGCGCGCGGTGCGATGACGTTGCGGGATGCGACAAGGTTGTCCCGATATCGCCCAGAGTTGGGGCAAACGCGATATGCTCAAGCGCGCCGACAAACGCATTTGTTTGCTCACGCCCGCCGCGCAGGACGAAACTGACCATATTGCCTGTCTGATCCCCCAACATATCGTTCACACGGTTATGGTCCGGATGATCTGTGCGCGCGGGATAAAGCACTTTTTCAACTGCGCTATGTGTGGCCAATGCGTCCGCTAGCTTTGCGGCATTTTGTTGGGCGCGGTCATAGCGCAACTCAAATGAATAAAGCCCCCGTTCCGCCAGCCAGCAATCAAATGGTGATGGCGTAAATCCCCATGTGACCGCCTTGACGACCATTGCATCGCGCAGCGCCGGATCACGGGTCGCCGTGTAGCCCAGTGTCACATCCGAGTGCCCGGCCAACAGTTTAGTGACAGAGTGGATCACGATGTCAGCGCCGTGATCAAATGCACGGTATCCGCGCGGGGTGGTGAACGTATTGTCGATCATTACAAGAACGCCGCGTGCATGGCAGGCCTCTGTAATCGCACCAATATCTGCAAGGCGAAGCGTTGGATTACTCACAACTTCGAGCAAAACAAGCCGCGTGTTGGGCTGGATCGCGGCAGCGAACGCGGCCGCATCTGTGGGATCCGCCAACGATGTTTCAATGCCAAGGTCGGGCAAGTCTTGGCTTAGCATCCTGAGCGACCGGCCATAAAGTTGATCCCCACCCAGAACGTGATCACCCGCTTTGCACACCCCAAGGATTGCAGCAGAAATCGCAGCCATGCCGCTGCTGGTGATGAAGCCTGCGCCCATCTGCGGTGTCACACCTTCAAGCTGGTCGATCTTGCGCGCCAAAACGTCTGCGTTGGGGTGCCCTTCACGAGCATAGGTATAGCCCTGCGCACCACCCAGATATTGCGCATCCAATGCATCAGGCGTGTCGCTTGCATAAACAACAGACGGCTGAAGCGGCGTGACGACCGCACGGCTTGAGCTTTGTGGAAACGCCATGCGGCGCACCATTGAGGGGGAATTCAGGCGTTCGTCATTCATAGTGCGCTTAGTCCTTTTCTAAAGCGTTCTGCATTTTTCTGGTAGCCGAGCGCTGATTTCAACAAACCGTCAATCGCCTCTTTATCGAGGGCGCGGCGCACTTTCGCGGGCGCGCCAACCACAAGCGAGCCATCTGGGATAACTGCGCCTTCTGTGACCAAAGCGTTCGCCCCAATCAGGCAGTTCTTACCGATAACAGCCCCGTTAAGCACCGTGGCGCCCATCCCGATCAGCGTGCAATCACCAATCGTGCAGCCGTGCAAAATAGCTTTGTGCCCGATCGTGCAGTTAGCTCCGATAGTAAGCGGGAAACCCATGTCCGTGTGCAAAACGCTGCCCTCTTGCACGTTCGCCCCCTCGCCCACGGTGATCCGTTCGTTATCACCACGCAGCGTAGCGCCAAACCAAACGCTGCTTTTTGCGCAAAGGGTAATCGCGCCAATGATGTTGGCATCCGCTGCCACCCAGGCCGTCGGATCAATTTCGGGGGTGATTCCATCAAGCTTATAAATCATTGGCGGGCCTCAAATTCTGCGTTCAAATCACGTACAATATCGGACATTTGCGGTTGTTGGCTAAGGCGCAGACGTTCTGCGCTGACGATTGATTTCAGCCGTTCTTCCGTTTGATCAAGATCATCGTTGACCAAAACATAGTCATATTCGGGCCAGTGACTAATCTCATCGCGGGACTTTTTCATCCGTCCTGAAATAACCTCGTCGCTATCCTGTCCACGTCCACGCAACCGTCGCTCCAACTCTGCAATTGAGGGCGGCAGGATAAAGATCGACAACGTGTGCATTCCCAAAACAGAGTTGCGGATTTGCTGCCCACCTTGCCAGTCGATATCAAACAGCACATCGCGCCCATCGTTGATCGCCGCTTCAACGGGACCCCGTGGGGAGCCGTATAAATTATCAAACACCTCGGCGTGCTCCAACATATCGCCCCGCGCGACCATATCTTCGAAACCTGTCCGGCTTTCAAAATAGTATTCAACGCCGTGGGTCTCACCTTCGCGCGCAGCACGCGTGGTGGCCGACACGCTAAACGACAGGCTCGGGTCCCATTTCATAAGCCGCTTAGCCAACGTCGATTTACCCGCACCGGAAGGCGAGGACAAAATGATCAACAGCCCACGACGGGCGGCGGTACTTTTGGGGGCAGACATCAGTTACTCCACGTTTTGGATTTGTTCACGCATTTGGTCGATCACGGCCTTAAGGGCAAGTCCGATTGTCGTCAGTTCCGTGTGGTTCGCCTTGGCGCACAGGGTGTTCGCTTCGCGGTTGAATTCTTGGCTAAGAAAATCAAGCTTACGGCCCTTGGCGCCTGTTTGGGCCAATAATTCCCGCCCCGCAGCGATATGCGCGCGTAATCTGTCCAGCTCTTCAGCCACATCAGCCTTCACAGCCAAAAGCGCAATTTCCTGTGCCACACGGCTAGCATCAATGTCATCTGAAAGGTTTGCAGAAACCCGTGTCAGACTTTCAGCAAAGCGCGCCTTCATGTTGTCTGCACGCGTTTCGATGATATTTGCGGCCTGATGCGTGAGCACTTCAATCTGGTTTAACTGGTCTGCCAGGATGCCGTGCAAAGCCGCACCTTCATCGCTTCGCATCCGGTTAAAGCTGTGCAACAGCGTTGGTAAATCGCCAAGAATTGCCGCTGATAAGGGCGCCGTATCAGTACTGGCTGCCTCTGTATCTACTATCCCTCTGTAGGCTAAAATCTCAGCAGTGCTTGGCGGCGTTATGTCTACACTGTGATCCGCAGCCGCTTGCGCAATCTGTTTGAGCGCGCTCAAAACATCATGAAGCCGTGCCTCATCTACGGTGAACCTCGCGCCGCTATCTTGCCGCGTTACTTTGCAATTCAGCGTGATGTTGCCGCGCTCGGCAGCGCCTTGTGCGGCTTTGCGCGCGGCGACCTCAAGACCCTCAATCCACTCGGGGACGCGGATGCGCAGATCAAGACCACGGCCGTTTACGGCACGTATTTCCCACGTCCAACTATAGCCGTCTAATTGCCCTGAACACGTGGCAAAACCGGTCATTGAAAGTGTCATTTTGGCCTCGCGTCAGTGGATCCTTAGCCCCATTTGTGACGCCCTGCTGAAAGCAAGGCAAGGCCCGATACGTGCCCCGCGCCACATGCGTTAACCACTCGTTTACATTTTGCACCGCGACACGCTAATTTACGGTATAGTAACGATTAGTCGACTTGCAGATTTTACACGGATCCTTGAGCCATGACCTCTAAACCCAATGCGCCACGTCTTGCGGCCCCTACCAATGTTGTCTCGATCTTTGATCATCGTGCAGAGCTTCGGTTCCCAGCGATTGCGCAGACAGAGGCGTATTGGGAAGCGCTTCGCGGCACACGCATGATGCCAGATCGGGCGGATGTGAACCCGCGCGGCATAGAAAATCTGTTGGAATACGCATTTATTGGTGAACGCATCGCCCCGGGCCTTGTGCGTTTACGGCTTGCGGGCATGCACATGTCTGATCTGATGGGGATGGAAGTGCGCGGCATGCCATTGTCGAGCTTTATTGTCCCGCACGAACGTCAACAGATGGCCGAGGCCATTGACCAAATGTTCGACAGCCCCGCTTGTGTCACCCTTGCGCTGCGCGCTGAAACAGGTGTTGGGCGTGACAGTTTGGACGCGAAGATCATCCTGTTGCCGCTCAAATCAGACTTCGGTGACGTAAGCCGCGTTTTGGGAGCGTTTGTCACCAACGGCAAAATTGGACGTGCACCGCGCCGGTTCAACATTCTTGAGACGGATGTCCGGCCGCTGCTGAAAGACCCGACGGGTAGTACAGCTGACGCAATTCTAAGCAGTAGACCAGCGCCGCAACCAACAGAAGATACCCCTGTAATTAGCGCGGATAAACTGCAATCTAAGTCTAATAAAAGGCCAAAATTACAGATACTTACATTCGATAGCTAATCCACTTTCTTAGGATTAACGATTTGTTTAGGCATACAAAAAGCTCCGAGCGCTAACTCGGGACTTTGTTGATTTTTTATCCCAAAATAAGATTAGCTGGCTGCGGCCTGTTGGGTCGCATTCCGCAGGGCCGATAGCTCTTCGGATACCAAAAATGCCAGCTCAAGAGACTGCGACGCGTTCAAACGTGGATCGCACGCTGTGTGGTAGCGATCAGACAAGTTCTCGTCGGTTACCGCACGGACACCACCTGTACATTCGGTCACGTCTTGCCCAGTCATCTCAAAATGCACACCACCGGGGATTGTGTTTTCAGCACGGTGGATTGCAAAGAATTCCTGAACCTCACGCAGAACGCTTTCAAACGGTCGGGTTTTATAGCCTGACGCCGCTTTGATTGTGTTACCGTGCATCGCATCACATGACCAAAGCACGTTCGCACCCTCTTCTTTGACTGCCTGAATGAGACGCGGCAGGTGATCACCCACGCTTCCCGCACCGAACCGCGCGATAAGGGTCAAGCGCCCCTCTTCGTTTGTCGGGTTCAATTTAGACATCAGGACTTTGAGGTCTTCGGCTGTTGTCGTTGGGCCGCACTTCAAGCCGATCGGGTTTTGCACACCGCAGCAGAATTCAACGTGAGCACCGTCCGGCTGGCGTGTCCGATCACCGATCCAGATCATGTGACCAGACCCCGCAACAGGCAGGCCGGTTGTGCTGTCTTCGCGGCACATGGCTTCTTCATATTCCAACAACAGCGCTTCGTGCGACGTGTAGAAATCAACGGATTGCAACGTATGCGCCGTTTCTTGGGTCACACCAGCAGCTTTCATAAAGTCGAGCGTGTCTGAGATACGGTCTGCGACCTCACGGTATTTCTGCGCCTCGCCGCTGCCCGTAAAGCCCAGTGTCCAAGCGTGGACCTGATGAACGTCAGCATAGCCACCGGTTGAGAAAGCGCGCACCAAGTTCAAAGATGCCGCCGCTTGGGTGTAGGCCTGCAGCATGCGCTTTGGGTCGGGGATGCGCGCCTCTGGCGTGAAGTCGAACCCGTTGATGATATCACCACGGTAGCTCGGCAATTCCTGATCATCCTTGGTCTCGGTCGGTGCAGAGCGTGGTTTGGCAAACTGGCCGGCCATCCGGCCCACTTTAACAACGGGCACTTTGGCGCCATAGGTAAGAACCATCGCCATCTGCAGCATGACTTTGAATGTGTCGCGAATAGTATCTGCTGAAAATTCAGAAAAGCTTTCGGCGCAATCGCCGCCTTGCAACAAGAACGCCTCACCGCGCGATGCGGCGGCAAGCTCGGCCTTCAAACGGCGCGCTTCGCCTGCAAAAACCAGCGGTGGATATCGGCGCAACTGTTCCTCGACGCCGGCCAATGCCGCAGCATCGGTGTAGTCTGGCATTTGTACGCGCGGTTTTGCGCGCCATGCATCTTTGGTCCAGTTGGTCATCGGGTATCCTCGTCACGACGTTAGCGTTAGCACAAAAGCTGATACCCCGACTTTTGCACAGTTCCAATGGGCTTTGTCACCCGCGGCGCGTTTTTCCTTGAATAAGATGCAGTTTGGTGCTGTTGCTATTTGACGTTGCGTTTTCGGGAGAGGCAAGAACATGGCGGAGAAACGTCAGATCATCGAGGTGAAAACGGACGGCAAACCTAAACGGATTGTGTTTGTCCTGCTCGAGAACTTTACACTGTTGTGCTTTTCTGCGGCAGTTGAATCGCTACGTCTTGCAAATATGATGGCGGGCAAGCCGCTCTATGAATGGCGTCTTGTGGGCGAGATGGGCGCGAATGATGATAGTGTTGTTACGTGCTCCGCTGGCATTCCGTTTCAGCTTCAGGGCGGCCTTGATGAGTTGAGCCGCGATGACATTGTGATGATTTGTGGCGGTCTTGAGGTACAGCAGGTTACCACCACCAAACTGATGAACTGGATGCGCCGCGAAAGCCGCCGTGGGGTCCAAATGGGTGGCCTGTGCACAGCTGCGTTTACAATGGCGAAAGCGGGTTTGCTTGACGGGCGCCGCGCGACGATCCACTGGGAAAACCAAGACAGCTTTGCCGAGGAGTTCGAGGATGTGGAGCTGACAAAGTCCGTCTTTGTGATGGACGGCAACCGCTTCACCACTGCCGGAGGCACAGCATCGATTGACCTGATGCTCAAGATTATTGCCGCAGAACACGGGCAAGATCTGGCTAACTCTGTCGCGGATCAGCTAATTTATTCCTCTATTCGCACGGACCAGGACAGCCAGCGTTTGTCTATCCCCACGCGCATTGGCGTGCGGCACCCGAAGTTGAGCCTTGTTATTCAGATGATGGAAGCCAACATCGAAGAACCGATCAGCCCCGGTGTGCTTGCAAAGGACGTGGGCATGTCGACCCGACAGCTTGAGCGGCTTTTCCGCAGATATCTGTCGCGCAGCCCTAAGCGCTATTACATGGAATTGCGTTTGCAAAAGGCGCGGAACTTACTGATCCAGACGGATATGAGTGTCATTAATGTAGCACTTGCGTGTGGTTTTGCGTCACCATCGCATTTTTCCAAATGCTACCGGTCCCACTATGACACCACACCCTACCGCGAACGGGGTGCGCACGCCGGCCGAGGGTGAGAACTAGGCTAATTTTATTGCGCATTTTGTCTCATTAATCGGCTGTTTACGTTAGGAAACTGCTTCCCTATTTGCGAATCTATGCGTAATGTCGTGAACGGACATTTTAGATCCGACATGGGAGATTGTTATGAAAAAATTGTTGATGGCGACAGCACTTACAGCTGTTACGGCAACAACTGCCTTTGCAGGCGGCCACGGTAAAGAAGTTAAACTCGGAATCATTTTGGGCTTCACTGGCCCGCTTGAATCTCTGGCACAGCAAATGGCTGGCGGCGCAGAAGCAGCGATTGAAGAAGTCACTGCTTCAGGCATGCTGCTGGACGCGGCAAAAGTAACTGGCGTCCGCGCAGACAGCACATGTATTGATGCCGCTGCGGCAACGGCTGCTGCTGAGCGTCTGGTCACATCCGACAAAGTTGATGGCATCATGGGCGCTGACTGCTCAGGCGTC
This sequence comes from Nereida sp. NH-UV-3, assembly GCF_042939535.1. NCBI lineage: Bacteria > Pseudomonadati > Pseudomonadota > Alphaproteobacteria > Rhodobacterales > Roseobacteraceae > Nereida > Nereida sp. NH-UV-3. The sequence continues at coordinate 307,394 of NZ_CP132157.1, read as the reverse complement.
ACCGGCGCGATCCTGTCAAACGTTGCTTTGGCAAACGGCACTGTCATGATCTCGCCATCCGCGACATCACCCGGCCTTTCCACAGCAGAAGACAACGGTCTGTTCTTCCGCACAGCACCATCTGACGCACGCCAAGGCGTTGTAATGACAGATGTTCTGCTCGAAGAAGGCATCAACGAAGTTGCGTTGACATACACAAACAACGACTACGGCAAAGGCCTTGCTGATGCGTTCCAAACTGCGTTTGAAGCAGCTGGCGGCACAGTAACAATCTCTGCAGCACACGAAGACGGCAAAGCAGACTACTCTGCTGAAGTTGGCGCGTTGGCATCTGCTGGTGGTGACCGTTTGGTTGTCGCTGGTTACGTTGACCAGGGTGGTTCGGGCATCGTTCGTGCGGCTCTCGACAGCGGCGCATTCGACACGTTCCACTTCCCTGACGGCATGATCTCTGACGCGCTTGTTGAAAACTTCGGCTCAGAGATTGACGGCTCAACAGGTCAAAACCCGGGCACAGACAGCCCAGGTGCGATGAAATACGCAGAGCTGATCGGCGACAAGTTCAACCCGACATCACCTTTCTCTGCAGAAAGCTATGACGCGGCAGCACTTATCATGCTGGCGATGCAAGCAGCAGACAGCAAAGACTCGTCTGACTACAAAGACCACGTGATGGACGTTGCAAACGCACCGGGCATCGAGATCTTCCCTGGTGAGTTGGGCAAAGCGCTCGAACTGATCAAAGCTGGCGAAGAAATCGACTACGTTGGTGCGTCTGCTGTTGAACTGATAGGACCCGGCGAAAGCGCTGGTAACTACCGTCAGATCACATTCGAAGGTGGCGAGCTGAAAGTGGTCAAGTACCGCTAAGCCGACCTATCACAAAACTAAAGAACAGCCCGATCTTGCGTCGGGCTGTTTTGTTAAGGAGAACTCAAGATCATGATCAAAGTGGACAATCTGTCCAAGCACTTTGGCGGCTTTCGAGCAGTCGATGGCGCTAGCCTCGAGATCCAGAGCGGGTCAATAACGGGCCTTATCGGACCTAATGGTGCGGGAAAAACAACGCTTTTCAATGTGATAGCAGGCGTTCTTAAACCGTCTGGCGGCCGTGTGACAATGGACGGCGAAGACATTACGGGACTTGAACCGCACCAGCTGTTTCACAAGGGCTTGCTGCGCACATTCCAGATTGCCCATGAGTTTTCATCAATGTCGTGCCGCGAAAACCTGATGATGGTGCCGGGCGCGCAAGCCGGTGAAACACTTTGGAACACTTGGTTTGGCCGTAAGCGGATCGCTGATCAGGAACGTGCGTTGCGTGCCAAAGCCGACGAAGTTTTGGAATTTCTGACCGTTGAGCACCTTGCCGATCACAAAGCGGGGCAGATTTCTGGCGGCCAGAAAAAACTACTGGAGCTGGGGCGCACCATGATGGTTGACGCCAAGATTGTGTTTCTTGACGAAGTTGGCGCCGGTGTGAACCGCACCCTTCTCAACACGATCGGGGACGCGATTATCCGGCTCAACAAAGAGCGTGGCTATACATTTGTCGTGATCGAACATGACATGGATTTCATCGGCCGGCTTTGCGACCCCGTGATCTGTATGGCAGAAGGCAAAGTCCTTGCCGAAGGCACCCTGCCCGAGATTAAAGCCAACGAGCAGGTCATCGAAGCCTACCTGGGCACTGGCCTCAAAAACAAAGACAAAGCACAGGCCGAGGTGACGACATGAGCGAGCCATTCTTGATCGGGCGCGACATGACAGGCGGCTACGGCAAAGGCCCCGACATTTTGCACAATTGCACCATCGGCGTCGATAAAGGCGAGATTGCCGTCATCGTTGGACCTAACGGGGCCGGTAAATCAACCGCAATGAAGGCCGTTTTCGGCATGCTGGATGTGCGCCAAGGCGGCGTGTTTCTGAACGGGAAAGACATCACGAAACTCAGCCCTCAGGCGCGCGTGCGCGAAGGCATGGGCTTTGTGCCGCAGACATCAAACATCTTTACATCCATGACTGTCGAAGAAAACCTTGAGATGGGCGCGTTTATCCGCACGGATGACATCAAAGACACGATGGAACAGGTCTACACATTGTTCCCGATTTTGCGTGACAAGCGCAATCAAGCAGCAGGTGAGCTGTCAGGCGGGCAACGTCAGCAAGTGGCCGTGGGCCGTGCTCTAATGACAAAACCAACGGTCTTGATGCTGGATGAGCCTACTGCTGGCGTAAGCCCAATCGTGATGGACGAGCTTTTTGACCGCATTATCGAGGTGGCGCGCACAGGCATTTCCATCTTGATGGTGGAACAGAATGCCCGCCAAGCGCTTGAAATCGCAGACAAAGGCTATGTACTGGTCCAAGGCGCAAATGCGTTTACAGGCACCGGCAAAGACCTTCTTGCGGACCCTGAAGTTCGTAAATCATTCTTGGGAGGCTGAACGATGGACTATCTTAACGCTATCGTCGCACTAACAAATTTCGTGCTTATTCCCGCAACCGCATATGGCGCGCAGCTGGCCCTTGGGGCGTTGGGCGTTACGCTGATTTACGGCATTTTGCGGTTTTCAAACTTCGCTCATGGCGACACAATGGCGTTCGGCACTATGGCCACAATCGGCGCAACGGTTGTGCTGCAAAGCTGGGGCGTCAGTTTTGGCCCGCTCCCCACAGCGCTTCTTGCGCTTCCCTTTGGGATCGCCGCAACGATCGGGCTGGTTCTGCTTACGGATGCGGGCGTTTACCGCTTTTATCGCACCCAAAAAGCAGCACCTGTGATTTTCGTAATCGTTTCCATGGGCGTCATGTTCATCATGAACGGTCTGGTTCGCATTCTGATCGGCCCCGATGATCGCCGCTTTGCCGATGGTGAGCGGTTCATCATTTCTGCGCGTGAATTCAAAGAAATGACCGGCCTGCGCGAAGGACTAGCACTCAAAACCACCCAAGGCATCACAATCGTTGTTGCTGTGCTGGTTGTTGCGATGCTCTTTTACTTTCTGAACCGCACACGGACCGGTAAATCCATGCGCGCCTACTCTGATAACGAGGACTTAGCGCTTTTGTCTGGCATCAACCCCGAGCGTGTGGTTATGGTCACGTGGATGATCGTCGCAACGCTGGCGACAATTGCGGGTGTGCTTTACGGATTGGATAAGTCATTTAAACCGTTCACATATTTCCAACTTTTGCTGCCAATTTTTGCCAGCGCAGTTGTAGGTGGTTTGGGCAATCCGCTTGGCGCGATCTTCGGGGGTTTTCTGATCGCCTACTCCGAAGTTCTCATCACATATGCCTGGAAAAAAGTGCTGGTCTACACCCTACCCGACGCACTTGAGCCGTCCGGCCTCGTGCAGCTTTTGTCCACTGATTACAAATTCGCCGTCAGCTTTGCATTGCTTGTCATTGTCTTGCTCTTCAAGCCGACGGGTCTGTTTAAAGGGAAGTCAGTCTGATGGTTTCTTTCAAAAACACCGCCCTCTTTGCCGCCGTCTTTGGTCTGATCTTACTGACCGGATTTACCTCTGGTTGGAACTCGGCGCTGTTGATCCTGAACATGGGGTTGATCTCGGCCATTATGGCGATCGGCGTTAACCTTCAGTGGGGTTTTGCAGGCTTGTTCAACATCGGCGTCATGGGCTTCTTGGCGCTTGGCGGCCTTGCTGCTGTGCTGGTCTCGGAGCCCGTTACACCGGGCGCATGGTCCGCTGGTGGGTTCCAGGTCATCGCAGCCCTTTTGATGGGATTTGCCACAATCGCGCTTACGATTTTTGTGCGTGGCAAAACAACAGGGCGCGTGCGCACCATTGCCACGCCGCTTCTCCTTATTGTCGGCTTCTTCATCTACCGCGCCATTTTTGATCCCGCTGTGGCACGTATCGAAGCAATCGATCCCGCGGTTTCAGGCAACATTGGTGGGCTTAATCTGCCCATTCTGTTTGCGTGGCCTGTTGGCGGTGTGTTTGCTGCCGCAGCTGCTTGGGTGATCGGGAAAACGGCTCTTGGTCTGCGCAGTGACTATTTGGCCATTGCGACCCTTGGTATTTCCGAAATTGTCATCGCGGTGATGAAAAACGAAGACTGGCTTGCGCGTGGGGTCAAAAACGTCATCGGCATTGAGCGCCCTGTGCCGTCAGAAATTGAGTTGCAAGAAAGTGCGCAGTTCGTAGAGCGCGCAGCCTCGCTCAATATCGATCCGGTCACGGCCTCGACGCTTTATGTTAAACTCAGCTATTCGGTGTTGTTTGTCATTGTCTTGTTGGTGATTTTCCTTGCCGCAGAGCTGGCGCTGAAATCCCCATGGGGCCGCATGATGCGCGCTATCCGTGACAATGAAACCGCTGCGCGCGCGATGGGCAAAGATGTCACGGCGCGGCACCTGCAAATCTTCGTTCTGGGATCGGCTATTTGCGGCGTTGCGGGGGCGATGATGGTCACGCTTGATGGTCAACTTACCCCAAGCAGTTACCAGCCGCTTCGTTTCACATTCCTTATCTGGGTGATGGTGATCGTTGGGGGCTCGGGCAATAACTACGGCTCCGTTTTGGGTGGCTTTCTGATCTGGTTCCTGTGGGTTCAGGTAGAACCATACGGTGCGGCCCTTATGGGCCTTATCACCGACCCGATGCCTGACGCTTGGTGGATCAAAGAACGCCTTCTGGCCAGTGTTGCACATATGCGTTTGCTGACCATGGGATTGATCTTGCTACTGGTTTTGCGGTTCTTCCCCCGTGGTTTGATCCCCGAGAAGTAAATGGAACATACTCCATTAAAGAATAAACAAGGGGCGGTCGATTGGACCGCCCCTTTTCATTTGCTCAGCCAGTTAAGCTTAGTCAATCTGCAAGTTGCTGATCTGCGCACGAATAATGCTATCGGTGTCGTCACTATCGCCAGAGACGGCAATCCCCAAAAGTTTGCCCGATGTTCCGCCGAAAGCTTTGCGAAAATCATTCGATAAATTTACGCTTTCAGAATGTGTTCCCGTGCCAGCCGGCCGCAACGCAACCGTCACCCCTTGGCCCGGTTGGTAAGGCGATTGCAACAAAGCGCCGCGGCTATGATTACCGCCCCATGCATATTGGATCACGCGCAGGTCATCATTTCCCAACAGCGATCTGATGCCAGCGCCAGCCAGCTTTTCAGCCTGATCATCGGGGGCAAAGAGGAAATAGATCGAAATGTTGCGATCATCACCGCCTTTCACGCTCAGATCTGTTGCAGGAACAGATTGGCTCACGGACCAGTTCCACGAGGCGCGTTCGGCCTCCCAAAAACTGCGCGGCAGTTTGCGCCACGCAATGGACACAGCCCCATCTGATGCGATGCCCAGGCTCTGACCGAAGTCGTAATTGTTCTTTGAAAACAGTGACAGCCGTTGGTTTTTCCACCCTTCAGACAAGCTGACAGAGGCCGCCAGTGCAGATGAGCCGAAGGAGATGAGGGCTGTCGCGCTTACCGCCGCAAACAGAGCTTTTTTCAACATGATAAGTCCTATACTGTTCCTTACTAAACCATAAACAGAAGCTGTGGCAGAGTGGCAGTGCAAAGCCCGCGCCTCATCAAAACGTGAACCGCCCGTGAACGGGTAAGGCGCGCACCAGAAAGCAGAAATACCTGATGCACCTCGCCATTCTTATCCCCGCCGCAGGTGCCTCAACGCGGATGCGCGGCGCTGACAAGTGTTTTGAAGATGTCAGCGACACACCTTGTCTAACGGCAATGGTTCAGCGCGCCCTAAAGGTGACCGATGATGTTATCGTGACGATTCCGGCTGCAGATCATCCGCGCATGAGTTTAACAGACGGCGCTACCGCTGTTGTGTGTGAAAACGCTCATGAAGGCATGTCCGCGTCGCTCAAAGCTGGGGTCGCCTCCCTGCGGTCCCATGTAACCGCCGTGATGATCCTGCCCGCTGACATGCCAGCAATTACCGCCAGTGATCTGTCGATGATGTGGGCCGTATTTCAGGCCTCGCGCCTCAAAATCCTTCAGGCCGCCACTGCCGATGGAAAAGCGGGTCATCCGGTGATCTTTGATCGCTCACTCTTTGCACAATTTGGCGGGCTTTCGGGGGATCGGGGCGCTGCATCTATCGTTACCGACAACACTAAAAATCATGGTTTGGTCCCACTTGAAGGCGACCGCGCCACCCTTGATCTTGATACGCCAGAAGCGTGGCAGACTTGGCGCACCAGCCGTGGGCTGAGCGGTTTGGCTGCCTTACTTGGGAACCAATAGCCGCGCCTCATAGGCTTTCAGCGATTTACGTGCGCTGGTGTAATCCTGCATGCCAGCATCGCTATTCAGTTCCGGAAACAGCGAAAAAATCTCATCGCGCTGAGCGCGGTCAATCCCCCGCATGGTGTAATCACCGGGCTGAAAACTCTCGGACCATGTACCGTCAGACAACACAACCTCATGCTGGTCGAACATGAAGTGGATATAGCTGGCAGTTTGCGTGTTCAGCCGCTCAATTCCATCACTGCCTACCAAATGTTTAGCGCTGACAAGCACCTCACGCTCTTCGAAGTACAGCTCTGCTCGGTCGTTGGCGATCAGCATTCTATGGTTCGGACTGACGATCATATCGCGTTCTGGCAGGTCATTCCCTAACGCACCTGCCCTAATGATCACGGGCTTGAGCTCCGGCGCGCCGGCCAGCCCTTTGTGGTTCACGTCTTTGCGGCCAACCCATCTGATTTCTTGGATACCGTTGTCCCGTGTAATCACGCGGTCCCCCTCGCGCAGGTCTTGGACCAAGCGCTCGCCCTTATCTGTAGCGATGCGCGTGCCCGGGGTGAAACAAGGGATAACATTCTCAATTTCGGAAAACCTAAGCGATCCCGTGACTGCGCCGCCCGCGCCATCAAGAAACCGCACAGTGCCCGCTTCTTCGTCATCGGGGTCCATCTCAACACGCAAATGCCCGCTTCCGCGCAAATCCAGCGTATCTGTGTCCTGCCCATCGGGGTCTTCACCGCCGATGATTTCATCACCCGCACCGTCCGCTGCCGAGGCGACCCGGAACATGTCATCACCGCCTCCACCAAACAGGTGATCCGCCCCCGCTTCACCGTGCAAAACGTCATTCCCAATGCCACCGCTGACATCATCATCGCCAAGGCCCGCAAACACCGTATCATTGCCGTCGCCGGCAACGATGATGTCGTCATTGGGTCCTTCGCCTGTGACCACTTCATCAAGGGCATCAACACGGTCATCGTCAGGATCACTGCGGTAGGCCAGATCAATCAGATCATCACCCGAGGTCCCCATAATGGTCCCGTCCCGAGGTGCCTCATTGACAGTAACAACAGCAATTGCATCCGCCGCGTTCCCTTCAAGGTCTTCTGCGGTGTAGTTTATTGCGGCTTCGCCTGTGAAATCGTCAACCGGTGTGAACACGATCTTGTTGGCGATGATCTCGACGGTGCCTTGGGTCGCTGAAACAAATGCTGAGGTGATCTTTAGTGCACCGCCTTCGGGGTCCTCGTCATTTGCAATCACATCGACAGTGATCGGAATGCTTTCCACTGTGGCCGCCGTATCATCGCGCGCAATCGGTGCGCTGTTAACGCGATCCCCTAAAATTTTCTCGATCTCAGCATAAGCAAGCGAATGGGTGACCGCGCCGTCGGCATCCAGAAACTCAACTCGCCCCGAAGTTGAGTTTTCATCCGCATCAAGGCTGCGCTGAACCACCCGAAAAGGGCCAAGCCCCCGAAGATCAAGAATATCGACGTCATCCGCATCGTTGGCCGTATTTGACCCCGTACCGCCGGTTACAACGTCACCTGCCGTTCCTCCCACGATGACATCACGGTCATCGCCCCCGTCAATCGTATCGGCACCAGCACCGCCTGTAAGGACATCGTTCCCAGCCCCGCCCATCAGCGTATCGCCAAGATCACCTTCTGCATTGTCGATCGTAAGGAACAGATTATCAATTGCCCCAGATCCATGAAGTGTCACAACCAATTGTGCGGTACCGGATTGATCAATGTCGAGGGTAATCGCCTCGCCATCGTCGGTCGATGTTGTCTGGACGCTGAGTAACACGGCTTGATCGTCAAAAAGCGAAACAGTCGCGCCGCTTTCCACATCAAAAAGCGTCAGGGAATGTACCGTGCTGGGGCCATCAAAATCAAAAATAAAACTGCCGCCGCCCGCGTTATCGTCAGGATCGTTCTTGTCGCGGTCCTCAGATAGGATCAGGACTTTGCCTAATGTATCACTGGCAAGGTCCGCATCACCGCCCGTTGGCTGCGCACTATCAAACACCATTACGGGGGTTTTGGGGTTGCCGCTGCTAACCGTAAACCCTTGATGCGCAAGTTGGGTCGTTAGTATCTCGCCTGCTTCAAACCCATTGAAATCAATTACTTGGCTTATGTCCGTTCTGCCACCAACAAGGGTGTCATTGCCATCACCGCCGCGAAGCGTATCCGCACCTGCGCCACCAATAAGTGTGTCATCGCCATCGTTACCCTGCAGATCATCGTTGCCAAAGCCACCTGTAAGGATATCAAAACCGCCATCGCCGATCAGATTATCGATGCCAATGCCGCCAGAAAGAACGTCGCGGCCAAGCCCGCCGTCCAGCGTATCGTCCCCCACGCCACCAACCAGACTGTCTGCGCCGTCATCGCCGTAAAGGGCATCGTCACCTGCACCGCCAGAGACGTAATCCTTGCCAGCACCGCCCCTTAGAAGGTCGTTACCCTCACCGCCAAACACATCATCATAGCCGTCAGCAGCATAAACCGTGTCATTACCCACCCCCGCCAAGACGACATCATCATTTGGTTGCGCACGGGGTAGCAAGGCGTCAGCGTGATCAATCTCATCGCCGTCGATATCTTCAAACCTATGATCAATCAGATCATCATCAAATGTTCCATCCACATAACCGTCGGGATCCTCGTTAACCACCAAGTTGAACCCAATTTCAGAGATACCAATGATACCGCTTGCTGGTAGATCCGTTTCCGACTTTACGTGGATGATCTGCAGCGTTTTCACCGCACCAGAGATGGTCACACCAACCGGAGGCGCTTCAAATAGTTCAGCCATCCCCGTGATCGAATTGCCGTCAACGGATTGCGCGTCAGTGACATTGCTGAACGTTACAGGACGCTCTTTTCCATCTACATCCCGCGCGATAATTGTGACGGTGTCGCCCCACCCGTCCGCATTGCTGCGGTCGATGTCGAGCAAGTTAAACGTCACATCCGTGATAGGCGCTGAAAAACTTAACGACGCAACATTCGGCTGATCCGCATGCTCTGATGTGAGGGCCTGAACACCGTTGAACTCGGTCACTTCGGTTACGGCGCCAGCACCTTTCGGGGGCGTGTCAATAACAACGGCCACATCTGAACTGCCGTTGCTCAGCGTAGTTATTTCGCCGTCGATGCCCGAAACAGAGGCCCAATCAAGAGTGTAGTCGCTCATTAGTCTACTCCAATATTGACACCACCTTGATAAATTCACGGGCATCAATTTCGGGCGGCTGCCCATTGAATACGAAGTCCGCATTGGCAAAGACGCCGAATATAACTGCGCGCGCACATTTGCGCCGTAGCGATACAGGTCTTGCAATGTCGGGAAGGTGCTCTGCACCGGACCATTCACTTACTAGCGAATGGGGCCACTAGGATCGGCCCGCGATCTGCATAAGGTAAGAGCATACAGTCACCAAAGACAAAAATAACGTTAGATGAACAAAATAAGAGGTATCATTGCAATGAGTGGCTGTATTGGACACAAATTTGACAGAGGTTATTGATGGATTGTTTCAACATGCGAGCCTAATCGCGACTCATCGTTAATCATGAAGAACTTTGAAATACGGTGCGTTACAGGCATCAGCTGCCATAAACAGCGTCCAGGGGTTAACCATTACTCAGAAACAATCATCTGGGCTTCAAACACCGCGATTATCATTAACCTAGTTTGAATATTTCTTCGCAATTGCACCACGGAAAGCAAAGACCACACCGCTCTTAACTGTCACGACTAAGAATCACATTTTCCAGAAGACCTCTAAATGCCCGCCGAAACCGTGCGGCGCAGGCATTCAATTTACTGTGGTACCGGTGGTCGGACTCGAACCGACACGATGTCACCATCGGGGGATTTTGAATCCCCTGCGTCTACCATTCCGCCACACCGGCGTAACACAGTAGGCGCGGTTTAGCGCCGGTCTTCGGCGGCGTCAACGGCTTCTCGCACCTTGTCTCTGGCCTTTTTGCAAAAGCCACTATAAGGCGCACACAACACGTCCCTCTATATAGGCAAAAACCCAATGGATATGCGCAATATTGCGATCATCGCCCACGTTGACCACGGCAAAACGACCCTTGTTGACGAACTTCTCAAACAGTCCGGTGCTTTCCGCGAGAACCAAGCAGTGGCCGAGCGCGCCATGGATAGCAACGATCTGGAGCGTGAGCGCGGCATTACGATTCTCGCCAAAGCGACATCCGTTGAATGGAACGGTTTGCGCATCAACATCGTTGACACCCCCGGTCACGCGGACTTCGGCGCCGAGGTAGAGCGCATCTTGTCGATGGTTGACGGTGTTGTTCTGCTCGTGGACGCCGCAGAGGGTCCGATGCCCCAAACCAAGTTTGTAACCTCGAAAGCGCTCGCGCTTGGGCTCAAGCCAATCGTGGTTCTGAACAAAGTTGATAAGCCTGATGCGGAACCTGATCGCGCGCTTGACGAAGTCTTTGATCTGTTTGCCTCGCTTGACGCAACTGACGAGCAACTTGATTTCCCATCGCTCTACGCCTCCGGCCGTAACGGTTGGTGTGACGACAGCCTTGACGGCGACCGTGAGAACCTCGATGCGCTGTTTAAGCTTGTCGTTGATCACGTCCCTGCCCCCAAGCAAATCCAGAAGCGTGAAGAGCCTTTCCGCATGCTGGCAACCACGCTGGGTGCCGATCCGTTCATCGGCCGCATTTTGACTGGCCGCGTTGAGGCAGGCACGTTGCGTACTGGTGAAACAGTAAAAGCGTTGTCTCGCGATGGTACTAAAGTTGAGCAGTTCCGCGTTACTAAAATTCTGGCGTTCCGCGGTCTTGCACAGTCTCCGATCGATGTGGCTGAAGCAGGCGATATCGTAAGCCTTGCGGGTATGACCAAAGCGACCGTGGCCGATACGATCTGTGATCTTTCTGTTGAGGACGCGATCCCTGCCCAACCGATTGACCCGCCCACGATCACAGTGACTTTCGGCATCAACGACAGCCCTCTTGCGGGTCGTGACGGCAAAAAAGTCCAATCACGTGTTATTCGCGAGCGCCTGATGAAAGAGGCCGAAACCAACGTAGCGATCCGTGTCACGGACACCGCCGGTGGTGACGCCTTTGAAGTTGCGGGCCGCGGTGAATTGCAGATGGGCGTTCTGATCGAGAACATGCGCCGCGAAGGTTTCGAGCTTTCAATCTCACGTCCACAGGTTCTTTTCCGCGAAGAAGACGGCCAGCGTCTTGAGCCAATTGAAGAAGTCACGATTGACGTGGATGATGAGTATTCCGGCGCAGTGATCGAGAAAATCACTGGTGCACGTAAAGGCGAGATGACCGAGATGAAGCAACAAGGCGGCAAGACCCGTATTATTGCGACCATCCCGTCACGTGGCCTAATTGGTTATCACGGTGAATTTCTGACCGACACGCGCGGTACAGGCGTTTTGAACCGCGTTTTCCACGGATGGGCACCACATAAAGGATCGATCCCTGGCCGTCGCGCTGGCGTTCTGATTTCAATGGAAAACGGTGTGTCTGTTGCTTACGCAATCTTCAACCTTGAAGACCGTGGTCGTTTCTTCATCGGAAGCCAAGAGGACGTATACCAAGGTATGATCATTGGCGAGCATAGCCGAGAAAATGATCTTGAGGTGAACCCTCTTAAGGGCAAAAAACTGACAAACGTCCGCGCGTCCGGCACAGATGAAGCTGTTCGTTTGACCACTCCAATCCGTTTGTCCCTTGAAGAAGCGATTGCCTATATCGACGATGATGAGTTGGTTGAGGTGACACCAAACGTAGTGCGTCTGCGCAAACGCCACCTTGACCCGCATGAGCGTAAACGCGCGTCACGTTCAGCGTAATCTACCCTTAGAATACTCCAGACATAGAAACGGCGGCCCAATCAAAGGGCCGCCGTTTTACATTGATAGTTAAACTTTCTAAGCGTCTAGATTTCTTCAACAATCACCAATTCACGCTCACTCGCCACCCGCGCATGGACCAATGCCTGCTGATAAGTGGCTGAATTATAGCATTTTTCGGCAATCTCGAGACTATCAAACCGCGCCACTACATTGCGTGGCCGCTCTACGCCTTCTTTTTGAACATACGCGCCGCCACGGGCTAAAAATACCCCGCCGTGTTCGGCAATGGCTTGGGTCGCAAACTTGGCATATTTGGCGTATTCCACGTCATCGGTGACCGTAACGTGACTGATCCAAAGTGCGCTCATCCTTCAAGAACCTTTCGTGCTGCTGTCATCGCGGCATCAGCACCGCTAATGTCTTTTGCTCCGCCCTGCGCCATATCCGGACGGCCACCGCCACCTTTGCCGCCCATTTCGGCAACAGCCGCCTTTACCAAGTCAACCGCAGATACAGTGGCTGTTTTATCATCCGTCACACCGGCAGCGACGGCGACTTTTCCGCCCGCATCAGCAATTAGCAACACAGCACCCGAGCCCATTTGCGACTTCATTTCGTCAATAATGCCAGGCAAGTCTTTACCCGTCACGCCCTGCAAAACTTGCGCCTGAAACGAGGTGCCGTTTACCTCTTCCACTGCCGGTGCTGCTGCAGCACCGCCGCTCATGGCTAGCTCGCGACGCAGTTGTGCCACTTCGTTTTGCAGCGCTTTTCGTTCGTCCATCAGCGATTTTACCCGCTCAGCAACATCCGCAGGCTGCGCCTTCAATGATGTCGCAACTTGCGCCAATCGCTGATCTTGCGCGCTTAGATATTCAAAGGCTGCGGCACCGGTCAGCGCCTCAATACGGCGCACACCGGCACTCGATGCGCTATCACCAAGCGCCACAAACAGCCCGATATCACCCGTCTGGCGCACATGCGTGCCACCGCAAAGTTCAAGCGAATACGTCTTACCATCAGCACCTTTGCCAGTGTCCGCACGGCCCATTGATACAACGCGCACTTCATCACCGTACTTTTCGCCGAAAAGTGCCTGCGCACCCATGTCACGCGCATCATCAGGCGTCATCACTCGTGTCTCTACCGCTGTATTCTGCCGAATGTAGCTGTTCACTTCCGCTTCAACCCGCTGCAGATCTTCAAGGCTGATCGCTGCGTTATGGCTGAAATCAAAACGCAATCTGTCTGGTGCGTTCAATGAGCCGCGCTGCGCCACGTGTTCACCCAAAGTGCCGCGCAGAGCTTCGTGCAACAAGTGCGTCGCAGAGTGGTTCGCACGGATCTGCCCGCGCCGCGTTGGGTCAACGGCAAGTTCCACACCGGCACCAACACTTAACTCACCCGATTGAATGCTACAGAAATGAATAAAGACATCTGCCTGCTTTTTGGTGTCAGCCACTGTGGCCAAGTTGCCATCAAAACTGATCTGGCCCATATCGCCAACCTGACCGCCGCTTTCCGCATAAAACGGGGTCTGGTTTAGTACGATCTGAACCTCGTCACCAGCTTTTGCCGTCTGGACCTGAGCACCATCTTTGATGATCGCAATGATCTGACCTTCGGCGTTTTCAGTGTCATAGCCCAAGAAGTCAGTCGCCCCATGGGCATCCGCGATATCGAACCAAACTTGCGCATCAGCGGCCTCGCCCGTACCAGACCACGCCGCGCGCGCTTTGGCTTTTTGTTCGGCCATGGCGGCATCAAAGCCATCTGTATCTACACCACGATCTTTTTCGCGAAGCGCGTCTTGGGTCAGATCAAGCGGGAAACCGAACGTATCGTACAGCTTGAACGCCGTGGCGCCAGGCAAATCGGCGCCGTCTGGCAGCGAGATCAACTCCTCATCAAGGAGCTTCAACCCACGATCAAGCGTTTGGCGGAAACGCGTTTCTTCAGCACGCAAAGTTTCTTCAATCAAAGCCTGTGCTTGACCCAATTCGGGATAGGCCGCACCCATTTGGCCAACAAGTGCCGGCACCAAACGGTGCATCAGTGGATCAGCGGCCCCCAGAAGATGGGCGTGGCGCATCGCGCGGCGCATGATCCGGCGCAAAACATAGCCACGGCCATCTTTTGACGGCGTCACACCGTCCGCAATCAAAAATGCCGTTGAACGCAAGTGGTCAGCGATCACGCGGTGGTGAGTTTTGCCCGGACCATCAGGATCCGACGACGTGGCATTTGCGCTGGCCTCAATAAGGTTGCGCATAAGGTCCGTGCCATAGTTATCATTCGTACCTTGCAACAACGCCGCGACACGTTCGATCCCCATGCCGGTATCAATTGACTGGTTCGGCAGATCAACGCGGGTGCCGTCTTCGCGCTGCTCGTATTGCATGAAAACAAGGTTCCAGATTTCAACGAACCGATCACCATCTTCCTCAGGGGAGCCGGGAGGTCCGCCCCAGATATGATCGCCGTGATCGTAAAAAATCTCGGAACACGGCCCGCATGGACCAGTCGGCCCCATCATCCAAAAGTTATCATCGGTGGTGATGCGAATGATCCGTTCATCAGGCAGGCCAGCAACCCGTTTCCAGATATCTGCGGCCTCATCATCGGTGTGGTAGACGGTGACATAGAGGCGGTTCTTATCAATCCCGAGCTCTTTTGTGATCAACTCCCAAGCAAATTTGATTGCGTCTGCCTTGAAGTAATCGCCAAAACTGAAATTGCCCAGCATCTCGAAAAACGTGTGGTGGCGTGCGGTGTAGCCCACGTTATCAAGGTCGTTATGCTTACCACCTGCGCGTACACATTTTTGCGCGGTCGTCGCACGTTGGTAGTCGCGGGTTTCCACACCGGTGAATAAATTTTTGAACTGCACCATCCCAGAGTTCGCAAACAACAAGGTTGGGTCGTTGCGCGGCACAAGGGGGCTGCTGTCCACGACCGCGTGCCCTTGCTTTTCAAAGTAGGTCAGAAAGGTCGAACGAATGTCATTCAGCGTACGCATCAGGAGGCCCTTAGGGTTATCGGTGGCAAGTTAATTCACTCTGATTTATCCCTGCAGGCCCAAGGTGTCCATGGTCATTGCACCTGCGGCGAAACCTCACTTACAAACCAAAAGGGCCAGTACTTATGTACTGGCCTCTTCTAAGTTAGCGTTACAACAGACTAACGTGCATCGCCCATTATTCGTCTAGGACATCGTCACCATCATCTTTGACTTGTTCCTCTTTGGGCATCTCGAAATCCAAACCATGCGCGGCGCGGATTTTATCTTCGATTTCCCACGCAACTTTGGGGTTTTCGCGCAAGAAGTTCTTGGAGTTCTCGCGACCTTGCCCCATGCGTTCATCGCCGTAGCTGAACCAAGCGCCAGATTTCTCAACGACACCTGCTTTCACACCCAAATCGAGCAGTTCGCCCATTTTGGAAATGCCTTCACCGTACATGATGTCAAATTCGACCTGTTTGAACGGTGGTGCGACTTTGTTTTTCACAACTTTCACACGGGTCTGGTTACCAACAATTTCATCGCGGTCCTTGATGGCGCCAATGCGGCGGATATCGAGGCGAACAGAACTATAGAATTTAAGCGCGTTACCACCAGTAGTTGTCTCTGGGCTACCAAACATCACGCCAATCTTCATACGGATTTGGTTAATGAAGATTACCATACAGTTGCTACGCGCAATCGAACCCGTCAACTTACGCATCGCTTGGGACATCAAACGGGCGTGCACACCCACGCTGCTGTCCCCCATATCACCCTCAAGCTCCGACTTTGGCGTCAGTGCCGCAACAGAGTCGACAACGACAAGATTAACTGCGCCAGAACGAACAAGCGTATCAGTAATTTCAAGCGCCTGCTCACCCGTGTCGGGTTGTGAGATCAGCAACTCATCCAGGTTAACGCCCAGCTTTTTGGCATATTGCGGGTCAAGCGCGTGTTCCGCGTCAACAAACGCACAAACGCCGCCCTTTTTTTGTTCCTCGGCAACACAGTGAAGCGTCAGCGTGGTTTTGCCAGAGCTTTCGGGACCGTAGATTTCAACGATACGGCCTTTTGGCAAACCACCAATGCCCAAAGCGATATCAAGGCCGAGTGAGCCAGTTGACGTCGCCTCGATCTGCTGAATGGCGTTCTCACCGCCCAATTTCATGATCGAGCCTTTGCCGAATTGGCGTTCAATCTGCGACAGCGCGCTATCGAGCGCTTTTTGTTTATCAGAAGCTTTTTTTTCCATCGTGAGTAGATCTGCCTGTGCCATGAGTTTCTTCCCTTATTTCACAGCGCAACACCCTGAGCAATCACTCACATGTTCACGCCCTGTTCTGTTGTCCTCGTTATGAGATCAAAAGGAGAACATTTCAACATAAATCGTAGTTAGCTCATAGCGCGCCTAGGTAAACGCAGCTTGAATACCCATAAAAACATGAAGATCAGCGTATTTACGCTGGCTCGTCGTGTAGTTGCGCTTTGACGGTATTGGTTAATTCAGACAACGAAAACGGCTTAGGCAGGAACACAGCATTGGGAATCGCTTGTTCCCCTTCTTTGAACGCGTCTTCCGCGTAGCCCGACACAAATACAACGCGCGTATCCGGACGGCCCTTAAGCGCTTGGCGGACCCACGTTGGCCCATCAAGACCGGGCATCACAACGTCCGTGAGGAACATATCAATCTTGGTATCCATGGTCTCAAGCTTTTCAAGCGCCATTTCAGCGCAGTCCGCCTCAATCACGGTGAAACCTTGCATTTTTAGCGCCCGAGACGCAAAGGCGCGAACGGGCGCTTCGTCCTCTACAAGCATGATCACGCCTGTATCTTGAACGACTTGCTCAACGGGCTTTGCTGCTGGCGGTAGCGGTGTTGCGACTGTGGCGCCATCAAACATCGGGAACAAAAGCGTGAACGACGCACCGCGCCCCACAACGCTTTCTGCAAAAATGAAGCCACCCGTCTGCTTGACGATGCCGTAGGCCGTCGACAGGCCAAGCCCTGTCCCTTCACCTGTTTTCTTGGTCGTGAAGAACGGCTCAAAGATCTTACTCAGCTGCTCAGGCGGAATACCGATGCCTTCGTCACAAACGGTGACTTTGGCATAATCACCGATTGGCACGGCAGCACTATCACGTTCCTGCACTTCTGTGACCGTGTAAGCCTCTGTATCAATGGTGATTTTACCACCATCGGCCATGGCATCCCGCGCGTTGACGACCAAGTTCATCAAGACCTGCTCAAGCTGTCGCTTGTCAGCGCGCACAGGCCCGAGCGAGGGGTCATGGGTCAGTTCAAGTTGCACTTTTTCGCCCACAAGCCGGTCCAAAAGATGGGTCAACTCAGAAAGCGTGGTGCGCAGGTCAACCACTTCCATTTTAAGGTTCTGTTTGCGTGAAAACGCCAGCAATTGACGTACGAGCGAGGCCGCGCGGTTGGCGTTTTGGTGAATTTGAAGAAGGTCGGGATATTCCTCATCATCTTGATCGTGACGCAGCAACAAAAGATCACAATGCCCAGAAATGGCGGTGAGCAAGTTGTTGAAATCATGCGCAACGCCGCCAGCCAGTTGGCCAATCGCCTGCATCTTTTGGCTTTGAACAAATTGTGCCTGAAGGGTCTTGAGCTCGGTTGCGTCATTGATCAGCGCCACAACCGAATTGCTGTTCATGCCGTCCAGCTGGCACAGCGTAATTTCAAGGTATCTGTCCTGATCCGTATTCAACACGCGCAATACTTCAGGTTTGCTCAACTTGTGACCAGCCGCAGCTTGGGCCACCCAATGGCTCACATCGCGACCAAGCCCGCCCACAAGGGCCGCGATTGGCTTGCCTGCCACCTGATCTTCCTTAAGGGCCAAACAGGCGGCGGCGTTAGCACTTTGCACAATGCCGTCAGACCCGATTGTCACAACTGCCATCGGCAAACTGTTCAGCACCGCAAGGGGTTCGGGGCCGCTGAGTGTGGTTGGCTCGGCCGTAGTCACTGGGAAAAAGAAAATCTCGCGACGCCCGTCAGGTCCCGCCACGTCACACACACGAACGCTGGCGTGCCCCTGCTCTGTAGCGACACGGTGAATGCGATCAGAGGCAAGCGGCATGTCGCGTATGATATCGCCCAGCCGTTTCGGGCGCCCGCCTAGAAATTTGCGGCAGGCGTCATTCATGAAAAGAACCGTGTCGGTTTTAGACACAGTCATCATGGGAAGTGCGATGCTATCACCCTGCCCGACACCGCCAGTTGGACGCATTTGCTCAAGCCGCCACACAAAACCGCAGCCCTCAAGGTGCTGCACGCTAAGTCGCATTTGCCCCTGTCGGGTAATCAGATCCTCTTGACCGGTGCCCTGTTTGGTCGCTTGCGTATGAAGGCGGTTCACCACGCCTGCTGGATTAGCAAACAAAGGACGGATGACCGCAGCCATCGTCAGGTCTTTACCAACCGCATCAGCTGTGGCCGTTGGATCAGTGCGCGCCATTGCGTTGCGAAACAGCACTTCACCTTCTGGATCGACAATAAACGTTCTAACAGGATCAGCTTCGCACACATCGCGTAGTAACTCTAAGCGCTCAGAATACGCACCACGCCGCGCCCCAATAACTGACCACATCAACGCGCCACAGCTTAGCAAAACGCCAACGCCCATAACGGTTTCGTCAAGACGAATATCCGTAAGCGTAGACAGACCGATTAGCCCCACCCCAAGCACCAAAAGCCCAAGTTGAAGCCCCGCATCACGCAAAAGCCTTTGTGTCGCTGGTGCAAATCGCATCCAAGTGTTCCCCATCTAACCAACGCACATATGCCCGTTACTGGTTAATAAACACTTAATGCGGGTTATCTTTAGGTGAACACAACCTTAAAGTGTATTCATTACAGTAAAGTTGATTAACAGGCGCTAAATACCCGACATGCTAAACACTCTAGGCTTGCTCAAAAATCGCACAAAAGAAGCCATCGCCATCCTGATCCATCGCAAAACGTTCTTGGCGGACACATGTCCACTTTGGCAGCGAAGCCTCAACAAACGCGACTTGATCTTCGTTTTCATCACGTAGCAACGAACATGTCATGTAAACCACCCGTTTCAGCGCATGGCCTTGAGCCTGCCCGATAATATCGCGCTGAAGTTCGACCAGATCCGCCAAATCTTGCTGCGTAAAGCGCCATTTCGCATCAGGTGTACGGCGCCACGTCCCGCTGCCTGAACACGGTGCATCAATAACAACAGTATCAAATTGCTGGGTAATTTCGGTAACTTGAGGAATTGTGACGCCTGCCCGCTCTGCACGTGGGCCGATATCTTTCATGCGCTTCGGGTCAGCATCATGGGCGGTCACTGTGTAGCCCATAGCAGCCAGTGCAAGTGATTTGCCGCCACCCCCCGCACAATAGTCCAGCAACGTCTCACCATCCGCCGCACCAAGCATCAGGCATGCTTTTTGGCTGGACGCGTCTTGTAATTCAACTTCACCAGACAAAAACGGCGCGCTTCGGGCGACTTGCCGCGCCCCTGATGTGACGCGCAGCGCTGTAGTGGCTCCGGCAAGATTTGAAGTAGAAATTCCTTCTTTATCAAGCGCCTGTTCGGCACTCTTAATGTCAGTTTTCTGCGTATTCACACGTAAAAAGACATCTGCCCGCTGTCGAAACTGCTCAGTGAGCTTTTGAAAATCAGGCCCTGCAACGTCGCGCAACTTTGGCAATAGCCATTCAGGTAGATCCACTGCATCCGCATCAGGGGCAAGACGTGCCAGTTCTGCATCAGCAAGGGGTGCAGCCGCATAACCCTGACCAGAAAAAACTTCATCTAGATCAGCATTTTGCGCCAACAAACATCCCGCAACGATCGCACGCCCCGTCTGACCACCGCCCTTAGCTGCAAAAGACGCTTTGGAGCGTAAACAATCGAACACATGATCACGAACCGCTGCACGATCTTTGGAACCTGCGTAACGGTTGCCGCGCGCCCACTTCAAAAGTGCCGCTTCCGCAGGCTGGCCGTCCAAAATTTGGTCTAATACATCAATTGCGGCGGCATAGCGTGCTGCAGGGGTCATTGGTTAATCCTCATGTATTATATGAGCATCACCCCATACAGCATTGTTATATCAAGAAACTCTGTAGTTCGGGCTTTCGCGCGTGATCTGAACATCATGCACGTGGCTCTCTTTCAGCCCCGCGCCGGTGATCTTCACAAACTCACAGCCAGAACGCATCTGCGCGACTGTTGCGGACCCCGTGTAGCCCATTGCAGCGCGCAAACCGCCGACCAATTGGTGCACAACTGCGCCCGCAGACCCTTTGTAGGGAACCTGTCCCTCGATCCCTTCTGGAACCAGTTTGTCACTGGCCGCGTCTTTTTGGAAATACCTGTCGGCTGAGCCGCGCGCCATGGCGCCAAGGCTCCCCATACCGCGGTAGGATTTGAACGAACGGCCTTGATACAAAATGACCTCGCCAGGACTTTCGTCCGTTCCCGCGATCATGCTGCCAACCATCGCGCAGGATGCGCCTGCGGCGATTGCTTTGGCAAAATCACCTGAGAATTTGATACCACCGTCTGCGATGATCGGGATGTCACCTGCTGCAGCTACACAATCCATGATTGCCGTCAGTTGCGGGACCCCCACGCCTGCCACCATGCGGGTGGTACAGATAGAACCCGGGCCAATACCCACTTTGACAGCATCCGCGCCTGCATCGATCAAGGCGCGCGTTGCTGCACCAGTTGCCACGTTACCCGCAACAATTTGTACGTGACCCGCGATTGCTTTGGCACGGCGCACCGCTTCGGCCACACCGCTTGAGTGCCCGTGGGCCGTATCAATCACGACCATATCAACACCCGCGTCAATCAACGCCTCGGTCCGCTCAAAACCTGCGTCACCTACAGTTGAAGCGGCAGCAACACGTAAACGCCCCAACTCATCTTTGGTGGCTTGGGGGTTAATGACCGCCTGCTCGCTATCTTTTAGGGTCAAAAGACCCGTCAGCTTGCCAGCACCATCAACAACCAACAGCTTTTCGATCCGCCGCGAGCGCATAAGGCTGCGCGCTTCTTCCAAATCGGCTGGCTCTTGCAGCATCGCCAAATTATCTGACGTCATCATCACAGAAACAGGCGTATTATCATCCGTTGCAAAACGCATATCGCGGTTTGTGACGATACCAACAACGCGGCCATCAGCGTCCGTGACAGGAAAGCCAGTGACGCGGTACCGCTCCATCAACGCCTTTGCATCCGCAAGGGTTTGATCCGCAGTCAGGGTGATCGGGTTATACACAATGCCGCTTTCAAAGCGTTTCACACGGCGCACATCGCGCGCTTGCTCTTCGATGGTCAAATTACGGTGAATGACACCCATACCACCCGCCTGCGCCATCGCAATGGCCATGCGACCTTCTGTGACGGTATCCATCGCAGAGCTGAGCAGCGGAATGTTGAGCGAGATCGATTTCGTTACAAAAGTCGACGTATCAGCCGTGGACGGCAACACATCAGAGGCCGCAGGGACCAACAGAACATCATCAAAGGTAAGTGCCTCGCGAATTTCCATAATTGATCCCCCTAAGGTGCAGCTTGGAATGCTTCGTTTGACAATGCCCTTTCCCACAGATGCACAGATTTGGCCAGAGGAAATTGCGTTACAGTACGGCTTTCAACCGCTTGCCCAACACGCCAGACGAAGGTACGGAGTGCCAAGCATGTTCTAAGGGGCCTTTTGGTATGACAAAATCGAAGTCTGGCATCGATCTGGTTGTGGATATTGGTGGTACAAACACCCGCTGTGGCTTGGCCCGTGACGGTGTTCTGGACGTCTCTACAAACGCGCGCTTTTTGAATGCGGGCCGCGATGGACTTGCTGGCATTTTGACCGAGTACTTGAGTGCACACAAAGACCAAGACATTGACGGCATATGCGTAGCACTGGCGGGCCCCATCAAGGACGGTATCGGTACGCTGACAAATCTGTCGTGGATCATCCGCCCGCAAGATTTGATTGATCAGACGAACGCGAAAGAAGCGCATATTATCAACGACCTACAGGCCCAAGGATACGGGTTGGCAGGATTGGAACCTGAGGCGTTGGCCCCTGTCATTGATGCCCCAACGGCGCCAAACGGAAGTACGAAACTGGTATTGAACGTCGGCACAGGCTTTAATTGTGCGGGCGTCATTACTCTGCGCAACGGTGTGCATGTGGCCGCCGCGGAAAGTGGCCATATCGGCTTGCCTGTGCGTGATGCTCAGGACCTTGATCTTTCAAACCACGTCAAAAGCGCACACGGGTTTGCGGCCGTGGAAGATGTTCTTTCCGGTCGCGGCCTTGAACGTGTTTACACATGGCGCTCGGGCGGCATTGAGAAATCCGCGGCCGATCTAATGAATGACGCAGAGAACGGCGATGCAATTGCATTAAAGACAGTGGAAAGTTTCATTCGGATATTGGGCGCGGTGGCGGGGGATCTTACTCTGATCCACCTGCCCTATGGCGGCGTTTATTTTGTAGGCGGCGTGGCACGCGCCATGAAACCCTATTTTGAGCGTATGGGTTTTGGCGAGAACTTTCGTGATAAAGGGCGCTTTGCTACGTTTATGGACGATTTTTCCGTACAGATCGTAGAAGATGACAACGCAGCTATGATCGGCTGTGCGCAATTCCTCAAAAATTCGCGCTAAATTTTAAAAATCAAAGCCACGCCGGAAACCTTTTCTTAACAGAGCACCCGCTACTCCTCAGCCTTAACACGGCACAAAACAGGAGTGATTGCGTGAATACTGGAACAGATTTGGGCGCCCTAGATGGCTCTCAGGCCCCATCCGCCACTCTGACGTTACCTGCCAAGCTGGATTTAGCGGCTTACGAAGGTGTTCTGCAGGGTCTCACGACCGCCGCGCCGAATATCGCAATTGATGCAAGCGCTGTAGAAAGCGTGGGCACACTGTGCCTACAGGCCTTGATGGCCGCGCATCAGTCCCACCCTGTTAGTTTTTCAATCACAGCAAGTAGCGATGCATTCGCCGGCCAAACCGCGTTTCTAGGCGCACCTTTTGCACAGATTATTCCGCAAGGAGGCGCGCTATGAGCCTTTCTATTTTGGCCGTCGATGACAGCAAGACGATGCGCGACATGATCGCGCTCACTTTGAATGCTGCCGGTATGACAACAACGCTGGCCGAAGACGGGGTGCACGGTGTTGAAACCCTTGAGGCAATGGACCCGCCAGACGCAATTATCTCAGATATCAACATGCCACGCCTCGATGGTTTTGGTTTCATCGAAGCGGTCCGCGCTCGCGACGCATTCAAGGGTACGCCAATTTTGGTTCTGACAACTGAAAGCGGTGCAGACCTCAAGGCGCGCGCCCGAAGTGCCGGTGCATCGGGCTGGATTGTGAAGCCGTTCGATCCCGAAAAACTCGTACGCGCGCTTAAAATGGTTGCGGGGTAAAAGCAGATGACTGACCAACTTGACCCCCTTGCTGAAATTAAGGCCTCGTTCTTTATTGAATGTGATGAGCTGCTCGAAGCGCTCCAAGACGGCCTTGAAACAATGGACAGCCCCGAGCGCTCCGCAGAGACCATCAACGTGGTTTTCCGCGCCGTCCACTCCATCAAAGGGGGTGCGGGTGCATTCGGGCTCAATGATTTGGTCAATTTTGCACATTGCTATGAAAGTGTGCTTGATAATGTGCGCTCTGGCCTTCTTGAACCTGACACCGACATCATGCGCACGTTTTTTCAAGCGGGCGATATTTTGCAAGATCTCGTGCGGCTGTCGCGCGATGAATTACCGATTGAGCCCGACCTAACAGCGGCAACATTGACGGACCTCGAAGCGCTATTATCGGACGAAGTTGAAGAAACCGTTGAATTTGCGCCTCTCGTACTCAGCTTTGATCTAGACGAAGACTTCGGACTGGATGATGTGGCGCCAAAGCCCGCACAGCATTCATTCAAGTTTCAGGCCAGCGCAGAGCTCTACGCAAGCGGCAACGAACCAGCCAAACTTTTCCGCGCGCTCACAGAACTTGGGACTGTCACCTGCACACCCGACCTGACGAAGCTGCCGAATTTAGGCGAGTTGGCAAATGCAGAGTGTTTTATACCGTGGCACATTTCTGTCGACACTGATCGTACGTTCGAAGACGTTCTTGAGGTTTTCGATTTCGTTGATGGGCTTTGCACAATTGAGCAAATCACGCCACAAACAGACGCCCCACTCCCACCGATCGACCTGCCAGATGTTGCTAGTGTTGCAGAATCTGAGGCCCTCGCACCCGACCACATTGAAGAACCGACTGATGTGAAGCCGGCAGAGCAGCCTTCTACCGAACCAGACAGCATGAAAGTAGCGGCGCCCAAAGCGACAGTTCGCGTGGATGTGGACCGTATCGACAGGCTGGTTAACCTTGTGGGCGAGTTGGTTATCAATCAGTCGATGCTGTCTCAAAGCATCGTGTCAGCACAGGCCGCAAACTCTACAGAGGTCGAAACAGGCCTTGAGGAATTCATGCGCCTTACCCGCGACATCCAAGACAGCGTGATGATGATCCGCGCGCAGCCCGTAAAATCTTTGTTCCAACGGATGTCACGTATTGTGCGTGAAAGTTCAGCCGCAGTGAAAAAATCCGTTAAATTGATCACCGAAGGTGACGACACAGAAGTCGACAAAACGGTCATTGAACGGCTTGCAGACCCTCTTACCCATATGATCCGAAACGCCGTTGATCATGGGCTTGAAGCGGCGCAGACACGCGTTGCGAACGGCAAAGCAGAGCAAGGTGTCGTCCGCCTGCGCGCAGCGCATCGATCGGGTCGCGTTGTGATTGAGGTGAGTGATGACGGTGGTGGCATCAACCGCGATCGCGTGAAGCAGATCGCTATTGAAAAAGGTCTCATTCCAGAAAATGTTCTTCTCAGCGATACCGAAATTGACAATTTGCTGTTTATGCCGGGGTTCTCTACGGCGGCCGAAGTGTCTAATCTGTCTGGCCGTGGTGTCGGGATGGATGTCGTGCGAAGCGCCATTCAAAGTCTCGGGGGGCGTATCACGATCACTTCCGTGCCTGGGCAGGGCACGACATTTTCCATCAGCCTGCCGCTTACCCTCGCCGTTCTTGATGGCATGGTGATCGATGTTGCCGGGCAGTCCGTAGTGATGCCCCTGGCCGCGATAAGCGAAACAATGATGCTGGGGCCAGATGAGCTTAAGCCACTTGGGGCAAATAGCATGCTGGTGCAGGTCAGGGAGCGCTTTTTGCCGCTTATTGATCTTGCGGAAAAACTTGGGTTCAGCCCAAAGCGCACGGATTTCAAGAATTGTATCGCGCTGCTTATTGCCAATGACGACGGTCAAGAAGCGGCAATCGTGATTGATGCAATCCAAGATCAAAGGCAGGTCGTCATCAAAGGGTTGCAGGATGCTTATGGCAACATTCCAGGCGTCGCCGCTGCAACGATCTTAGGAGACGGCAAGATCGCTCTAATCCTTGATCCAGGCGACATCGTTGTGCGCGGCATAGATCATACGGACACAGCACAACCGCCAAGCGCATAATTGGAGATGACCATGGACCAAAAGACCCCCTCCCAAACCGGGCGCGAAATTGAACTTTTGTCGTTCAAAGTGAACGATCAAGAATATTCACTCGATATCATGTCAGTGCGTGAAATTCGTGGGTGGAGCAAAGCAACGCCTCTACCGCATTCGCCGCCCTACATGCAGGGCGTGATTAATCTGCGCGGAAGTGTGCTGCCTATCGTTGATCTATCTATTCGGTTCGGCTTGGCCGAACGCGAGGTAAGCCCGCGTGACGTGATCATCGTTGTTAACGTTGACGACCAAACGGTTGGCCTGCTGGTAGACGCAGTCGTTGATATTCTTTCCATCAATACGGATGCAATCGACCCACCGCCCGAAATGGGGGACAACACAACACGGTTTGTGGATGGGCTGATTATCCAAAATGACCGTATGATACGGTTGCTAAGTCTGAAAGCGGCTGTCCCAGCAAAAGAAACGAACGCGGCATAAAATGACATCGGAAACGCGCACAGCGCTGCTTACTGACGCGCATTTTGAAGCAGTTGCCGCAATGATGTATGCACGAACGGGAATTGTACTGGAAACGGCCAAGAAGCCGATGGTGCAATCCCGTTTGGCCAAGAGGTTACGCGCGACAGGGCTATCAAATTTCTCCGAGTATCTCAAAAGCGTTGAAGATGCTGAAGGGGAAGAGTTTGGGCATATGTTAAGCGCTCTCACAACGAATGTGACACGGTTTTTCCGGGAACCACATCATTTTGACTACCTTATTGGAGAATACCGAACAAAATTGGAAGCTAGGCTCAAACAGTCCGAGCCTTTGCGTATTTGGTCAGCCGGCTGCTCAACAGGTGAAGAGCCCTACTCGATCGCAGGATTACTTTTGAACGAATTTGGGCCACAGTCCAACTTTCGTATTCTCGCCACTGACATTGACCCACAAGTGGTCGAACGCGCCAGAACCGGTGTTTATACCCCCATAGATCCGGCCTCTGCATTTGGGCGCGTAAACAAAACGCTCTTTGGCAACGACGTTGGCCTGTCTTCAGGAACTGTCTCATCGAACATTCGCAAACACATTGTTTTCGGAACCCTTAACCTGATTTCGGATTGGCCAATGACCAAACAGTTCGACCTGATCTTTTGCCGAAATGTTGTCATTTATTTCGACGCAGCGATACAGGCGGGTTTGTGGCCGCGTTTTCAGGCCACCCTAAAGCCCGACGGGATCTTGTTTTTAGGACACTCAGAGCGGCTTGATGACCCCCACCAGCTCGGCTTTGAAGCGGTTGGCACAACTATTTATAAATCAAATTCACGAGGCTAGTATGGCACTTAGAGACCAAATTCGCGTTATGATCGTTGACGATATGTCGACAAGTCGCGGCCTTCTTGCACAAAGCCTCGACGGTTTTGGCATTCGGCAAGTACTATCCGCGCCGGACGGAAAAACAGCGCTAGCAATGATTGCTAAGACGCCCGTCCACCTTGTGTTGTCGGATTACAATATGCCCGAGATGGACGGGCTGCACCTTCTGCATGCTCTGCGCAGTAACCCCGCGACTAAGGGGATTGGGTTCATTTTGATAACTGGCACGACGAACCCTCAGGTGATTGAGCACGGCAAAAAACTTGGCATGAACAACTTTATCAAGAAGCCATTTCAAAACGCCGATCTATTGAAGTGCATTGAACAAGTTACGGGCCGCCTTTGATGCGGACTGAGCTACCCCACGCAGAGCTGATTGCAGCAATAGCGACTCTAAATCACGCACTCAGAACCTGCCTTGATAATATCGAGGCCGGCTTCATTGGTTTGCCCGAGCCCCATCAGTTAAAGGCCGGCATCACGCAGTTGCAGGAAATAGATCGCGCACAACAAATAAATGATGATATCGCATCAATCGTGGTACTTTTGAATGCCAACCCAGTGATAAAAGTTTCTGAAGTCTTGCAGTCTGTGAAGCTGGAAATCAGCCTTGTTGCACTGGGTCTGAAGGATACACCCAACCGCGCAACAAACGGCGCAGTTGAGCTTTTTTAACAACTTTGTGCAAAAGCGCAGCCGCGTTTTAAAATAGCTCAACATCACCCACATCCTTCATAACTGAACGCGGAATACGCGGTGGCGCGACGACGATATCTTCGACGAATTTCATTTTTACGCGACCTGTCGTGGGCCAGAAATGAACCCGTCGCGCTTTGTCACCACCAAGACTGCTAGCATCCACGTCGATACCTTCGCGTTGCAGATAGCTTTCCGCAAAGGCCCCGTTCGTCTCACCAACAGTCGTCAAGCCACGCGTAATTTGCGCACCGCCAAATAATTTAGCATGAAGATTTGCGCGAACGGCACCAGCCTTCAATGTCGCATTAATCAACCGTTCAATTTCGTTCGTCGATGCGCGAACACCATTGGGATCATTAAGAAGTTTTCCTGCCAACAGCATATGGTTCATACCACCAACACCTGTCTCGGGATCAAATAGACAAACCGACACACACGAGCCCAACAACGTTGAGATGCATTCCAAAGGCCTTGCTGATACTTTAATTTCACCCTGGATGAGTGGCACCACTAAACCATCACGTTGACCGCGCACCCCACTTTGGGAGCGCGCGGTCACTGAGCCAGACCTTTGAGGATTTAGGGGCGAACGGATCACTCCTAGAATTCCTCCCAACCATCATCGAGCACGGCCTCGCCCGTCTCACCTACGGCTACGGGGCGTTTGGTTTCAACGACTTGCTTCACGGTTCTATTCGGTTGCATGTCCACAACGTTTTGTACGCCTTTGGTTGTAACAAATTTTGCCATAGATGCGCGCAAGGCGTTTGCCTGTTGTGTCAAAGAATGGCTGGCTGCCGTGGTCTCTTCAAACATCGCGGCGTTTTGTTGGGTCACTTGGTCCAACTCGTTGATCGCACTGTTAATCTCGGCAAGGTTGCCAGATTGCTCTTGCGCGGATTGTGCAATTTCACTGACGTGCTCTGCGATTGTCTTTACGGACTGAACCAGCCCCGTTAGCGCAGTCCCCGTATTGCCGACCAGCCCAACACCCTTTTGAACTTGGGTTGTACTCTGGGCAATCAAGTCGTTGATTTCTCGCGCCGCGTCAGAAGATCGCTGTGCGAGCGCGCGCACCTCTGAGGCAACAACTGCGAACCCGCGTCCGGCATCACCCGCACGCGCCGCCTCAACGCCGGCATTGAGGGCCAGCAAGTTAGTTTGAAATGCGATATCCTCGATTACTCCGCTGATTTTCGAAATTTGACCCGATGAACTTTCAATTTCACCCATCGCAACAACAGCTTGTTGAACCACTTCACCGCTTTCCTCAGCGTTTGTACGTGCCTCAATAACCACATCGCTGGCCGTTTTTGCGCCTTGAGCGGCAGAAGCCACGGATGTCGTCAACTCATCAAGCGCGGCTGCAGTTTCTTCCAAAGATGCTGCCTGCCGTTCCGTGCGTTGCGACAGGCTGTCTGCTGCACTCGAAATTTCAGCAGCCTCACCGCGAATAGTCTCTGCATTTTCGCCAACGCCTGCGATAGCGTTCATCAGCGTTTGACAGGTGCGGTTGAAGTTATCGCGCAACATTTCGTAGTCTTCATGGAAGGGTTCATGCAAACGCACCGTCAACTCGCCATCAGCCAAGCGGTCCAGACCCATTTTTAGAGCATCAACAACCTGCTTTTGCGCTTGTGCTGTCTCTTTGCGGGCGGCCTCTGATACTGCAATCGCTTGCTGCACTTTGGTTACGTCGTTGGCGAGCAGTACAACCTGGCGGACGTCATCATCTTGGTCACGTACAAAATGAAAGCCACCCTCAAAGTTGACAGTCTGACCGCTGCTAAGCGTCAGTTCAAACAGCCCCATGTAGCCACCTGATGCAATAACATCATGCCAACGCAGTGCTCTGTTATCCGCAAGGTCACGGAAGTTCGCAAAGAACCCGTTACGCATCCCCTCCTCACCAACGGCGTTCTTATAGATCTCATTGGCCGAAATAATGTCACCAGTTGGCGTCAGTTCAACTTTCGCCTGCTGCTGTTCGATTGCGTCCAAAATAGCCGCAGTTGTACGTCGTTCAGTTACATCGCCAACTTCGACCACGATGCCCATAACTTCGTCATTCTCACCGATGATATCATTCATCGTTACAGAAATTTGCTGATCTTCGTGGGACACGTCCAGTTTCGTGGGAAAGCTCGACGCCTTGGTGACTGCATCTTCGAGGAATGGCGCAAGCTTTGCGATAGGTTGATCCAGATCATCTTCGTCGCAGTTCAATCCAAGGGTTCCAAGCAACTCAAAGAAACTCTCGTTGGCGTAGACCACATGCTTCTGACCGTTCATAACAAACATCGCCCCAGAGCCACTTTGAAAGGCAGCGCCTTTCAGCATCGCTTCCAGTTGTTGTTCTTCAGCGGAGCCAAGTTTTGTCCTGAATTCGTCAAGAGTTCCCGCGATTTGACCAATTTCATCACCGCGGGAAAGTCCTCGAACAGTCGTGTCATAGTCACGGCCTGCAACGCGGCGCATGTCGCTTGCCACATGGAGCAATGGTTTACTCACAGAGCGAGCCAAGAAAAAGCCAATCACAACAATAATCGCCAATGTCGCCGCAACTTGCACGATTAGGCTGTTGCGCAATTCAGCCGCACGTTCAAAAACCTCTGACATGCGCGAGACAACCACCATTTTCCACGTTGTTCCATGAAAGTTCAGCGTGGCTTTTCCGACAAGAACGGGCTCACCAAAAAAGACGGCCTGCAGCACGGAAGCTTCGGAATTGTAAAGCCGTTCGAGAGCTGTTTCATCTAGAACTGATTGGAGCGGCACTTGGTCAGCAAATGTTCTCGGCTGGGTTTTCAACTCACCGTCAGAGCTAAGAAGAAACGCATCACCAGTCTCACCAAGACCGGCTGCGTCGGTCAAAAGGGCTGCAACTTTATCGGTCGGCAATTGTAAAACGACCGCACCGGCCATATTTCCAAATTGTGAGAAAATGGGCCGCCCAACAAAACTTGCTGGCGCACCCGCGCTTGGGGCGTATGGCTCAAAATCTGTGAATGCAGCAGTCTCGCTCAACTCACCATTAGCAATCTGAACAACCTTCTGAAAAGCTACGCTCAGGCCTGATGACTTATACGGCCCAGTGAGAATGTTCGTGGCAAAATCAGCCTCTTTTTCCACCGAGTAGATCACATTGCCAGAATTATCGATCAAGAACAGGTCATAATAACCGCCCCGCTCGCCAAGCGTACGCAAAACCGGATGGTGCGTTTGGTGAGCTTGGCTATACCGCCCGCCAGTTTTCAACACCTCAAGCTTGTCGCGGTCGCCCAAAGCAAAAGGGTTTTCATCAATAAACTGCCGCTGAAGTGCTGCAGTTGCAGAGCCCTCCGAGCTTAGCCCCGACCACGCATAGGAAAAATCTTCCAGCGCCGTAACCGCCGCAGAAGCCTCTGAAATCGTCTCCAACTCTTTGTCGACGCCCTCCAACCAAAGGTCGAGCTTGGACCGACGATCAGCAGCAAGACCCGTCAATCGTAATTCGGCGTCTTTCAGCAACACCTCGCGCGTGTCGTGATACGAAAAAAACGAAGTAATCGTAAGTGAAACGGCGGCCAGCAGCACCATCGCAATTGGCAGCCAAGTTGAGATATTGATCTTTTTCAAGCCCATGCGGAAAACCCTTTTTTGCTCAAACATATGGCCCAGAGATACCGGAGCCTTTGCGCAAGCGTTGACCGTCAGACATGAAAAAATGCTTAAAGAGGCGCCATCAAATGCGGTGCCCCAGACCATAAATGAATAAAATTTGAGGAACTATATGTCTATAAACACGGTGACTATGAGATTTGGGGGTCAGTCAAAGACAGAGACTTAACGACCAACCAACACGCCGCGCCCACCTCAAGTGCGAGGGCTTGCAATGATCGGTTTGTCACAAAAGCCAGGATGTGATCACTGCCACATTTTAGGTCAACCACACCGCCGCGCGCGCCTGCGGGCGTGATACTAACGATGGATCCATGCCAAATATTGAGCGCGCTTAACCCAATCGGTTTTTCACGCGAAATCATCACGTCTTTTGCAAGGACCCGTATACGCACATCCGCGCCGACTTTAGTCTCAATTTGGGCCAACATCGCGGACCCTGCGGATGTAGCAATCTCGGTGATGCCATCAGGATGATGCGCAACGACGTGACCATTAATAACAGCACCGGTTTGAGACGGGCCAAAGAACTGTGACAGTTCAGGATTGGCCAAGACAGCAGCCAGCGCTCCCTGCTTCACCACGCGGCCTTCATCAATCAAGGCAACATCATCAGCAAGTCGGACAACATCGTTCAAATCGTGACTTATAAGGATCATCGGCAAAGAAAGCTCGCGTTTAAGGCGCAGCAGGTACGGAATAATTTCTTCCCTTCTTGCTTGATCAACTGCGGCAAGCGGCTCGTCCAAAAGCAGGGCACGAGGCTGAGATAAAATTGCCCTACCAATGGCAACGCGCTGTGCCTCGCCACCGGATAACGTTGCAGGCCGCTGGTGCAAGACGCGTTCAAGGCCTAGCAGATCAACTACCTCTTCAAACGCGCCATTAAGTTTTTTTGCGCGACCAAACTGTTCAGCATAGCGAAGATTTCCATCAACGGTCATATGCGGAAACAAACGCGCGTCTTGGTAGATCACCCCAAGCCGCCTGCGGTGCGTTGGAACACAAATTGACTGCCTTGTGTCTAACAGTGTTTCGCCCGCCACACTCAAGACAGCGAACTGTGGTGCAAAGCTCCCCTCAAGCGCTTTGATCAGCGACGTTTTGCCAGCGCCGGACGGTCCAAAAAGCGCCAGAACGCGGGCATCCGAGCGAACGTGCACATCAAGACTGGCCGCGTTGAATTGATGCCGTACCCGCAGATCAAACATCACAAGCCACGCTTTCTCATCCAGCGTCCGAGCAGCTCACCGGCCGTGAGTGCGACGACAGACAATAGAACTGATATTCCGGCCAACCACATGACTACGGACTCACCATTCGGGATTTGTAAGAAGTTGTAGATTGCCGACGGGATGGTTTGAGTTTGGCCCGGGATGCTTGCAACAAATGTTATTGTGGCACCAAATTCACCAAGTGCCTTGGCAAATCCAAGTATGGCGCCAGCCAATATGCCGGGTGCGATCAGGGGCAATGTGATTGTAAGAAAACATATTATTTTTGAAGCCCCTAGGCTGGCTGCCGCCGCCTCCAAGCCTTTATCCGATGCGTCAAGCACTTGCTGGATTGCACGGACCATAAGGGGAAACCCCATGATCGCCGCCGCCAGCACTGCGCCGGTCCAGCGAAAAGCGAAAACAATCCCCAAGTCCGCGAGGAGTGAACCGACATAACCGTTTGAGCCAAACATCAAAAGCAACGCGTAGCCCGTCACAACCGGAGGTAAAACAAGGGGAAGGTAGACAACAACAGTCAACAAGCCCCTGCCCCAAAAGACCACACGCGTGAGTAGATATGCCACAAGAACGGCCACCGGCAACGCACAAACGGTCGCAACGCTAGCTACTTTTAGAGACAGCCAGACGGCCTGCCAAACCTGCGGCGAGACCTCGGCCATCATGGCGCCTCAAATCCCATATCTAACAGTATTCTCTGCGTTTCAGTCCGAGAAAGAAAATCCACAAAATCGCTACCCGCTTGCGTCAAAGCCAAGGCCGGATACTCAATAGGATCGTGCAAGTTTTCATCAAACAAAGCGACTTCATAAACACCCTTGGTGATACTTAATGCATCCGTCAAGTAAACAATCCCAAGAGGCACTTCGCCACGTCTGACGAAATTCAGCACGCCCTGCACACTAGATGCCTCAACAAGTGTATCTTGCACATCATCCCATATACTTAGCCGCTCAAGCGCTTGCCGCGCATAAATTCCGGCGGGCACAGCTTGGGTTAACCCTACCGCTAATCGCCCCCCCCGAAGCGCCGCGTTCCAGTGCTGCGGGTCGTTCAGCTCAAATGAACCACGCTCCGTCGCACTTATCAAAACCAACCGGTTCTTTGCGACTATTGCTCTTGCTTGGACGACAAGGCTTTCGTCGCTTTGAAGCACATCGGCCCAAACAATATTTGCAGACACAAACACATCGGCCTGTGCGCCTTGCTGAATTTGTCGAACGTTTGTGGCCGTGCCAGCAAACGACACAGAGACACGCCCCCCCGTCTCAGTCTCATATAGCGGGACGAGTTTATCAAAAACGGGCTTGAGGCTTGATGCGGCAAATACGGTGATCTGATCGGCACGCAGCGATGTCGCAACGCTGATAAAAACACACACTGCTATGCAAAAGGCTCTGATCATTGGCGCACCGTAGTGTTCAACAACTGGCAGGCCAAGCAGAAACAGCTTAGCTCAATGTCCGGCGAACGGCGTCTTTCCATCCCGCATATTTCTGCGATCTATCATCATCAGTCATTTTTGGCTCAAACCGACGATCAAGCGCCCAATTGTCAGCAAATCCTGCTTGGTCCGGATAAATGCCAGCCTGCATTCCCGCAAGCCAAGCCGCACCAAGTGCTGTGGTTTCCAAAACCTCGGGCCGGTCAACTTGCGCCCCAATGATGTCCGCCAAAAACTGCATGGTCCAGTCTGAGGCGCTCATTCCGCCATCAACCCGCAAAACGGCCGCCTCTGCACCGCCGCTCCAATCTGCAGTCATAGCTTCAAGCAGATCACGCGTCTGAAAACCCACACTTTCAAGGGCGGCGCGTGCAAACTCTGCCGGTCCCGACCCACGGGTCAAACCGAAAATTGCGCCACGGCAATCCGCATCCCAATACGGCGCCCCAAGTCCGGTGAACGCGGGCACAAGATAAAGCGGCTGCGTTTCATCTGCTGCCTCAGCCAAAGCTTGTGTTTCACTTGCCTCACGTATCATTTTGGCACCGTCACGCATCCATTGAACAACGGCGCCAGCGATAAATATAGACCCTTCAAGGGCGTATGTCGGGGTTCCATCAAGCTGATACGCAATCGTGCTCAAAAGTCGGTTTTCACTGCGGACAAGTGTCTCGCCCGTGTTCAAAAGCGCAAAGCAGCCAGTACCATACGTCGACTTAAGCATACCGGGTTTGAAACAAGCCTGCCCGATTGTAGCCGCTTGTTGATCTCCAGCAACTCCAAGAATTGGAAGGGGTTTTCCAAACAAATCGGCGCGCGTGTCTCCGAAATGCCCCGCACTGTCCTTGACGACAGGCAGCATGTCCATCGGGATATCAAGCAGCGAACAGATGTCCGCGTCCCACTGTCCGTTGCGAATGTCATAAAGCATGGTGCGAGCAGCATTTGTGGCGTCTGTTACATGGGACGCACCGCCTGTCAGGTTCCAGATGATAAAGCTATCAACAGTCCCAAACAGCAAGTTACCATTTTTGGCCGCCTGACGCGCACCCTCATTTTCGTCCAATATCCATTTCAGTTTTGTGGCACTAAAATAGGGATCAAGCAGCAATCCCGTTCGCTCGGTAATGAGTGCTTCATGCCCATCGGCCTTCAGAGCCTGACAAAGCGCAGATGTCCGGCGGTCCTGCCAGACAATTGCATTTCCAAGCGGCTGGCCTGTCTCTTTATCCCAAACCACTGTTGTTTCGCGCTGATTTGTGATGCCGATCGCGACAATATCATCTGCGGATATATCAGCCTTTTCCATGACCGAACGGCAAACCGCAGCAGTACTGGACCACAGATCCGTAGGGTCATGTTCAACCCAGCCAGAGTGCGGGAAATGCTGAGGGAATTCTTCTTGGGCTGTGGCTTGGCGCTGCATATTTTCGTCAAACAGGATAGCACGACTTGACGTGGTACCCTGATCAATTGCCATAATATATCGCATGCTACGCTCTCCCTTTTATCCGCTTTTCGACGCTAATGAGACACCTGTCCGCCCCATAAAACAACATAATTACAGCTGGTTATCTACAAACCACGCATCAATTGCGGACACTTGTTCAGCACTTAATCGCAGACCCAGCTTCGTGCGCCGCCAAACGGCATCCTCAGCACATGTTGCAAACTCAGCGTCTCGCATCCAGCGCAATTCGGCCTCTGTCAACGTTGCCCCAAAATCGGTGCCTAAATCATCAATCGTTTTGGCATCACCCAAAACATCCCGCGCTTCGGTTCCGTAGGCGCGGATCATTCGCAGTGCCCAACGATCATCCAAGAACGGATATGCAGCCTGCAAATCTGTCACCAAATCTTGCACGCCATTTACGGGAAAGTCCCCCCCAGGCATCGGAACACCTGCGGTCCAATCGCCACTCATCTTAGGGAAAATATCTGTTAGCTTGGCCAAAGCGTGTTTAGCCAGTTTCCGGTAGGTCGTAATTTTCCCGCCGAAAATGTTCAAAACAGGGGCGGCCGTTTCGTCAAGGCTCAGGACATAATCACGGGTCGCGGCCGTGGCGCTTGTCGCGCCGTCATCATAAAGCGGCCGAACACCGGCATATGTCCACACGACGTCTTCTTTGGTGATGTCCTGCTTTACATAGCCGTTCACAAAATTGATCAGATAGTCGCGTTCTTCATCACTGATCTGCGGACGGGTGTCCGCATTGTCATGGTCCGCGTCCGTTGTGCCGATCAAAGTGAAGTCAGTTTCATAGGGGATGGCAAAGATAATGCGGCCATCTTCACCTTGGAAAAAGTAGCATTTATCGTGATCAAACAACCGCTTGGTGACAATATGCGAGCCGCGGACAAGGCGTACACCTTCTGTCGTGTTTTGCCGAATTGTCCCGCGTATAATATCTTCAACCCACGGGCCGCCAGCGTTCACAAGACATTTGGCGTGATACACCTGTCCACCCTCAACGGTAACTTTCCAATGATCGTCAAAACGATCCGCAGAAAGGACTTTGGTGCGCGGCATAATGTTGGCGCCGCGTGCTTGGGCATCACGGGCGTTCAGGATCACGAGACGGCTGTCTTCAACCCAGCAATCGCTGTACTCAAACGCTTTGGCAAAACGGTCATCAAGTGGCGCACCAACAGGGTCCGTCTTTAAATTAACAGTTTTCGTAGCAGGCAAAAGTTTTCGACCACCCATGTTATCATAAAGAAATAGTCCAACACGGATCAGCCAAGACGGTCTTCGCCCCTTCATCCACGGCATCACGAAACTGAGCAGCTTAGACGTGGGGGTATTGCCTTCAAAACGCATGTCACGGTGAAACGGCAGCACAAAACGCATGGGCCAAGAGATATGCGGCATCGCACTTAGCAAGATTTCACGCTCGATCAGTGCTTCTTTTACCAAGCGAAATTCGAAGAACTCCAGGTACCGCAGCCCGCCATGGAACAGTTTGGTCGATGAGGACGATGTGGCCCATCCAAGGTCATTCATCTCCGCAAGCGCCACGTTAAGCCCGCGCCCTTGGGCATCACGCGCAATGCCGCAGCCATTCACGCCACCGCCAATAATAAACAAATCGTAAAGTGTATCGTCAGCCAAGGTACCACTCCTACCCCTTGAATGAGAGCGCTAACAAACTGTGCAGACGCCCGCAAGTGTGAGCCTAATGCGCACCGCCTCTGAAGCCCGTCGCCACAACAAATTTCTCTGAACTATCGGAACGTGACGCAGGCGGTTTCACATTGTGAACCTTCGTGAATTGCTGCTTCAACAATTTCTGCAGATCACCCTCCGCACCACCGGCAAGCACTTTGGCGACAAACGTCCCTCCCTCATCAAGCACATCGAACGCAAAATAAGCAGCCGCTTCGCACAGCGCCATAATACGTAGGTGGTCCGTCTGTTTGTGACCGGAACTGGACGCCGCCATATCGGACATAACCACGTCCGCCTGCCCGCCAAGCCAACCTTTGACTTTGTCATCGGCACCGTCTTCAAGAAAATCCAGAACGTGCAACTCGCAGCCTGCGATCGGCTCTACTTGTTGCAAATCAATCCCCAGAATTGTGCCTTGGCGTTTGCCGGCGCGATCTCCCATGGCGTTAACCCGTTTGGTCGCGACCTGACACCACCCACCAGGCGCACAGCCCAAATCAACGACGCGTGCGCCCGGAACCAAAAACCGGAATTTATCATCAAGTTCCAGTATTTTATATGCGGCACGTCCACGATATCCATCCGCCTGGGCACGCTTTACATAAGGATCGTTAAGTTGGCGCTGCAACCAAAGCGTTGAAGACATCCGACGCCCGCGCGCTGATTTGACTTTTACTTTCAGGTCCCGCTGTCCGCGTCCTGACGTGTTTTCACCGGGTTTTTTAACCATAAGTCACGTCCTCCAGAACGCCATCTTGAGACATCTGTGCATAAAGCAACCCTTCGCGCAAACCACGGTCCGCAACAGACAACCGGTCCGTTGGCCACGAGCGCAACAAGGCCTGCAAAATCGCCGAGCCGGACATGATCAGAGCGTGCCGATCACGGCCAATGCGCGGGTCATTGCGGCGACCCTCTGGCCCCATTGAAAGGTAGTCTCGTATCACAGCATCAATTTCATCAGACGTCATTCGCATGCCATCCACTTTCGAGCGGTCATAACGCCGCAATCCCAAATGTGAAGCGGCGACTGTAGTTACAGTGCCGCTGGTGCCAATAATCTGAAACCCTTCGCGGGACTGTTCTTCGGCATAAGGCGCAAACGGCGCAAGATTTTCCTCAAAAAACCATGACATAAGCGCAAAACATGCCGCATCATCGGCCACATCGCTGAATTGCTCACGCAGCGTCGCGACACCTAAAGGCACGGAGATCCAGTCAACAACACGGGCACCGCCTGCAAATTCAAACCCCTGATGCAGCGCCATAATGGCTTGGGCGCGGGAATTGGGCTCAACTTGTGACAAATCGATCCAAACCAATTCCGTCGAACCACCGCCGATATCAACCACCAAAAGCTGTTCCGTTCTGCGCGACACAAGCGGCGCACAGGAGATAACCGCCAAGCGGGCCTCTTCCTCAGGCGCAATAATATCAAGGCTAAGTCCCGTTTCACGTTTGATGTAGCGGATGAAATCCTGTGCATTACCTGCGCGTCTACACGCTTCGGTGGCGACAAGCTTCATCCGCTTGACTCCATGCTTCTTCAGCTTTTGCTTACAGATACGCATCGCTTGCACCGTACGCGCCATGGACGCGCGGCTTAGCTTTCCGCTGCTCTCGAGCCCCACCCCAAGCTGGACGGATTTCGAGAAACTATCCACAATGCGGAATTGAGCGCCCTCGGGGCGCGCAATCAGCATGCGGCAACTGTTCGTGCCCAGATCAAGTGCCGCATAAAGCGGCGCTTTGTCCGAGCCTTTTCTTCGAGGCGCGGGTCGTTCTACCAATTTCGGGACCGCGGCCGCACCAGAGGGACGCAGTGGCGTCATCATAAACGCCTTTCATATCAAGTTACCTTCATCATAAACCCGCATCCCGCCCCGCGCAAGAATTGCCTGCATAAAGATGATGTATAATTCTCAACGGTACTGCCCTCGCAGAGGTGTTGGTGAGCGGATATGTAAATTGAATGAAAGTCGCATGGCGCGCACATCATGTCGAAAACAAGCGTCGTTTTTTGAGCGCGCTGCGCGAGTGTCACGTAACAGCTTAACGGAAGGCGGAATCACATGGCCGAAGTCACAATCGTTTATTGGCGCGACATGCCTGCACAGGTTATCGTTGGTAAAGGCCGGCGCGGCACAAAACTGCCTTTGCCCGAACGGTTCGAGCAAGCCATTGACCGGGCAGCGATGAAATCTGGTGCGGCGGAAAGTGATGACTATTTGGCCGAATGGCACAAAGCGCCCCCCTACACCGTTGAAGGCGCAGATGCAGACGTGGCAGAGGCCGAAGTTGCACGCATTGATGCGGAATACGACCAAGCACGCCTAAAGCAGCTTATCGATGCAGATGGCTGGGCATCCGCGCATGACGCCGCCCAAAATACCGCGCAAGCGGCCCAGTAGACGCAGCCCAGTTAGACGGAGACACCGCAATGGCCCTTTTGAACTTTGGACGCAAAGAAGCGTTGGCACCCGCCCCCGTCAATCCGGTTCTGGAAAGTTTCCTTCAAGACTTCTCAATCGAAGTCATGCCGCGCACAGCTGAGAAAATCGAAGATTTTCGCGCATTGCTGCCGCAAAAAACACGAGTTTATATCGCACACATTGAAGGCACGCCCATCGAGGATATGGTTGCCACCGCCGCGCGTCTGAACGGCCAAGGTTTTGATGTCATGCCACATTTTCCTGCGCGCATCATCAAAGATACCGCCACTCTCAAAGACTGGATCGCGCGTTACCAGGGTGAAGCGAATGTGGACCAAGCGCTTTTGCTTGCCGGCGGCGTCACCACACCACACGGCGATTTTGACAGTTCAATGCAGCTTCTTGAAACAGGTGCATTTGGCGAGGCTGGCTTTAAGCGCCTTCACGTAGCGGGCCACCCTGAGGGCAACAAAGACATTGACCCCGACGGCAGCATGAAAAACGTCACGCAAGCCCTTGAATGGAAGCAAAAGTTTTCTGAAAGCTCTGACGCCGAAATGGCTCTTGCCACGCAGTTCTGCTTTGAAGCAAAGCCTGTGATCGCATGGGCAAATGATCTGGCTGAGGCTGGCATCAACATCCCGATCCACATTGGCGTGGCGGGGCCTGCAAAGCTGCAGACATTGATCAAATTCTCTATCGCCTGCGGTGTGGGCGCGTCTTTGCGGGTGCTTCAAAAACGCGCCAAAGATGTAACCAAGCTGCTGCTGCCGTTCGAGCCAACAGAATTTCTGACTGCACTGGCCGAACACAAAGCCGCAAACCCGAATTTCAACATCACACACGTCCACTTCTTCCCGCTGGGCGGCATCAAAACAAACGCAACATGGGTCACCGAAAATGGTGGCGCAGCTGGCACACCTGCCCTTAACGCACAGGACTAAAAATGACCCGTACAGTAATTGAATCAAAGACCAAGACAGCGATTATCGGGTTTGACGAGCCGTTCTGCGTGATCGGTGAGCGCATCAATCCAACGGGTCGTAAGAAGCTGGCCGAGGAGTTGGAAGCGGGTGATTTTTCACGGGTTGAGGCCGACGCAATTGCGCAGGTTGCTGCGGGTGCCGATATCCTCGATATTAACTCTGGTGCAGTTTTCACCAACAAAATGGCCGAAGACCCCCGCTATGCGGACAACAACTTTGTCGAACCACCTTTGATGCGCGAAATGGTTGAGCGCGTTCAGGCAATCGTCGACGTGCCGCTTTGTATCGACAGCTCTGTTCCGGGCGCGCTTGAAAATGGTCTTGCCGCTGCTGAAGGTCGTCCTCTGCTGAACTCAGTCACGGGTGAGGAAGAACGGCTGGAACTGGTCCTGCCGCTCGTGAAGAAATACAACGTGCCAGTGGTCGCTATTTCGAACGATGATACTGGTATCTCCGAGGACCCCGATGTGCGTTTTGCGGTTGCCAAGAAGATCGTTGAGCGTGCCGCTGACTTCGGCATCCCTGCCCATGACATCGTTGTTGACCCACTCGTGATGCCCGTTGGCGCGATGGGCACTGCTGGCCTGCAGGTTTTCACCCTTGTGCGCCGTTTGCGCGATGAGCTTGGCGTCAACACGACTTGCGGTGCGTCTAACGTAAGTTTCGGCCTTCCAAACCGTCACGGCATCAACAACGCCTTCCTGCCAATGGCAATGACTGCTGGCATGACCTCTGCAATCATGAACCCGATCGCTCTTCCAATTGGGCCCATCAAAATTGCGGAGCGTAAGGAAAAGCTGCTCGAAGCAGGTGTGATTATCCCAGATGATATGGACGATGAAACTTTCGTTAAACTCATGGGTATGGGCAGCACTTTGGCGCGCCCCGGCAAAGAGATGGAGGCCATTCGCGCTGCAAACTTCTTGATGGATCATGACCCGTCTGGCGCTGCATGGATCAATTTTAATAAAGACCCGGATGCCGCCCTCGCTGGTGGGCGTGCAGGTGGACGCCGTCGCCGCCGCGGCTAAACTTAAGTCTCATTGATTGGGTTAATCACTACGATTTCGAGGAACACATAATGTCTGATCCACTCGTTATTTTCACGCCATCAGGTAAGCGCGGCACGTTTCCCGTGGGCACGCCGATCCTGACCGCCGCGCGTCAATTGGGAGTGGACCTCGACTCAGTCTGTGGCGGGCGTGGGATTTGCTCGAAATGTCAGATCACGCCTTCATTTGGTGATTTCCCCAAGCACGGCGTGACCGTCCATCCAGACG
Organism: Nereida sp. NH-UV-3; assembly: GCF_042939535.1. Taxonomy (NCBI): domain Bacteria; kingdom Pseudomonadati; phylum Pseudomonadota; class Alphaproteobacteria; order Rhodobacterales; family Roseobacteraceae; genus Nereida; species Nereida sp. NH-UV-3. Next base: position 265,423 of record NZ_CP132157.1, on the reverse strand, counting down.
CGCTTTCGGAATGGAACAGCGTTGAGCAGCGCTATCACGACAAGCGCGGCTTGGTCGAAGGACGGCGTCTTGGCTGTCAGGCGACAGTTCAAGGCGACATTGTCATCGACGTGCCTGCGACTTCACAAGTACACAAACAAGTTGTTCGTAAAGAGGCATCGACCCGCCCCATTCTTCTTGATCCTGCAACACGGCTCTATCTGGTCAGCGTCGACGAGCCGGATATGCATGAACCTACGGGTGATCTTGAGAGACTAAAGCGTGCCTTAGCAAATCAATGGAATATCAATGATGTAGAGGCCGATCTTAAAGTTCTGCATCAACTGCAAAAAAGTCTGCGCAAGGGCGAGTGGACCGTCACAGTCGCACTGCACCGCCCCGATCACGGACCCCAGCGTGTGATTGATGTTTGGCCCGGGTTTTTCGAGGGCCCTCTTTACGGTCTTGCAATCGATCTTGGCTCCACCACCATCGCTGCACATCTATGTGACCTGACAACCGGTGATGTTCTTACTTCTGCGGGGCTCATGAACCCACAAATCCGCTTTGGCGAAGACCTGATGTCGCGGGTATCCTATGTGATGATGAACCCCGGCGGTGATGTTGAAATGACGAACGCCGTGCGTGCCGCAATCAACGAGTTGACGGAAACTCTTGCAACCCAAGGCGACATTGACCCGAAACACATCGTCGAAACAGTGTTCGTTTGTAACCCTGTGATGCACCACCTGCTCCTTGGCATTGATCCGGTTGAGCTTGGGCAAGCGCCTTTTGCCTTGGCCACTTCAGAAGCGCTTGAGTTGCCGGCGTCTGACCTTGACCTGACGGCAATGCACCGATCAGCGCGGGTTTTCATCTTACCCTGCATCGCGGGCCATGTAGGCGCTGACGCAGCGGCGGTCGCGCTTTCGGAGGCGCCAGATCAATCAGACGAGTTGACCTTGGTCGTTGATGTTGGAACCAACGCAGAGATCCTGCTTGGCAGCAAAGAAAAAGTACTCGCCTGTTCATCGCCCACGGGTCCCGCTTTTGAAGGGGCCCAAATCTCAAGCGGCCAACGCGCAGCGCCGGGTGCGATTGAGCGCATAGAGATTGACCCTACCACAAAAGAGCCGCGCTTCCGTGTTATCGGTTCTGATCTGTGGTCCGACGATTCAGATTTTGCCAGCCAAACAGCCGCGACAGGCATCACGGGTATTTGCGGCTCTGGCATCATCGAAGCCGTTGCGGAAATGCGCATGGCAGGCCTTCTTGACCCCTCTGGCCTGATTGGCTCGGCGGAACAAACAGGCACAGACAGGTGTATCGTCGATGGTCGCACACATAGCTATGTATTGTACGACGGCAGAGCCCATGACGGCCCCGTAATCACGGTAACCCAAGGTGATATTCGCGCGATCCAGCTCGCCAAATCGGCGCTTTATGCAGGTGCGCGGCTTTTAATGGACCAAATGGGCATTGAGACAGTTGACCGCATAACTCTTGCGGGCGCTTTTGGTGCCCACATTAGCCCCAAACACGCGATGGTGCTTGGTATGATCCCTGACGCAGCACTGGATAAAGTGACCTCTGCGGGCAACGCTGCAGGCCATGGCGCGCGCATTGCGCTTTGCAACCGTCAGTCCCGAATTGACATCAGCAAAACCGTCCGCGAGATCGAGAAAGTTGAAACTGCGATTGAGCCAAAGTTCCAAGAGCATTTCGTAAACGCCAACGCCATTCCCCATAAAACGGACCTCTTCCCGACCCTGCGCAGTATTACCAATCTACCTGATGTCAGCTTCAATCAAGGGTCTGGCGGCGGATCAGGTGGCAGAAGGCGGCGGCGCTCGGCGTAGACCTCGATGCTCGAAAGCTGCGCGGCCAAGACGGTATATAGGGCAGCGTTAACGGGCTGGAATAATATCAGGCGATCACGCATGGTAGCCGGACATAAATAACCACCGGTGACCCTGTGACACTTCCTTTCCTTACTCCGCTCAACACCACACAACTACGCTCTGTGGGCATTCCTGAGCCTTGGGCCTTCGGGGTGGCGGATAAAGTCCGCTTTGGCGAGTTAGATGCGCTCGGACACGTAAACAACGTGGCCTATATGAGTTGGTTTGAGGTCGTCCGAATTCATTATTTTCGCAACTATGGCTTGTCAGACTACAAAAGCGCGGACCGTCCCAGATTGGTACTGGCCAACGCTAATGTGACCTACAAAGCCGAAATGCATTTGGGGCAAGACTATATCGCCACTGCGCGGACCGCGCAGTTTGGAAACACCAGCTTCACGATGGAATATGCGGTCTATGGCGACACGCTACACGCCACCGGAAGTGCCGTTATTGTTCAGCTTAATCAAGACAGTACAAAGCGCGCGCTACCGGAGGCCCTTAAAGAAAAGATGGCCCGTTTAGACAGTGCAACACCGCGTTAGCCACGCAACGAATGGACGTATTCGACAAGACCGCGGGTGGAGCTGTCTTTGTTGTCAGCTGATTGATTGCCTTCAACAACTGGCGTCAGACTGACAGCAAGCTCCTTGCCAAGTTCGACACCCCATTGATCGTAAGAATTGATGCCAAGGATCACACCTTCGACAAAAACGCGGTGCTCATAAAGTGCGATAAGCTGCCCCAGAACAAACGGTGTAAGCTTAGGGTAAATCAGTGTCGTAGACGGCTTGTTGCCCTCGAAAACACGGTGCGCAGCTTGGCGTTCAAGTTCAGCGCCTTCAAAGCCTTTCGCTGCCATGAGCCCACGCGCAACATCCATTGAACGGCCAGTCATCAGCGCCTCGGATTGCGCCAAACAGTTCGCCAAAAGTAGCGTATGATGCTCGGTCAGATGTTCTTGATGACCTTGTGCGGCAACAATAAATTCACACGGGACAACAGTACGACCCTGGTGGATCAACTGGTAGAAAGCGTGCTGTCCATTCGTGCCGGGCTCACCCCAAACAACAGGGCCCGTCACAGTTTCAACAGCACTACCATCCATGGCAACTGATTTGCCATTACTCTCCATTTCAAGCTGTTGAAGGTAAGCTGGCAAGCGGCTTAGACGTTGATCATAGGGCAAAACGGCCCGTGTCGGAAAGCCCATACCTTGGTGATGCCAAAGACCAATAAATGCTAACATGACAGGCATATTCTTAGCAAGGTCTGCTGTTTGGAAATGAACATCCATGTCCTGCGCACCGCGCAAGAACTCTTCAAACGCATCGGGGCCAACAGCCAACATCAAAGACAGGCCAATCGGACCCCACATGGAATAGCGCCCGCCCACCCAATCTTCAAAACCGAAAACACGCTCGGAAGGAATGCCAAAAGCGGCAGTTTTTTCGGCTGCTGTCGACACCGCCACAAATTGCGCCGCAGGATCGCGGACAACTGTCTCCATCCATTTGCGGACGGTTGTCGCATTTGTCATTGTTTCGATGGTTGTGAACGTTTTTGACGCGACAATAACAAGTGTCGTTTCAGGATTAAGAAGCGCAAGTTTATCCGCAGCATCAGCACCGTCTACATTTGAGATAAAGTGCGTCCGCGGCCCGTTGTGATAAGGCGCAAGAGCAAGCGTTGCCATCGCTGGTCCAAGGTCTGAGCCCCCAATTCCAATGTTCACCACATCTGTGATGGTACCACCCTGCCCTTTAAAAGCACCCGCCCGGACATCATCGGCAAACTGTTGCATCCGCTTAAGCGTTGCCGTGATCTCGGGCATGACATCATCCCCGTCCACATGAACAGGGCCGCCATCAAGATGACGAAGAGCCGTATGGAGCACAGCACGCCCCTCAGTTTCGTTAATTTTTTCACCAGAAAACATGGCGCTACGGCGTGTAGGCACATCTTTTGCCATATCGACGAGCATGTCCAAATCGGCGGCTTTCAGATGTGTTTTGGAATAGTCAAAAAGTAAATTGCCATGTTTGATCGAGAAATCCTCAAACCGGCTATCTTGCTGGCACAGCTCAAGAATTGAATTTGCGCGCGCCGCATCGGCACGTTGTTTCAGATCATTCCACATGGGCATCAGTCTTTCTTAAGCAGCGCCCGTCCAATGGACAGTTGCATCGTTCAAAACAAGGTTAATCGGCGCGGCTTCAATCAGCTTGCCTGCAGCATTATCAAGTGCGGTGCGCTTTTCGGCGCCCTTGATAACAACATGCGTATGAAGGGCTGATTTCAGCACCGGTCCACTCAATGAAACACGCGGTTCGGTGGCACCACCACCGCGAATAGGCACGACCGGTGCGGCATTGTCATCAAGTGCGGCATCAAGACCGTCAGCGTGCGGGAACAGGCTTGCGGTGTGCATATCTGCCCCCATCCCCAACAGCAGGACCGAGACTGGTAGAGATGCTCCGATCGTATCGTTCACTTTGACAAGACCAACTTCTGGTGTCTCATCGCCCGTAAAAAACGGGATGAATTGTGCCGCGGACGCCTGTCTCACAAGAAGCCGCTCACGGAGAAGCTTGGTATTAGAGCGGTCAGATGTCTCAGGTACCCACCGCTCGTCACTAAGCATCACGCGGACACGCGACCAGTCAAGTTTAACACCACACAATATGTCAAAGACAGGCCCGGGCGTTGTACCGCCAGGAACGGCTAAAGTAGCGGTGTCATGGGTCAGCAGAACCTCTTCGAGATCACCAGCGATCCGATCCGCCAGCGCCATCATCATCAATTCTTCGTCCGCGTATTCGAGAAAATTCATGATCTACCCCTTTATATCGCGCCAGCGGCGACCATCACGGTGCATCAACATCAGCGCGTCTTCTGGCCCGTTTGAGCCGATATCATATGGTTTGGGCACATCGGAACGGGCCTGCCACTTTGCAATCAGAGGATCGGTCCAACTCCAAGCAGCTTCCACTTCGTCACCGCGCATAAAGAGCGTTTGGTTGCCACGGATCACGTCCATAATCAGCCGCTCGTACGCGTCCGGCACATCATCAGCTTCTGGTCCAAGCGCGTCGGCAAACGTCATATCAAGAGGCACATCAACCAGCCGCATGCCACCTGGGCCAGGCTCTTTGATCGTGACGTCAAGTGTCATGCCTTCGTTGGGCTGTAACTGAATCGACAGTTCGTTATGGCGCTGCCCGCCTTCGTCCCCGAAAATACTATGGGGCGGATCTTTGAAGACCACAGTGATCTCGGACGACCGCGCCTTCATCCGCTTACCGGTCCGAAGATAAAACGGTGTGCCAGCCCACCGCCAATTAGACAACTGCAGCTTGAGCGCGATAAAGCTTTCCGTAAAACTTCTTTCGTTTTCAACATCTTGCCGATAGGAGTTCATGTCACCATGAGCGCTATATTGACCACGAACAATATGGTGTGTCTCTACATCATCAAGTGCACGTATGACTTTCAGTTTTTCATCGCGAACCGCATCGGGGTCAAACTTTGACGGCGGCTCCATCGCAATGAGGCAGAGCAATTGCATCAAGTGGTTCTGCACCATATCGCGCATCGCGCCAGACTTATCATAGTAGCCCCCGCGCCCACCAACGCCGACAGTTTCAGCAACAGTAATCTGAATATGATCGATGTACTGGCTGTTCCAAAGCGGCTCAAACAAGATGTTGCCGAAACGGACAGCCATCAGGTTTTGAACAGTTTCTTTGCCCAGATAGTGATCAATACGGTAAATTTGGCTTTCATCAAAGTGTTTAGCCAAATCATGGTTCAGCGCGCGCGCCGTCTCAAGATCACGACCAAAAGGTTTCTCAACGACAATGCGAGAGGCCGCATCGGCTAGCCCAAAACTGGTTAACCGCTCTGCGATATCGGCAAAAAGACCCGGCCCTACGGACAGATAGAACGCCCGAACCACACCACTGCGCATTTGCGCCGCAAGTTCTTTCCAACCACCGTCGCCACGTGCGTCGGTCGTCACATAGTGCAGTTGTAGCAAAAAGTCGGGAAGTTCAGGGCGTGATGAAAGATCATCTCCGCCGAATTCTATAATTGCATCGCGGACAAGTGTCCGAAAGCCATCGCTATCCATTTCTGAGCGCGCAGCACCAATGATACGGGCGTCCGCGGGCATCTGTCCGGCACAAAAGCGGCGGAAAAGACCCGGTAAAATCTTGCGGCGTGCAAGGTCACCAGTCCCGCCGAAAATTACCAAATCAAAATCATCTACGGGTATGACGCGACTGACCATGGGCAAACTTCTCCTTTGAACGCTATGTTAGCGCTAAACTTGAGCCCCTGTTACGATCAAATCCAAAGACTGTCCAGCGTCTCAGGCTTCCAGTTCGGCGTCCCAGTAGAGAAAATCCATCCAACTTTCATGCAAATGGTTCGGCGGAAACTTTCGCCCCATGTTCCGAAGTTGCTCTGATTCAGGCTGCCGCGGCGGTTTGCGAAGGCTCATCCCCAACTGTTTAAGTGAACGCGACCCCTTCTTCAGGTTACATGGGCTGCATGCCGCGACCACATTCGTCCAGCTGGTAATCCCGCCATCGGCGCGCGGCACCACATGATCAAAAGTCAGATCCCCTTTTGAACCACAATACTGACAGGTGAATTCATCGCGCAGAAACAGATTAAACCGTGTAAAAGCAACACGCTTTTGCGGCTTCACATAGTCTTTCAAAACCACCACAGAAGGGATTTTGATTTTCGTCGAGGGCGAGCTGACGTAATCATCATATTCCGCGACAATATCAACCCGCTCAAGCCACGCGGCCTTAATGGCATCCTGCCACGGCCAGAGTGAAAGCGGATAATAGCTAAGCGGGCGATAATCAGCGTTCAGCACAAGGGCTGGATTATGCCGTAAGTTATTGGGTTCCCGTACAAAACTTGTCCTGAACTCGGGTTCCATTGGGTCGTGACCTCCGCATAGGTTTTTCATCGCCCAAAACGGGCAAGTCCGAAACACATGCGGGTGCAAGGTCCCGTCCTAAGCACGACTATATATGGCGTTGGGCATCTGGCAAGCCTCTAGATAGGCCCTGAATGTCGCAGGTCGCAGTGGCCCCTTGTAAAACGAAAAAGCCGCCCCGCGTGTATGCTAAACAAACGCGCGGGACGGCTTTGGGCGGACATCTGTCCGCCACTGTTTTCAGGCTGGATTATTCGGCTTTTTGCGCCTCGATTGAGATTTTCACCTCAACCGCATCGCTGACGGCTGGGGCAAAGTTGCCAACACCGAAGTCAGAGCGCAACAACGTGGTTGTCGCATCAAAACCCAACCAAGGCTTGTTGGCGAACGGGTGCGCGGCAGCCTTGTTCAAAACCGCATTAAGCACAACGGATTTGGTCACTTCGTTCATGGTCAAATCACCTGTGATCTTGGCTGTATCATCGCCCGTCACTTCGATTGCAGTTGATGTAAATGTTACCAAATCACCTTCTTTTGCGCCGAAAAAGTCATCGCTCATGAAGTGGCCTTCGCGCGCTTCCCAGCCGGTGAACATGCTCATGACAGGCATTGAGACGTTGACAGAACTGGACGCAGGCGCGTCGGCGTCAAACATAATCTCGCCTTCAAAGCCAGAGAACATACCGTAAGTTGTTGAAAACCCAAGGTGATCATAGCTGAACAGAACTTGGCTGTGGCTCGCATCAAGTGTGTATTTTTCAGCGGCAGCAAACGCGCTGGTCACAAGGCCAGCAGCCAAAACAGACGAAGTAAGAAGAGTACGGAACATAAAATAGCATCCTTTGGTAAATGTTTCTGGTCACACCACATACGTTGCACCGGTGTTAATCAACTCGCGATCTATCAACATGTCGTGTTCGCAAAAGCACAAACACGTGAAGGTAACAGCAATTGTGCACATCAGTGCACATGGCGCACCACTAACCAATCACCGCGATCAGCCGATGATAAATGGCAAACACTTGGCCTTGGGGCCCTAACACAAGGACCTCTGCCAAAGATGTATCTGTAGGCCGTGCTGCGATACCTGCGCCCTGCTCTGTTCGGACCATTGCAATTTGATCAGCGTTCGTCAGCCGCATAGAGCGGATAATCTTGCCCGAGCCAATTTGACGCCGACGCAAAACTTTTGTGCGAAAATCAAATTCGGTCTGTGTTTGGCCGGTGCTGCGCGCGCCGTAGATCATCAAAGCACCCACCACGACGAAAAGAGCGCAAGCAGCCATCTGAACAGCCCAAAGCGCGCTTGGGATATCATGGCGGTTCATGGCAGCCATCAAAATCCCCGCGCACAACAGCGCCACGCCAACCACAACGGTCGCAAGCTGCCCCAAGACACGCGCATTCACAGGACCGCGCTCTGTGATAATGATACCCCACTCGGTTTCGGTCACATCCAACCGGATATCGACGACGGCTGGATCATGGGAAAAATCTCTGGCTGGACTGCTTATACTCATAAATTTTCTCACCTCGTTATTCCGCCACACAAACCGCAAAGAACGGCAAAAAAGAGGCGCTTCAGCGGCCCTGCCAAGAAAAAGAAAAACTGTTGCGGTCTGCGGGCTTGCGCCATGTGTGTAAGGGCGCTAAACGGCAAGCCTGTCGTCCAACTCGATTGAACCGCGTAACCTCTCGTGGGTGGACGGGCGGCAGTTCATACCACCCTTTGAAGTGCGCCAGAAAATGAATGGAGCAACCCATGCCTTTGTATGAGCATGTGTTCATCGCGCGTCAGGACTTGTCCAACGCGCAAGCTGAATCCCTGATCGAACACTTCGGGACTGTCCTTGCGGACAACGGCGGCAAAGCTGTCGACTCAGAATATTGGGGCGTCAAAACGATGGCCTACAAAATCAACAAAAACCGCAAAGGCCACTACGCCTATTTGCGCTCCGACGCGCCGGCAACGGCCGTTCAGGAGATGGAACGCCTGATGCGTTTGCATGAAGATGTGATGCGTGTGCTGACCATCAAAGTCGATGAGCACGCAGAGCTGCCATCCGTACAAATGCAAAAACGCGAAGAACGTGGCGATCGCCGCGAGCGCCGCAGCTAAGAAAGGGCTAAACCATGGCAACTAAACCATTTTTCCGCCGTCGCAAAGTGTGCCCCTTCTCTGGTGAGAACGCACCCGCGATCGATTACAAAGACACACGTCTTCTGCAGCGCTACATTTCTGAGCGTGGCAAAATCGTGCCGTCCCGCATCACTGCAGTCTCTGCCAAGAAACAACGCGAGTTGGCCCGTGCCATCAAACGCGCCCGTTTCCTCGCTCTGCTGCCATACGCTGTTAAGTAAGGAGAAAGCACATGCAAGTTATCCTTCTCGAACGCGTTGCGAAACTCGGCCAAATGGGCGAAGTCGTCGACGTAAAGCCAGGTTACGCACGTAACTTTTTGCTTCCACAAGGCAAAGCGTTGACTGCTTCAAAAGGCAACATCGCTGGGTTTGAAGCACAAAAAGCACAACTCGAAGCACAGAACCTCGAAACCAAGAAAGAAGCCGATGCAATGGCTGAAAAGCTTGGCGGACAGCAGTTTGTTGTGATTCGCTCTGCATCAGACGCAGGCGCGCTCTACGGTTCCGTGACAACACGCGACGCCGCAGAAGCTGCAACTGCCGAAGGCTTCACGCTTGACCGCAAACAGGTTGCATTGATCGCGCCGATCAAAATTCTCGGCCTGCATGACGTAGCCGTGAAATTGCACCCAGAAGTTGAGTGCACAATCACCATGAACGTTGCACGCTCAACCGAAGAAGCCGAGCTTCAAGCCTCAGGCAAGTCGATCCAAGAATTGGCTGCAGAAGCCGAAGCTGAAGCAGAATTCGAAATTGCGGAACTGTTTGACGATATCGGCTCTGCTGCATCTGACGACGATGATCTTGATGTGGCACCAGCTGCTGCAGATGATGCGGACGACGCTTAAGACTAGGCCTTTTCACTAGATCTAAAAAATTAGAAAGCCGCGCCCGATTGGACGCGGCTTTTTTCTTGGCTAAGATAAAGACGGCACAAAGCGTTAGAATAAGTAGCGGACCATGATCGCCGCCAGCATCACAACGCCCGCGACAACCACGGCCGTATCCACCAAGCTACCAAACCCTAAACCACGTTTTTTGTTATCCGACATACTCACCACCACATCACCGATTACTAAAAACCCTGCGCGAGTGGGCCACCGAAACGATCCCTGTGTCAAGCACGCGCAGAAGCGAATTTACAAATCACAAAGCGACACCAATAAGCAGGCACAAAAAAGCCGTCCCTGATTGTTCAGGAACGGCCTATTCTTGTCAGTGCATGCGCGCCCAGTGGGCGCTGCTAGAATTACTCGTCTTCGAGTGCTTCTACAGCAGATTGCAGGTCATCCTTGCTCACTTCTTTTTCAGACACTTTGGCTTGATCCGCGATGTGATCTACCACTTTGTCTTCAAAGAGAGGTGCGCGCAGTTGCTGCTGCATCTGCTGGTTTTGTTGAACGAATTCAAAGAACTGACGCTCCTGACCAGGGTACTGACGCGCTTGGTTCATGATCGCTTGGGTCATTTCTGCATCGCTCACTTCAACAGCGGCCTTCTGACCAATCTCTGCAAGCAACAGACCAAGGCGAACGCGGCGGCCAGCCAATGCGATATGCTCTTCTGTTGGCGTAATTTCTGGGTGGTCGTGACCTTCCACCTCAGGGTTCTCTTCGTGCCACAGTTGGTGCGCAATTTGACCCGCTTCTGCATCAAGCAAAGACGGTGGTAGATCGAAATCAACCTTTTTGTCCAACGCATCAAGCAGACCACGCTTCATAACTGCACGGGCAGCACCGGCATATTCTGCTTCAAGACGCTCGCCGATTTGACCTTTCAACGAAGCAAGATCTTCTGCGCCAAAACCCTTGGCCATCTCGTCATTAATTTCAGCAGCAACAGGCTCTTTCACCGCTTTGATTGTGCATGTGAATGTTGCCTCTTTGCCCGCAAGATGCTCGGCTTGATAATCTTCTGGGAAAGACACAACAACGTCTTTCACTTCTTCGGCTTTTACGCCAACAAGCTGCTCTTCGAAGCCCGGGATGAACGAGTTTGAACCCAGAACCAACGGGTAATCTTCAGCAGCGCCGCCATCAAATGCTTCGCCGTCAACTTTGCCCAAGAAATCCATAACGACTTGATCGCCATCTTTCGCTTTGGTGCCTTTTTTGCGGTCTTTGAAGTTTTGCGCAGTCTCGGCCAATGAAACCAGCGCCTCATCGAGCGCCGCGTCGTCAGCTTTAACAACCAGTTTCTCAAGCTCGATGTCTGAGAAATCAACGTCAGGAATGGCTGGCAGAGCTTCGTAGCTCATGTCTACGGCAACATCGTCGCCCTCTTTCCAGTTTTCGTTGGTCATTTTGACTTCTGGCTGCATCGCCGGACGATCACCAGTTTCTTCAAAATGCTTCGCCATTGCGCCATCGATGGCTTCTTGCATGGCTTCGCCCATCACGCGTGGACCGTATTGCTTTTTCAGCAACGCCATCGGGACTTTGCCCTTGCGGAAGCCCTTCATTTCGATTTCTGGCTGCGCTTCGACCAGTTTCTCATTAACTTTGGCGTCCAATTCCGCGGCAGGTACCACGATGGAATAAGCGCGTTTCAGACCTTCGTTCAATGTCTCAGTGACCTGCATAGGGATCGTCCTTTTATCGGCGTAATACGTAATTCAGCGGCCCTTCTATGAGGGTCGGCCAAAAGGTGCAAGCGCCTTTCAAAATATGCCTAAATCTATTGTGTAAATGGTACGGGTGAAGGGACTTGAACCCCCACGCCTCGCGGCGCCAGAACCTAAATCTGGTGCGTCTACCAATTCCGCCACACCCGCACTGAGCAAGCACTTAGCAAAGCTCTGCGCGGGATGCGAGAGGGTTTTTGCGCAACAGGCGAAAAAATCTGCATAAAATGCGTCAGGTCCCAGAACTCTTACCAAGACATCACGTTCACCCTTTGTTAAGGTTAAGGCATTGAGACAGTAGCAGGACTTGCGTGATGGAGCCGAAAATGGCCGGACGCACTGCAGAGCAGGTTAATACATACACAAGAACTGACCACTCTAACGGTGTGCACGAATTACATACGTCCGGTTTTGTGCCCGGCACGTTAATCATGACAGCGGAAGGCGAGCTTCCCGTTGAATACCTTAACGCAGGCGATCGCATTGTATCGCGCAACCGCGGTTTGGTCAGGCTTCACGGCATTCATCAGAGTTCTGATATCTTAGACCCGATACACATGTCCGCCCATGCGCTCGGACCTGACCTACCCCGCGGTCATCTGTGTTTACGCTCCGATCAACCTGTTTTGCTGCGGAACTGGCTGGCGAAGGCCCTCCGCGGGACACCTCAAGCGATCATTAATGCTGAAAAACTAGTGAACGGTGAGACGATCGTTCGCGGAACCAAGCGGCGCACGCCGTTGCTACACCTACAGTTTGATACCCCGCAGATCATTTATGCGAACGGGCTTGAAATGATCGTTGAGCGCGAACATGTCGCATCATTAACCGAGTAATCTTGCTCCAAGTAAGGCGCAGTTTATTTTCTGCGGTTATTTTCGGCGCATTGCTTAATTTTTAAGCAGCAATTCTAAATTCGCTGGTCACAGCCGATCTGTGTCGTCTGATATATTGTCCCCCACCCACAGACATGATTTGCCCGTAGCAGCACAATTCAGGAGGCTCTGCGCGGTGAAAAAACTCGAAGCAATCATTAAGCCGTTCAAATTGGACGAAGTTAAAGAAGCGCTCCAAGATATTGGTGTGCAAGGCCTTTCCGTAATTGAAGTCAAAGGTTTTGGCCGTCAAAAGGGGCACACAGAACTGTATCGTGGCGCTGAGTATGTCGTGGATTTTCTGCCTAAAGTGAAAATTGAAGTCGTATTGCCCGATGATCTGCTTGATCCAGCGATTGACGCGATCATCAACGCGGCCAAAACAGACAAAATCGGCGATGGTAAGATTTTCGTATCTGACGTAAGCCAAGCCATCCGCATTCGTACCGGTGAAACCGGCGACGACGCTATCTAACCCATTCTTTACCCACACTATTTCTAAGGGAGCCATGGTAATGACAACCAACGCTGACATCGTAAAGATGATCAAGGACGAAGACATCGAGTATGTCGACATCCGTTTCACAGACCCACGCGGCAAGCTGCAGCACGTAACTGTAATCAATGACGAAGTTGACGAAGACTTCCTTGACGGCGGTTTCATGTTCGACGGCTCATCCATTGCGGGCTGGAAATCGATCGAAGAGTCAGACATGAAGCTGATCCCCGATGCCAACTCTGCTTACATCGACCCGTTCTATGCTGAAAAAACACTCTGCATTCACTGCTCGGTCGTTGAGCCAGACACTGGCGAGCCCTACTCACGCGACCCACGCGGCACCGCAGAAAAAGCAGAAGCCTACCTGATCTCGTCAGGCATTGGCGACCAGTCATTCTTTGGCCCAGAAGCTGAATTCTTCCTATTTGACGACGTACGTTTCTCTGTTGAAATGAACAAAGTGTCTTACCAAATCGACGCACAAGACGCGTCATGGAACACAGACACCGAGTACGAAATGGGCAACATGGGCCACCGTCCTGGCGTTAAAGGTGGTTACTTCCCTGTTAACCCAATTGACGATGCGCAAGACATCCGCGGCGAAATGCTGTCGACCATGAAGCGCATGGGCATGAAGGTGGACAAGCACCACCACGAAGTGGCGTCATGCCAGCACGAGCTTGGCCTTATCTTCGGTTCACTCACCAAGCAAGCCGATGAGCTGCAGAAATACAAATACGTGATCCACAACGTGGCACACGCATACGGTAAATCCGCAACCTTCATGCCAAAGCCAATCGCAGGCGATAACGGCACGGGCATGCACGTAAACATGTCCATCTGGAAAGATGGTAAGCCATTGTTTGCAGGTGACAAATACGCCGATCTCAGCCAAGAAGCACTGTATTTCATTGGCGGCATCTTGAAGCACGCAAAAGCACTGAACGCGTTCACAAACCCGTCCACAAACAGCTACAAGCGTTTGATCCCGGGCTTTGAAGCACCTGTTCTGCGCGCATATTCTGCTCGTAACCGCTCAGGCTGCGTACGTATTCCGTGGGCCGAAAGCCCCAAAGCAAAACGCGTCGAAGCTCGTTTCCCTGATCCCGCAGCCAACCCATACTTGTGCTTTGCAGCCTTGTTGATGGCTGGCCTTGACGGCATCAAAAACAAGATTGACCCAGGTGCGGCGTCTGACAAAGACCTTTACGACCTGCCACCAGAAGAGCTTGCAGAAATTCCAACAGTCTGCGGCAGCTTGCGCGAAGCGCTTGACGCTCTGGAAGCAGATCACGAGTTCCTCTTGGCCGGTGACGTGTTCACAAAAGACCAAATTGATGGCTACGTTGCTCTCAAAATGGAAGAACTGGTGGCGTATGAGCACACACCACACCCTGTTGAATTCAAAATGTACTACAGCTGCTAATCGCTGCTTTAGATGACAGAACTAAGGGCGCTCCGCATCGGGGCGCCCTTTTTCGTAGGCGTGTGGCAGACTTATGCGCCACAGCCCACAGCTTGAATAAGTGACATAACTGTCTCACCAACACGCATTAACTATCGCAAATGACACTTTTTCGACTTCGGAAACAAAACATTTCCACAATTTTAACCTTATTGTTCCCAAATCGGCATCTAAACAAAGATCATCCAATAAAAGGATTGCACAGATGTCGATATCCCAGACCACGCCCCCAAATGCCGCGCACGGCCAAATCAGTCCCAAGCGCATTGAACGCAAGACCCTGTCGATCCGCAAACGCGGCAGCGGCGGATGGTCGGCGATTGCAATCCAATTACGCGCCGCGCGCCCTGCCCGCGCAACTTTGGAAGAACGTCTGCGCCGCGGTCTGATCTGCTGCTCGGCCTAACACCACATCTCATCTCCCCCCGACCAACTGCCGCGTCCGGATCTCTTCTGGCGCGGCTTTTTCTTGTCATAAGCTATTTATGCAGCCAAAGGCAAAACGTAACTTCCGTCACCTTCCCGTGACGCCGATGAAGCATAACTTGCGATTGCACCGCCCAACTTGCACATATGAAACACAGCAAAAAGGGGCACACCATGCCGAGCGAGACAATTGAATTCAAAAATAACGCTGGCCTAAGCCTATCTGCGCGTCTTGATTTGCCCGCAGGAGACCCTGTTGCAACGGCGCTTCTGGCCCATTGTTTTACGTGCACCAAAGACCTGCCCGCCGCACGGCGCATCGCGGCCCGTCTATCGGCCATGGAGTTTGCTGTTATGCGCTTTGATTTTACCGGTCTTGGACAGTCCGAGGGGCGCTTTGCCCAAACGGATTTCACCTCAAACGTAGATGATCTGGTCGCTGCGAGCGCCTATCTGACCAACCGGAATTTGACGCCTTCTCTGTTGATCGGGCACTCCCTAGGCGGGGCCGCCGTGTTGAAGGCCGCTGCACAATTACCCCAGATTAAGGGCGTCGTGACCCTTGGTGCACCTTTTGACCCCGCGCATGTGACCCATCATTTTGCCAGCGCCATTCCAGATATAATCGCAAAAGGTTCCGCCGAAGTGACCCTTGGTGGGCGCCCGTTTACGATTGGCAAACAGTTCGTTGAGGACGTCCAGGGCATTGAAATTGAGGCCGCTGTACGAAACCTCAACGCCGCCCTTTTGGTCATGCATTCGCCCGTTGATGAAACCGTGGGTATTGAAAACGCCAGTCAGATCTTTGGCGCCGCACGGCATCCAAAGTCATTTGTGACACTCGACAAGGCCGACCACCTGTTGCGCAGCCCTGAAGATGCAGAATACGCCGCGGGTGTGATTGCCGCGTGGGCCGAGCGGTATATTGATGTTACACGTCCCGCGCCGCCCATTGGCGTGCCCGAAGGTGTTACCCGTGTGTCAGAGGCCGATCCCAAAGGGTTTTTGCAAGACATCAGATCAGGTGAAAAACATCACGTGCTTGCGGATGAGCCTCAGGCCTACGGCGGCACAAATCAGGGAATGTCCCCTTACGGGTTTCTTGCAGCGGGTTTGGGGGCGTGCACATCAATGACAATTCGGATGTACGCGCGGCGCAAGGGCTGGCCCCTTGAACATGTGTCCGTGGACGTTACCCACGACAAAATGCACGCCCAAGACAGCGATCCCGCAACAAATGTCCGTATCGATAATTTCCGCCGCGCGATACACCTGTCCGGCCCTTTAACACCTGAGCAAACCACACGTTTAATGGAAATTGCGGACAAATGTCCGGTTCACAAAACCCTTGAGCAATCCAGCGAGATTGAGACCGTGCTCGCATCAGGCGCGTAAGTGACGATTGACCTGTACACGGACACCTGTCTCATTGCGCTCTTAATCGTCCGCTCATGAAAAAAGGCGCCCACCTAATTGGTGAGCGCCTCAATAACGTCAAATATGTTTCGTAGGATCAGCCGCGGGCTTTGCCGATTGCCTTCCAAGCCATTGGCACGATCATCGCCGCAATCGCCAATTTCAGCAGATCGCCGTAGATGAACGGTGTGAGGCCCCACTCAAGGATCGGCTTGTCCCAACCGTAAAGTGTGCCAAGCCACAACAGGCCCGGGATGTAGATAAGTGCGTTACCGATCAGCATCGCTGCGGCCATTTTCGCAGCGCTACGATCCCAGCCCATGCGCGCCAAAACACCCAATGCGAACGTCGCAAGCACGTAGCCAACCAGATAGCCGCCTGTGCCACCCATCATGTATTCAATGCCGGACACGCCCGCCGCAGATGATGCAAACACGTCAAAGCCTGCCGCACCCAAGATCATGTAACCGATGATTGTCACCAATCCCAAACGCGGGCCATAGGCCGCGCCAACGGTCAGAACGGCCAATGTACCAAGGGTCATTGGTACGGGGATCATGGGGATCTTCACTTTTGCAGCGATCGCCAGCGCGGCAATACCGACCACTACCAGCATGATTTGCTTGAGGCGCAAAAGCGCGCCTTCGGATGCGCCAAACGCTTCGGTCAGGACTTTGTCGTTCATGGTCAACGCCATATCGGAGATCTCCAATCTTGTTCTCGTTACCGCCTGTTTAATCGCGCACACGGCCCAATCGCAAGAGAATAAGCACCCCGACCACAGTGTTAGCGACAGTACTGGCTTGTCATCACATAGTCTTTGCGCGGTCCGCGCACGTGCCAGACCGCTGCCCAAACCGGCCACTGGGTGAAATCATAAGACACATCATACTGATCGGGATCACACCAATGCGCCGCATCACCCCCGCACAAAGGGACCAGATGAAACGCACGGCCATCTGCAAATCGCACAGGCACATGATCCGAGCCCGAGCCATCATCAGGCGTGTCCCAAAAATATCTGCGGGTACCTGTAATCTCGGGGCCCAGCTCTGCCGCACCCGAGACATCTGTCCGCTGCATTTCAAATTGCAGCGCGCCGCTTTCATCATAGACAAGGCCTGACTGAACGCGGACGAATGTCCCCGTACCGTTAAACCGCGCAACTGTGCCATCTGCATGGATAATCTTGCGGGTAATTTGCCAAACGCCCTCAAAATCGGACAACTGTCTAACTGCTGAATCTTTGCTCATTCCATCATCCGTTTTGTCCATATGCATGTCGAATACGGCGCCATCATCACCGGTGTCCCGTACCCTGCCCTTGTTCCCATCTGCCCAAGGGTTTAAGAGGCCGCCAAGCCCTTTGCCAACCCCAACTCTCTTCAAAAAAGGCCACGCCCCATGATCCCTCGTTATTCCCGCCCTGAAATGGTCTCTATCTGGTCGCCGCAAACCAAGTTCAAGATCTGGTACGAGATTGAGGCCCACGCGTGCGATGCGATGGCTGATCTTGGTGTGATCCCGCGCGAAAACGCTGACGCGGTTTGGAAGGCAAAAGACGTTGAGTTCGATGTGGACCGCATTGATGAGATCGAGGCCGTCACCAAACACGACGTCATCGCGTTTCTGACCCACTTGGCAGAGCACGTCGGCAGCGATGAGGCCCGCTTTGTTCACCAAGGCATGACATCATCAGATGTGTTGGACACCACATTCAACGTGCAACTTACCCGCGCCGCTGATCTGCTGATTGCTGATCTTGAAGCGTTGCTAGCCGCCCTGAAGCGCCGCGCGATTGAGCACAAAGACACCATCCGCGTCGGCCGCAGCCACGGCATCCACGCCGAGCCCACCACCATGGGTCTAACGCTTGCGCGTTTTTACGCGGAGATGGATCGCAACCTGACACGTTTGCGCACCGCACGCAACGAAATCGCGACGGGCGCCATCAGCGGCGCTGTCGGTACTTTTGCCAACATCGACCCGCGCGTAGAAGAACATGTCTGCGCAAAGCTTGGCCTCACACCTGAGCCGATCAGCACCCAAGTTATCCCCCGTGACCGTCATGCGGCATTCTTTGCAACTTTGGGTGTTATCGCCTCGAGTGTTGAGAATATCGCCACAGAAGTGCGTCACATGCAGCGCACGGAGGTTCTGGAAGCAGCGGAATATTTCAGCGCAGGCCAAAAAGGCTCGTCTGCGATGCCGCACAAGAAAAACCCTGTGCTGACAGAAAACCTGACGGGCCTTGCGCGGATTGTGCGTATGGCCGTTGTTCCAGCGATGGAAAACGTGGCCCTTTGGCACGAGCGTGACATCAGCCACTCCAGCGTTGAGCGCACGATTGGCCCAGACACAACTGTCACCCTTGATTTCGCGCTGGCGCGTCTGACGTCAGTTATCGACAAGCTTCTGATTTATCCCGATAACATGTTGGCCAACATGAACAAATTCAGCGGCCTTGTGATGTCACAGCGCGTACTGCTTGCCCTGACCCAAGCGGGTGTGTCGCGCGAAGACGCCTATGTCTATGTTCAGCGCAATGCGATGAAAGTGTGGGAAGACGGCAAAGACTTCAAAACCGAACTGCTGGGCGACAGCGATGTTGTTGCCGCGTTGGGTGTTGAAAGCATCGAGGAGAAATTCGATCTCGGCTATCATACCAAACACGTTGATACCATTTTCAAACGCGTTTTCGGCTAAGCTTCATCACAGATGCGTGGCCTGCCCGCTTTGGGACTTGGCCACGCACTGCGCCGCTCTATCCTCTAACGGGCAACCAGTTACGAGGATCTAAGATGCGCACCACACTTATCGCGGCCCTTGCTTTGGCACCTACAGCCCTTTTTGCGGCAGGGTCCAGCAGCTCAACACCACCCAAAGCCACCAAAACCACGACCGAATGTGAGACCGGAATGGTCTACGACGCGGACAAACAGAGCTGCGTTGAGATCAAGAAAAGTGCCCTTGGCAATGACGCAATGTTTGACGCCGCGCGCGAGTTGGCCTACGCGGGCCGCCACCAAGATGCACAGCAAATGCTCAATTTGATGCAAATGCCCAATGACGACCGTGTGTTGACATATCTGGGCTTTACCCACCGCAAAATGGGCGACGCCAGTACCGGCCTTGCCTATTATCAAAAAGCGCTGGCCGTGAACCCCGACAACCTTTTGGCGCGCTCATATATGGGTCAGGGTTATGTTGAGAGTGGCGACATCGAGCTGGCCTCAGCACAGCTGACCGAAATTCGCACCCGTGGCGGTCGCGGCACATGGGCGGAGATTTCCCTGCGCATGGCGCTGCAAAACGGCCAAGGCTACAGCTATTAAAAACGCTTAAAATGCAATCCTTTAGGGGGTTGTTCATATCCGCTGCGTTAGATGCCCCTAATTGATCGTCACAAGGGGTGTTGTGTGATTCCGTCCTTTCCAGAATTGCCCGCAGCGGGTTCTGACACGGCTGGCTTGACCAAGCGTGAGAAAGCAGCCGTGATTGTGCGCGCGCTTTTGGGCGGTGGCGGTGAGTTGTCGTTGAGCACACTCGCGATTGAGCAACAGACCGGCTTGATGGATCAAATGCGGCAGATGAGCCCCCTTGATCGGGCCACGGTTGAAGCCGTGATTGATGAATTTGTGGCCGAGTTGGAAAGCACGGCGCTGACTTTCCCCAAAGACATTGGTGGCACCCTTGATTTGATGGGGAAATCTCTTGATCCCAGCCTTGCGGGACGGCTGCGCAAGGAGGCGGGCCTCTCCCCACAATCGAACCCGTGGGAAACCATCGCAGGCCTGCCCGTGACACAGCTGGTTGATCTGTTAGCAGGTGAAAGCATCGAGGTTTGCGCGGTTGTTTTGTCAAAGCTTCAGGTTGCAAAGGCCGCTGAAATCCTTGGCGCCCTGCCCGGTGAACGCGCGCGCCGCATTACATACGCCATTTCTGTGACAACAGGCGTTACGCCACAAGCAATTGAGTTGATTGGCATTTCCATCGTTGACCAACTGGGTACCCAGCCGGTGCAAGCCTTCGATGACAGCCCTGTTGAGCGCGTCGGCGCAATCTTGAACTTTGCCCGCGCCCAAACACGTGATGACGTACTTGTAGGTCTTGATGAAACGGACGCCAAATTTGCCGAAGATGTGCGTAAATCCATCTTCACATTCGCAAATATCCCAGAACGGATTGACCCGCGCGATGTGCCCAAAATCACCAAAGACGTGGCGCCCGAACAGCTGTTGACCGCCCTATCTGCGGCACTGTCCACAGGCATGGAAGCCCCCGCCAACTTTATTTTGGACAACATGTCTAAGCGGATGGCCGAAAGTATGCGCGACGAGATCAAAGATGGCGGGCAGGTGTCCCAGGCCGATGGTGAGGATGCCATGAGCGCTGTTGTAGCCACGATCCGCGAGATGGAAGCTGCTGGCACGTTGCTGCTGCTTGCGGAGTAAACCGCCGACGCGCGACATCCACTTCAGGATAGTCGCACATATCTTACCATCATTGCGTCAGGGCGTTCTGACAGCTACACCGTTGAAACGGTGTGCCATTCGTGGCCTTCGGCACCAAAGAAACGACTGAAAGCAAAGCCTAACACGCATGCCCCGCCCCGTTGAGCCCCAAACATCTGCGACAAAATCAGAGACACGGTTTGCCTCTATGCTTGACCGCGTAACAATCCAACATTGGTTAACTGATCTTGTATTACGCACACTGATCTGGCTCACAAAACGTCTACCCTACAAAACGCGTGTGCGGTTGATGGGGCAGATTGTATCGGGTGGTATTGCCCGCGTGGCTGGGTATCGCAAGCGCGCGGAGAGAAACCTTACCCTAGTGTTTCCGCAGATGCCAAAGCCGGAAATTCGCAGACTTGCCAAAGCAGCTTGTGACAACGCAGGCCGCACTGTGATTGAGAATTATTCTCTCAACGATCTGGCGAAAGTCGTTCGTAAAGGCACTATCACCGGCGGCGGTATGACAGCCCTACGCACAGCCCTTGATGTGGGTCGTCCCGTAATTTTCGCAACTGGTCATTTCGGCAATTACGAAGCGCTTCGGATTCTTTTGAAAGACCAAGGGATCACGATCGGCGCGCTCTACCGACCGATGAAAAACCCGTTCTTCAACGCCCACTACGTGGAGGCCATGCAAAGCGTAAGCGGCCCGATGTTTGCCCAAGGACGCAGTGGGACACGGGGGTTTGTCAAACATCTGCGCGCGGGCGGTCCATTGGTTTTACTCTATGACATTTACTCAGGAAGCTCGCCAGAAATTCCGTTTATGGGGCAACCAACGCGCACGGCCCAAAGCATTGGCGAACTGGCCTTGAAGTTTGACGCGCTGGTGCTGCCATATTTCTGCATCCGCAACACAGACGGCATCACGTTTAAAACCGAATTAGAGGCGCCCGTGGAGGGTGACAGCCCAGAGGCGATTATGATTGAGTTGAACCGGCGATTAGAACAAAAAGTCTACGCCCACCCCGAACAGTGGTTTTGGATACACCGACGCTGGAAGAATATTCTTGGCGTGTCTTCTAACTGACTAACGCAGCCGCGCAGCACCCAAGATTGCACCATGCGTTGCCGCTTGAATGATCGCCACAACAGGTCCGTCTTCGGCGCTATCAACACTAAGCGACAGCGGCGCACGACCATCCCATTTGCCGAGCATTTGCCAATCATAGACGACGTTGGCGTATTCCAAAGTCTTACCGCGGTTCTCTCCGCGCTCAATCGCGACAGTTTGCAATGGGGTATAGCGTACCAGTTGAACAACCATTTGGCGTGGCTCATCAGTTTGCGCCGTTACCTTCAGCTGATCACCGGAACGGGTCAGCCCTACATCAACTGTTGCCTGTAAGCTGCGGTGTTCTTGGACAAAATCAGCCAATTGCATCGGCTTGTAGCCAACCACATGATCAACCCCGCCTACGATCATCTGTGGCGTATAGATTGACCGCGATCCGGCCGCGCGGGCGTAGCCTTTTTGCCGCTTGGTAAAGGCTGGATTTGCAAACTTGTCTTTCCAGCCGATGTAATCCCAATAATCAACGTGCAAAGCCAACGCGATGACATCATCACGGGCGGCCAATTCATGAAGCAACGCATCTGCAGGGGGGCAACTTGAACACCCTTGCGATGTGAACAATTCGACCACAATCGGATGATCGTCCGCCGCACTTGGACCCACGCTGCCAAATGCGCAAACTGCTGCTATACCCGCTGCAAATATAAACTGCTTCATGTGGTCTTCCTCAGATTTACCCCTTCCTAACCCACGCGAGCCTCATGCGCCAATCAAGGTTTTGCGAGCCATATGACAGTCAAACGCGTGGTTGCGCCTTATTTCGGTGTGCAATTGTATACAAAAATATACCAAAACGTCGATTAGCCGTTGATTTTATGAACCGAACGGCGCTAAACCGCACCTAAACCTGATCAACCGTAGCCCTTTGGAAGGATGCCAAATGACCATTACAGTCGGACATGACAGCGCAAAAACCCGCAAAACGCTTACAGTTGGTGCACAAAGCATCGACTATTACTCGATTCCCGCAGCAACTGCTGCTGGCTTGGGTGATTTCGCGAAATTGCCCGCGGCCCTGAAGGTCGTTTTGGAAAACATGCTGCGCTTTGAAGATGGCAAAACGGTTAGCGTTGACGATATCAAAGCATTCGCAGAATGGGGTGCCAAAGGCGGCAAAAACCCACGCGAGATCGCCTACCGCCCTGCCCGTGTTTTGATGCAGGATTTCACAGGCGTTCCGGCCGTTGTTGACCTTGCAGCGATGCGCGACGGCATTGTGGCGCTTGGTGGCAACCCTGACAAAATCAACCCGTTGAACCCTGTTGATCTGGTCATCGACCACTCTGTAATGATCGACGAATTCGGCAACCCGCGTGCATTCCAGATGAACGTGGACCGTGAGTACGAGCGCAACATGGAGCGCTATACCTTCCTGAAATGGGGCCAAAAAGCGTTTGATAACTTCCGCGTTGTGCCCCCCGGCACAGGTATCTGCCACCAGGTAAACCTTGAGTATCTTGCGCAAACTGTCTGGACTGACAAAGATCAGAACGGTGTTGACGTTGCATACCCTGACACGCTTGTTGGTACAGACAGCCACACCACAATGGTGAACGGCGCTGCTGTGCTTGGTTGGGGCGTTGGCGGTATTGAAGCCGAAGCCGCAATGCTTGGTCAGCCTATTTCCATGTTGATCCCCGAAGTTATCGGGTTTGAGCTGACTGGTGCCATGATGGAAGGCACCACAGGTACCGACTTGGTCCTGAAGGTCGTTGAAATGCTGCGTGCTAAAGGCGTTGTTGGCAAATTCGTCGAATTCTACGGCGCAGGTCTTGATAAATTGCCACTGGCCGACCGTGCGACAATTGCTAACATGGCGCCAGAATATGGTGCGACATGTGGCTTCTTCCCAATCGACAGCGAAACGCTGCGCTACCTGCGCAACACAGGCCGCGACGAAGATCGCGTGGCCCTCGTTGAAGCATATGCCAAGGAAAATGGTTTCTGGCGTGGTGATGATTACGCACCTGTTTACACAGACACCTTGCACCTTGATATGGGCACAATCGTTCCGGCAATTTCCGGTCCAAAGCGCCCACAAGACTACGTTGCATTGACTGGCGCGAAAGCAGCATTTGCCAAAGAAATGGAAGAGACCTTCAAGCGCCCAATGGGCAAACAGGTTCCCGTCGCTGGCGAAGATTACACAATGGAATCAGGTAAAGTTGTGATTGCCTCAATCACCTCATGCACCAACACGTCCAACCCCTACGTCATGATCGGCGCGGGCCTTGTGGCACGCAAAGCTGCTGCACTTGGCCTTGACCGTAAGCCATGGGTGAAAACTTCCCTCGCACCAGGAAGCCAAGTTGTTTCGGCGTATCTCGAAGCGGCAGATCTGCAAGATGATCTGGATAAAATCGGCTTCAACTTGGTGGGCTACGGTTGCACAACATGTATCGGTAACTCAGGTCCGATCCAGAAAGAGCTGTCAGAAGCCATTGCCGAAGGTGATTTGGTTGCGACATCAGTATTGTCTGGCAACCGCAACTTTGAAGGCCGGATTTCACCAGACGTGCGCGCGAACTATCTTGCGTCACCTCCCCTTGTTGTGGCCTACGCTCTTGCGGGCACGATGGACATCAACCTTGCAACGGATCCGATCACACAGACGCCAGACGGCAAAGATGTGTATCTGAAAGACATCTGGCCCACCAGCCAAGAGGTTGCCGAACTGGTTGAGCAAACGGTAACCCGTGAAGCGTTCCTGTCGAAATACGCAGATGTCTTCAAAGGCGATGACAAGTGGCAAGCCGTTGAAACAACTGACGAAAAAACATACGACTGGCCTGCTGCGTCAACATATGTGCAAAACCCGCCTTACTTCCAAGGCATCACAATGGCGACCAAGAAGATCGAAAACATTGAAGGCGCCAAGGTTTTGGCCGTCCTTGGTGACATGATCACAACCGACCACATCAGCCCTGCTGGTTCGTTCAAAGACACCACACCTGCTGGTCAATATCTAGTCGAGCGTCAGGTCCCTGTCCGTGAGTTCAACTCATACGGGTCCCGCCGTGGTAACCACGAAGTCATGATGCGCGGCACGTTTGCAAACATTCGCATCAAGAACGAAATGCTCGACGGTGTTGAGGGTGGCTACACCAAAGGTCCGAACGGTGACGAGACATCAATCTTTGACGCGGCGATGGCCTACCAAGAAGCTGGCACACCGCTGGTCATCTTTGGTGGTGAGCAGTACGGCGCGGGCTCGTCCCGTGACTGGGCGGCTAAAGGCACAGCCCTTTTGGGTGTTAAAGCTGTGATCGCTGAAAGCTTTGAGCGTATCCACCGTTCAAACTTGGTTGGCATGGGCGTTATCCCGTTTGAATTTACAGGTGGTGACAGCCGTAAATCACTTGGTTTGACTGGTGAAGAAACTGTGGCGATCAACGGTCTCGACACAATCGAGCCGCTGCAAGAAGTGCCCGCGACCATCACAATGGCTGATGGATCACAAAAGCACATCATGCTGAAGTGCCGTATCGATACCAACATCGAGATCGAATACATCGAAAACGGTGGTGTGCTTCACTACGTGCTGCGCAACCTTGCCAAAGCTGCGTAAGCTAGCGCCATAATAATTAAAAACGCCCCGCTGTTTATTCAGCGGGGCGTTTTTGTTTGAAGTGTTGAGTGGATATTTAGCAACAAAAGAAGACGCGGGTTATGCGCTACTTGTTCTGCGCGGCTTCAATCTCGGGCAAGATGGTGCTTTCCAGAATGCTTTGCGTAATTGGGCCCGCGAAGCGGAATGTGATCTGCCCTTTTGCATCAACAACGAACGTCTCGGGAATACCGTAAACGCCCCATTCAATCGCAGTGGCACGGCCAGTTAAGTCCTGACCGACGGCACGGTACGGATCACCAAGCTCATTCAAAAACCCAATAGCATTCCCGGTGCCAGCATCTTTGTAGTTTACGCCATAAATAGGAATGCCATTTCCAGCGAGCGCCATCAGTTGATCATGCTCTGCACGGCACGGCGCGCACCAGCTGGCCCAAAAATTAACAAGTTTAACACCTGCTTCACCAAGCGCATCTTTTGGGATTTCTGGTTTATTTGACAACTGACTCACAACAATCGGAGGTGCCTCTCGACCGATCAGCGCAGACGGCAGCGCATCGGGATCGTCGCGGAACAACCCCGCCGCTACAAGCCCGGCAAACCCCACAAAGATAAGGGGCGGTATGATCATCAGCGGCTTAAGTGCCATTGTGCTGCCGCGCTTCAATGCGTGCTTCTGCTGCAGCAAGGTCAGCTTTCATACGTTTTGCCCGATACATCGAAAGACCAATAAGACCCACAATCAACCCAAGCGAGATACCATAGGCCAACACAACATCCGCCGCGTATTTTCCCAGATCAATCATGCGGACATCCTTTCACGGGCATTCAAAACTGCCAAGCGGCGGGCGCGCACTTCGGTCCGCGTACGCAGCAAGACTAGGGCGACAAAAAGCACACCGAACCCCACCATCGATATGGCCAGTGGGATGAAAAACACATCGTCCACTGTCCTCTCGCCCGTCGCGACCGGTACAGATGTGCCTTGGTGCAACCCTTGGTTCCAAAAGCGCGTGGCATAGCGTGACAACAACGCAAAGACCGATCCGACCAAACACATCACTGAGGTCAGATCAGCGGCGGTATCTTTGTCCTCCACCGCTTCCCACAGCGCCATGTATCCCAAATAGAAGAGAAAAAGGATCAAGAATGATGTCAAACGCGGGTCCCACGCCCAGTAGGTTCCCCACATCGGTTTGCCCCAGATCGCACCGGTGGCCAGCGCCAAAAGCGTCATCACCATCCCGATTGGAGCTGCGGCTTTGGCTGCAAGCGCGCTGACGTGATGGCGCCGAATGAGCCAGATCAGGGACGTTACCAGCATCATCACCCAAACATTAATGGCCATCATGGCAGAGGGCACGTGGATGTAGATAATCTTAACGGTACTGCCCATCCGAAAATCATCTGGTGTGAAAAAAAAGCCCCAAATTAGACCGACACAACACAGCAACGCAGCACCCACGGCTGTCCACGGCAGAAGTTTGCCCGAAAGCGCCATAAATTTGCGCGGATTTGCATATTCCCAAAGTGACATGCGCTTCAAATAGCCCCTCTTTTCATGATTGTCAGCCCTATGCGCCGTTGCACCGCACTCACGATCCCTTGAGCCCTGCGCGCAATGCCGCAGCACTCGCAAATGGCATGATTGCAACTGCCCCTAAGGTCAGCCCTGCGAGCATAAATGCAGGTACGCTGGCGTCCAACCCTTGGCCCGCGCGGCGTACCACATCGGCACCAAATATCAGCGTTGGTACATAAAGCGGCAGAACCAAGAGGGATATCAGCAGACCGCCGCGTTTTAACCCAACGGTAAGTGCCGCGCCGAATGCGCCGATCACACTTAATGCAGGCGTTCCGATGAGCAACGACATCAGCAGCCAGCCATAAGACTGTGATGGAAGATTCAACATAAGAGCAAGAAGCGGTGCAGCTACGACCAATGGCAGCCCCGTTGTTAACCAATGCGCCAACGATTTAACCGCAATGATGCCCTCTAACGGGAGCGGAGAACTAGCCATCAAATCAAGCGCGCCGTCTTCAAAATCTAACGCGAAAATACGCTCAAGCGACAGGAGACATGACAAAAGTGCACCGACCCAAAGAACGCCAGGCGCGATTGAAGCCAAGACGTCTGGCTGCGGGCCCACGCCAAATGGGATAAGCGTTGCCAGGATCAAAAAGAACGCGAGGCCCAAGCCGAAGCCACCACCGGCCCGTATTGCGAGCCGTAAATCCCGAAGAAGAAGGGCCTTCACCAGTAGTCCCCGTCTAAGGTATCGGCTGTCCCGTCCGCTTTGGCCTTAAATGGTGTTAAATCAAGCGTTTCAGCCTCAATCCCAAGATCAATATGTGTCGCAATCAGAGCAGCCCCACCGCCCGCAAGATGTGCCCGCACAATATCCGCGAAAAGCACAACTGATGCGCGGTCAAGCGAGACTGTGGGCTCATCAAGTACCCAGATTGGCCTTGCGGTCACGAGCAAGCGCCCCAAGCCAAGCCGCCGCTTTTGGCCCGCTGACATTTGTGCGGCGGGTCGATCAGTCAACTCTGTCAGGTTCATCGCTTGAATTGCGGCGTCCACATCTGATGACGCGTTGCCGTACACTTCGGCCCAAAATTCCAGATTTTCACGCACTGTTAGCTGCGCCTTAATTCCGTCCGCATGACTCGCAAATGCAATACTTTCCTCAGGCCCTTTGATCGTTCCGTTAACTGTCGGCTGAATACCAGCAATAGCGCGCAACAGCGTCGTCTTTCCGATCCCGTTTTCGCCCCGCAAAATCAGCGCGCTACCAGCGGCAAGCTGAAAACTGACACCTTCAAGCACTGTGATGCCACCGCGGGCAACGGCTACGTCATTAAGTTCCAGCATCAGACTGGGATCAGCGCCAATCCAATGCGACGCCCTTCTGAAACCAACACGTTGTATGTCCGGCACGCAGATGGAGACGACATCGGCTCAACACCAATGCCTGTCTCTTCAATGGCAGTCTTCAAGGACGTTGGAATATGCGCAATTTCCGCACCTGTGCCCACAAAAAGAACATCGATTTGATCTGTAAACGGTTGAATTGCTGCAACATCTTCAAAGCCCGCCCAAGGCACCACATCATTTGGCATTACCAAAATTGGCCCTTGAAACACTTGCCCACCAACACGAAAGAACCCTGTGCCGTATCCATCAACCGGCACTGCATCGTCGTAATGAATTTCATTCAGCTGCATCGTTTCACCCGTTTCGTATTAGTCCCAAAGCGGCAGTCCGGAGACTGCCGAAATAGCAATGATTGTGTATGCAACACGACGATATACTGCCTCGCGCGAGGGATCAAACAGACGGGTGCCAATCAAAATACCCGTCATATATGGCAGCGTCAGACCCGCACCGATCACGATCGCCTCAATACTCAGGCGTCCTGTTGCCCCCATGACGCCCAACAACAACAAATCCGACAAAAGCAAAAACAACATATTGTTTGCCCGCACCACGGAAACGGGTTTCGAGCTGGCCATGTAGAGCAAAATCACAGGCGGCCCTGCAAGACCGCTGGTTCCGCCGAAGAAGCCTGCAAGCATACCTGTGACATAGATTAACCATTTATGAAGCACCCCACTGTAACGGAATCCGCCAATCAAAATGACCAACAAAACAAGCGCAACCGTGGAAATGCCGTAGCGAAATACTTCGGGGGCAATGACACTCAGGATCGCCAATCCAATCGGCATCGTCAGCACATAACCAAACCCAAGCCGCGCAACATCCTTGGGATCACCATCGCGGATCGCACGTGGAACCGCCGGAACAGGACCAAATAAATCGAGGATGACCATCGTGGTAAGCGCAACAAAAGGATCAAAAACCGAACTGGCGACGGGCATGTAGATCATCGCGGTGCCAAAGCCAGCAAAACCGCGAACCAAGCCAGCAATAGTCACGGTTACCAGCAAAAGCGGCCAAGCCTCGGGGATGAATTCCCAAGAGGTTATCCCAAACATGTTTTCGCTCCCCGCGTCACCCGCGGCAGCGCGCTAGGCATCGGTGTTGCCGAATTGTGTGCCGCCCTCGTCGGTCGGTTTTGACCAATCGCGCTTAACACCCAAAGCAAGCAACGTGGCAGACGCTACAAAGATCGACGAATACGTCCCGACGATCACGCCCCAAATCATCGCAAACACAAAACCCCGAATGACATCACCACCCAAAACGAACAACGAGATCAACGCCAGCAAAGTTGTGACAGACGTCATGAACGTGCGCGAAAGAGTCTCGTTGATTGACAGGTTAAGAACTTCCTTGAGGTCTTTCTTCTTATAGCGTCGCAAGTTTTCCCGAACGCGGTCAAACACCACAACTGTATCGTTGAGCGAGTACCCAACAATTGTCAAAAGAGCCGCGATGATAGCCAGATCAAAGCGGATCTGAAGTTCAGAAAATACACCAATTGTAAGCACCACATCGTGCACCAACGCAGCCACGGCGCCCACTGCGAACTGCCACTCGAACCGTAACCAGATGTAGATAAGTACCGCCAAGATCGCCAAAACCACGGCGATCGCAGCTGTTTGGATCAATTCGCCCGAGACAGTCGGACCCACGCTGTCCACCGCAGGAAACGGTAAGACCAAGCCACTATCAACAGCACTAAGCGCATCTGCAACGGCGGCAATCATATCACCGGACGCTGCTTCTTCACCCTCTTGGGCCTGAATGCGAATTTGGCTGACAAACTGATCATCGCGGAAGTTGGGGTCAAAGACTTCGGTGATTGAAATATCCCCAAGCTCAAGCGGCTCTAGTGCCGCGCGGTAGCTTGCCACATCAACAGGCTGGCTGCTTTCCGTACGAATTGTCGTGCCGCCCTGAAAGTCGATCCCGTAATTAAGCCCCTGAATAGCAAAGCTAATCAAGGCAATAATCATCATAACGCCAGAAATGCCAAGCCACAGTTTTGGACGAGCAAAGAAATCGAAATTGGTGTTATCGCGAACCAGACGCAAACGCATTGGCTAGACCTCCAGTGTTTTCGGGCGGCGGCGCTCGAACCAAATGACAACAATAAGCCGCGTCACGAAAATCGCGGTAAAGACGGATGTGAGGATGCCCAAGCCAAGCGTGATCGCAAACCCACGCACAGGCCCCGACCCCATGACGAACAGGATGACAGCCGTAATAAATGTAGTGATGTTCGCATCAAGAATGGCCGACAGAGCCTTTTCATAGCCCAACTCAATCGCCCGCGCGGGCCCTTTGGCAGACTTAAGTTCTTCGCGGATACGCTCAAAAATAAGGACGTTCGCATCAACGGCCATGCCGATGGTCAGAACAATCCCCGCGATGCCCGGTAACGTCAAAGTGGCACCAATCATTGAGAGCAATCCAAAAATCATCGCCACGTTCACAATAAGAGCCACATTGGCGAACAGGCCAAAGGTTCCGTAACTCAACACCATAAAGACAAGAACGCCCGAAAACGCCACGATGCATGCAATACGTCCCGCGTCGATACTATCCTGACCAAGCTGCGGCCCAATGGTGCGTTCCTCAACAAATGTTGGCTCAACCGGCAGAGCACCTGCGCGCAAAAGCACTGCAAGCTGCGTTGACTGCTCAAGCGAGAAATTACCTGAAATGATGCCTGACCCACCGGGGATCGCTTCGTTAATACGTGGCGCGCTGATCACTTCTTCGTCCAGCACGATTGCAAAAAGCTGGCCTACGTTCTCAGCCGTATAGCGCCCGAATTTTGCGCCCCCTGCCGAATTGAAGCGGAAAGAAACCGCAGGGCCGCCATTTTGGTCAAAACTCGGCTGGCTATCGACCAACTCCTCGCCGGTGACAACGGGGTTTTCTTCCAGAACATAAAAGACGCCTTCCTCATCAATTGACGGGAAAATCACATTGCCCACACCAGCGCGGTCGTTCGCATTGCTCGTCCGCCCTACGACGGGGTGAAAGCTAAGCTGCGCGGTCGTGCCGATCAGGTCTTTGAGTTCTTGCGCAGAGCCAAGACCCGGAACCTGAATGAGAATGCGGTTCGTGCCCTGACGTTGAATTGTAGGCTCACGGGTGCCAACTTCATCAATCCGGCGACGGATGATTTCTAGCGATTGCAACATCGTACGTTCATCTGTTGCCAGACGTTCAGCCTCGGACATTGTCACGATCAGCAAATCGTTACGGCTTGTCACCTCAAAGTCGGTCGCACCCACCGTTGACAGGTTTACGACCGGACGTGCCAGCGCACTAACAATCTCAACGGCACGGTCCATTTTGCTGGCGTCCGATAGGCGGATGCGCAGCTCTCCGTCTTCAATACCAATCCGGCGGAATGTACCAATTGTGGCACGCTCGGCACGCATCGCATCAAGCACAGAGGGCCAAAAACCGACCAGCCGCTTTTCATACACATCCTCAAGCGGCAGTTCCGCAAGAAGATGCGCGCCACCGCGCAGATCAAGTCCCAAGTTCACCAAACCAGACGGCAAGAACGCGGGCCACTGTGCCGCGTTCTCTTCAAGTCCTGCCCCGGTTGCACCGCCTTCAAGCGCCAACACGGCATCATTATGCGCCTCAACCCGCGGATAAAACGCATTTGGAACAGCCAACAAAAGGCCCGCCACAATGGTAAGGATGATGGCGATGCGCTTCCAAAGGTCGATTTGCAACATGGGATAGAACCTTAAAAGAGGGACGAATTAGAGTTACTTAGCCGGTTCTGTCTTGTTCAAAACTTCAACAATCGTGCTTTGAACGACGCGAAGCTTAACGCCTTCGGCCACTTCAACTTCAGCTTCGTTTTCACCTTCTTTAACGCGGGTCACTTTACCGATCAGCCCGCCTTGGGTCACAACTTGATCCCCACGACGCAGGGCAGCCACCATTTCTTGGTGCTTTTTCAGTTTTTGCTGCTGAGGACGGATCAGCAGGAAATACATGATCGCGAAAATCAGAATGAGCGGGATAAATTGTGCAAACGCTTCCATCGGGGGCCTCTTTTTGCTGGGATGTTGGGGACAAAGCGCCCCGTTAAAGCTGGGCTGAACCTATGTGTCAATTTCTGCAGGCGCAAGGTGCGAAAACAGCCAAATGTGCGCGGCAGTTGCGCTGGTCATTTCATGCGGTCGGGCGTATATCGGGGGCCAATATTATTCACGCGCAGGACTGAGGCACACCCCATGCACGACATTAAACTTATTCGCGAAACACCCGATGTTTTTGATGCGGCCATGGCACGGCGCGGCGTGGACACCCGTGCGGCAGATGTTTTGGCGATTGACGCAGCACGGCGGGCAAAAATCCAAGCATCTGAAGAAGCCAAGGCAGAACAAAACGCCGCATCTAAACAAGTGGGCGCTGCCAAAGCATCAGGTGATGAGGCCGAGTTTGAGCGTTTGCGCGCACTTGTTGGAGCAAAGAAAGAAGACGTTGCGCGCCTAAATGATGAGGCCAAAGACCTTGACGGTGAGTTGACCGATTTGTTGATGAGCCTGCCAAACCTGCTTGACGCATCGGTACCAGACGGCGCGGACGAGGACGACAACGTCGAGATTAAAAGCTGGGGCACGCCGCGTGAAACGGATTTTGCAGCTCTTGAGCACTACGACATTCCCGCCATCGCCGCCGGTTTGGATTTTGAACTGGCCGCGAAACTGTCTGGCAGCCGCTTTATGGTACTGTCAGGTGCCGTTGCACGCCTGCACCGCGCGCTGGCGCAATTTATGGTTAACCATCACGTTGATACCAACGGGCTAAGCGAAACGTGGACGCCCATCTTGGTACGCGAAGACATGATGTATGGCACCGGACAGCTGCCGAAATTTGGCGAAGACAGCTACAAAACAACCAACGGCTGGTGGCTTGTCCCCACTGCGGAAGTTACGCTGACCAACACAGTAAACGGCCAAACCGTGGATGCCGCGTCCCTGCCCCGCCGCTTGGTCGCGCACACGCAATGCTTCCGTTCTGAAGCCGGCTCTGCAGGTCGTGATACATCAGGTGTCCTTCGCCAGCACCAATTCGAAAAAGTCGAAATGGTTAGCATCACACACCCTGAAAACAGCATGGCGGAGCACGAGCGCATGACCGCATGCGCCGAAGGTGTGCTAGAAGCGCTTGGTCTGCCGTACCGCACCGTGGTTCTGTGTACGGGTGATATCGGCTTTGGGGCGATCAAAACCCACGACATCGAAGTGTGGTTGCCAGGCCAGAATGCTTTCCGCGAAATCTCAAGCGTTTCAGTCTGTGGAGACTTCCAAGCCCGCCGTATGAATGCCCGCTTCAAGCCCGAAGATGGTGGAAAACCTCAGTTTGTTCATACGCTTAACGGCTCGGGCCTTGCAGTTGGGCGCGCATTGATCGCTGTGGTCGAAAACGGCCAACAAGCAGATGGCAGCGTGGTCATCCCCGAAGTTCTACGCCCCTTCATGGGCGGCAACTCCATGATCCAAGCAGATGGCACATTAGCATGAAGGCGTGGCTGACCCTCGTTGCAACGGCCGCTTTTTTCGCCGCACCTTTGTTGACGGAACCCTTCACCGGCTACACCGACGGTCAGCTGCCAATCGCGCAGCCAAACCCACCAGTGCAGCCCGAAGGCTACGCCTTTGCGCTTTGGGGCGTCATTTATACGTGGCTTGGGATTTCTGCCGTTTTCGGTGTGCTGAAGCGCCGTGATGATGCAAGTTGGGACGCCGGGCGTCTGCCGCTGATCATAAGCATTGCGGTCGGTGCCGCATGGCTTTGGGTCGCCCTGGCCTCACCGATATGGGCCACAATCCTGATCTGGGTAATGCTGGCGACAGCGCTCATGGCACTGCTCAATGCGCCTACAAAAGATATCGGCTGGTTTGCTGCCCCCGTGGGACTTTATGCCGGTTGGTTGACCGCAGCTGCAAACGTATCACTTGGTGTGGCGGGCGCGGGCTACGGCCTTTGGTTTGGGGCATATGGCTGGGCATATCTGTGCATTACAATGGCACTTATCATCGCCATTTTCGTCATCCGCAAAGCCAAGTTTTCCGTCACCTACGCTGCCGCAGTGGTATGGGCTTTGGTCGGGATTGTTGTGGCAAACGGGCTAAACATCACGGGATACTTGGCACTAGTAGGGATCGGCCTCACCGCAACATTCGCATGGCGCCGCTACACATCCAGATCGTAAGTCAGCCACTCAGTCTTTATTGCCAAGCTATCGTATAATGCGCGGGCGGCTTCATTGCTTGGGGCTGTGATCCAGCGAAGAACACCCCATCCGCGTTGGTCACAAACCGATTGCAAATGCAGGATAAGCGCACGTCCAGCGCCGCTACCGCGAGCCGCCTCATCTACGTAAAGATCATCCAAAAAGCCACCAATCGACGCCGCTAGCGGCCGCTCAAACGCGCGCATGTGCGCCAAACCAACAAGCTGCCCTTCCGTCGTTTCAGCAACGTAGCACTCGGTGCTTTTGGACGGATCATGACACCAAGACCAAACGCGATCACGCATCGCTTGGGTTTGAGGCACACCATAGAAATCAGCGTACCCCGCATATAGTCCGTTCCAAGCCGTGAAGTCCGCGTCGCGTGCCAAACGCACAGTTACTTTGGCACTACTTCCCATCATAAGAAGGCTTTCCAAGGTGCTTGCGTAACCGGCTCGGCGTTGACTTTTTCTTGTCTTTATAAGGGTTTGCCTGTGATTGGCTGCGCATGGTCAGGCGGATCGGTGTGCCCGGCATGTCAAAGTCTTCACGCAATCCGTTCACCAGATAGCGCGAATAACTCGTCGGCAGTTTTTCGGGCAAACTACACATCACAACAAACGCAGGTGGCCGCGTCTTTACCTGGGTTGCATAGCGCAGTTTGATACGGCGTCCGCCCGGTGCGGGCGGCGGGTGCGCTTCAATCATTGAGGTCAGCCAACGGTTCAGCTGCGCTGTCGTCACGCGGCGGTTCCAAATTTCGTGGGCGCGCAACACAGCCTCGCGCAAACGCTCAAGTCCGCGTCCCGTTTTTGCGGAGACAGTGATCAGCGGCGCGCCGCGCAACTGTGGCAGAAGGCGTGTAAACGACTCCTTCAGCTCTTTTAGCTTTTCCTGCTTTTCGTCCTCGATGTCCCATTTGTTGACCGCAACCACGACCGCACGGCCCTCGCGCTCGGCCAAATCGGCGATGCGCAAATCTTGTTGCTCAAACGGGATCGCAGCATCCAACAACACAACGACGACTTCAGCAAATTTCACGGCTCGCAGACCATCACCCACAGAAAGCTTTTCAAGCTTTTCTTGCACTTTGGCTTTTTTACGCATGCCCGCAGTGTCAAAAATCCGGACAGGTGTCTCACCCCATTCCATTTGTAGCGAGATCGCATCGCGTGTGATGCCAGCCTCAGGGCCCGTCAAAAGGCGGTCTTCGCCCAAGATTTTATTAATCAGCGTTGATTTACCGGCATTCGGGCGCCCGACCACAGCAATCTGCAACGGCTTGGATTTTGTAGGTGCCACATAGACTTCTTCAGCGTCTTCATCATCTTCAAGTGTTACATCAACTTCAGGCTCTATAACTTTGTTTTTACTCTCAAAGTCATCGACCAACGGAATGAGTTCTGCCAGCAGATCGCCCATGCCTTCGCCGTGTTCTGCGGACAGACGCAGCGGCTCGCCCAAACCCAATTCATAGGCCTCCATAACGCCGTCATCTGCTGCGCGGCCTTCGCCCTTGTTTGCCGCAAGCAAAACATGGGCCGATTTCTTACGCAAGATTTCCGCAAACATCCGGTCAGTTGACGTCACACCCGCACGGGCATCGATCATGAACAGACAGAAATCTGCCATATCAACAGCGCGCTCAGTCAGACGGCGCATGCGTCCTTGCAAACTGTCGTCGTTGGCCTCTTCAAGCCCAGCCGTGTCAATCACCGTAAAGCGTAGGTCACCAAGGCGCGCCTCGCCCTCACGCAAATCACGCGTTACCCCCGGCTGGTCATCGACCAACGCCAGACGTTTGCCTACAAGGCGGTTGAAAAGAGTGGATTTGCCCACATTCGGGCGGCCCACAATGGCGAGTGTGAAAGACATGACGTCAGAATCCCATCAATTGAAAGGCGGCGATACACCACCTTGGCGCTAACGGAAAGCGTGCAGTTTACCGCCGGTCGAAACAACATAGAGCATTTCATTGGCCACAGCCGGATTGGTCGTGGCACCACCGGGGATCGAAACGACCCCCAAAGCCTCTCCCGTTGTAGGATCAAAACTGCGCATTGTGCCGTCGTTGGATGCCACGATCAGGCGACCACCCGCAATAATTGGTCCGTAATGCGAAAACACAGCCTTTTTTCGGCGGTCACGCTCTTTTTCAAAATATGGCAAATCCACACCCCAAATCCGCTCACCGGTTTGTGCATCGACGCGCAGTAGCTCTGCTTGGTCAGACACGAAGAAAATCGAATCTCCTGCGGGCCAGACGGGGGACAACGCCCCTTCCGTTGCGGTCCACAGACGCTCGCCGTTTTGTGCATCCAAAGCCGCCATACGGCCAGATTGGGTCGCCAGATAAATGCGCCCTTCGGAGACCACAGGATCAGAGGTTACGTCCTTAACTGTCGCGTATGAGCGGCCCTTACGCTCGCCTGACAAAGACGTGTCCCACCGCCGAATACCGCCGCGCTTGAACGTGGCGCGCACATCGCCGTTTGAAAACGCAAATACCGCCAGATCACCAGCAACGACCGGTGCAGCCCCACCCACAACATCCGAGCCGCTTGGAAGGCCAGATTGGGTCCATTTCACGCGGCCATTTTTGGCATCAACGGCCCATGCAACGGCATTGCCCGCGATCACGTAAACAATTCCGTCAGCCACTGTGGGCGCGCCAGATGTCGGCGCGTCAAGGTCTTGGCTCCAACGGATTTCGCCGGTAGCAACATCAATCGCAGTAAGCGCACCAAAACCCGTGGTCACAAAAAGAGTATCACGCGCCACGGCCAACCCGCCGCCCGATGCGTCACCACTGCGTTCAGACGCTGGTGTCAAATCACGCTGCCAAAGGGCCGCGCCATTGCTTGAGGTGGCAGTCACAGTCGCGGCACTATCAAGGGTAAAAATGGTCTTACCTGCCACAACGGGATCGGCCGTAATGCGCTGTTTGCGCGTATCGCCTTGTCCGATGTTGGCGCTCCACGCCAGGGATAGATCTGCCCCTAAGGCCGGATGGTTAATTTGGTGCCGCGCACTGCCAAACCGGTGGGTCCACGCATCATTCACAACAGGTGCGCGAAGCAATAAAGCCCGCGGTGCATCTGCTTGCTCCGCCGCATCACCGGCATCTACGGCTGTATCGGGCGCACTTAAATCAGCGCGCAAATCAAGCCGCTCACCTTCCAAGATCAACTCACGGTCACCACAGCCACTGACTACAAACGCGCTCAACCCAAGGGCCAATATCGCTTTTTTACTCACCATTGATCGTGTCATCTTGTGGTGTGCCCCTTTTGGTCACGTGTCTCATATTTTGGGCGAACGCTTTGCGACTGTTCAGATCCCTATCGCAGATCGTAGCACCAGCACTTAGCTTTCGCTTACCGCACCATCGAGCGAGCCACCCAACGCAACAATTGCTTGTGATGCTCGACGACGCAAGGCCGCAGATGTTTCACCGTCCGCAATGATACGCTCAAACCGCTCAAGCGCGGCGTTGGTGTTGCCCGCCTCTACGTCCAAAAATCCAAGCTGCTCTTCGGCCAGCAAACGAAACGGCGCGCCGGGTGTGGCAAGCGTTTCAAACCCCATACGGCGTTCATCCGCACTTGTCTCAGAGCCGCGCAACATCAGCGTTTTGTACTGGGCCAACTGACGGTAAACAGGAAGTGCATCAGCCGATGTAGCCAACGTGTCATATGCCGCAATTGCCGCAGAAGTATCACCGTTTTGCACATGCGCATCCGCAAGCAGAAGTGTTGAGGCTGCACTTTGCGCCTCTAACCCACCAAGGGCCGCAACAGACGCCGCAGGGTCTTCGGCCGTCAGCGCGCTCAGTAACGCATCCCCTTTGGCCTGCGCTACTTTGGCGGCCTGCGCTTTGCTATATTCATTCCAAGACGCACCGCCTACAATCGCAACCACTGCAACCGCAGCAATCCAGCCGTATTTGCGCATGGCGGCAAACAGTTGGTCATTGCGCAACTCATCGGTGACTTCTTCGACAAAACTATCGGTATTGGACATATTAAAGCGGCCTTTATCACTGTCTGTGCCTGTTGTTTTATGAATTACCGTAGTTCTGGTTCAAGTGCCATGGGCAAAAGTGCTCAATTCCGCGCCAGTTCGCTCGGAAATGCCCAAAATGTCAGGCTGTTCAAAACATTTTTGAACTAAATGGTTTAGTATTACGTAGGATAGGCATATGTAGCTGACTACCGCGCAGTTGTGCGCGCAAAGCGATGAATAGGCTGACCTGACCCATGAAGATTTTCCCGATTTTAACTGCTCTGCTCGTATCTGCGTTCCTCTATGGATTGGTGTTTGAACGCGACGCGCTGATGGCAATTGCCCAGAATTCCGGCGCTGCGATGGAGGCAACGGACACATCGGATGCGGTTCAGCGGGTCTCGGTCGTGGCGATGGCGTCGGTGGCACAAACAATCGACAGTGCTGTGATTGTTCGCGGTCAAACCGAAGCGGTGCGCCAATTGACCGTCCGCTCTGAGACATCTGGCCTTGTGATCAACACGCCACTGCGCAAAGGCGCGTTCGTCGAAAAAGGTGCGGAAATGTGCGTGCTGAACCCCGGAACATCGCAGGTACGCCTTGCAGAAGCCCTTGCACGTTTGGCCGAAGCAAAAGCAAACCTT
Source organism: Nereida sp. NH-UV-3 (assembly GCF_042939535.1). NCBI lineage: Bacteria > Pseudomonadati > Pseudomonadota > Alphaproteobacteria > Rhodobacterales > Roseobacteraceae > Nereida > Nereida sp. NH-UV-3. The sequence continues at coordinate 226,143 of NZ_CP132157.1, read as the reverse complement.
CCATCCGCCAACTCACGCCTGCCCGAAGCGCGCGCCCGCCTGCGCGAAGCAGAGGCACGGGTTGAAGAAGCAAAGATCAACCAAAACGCTGCACGCACATTGGCCGCAGACGGCTATGCCTCAGACACGCGCGTTGCTGCCGCCCAAGCCAATCTGGAAAGCGCATTGGCCGCAGTCACATCCGCAACAGCGGGCATTCAATCTGCCGAAGGTGGCATGCAATCCGCCCAAGCCGCTGTGCAATCTGCCCAAGCGGCCGTTGAAAACGCCGAACGCGAAATCTCTAAACTGACCATCAGCGCACCATTTGCAGGGCTTTTGGAAAGCGACACAGCCGAACTTGGCGCGTTGCTGCAACCCGGGGCCGCTTGCGCGACCTTGATCCAGCTAGACCCGATCAAATTGGTGGGCTTTGTACCTGAAACCCAAGTGGACCGCATCACTGTGGGGGCCGTTGGCGGCGCGCGCCTGACAGGTGAGCGTGAAGTTCGCGGACGGGTAACTTTCCTGTCGCGCAGCGCTGATCCGCTGACCCGTACGTTCCGGGTTGAGTTGAAAGTGCCGAACACAGACCTGAGCATCCGTGACGGCCAAACTGTTGAGATCGCCATCGCAAGCGACGGTGCTGATGCGCATTTGTTGCCCGGCTCTGCGCTTACACTTGATGATCAAGGGCGCCTTGGGGTGCGCGTGGCCGAAGGCGGTATCGCGCGCTTTGTCCCCGTCAGTCTGATCCGCGACACCATGGACGGCGTGTGGGTCAACGGGCTGCCGGCGACAGCAGATGTCATTGTGGTGGGCCAGGAATATGTAACCGACGGTGTACCCGTTGATGTGACGATGCGTGGAGTGAACTGATGGTTGGAATGGTAGATTGGGCCGCGTCACGGGCGCGGATGATTATTGCCTTCATCGTGCTTTCAATCGCGGTGGGGGCTTTTGCCTATGTGAGCCTTCCCAAAGAGGGCGAGCCTGACATTGAAATCCCTGCGCTTGTGATCTCGCTGCCGTTCCCCGGTATCTCGGCGGAAGACAGTGAAAAGCTGTTGGTGAAACCGATTGAGACAGAACTTTCGGACTTCGACGGGCTGAAACGCATTACTGGCACAGCCGTGGAAAACTACGCCAACGTGGTGCTTGAATTTGAATTTGGCTGGGACAAGCCGAAAATCCTTGCGGATGTCCGCGACCGGATGAACACCGTTGAGGCCAATTTCCCTAACGGTGCTGAAAAATACAAAATCGAAGAGATCAACTTCTCTGAATTCCCGATCATTATTGTAAACCTGACCGGCTCTTTACCTGAACGCACGTTGGTGCGCGTGGCGAAAGATTTGCAGGATAAGATCGAGGGCCAAGACGCCGTCCTTGAAGCGGCTTTGTCGGGCCAGCGCGATGAGATGGTTGAGGTCGTCATCGACCCGCTAAAACTGGAAAGCTACAACGTCACCGCGAACGAATTGATCAACGTCGTTGCCAACAACAATTTGTTGGTTGCCGCCGGAAACGTGGACACAAGCGCGTCCTCAATCGGCATCAAAATCCCCTCCTCGTTTGATGAAGCCCAAGACATTTACAGCTTGCCCGTCAAAACCAACGGCGACCGCGTCATCACGCTCGGGGATCTCACGGACATCCGTCTCACATTTGAAGACCGTGCCGGAACTGCGCGTTTTAATTCCGAGAACACCGTGGCCCTGCAAGTGGTTAAACGCAAAGGCTTCAATATTATCGACACTGCCAACATGGTTCGCGAACTGGTTGAGCAAGAGCGTCAAAGCTGGGAGCCAGAGTTGCGCGCCGCCATTCAAGTGGGGTTCTCCAACGATCAGTCACGTCAAGTGGGCAGCATGGTCAGCCAGCTTGAAAGTTCCGTTCTGACGGCGATTGCGTTGGTGATGATTGTGGTGCTTGCCGCCCTTGGCCCGCGCCCTGCGCTGCTTGTGGGCTTTGCCATTCCAACTTCGTTTTTGCTGTGTTTTGTATTGCTGGCCTTGCTTGGGGTTTCGGTGTCCAACATTGTGATGTTCGGCTTGATCCTTGCGGTTGGTATGTTGGTGGACGGCGCGATTGTGGTCGTGGAATACGGCGACAAACGCCTAAGCGAAGGCGCATCGCCCATGCAGGCCTACACGGACGCCGCAAAGCGGATGTTCTGGCCCATTGTGTCCTCAACAGCCACCACGCTTTGCGCGTTTTTGCCGTTCCTATTCTGGCCGGGCGTGCCAGGTGAATTTATGGGCATGTTGCCGGTCACGATGATTTTTGTGTTGTCCGCATCACTGCTCGTGGCGCTGATTTACTTGCCTGTCGTGGGTGGCATTTCGGGCCGCATGACACGGGTCTTTGGCAAAACCTCTGACGCGCTGCGCGATAACTTACCGTGGCTCGTGCGGTTGGCCCTTGTGGTGCCCGCCATTCTGCTCACGTTTGCAGGTGTCATGGGGATATTGAACACGTCCTACATCGTGCCCTCGGGCGGTATCTTGGGCGCGATCATTGGCTGTATCCTCTTTAGCCTTGGCGCATTTGCCCTGTCGATCACGGTTGGCTCTGCAACGCCCCTGCAGGGTGAAAAGCGGGTTAGCTCAGGACGCACACGGACAATTTTTGGCAAATTCATCCGCCTCATCGTGGGCAATCCAATCATGCCAGTGGTCTCACTTGTAGCCGTAATGGCGTTTGTGATGGGGACATTTACCTACTTTGGGACAAACAATAACGGCGTTGAATTCTTTGTGGAATCCGAGCCCGAGCAGGCCATCGTATATGTCCGCGCACGTGGCAATCTAAGTCTTGAAGAAAAAGACGCAGCCGTCCGTGCCGCTGAAGAAATCGTGTTGGCGCACCCCGGTGTTGTGAACGTTTTTGCCTTTGCAGGCGAAGGGGGGCTCGACACGGGCGGGCCCGGCGGTGGACAAGGCCCGCGCGATACGATTGGGCGTATCCAGCTTGAGACGATCCCGTGGGATGACCGCGCTGATCGTCCTGATCTGGACGGTAACTTGGTGCTTGATGAGCTCAGCGCAGAGCTTGCAAAATTACCGGGGATTAAGGCCGAAATATCCGAGCTGGCCCAAGGTCCGGCCCAAGGTAAGCCACTGCATTTGCGTATCCGCGGCGATGACCTTGATGTGCTCAAAAACGCAGCACTGACAGCGCGCGCCAAGTTCGAAGCGACCCCAGGCTTGACACTAATCGAAGACACCCTGCCCCTACCCGGTTTTGACTGGCAGATTGATGTGGACGTGGAAAAAGCCGGTCGCTATGGCGCGAATGTGGCGACGGTCGGCGGCATGGTTCAGCTTGTGACGCGGGGTATCTTGCTGGGCCAGATGCGTGTCGACAGCAGCGATGAAGAAATCGACATTCGTGTTCGCCTACCCGAAAAAGACCGTGTCATGTCAACGCTGGACACGCTGCGTGTACGCACCCCCGAAGGTCTGGTGCCGCTGTCTAATTTCATAACCGTAAAGCCGGTCGCCAAGCTGGGTCAGATCGACCGCGTGGACCAAAAACGCCACTATGATGTGAAGGCAGACGTCGAAACTGGCCTTGCAAAACTGACCCTTGAAGGACCGTCTGGGCCGGATGGTTCTGATGCGGTTACGACCCAAGCGATACTGCGAGAGCTTGAGGCGGACGCCGAAACACCTGCGGGCCAGCTAATCTTTCAACAGGGCGACACGCGCTATGCCATTTTGTCACTCACAGGCAGCTTCACTGCGGACGAGTTGCAAGCGAACGACGACGTTCTGATCGCGCCAATTAATGCAAACGAGCGTATCACCCTGATCACGGACTGGATCGAAAGCACGTCCCCCTTCCCCGCAGCCCTTGAGTGGGAATGGGCAGGCGACCAAGAAGAACAGGCCGAAAGTGGCGCGTTCTTGATGCAGGCTTTTGCGGGTGCGCTTGGCTTGATGTTCATCATCTTGCTGGCGCAGTTCAACAGCTTTTATAACTCGATACTGGTGCTGCTGGCGGTGATTTTGTCGACCACAGGTGTGCTGATTGGCATGCTGGTTATGGATCAAGCGTTCTCGATCATCATGACCGGTACGGGCATCGTGGCTTTGGCAGGGATCGTGGTGAACAACAACATTGTGCTTATCGACACCTATCAGGAATATAACCGCTATATGCCACGGATTGAGGCGATCATTCGCACAGCCGAAGACCGTATCCGCCCCGTGCTTCTGACCACAATCACCACGATGGCGGGCCTTGCGCCGATGATGTTTGGCCTGAGCCTTGATTTCATCGGCGGCGGCTATTCCATCGACAGCCCCACGGCGCTTTGGTGGAAGCAGCTTGCTACGGCGGTGGTCTTTGGACTTGGCATCGCGACGGTTCTGACACTTGTGTTCACCCCGTCGCTTCTTGCGCTGCGCGTTTGGGTTGTGACCTATGCGCGTTGGATCGGCCTTGCGCTTGCCAAGCTGTCACTTGGCAAAGGCTCGGTTGCGGCACAGGATTGGGCGCTTCGCAAAGAAGCCTCACAGGTGAAACACCCCGAGATCATCTGGGGTGATCCAGAAGCCTCGGCGCAACAATCGGATGTTGAGCCGCTTAAAGCCGCGGAATAAGAAACAATAGCACAAGCAGTGGATGCCAATCACACCGCTGCTTGGGCTTTCGGTCGGATTTTGCATTCACGTTATTGAACGCCAAGCCATCTTCGCTAAAATTACTGTTCTGAGTAATTAGTGAGATGTGTTCATGGTTTTATTGCTGTCGATTTGTGTCGCCGTTGGTCTGGGTGCCCTGCTTGATGGGGGTAGTTCCTCGACTAACTTCGCCGAGCCTACACCACCAGACGCCCCAGACGAGACCACGGACGAAAGCGGCCAGCCACGACCGTCCTTGCTGATTGGTGACGACGGGCCCAATGTTTTCACCGATGTAGACATTACAACAAACGTCACGATCCAAGGGCGCGGCGGCGATGATGTGGTGGATTTAACCGGCCCCAGTAACGACATCATTTTCGGCGGTGACGGAAATGACAACGTGAGCCCCGGTGACGGTGACGACGAGGTATTTCTAGGACGCGGTGACGACTTTTTTGGCGATATCGGCGGGCGAAATGATCCGGACTACGGTGGAGATGATCTTGTGCGCGGCCAAGGCGGCAACGATACCCTGACATCCCTTGGCGGCCAAGACACGCTGTTTGGTGATACGGGCAACGATGTGATCAACACCAATGATTTCCTGCCCCAGTTTGACGGCGTTCAGGTACGACCTGACATGGGGTTTGGCGGACTTGGCGATGACCAAATGCTGTTCGATGACGGCGATACGGTGTCCGGTGGTGAAGGCGTGGACGCGTTCCAACTGCAAGTGGCCAGCACCAAATCAACCGCCGCTACCATCACAGATTTTGACCCCGCGACTGAGGCCCTTCAGATAAATATTTCTGACGGATCAAACCCACTGTTCACGAACGAAAACAGCTTCACAGAGGCTTCAGAATTTGCGGACCTCAGCTTTGTCCAAGACGGTGCGGACACACAAATCCTGCTGAACGAAACGCAAGTTCTGGCAATTCTGCAAAACGTTGACGCCGCCGCACTCAGCGCCGCCAACATCCAAGTCACCTAAGCCTCTTCTTCATCGTCATTTTGCTGGCGATGCCACATGTCTGAAAAACGCCCGCCCGCGGCAAGCAATTCGTCGAACGTGCCGCGCTCGGCCACAAGGCCGTTTTCCAGCACAATGATCTGATCGGCGTGGGTAATCGTGGACAACCGATGCGCGATCGTGAAGACCGTGCGCCCGTGTCCCAACCCGTTCAACTCATCCTGAATGTCGCGCTCTGTCTCACTATCAAGGGCGGACGTGGCCTCATCAAGCAGCAAAATCGGTGGGTCTTTCAACAGCGTGCGCGCAATGCCGACCCGCTGTTTTTCACCACCCGACAATTTCAGACCGCGCTCACCTACAGTTGTCTCGTAACCATCCGGAAGCGCCATGATGAAGTCATGGATTTTGGCCGCTTTAGCCGCCGCTTCAACTTGACTGCGCGGCGCGTCGGGATTGCCGTAAGCAATGTTATAATACACCGTATCGTTAAAAAGCACCGTGTCTTGCGGCACCACGCCAATTTGATCGTGCAGGCTTGTTTGGGTCACATCACGCACATCTTGCCCGTCAATGCGCAGCGCGCCAGCGCCCACATCATAAAAGCGGAACAGCAGCCGCCCAATGGTTGATTTACCAGAACCAGACGGGCCCACGATGGCAATGGTTTCGCCTGCACCTGCTTTGATGCTGACACCCTTAAGGATGGGGCGCTCGGGATCATAGCCGAACTCAACACTGTCCAACTCAACCTCACCGCCTTTGATCTCCAACGCCCGCGCGCCTTTTTTGTCTTGGACTTCCGCAGGGCTTTCAAGCAGATCAAACATCTCGCCCATATCCACAAGGGCCTGACGGATCTCACGGTAAACGGTGCCCAAGAAGTTCAAAGGCATCGTGATTTGGATCATATAGGCGTTGACCAAGACGAAATCGCCCACGGTCATCTGCCCATTTTGCACCCCAAACGCGGCCATGACCATCACGCCCACAAGGCCGGATGTAATGATAAGCGATTGGCCAAAGTTCAAAAACGCCAGCGAATATGATGTCTGAAGCGCTGCCGCCTCATACTTTTGCATCGCCCCGTCATAGCGTTCAGCCTCACGGGCCTCGGCACCAAAATATTTCACGGTTTCAAAGTTAAGCAGGCTGTCGATCGCCTTTTGATTGGCGTCCGTATCTTGGTCGTTCATCACTTTGCGAATGCGCACGCGCCACTCGGTCACGCGGAACGTAAAGATGACGTAAAGCACGATCGTCGCCAGCACGACCACCAGATACCACACGCTAAACTGCACCGCCAAAATGACACCGATCAACAACAGCTCCAACACAAGCGGGCCGATCGAGAACAGCAAAAATCTCAGCAAAAACTCAACACCCTTCACACCGCGTTCGATGATCCGGCTAAGCCCGCCAGTTTTGCGGCTGATGTGATAGCGCATTGAAAGGCGGTGAATGTGCGTGAACGTCTCAAGGGCCAGCTGCCGCAGCGCCCGCTGACCAACCCGTGCAAAGATCACATCGCGCAACTGCTGAAAGCCCACGTTCATCAACCGCGCCACACCGTAAGCCACTGTCAGACCAATGGCGCCCATTGCCAACATTGTTGCATCACCGTCGCCGCTCAGCGCGTCAACCGCTTGTTTATAAAGCTGCGGCGTATAGACCGCGACCAGTTTGGCGATGAACAAAACCGTCAGAGCCGCCACCACGCGCCGCTTCACCCAAGGGTGTTCGGCGGGCCAAAGATAAGGGACAACGCGCTTGATTGTGCGCCACCCGCTGATCTGATCGTCGTTCAAATTGGCAGCGGTTTTTGTCAGTCGGCGCATCGGGTCTCTTTTCACTAAAACGTATAGGTCTAACCTAGTCCTTTCGCCCCGTGATGAGTAGCCCCGACACCAAGTAATCCACGATTAACTTTTGAAATCTGTGACGGGCGTGAACAATTAGACTGTACACGTAAAAACGCCCCAGCCCAGATATGTGATCCGGTGCGGGGGCGCTCTTGATGTCTTACAGATAGCTGCGCGGTTCAGTCGGTGACGCGCACCGCAACCATACGGTCAGGCTCGCCGATCACGGCACCATTGGCACCGCGCCCCAGCTTTATCGCATCAACCACGTCCATGCCGCCCGTAACCTGACCGACAATAGTGTATTGCCCGTTCAAATGCGGCGCAGGCGCAAACATGATGAAAAACTGGCTGTTGGCAGAGTTTGGTTGTGACGAACGCGCCATCCCAACAACACCGCGGTCAAAGTTCAGGGTATCACTGAACTCAGCCGGCAGATCAGGCAGATCGCTGCCGCCCATACCCGCACGGCGCATGTCTTGGCCCAGTTTGCCGTGCTCTACATCACCGGTTTGGGCCATGAACCCTTGGATCACACGGTGAAACACCACGTCATCATACGCGCCCTCAGACGCAAGGGTTGTGATCCGCTCCGCGTGCATAGGTGCAGATTGTTCGAACAAATCAACCGTGATTGTCCCGTTTGCTTCGCCAGCGATGTCAATCTCAAGCCCCGCGCCAAATGCTGGCGTGGCGCTGAGGAGCAAAGCTGCCAGTGCACTACGCATCAGCCGCGACTTTCACCGAAATCATGCGGTCAGGCTCTGCTGGTGGCTCGCCACGCTGGATCGCATCCACATGGTCCATGCCCTCAATCACACGGCCGTACACAGTGTATTGACCGTTCAGAAAGTGGTTGTCGTTGAAGTTGATGAAGAACTGGCTGTTGGCAGAGTTCGGATTGGCAGACCGCGCCGCACCCAATGTGCCGCGGTCGTGGGGCAGTTTTGAAAACTCGGCAGGAAGGTCCGGCAAATCAGATCCGCCTGTGCCTGCGCGGCCCAAGTTGAAGTCTTTTTCCATGTTGCCGTTCGCCACGTCGCCTGTCTGCGCCATGAAGCCATCGATGACACGGTGGAACGCTACGTTGTCGTACTGGCCGCTGCGTGCGAGCTCTTTCATGCGGGCTGTGTGCTCTGGCGCTACATCTGGCAAAAGCTCGATTGTGACGGTGCCGCCTTTGAGTTCCATCAAAATTGTGTTCTCGGGATCATTGATCTCGGCCATTGGGTCTCTCCATTTTGTGTTTGTGCGGAACCTAGGTCGGATCAATCGGATTGCCAAGCAGGTAGCCCCCGCGTTAGAGGTCGCGAACACCAATTTAACGCAGGACGGGCAGAAATATGGGCTGGAAAACACTTGATGACATGGCGCTTTCGGGCAAACGGGTTCTGGTGCGCGTAGACATCAACGTGCCGATGGAAAACGGCCGTGTCACAGATGCCAGCCGCATCGAACGCATCGCCCCCACCATTGCCGATATTCGTGCTGCAGGGGGCTGTCCGATCTTGCTGGCCCACTTTGGCCGACCCAAAGGCAAAGTTGTTCCCGAGATGTCATTACAACAGCTGGTCCCTGCCCTCACCGACACGTTCGGCGCGCCCGTCACTTTTGTTGAGCGCCCGTCCCGCGAATTTATCGACGCCCAGCCAATGGATGCCATCGTCCTGGTCGAAAACACGCGCTTTTCGGCCATGGAAGAAGCAAATAACCCCGAAATGGCGACTTTCTTGGCCACTTTGGGCGATATTTTCTGCAATGATGCTTTCTCTGCCGCCCACCGTGCCCATGCCTCAACGACAGGTGTTGCAACGCTTTTGCCCTCATGCGCGGGTCGTCTGATGCAGCAAGAGCTCGGCGCGCTTGAAGCTGCCTTGGGTGCGCCCAAGCGCCCCGTGGTCGCTGTGGTTGGCGGTGCAAAAGTGTCGACAAAGTTGGACCTGCTCTCAAACCTGATTGAGAAAGTGGACCACCTTGTGATTGGCGGGGGCATGGCAAACACATTCCTCGCGGCCCAAGGGATCGATGTGGGTAAATCCCTGTGCGAACACGATTTGGCCGACACTGCCCGCGCGATCATGGACAAGGCCGCCTCCACAGGCTGTGAGATTGTGCTGCCAAGCGATGTTGTCGTAGCCCGTGAATTCAAAGCCGGCGCCGAAAACGACGTGGTCGCCGCCAATGCCTGCCCCGCTGACGCGATGATCCTTGATGCGGGGCCTGACGCGGTTGCACGCATTGAGGCTGTGCTGGCAAACGCGAAAACGCTGATCTGGAACGGCCCGTTGGGTGCATTCGAAATCGCGCCATTTGATGCGGCCACAAACGCTGCTGCACAGACCGCAGCACGGCTGACCCGTGAAGGCACGCTTACTTCCGTGGCGGGTGGCGGTGATACGGTTGCGGCCCTGAACCAAGCGGGTGCGGCGGATAATTTCACCTATATCTCAACCGCGGGCGGTGCGTTCTTGGAATGGATGGAAGGTAAAACCCTTCCCGGTGTTGCGGCTTTGATGGCGGAGTAAATGCACCTGCGTCACACGCCCGAATACCGACAACAGATCACGTAATTACAATGCGTTACGCACCGCGTTCATGTTAGCGCAACCCGTTAGCGCGACCATAATTGCGATGCGTAAACCGCTGCCTTAAGGGTGGGGTAACCGCGATATTTCGCGCCCCACAGCCTAAGGACGACCCAATGACCAACCCTGACATGACCGCCCAAATCCGCACCGGTGCCGGCTTCATTGCAGCACTGGATCAATCCGGCGGCTCCACCCCCAAAGCGCTGCGGCTCTACGGCGTTGAGGAAAACGCCTACGCCAACGACGACGAAATGTATGACCTGATCCACGACATGCGCGCCCGCATCATCCGCGCGCCTGCATTTCACGGCGACAAAGTCATTGGCGCGATCTTGTTTGAGATGACAATGGACCGCGACGTCGACGGCACACCCACTGCCGAGCACCTGTGGAACACCCACCGCGTTGTGCCGTTCCTTAAATGCGACAAAGGTCTTGAGGACGAAGCCGATGGCGTGCAACTGCTGCGCCCCATTCCCAACCTTGATGCACTGTGTCAACGCGCCGTAGCAAAAGGCGTGTTCGGCACCAAGATGCGGTCTGTCATCTCGGCCGCCTCCGCCAGCGGCATCAAAGCGGTCGTCGCACAACAATTCGCCATTGCGCGCCAGATCATGTCCCACGGCCTCGTGCCAATCATTGAACCAGAGGTCACGATCTCAATCGCGGACAAAGCCGAAGCGGAAGCGATGCTGCTGGACGCGATCAAAGCCGAACTTGATGTGTTGCCCGATGGCCAGGAGGTCATGCTGAAACTCACCCTGCCCGAAACCGCCAACCACTACCTACCGCTGGTTCAGCACAAGGCCGTCATGCGCGTTGTTGCCCTGTCAGGCGGCTATGCACGGACAGAAGCCAACACGCGCCTTTGCGCCAACACCGGTATCATCGCCTCATTCAGCCGCGCCCTTACGGAAGGTCTCAGCGCGGACCAAACCGACGCCGATTTTAACACAACGATTGGACAGACCATCGACAGCATTTTTGACGCCTCCTGCGCGGGCTAAGCTCCAAAAGCTGATAAATAAGCGAAAAGGTACGGTTTTTCGGCAATTTTCAGCCCAATTAACCATTTTAGGGATTCCCACAGCGAATCGCCTCCTGTAGTGTCATCCCAAGTGCTCCGAAAAGTGAGCGCACCTAACTGAGGCACAGCAGAACGATGAAATACAACACCCGCAAACGCCATTCTATCGGTGCGATTGTGTATTTCGTCGTGATGTGCGCTGTTGGCTTTTATTTCACATTTGCCGCCGTTCAGGGCGATTACGGTATTTTTAGCCGTGCCGAGATTGAGGCAGATGCCGCAACTCTTCAGGCTGAACTAGACACACTTTTGGCAGATGTGGCCGAGTTGCAAAACAAAACTCGTCGGTTGTCAGACACCTACCTAGACCTTGATCTGCTTGATGAGCAGGCCCGTGATGTTTTGGGATATGTGCGCAGCGACGAAATGGTCATCCGCTAAGCCGACCGAGCCGACCTCGCAAAAAACTACGTCGTCCATAGTGTAGTACGCGCTGATTTTCACTTCTTAACAGTGAATTCACGCGCATTTTTGATTGCTCCACTTTGCCCCTATTGATTTCCAAAACCCCCTAATGTAGAAATAGTTTAATGTTAAACTATATGCGTTTGCGCCCGTGACTTTGGGTGTAAGGAGGGAGCCTTATGGCCGCTAAGAAACCAGCCACACCGAATGTCTCAGCTGATGAGCTTCTTAACCATTACCGTGAAATGCTACTCATTCGCCGCTTTGAAGAAAAAGCAGGTCAGCTTTATGGCATGGGTCTGATTGGCGGTTTCTGCCACCTCTACATCGGCCAAGAAGCCGTTGTTGTGGGCTTGGAAGCGGCTGCAAAAGAAGGCGACAAGCGCATCACATCGTATCGTGACCACGGCCATATGCTGGCCTGTGGCATGGATCCAAAAGGTGTCATGGCTGAACTTACTGGTCGCGAAGGTGGTTACAGCCGCGGCAAAGGTGGTTCAATGCACATGTTCTCTAAGGAAAAGCATTTCTACGGCGGACACGGCATTGTTGCAGCGCAAGTTCCCCTTGGTGCAGGTCTTGCCTTCGCGGACAAATACAATGGCAATGACAACGTTACCTTCATCTACTTCGGCGACGGTGCAGCGAACCAAGGCCAAGTGTATGAAACCTACAACATGGCCGAGCTGTGGCAGCTTCCCGCAGTTTTCGTCATTGAAAACAACCAATACGCCATGGGTACTTCGACCCAACGCTCAACCAAATCACCCAGCTATTTCGCGCGCGGACAAGCCTACGGCATCGCTGGTGAAGAAGTTGACGGTATGGATGTTCTGGCTGTTAAAGCTGCTGGTGAGAAAGCCGTTGCACACTGCCGCGCAGGCAAAGGCCCCTACATTTTGGAAGTGAAAACATATCGTTACCGTGGTCACTCCATGTCTGATCCCGCAAAATACCGGACCCGCGAAGAGGTCCAAAAAATGCGCGACGAGCGCGATCCAATCGAACAAATTCGCGACATGCTGCTTACTGGTAAGCACGCCTCAGAAGATGAGTTGAAAGCAGTCGACAAAGAAATCAAAGCAATCGTCAACGAAGCGGCCGAGTTCTCAAAAGAGAGCCCAGAGCCCCATGTCGACGAACTTTGGACAGATATCTACGCAAGCGAGGACGTATAATTATGGCAACCGAAATTCTGATGCCCGCCCTCTCGCCCACCATGGAAGAAGGCACGCTGGCCAAATGGCTCGTCAAAGAAGGCGATACAGTTGCCTCCGGTGACATCTTGGCAGAGATCGAAACCGACAAAGCCACGATGGAATTTGAAGCTGTCGACGAAGGTGTGATTGGTAAAATCCTCATTTCTGAGGGCTCTGAAGGTGTCAAAGTGAACACAGCAATTGCCGTATTACTGGAAGAAGGTGAAGACGCGTCCGCCGCTGACACGGCTAGCGCCGCAGCGGCACCGGCTGCCGAAGCGACAGCTGCGCCTGAAGCCAGCAGTGTCCCAGCAACTGCCGCCGCACCAGCGGCCCCTGCTCCGGACACATCGCCAGATTGGCCCGAAGGCACGCCAATGAAACAGCAAACCGTCCGCGAAGCACTACGTGATGCGATGGCCGAAGAAATGCGCGGCAACGAAAGCGTCTTTTTGATGGGCGAAGAAGTCGCCGAGTACCAAGGTGCTTATAAAATCAGCCAAGGTCTGTTGGATGAGTTCGGCGCAAAACGCGTCATCGACACGCCCATCACCGAGCACGGTTTTGCAGGCATCGCCACAGGGTCCGCAATGGCTGGCCTGCGCCCGATCGTTGAGTTCATGACATTTAACTTCGCCATGCAAGCCATTGATCATCTTATTAATTCCGCGGCAAAGACACTTTATATGTCAGGCGGTCAAATGGGCGCCCCGATGGTTTTCCGCGGACCAAACGGTGCTGCGGCACGGGTTGGCGCACAGCACTCACAAGACTACGCCGCATGGTATATGCAGGTGCCTGGTCTCAAAGTTGCGATGCCCTACTCCGCATCCGACGCCAAAGGTTTGCTGAAATCAGCAATCCGTGACCCGAACCCCGTGATATTCCTTGAGAACGAAATTCTCTACGGCCGGTCCTTCGATGTGCCAGACATGGACGACTACACCGTGCCGTTCGGTAAGGCACGAATTTGGCGCGAAGGCACCGATGTGACGATCGTCTCATTTGGTATCGGCATGACATATGCTCTTGAGGCCGCAGACAAGCTGGCCGAAGAAGGTATCTCTGCGGAAGTTATCGATCTGCGGACTTTGCGTCCGATGGATATGGACAGCATCTTGGCGTCCGTGCGTAAGACAAACCGCTGCGTCACCGTCGAAGAAGGTTGGCCCCAAGGCAGCGTTGGTAGCTACATCGGCAGCCAGATCATGCAGCACGCGTTCGATTATCTCGACGCGCCAGTGATCAGCTGCACAGGTAAAGACGTACCGATGCCATATGCCGCAAACCTCGAAAAACTTGCCCTTGTCACAACAGACGAGGTCATCGCCGCCGTTAAACAAGTCACCTACCGTTAAGGAGCCGCAGATATGGCAACTGAAATTCTAATGCCCGCGCTCTCTCCGACGATGGAGGAAGGCACACTTGCAAAATGGCTTGTCAAAGAAGGTGACACTGTTGCCTCCGGTGACTTGCTGGCCGAAATCGAAACTGACAAAGCGACCATGGAGTTTGAAGCCGTGGACGAAGGCGTCATCGGCAAACTCTTGGTCGCCGAAGGCTCCGAAGGTGTCAAAGTGAATACAGCGATTGCGGTTCTACTAGAAGAAGGCGAAGACGCTGACAGCGCTGTTGCGACACCTGCTGCCGCATCAAGCGAAGCCGCAGCCATAAAGACAGAGGCCTCACCGTCAGCGCCACAACAAACGTCGCCCGCCCCCGCGGCACCACAGACAGCCAAAGGCGAACGCGTGTTTGCAACGCCCCTCGCGCGGCGCATTGCAGCCGATAAAGGTATCGATCTGTCATCCATGACCGGATCAGGACCCCACGGCCGTATCATCAAAGCAGATGTTGAAAACGCCACTGCGGCACCAAAAACTGCCTCTGCGCCAGCGTCAATTGCAAGCAGCCAATCCGCTACAATTGCACAAGGCCCGAGCACCGATCAGGTCATCGCGATGTATGAAGGCCGCGCTTTTGAGGAAGTCAAATTGGACGGCATGCGCAAAACAATTGCCGCCCGTCTGACCGAGGCGAAGCAGTCTGTGCCGCACTTCTACCTGCGCCGCGACATTGAGCTTGATGCGCTTTTGAAGTTCCGCGCTGAGATCAACGCAACGCTAGAACCTCGGGGCATCAAACTGTCCGTAAACGACTTCATCATCAAAGCCTGTGCACTTGCACTGCAACAGGTACCTGAAGCAAACGCAGTTTGGGCCGGTGACAGAACACTCAAAATGGAACGTTCGGACGTTGCTGTTGCAGTGGCAATTGAGGGCGGGCTTTTCACCCCTGTGCTACAAGACGCCGATCAAAAGTCACTTTCTGCGCTTTCCACGCAGATGAAAGACATGGCCTCCCGTGCGCGTGACCGCAAGTTGGCGCCTCACGAGTATCAAGGCGGTAGCTTTGCAATTTCCAACTTGGGTATGTTCGGCATCGACAACTTCGACGCCATCATCAACCCACCGCACTCCGCCATTTTGGCGGTGGGTGCAGGTGCAAAGAAACCTGTCGTTGGCGCAGACGGCGAGCTGAAAGTCGCCACCGTTATGTCCACCACAATGTCAGTTGACCACCGTGTCATTGACGGGGCTCTTGGTGCGAACTTGTTGAACGCGATCAAGCACAACCTCGAAAATCCCGTCGGGATGCTTGCGTAACGCTTCATCACTTAACTAACTGGTACCAAACAAAAAGGCCGCTAGGGGATATCCCTTAGCGGCCTTTATAAATTTTGAAGTATAGCTCTACTCAATCATTGAGCCACTCAGCAATTGATCCATGCTAATTGATGGCTGAGAGCACCCCGCCTCACCAACTATTTTCGCCGGTACACCAGCGACTGTTTTCATCGGTGGCACATCTTCAAGCACAACAGATCCAGCGGCAATCCGGCAGCATTGCCCGATTGAGATGTTTCCAAGCACATGCGCGCCCGCCCCGATCAACACACCGTCGCCAATTTTTGGGTGACGGTCATCATCTTCTTTACCGGTGCCGCCAAGGGTTACTGAGTGCAACATTGACACATTATCGCCCACCACTGCGGTCTCACCGATCACGATAGAGTGGGCATGGTCAATCATGATCCCCTGACCAATCGTGGCCCCAGGGTGAATATCAATTCCGAACATTTCCGAGGTCCGCATCTGAATGAAATACGCAAGATCGGCGCGCCCTTCGCGCCACAACGCATTAGCAATACGGTGCGCCTGAACTGCTTGAAATCCTTTGAAATAAAGCAGCGGTTGCATCAGACGGTGACACGCCGGATCACGATCATAGACCGCGGCCAAGTCAGCCCGCGCCGCCAAACCCAACGCCGGATTACGGGCGTAGGCAGCGTCAGCGATCTCTGCAATCAACTGCTCTGACATCTCGCCGGACGATAATTTCAACGCCAAACGATAGGACAAAGCCCGCTCGAAAGTCGCATGATGCAACAAAGAGCTGTGCACCAATCCGCCCAAAAGCGGCTCATCAACAATCGCTTGATGCGCTTCTTCTTGCACCTGCTCCCAAATCGGGTCGATGCTGCGGTTTGTAGTGCGAACATTTGCCATCGGT
This sequence comes from Nereida sp. NH-UV-3, assembly GCF_042939535.1. Taxonomy (NCBI): domain Bacteria; kingdom Pseudomonadati; phylum Pseudomonadota; class Alphaproteobacteria; order Rhodobacterales; family Roseobacteraceae; genus Nereida; species Nereida sp. NH-UV-3. The sequence goes on along the minus strand of NZ_CP132157.1, from coordinate 209,843 downwards.
GGTCTCCTTCACGCCTGTCCCTAACCTAGCACATATGCAGCGCCAACCAAAAAAGTATACGTAATGACAGTCAAAATACCCGCTTAAGACACGGCAATCTGTGCAAATGGTCCCGGTCCATAACGATCCGAAAGCTGTGCTACTTCAAAGATTAGATTACCACTGATACTTAACGGCTCATTAAGCACAGCGGTGACGCTCATCACCGTTTGTTCAAGTTTCACGCCAGTTTCATCGCGCAACCTTATCAAGTATTGCTCGCTCATTTCACCGACGGGCACATCAAATCCATCCCAATGATCTCCGTCAATCCGTGTCCGCCTCATCCACTGCGCAGCGATGAGGCTATCGCCTCGCTGCACCTGCAAATGGCAAGGCCTATACGGACGAAGACTTGCCCCCGCGACTGCAAAACTATGCTCACGGTAAGCGGCATCATTTGCTGCACGGCCCGATGGTCCCACGCGATAGGTCTGCTCTACTCCGCGCTGATTTACGGGTAGTTCAAGCTGGCTGACAGCACTATCAAGTAAGACGACTTTGCTCCCAACAGGCCACGTATCAGGAACAAATGCATCTGTCCCCTGCTGCCCGCGCACTAGCCCCGAGAGACGATACATCTTGGGACCAATTAGAACCGCATTTTGCGCCTGAAAAAGTTCCCACACGGCCACATCGCCGCTACCAATTGCAAAGACATTTTGACCGGACAGAAGGCTGTCTAGATTGACAGATGACAGCGCGCCGTGTGTGAGCTCAACATCAACAAAAGCCGTCCTGTCGATTACCCCAAATGGGCCGGTATTCAACGCGGTTACGGTTGTGCCAGATGTCGCCTGTTCGGTGATCTCTAATTGCGGTTCAAAAGCCTCATCGGCAACCTCAATAAATACATCAGCCGGTCCCGTCCAAGGTGACGCATTTACTGCAATGAACGGGCTGGTATTTGGCGTTTGCGTACGGATAATGGGCAGGTCAAGAAACTGCGCGGCAACCGGCTTCGGCACGACAAACGGACGAAGGGCAATTGGCACTGTTGCAGGGTCTGCACGGGCATAAACATCCGCATCAATTCGCGTCCCTTCCATCATCAGATGCGTAGATCTTGAAACATTATCAATACGGTAGAGCGTTTTTATCTCACCATCATCCGTTTGAACCACATCTCCTGCACCTAAATGTGCCATTGACGGGGGGACAGAAAAACTAATGCTATCTTGGCTCGCATGCGCCTCTGAGAGCCAGCGGTCAGCCATGCCTTGCGCCTCGCCCGCGGTCAAAGCCAACGACATTTCTGTGCTTGAAACAACATTCCTGCCCGCATCTGGCAAGGTCGATTGCGCCGTTCCAGTTTCATAATCCGCATCCGCTTCAACGTAGCTAAATCGGACATCACTGATCAGGTCAGCACCGCTACCGCGCAGCTTCGAAAGACCACCATTATTCTGATCTGATACCACCAGTTCATCCAACACAATCGCATCATTTGGATGACCGTCTCGCATTTGAAAAACCAGCGTTCCAGCGCGATCAATCACATCCAAACCGTAGGCCGTAATCAACGGTTGTAACGCCGCGCGCCCTGTCTCAGATCCGCTATCTAGGTAGCCTCTGACGTACCCAAAAAGACCCGAGGTATCTACCTGTGTTATGCCAGCATTATTCGCAATTTCACGCACAACAGAGGACAGAGATCGCGCCGAACTACGCCCGTTCAACCAATGCCCTCTGTCATAGTTTGCCGCATCACTCCAAAGCTCGGCGTTGCCAGGAAAAAACGGAAACGGCCGCGCATCCCAAGCCCACACATGCGCCTTAGACATATCAACCATTGCCCCATCATATAGATCAGAGTGAGGGTTGCGCTCCGGGTCATTCCAATATGACAAATGGGCCCGCAGATACTGCATTTGCATCAGCTCATCACGCTGCCCGTTCGAGTAATGAGGCACTGCACTTTCAGATGATTTGGGATCAAGAAACCGGTTCGGCTGATTGGCCCCTTTATCGATTGCCGCACATCCAATCTCGGTGAAATAGAACGGCTTTGAGCGCGGCTGCCATGCAGTTGCCACCTCTGATCGCACCCCGCCGATACGTTCAAAATGAGAGTTCTCCCAGAACCCACGAATGTCTTTATAGCGGTACACCCACGGCTCATCATAAGCGCCGTCAGTAATCGGCGTTCTGATTTGCGCGTCTCGTGCTTCTGGGCTTTTGTAGTACCAGTCAAAGCCCTCGCCGCCCTCAATATTGGATTGCAAATACCCCAAGTGGTAAATGCTGCCCCACGACGCATCCGCATGGTCCGGCCCATCCCGCCAATCAGCGGACGGGAAATAATTATCAATCCCAATGAAATCTACATCGCCATCAGCCCAAAGCGGATCAAGATGAAACAACCGGTCGCCAGAGCCATCATCAGGCTGATATCCCCAATATTCCGACCAATCAGCAGCATAGCTGATCTTGGTATTAGATCCCAAAATGGTCCTAACGTCACGAACCAACCGAATGAGCGCACCAACTGCCGGAAAGCCCGCATCTGGCAAACTACGCGTCAATTCCCGCATCTCCGAACCTACGCAGAACGCATCAACGCCACCGGCAGCTTTGCACAGGTGAGCATAGTGCAGAATGAACCGGCGATAGCTACGTTCAAGCGGGCCTGTGTAGTGAACACCGTTCGCAGTTGGGGAAAAATCGCTCAGCGTACAGGTGCCGAAAAAGTCAGATACGGCTTGTTCCGAGCTGGCAGATATCCTTCCGCGCCACGGCAATTCGGGCTGGCCAATTTCTCCATCGCCATGAGGCAGCGTATTGCCATATAGCTGCTCCATTAAGATAAATGGATAGAAAACAGTATGTTGCCCTTGCGCGCGCAAATACTGCAAAGCCTCAATCACAGATGCATCGGACGGTGTGCCACCATAAACCGCACGATTTTCTAACACTGGAACTGATCCTGCAGCCACACGATCCAAGCCACTGACGTTCCACGGAATGCCTTCTGCGTCCGCTCCGTTCGGCTCCGCACGTGGTGAGATTTCGCATTCACCTGCGCGCAAATCATTGCCAAACCACGAAACAACCAACAGGCTCGATGCGCATTTTGGCAATTCCTGCGCAAGCCCATCAACCGAGGTAACAAAGTCGCTTTTGCCAGAGGGCGTATTTTCATTCACCGCAACCGTCGCGCCATCACGCGTCACATATGCAGGCGTCGTGGCCAGCGCATATTCACCGGTTCCCGGCATCATGGCGACGCCCCGAACTAACTCTGGAACATCCGCGATGGTGGCGTCTCCCTGACCCGACCGAAACACTTCAAATGAGAAATTCGGAACTCGGTTTCCATACTGCTCAAGCGCAAGATCCTCGAACACAACATACGCCGTGCCGCGATACGCAGGCACATTCCCCGCGCCTTCGATCGTCTCCAACGTCGGGTCAGCCAGTTGATCCGGCGAGCCATCATAAACACGGTAGTTGAGTTGGGTTAAATTAACTTCCGTGCCGTCCGCCCAGATACGCCCAATCCCATTGATTGTGCCCTCACAAAGAGCCACAGCGATACTAACTGAATAGCTATACGCCGTTGTGCGTTGTGTCGGCATGCCCTTGCCAGTTCGCGAAGTTGTCTGCGTCGTTTCTTGAAACTGAGAAGCCCAGATGACTTGCCCCGCCACGCGCATCCGCCCATATACGCGCGCAACCGGGGTACCCTCACTAGTGCCCATTAACCGCAATCGGTCCATGCGTCCCGTCTCCACAGGCGCACTACCCGCGCCTGACAGGCGGCTATCAATCGCGCGCCCAATCGTGGCACCGGCAAAACGCCCTGCGACTGCCGATGAGACACCCAAAACGGTCCCGCCCAACATATTGCCCGCCGCGAATCCAGCGGCTGAAAGTACTAGGGTTGCCATCATAACTCTCCAAAAACGGGAACATCAAACCGCGCAACAACGCGCCGTTTCCACGGTGTACTGAGCGGACTCTCGACGACGCCATGATGTTGATACGAATGAATAAATGTGGAGTTCTCTCCCCACGCAGATAAAATACCAACGTGTTTCGCAGCTGCGTTTGAGTGCATTCTGAACAGTAAAACAACGCCAGTTTCAGACGGCGCTAAATGCCGCAACAATGCACTCCACAGCACTTCGTCACCGCTTACCTCAGACCACGTAGACGCATAAGCTGGCGGCACCTCTGGCGAATACCCAAAGACGTCGCGCCACACACCGCGCAATAGCCCCAGACAATCACAACCTGCGTTCATTTCGCTTGCTTGATGAACGTAGGGCGTTCCAATCCAACGCCGTGCCTGAGCTACAAATAACGCAGCACTCATCGTCTGCTTCCACCGCTCAAAGTGCTACGACTTGTTGGGGCAGTGACCATCCAGTCGTCCCCAGGCACATCAGGGAAGCCCTGAAAATTAGCATCGTTCCGATACTTAATGCGGCATGTATCAAACCGCTTGTCACACCCTGCATATAGCTTAACACTGTCGCCAATACTTAGGCGACGGCGCGCAGCACTCCAGATCTGGAGATCCCGATCGTCTGTGCCCTCAACTTGTTTGTCAGATTTGATCTTGACCTGAGCACCCGCTGCTTCACCGCTCAACACATGAAGGGCACCCCGCTCAAACCAGCGTTTTTCAAACGTCCCATCAATAGAAACCGAAAACGATGTCTCTCCCGAGATGCTCGAAATTACGCCCTCAGCGTTGTAGCCCAAATGTTCAAGATCGACCCCACATTCAAGGGCGCCCAACTTTGCCAAGCACCCTTTTTGGTATACGCGTCCACGCGGCTGGTTCAGCTGTTCAGCCAACCCGCGCAACTCAGCACGGAAAGTACCCTCGCTGCGCTCAATTTCACCGATTGTGCCCGAAAAAACGAGCTGGCGCTGGCGTGCATCTGCCCAGTTCAACCACCAAGCTCGCACCTCAGCATCATCATAGAGCCCAAACTTAATATCACGTTCCGATATCGCAGCACTGCTCAACGCACCAACCGCTTCCGAGTTATCCACCGCCATACCAGTTGAGCTTTCAACCGCCCGAGCCGTCATTCCAGTATCAGCACGAAACTTAATACCGTCGAACTCCAGATCACCGTCATGATCCGTAAACCCAAGTTGCACGCCGTCTTTACGGGTCACGGCCCACGCCCTGCATGTTGTTGTGCAACCACTCTTCAGATGCTCATGAAAATCACTGTCGATGCTCATACACGAACCTCCACAACAGGAATGTCTGGAATATCGCCAGCCTGGAACGTCGACAGCGACGTCATGATCTGATCACTGTCAAATCGTGCGGGAACATCAAATTCAAAACCCGCAGAAATCTGAACGCCAACTTCGGGCGCTACAACAAATGAAATCACGCCGTTTGTATAGTCAGCAGCAAAATCAACACCTTCAACTTGCTCAACTTGATCAAGCGCAACCATCAAACTGCCATCAACTGGCTTTTGAATTGGACGCGCATATTGGTGCTCGCCCGACTTATACACTTTAACCAATTGAAAGCGCTTTTCGACACCATCACCAACTGCAATATCTTGATCCACGGCAGACACTTCGGCCTGAACACTACATGACTTGTAATCAGCCCAATCCTTCCAACGAAATGCAAATAATTGGCCGCAACGCGCCTCAAAAAATGCTACAACAGCCTCAACATCGGTGAATGCGCGCAAACCAAGCCCTGCATCATACCTTCGCTTTGAGTGGGCCCAAGGCGTGTTGCGCTCTTCAAATCCGTTTGAGAGCGTAACAACATCTGTCCGCCTCTCTGGTCCACCAATGGCACCAAAACTTAACCCAACCGGAAACTGCACTTCGTGAAAACTCATACCAAACTCCTAACCAACAAAGCGCATTATCGGGTGCGCTGACCTTTTGCCAAAGCACGCCCCAACTGCGCAGAAACCTGTGCTTGCGCGCGCTGAAATCCTGCTACGTCAGGGGTGCTAATATTCATCACAACACGAACCGGAGCGTTCGCCCCAACACCTTGCATACGCACACCGAGTGCGCCATCCGGGCCACGGGTTAATGGCATAATCGCCTCAGGTCCCGCTTCGCCCATCAAGCCTGTCCCACCCCGCATCCCAAATTGCGTTGGGCTCGTCACGACCCCGCTTTTGGCAAAAGCTTGCACACGTCCCGACACTCCAGAACCGGCACCTTGCGTGCCAAAATTAGTACCGAGAGCACCCGTAATTGCGCCCTCAAACAGCTGCCCAAAGTGGCTGGTAACAGGCTTTACGGCCGCCGAATAAGCCGCAGAAACTAAAGATTCTCCAACTTTTTGCATCACATCAGATAGCCTCAACCCGTCTGATACAGCACCATCAATTGCCCGCCTCAACCCGTTGCTCATCCCCTTTGACAGAACACCTGCATTGACACTTGATGTAGCCAGACTTTGCTGCATCTTGGTCAATTCACCACTGAATGCCGCCGCTAGATTACTCGTCTGGTCCAGGCTTTGCCCCAGTGCGGATACGTCATCTTCAAACTCATCAATGTTCATCTTTTATCCTCCCAGATCTGCATCAGGAAACTCGCGCGTAAGTGCTGAAAACCGATCGAACGTCAGAGGCGCCGCCGCCAAATCAAGGCCAAGTAACAAGCTCAGTTCAAACGGCGTTAAGTCCCAAAACATCTCAGGTGACAGCCCCAAGTCGGAAAGACCAACACGCTGCAGCGCCCGCCATTCAAACGTCATCGCCAAAGGCCCTCACCAACAATTGGGCGGCAGCGCGGGCAGCACCAAGTGGCCCGCCGTTAACGTCTGCATGCAGTAAGTCCGCAGCCGTTCCATCCCAATTTCCTGATGACAAACCTGCCTCGATAAGGGCCAGAACATCTGATGATCGGATCGAGTTTCCCTCAAACCTTTCAATCAGTTTTGTCAAAGAGCTAGCGCCGAGTTTTGTTTCAAGGCTTGCAAGCGCGCCCAATGATAGTCGCGCAACATACGGCTTACCGTTGATCGTAATTTCAACTTCACCTCTGTGGGGATTAACCATCATCAAATCGCCGTGAAGCTTAGCGCGCCTGCAGAAGCCAGAGCGAGTTCGTAGCTGGCCTCACCTTCGTAGCTTCCCGAGTATTCAAGCGACGTGACCTGAAATGCACCCTCAATGACACCAAAATCCGGCACAACCACCTGACACCGCGGCGTCGCACCATCAAAGAAAACTTGGCGTGCACGCTCATCAGTTGCTGCGTCCTTGAACACCCCGCTACCAGACACCTGCGCCTGCCGGACACCCGCACCAGCCAGCAGTTCACGCCACCCGCCTGAACTTTCTAGACTGGTCACATCAACCGTTTCAGCATTAAAGCTAATCCGCGTTGCCCGAAGTCCCGCGGTGGTCTCAAAAACACCGTTTCCCGTCATATCCATTTTGATCAAAAGATCGCGGCCATTTTGTGCAGTCATCATCGTTCTCCATCAAATTTCAGTGGGGGCAATCGCCTCAAGGCGCGCCAGAATTTTCAAATCAATACGCCGCGTGCCACCTTTGTCAGCGCGGCGTGCGCTGGCGCTTTCGAACCGCAGATCAGTGACACGCCCCACGGGTGTGCCCTCCTCATGCAATTCACGGTTTGCCCCTTCGACGCGGCGGACGACATCGGCGGCAATTTTCTTGGCTTCGGAAAAACCAGCCTCGGCGCAAATGACAGACACGATACATCGGTGAAGCGTACGGCGCGCAGACACGTCAGACACGTCGCGCACGTTTTCGGGGCCAAGCAGAACGTAGACTTCGGGCACGACACCGCTTGGCGGCAAATCAAATACCTGCACACCAAGAGAGCCTTGCGCATCATCTATTAACGCCGCGAAGAATAGCCTTTGGAGTGCCGCCGATAACCCGTAACTCATGACGCCACCTGCCGGGATACACGGCACGCAAGATACCGCGCGTTAATGTCCCACTCTGAAACTCCGGTGACGTCGTAGACCCCGGTCGCATCAACCAGACGGTTCCCTGCCGTGGGCCGCGCGTCATCGCCCACGGGGGCCGCGCGTACGATGATCTCGCGGCGTTCTTGGGTAAGCACACCTGCCTGCCCTGTTTGTGTCACAGGGGTTGCTGCACGGACATCACCCCAAAGCTGCCCCAACACACGCCACTGGGTCCGGTACCCACCCGCGCCGTCACTGATGCGATCAGCCGTTTCAAGAGAAAACGAGCGGTTCAAACGCGGCGCCTTCATGCGGTGGCCCCCAATGAAATCCGCATCTCACGGTAACGCTGGATCAGCGCGGTCACTCCAAAAGGCATGCAACCATTCGAAAGCCCAGTTTGCTCACGGTGCTCATAGTAATGCGTGGCAAGTAACATCACAGCCTGGCTTAGATCAGCAGGAAGGTCCGACCATACGTCTGCAAGACCCGCCTGAAACCGGACCGTTAACTCATCACCACCGGCCCCAATCACGTCGCCATCGAGCGTCACAAAGCTATGGTGCGCACCGTGATCAACATTCGCGGCACTGACAATTTTATTGCCAGCGAACCAGACAGAAACATCCCCAACAATTGGAGAAATTGTCAACTTTAGCGTATGGATTTGGTGCCATGCAGTTACAGGTGCCTCAAAACCGCGCACCAACAACGCCTTACCTATCCGCGCCTCAATTGCAGAAATAGCGGCGCGCAAAAATGCCTTTAAAACAGGTTCTTGCGTATCATCCGTCGAAAACCCACTGCCAAGGCGAAGGTGGGCTTTAAACCCATCAACCGGCAACAGGTCATCGGGGAAATTAGTATCAATGATGCGTGTCATAGGACCCTCATGAAATTCAGTAAATGTCCGAGCAATCAGCGCAAAATAAGGGCGCGCGCCGCCTCGCATTGCTCGGACGGAGGGGAGCAGCTAGACAACACGAAGGTGGTCTTAGGCGCGCGCCCCGCGCAGAACTGTGCAATCGCGATGACCGCACAGCTCCTGTTCACAGCACCGCTTTACTGGGCTGCGAATTTCAACAATTTGATGGCTGCAAAATCAGTCACATCACCGCCCACCCGCTTGGTCGCGTAAAACAACACGTTGGGCTTGGCGCTAAACGGGTCACGCATCACGCGCAGATCAGGACGCTCGGCGATTGTGTAGCCACGGGCAAAATCACCAAAGGCGATCGGCGTCGCATTCACCTCAACGTCCGGCATATCTTCGGCGATCAACACAGGGTAGCCAAGCAGACGCGCAGGATCACTTGAGGCCATTCCATCGTTCCACAAAAAGCGCCCGTCACTGTCGCGCAGCTTGCGAATTTCACCAGCCGTTTTGCTGTTCATCACGAACGTACCATTGGCGCGGTAATCGGCCTCAAGCGCGTAGACCAGTTCAATCAACTTATCCGGATCACCCAGCCCACCCGCTTCGCCGGTGATGATATGACCAATCTTGCCCCATTCGTAACTGTCGTTTTCAACAGTCGTGTGGCTTAGGAAACCCATGGGTTTTTCCACGCCGTCACCATTCACAAAGGCTTCTGCTTCTGAACGCGCGAAGGTCGTTGAGATTTTACCAGCCAGCCAGTTTTCAATGTCAAAAGCACTATCATCCAACAAACGCTGGCTCGCTTTTGGCAATGCTGACAACTCGTGCAAGGCGATTGAAATACGGTCAATCGTGGGGGTGTTACTCTCGCTGGTGCCGGCCGTTTCATTGGCCCAACCCGCACCCAGATCACCATGATCGACAAGTACATCATAACTGGTCGCATCAACGTTCACGATCTCAGCAATCGCACGGATTGAGGCAGCGTTAGCAAGTGATGACTTGATCGTGTCAGAAGTCACGGGATCAACCAAATATCCACCATCGCCAGCAATGGCACTGGACATAGATTTTCCCTCAAACGCCAACCCGCGCAGAGCATCTTCCTCACCCAAACGCACATAAGCATCAAAGGCCTTCAGGTGCGGCGCTTCAAGCGGGACCGCACTCAATGGGGGGCGGTTTGGCGTTGTCATCTTTTGGTTCAACATGGCAATCGTACTTTCTTGCTGGTTAAGTTGGTTTGTTAGATCAGCCTTGAAACCCTTCAAATCACTGACAAAATCGGTGATCGCAGTTTCAAATTGCGTGGCTTTTTGGGAAAGGATCGGCTGGGCGGAAGACATAGCTTTCCCGCCCCGATCCAATGCATCGGGTTTCGTCATAATCAGTCCTTTTCAAAGCAAAATAATCAGAGAGTGCCGCGCGGTATCACGTGGCCAATTGCTGCTGCGCCCGCCTGAGCGCCTCTGCATATGCGCATGATCCAAGGGGTGGCAGATCGTCGGATTTGGCCGTCACACGCGCCTCAGGCAGCATCGGAAACGTCACAAGCGACACCTCCCACAGCTCCAGATCGGACAACATGCGCTGACCCTTGGCGTTCTTGCTGGCTGTCACCGTGCGGTACCCGATCGACAGCCCATCAATCGCCCCCGCCCCAAGAAGGGCCGCCGCTTCACGGGCCTTGGCCACATCGGTCAGTAACCGTCCGCTTACAAACAACCCATGGGCATCCTCATGTACTGTGTCCCACACGCCGATGGGCTGCGTAGCATCATGTTGCCACAGCATTTTCACGCCACCACCATTTGCCTTCAGCGCATTTAAAGCGCGGGCATAAGCGCCGGCCATTACGACATCACCGCCCTTATCCTCGATCCCGAAAACCGAAGCATATCCCGCAACAATGACGCTATCGTCACTCCCTACATTCACCTGCAGGCTGCGCGCGCTGTCTTTGCGTTCCAATGTCATCATGTCCGTTTTCCTCATGCCAAATTAGGCGTCACAGTAAGCACCGATTGAAACGCTTGGGCCAAGATCACACCGACCACACCAAACACAATCAACCACAACCGGCGCTCAAGGCGTTCCATCGCGCTGTCCAAATCATCCAACCGCTTGCTCAGCATCTCAAACTGCAGCGCAGACATCCGCTCGTGCAGATTGATCCGTTGGGCAGGCAAGCAATCAAGCTCACTCACCCCAAAAGGGTCTTTGGCAAACTCATTCATCACGGGCCTCCAATTCTGCAGGCAAACCCAGCAAACGCCGCTTTTCAGCGTCACTTAGAAAATCCGCCGAACCGATGCGCGCCCATTGCTGATCGCGCTCGCCGGATAACGCAGCTACCTGATCAACGTCGGGTTTCAGCGTGACAGTGTGTGCCATCACTTGCCCCAACCAATCCGCCAATGCGGCTGTCACCCGCGTGGCCATTGGCAAAACCGTCAAGCGGTAGAACGCACGATTGGCCTCGGCGTAATTTGCATACGTCGCATCACCAGGAATACCCAACATCATCGGGGGCACACCGAACGCTGTCGCAATCTCGCGCGCAGCGGCTTCTTTGGTTTTCTGAAATTCCATATCGGACGGGCTAAACCCCATCGGCTTCCAATCCAGCCCCCCCTCAAGCAACATTGGTCGCCCCGCATTTCGCGCCCCTTGGTGATGCGTTTCCATCTCATCAACAAGACGGTCGTACTGATCCGTGGTCATCGTTCCAGACCCGTCAGCGCTTGAATACACAATCGCCCCGCTCGGACGCGCCGCGTTATCCAAAAGGCCCTTTGACCAGCGCGACGCGGCATTATGCACATCAAGTGCAGTCGCCGCGGCCTGCATCGGGCTTAACCCGTAATGATCATCGGACGGGTGGAACGATTTGATATGGCAAATCGGACCGGGCGCGCCCACATCAAAGCGGTGAACAGACCCGCCCACCGTGTAATCATACGCCACAGGCCACCCATCAGCACCGGGCACCACCCGCACCCGATCCGAACGCAGCACGTGCAATTGCTCTGCCTCGCCGCTCACCTCAACGTAGGCATTGCCCGTCAGCAGCAGCTGGCAATAAATTGCCTCCAACAACTCCGCCTGACCTTGGCCCGAATTGGGGCGCGCCAACAAAGCCAGCAATGGATGGGTATCAAAACGCTGTGACACATCTTGCAGCACCAACGGCAGAGCCGCAGCTGCCTCCGCAATCAATTTTACCGCCCGAAACCCGACAGGATTGCCCGCAAATCCGGTCCGCGTCAGCGAACCCGCATCGCGCGAAGTCCAAGCCACACCGCCACCAGACATCACCGCCGGCCTAAATGACCGCGCTTTTTGCGGGCCTTGCGGTGCACTCTTTCGAAACATATCAAAAACCATTCACTCAACTCCATGACCTCGCCCGTCCAAAAACAGCCGGTCAATACTGCCCAAAACCGCGGGCTCTTAATTTACAACAGGACCTACAAACTCACGTCACAACGTGCGCAGCCGCGGATGGCGGTACTTTGCAGCAGGCTCAATCATCACTTCGTTCAGCGCCCACACCAAAGCATCTACTCGGTCCGGCGATCCCTTGCCCTCAAAACCGCGCGTCGTCATTTGGCACATCTGTTCCTCAAGCACCTCAAGGTGGCGCACATGCCGCACACGGCCCTGCTCATAAAGCATCGCAACAGGCTCCGCCCGCGCCGCCTTGCCCCGTGACGCACGCACCCCGGCATAGGGCGCGAGCGGGTCAATCTGGCGGATCATTTGCTCTACCATGTCACCGCCTTGGTTCACTTCGGCCACGATCTTATCGGCCCCAAACTGGCGCATCGCATCCACCGCACGCGTTGCCCACGCCAGCGGAGAGGCCGCCGTCACTGTCTTGTCTGCCAACACATATGCCGTCCAATCTTGGGGTGGGCCTTGCAAATTGGCCCCAACCACAACGATCCCACACTCATCTGACCCCGCATGCCCCGTGACAGGCGGATCAACCGCCACCACCACACGGTCAAACCGGTGCACATCCCCAAGATCAACGCGCGTCACCTCAAGCATCGCCAACGACCAAAGCGCATCCTCGGCATCATCAAGCAACACACCGTCCAACTCCTGACGACCCAAACGTGTACCCGCATATCGGCGGCGCACCTCGCTTAAAAACCCTTGCGCCAAGAACCCAGCATTGGCCTCTGTTGGCGCATGGGTGGTTACCGTGCTGTCCACATCCAAAATATCCTTCAACACACCAACATTGCGCGGCGTTGTTGTGACAACCTGCTGCGGACACTCCCCAAGACGCAGTGCAAACTGCAGCATATCCCAACTTTCACGGGCTTTCTTCCACTTGGCCAACTCGTCTACCCAAGCACCGTCAAATTGTGGACCGCGCAGGCTTTCGGGCTCAGAGGCAGAAAAACACTGTGCCTCGGCCCCATTTGGCCAAACCAGTTTGCGTTTTGAGGCCAACCATTCTGGCTTACGATCTGGCGGAGAACACGCCAGAATTCCGCTGTCACCAAACACCATCACATCGCGCACTTGGTCATAGGTTTCCCCGATCAACGCCAAACGCTTGGCCTTGCCCGAATGAAGCGGCAAACTGCCCTCCACCTGACTGCGCACCCATTCAGCACCGGCGCGGGTTTTGCCCGCACCCCGCCCGCCCATGATCACCCACGTCCGCCAATCAGCCCCTTTGGGCGTATAGGCAGGCGGTAATTGGTGATCATGGGCCCACATCTCGAAAATATACGGCAAAGCCCGCAAATCGTCTTCGGTCAACGTGTCAAGGAACGCGCCTTGCACGGCAACATCGGCGGAGCTTAGCCAAACGGCCAGCGATCTCAGATCGTCGGGCATCGAAATCGATATCGTGTTCGGTGATGCGGTCGCGTCGCTTAAGCTCATCATCTCGCAATCGTCCTCGTTCTGCGATCACGGCATCCCGGGCCTTCATGAGGCCACTCAAATGGGTGGACAGACCCTTGGCCCCATCCATCTCGCCGCTCTCAATTTTCCGTAATGCCGCCTCGATAAATCGCTCATAGCGGCTCATTTGATCCAACGCTGCAGCCAAACTATCTTCCGTCTGGTCAAACGCGTCATGGTTCATGTTGCTCATAATTTGCTGCCTATGTTTGGGTGTTACCCCCTCCACAGACCGAAAAAGTGTTGTAGGACCCTGACTTTTACCAGCCGTTCATCCTAAGCAGTCTCTCCTAGCTATGGCCAAGTTATACCTTCAAAAAGAGCCAAAAGTCAAAGTTTCCAAGGCGGGGGGACGCAACACCCCACCGCGCGATATACTTAATTTTTCGTAAAGAAACAGAGAGTTAACCGTCACCTCGCCTTTAAAATAAGGCACGCAGCAAGGCCCAAAGCTTAGTTGGCGTTGCGCTCTGCTTCGATCTTGCGCCACTTGGCAACATTGGCGTTATGCTCATCAAGGGTACGCGCAAACGCGTGCCCACCGGTGCCATCGGCCACAAAGAACAACAAATCAGTACTCTCAGGGTTCAACGCCGCCTCAATGCTGGCCCTTCCCGGGTTAGCAATGGGCGTCGGCGGCAAGGCCGGAATGACATAAGTGTTCCAAGGGGTCTCGGCGCGCAACTCACTGCGGCGCAGCCCGCGGCCCAAAATCCCCTCACCCTTGGTGATGCCGTAGATCACCGTAGGGTCCGTCTGAAGACGCATCCCGCGTTTCAAACGATTGGTAAAAACACTGGCCACCTGACCGCGCTCTTCTGCAACCGCGGTCTCTTTTTCAATAATGGAAGCAAGGATCAACGCCTCTTGAGGTGTCTCAACTTCCACGTCATCCGCACGCTCGGCCCAAGCCTGCGCCAGAATACGTTCCTGACGGGCGGCCATATCCGCTAGAATCTCGTTCCGGTCCTGACCTTTGCTGATCTCATAGCTGTCGGGCGCAAGGCCTCCCTCAGACGGAACAGCGGCGATCTCACCGCTCAGAAAATCAATGTTGTTGAGCGCCTCAACAATGGTCCAGCTGGTCACACCTTCCGCAACCGCAAAACGGATCAACGTGTCAGAGGCATCCAACGCGGCGGTGTAGACAGGATCAACAGGCTCTACTTGTGGCTCAAACCGCGCCTGTTCAACATAGCGGTTGGTGGCGGGATCAAGCTCACGGACTTGTACTTGCTTACGTGTCACGCCGACGCGAAACACCACTTCGGTACCGCATGTATTGCGCCCACCGCGTGTCACCACATCAACGATCTGCTCCATGGAAGCGCCCGCCTCAATCAAGAACGAACCTGCCTTCAGCTGGGACGCCTTCTCGGAATAATCCGCCCCAAGCCGGAAAATGCGCGCATTACTCACAGCACCCTGCTCAGCAAGATCGGCACTTACCGATCCCATCGACGCACCCGACGGCACTTGCAAACAAATCGCCTCAGCGAGCGGCCCGCCCTCTTTATACTGTGACGTTCCCCAAACGATCACCCCGCCCACAAGGAACAGGATCACAATCGCCAATGTCAGCGCATTAGAAACGACGTGCCGCCACATGGCTTAGCGCACCTTACCCATGATCAGGCTGGCGTTTGTACCACCGAACCCAAACGAGTTAGAGAGCACTGTCTCAATCTTGCGCTCACGCTTTTCTGGCCCAATCAGATCAATCGTATGCTCACAGTCCACATTCTCAAGGTTGAGAGTGGGCGGCGCCACTTGATCGCGGATCGCCAGGATACAGAAAATCGCCTCAACCGCACCGGCTGCGCCCAGCAAATGGCCAATGGCCGACTTGGTTGATGACATGGAACACTCAGACGCCGCATCCCCCAGAACACGCTCAACCGCGCCCAGTTCAATGGTGTCGGCCATCGTGGATGTGCCGTGGGCGTTGACGTAATCAATCTCGCTTGGGGCAATGCCCGCACGCTTTACGGCTGCACGCATCGCCCGCTCGGCCCCCTCGTGGTTGGGGGGCGGCGCAGTGATGTGGTGCGCGTCGCCTGACAGGCCATAGCCCAAGATTTCAGCATAAATCTTGGCACCGCGTGCCTTTGCATGCTCATATTCTTCCAGAACAACAACGCCCGCACCCTCACCCATGACAAACCCGTCACGGTCCGCGTCCCAAGGACGGCTGGCTTTGGTTGGATCATCTGCGCGCTTGGTCGACAGCGCCTTACACGCGTTAAAACCCGCAACGCCAATCTCGGAAATGGGGCTTTCAGCACCACCAGCAACCATCACGTCTGCATCATCAAGCGCAATCAAACGGGCCGCGTCACCAATGGCGTGCGCACCGGTTGAACAGGCTGTCACAACCGCGTGGTTGGGACCTTTCAGACCGTATTTGATGCTGACTTGCCCACTGACCAAGTTGATCAGGGCACCGGGAATAAAGAAAGGCGACACGCGGCGCGGGCCTTTTTCCTTCAGCAACACGGCTGTATCAGCGATCGAATTCAACCCACCAATGCCAGACCCGATCATCACACCCGTGCGGAAACGGTCGTCATCGCTCTCAGGTACCCAACCAGAATCGGCAATCGCTTGGTCCGCCGCTGCAACGCCGTACAAGATGAAGTCATCAATTTTGCGCTGTTCTTTGGGGGGCATATACGCATCAGCGTTGAAATCGCCCTCTCCCTCGCCGCGCGGCACTTCGCAGGCGTAGGTCGTGCCAAGATGGCTGGCGTCAAATTTCGTGATGGGGCCGGCACCGGATTGCCCGTCAAGCAGACGTGACCACGTCACATCCACACCGTCGCCAAGCGGCGAAACCATTCCAAGACCTGTAACAACGACACGGCGCATCGGTTTTCCCCCAATTTAGTACTGCCTATGGTGGCTACCACATACCGCGCCACAACACTCAGGGGCAAGGGCTTGCGCACCAATCAGCGCCCTACCGCTCCACCTTTTTTACAAAAACAGCCCTAAAACGCGAAACGGCGCCCCAATTGGAGCGCCGTTTGCTATCTTGCAGCTCCCGCAATTGCGGGGCGCGAAGCGTGCCTTAGGCAGCTTCTGTGATGAATTTCACTGCATCGCCGAAAGACTGGATGGTTTCAGCAGCGTCGTCTGGGATCTCAATGCCAAACTCTTCTTCGAACGCCATAACCAGCTCAACTGTGTCCAAGCTGTCTGCGCCAAGATCATCGATGAAAGACGCGTTTTCTACAACTTTGTCTTCTTCAACACCCAGGTGCTCAACAACAATTTTCTTTACTCGATCTGCAACGTCGCTCATGGCAATCCTCGTCTTTAATATCGTCCTGTTAGGACCTTGGTCTAATGCCTAATTTCTAAGGCCCATAAGGAGAGCGACATTGCCGACCCTCCCTTCTCATGGCGCGACTTACCACAATTTCATGATAAGGCAAACGCTTTCGATAACGCTGGGTAAAGCAGTAAATAGCCCCACCGCAGAGCCTAGTACATGGCCATGCCGCCGTTCACATGCAAGGTCGCACCAGTCATATATCCAGCCTCAGCGCTCGCCAGATAGAGCACCGCCGCACCGATTTCGGCAGCGTCGCCCATGCGGCCTGCAGGAACGTTTGTCAAAATGCCCGATTTTTGATCATCAGTCAGTTTATCGGTCATCGCCGTGGTAATAAATCCGGGTGCCACGCAATTCACGGTGATCCCGCGGGACGCAACTTCATAGGCGAGTGACTTTGACATGCCGACCATACCAGCTTTTGACGCCGCATAGTTTGCCTGTCCCGGGTTGCCCGTACTGCCCACAACAGAGCTGATGTTGATGATCCGACCCCAACGCGCCTTCATCATGCCGCGGATCGCACCTTTGCACAGGCGCATGGTGCTGGTCAGGTTTACATCAAGCACGCTCAGCCATTCTTCTTCCGACATGCGCATGAAAAGATTGTCGCGTGTGATCCCTGCATTGTTAACCAAGATATCAACAGAACCCATCGCATCGGCAGCTTGCTTTGGTAGGGCTGTCACAGCCTCTGCATCAGACAAGTTGCACGGCAAAACATGGGCGCGTTCACCCAGCTCATCCGCCAATGCTTGGAGCGGCTCAACACGGGTGCCAGACAGGCCAACTGTGGCGCCCGCAGCGTGAAGCGTTCTTGCAATTTCACCACCAATACCACCGGAAGCACCAGTTATAAGGGCACATTTACCAGACAAATCGAACATTTTAAGTCTCCTCCGCGCGCTTAGGCGGTTTTCAGTTTTGCAATATCATCAGGGGTGCCAACAGCGGCACAGGCGATGTCGCGGTTGATGCGGCGCACCATGCCAGACAGTGCTTTGCCCGCACCAATTTCCCACATCTCGGTAACTCCTTGGTTCCCCATCCACGCCACGCTTTCGCGCCAGCGCACAGAGCCCGTTACCTGCTCAACCAGCAATTCGCGGATGCGCGCGGGGTCCGTAACGGCCTCGGCCAAAACATTCGCCACCAGCGGCACCTTGGGGGCGGAAACATCGACCCGCGCCAAAGCATCGGCCATCACATCCGCTGCGGGCTGCATCAACGCACAATGGAACGGTGCGCTGACCGGCAACAGCACGGCACGTTTTGCGCCCTTTTCCTTGGCGATTTCAACTGCGCGCTCCACGGCCGCCTTGTGCCCCGAAACCACAACTTGGCCCGGATCATTGTCATTTGCCGCCTGACACACTTCGCCGTCACCGGCCTCAGCTGCCTCTTTGGCCACGGCTTGGGCCGTTTCAAAATCAAGACCAAGCAAGGCCGCCATCGCGCCTAATCCAACTGGCACGGCTTTTTGCATGGCCTCGCCGCGGGTGCGCAACAAACGTGCCGTATCTGCAATGCTAATTGCACCAGACGCGGCCAGTGCAGAATATTCCCCAAGGGAGTGACCAGCCACAAAACTGGCGTCAGAAATATCAAAACCTTCTGTTTCCAATGCCTTGAAGGCCGCAATTGATGTTGCCATCAACGCAGGCTGCGCATTATGGGTCAACGTCAGCTCTTGCTGATCACCTTCCCAAATCAATGTCGACAGCGACTCGCCCAAGGCCGTGTCTACTTCTTCAAAAACCGCACGCGCTGCAGGATATGCATCTGCCAGCGCTTTACCCATTCCGATGGTTTGTGCACCTTGTCCGGGGAAAATAAATGCTCTGCTCATGGTTGTCTCCACATTATGTTGACTGAGTGTCTAAACCGCGCACACATATTGTTCAACGATGGAGAGTTGCCCGCCCTGCACTTCCCTGTACCCTCACCTGTAATTTGTTATGACCAAGGAACGTCCCATGCTGTCCAACACCGCCAGCCACTACGGCACCATCACCAAACTGTTTCACTGGACCATTGCCCTTGGCATCTTTTTGGTGATCCCGCTTGGTATCTACGGCAACAATCTGGCCCACGCCATTGAGGCCAACGGCGCCGATGCGCAAACCGTGGCCCGCGCTGCGTTCGTGTTTAGCCTGCACAAAACCATCGGCCTTACGATTTTGTTCACTGCCCTTGCGCGCATCGCGTGGGCCATCAGCCAACCAAAGCCGGAGGCATTAAAGGGAGATAGAAAGGCCGAACATTGGCTGGCCAGTATGATCCACTGGTTGCTTTACGGCTCGCTCGTGTTGGTGCCCGTGACAGGTTGGATCCACCACGCGGCGACATCCGGTTTTGCGCCCATCTGGTGGCCCTTTGGACAGGACCTGCCGTTTGTGCCCAAATCTGACAGCACCGCACATCTATTCGAAGGCCTGCACGTTGTGTTTGAGCGGGTGCTGGTTGCCAGCCTCTTGCTGCACATCGCCGGCGCGCTGAAACATCACGTGCTCGACAAAGACGCCACCCTGCGCCGCATGTGGTTCGGCACAACCGCAGTCGGCCCCCGCCCGCAACAACACAGCGCAAAAACAGCCATCCTTGGGGCGCTTGCGGTTTGGGTTATCGCGCTTGGGATCGGCCAAAGCCTTGGGCTTTATCGCAGCGACGCGGGTCAAACCACCGCAGCACTTGAAAGCGTTGCAAGCGACTGGACGGTTCAGTCCGGCGAAATCAGCATCGCCGTGACACAATTCGGCAGCGAGACTAATGGCAGTTTCAGCGACTGGACAAGCGCGATCACCTTCGATGAGACCGCCAGAACCGGCAGCGTCACAACCACCATCAATATCGCGTCGCTCAGCATCGGATCCGTCACGTCCCAAGCGCTCGGGGCGGAGTATTTTGACGCTGCCACCCACCCGACGGCCATTTATGAAGGGCAGATCAGCCATATTGAGGCGGATCAATACGCCTCAACCGGCACGCTCACTCTTAAGGGGCAAAGCATTCCGGTTCAGTTTACGTTTGATCTGACCATCGTGGACGGGCTTGCCACAATGTCGGGCACAACACGCCTTGATCGCACCGATTTTGGCATCGGTGCGGCCGACGAAGGCACGTTGGGCTTTGGTGTGGATGTATCGCTGAACCTAACGGCCGCGCGCTAAGTTACTGATATCCCAGCTGTTCGCGCATAAATGCCAGCGCAACAGATAACCCGTCAGGGGCAATTCCGTGGGCTGTGCCGTTCATCACATGGGCGAACACATCACGGAATTTCGCCGCCTGAAGGCCCTCAACCGCCGCAGGAAGAGACTGCACAGGCACAACGTCATCTTCATCACCGTGTACCAACAAAACAGGAAAGTGGCTCTCGACCTCATCGGGCAGAGTATCCGGCTCAAGCAAGCGACCAGAAAAGCCAACCACGCCCGCAACTGCATCTTCGCGGCGCGGCATCACGTGAAGCGCCATCATCGTCCCTTGGCTGAACCCAAGCACGACCACTTGCTCGGGCAACAAATCATTATCGACCATGATCCCGTCAAGAAACGCATTCAAATCATCTGCCGCTTGAAACAACCCTGCGCGGCTTTCTTCCTCACTTGATCCGTCAATCCACGGGATCGGAAACCACTGACGGCCCATCGGTGCGCCATCACACTCTTGCGGGGCGTCCGGACTGATGAACATCGTGTCGGGCATATGCTCCGCCAACGGGTCCGCAAGGCCAATCAAATCAGCACCGTTCGCCCCGTAGCCGTGCAAAAACACCACCGCACTGCGTAAATCACCAGAGTGCGGCGCGCGCACTTTTGCATCCAAAACCCGTGTCATGAGATCCCATCCCTTTGCTTTTCAACATGGTAGTATGCCCACAAGAGCCGCGCTGCAACCGCGCGCCAAGGGGCCCATCCAGCTGCGATATCGCGCATCGCGCGCTCGGTTGGGCGGGACGGCAACTCAAACAACAACCGCGTCGCCTCCTGAAGCGCCAAATCGCCGTGGGCAAATACATCCGCGTGCCCCAACGAGAACATCACATAAATCTCCGCCGTCCAGGGCCCAATGCCAGGCACGGCAACCAAAGTGCGCACCACATCGTCTGATGGTGCCGCCCGAAGGGCATCATAGTCCAGCCGCGCATCGGCTAATGCCTTGAGATATTTAACTTTCTGACGGCTTAATCCGCAGGCGCGCATCTCATCTTCTGTCGCGGTGCGCACAGTTGTGGGATCAGCCAAACCACCTGCCACACACTTCGCCTCAATCGCGCGGGCCGCCGCCACACTGACTTGCTGGCCCACTATTGCAGACATCAGGGCCGCAAATCCGTCAGGCTTGCGCCTAAGCGGTAAAGGCGCGGTCATGGCCAAGGCGGGCGCAAAACGGGGCTCAATCTTGATCAACTCTTGGGCGCCAAAGGCGACATCTTCCAAAGTTTCAATCAAGGTGATCAACACGCCCTCACCCAATCAAGGGCTGCCTCGATCGTATCAACTTTTGGCGCATCCGGTTGTGGGGGCCGTTCAATCATCGCAACGGGCAGTCCCAACAGCGCCGCTGCATCCAGTTTAGACCGGCTAGCCGTGCCGCCTGCATTTTTCACCACCAATAAATCCACCCCGAGTGCCTCAAATAACTCCACTTCGCGCCCCACTGAAAACGGAGGCCGCCCAATGCAATACTCACCGCCCTCAAAGGGAAATGGCGAGGTGGGCGGATCAATCTGGCGGCAAATCACGCGGTGCCCTTCAAGGTTGGCAAACCGTTCAAGGGTCTGACGTCCGGTGGCTAAAAACACAGTCGACGGCGTCTTGTTGAGCAATCCTAGGACATCTGTCTCATCGCGGATATGGTGCCATTGATCCCCTGCCTGCGCTGTCCATGCGGGTCTTAAGTATTGCATATACTTCAAACCCTTATGGGCTGAAACTAATGCAGATCTATGAGATATCCGACTGGCAAATGGGTGCGTTGCATCCAAAATATGTGTGATCTTTTCACGCGCAAGATACTCGCAAAACCCGTCTTCGCCCCCGAACCCACCAATGCGCGTCGGAAGCGCCAACGGTTTTGCCTGACGGGTCGCCCCCGCAAGGGATGCCACCGCGTTAACGCCCATTTTATACAGCGCATCCGCCAAAACCCGCCCTTCGCCAGAGCCCGCAAGCAACAAGACTTTCATGGTCTGTCTCCGGCGCGCGCAAGGATTTTTCCTGCGCGGTCAATCAGCACCACATCACTTGTAATACCTGAACCACGAAGCTGTTTTTGTATTTGGACCTGCGCTGTTTCCGCGGCCCATTCCGCAACAGCTGGCCCCGCAATTTCATAGGCTTCAAGCGCCGTATTTGCGCCTTTAATAGATTCATTATCAATAGCTTGTGATAAGGAATTAAAGTCAACCTGCGAGCGTCCAGAATGCAAATCAACCGCGCCTTGCGCCAGCTTCACCAGCTTTCCTATGCCACCACCAATCGTGATGTGCGGGACGTTGGTTTTGGCAAGGTATTTCAACAGACCACCCGAAAAATCACCCATGTCGAGCATCCCGTGATCAGGCAATCCATACAGCTGTTGCACCACTTTTTCAGAGGTCGCGCCCGTGCACCCCGCCACATGGGGCATCCCTTCGGCAACGGCCACATCAATACCGCGGTGAATGCTCGCGATCCACGCGGCACAGCTGAACGGGCGCACAACGCCCGTGGTGCCCAGAATCGAAATACCGCCCACAATGCCAAGGCGGGGGTTCCATGTTTTTTGTGCAATCGCCGCACCATCTGGCACAGAAATGGTGATCCGGACATCTGTCCGCCAGCCGATTTCGGCAACCACCTCATCCATCATCGCGCGTGGCACCGGATTAATCGCAGGCTCTCCCACCGCAATCGGCAGACCCGCCTTGGTCACATGTCCAACCCCCTCGCCCGCATGAAAGCTGACGCCGTTTCCACCAAGCTCGACCCGCGCTTTGATCAACGCACCATGGGTCACGTCCGGATCATCACCTGCATCCTTGATAATGCCCGCCTCGGCCCAGCCTTCGCCAACGGCAGTTGTTTCAAGGGCAAAAACAGGTGTCTCACCTTTAGGTAAAGTGATTGAGACAGTGTCTCCCCACGTCCCGTCCCGCAGCCGCAGCAGCGCCGCTTTCACCGCAGCGGTCGCACATGCGCCTGTGGTCCAGCCGCGCCGCAACGGTCCTGTTGGTTTTCGTGCCATTGCTGTGAAACGTCCCTTTGCCTTGGTGCCGACTATATCAGCGCATTTCGCGCCGCCAAGCGGGTATGTAATGTCGCATTACCGCTTCATGTTTGCGAATTTGCGCGCCATAAGTTGCATATGACCGACTCTATGTTGCCTCCACTAACGTCCAAAAACTGGCCCGCGCTTGAGCCGGGTTGGGTGTGGTTGTGTGGTGCGGGCCCAGGTGACCCGGGTCTGCTGACGCTGCATGCGCTCAATGCGCTTCGACAGGCAGATGTGGTGATTTATGACGCGCTGGTTCAAGAGGCGATTTTGGAATGGGCGCCGCAGGCCGAGCATATCTACGCAGGCAAGCGCGGCGGAAAACCTTCAGCAAAACAACGCGATATCTCGCTTCGGTTGGTTGACCTTGCCCGTGCAGGCAAACGTGTTCTGCGTCTTAAGGGCGGTGATCCGTTCGTATTTGGGCGCGGCGGTGAAGAAGCACAGACCCTTGTGCAGCACGGCATCCCGATCCGCATTATCCCCGGCATTTCTGCGGGCATCGGCGGGCTGGCCTATGCAGGCATTCCTGTTACGCACCGGGACGTTAACCAATCTGTGACCTTCGTGACCGGCCATGATCAATCGGGTAACACGCCCTCCTCGCTGAATTGGCGCGCCATCGCCCAAGGCAGTCAGGTCATCGTGATTTACATGGGCATGAAGCACATCGCCCGCATCGCCGCCGAGCTGATGGAAGGCGGTCGCAGCGCCCATGAACCCGTTGGCATCGTCACAACGGCCACAACGGACGCGCAGCAGGTGCTTGAGACGACCCTCAGCACAATGGAAGCCGACATCGCCGCCGCCGGTCTTGAGCCCCCTGCAATCATCTGTATCGGTGAGGCCGTTCGCATGCGCCAAGTCCTTGATTGGCAAGGCCAAATAGCGGGCGAGCCGGTGCGTGACATGGACCCGCTCGGCCGTGGTCGCCCCGCAGAAAGCGCATAGGGGGACAGATGTCCGCCGCCTCGTCTTTCGCCCCAAACAACACTGGCTTTATGATTGCCGCGCCAAGCTCCGGGGCAGGTAAAACAACGCTAACGCTGGCTATTTTGCGCGCCTTGGCCCGCAAAGGCCCCGTCAGGGGGGCGAAATGCGGACCTGATTACATCGACCCGCAGTTTCATTCCGCCGCAACAGGACGCGCGTGTTTCAACCTTGATGGCTGGGCGATGGCGGACACCTGTCTTATGGTGCGCGCACAAAGTGACCCCGCCCCGTTGATCGTAGAAGGCGCGATGGGCCTTTTTGACGGGGAACTGCCCCACGCTAAGGGTAGCGCCGCGCGGGTTGCAAAAACCTTGGGGCTGCCAGTGGTTTTGATTGTAGATGCCGCGAAAACCGCGCAAAGCGTTGCCGCCGTGGTCCGCGGGATGATGCTTCACGATCCGGACGTCCAAATTGCAGCGGTGATCTTGAACCGTGTTGGTTCCGACAAACACCGCAGGATGATTGAAAGTGCGTGGGCCGACTTGCCGCCCATCATCGGCGCCGTGCCGCGCAGCGGACAGCTGTCTCACCCTTCGCGCCATTTGGGCTTGGTCCAAGCAGATGAGCGCGCGGACCTTACCGAATGGCTCGATGCGCTCGCGGATACGGCAGAGGCGCATATTGACCTCAGCGCGCTGCCTTTTGCGCCGCTTGCTAAGGCACCCCACGCAGCTGCAAAAACCATCAGACCGCCCGCACAACGTATCGCTATCGCCCAAGATGCGGCGTTTCGATTTGCCTATCCCCACATGTTGCAGGAATGGCGCGCAGCCGGTGCGCAGATCACACCGTTTTCGCCCCTGCAAAATGAGGTGGTGCCTGAGGCGGATTTCGTTTTCCTGCCCGGCGGCTATCCCGAACTTTATGCGGGAAAACTCGCCGCCAATGCGGCCTTCATAAATAGCCTTAAGAGCGCCTCACAAACAACTGATATATATGGTGAATGTGGTGGCTATATGCTACTTGGTGCAGGCCTGATTGATGCGGATGGAACGCGCCATCAAATGGCGGGTCTTCTGGATCTGGAAACGTCGTTTCAGCACCGCAAACTGCATCTGGGATACCGCTCTCTAACGCCGCTCACCCCTCAAACCACAGGCCTTTTTGCAGACCGTAGCGCCGCATCACTGCCCGCCCACGAGTTTCACTACGCCACCACATTACGCGCAAATGGCACACCGCTTTTTGGCGCAAAAGACAGCGAAGGCACATCTTTCAGCCACATGGGGTTAATTGAGGGTCGCGTTTGTGGTTCTTTTGCGCATATTATCGAGTTCAACACCTAAGTAAGGCCCCCTGACATGACCACCTCCGCCCCGACCTCGGCCATTGCATCTGACGCATTGGCCAAACGAAACGTTGCCGTTTTGGTGTTGTGCCAAGCGGTCATGGGCGCGCAAATCCCTCTGGTGTTTGTGGTGGCGGGACTGGCGGGGCAACAGCTGTCGCCTTATGCGTGCCTTGCGACATTGCCCGTTTCAATGGTGGTTTTGGGGTCCATGACCACGGCACCTTGGCTGTCGAACGTGATGCAAACATATGGCCGTCGCGTAGGCTTTGTAATTGGCACACTTGGCGGGATGGCCGGCGCAGGTATTGCTGCGTGGGGTCTGACGCTTGACAGTTTTCTCGTCTTTTTGTTCGGCAGCTACCTGACCGGTATCTATATGAGCGCAAACGGTTTTTACCGCTTCGCCGCAGCTGATACTGCTTCTGAAAGCTTCCGTCCCAAGGCGATTTCCTATGTGATGGCAGGTGGTCTGGCCAGTGCTATCATCGGCCCACAACTGGTCAGCTTCATCACAGCCGCCGACCCCGATCAGACCGTTATGCGCTTTTTCAATGTCTACGTGGCCGCAGCACTTTTGAATGCTGTAGGGTTGGTGCTTTTCTTTGCGCTGAAAATCCCGAAACCGCCAAAGCCCGCCACAGGTGCCGAGGCTGGTCGCAGCCGCGCAGAACTGTTGCGTGACCCGACGATCGCCGTGGCGATCATCTGTGGCATGGTTACATATTCGTTAATGAACCTTGTGATGACCTCAACTCCATTGGCCGTTGTGGGCTGCGGATATTCCACGTCTGACGCGTCAAACGTGGTGACAAGCCACGTGCTTGCCATGTTCGCCCCATCGTTTTTCACGGGCCATGTGATCGCGCGCTTTGGTGCCAAGAAAGTTGTTGCCTTGGGCCTTGTCATACTTGGGTTTGCGGGCGTCGTAGCCCTTACCGGAGTGGAACTGCTGAACTTCTACGCAGCGTTGGTGTTGCTTGGGATCGGTTGGAACTTTGGCTTTATCGGCGCAACAGCCATGCTTGCATCCGCCCACAGCCCCCAAGAACGCGGACGCGTGCAAGGCATGAATGATGCCATCGTTTTCGGATGCGTGACGCTTGCCTCGCTTGCGTCGGGCGGCTTGATGAACTGTTCAGGCGGTGACGTTGTGGAAGGTTGGAGCGCTGTTAACGTCGCGATGGTGCCATTTCTGGCGCTGGCCGGCGGTGCCCTTGTCTGGCTGATGCGCAGGCCCGCTGTTGCGGCCTAAAACGCACCCCGCGCGCTCAGCACCATCAGGCGGAGTTTACGCGCAAAGGGGCTTTCGTCAAGCTGCCCTTCTATGACACGTTCGGGAATTTCGCGCGCCGCACGCAGGGTCGCCTCGGCCCGCCAGCCGCTGCGCAAAACCGCGCGCGCAGGGGCGGACACGTGTCTCAAATTACTCTTGGCGTGCTTCATGTCGGACAGCGCCCGTTCAGCCAAATCGCGTACACCTTGGGGCGTGCCGTCCACCAGTGGAATACGCCCGCGGTCTTGAAGCTGCGGGATCGCGCGCAGCCAAGTAGCCACCCCAACCCCGAAACCATAGCGCAGGACATCTGTCCGCGTGTCTTCGGACACTTGTCCGCAAAGCCGGACAGCTGTCCATAACAACAGCCCCGAAGTATCTTCGATATAGCCATCAAAGGCGGCCATGTCCTCGAATGCGTCTGTGTAGACATCCCACCGCCTCGCGGCGACAAGCGCGTCCAGATCATCCGCCGCACGTGGATCAAGCACGGGGCCAAGGGCATCAACCACCTCATGACGGCGACCGCGCCCTTGGCCGATCTCTTCTAAAGCGTCGCGCCACCACTGTAGCCGCATTTCAGCAATCATAGGTTCTTTGGTGACCCACGGCGCGCGACTTACCTCAATATTGAAGGCATAAAGCGGAAAACACACACGGCGCACCGCCACCGGAGCAGACATAAGGGCCGCAAAACGGTCCGGATCAGCGCGCTCAACAAGGGCCGCACAGCTTTCAAACGACATCGCGCACCAGCTTCCAATTCACCGCATCCAGCAACGCTTCAAAACTTGCGTCCACGATATTTGCAGACACCCCAACCGTAGACCAGCGGTTGCCGCCGCTGTCTTCGCTGTCGATGACAACACGGGTCACGGCCTCGGTGCCGCCTTGGGTGATGCGTACTTTGAAATCCACCAACCGAATATCGTCAATCAGCGTCTGATAAGGCCCAAGGTCTTTGGCCAATGCCTTGGCAAGCGCGTTAACCGGCCCACGGTCACTGCCCGTTTCATCCATAGATTCCGACACCGACAGCATCTTTTGCCCATCGACTTTAACAACCACCACCGCCTCAGAGAGGCTGACCATCTTGTTACGCTTGTTTTTGCGCCGCTCGACCGTGACTTTGTAGCGTTTGACCTCAAAAAACTCTGGCGCTTGGCCAAGTTCGCGGCGCGCAAGCAACTCAAAGCTGGCCTGCGCCGTGTCGAACGAGTAGCCCGCGTCTTCGCGTTCTTTCACACGGTCCAAAATGCGCCCCAACGCAGGGTCATCTTTGGCAACCTCAAGTCCCATATCCCCAAGCCGCTTGCGCAGATTTGACTGCCCCGCTTGGTTCGACATGGGGATCACGCGCGCGTTGCCGACAACGGCAGGATCCACGTGCTCATAGGTTGCGGGGTTTTTCAAAATGGCGCTGGCGTGCAGACCCGCCTTGTGGGCAAAGGCTGATGCACCAACGAAAGCGGCCTGTCTTGCGGGCACGCGGTTCAAGATATCATCCAGCATCCGCGACGCCTTGGTCAGGCCTTTCAACGCATCGACTGAGACACCTGTCCGGAACGCGCTGGCATAGGGTTCTTTCAGCAGCAGAATGGGCAAAAGCGTGGTTAGGTTTGCATTGCCACACCGCTCACCCAAGCCGTTGAGCGTGCCTTGAATTTGACGCGCCCCCGCATCAACGGCCGCCAAAGTATTCGCCACGGCGTTTTCGGTGTCGTTATGGGTGTGAATCCCCAGTTTATCACCGGGGATACCCGCTTTGATGACCTCGGCAGTGATGCGCGCCACATCTTGGGGCAGACTACCGCCGTTGGTGTCACACAAAACAACCCACCGCGCGCCTGCCTCAATCGCCGCATGCAAACACCCAAGCGCATAGGCCGGATCGGCCAAATACCCGTCAAAGAAATGCTCTGCATCCAGCAGCGCCTCGCGCCCTTGGGACACGATATGGGCAATGCTGTCCGCGATATTGGCAAGGTTTTCCTCAAGGGTGATGCCAAGCGCGTCTGTCACATGAAACGCGCTGGTTTTACCCACAAGGCACACGGCGCCCGTGCCCGCGTTCAAAACACCCGCAAGTACCTCATCATTCGCGGCCGAGCGCCCTGCCCGTTTGGTCATCCCAAAGGCCGTCATCTGCGCTTTGGTTTGGGGCGCTGCATCGAAAAACGCGCTGTCAGTGGGGTTCGCACCGGGCCAACCGCCCTCGATATAATCAACGCCCAGATCATCAAGAACAGCGGCGATGTGCTGTTTTTCGTGGGTGTGAAACTGCACCCCTTGGGTCTGTTGTCCGTCGCGCAGGGTTGTGTCGTAGATATAGAGCCGTTCGGTCATAGCAGCTCCTCAAGCGTTGCTGCATCAAAGCCCAGAGGCGCGCTTAGGCTGACGCCCGCTTTTGACATTTGCACCTGAATACCAGCGGCCAAGAGTTTGGTCTTGAGCGCGTCTACGGCCCCGAAATCCTTGGTTTCCATGGCCTGTGTCCGCAGCGCTGACAGCCGCGCCTCAAGTGCGGACAAATCAACTTTGTCACCGGCCTCATCCACCTCCAGCAAGCCCAAGAACTGCGCCGATGCTTTCAACGCTGCACCCTCACCCGCAGAGGCCAAGCGGTGCAATTCTGCAATGGCTCCCGCAGTGTTCAGATCATCCCCAAGAGCTTCGATTACCACCGCGGACACCTGTCCACCGTCCGCCGCAAGCCCGCGCCATTTCGCGAGGGTTTTTTCCGCATCAGCACGCTTTTTCTCAGTCCAGTCCATCGGTTTGCGGTAATGCGTCGACAGCATCACAAACCGAATGACCTCGCCAGATACCCCTTGGTCCAGCAAGTCTTTTACCGTGAAGAAATTGCCCAACGATTTGGACATTTTCTTACCTTCAACTTGCAGCATCTCGTTGTGCAGCCACACTTTTGCGAACCCGTGACCGGCACAACAGCTTTGCGCGATCTCGTTTTCATGGTGGGGGAATTGCAGGTCGTTGCCACCGCCGTGGATATCAAATTCAGCGCCCAAAAGATCATGGGCCATGGCAGAACATTCGATGTGCCAGCCAGGTCTGCCGCGCCCCCACGGGCTGTCCCAACCGGGCGTTTGCGCATCCGATGGTTTCCACAGCACAAAGTCCATCGGGTTACGTTTGTAAGGCGCCACTTCAACACGCGCGCCAGCAATCATATCATCAACAGACCGCCCCGAAAGCGCGCCATATTCCGCATAGCTTTCGACCGCAAAAAGCACATGGCCCTCTGCCGCGTAGGCATGACCCGATGCGATCAAGCCTTCAATCATGTCAACCATTTGCGGGATATACTGGGTGGCACGAGGGGCTGCATCAGGCTCCAGCGCGCCAAGTGCGCCCATGTCGCTTAGAAACCAGCTAATTGTCTCATCCGTAATGTCGCCAATGGCGCGGCCCGTTGCGGCCGCTTTGGCGTTAATCTTGTCATCTACGTCAGTGAAATTACGCACGTATTTGACACAATCCGCCCCATATGTGTGGCGCAGCACACGGTAGAGCACGTCAAAGACCACGACGGGACGCGCGTTCCCCAAATGCGCACGATCATAGACCGTGGGACCGCATACATACATCCGCACATTTTGCGGGTCGATCGGCGTGAACGGGGCTTTTTCACGGCGCTTGGTATCATAGAGCGTAATCGTCATGGGATGCTTCCTGCGGTCTGTCGGGGCGGGCTTATCATTGCAATGCGGACGCGCCAAGAGCCTTGCAGACCCAGATGAAAGCTGCCGCCGCGTGCCGCGTAAATTCCGGTTGACCCGCACTGCACTCTCTGGCCCACATAGGGTATGAAATTATCAAACCGCATTAGCACCCTGACGGGCGACGGCGACGATGGGTGGGCGCTTTTGTACCGCGCCCGTGCGCTCAAAGCCGCTGGAACTGAAATTATCGACCTTACCATCGGTGAGCACGACATCCGCACGGACCCAAGCATTCTGGCCGCCATGAACGAAAGCGCCAAGGGCGGTCACACGGGCTATGCCAGCGTGCCTGGTACCAAACCGCTGCGCGACGCAGTTGCCGCACGGGTCAGCGCGCGGACAGGTGTCCCCACGACCCGCGACAACGTTTTGATCACCCCCGGCGGCCAATCCGCCCTGTTTGCAGCCCACCACGCGTGCTGCGACGAAGGCGACACCGCCGCCTATATCGAGCCCTATTACGCCACGTATCCCGGCACGATCCGCACAGTTGGTGCGATCCCGCGCGCCGTGCCTGTTCAGGCGGACAACGGCTTTCAACCAACCGCAACGGATCTGGCGGCAGCACGCGGTGCGCGCAGCTTGCTGATCAACACCCCCAACAACCCGACGGGCGTTATCTATACCCGACAAACCATTGAAACCATTGCGCAAACAGTCCTTGAAAACGACATGTGGCTGATCAGCGACGAGGTTTATGACACCCAAATCTGGCGCGGTGAACATCTGTCTCCCCGCGCGGTTGACGGCATGGCAGCGCGTACTTTGGTGGTTGGTTCTATGTCGAAATCCCACGCCATGACCGGCAGCCGTATCGGCTGGGTCATCGCCGATGCGCCGGTCATTGAACATCTTCGCGATCTGGCGACGCACACCACATACGGCGTGGCGGGCTTTATCCAAGACGCAGCACATTTCGCCCTGACCGATGATCCGGAGCTTGAACGGCGCGTGGGCGCCCCGTTTGAGCGGCGCCGCAAAATTGCGATGGATATTCTGGGCGCGCAAAACACAGTGCGCCTTATCCCCAGTGACGGCGCGATGTACCTGATGCTCGACATTCGTGGCACGGGGTTAAGCGGCGACAGCTTTGCCAACACCTTGCTGGATCATCACAACATTGCGGTCATGCCGGGCGAGAGTTTCGGCCAAGCGGCAGCGGGTCATGTCAGAGTTGCGATGACTGTGGATGATGGTGCGCTGGCCGAAGCGCTAAAGACACTTTGCGCATTTGCCGCTGACTTTTTGCCTGAGCAATAACAGCACCCTATGCGGTGAAGTTAAAGCTAATCTATGGCCGCCAGTTAGTCGCGGCCATAGGTACTTACCCCTCGGCGCGCTCTGCCAGTTCAAGCCATTCTTCTTCAGCCTGCGCTAAAAGCTGTTGCCGCTCAACCAGACCTTCGGTCGCTTTGGCAAACTTCACAGGTTCGGCTGTATAAAGATCAGGCTGCGCCAGATACGCCTCAAGCTTTGCGATCTCAGCATTCAGGCGGTCAATCTCGGCGGGCAGCGCCTCAAGGCGGTGCTTTTGCGTGAAACTTAGTGCCTCAACGGGTTTCGCAGCGGGCTCAGGCGTGGTTGTTTTTGATGCTTGTTTTGCTTGCGGCGCTGACGCCTCAACGCTTGCGGCAACGGCGCTGCGCTGACTTTGATAATCGCTCCAACCACCGGCATAGACAGTCGCGCGGCCATCGCCCTCCATTGCGATTGTGGTGCTGGCAACACGGTCCAAAAAGTCACGGTCGTGGCTGACCAGCAAGACCGTGCCATCGTATTCCCCAAGCAAATCTTGCATCAAATCAAGGGTTTCAACGTCCAAATCGTTGGTCGGCTCGTCCAAGACCAGCACATTAGATGAGCGCGCCATGATTTTAGCCAGCAAAAGCCGTGCTTTTTCACCCCCCGAAAGCGAGCGAACAGGCGCGCGGGCCTGACGTTCATCAAAAAGGAAATCCTTGAGGTAGCCAATCACGTGTCGCGGCTCGCCGCGCACCATAACTTGGTCTGCTTTACCCGAAACAGCCATATCTTTGTCGCCTGTCAGGCTGTCCCAAAGGGTCATATCCGGATCCAGCTGAGCACGGCTTTGGTCAAAAATTGCCAACTCAAGATTAGTGCCCAACTTGATCTGTCCCTCATCGGGAGACACTTGTCCGGTCAGCATGTTAAGCAGCGTCGTTTTGCCCGCACCATTCGGCCCCACAAAAGCAATACGGTCTTTGCGTTGGATCGTAAGCGAGAAGTCCTTGAGGATTAGCTTGTCGCCGTAACGCTTTGAAATGCCGATAGATTCCATAACTTTTTTACCAGATGTCGGCCCCGCCTCAAGCGCCATCGCGGCACCGCCTTGGCGTTTGATCATACCCGCACGGTCGGCGCGCAATTCCTGCAACGCACGTACACGGCCCTGGTTGCGTTTGCGCCGCGCCGAGATGCCTTCAACGGCCCAACGGGCCTCGGCCTTGATCTTGCGGTCCAGCTTGTGGCGCTGCATGTCCTCTTCTTCCCACGTGGCGTCGCGCCATTGCTCAAACGCGTCAAAGCCCTTTTCCTGACGGCGCACTGCACCACGGTCAATCCACAGGGTTGCGCGGGTCAAAGCACGCAAAAACGCACGGTCGTGCGAGATCAGCACAAACGCCGCACGGGTTTGTTTCAGTTCGGCCTCAAGCCACGCGATCGCCTCAATATCAAGGTGGTTCGTCGGCTCGTCCAACAGCATTAACTCGGGCGCTTCAGCCATAAGTTTGGCCAAGGCCGCACGGCGGCGCTCTCCGCCCGATGCAGTGGCCACATCGCCGTCGGGGTTAAACTTCAACCCTTCTGCAACCATGTCCACTTTGTAGCTTTCAGACGGGTCGAGCGCGCTGGTGGCGTAATCACCCAATGTGGCAAACCCCTCCATCGTGGGGTCTTGCTCCATGTATCCCACGCTGACGCCGGGGCTTGTCACGCACGCGCCTGTGTCTTGTTCGACCAAACCCGCCATGACTTTCATCAAGGTAGATTTGCCAGAGCCATTTCGCCCCACCAACGCTACGCGGTCTGCGGGATGAACCAGAAGACCCAGTTCGGAGAAGACAGGCTCGCCGCCAAAAGTCAGCGAGATGTCAGAGAGTTGTAAAAGGGGTGCACGTGCCATGGGGAGCAGCTATGTGCGTGCGGCCGCCGCGTCAACATGATCTTGCATCACGCCCAACTGTCCGCCAGCCGTTTGCGCGCCTCGGGCACATCGGCCACGCGCAGCGCAGTGAAAACATGGGTGGTCTTCATATGCGGATCAATCACCGCATGATCCCCGATCCAACCGCCCATCATAAGGTAGGTCCGCAAAAGCGGTGGCACATCTGTGGGGCGCGGAACTTGGCCAGTTGGCGTCAGTGAGGCCAGAGCCACTGCCTTACCACCTGCGATCTGACCCGCCTGCCCATCCAATAACACCGGCGCGCCATGCCCCTGACGGCCATGTTTGGCAAAAAGGTGGCAAAGCACATCCGTGTGGCGCGCAATCTCTGTGCCTTCAAAGCTTGAACAACCAATGATCACATCCACATCTGCGGCACGCACCAACTGGGCCAGCGCCCCCCAAGCGCGGCGCAACACATCCGCGTTTTGTACATCCGGATCCACGCAAACACGGCCCAATTCAAGCACCGTATCGCCGCGCTCTGCAAAGGGGCGCAAATCGTAAAAGCCGCCTGTGTAGCTGTCTGCGTAGCTTGCCGCACCTTGGGGCGTGGTCACTGGCTGCAACACACGGGTTCGAAAGCCCCCAACAATGCGGCCGTCTTGTTGATGATCCACCACAACATGATGCTGGGACAGGGCATCAAACGGGTCTGCATCAATGCCCGCACTGCCAAAGAACGCGCGGTGGCGCAGGGCCTGCAATGCGCGCAGTTCTGCAGGTCCTGATGCAGGCCGCGCGATAAAACGCGGCGCGCTGCGCGTTTGCGGCGCAGGGCTGAGCGGTTCATCAAAAGATGCGTCGCGGGGTTGCATGTGTTCGACCCTCCTTGGCGAAGCAGCCCGCTCACCCTATGTCTGTTGCAAGCGAAGGTCATCACCAAACATTGCCCACCCCCAAACGCCCTCGTTCAAGGAGACAGCCCATGGATAAAGTCATCAAAACCGACGCGGAATGGCGCGCGCAACTTAATGATCTTGAGTATAAAGTGCTGCGCAAACACGGCACAGAGCGCGCGGGCAGCAACGAAAACTTCCCCAAGGACGATGGTATTTACCTGTGCAAAGGCTGCGGCGCGCCGCTTTTTGATCAAGCCCACAAGTTTGAAAGCGGCACGGGATGGCCATCCTTTTACCAACCGATTGATGCAGAAATGGTCGGTGAAAAATCAGACAACAGCTTTTTCATGCGCCGCACAGAAGTACACTGCGCGCGCTGTGACGGGCATTTGGGCCATGTTTTCCCTGACGGGCCTGCGCCAACAGGCCTGCGCTATTGTATCAACGGCGTATCCCTGTCTTTTCACGCCGAAGACGAGGCCTGACCCGACGTGAGCACCTCCACCGCACCGCTTGTCCGCCCCGCAACCGCCGCTGACATGGCTGCTGTGACGCAAATCTACGCCCATGAGGTGCTGCACGGGCTTGCCACATTTGAAGAAACACCCCCCGATGAAGCGGAGATGACCAGCCGCTTTGATGCCCTGCGCGCGGGGGGATTTCCCTATTTGGTGGCTGAAATTGATGGGGTGGTCATGGGATACGCATATGCGGGCCCATACAGGGTGCGCCCTGCCTATCGTCATTCTATCGAATCGTCTGTCTACGTGGATGCGGCCGCCCGTGGGCGCGGTGTGGGGCGTGCGTTGCTTGCGGCCTTAGTCGCGGCCTGTGAAGATAAAGAATGGTCACAAATGGTGGCCGTCATAGGGAACAGCGAAAATCACGGCTCAATCCAGCTGCACGCAGGACGCGGATTCCACCTGACCGGCACGCTTCAGGCTGTGGGCTTTAAGCTGGGTCAATGGGTAGACACGGTGATTATGCAACGTGCATTGCGCAATACACTGGACAAATAATGCGGTTTGCCGGGGTTTAAGCGTCGTCCAGCAGTGATCCTGCATCAAGATTGCCCAAGTTACCCAACAGCTGACGCAAGAAGCTTACGCCCTCGATGTTGCTGTCTGTGACGCGCCGCGACAGGGCCACCACTTGGCCGTCCTCAAGCGTAAACCGCTCGATGTTGCTGACCACGCCGTCTGCGTCTGTGCTGATTGCCACAACTTCGCGGTCAATCTCGCTTGGGGCTTGGTAGGCATAAAGGCGGAACTGGCTTTGAACGTAATAGATACCGCTGTCCGTGCGCACACCGCCTGTTGTGGGCGGGCCAAAGCGTTCAATCACAGAATCGCGCGTATCAACCCCAACAGCCACTTCGGCCAGATCCCCATCAGTAGGTGCGTACCCGTGGTTGCGAAACCGTTCGGAACACGCCGTAACCGTGAAAACAGCGGCTGCGATGACTGTGGCTTTGAAAAGATGCATAACCAGTGTGACCCTTTATCCGAGCGCGCGTGGGTTGGCGTTCTGTGTTAATAGACCTATATCGGCACACTCGAGTGTTCAAGAATGGAAATCCCGATGACTGCGCCAGACCAGCCTACCCCACCCGCGGCCCATATTTTGCGACTGTCAGAATTGGCCTCGCGCAAGCCCACGCATTTTACCGTCACGCCCACAGGTGCGGATCACGACGCGCTGTTGGCTGATCTGCGCGCCGATCTTGGGGTGGAGAGCCTTCGCAAAGTACGCCTTGAGGGGAAAATCACCCCAAAAGGCAAAAACGACTGGCATTTGACCGCACAGTTTGGCGCGACCGTTACGCAGCCCTGCGTGGCAACGCTTGAGCCCGTGACCACCCGCATCGATGAGCCGCTTGAGCGGATTTACACGGCAAACCCACCCGCCGTTGATGAAGCCACGGAAATTGAGATGCCCGAGGACGACCGGATTGAGCCCCTGCCAGAAGCGGTTGATCTGATGCATGTCTTGTTCGAAGCGCTGACCCTGTCGGTGCCGGCATTTCCGCGCATCGAAGGCTCAGTTCCAGTGAAAATTGCGGTGACTGAACCCGAAAAAGAAGCCATGACCGACGAGCAGGCAAAGCCGTTCGCGGGGCTTGCGGATTTGCTTAAGGGCACCAAAGACTAACGCGTTTTTTTAGGGGATGAAACCTGCCCCCTGCTTTTCTGCGACGTCTTATCAGAAACGTTTGGCGAGCAGCCGCAGGGCTGCTAACCATTTCAACGCAGTACCAAATTGCCCAGTAGCCACAGTAAGGACATCTCATGCGCCAGCCCGAGGTATTCAGCGAGACCCGCGTCGACGTGATGCACGCAATGATGACCGAGCACCCTTTTGCGGCGATCGTGTCGCACGCCACAGGCAGCCTCAGCGCCGATCACGTTCCGCTTGTGGTGCACAGCAGTGTCGATCCGTTAGGTGCGCTGCACGGGCATATCGCTGTGTCGAACCCGCTTTTTCGTGAAACGTCCGGCCCTATTGAAGTGCTTTGCCTGTTCCAAGGGCCGCAAACCTATGTGACGCCTGCGTGGTATGCCTCAAAAAAAGAGCACGGCAAAGTTGTGCCCACGTGGAATTACGTGGTCGTACACGCCCGCGGGACCCTGACGTTCAAGCGTGATCCCGACTGGTTGATGCGCCATCTGCATGAGTTGACCGACGCCCATGAGCAAAACCGCCCCCAACCGTGGGCTGTGACCGATGCACCTGATGATTATGTGGCGCGGATGCTGCGCGGTTTGGTGGGCTTTGAGATTATCATCGATGATCTGCAAGGTACGTGGAAAATGAGCCAGAACAAAACACCCGCAGACCGCAGCAGCGTTGAGCGCGGCTTGGCGGAAGCCGGTGCGACTCACCTTGCAGATTTGGTTCAAAACCGCGGTGCCTGAGGCGTTCTGCACAAAAGAAAACGGGCGCCCCACGCATGAGACGCCCGTCTAAAATTTCAGAGCGAATGCGTGATTAGTTGACGCTTACCCACCGCAGGATAAAGAAGTTGTCGGGGCGTTGTGTCAGCTCGATATTGCTGCGCGCACCCCAAACAAGCGGTTGCACATAAAGCGGCACATAGGCTTGCTCATCCTTTAGAATAGTCGCCACTTCATCCAGCATCGCTTGGCGTTTTGCATCGTCGATTTCCGATTGGATCATTGGCAACAGCGCATCAACGCGGGCGTTTGAATAGTCCCCAAAGTTCCAGCTACCCAGCTTTTTCTCTGCATTAGGTGTGCTGGCAAGGAAACGGATCGGGTGCTCTGCGTCAAAAGTGCCGGGCGACCAGCCCAGAAGATACATGTCAAAGTTATCTTCGCGCAGCTCTGGCCAATAATTGCGCACGGGCATTGCCTCAAGTTGCGCATCAAGACCGATTTGCGCCAGCATACCAACGACCGCCTGACAGACCGCCTCATCGTTCAGATAACGGTCATTGGGGCATTTCAGGCCAAATGAGAACCCGTCCGCATAGCCCGCCTCAGCAAGCAACGCCTTGGCATCACCCACCGCAGCGCCGTTTGTCGCACCAAGGTTTTCGGTGTAGCCGCGCATTGCGGGGCTAACCAACTGGTTGGCGGGCTCTGCGTTGCCGCGCATGATGGTTTGCAAAATCGCCGGTACATTGATGGCCGATGCAACTGCTTTGCGAACGCGTACGTCTTTGAACGGGTTCGGCTGACCTGCGTCTGTGCCGTATTTCAGCGTATCCGCCGCGTGGGGCACGCCCAGCATGATAACGCGGGCCTCAATACCTTGAATCACTTTCACATTGGCATCACCGGAAAGACGGCTGGCGTCTTGGATCGGCACGGGGTTGATCATATCCACGTCACCGGACAGCAACGCGGCCACGGCCGTTGCGCTGTTTTGAATGGGCGTAAATACCGCCTCAGTCACGTTGTGCTCTGCCTCGCCCCACCAGCCGTCAAATGGCGTAAGGACAGTGCGAAGGCCCGGCTGACGCTCGGTCAACATAAAGGCGGCGGTGCCGTTGGCGTTAAGCGTGGCGTGGTTTTCGCCTTCTTTCGTGGGTGCGACCACATCATTTGCCTCGGCCCATCCGCTGTCCATGATCATCCAGTTGGCGATGCTGTCGGGGAAAATCGGATTGGGCGCTTTGGTCATAATGTCGACAGTGAAGTCATCCACGACTTTGACGTCAGAGACAGGCGAGAACCAGCTTGAGGTATCCGCAGACGGGCCTGAGGCGCGCTGATAGCTGAAAAGCACATCCTCAGCGGTGAAATCCTCGCCACCGTGGAACTTTACGCCCTGACGCAAGTTAAACCGCCAGCCCTCGCCGTTGCCGATCGGCTCCCATGATGTGGCAAGTGCAGGCTCGATCGCCATATCTTTGCCGCGGCGCACGAGGCCCTCGTAGACGTTGTTCAAAAAGCCCAGAACCGGCGCAGAGTTTACCGCGTGAGGGTCCATGGTTTGGGGATCAGTGTTGCCCGCCCACCGAAACGTTTCGGCCTGCGCGCCAAACGCGGTGCTAAGTGCCAACACCCCCGCAAGCGTTGTCTTGGTCGCAAAATTGTTCATTCGATATGGTCCTTTACCAAGGGTAGAAATACGTGAGCCGCACCAAACCGGTGATGCGCCCGTAAGCACTAGCCTACCCCAGATCAGGCGTTTGACCAGACATTGCCAGATACTAATTCCCGCGCTAACATTCGCACATTGTAAGTAAGGCCGACCAAAACAGGCCTTAACTTTGGTAACCCCGACCCGCTTTGCGCTGCCAAGACCATAAAGACAGCCTATTCCGCGAGGTACTGCGCTAAAATGCGTGCGAAAATACTTGCGCCACTGCAATTTCTGACTATACGTCGCGGTTCTGAAACATACATCGTCTGGACAGTCGCTCGGGAATCCCCTATCGCGCCGCTCAGAGCAGATTGAATATTTACCTAGGGCGCCCTGCGGGCCGTCCGCAGACACCTGAGGTTGAGACATGGCTGTCCCCCAGAATAAGATTTCGAAATCACGTCGCAACAACCGCCGCGCACATGACGCGTTGGTTGCTGGCAACCCGAACGAGTGCACAAACTGTGGCGAGCTGAAGCGTCCACACCACGTTTGCGCTTCGTGCGGCCACTACGACGACAAAGAAGTTGTGGCATTGGTTGAAGAAATCGAGTTGGATGACGAAGACGCGGCGTAAGCTGCTTTTCAGTAAACCAAACCGATTAACCAAAGGCGCGTGTGAGGCGGTATGACCGACCAACCCCAGATCAAACAGATCGAGGATACCACACGCAGTCACACGGTTGTCTCAGTTGACGCCATGGGTGGCGATAATGGACCCGCGACTGTTGTTGCGGGTCTTGCACGTTGTGCCAAGAAAGATCCGTCTTTGCGGTTTATCTTGCACGGCCAAGCCAGCGTTCTGACCCCCCTTCTTGATCGCCGCCGTCTTAGCGATGTGGTTGAGCTGCGCGATTGTGCGGGCGTGGTCGAAATGGTGGACAAACCCTCACAAGTTTTGCGTAGCGGTAAAGACACCTCCATGTGGTCGTGCATTGAAGCGGTGCGCACCGGCGACGCGGATGTTGCAGTTTCATGCGGCAATACCGGCGCGCTGATGGCGATTTCCATGATCCGTTTGCGCAAAGTCGATGGGGTGAACCGCCCCGCGATTGCGTGCCTGTGGCCCTCACGGAACCCCTCCGGCTTTAACGTGATGCTGGACGTAGGTGCTGATATTCGCGCCGACGAACATGATCTTTTGCAATACGCCATGATGGGCGCGTCCTATGCCCGTAACGGTCTGGACCTTGAAACCCCGCGTGTGGGGCTTTTGAACGTCGGCACCGAAGAACATAAGGGCCGCGCCGAACTTAAAGTAGCCCATGAATTGCTGCGCCGCGCTGCGAAAAAGTCAAAACTTGATTACGTGGGTTTTGTGGAGGGCGGCGATATTCCGTCTGACAAAGTGGACGTGATTGTGACCGATGGTTTTACGGGCAATGTTGCGCTGAAAACCGGTGAAGGGACCGCCAGCCTGATCCGCGACTTTTTGGGCAAGGCCTTCCGGCACACGCCTCTTTCGCGCCTTGCAGCCCTTTTGGCCCTGCCCTCGCTGCGCCGATTGGCGCGCCGAATTGACCCGCGCCGCGTGAACGGTGGTGTGTTTTTGGGGCTTAACGGCACAGTTGTGAAATCCCACGGCTCGTCCGACGTCCTTGGCATGGCCAGCGCAATCCACCTTGCGTCGCGCTTGTCACAATCGGATTTCAACCGCAAACTTGCTAAACGCATCGCCACTGCAAATGAGCTTGCGGCTGATTTGGATAAAGAAGAAAGCTGACGCATGACCCAAGACACTGTCCGTGCTGTTGTTCGAGGGGTTGGTCATTACCTGCCGACCCGCGTTGTTCCAAACTCTGAGTTCGAGAAAACGCTAGACACCACAGACGAGTGGATCAAAGCACGCTCCGGGATTGAGCGCCGCCATTTTGCCGCTGAGGGTGAGACGACCTCGCAAATGGCTGCTGCTGCTGCACAAAACGCCCTTAAAATGGCAGGCCTTGAAGCAAGTGACATTGACGCGCTGATCGTCGCTACATCTACGCCAGACCTAACTTTCCCGTCTGCCGCCACCATGGTTCAGGCCGAGCTGGGCATGAAAAGCGGCTTTGCGTTTGACATCCAAGCGGTCTGTGCGGGTTTTGTCTTTGCGCTGGCCAATGCCAACGCGCTGGTGATTTCTGGGCAAGCGGAACGTGTCTTGGTGATCGGCGCGGAAACATTCAGCCGCATCATGGATTGGACTGACCGTGGCACCTGTGTGCTGTTCGGCGACGGCGCAGGTGCGCTGATCATCGAGCGCAGCACAGGGGATGGCACCAAAGCCGACCGCGGTATTCTGGCCACGGACCTGAACAGCGACGGCAGCTACCGCGACATCCTTTACGTAGACGGTGGCGTTAACGCGCCCGACGCTGGCAAACTGCGCATGGAAGGCAAGGAAGTCTTCCGCCACGCCGTTGAAAAACTGGCCGCCACGGCACACACCGCTATGGCGAAATGCGATGTGACCGCAGATGACGTCGCGTGGGTCGTGCCCCACCAAGCCAATTTACGCATCATCAAAGCCACCGCCACCAAGATGGGCCTGCCTATGGAGCGTGTTGTGGTAACGGTGCCTGACCACGGCAACACATCTGCCGCATCTATCCCGCTGGCGCTGTCTGTGGGCGTTGAGCGTGGTCAGATCAAAGCGGGTGATTTGCTGGTCACAGAGGCTATTGGCGGCGGCTTGGCGTGGGGTTCAGTTGTGTTGCGCTGGTAAAGCGCCTCAACTGCCTGTTCTAAGCTGTTGTTATTGACTCACAAATTACCATGGGTCAAAGTCTCTCTCATAAGTCTGGGGGACGTATAAATGGTTGATAAAACACTTACGCGCATGGATCTATCTGAGGCTGTGTTCCGCGAGGTTGGTCTTTCACGTAACGAAAGCGCAGGCCTTGTCGAAACCGTACTCGATGAAATGTCCGACGCATTAGTGCGCGGCGAGCAAGTGAAAATCAGCTCGTTTGGTACATTTTCCGTCCGCGAAAAAGCCGCCCGTGAAGGCCGTAATCCCAAAACAGGCGAGGTTGCCGCTATTCCGCCCCGCCGTGTTTTGACGTTCCGCCCCTCGCATCTAATGAAAGAGCGTGTCGCAGACGGCAACAAATCCTAAGGGGTCGGCCCGATGGCCAAAACCAAAGACGCATTTCGCACAATCTCGGAAGTGGCTGAGTGGCTCGACGTGGCCCCTCACGTGCTGCGCTATTGGGAAAGCAAATTTGCGGCCGTGAAGCCCGTAAAGCGCGCAGGCGGCCGCAGGTACTATCGCCCCGCTGATATGCGTGTGCTGGGCGGTGTACGTAAATTGCTGCATGATGACGGGATGACCATCAAGGGCGTTCAAAAGATGATGTCCGAGAGCGGCGCCAATGCCATTTCCGAACACTCCCGCCCGCTCCCGTTTGAGCAAGACGAGGCGATTACCGCCCCCCAAGCAAGCACACCTACCCCCCCGCACGCACCAGAACCCACACCCGCTGAGGCACCCCAAGAAATAGAGCCCGCGGCAGAAAAGCCGAATGACTTCCGCGTGGAAGACACCCCTGCTGGGCTACACGCGTCGTTCTTCCCCGATGAGCCAACCGATGAACCAGCCGGGCCTAATGATGCTGCGGACGCTCCGCTGCAGGCCGAGCCGAAACCAGCCGCCCCAACCGAGGCGCCCGCTGCAATTGATGTGCCTGTTATCGACGAAACCCCTACCCCCGAGGCTGACATCGTCAGCTTTCCTGCGGCAGCCCCGCTTGATGCGCAAACACCAAACGAGCCTGCAAAAGCACAAATCACGCCAGTGCACACACCTGCGGATCCAACGGACACCGAGCTTGCGCAAGGGCCAACCATTGGCGGGCTCATTGCCCAAACATCGCCCAACGCTTTGCGTGAGAAAGCCCAATCCATACGCCCCCTTCATGACCGTCTCGCTGCCCTTGCCGCGAAAATGGATGCGGCCAAGTAGGCTCATGACCAGTCGCATGCCCCTGACGAACCCGCACACGTGCTTTGCCAATATTCGTGCAAATGACGCTTGTGTCCGCCCCATTCTTGACGCTATAGACCCTGTGAGCGGGCTATGGCGCAGCCTGGTAGCGCGTCCGTCTGGGGGACGGAAGGTCGCAGGTTCGAGTCCTGCTAGCCCGACCAAAACAACCCACATTAAAACGCCTGTGCGATCCGTCGCGCGGGCGTTTTGTGTATAAGGATCAATACTATGGGCGTTTTAGCCAGCCAAAACATCGAACAGCTGATCAAAGACAAAGCGCTTATCGGATCGCCCGAGATTCTGCCCGCCCAACTGCAACCAGCCAGCCTTGATTTGCGTCTTGGTACTGTTGCCTACCGTGTTCGCGCCTCGTTTTTGGCCGGTGAAGGCAACACAGTCGCTGATCGGCTGGCCGAGTTTGAGATGCACCGCATTGATCTGACCGACGGTGCTGTTCTTGAAAAAGGCGCAGTATATGTGGTTCCCTTGATGGAGGCGCTTGATCTGCCCGCGGGCATCACCGCTGTGGCCAACGCCAAATCATCCACCGGCCGCCTTGATCTTCTGACACGCACAATCACCGATGGCGGTGTTGAGTTTGACCGTATTGCGGCGGGCTACTCAGGGCCGCTTTATGCGGAAATCTGTCCTCGTTCTTTCAGCGTATTGGTGCGTCCGGGACAGAGGCTTAACCAAATCCGCTTCCGCGATGCAATGCCCTCGGTCCTGTCGGATATTGAACTGAAACAGCTACACGCAGAAGATCCCATTGTGGACGGCCCTGCCCATATCGACAACGGCCTGGGCTTTTCGGTTGATCTGAAACCCACGGCCACAGGTCTGGTGGGCTACCGTGCAAAACCCCATACGGGTGTCATCGATCTTGATAAGATCGCCCACTATCCGCCCGCTGATTATTGGGAGCCGATCTACACCACGGACGAACGGATTATCCTTGATCCCGGTGCGTTCTACATTCTGGTAAGCCGTGAGGCCGTCACCATTCCGCCTGATTGCGCTGCCGAAATGGCACCCTATCTGGCCATGGTGGGCGAATTCCGCGTACACTACGCAGGCTTTTTCGATCCCGGCTTTGGCCATGCAAACGCAGGTGGGCAAGGCTCGCGCGGCGTTCTTGAAGTGCGCTGCCATGAGGCACCGTTTGTGCTGGAACACGGCCAAGTCGTGGGGCGTTTGGTCTATGAACGCATGGCGGATGTCCCAGATCAGCTTTACGGCACTGGGATCGCCAGCAACTATCAGGGCCAAGGGCTCAAGCTGTCAAAGCATTTCAAAACGCCGTGAACTTGGCGCGGCACAGCGCTTCTTTTGTTCAAAAATATCCAAGTCCCGCAGGGTAAACCCGCAAACAGGCCCTAGTATTTCTCGCGGTCTTTGGATGTGGGCGGCGGTGCAGAACGGCCTACCCCGCGCGGTGCACTTTTACCTTTGCTCAGCGCGTTCATACCCGCACTTATCCCTTTGCCGATCACGCGCCGCATCACCATGCGCATTA
Source organism: Nereida sp. NH-UV-3 (assembly GCF_042939535.1). Taxonomy (NCBI): domain Bacteria; kingdom Pseudomonadati; phylum Pseudomonadota; class Alphaproteobacteria; order Rhodobacterales; family Roseobacteraceae; genus Nereida; species Nereida sp. NH-UV-3. The sequence goes on along the minus strand of NZ_CP132157.1, from coordinate 165,071 downwards.
CCATGTTCACAATCTGGTTCATGCCATCACTCCAAACTCGTTACGTACAGTCGATATAGGTGCATTACGGCGAAATTTCGACCCTAATGACATGGACCTATTCCTCAAACAGTTCCGTTTGCTCTTCGTCGTCTTGGCTTTCGTCTTCGGCCTCACCGGGCCCCGGCATATCCGTGGGCGGTGGGCGATTGTCCAACAATCCAGCCGAGCGAAGCTCTTTCAGGCCTGGCAAATCACGTGCGGTTTCCAAACCGAAGTGGTCCAGAAACTCCTGCGTGACCACAAATGTGACAGGTCTGCCTGGCGTCATACGGCGGCGGCCAAAGCGAATCCAATCCATCTCAAGTAATTGATCCACCGTGCCGCGGCTTACGGCGACACCGCGAATTTCTTCAATCTCTGCGCGCGTAATTGGTTGATGATATGCAATGATCGCAAGGGTTTCGATGGCCGCGCGCGACAATTTGCGGTGCTCAATGGTTTCGCGCTGCATTAAGAACCCAAGGTCCGGCGCCGTGCGCAGCGCCCATGCCTCGCCCACGCGCACAAGGTTCACGCCCCGCCCGTCGTAGCGTTTGCCCAAATGCACCAGTGCCGTTTGCGGCTCACATCCCATCGGCAGGCGCGAGGCGATATCTTTCAGGCTCAACGGCTCGGCAGTCGCAAATAAGATCGCCTCAACCATCCGTTCCTGTTCTGCCATTGGCGGGGCATCAAACAGGCTTTCATCCTGCGTCTTAGTTGGCGCATCGACCTGATCTTTTTCAGGCTGCTCGGCGGCGTTCACATCATCCGTCATGGTCACGTTTCCTGATCTGAATGGCAGAGAAAATCTCGCCCTGTCGTATCTCAATCTTACCCGCTTTGGCCAACTCAAGGGTTGCTGCAAAATTGGCGGCCGTGGCAGAGCGGCGCTTTTTGGGGTCCATTTCCCACCCTTCGGGCAGGTAACTTGTCAAATCCGTCCACTCGCCCGCATAACCAATCAGCCCGCGCATCCGCTCAAGAGCTTGCTCAAGGGTCATGGTGGCTTCACGGTCCATCACAAAGGGGCGGAATTCATCTTTGGTGCGGGTCCGCGCGTAGCCCTGCATCAGGTCCATCAATGTGGCGGAATAAATCACTTTGCGCACGCGGGTGACATCTTCGGGAATGCCACGCACAAAGAAATCACGGCCCTTTTGATCGCGCGCCATCAGTTTTGCCGCAGCGTCCCGCATAGCGGCCAAACGTTCAAGCTGGAACGCCAAATGCGCGGCAAGCTCCTCGCCCGAAGGGCCCTCTTGCGCGGGATCAGGTGGCAGCAACAAGCGTGATTTCAAAAACGCCAACCACGCCGCCATCACAAGATAATCCGCCGCCAGTTCAAGACGCAGTTCCTTGGCTTTGTCGATAAACGCCAGATATTGGCGGGCCAGTTCCAGCACCGAAATTTTACGCAGGTCAACTTTTTGGGTGCGCGACAAGGTCAGCAACAAATCAAGCGGGCCTTCAAAGCCGTCCACATCAACAATAAGCGCCTCAGCCGCAACGCGGTCGGCCACGCGCTCGGCGTCAAACTCAAAATCGTTTTGGGCGGGGTTTTCGGCAGACACGCAAGAGGCCTTTTTGGTCGGGCACTGCCCTCAGGCAGCTTAGGACGTTAACAGTGCGTTAAATTCGGCCTCAAGGGCCGCGATGTCAACCTCATCAGGGGTGCGGCGGCTTTCAACGGCATTTGTGGCGCGAAGTGCTGCTTTGTCTGTCATCAAACCGCTTGCCGCGGCTACGTCTGTCATCTCGGCCAGATCACCGTTGCAATGCAAAACCACATCACAGCCCGCATCAAGCGAGGCCCGCGCGCGCGCGGCCACCGTGCCACTAAGCGCCTGCATGCTGATATCATCGGTCATGAGCAGCCCGCCAAACCCGATTTCATCGCGAATGATCTTTTGCATCACAGGACTGGTCGTGGCTGGTGCCTCGTCAAACGCCTCAAAGACGATATGTGCGGTCATCGCCATGGGCAAATCCCCCACGGCAGCAAAAGCGGCGAAATCTTCGCGCCGCAGCACCTGTGCCGTTTCAGTTACACGCGGCAGCGCCTTGTGGCTGTCAACAGTTGCGCGGCCGTGACCCGGCATATGCTTGGCCACAGGAACAACCCCACCGTCAGACAGCCCCGCAGTTGCCGCTTGGGCCAAGACGACCACAGTTTGCAAGTCTTCCCCGTAGCAACGATTGCGCAAAAACGGATGGGTCTGGGCCGTTGCGATATCGACCATGGGCGCGCAATTGCTATCAAGGCCCGAGGCGCGCAATTCAGCAGCAATGATGCGGTAGCGCAGATACATCGCGCGGGCCGTGTCTTTGCCATTTTCAGCAACTTGCGCAGATTGATCCAACGGGGGCAGCCACTGTCGCCAATGGGGCGCCGTTAACCGCTGAACGCGGCCCCCTTCTTGATCCACAGTGATGATCGCGTCGCGTCCAACCGCCTCGCGCAGCTGCGCGGTTAGGCGTTGCACCTGCTGCGGCGTTTCAACATTGCGCGCAAATAGGATAAAACCCCATGGGTCCGCCTCACGGAAAAACCGCGCCTCAGCCTGAGTAAGCTCAGTGCCTGAGCAGCCAAGTATAAACGCGCCATGCGATACTAAGCCCTGTGACATCAAACAGCCCCCGCACCGTGAAACGGCACAGGATTAACAGCCTTGCTATCAGCGCTTAACAATCGACAAACACCGCGCGTTTTCAGCTTCAAGGGCGGAACAGAAACGTTGTGCATCTGCCAATTGATCAAACCCCAACGCCCGCAAGCGGTAGAAGGTTTTTCCGTTCTTTTCGGCCCGCTCAATGACGCGTTTTTTCGTGGCCAGATAGCCGTCAAAAGTTTTCGCCAAGCGGTTCCATTCGCCCCGCGCCACTTCTGCGCTGTCGAATGCGCCAAGTTGGACCAAAGGCGTTCCCAACGGCACAGACGCAGGGTCAACCTCAACATTTGTTGATGTGATATTCGCTGGGGCCGAGGCCTGAATGACGTTGCCACGTATTACACGGGCTTTTGGGCGCAACGAGGTGCCAATGCCGCCCTTTACGACGGCCACTTTGGGCGCCGGTGCCACGGGCGTCAGGCTGGGTGTATTTGCAGCGATTGAGGCAACCAGCTCATCCAGAGCGGCTTTGGTTGCTGGCGTATTTCGGGCCACCGCACTGACTTGCTGAACATTGCTGAGGGAATAACTGCTGTCCGCCTCATTATTCGCAGTCACACCGTTTGTTTCAGGCGCTGCCGTTACGGGCGCTTTTGCAGCACCCGCGTTGGACGTAGGCACAAGAACGCCCGCAACATCATCAGCCGTAATTTCAACAGGCGCAGGCGCAAGCATCAACTGATCAGGGGCCGCAGGGGCCGATCCCAATGCAGCGATCTCATTCACGGCCAACCCTTGGTGTGCCGCAGGGGTACCGCCGGGTTTTTCAGGCTGGATGCGCATCGGACCTTCGAGGGCTTTGACGACGGGGACGCCACTGACATCGCGAGAAATCAGATTATAGCTCCACACCGCAACGCCAATCACCAAGGCGATCGAAGTAAGCGCACCTGCCGCGTTTACGATCAAATGGGGCTTTGAGGAGGCGCTTGCCGCGCCAGAACCGGCCTCACCGTAGCCAGTTTCACCATAATAGTGCTGCTGCCCCGCATAAGCATCACGCCCACGCAAAGCCGATCCAGCACCCACGGAATGGGATTGTTCAAACATGTTGCCTCACTGCCCGCCGCCCTTGTTTTATGGGTCATTCGGGTCTCTAAACTTGCCTCAAACCCCCTCACCCAAATGGGCAATTAGCGGACGGTGCAGCTTGTTAGATCAGCGCATCTCGGTCGCAGGAGTTACGCCTAGAATACCTAAACCGTGAGAAATAACAACACAAACAGCCCTAATCAGCGCAATTTTCGCCTGTGACACTGCAGCATCGTCTTGGATGAAGCGCAATGAGTGGTCATCATTGCCACGGTTGTAGAGGCTGTGCATCTCGCTGGCCAAGTCATACAGATAGAACGCGACGCGGTGCGGCTCGTGGGTGCGCGCGGCCACTTCGACCAAACGGGGCCACTCTGCAAGCTTTTGGGCCATGGCGATTTCTGCCGCGTGATCCAACAGGCTCAGATCAGCGCTAGCAAGGGTGGCGTCATCCACCGCGATGCCCGCCTCGGCGGCTTTGCGCATCACCTGATGCACCCGCGCGCTGGCGTATTGGACATACCAAACGGGGTTGTCTTTGGATTGCTCGGTCACTTTGTCGATGTCAAAATCAAGCGGCGCATCGTTTTTGCGCGTCAGCATCACAAAGCGCGTCACGTCCGGGCCGACCATTTCAACAACATCCGCAAGGGTCACGAAAGTCCCTGCCCGTTTGGACATTTTGAACGGCTCACCGTTTTTCATCAGCTTCACCAATTGGCACAGCTTGATATCAAGAGCGACTTGCGTGTCAGACAACGCCGAAACCGCCGCTTTCATCCGTTTGACATACCCGCCGTGATCCGCGCCAAGCACGTCGATCAGGCCATCAAAGCCGCGGGTAATCTTGTCGTAGTGATAGGCGATGTCAGGGGCAAAATAAGTCCACGCCCCATCAGATTTTTGCACCGGACGGTCCACATCATCACCGTAGTCGGTGGATTTAAACAAGGTCTGCTCACGCGGCTCCCAATCTTCTGGCAGCTTGCCTTTGGGCGGCTCCAGAGTGCCTGTGTAGATCAACCCTTTGCTGCGCAGGTCCTCAATCGCGTCTTCAATGCGGCCCGTGCCATAAAGCGACTTTTCGCTAAAAAAGACATCCATGGAGACACCCAAAGCGGCCAGATCATCGCGGATCATCGCCATCATCGCATCCGTTGCAAAAAGGCGCAGCTCAGCCAGCCACACCTCTTCGGGCTGATCCACATAGGCGTCACCCACTTTGTCTTTGAGCGCCATGCCCACTTCAATCAGATAATCACCGGGGTACGTGCCGTCCTCAAAGGCGACCTGCTGTCCATGCGCCTCAAGGTAGCGCAGGTAGACCGAGCGCGCCAAAACATCGACCTGCCCGCCCCCATCATTGATGTAGTATTCGCGGGTCACGTCATAGCCCGCGTATGCCAGAAGTGAGGCAAGCGCGTCACCAAAAACCGCCCCGCGGGTGTGGCCCACGTGAAGCGGGCCCGTTGGGTTTGCGCTGACGTATTCCACGTTGATCTTTTTGCCGCCGCCAAGATTGCTTTGACCAAACTGCGCATCAACAAGGGCGGATTTCACCACGCCCTGCCAAAGAGATTTGGACAAACGCAGGTTCAAAAACCCGGGACCCGCCACATCGGCGGCCTCAATCCGTGGATCGTTCAGCAATGCTGCCGCAAGTGCATCAGCAATATCACGCGGCTTCATCTTGGACGGTTTGGCCAGCACCATCGCGGCATTCGTGGCCATATCACCGTGGCTTGCGTCACGGGGCGGCTCAACAGTGACATTGTCAAAACTCAGACCCTCGGCCAGAACACCTGCCTGCACCATCCCCTCAAGTGACGTCACAACAAGGGCGCGAATATCAGCAAACAAATTCATAGGGCAGTTCCTTCGGGTATCTTCCGGTGTCTTCACTCGGGCGCGTCCACCAATGGCGAGCGGCGCAAATTAGGCGGCATGGCGCGTTAGCATTCCCTTACCACGCTGCACGCTAGGGTCAACAAATCGCGCGCCACGCCGCGCATGCAGCTTTGTTAAAGTTCCAAATGCGCCTCGGCTTGGGCCAAGGCAAAACGGTCTGTCATGCCAGCGATATAATCGGCCACCAATCTGGCGCGCTCCACATCTTGGGTCGCGGCGGCCACGTCCTCGGCCCACTCTTTGGGCAACAACTCGGGGCGGGCCATATAGAGCGGGAATAGCCCCTCAACCACGCGCGTCACACGTTTGCGCATCTCAACCACTTCAGGCGCGCGGTACATCTGTTTGAACAAAAACGCGCGGATAACTTTCAAATCCGCCCACAAACTGGCTGAAAACTGCACCACAGGGGCGCCGTTGGTGCGTACTTGATCAGCGGATGTTATCCCCTCCAACAACCCGCGTGAGGTTTTGATCACATCAGCGACCATCACGCCAAAAACGCGGCGCAGTGCCTCGTGACGGCGCCGTTTAGGCGCAAGACCCGGATAGGCCGCATCCACCTGAGCGTAAGCATCGCCCACAATCGGCAACGCACAAATATCGTCATCGGTGAAAAGTCCCGCGCGCAGACCATCGTGCAGATCGTGATTGTTGTAGGCAATATCATCCGACAGGGCCGCAACCTGCGCTTCGGCGCTGGCATGGGTGTGCAACTCAAGATCGTGACGCGCGGTGTACTCCGACAGCGCAAATGGCCACGGCTGCGGCACGGGGCCGTTATGCTTTGCAATCCCTTCAAGACACTCCCACGTCAGGTTTAGCCCATCGAATTCAGCATAGTGCCGCTCAAGCGAGGTCACGATTTTTAGCGCCTGCGCATTGTGATCAAACCCACCATAAGGTTGCATCAATGCGTCCAGCGCGTCTTCTCCTGTGTGCCCAAACGGTGTGTGCCCCAGATCATGGGCCAGCGCGATCGCCTCGGTCAGATCAAGATCAAGGCCCAGTGCCCCCGCCATCGTGCGCGCCACCTGTGCCACCTCGATCGTATGGGTCAGCCGCGTGCGATACGCATCGCCTTCGTGCTCTACAAAAACCTGGGTTTTGTGTTTGAGGCGGCGGAATGCGCTGGCGTGAATGATGCGGTCGCGGTCGCGCTGAAAAGGAGAGCGGAAGTCGTATTCCTGTTCAAAGACCAACCTGCCGCGACTATCGTCGGGGGTGGACGCGTAAAGTGCCGTCATGTGTCTGCCGTCTCTTGTGATGCCTGCCTGCGGTCTTATATGGTGAGGTGTCTGATGTCACAACAGGTGCCTTTGCCATGCTCACACTGCCCCCAACCGTCACGTCCCGCGCGTTTGAACGCCTTGCCGAAATTGGCGCTGCCGCAAACGGTAAAGTGCTGCGCATCGCAGTAGAGGGCGGCGGATGCTCTGGGTTTCAATACGAAATCGACCTCGACACCCCCAAAGACGATGATCTGGTTCTCAGCGGCGCGGGCGAAAGCGTGGTGCTTGATCCGGTGTCTTTGCCGTTTTTGGCCGATGCAGTGATTGATTTCGAAGAGGAATTGATTGGCGCGCGGTTCGTCATCAACAACCCCAACGCGACCAGCTCATGCGGCTGCGGCACCAGCTTTTCAATGTAGCGATCAATCCGCGCGATAAGGCCCGTCAGAGGCGCAAAAAGCGCTTTCCGCCCGCCGTGGCCCGTGGCACAAGTGCCTCATGAAAATCGCAAGCTTCAACATCAACGGGATCAAAGCCCGCCTGCCCGCCCTTCTTGATTGGCTATCTGAGGCACAGCCCGATGTGGCCGTGTTGCAAGAGATCAAATCCGTGGATGAGGCATTCCCCCGCGAGCCGATCGAAGACCTTGGCTACATCGTGGAAACCCACGGTCAAAAGTCATTCAATGGCGTGGCGATCTTGTCAAAACTACCGCTTGAGGACATCCAGCGCGGCCTACCGGGCGACGAGACCGACGAACAGGCAAGGTGGATTGAAGCGACTGTTGTTGGCAAGCAAGCGATCCGTATCTGCGGGCTATACCTGCCCAATGGCAATCCGGTGCCTGGGCCTAAATACGACTATAAACTTGCGTGGATGGACCGCCAGATTGCCCATGCAAAGAATATGTTACTCCAAGATATGCCGTTTTTGATGGCCGGTGATTACAACATCATCCCACAACCCGAAGACTGCGCTAACCCTGCGGCGTGGGCGGATGATGCACTTTACCGTCTTGAAAGCCGTACCAAATTTCGCGAACTGTGTGCCCTTGGCCTGACAGAAGCGTTTCGTGCGCGCAACGCGGCCCCCGAACAATACACGTTTTGGGATTACCAAGCGGGCGCTTACAACCGCAATGATGGCATCCGGATTGACCACTTTTTGCTGTCGCCCCAAGCCGCTGACCTGCTGACAGATTGTCAGGTAGACGCCCATGTACGCGGCCGCGAGAAGCCCTCGGACCACGTGCCGATATGGGTCGAGCTGGACATCTAGGCAGTACTTTTACAGAGCGACTAAAATGCCGCTGTCACATCATAGCCATAGAGCCAATTGAACTTTCGGACGGCCGCAGATGGCGCAATGGCGGAACCACCTCGCAAAACTGCATGAGCTACAACCTGTAGCGCCTTGTTTTCTATGTGATAGTTTCGCGCATTAGCATTTGCCGCCTCAATTGCGCGCACAACACGCGCGCGGCGGGTGTCTTGGAACAATTGCAAACCGCCCGGCACCCCTGCGCCAGATTGATCCACCGATAGAGATTGTGCCAACGCCGCTGGCAAACACCACGCGTCTTCCAGCGCAAGGTTCGCGCCTTGGGCCAAAAACGGCAAGGTTGGATGGGCCGCGTCCCCAACCAGAACCGCAGATGCACCATTGACAGAACCATGCCATTTCTGCGCAACAGGCCGCCGAAATAACCCCCAGATATGCACCTTCTCAACTTGCGACAGCCATTCTGGCACGGGGCCGTCGAAGTCTGCAAACGCCGCACGAAGCGCCTCTGGGTCATCGGGGGTGCTCCAACTATCTGCGGCCCACGTGCTGCGCTCTTGCACAGCCACGATATTGCGCCGCCCGCCTTTCAGCGGGTAACTCACCAAATGCCTGCCAGCGCCCATGAAAACCTGCGCCTCGGCGGGCTCGTCGGGATGTGCACCAATAATCGCGCGCCAAGCCACTTGCCCCGTGAAAAACGGCGCGGCATCACCACCAAGAGCCGCCCTCAGACCCGAGCGCGCGCCGTCGGCCGCAACTGTGAGTGCCCGCTCTGTATGACGCGCACTGCCCGCCTCAATTCGTGCATTCAGATTAAGATCAATCCCTAAGCCAGCCAAATCATGTGATAAAGCCGCGATCAGGTCCGCGCGATGGGCCATCAAAAACGTACCATCGGCGCTGGTCAAATCCATGCGCAGCACTTGTTTGCCGCGCTGGTTGCGCAAAACAACCCCGCGCCCCTCAAGAGAAGTGTCGCGAAGTGCCGCGCCAAGCCCAAGCGCATCAATCACGCGCATCCCGTTCGGGCTTAGCTGCAATCCCGCACCCACTTCGCGGATCTCGGGTGCTTGCTCAAACACGCGTACTTTTGCCCCGCGCATCGCCGCGGCGCGCGCTGTGGCAAGCCCTGCTACGCCGCCGCCGACAACATCGATTTGCATGTGGTGAAGTTCACTTTTCATCACCCCGTCATAGCCCGCGCGTCGTGCAGGTGCAAAGCGGCAAAAGAAAAAGGCACCACCGAACTACCGGTGATGCCTTTTCATTATCAATTACCGATCATGCGGCGCTTTGCCTTAATCGTCGCGGTGTACTTTTTCGCGGCGCTCGTGACGCTCCTGCGCCTCAAGGCTCATGGTTGCGATCGGGCGCGCATCAAGGCGCTTAAGGCTGATCGGCTCACCAGTAACAGAGCAGTACCCGAACTCATCCTCATCGATACGGCGCAGAGCGGCGTCAATTTTTGAGACCAGTTTGCGCTGACGGTCACGTGTCCGCAGCTCAAGCGCGCGGTCTGTTTCCTCGGACGCACGGTCGGCTACGTCGGGAATATTGCGCGTGCCATCTTGCAAACCTTCGATGGTGTCGCGTGTGTCAGATTGCAGATCGTGCTTCCACGCAAGCAACTTGCGGCGGAAATACTCAAGCTGGCGGTCATTCATGAAAGGCTCGTCCTCGGCGGGGCGATAGTCGTCTGGCAGAAAGGTCTCTGCTTTCATAGTAAAGCTTCCCTCAGTAATCATGCCGCGCCCCTGATACATGTAAAGGCCAGCGGTTCACGTGCCCATCTAGCGCAAACGCCCCCGCCTGCCAAGGTCGAATTCGGCCAAAAACTGCATCACAGCCCTTGATAACAAGTTAACATCTGAATGTTTGCGCAACCTTTTTGTTGCCTGAATGAACTAAACTGATAAGTTATCCACAACGACGCGAAAATCGCGCGATACATGAGGCAGATATGAAATTTACAGGCACCGATGGCTATGTGGCCACGGACGACCTGACTGTTGCGGTAAATGCGGCGGTCACATTGCAGCGTCCCCTTTTGGTTAAAGGCGAACCAGGTACCGGTAAAACGGAGCTGGCCCTTCAAGTTGCGCGCGCGCTGAAAACACCGATCATCGAGTGGAACATCAAATCCACCACCCGTGCCCAACAAGGGCTTTACGAATATGATGCGGTTAGCCGCCTGCGCGATAGCCAGTTGGGTGATCCGAAAGTAAACGACGTCAGCAATTATATCCGCAAAGGCAAGCTTTGGGAGGCCTTTGACGCCTCCGAACGGGTGGTGCTGTTGATTGACGAGATCGACAAAGCAGACATCGAATTCCCCAATGATCTGCTGCAAGAACTCGATAAAATGGCGTTCCATGTCTATGAGACCGGCCAAACCGTTCAGGCCACGCACCGGCCCATCGTCATCATCACATCAAACAACGAAAAAGAGCTGCCAGACGCGTTTTTGCGACGCTGTTTTTTCCACTACATCAGCTTTCCAGACCCCGAGACGCTGAAACAGATCATTGAGGTGCACCATCCTACGATCAAAGGTGATTTGCTGAACGCGGCCCTTACGCAGTTCTATGAAATCCGCGAAACGGACGGGCTGAAGAAAAAGCCATCAACCTCGGAAGTGCTGGATTGGCTGAAACTGCTCTTGGCCGAAGATCTGACGGCACAGGACCTGAAACGCGACGGCGCCAATGCGCTACCAAAACTTCACGGCGCGCTTTTGAAAAACGAACAAGACGTGCATTTGTTCGAACGGCTCGCGTTTATGGCGCGCAGCCAAACAGGGCGGCGGTAAGCATCGTGCGCGGCGCGGCCCCTCATTTAACACGGCGCAGAGCGTCACACGCGGGCCCGCCCAAAAAAGCCAACAGCTTTGTCCAAATGCCGCGCCATGATCGCGCGCGCACCCCAGAATTGCCGCAATCCAAGACCATTTCGCCCATCGTAGTTGTTATGTTGCGGGGCGTTACCTGAATGCGGTCAATTGTGTTTGCGGGCTTGTTTGCCCTTAGTTCTTGTGCCCCGACCAATACAAATTCAGTCACCAGCCGCGCGGCCGTCGATGTGCCTGCGGTTAAGGTCTTTGCCACGCCGCGCCCGCGCCGCCCCGTTCGGTCAAACCGCGAGATTGCGCGTGATTTCATGGACCTGACGTTCCGGCTTGAAAGTGGCCGCACTGTACCGGTGTTCACGCGGTTTGAGGGCCCGATTGAGGTACGCCTGTCCGGCGACGACCTGCCCGCCACCATCACCCGTGATCTTGAGACATTGCTGCGCCGTCTGCGCAATGAGGCTGGCATCCCGATCAGCCGCACTGACACAGACAACGCACAGATCAACATCGAAATCATCCCTGCCCGCCAACTGAAAAGCCTTGTGCCCAACGCTGCGTGTTTTGTGGTGCCGGGCGTTGCAACGTGGGACGCCTATAAAAAGGCGCGCCGCAGTGACGCGCTTGATTGGACGCAACTACAGACCCGTTCGCGCATTGCGGTCTTTTTGCCATCAGGCACCAGCCCCCAAGAAATGCGCGATTGTTTGCATGAAGAAGTGGCCCAAGGTCTTGGCCCGCTAAATGACCTTTACCGCCTTTCAGACAGCACTTTTAACGATGACAACTTTCATACGGTTTTGACCGGTTTTGACATGCTGATCCTGCGTGCGACCTATGCGCCCGAGTTGCGCAGCGGCATGAGCCCCGCCCAAGTGCGCTCAAGACTGCCCGCTATTCTGGCCCGCCTCAACCCGCGCGGGCAAGGCATTGGCAACCGCCAACGCACATCAACGCCGCGCACGTGGAGCGACGCTGTCACCACGGCGCTGTCGCGGCGCAGCAGCGTGCCTGCGCGTATCAAGTCCATCAATGAGGCCATGCGCATTGCCCAAGCAGAAGGTTGGACCGATGCCCGCAGTGCCTTGGGCCATTTCATCAAAGGCAGGCTGCATATGGGCAGTGACAATGCCCGTGCATTCAGCCACTTCCGCCAAGCGGATGCGATCTATGCCACCCTTCCTGATGCGGCACTACAACGCGCCCATGTTGGCGTCCACATGGCCGCGTTTTCGCTCACTCAAGGGGACGGCGAAGCCGCCGTGGCGTGGGTTGATCGTCACTTAAACGCCGCACAAACCTCTGAAAACGCGGCACTTTTGGCGACACTCATGATGTTGAAGGCTGAAGGTCTTAGCCAGCAAGGCCGCGCATCGGCAGCACAGCTTGTCAGGGTGGACAGTTTGGGGTGGGCGCGCTACGGGTTTGGCACAGAGAAAGAAGTGAGCGCGCGCCTCAAAGAGATCGCCTCGCTCTCTCCACAGATTTGGCGCAGCGGAGGATAATTCCCGATGATCTCATTCCCCCTTCTTATGCTTTTGGCATTCATCGTTGGCGGCATATTTGGCGCGATCATTGCTAAACTGCGCGGCGGTGCGCGCAAAGACATGGTGCACTACTTTTTCGTGTGGGGCGTCATTGCATTTATCATCATGACTGTGGGCGGAACGCTCGCCGCGCGCTGATGTTTCTGCCGTTTTTCGAAAACCTAAGACGCCACGGGGTCCCTGCGACCCTGCGCGAGTTTTTGGCGTTTCTAGACGGTATGGCAGCGGGTCTTGCCACATATGACGCAGACGGGTTTTACTATCTGGCGCGGCTTACCTTGGTCAAAGACGAGCGGCATCTGGACAAGTTCGACCGTGCCTTTGCAGCCAGCTTTTCCGGCCTTGACGAGATAAGTGCCCAAGACGTGCTGAACGCAGTTGATATCCCTGACGAATGGCTGCGCAAAATGGCCGAAAAGCACCTTAGCCCTGAAGAGCGCGCAGAGATTGAGGCGCTTGGCGGTTTTGAGGCGTTGATGGACACACTGAAAAAGCGCCTTGAGGAACAAAAAGGCCGCCACCAAGGGGGCAGCAAGTGGATCGGCACTGCGGGCACCTCGCCTTTTGGTGCGCATGGCTATAACCCCGAAGGTGTGCGCATCGGGCAAAACGAAAGCCGCCACCAACGTGCGGTCAAAGTTTGGGACAAGCGCACGTTTCGCAACCTCGACGACAGTGTCGAATTGGGCACCCGTAATATCAAAGTTGCCCTCAAACGGCTAAGGCGGTGGGCGCGTGATGGCGCAAGCGAAGAGTTTGATCTGGACGGAACTGTTAACGCCACGGCCAACGCCGGCTACCTTGATGTCAAAACCCGCCCCGAGCGGCGCAATGCCGTAAAAGTATTGCTGTTCTTTGATGTTGGCGGATCAATGGACGCCCATATCAAAGTGGTCGAAGAGCTGTTCAGTGCTGCAAAATCGGAATTCAAACAGCTTGAACATTTTTACTTCCACAACTGTCTTTACGAAAGCATGTGGCGCGACAACGCACGCCGGTGGGACGATAAAATTCCAACGGCGGAAATATTGCGCACATATGGACCCGACTACAAATGCATCTTCGTCGGCGATGCCAGCATGTCCCCCTATGAAATCGCCTATATCGGCGGCGCGAATGAATATTGGAACGATGAGGCCGGTCACACATGGCTCAACCGTGCGCGCGCGCAGTGGGCCGATCACCTCTGGATCAACCCTGTGCCCGAGGCCTACTGGGATTATACCCAATCCATCGGAATGATCCGCGAGATATTCGAAAATCAAATGGTGCCAATGACCCCCGAGGGGCTGACGCGCGGTATGAAGCTGCTTGGCTAAGCTGTCACAGGCTTTTTTCGTCACAATCAACGCGCCTTAACGCCATTTCCCACACAAAACTGTGATGTGCAGCCCTGCACGGATCACAAGGCCGTGGCGCAGGGTGACAGGGCGCATTTTGCAGCCCATATGCTGATGCAGGTTCACACGGAAGACTACCCCGCCTGTCACCTGACAGGGTCGGAGGTGGCCCAACAAATGTAAAAGGAGGACCTCACGATGACACGTTCACAGACCCTTCTTAATGGTCACTCATTCAAAAACGCAGCCCTTGCACTGGTGCTTGGATTGGGCGCGTCCCTTGGCGCGGCAACCGCCGCCAGCGCAGATCAGCTTGCGCGTTCAGCAGGCGTTGAGCCAGGCGTCTACCCAAAGGCTGTTTTGATGCAAATCGTGCAAGCCAAAGCCGATAACAACACAGCGCAGCTGACGCATATCTTGCGCAAAGCAAACGCCAAGAAAGCCGATCCTGCCCAAGCATTTGTGCTGACAGTCTCGGCCCGCGAAGCAAAAGTAGGCGAGCACCTGTTTGATCAACGGCGGTTCTAACGTCCCCCCAGACGGCGCGTGCGGTTAAGGCTGCTGCGCCGTCGCAAAAAGTATCGCCGTTACCGCGCCCTTGTTGAAAGGCCAGCCTTGGGTTCGCCATCTTCAGCGAGGGCGCTTTTTATTGCCATACAGAAGTTTGCACCAAACACTGGCAAGCCCGCCCACACTGCCCCATATAAAGAGCATGTTGAAATTTGCCCCCATCCTTTTGGCGCTTGCCTATGGCTATGTCATGGTGCGCTTTTCTGCGTGGCGCACGGCCCGCGAGCTTGACCGCAACAGCACCGAGCTTGCTGATCCGATTTTGACAACCCACACAGCGGCAATGGCCAAGGCGCTCGATATCCCGCGCATCCGCGTGCACATCTACGAGATCGAGCCCGTCAATGGGTTGGCCGCATCTGACGGGCGTATTTTCATCACACGTGGGTTTTATCAGAAATTTCAGGCCGGCGAGGTCACAGGCGCGGAAATGGCATCAGTCATCGCCCATGAATTGGGGCACGTCGCCTTGGGTCACTCGCGCCGCCGAATGATTGATTTTTCGGGCCAAAATGCGCTGCGCACAGCATTGGCCATGGTTTTAGGGCGCTTTATTCCAGGTGTCGGCCCGTGGATTGCGGGGATGCTGACATCGCTGATCGCAGCACGGCTTTCACGTACCGATGAATATGAGGCGGACGCATATGCCTCAGCGTTGTTGCACAAATCCGGCATCGGGGTTGAACCGCAAAAGACGCTTTTCACCAAGCTTGAAAAACTAACGGGCGCACGCGGCGGCAGCCCTGCGTGGTTGCTTAGCCACCCTAAAACCGAAGAACGGATCAAAGCGATTGAGGCAAATGTCGCCAAATGGGATGCGGTGCAAAAGTAACGCCCAATAAGACAGCAGACCCTTTAGGACTGAAGCGCTTTGCCCAACCGCGGCAGACGCGCTTTTTTCAACAGCCCCCGCGTGGTCCATGTACTGCCTGACAGCTTGTCTGCTTGGGCACGCACCCCTTCAACGACGTCAGCCATGACCTCAGGGTTGGCATGCCACAGCCCCAACAAGAATTGATCGGGGTCCGCGCGCGAAACGCCTTCTTCTGCCAGAATATTGCGCGGGAAATCTTTTGCATTGTTGGTAATGATCACATCAGACGAGCCTGCGATGGCCGCAGCCAACACATGAATATCGTTCTGGTCAGGCAGCCAAAGCCGCGCCAAATCACCGTCTTTGGGCCGTATCTGGGCGCGTGTGAAATGCGCATTCAGCATCACCGCCTCAGACCGCGCAGCGACCTCGTCACTTGACCCATGGCGCGCCGCAGCGCGGGCCCATTCTTCCAACAGCCGTTCGGACCACTGCGGCTCAAACAGCCCCGCGCGGGCGGCACCAATGACCACCTCGCGCATCACGGTTGGATAAAGAACGCAGGCGTCGATTAGCGCTTTCACGGCAGCAACCGATAAAACAGCGCCTTCAGGTATCCGCTTTCCGAAAGCTGTGGCATCAACGGATGATCTGGTCCTGCAAACCCTGTGTGAATGTGCTGGGCGCGGCGCCCTGCCCGCCCGATGCCTCGCGCCGATGAGCGCGCAAATTTATGCACATCCGCTGCGTGCGAGCATGAGCACAGCACAAGATATCCGCCCTCGGCCACAAGTGGTGCCGCCAGTTTTGCCACCCGCTCATAGGCGCGCAACCCACGATCGAGCGATTTTTTCGACGGCGCAAACGCGGGCGGATCACAGACCACCACGTCGAACTGCGCGCCTTCTTCATTTAGCGCCTCAAGAACGGCAAATGCATCCCCTTTGCGCGTGCTGAGCTTGTCGCCCATGCCCATGGCATCCGCACCGCCTTGGGCCAGATCAAGCGCGGGCTGTGCACCGTCAACGCACGTGGCGCTTTGCGCACCCGCCGCCAGCGCCGCAAGCCCAAAACCGCCAACATGGGAAAACACGTCCAACACCCGTGCGTCTTTCGACAGCCGCGCCGTTACCGCGTGGTTTGGTCTTTGGTCAAAGAACAGACCGGTTTTTTGACCGCCCATAACGTCCGCCAGATAAATGGCGCCGTTCATCGGGACTTCCAATGGCGCGTCCGGCGCTGTGCCTGCAAGAACCTCGGACACGTCATCAAGCCCTTCCAGCCCGCGCGCACGGCCCGAGGCGTTTTTGATCACACAGCTCACGCCCGTCACCGATTGTAGCGCGGCTGATAGCTGCGCAATCCGCGCATCGGCCCAAGCGGCGTTGGGTTGCACCACCGCTACATCGCCAAACCGGTCAATGATAACACCGGGCAGCCCATCGGCCTCTGCGTGGATCAGCCTGTAAAACGGCGCATCGAACATCCGCTTGCGGTGCTCGAACGCCGTCTGCAGGCGCGCCTCAAACCACGCCTGATCAATCGTGGCAGTCACATCGCGGTCAAGCACGCGCGCGATGATCTGGCTGTCGGGCGTGACCCCCACAAGGCCCAATGGCTTGCGGTCTGCGTCTTCCAAAATGGCCAAGCTACCCGCGCCTAAGGCTTTGGTGCGCCGATCCGTCACCAAATCCTCTGCGTAGACCCACGGCGCGCCAAACCTGATGGCACGGGCGTCGGATTTTGGTTTCAGTCGAACTACGGGAAGATCGCTGGGTGAAGCGGGCACATCTGTGGTGGTTTGTGTCATGATGCCTCCCTTAAAGCACACAATTGAATTGGCCAAGCATCATAGCAAACTGCGGCAAACTGTGTCCCACATACTGAAACTGCTGGACTTGTTAGCGCAAACATCGCTAGAACGCGGGTGAATAACAGACGTCTAAGCCGATGGAGCCTGCCACATGTCGCTAAACCCAACCCTCAAAGCCGTGACAGACCGCATCATTGCCCGATCAGAAAAGCGGCGCGGGACATATCTTGAGCGTATGCGCAAAGCCGCAGACATTGGCCCCAAACGCGGCCACCTGAGCTGTGGCAACCAAGCCCATGCCTATGCAGCGATGGGCGACGCAAAGGACCGTCTTCTTGATGAGCAGTCCCCCAACATTGGCATCATCACTGCCTACAATGACATGCTTTCGGCCCACCAGCCGTTCAAAGAATTCCCTGATCTGATCAAAGCCGCCGCAGCCACCCACGGCGGCACTGCCCAAGTTGCGGGCGGCGTTCCGGCCATGTGTGATGGCGTAACCCAAGGCCAAGTTGGCATGGAGTTGTCGCTGTTTTCGCGCGATGTGATCGCATTGGCCGCAGGCGTTGGCCTGTCACACAACACTTATGACGCGGCGATGTATTTGGGTGTGTGTGATAAAATCGTGCCCGGTCTTATCATTGCTGCCGGTACATTCGGCTATATCCCGTCGGTCTTTGTGCCAGCAGGCCCGATGACCAGTGGCTTGCCCAATGATGAAAAAGCCCGCGTGCGCCAACAGTTCGCAACAGGCGACATTGACCGCAGCCAGTTGATGGCCGCCGAAATGGCAAGCTACCACGGCCCGGGCACCTGTACGTTTTATGGAACGGCGAATTCCAACCAAATGTTGATGGAATTCATGGGGCTGCACCTGCCCGGCGCGTCTTTCGTGAACCCCAACACCCCACTTCGCGCAGCCCTCACCGAACATGCTACGAAAACGGCCCTGGGCATCACAGGACTTGGCGATAATTACACCCCCGCCTGCGATGTGCTCTCGGAAAAGGCGTTTGTGAATGGCATCGTCGGGCTGATGGCGACGGGGGGCTCAACAAACCTTGTGCTGCACCTGCCTGCAATGGCGCGCGCGGCGGGCATTGACCTTACGCTTGAGGACTTTGCGGATATCTCGGCGTTGGTGCCATTGATGGCAAAAGTATACCCCAACGGCCTCGCGGACGTGAACCATTTCCACGCTGCAGGTGGGCTTGGCTACATGATCGGTGAGCTGTTGAACGCTGGCCTACTGCACGATGATGTGGATACAATCGTCGGCAAAGGATTGTCGCGCTACACACAAGAGCCTGTGTTGCAGGACGGCAAACTTGAGTACCGCGAAGGCTCTGCAAAAAGTGAAAACGAGAAAATTCTCCGCCCTGTCTCAAATCCATTCCAGCCTGAAGGCGGCGTAAAGCAGCTGCGCGGCAACCTTGGGCACGGCATGATGAAAGTCAGCGCCGTCGCACCCGAACGTCAGATTGTCGAAGCCCCCATCCGTGTTTTCGAAGACCAGCATGACGTAAAAACGGCCTTCCAAAAAGGCGAGTTCACATCAGACACCATTGTCGTTGTGCGCTTCCAAGGCCCTGCGGCAAACGGCATGCCCGAATTACACTCGCTCACCCCAACGTTGGCAGTGTTGCAAGACCGTGGCCTTAAAGTGGCGCTTGTTACAGATGGCCGGATGTCCGGCGCATCAGGCAAAGTCCCATCGGCGATCCACGTAGCACCCGAAGCGCTTCACGGCGGTCTTTTGTCAAAGCTGCAAGACGGCGATATCGTTCGGGTCGATGCGCAAAACGGGACCCTAGATGTGCTGACCGAAGGCGTTGACGCACGCACAGCAGCCACACCAGACCTTGAGAGCAACACATTCGGCGTTGGCCGCGAGATGTTTGAGGTATTTCGTGCCAACGTTGGCCCTGCCAGCTCTGGCGCCGGCGTTGTTGTGTAAACGCGGGATTTGGATATTTATGAACAAAAGAAGATCAGCCCCCGAGACCGATACGCATGCGCGCAAAAGTCCCGTGGGGCCTTCTCTTGTTACAGCCATCGGCGTCCCCGCCTGTACTGCCGCTCCCGAATACAAAGCTTAAGTTAATTTACTGTTTCAATTCTTTTGTTTAAAAATATCCCCGCCGGAGGCACCCACGTTACTTTCCGGCACCAAATACCCCGAAGAGGATACCACCATGATGAGCCCACTCGACGCCAGCCACCACACCCGCGCAATTTGTGAACTGGCACCGGTTGTGCCCGTGCTTGTCATCCACGACGCCGCAATCGCGCGTCCTTTGGCCGAAGCACTTGTGGCCGGCGGATTGCCCGCCCTTGAAGTGACGTTGCGAACCCCCGCTGCCCTCGACGCGATCCGCGAGATGGCCAAAGTTGAGGGCGGCACTGTTGGCGCCGGAACACTTTTGACGCCCACAGACGTAGAAGCCGCAAAAGAAGCCGGCGCGCAGTTCGGTGTCTCACCTGGTGCCACGCCAAAATTGCTTGAGGCATGCGCAATCTCAGCGCTGCCACTGTTGCCCGGTGCATCCACCGCGTCCGAGGCCATGGCGCTGCTCGAAATTGGCTATTCGGTGCAGAAATTCTTCCCAGCCGAGGCAAATGGCGGTGCTCCCGCACTCAAAGCAATTGGCGCGCCTTTGCCACAGGTCTCATTTTGCCCAACGGGTGGTGTCACACCCGAAAACGCACCTACATACCTTGGACTGTCAAACACGCTTTGCGTTGGCGGAAGCTGGGTCTGCCCTGCCGATCTGATCGCCGCAAAAGACTGGGCCGCGATTGAAGAACTGGCCCGCGAAGCCGCAGCACTTAAGCGGTAATCACTTAGCTGTTTATTCAGCGACACGCGCGGCACGCCCGCCACGCCGTCCTGTGGCGGGGGCTGTTTCAAGGCCTTCGCGCAGCGTCTGCGTCATCGGATGATCTCCGTTTGATTGCCCGTAGTGATCAATAAGCGGCTTGATATAATCTTGCATCGCGACACCCGCGGGCAGCCCAAGCGCCCAGTCCAGAAAGATCGAGCGGCACTCAGGCGCGCTGATCCCATCAATTTTATAGCTTTCTTGGATCAATCCGCGTGGGTCCAAAAACTTGAAGTCAATCATTGCCGCCTGCCCCATCTTTTGCGCCCCCAAGGGGCATAATCCGTTCAATACATGCACGCGCCGTTTGCCGCGCCTCAGCCACTTTTGCCAGCGCCTCGTCCTCGGAACCCGCAGCCAAAATACCATTTAGAACGCCAACCGCGCCCGTCCCGACTTTTGCTGCATCAAACGGCCCCAGGCTCAACTCGGCCTGCATCGCTTTCACGGCCCATAGGGTCTTATAAGCTGCGGTGATGGCGCGCGCGTCCGCGTCATTCAACCATCCGTTTGCGACTGTTGTCGCCAGTTGCGCCGACGTATCGCGTGGTACGTCATCAAGCCCCGCTTTCAGCGCACTGGCTTGGGCGAACAGCTCAATATCTTGCACGCCGCCAGCACCATTTTTAACGTCCCACGGATCACTCGCAGGTTTCGCCCCCGCCAAACGCGCCCGCATATCGCTTGTATCACCCAGCACGTCTTTTTGCGTGTCCCGCAAAATATCACCGCGCAAAGCGTTCCAGTCCTTTGCCAACGCCCCATCACCAAGTGCTTGCGCGCGCGTCAAGGCAAGATGCTCCCACGTCCATGCTTCTTCTTTCTGATAGCTCGCATAAGACGCCCAACCACTTGCCACAGGCCCTTGCCGCCCCGAAGGACGCAGCCGCATGTCCACCTCATACAGCCGCCCTTCCGGCAATTGCGCCGTCAACGCCGTAATCAGCGCTTGGGTAAGCCGGGCAAAGTATGTTCGTGTCTGCAACGGCCTTGGACCATCAGACATCGCATCAGGGTCCGCGTCATAGATCAAAATCAAATCCAGATCCGAGCTCGCGTTTAACTGACCCGCAGCCAGAGACCCCATGGCAATTGGAACCGCTCCGCGCCCCATCGGCGCGCCATGCTTTGACGCAAACTCAGCCGTGACCCGCGGCCAAAGCGCGCCAACCAACGCCTTGGCAAGGGACGCGTATTGCGCACCGGCCATTTGCGCATCGATCACACCGCGCAGATGATGCACGCCAATCCGGAAGTGCCATTCTTTCTTAATCCGTCGCGCTGTGTCCAGCACCGCCTCATAATCCCCACAGGCCGCTAGATCATCGGAAATCATGTCACTTAGCTGCGCGTCACTTGGGAACGACGCAAAGAAATCACCCGCAATGACCGCGTCCAGCACGTTGGAATTACGACCCAGATACGCCGCAAGCGCGGGTGACGTCGCGCAGATTTCAAGCAGCAAATCCACCAGCGGAGCGTTGGCCTCAAAAAGGGAAAAGACCTGCACACCTGCGGGCAGGCCGCGCAAGAACCCATCGAAATGCGCAAGCGCTTCTTCGGGGCGTGCGGCTTGGGCCAATTTAGCCACAATAGACGGGCGCAGGCGGTTAAAAATTTCTGTAGCGCGGGCAGATCGCATTGCGGGGTAGCTGGGCCAACGGGCGATTGTTTCTTGGCCAAAATCGTTCGGAACTGTAGATGTGTCGCTTTCCTGATCGGTCGCTTTGATACTTGCGATAGAACCATCTTCGGCAGGCGCTTCTGGCGCAAAGAACGCCTCTGTACGGCTGTGAACACTCTCAAATAAGTCCTGCAATCGTTGCTTTAGCGGTGCCACGTCCTCGCCCATCATGGCGGCAAGCCGGCTGAAGCCTTCTTCATCGCGGGGCAACACGTGGGTTTGCGCATCAGCAATCATTTGCAAGCGGTGCTCAACATCCCGAAGATCGCGGTATTTTACTTTAAGATCACCCGCCAACTCATTGCTAACCCAACCTTTTGACGAAATAGCATCAAGCCCTGCACAGGTTCCACGCACACGCAAATCAGGATCGCGCCCGCCTGCAATCAACTGCTGTGTTTGGGTGAAAAACTCAATCTCGCGAATACCGCCACGGCCCAGTTTCACGTTATGCTCGGGCAATGAAATAGCCCCTGCCAGACCCTTATGTGCCCAAATTTTGAGGCGCATATCATGGGCGTCTTGAATTGCTGCAAAGTCCAGATGCTTGCGCCAAACAAAAGGTCGAAGCCGCTCAAGATAAGCCTCTCCGGCTTTATGATCGCCTGCGCACACCCGCGCCTTGATATGGGCCGCACGTTCCCATGTGCGCCCCTCAGCCTCGTAATAAAGCTCTGCTGCTGACATTGACATGCACACGGGCGTCACCGCCGCATCAGGGCGCAACCGCAGGTCTGTTCGAAAGACGTAACCATCGCGGGTTTGCGCACTTATCGTTTTGGTCACCGCACGGATAATCTGCACAAATGCGTGGCGCGCATCGGCCACATCATCACGGGCATAGCGGCTGTCATCAAAGAGGCAAATCAGATCAATGTCGCTTGAGTAATTCAACTCAAACGCGCCCATCTTACCCATCGCGAGCACAACCAAGCCACCGTTTGTGGCCAGATCATCCTCGGTCAACCACGGCAGATGCCCCCTTTTGAAACGGGCCGCGAACTCTGCATCGAGGGCCGTTTGAAGTGCCGCGTCCGCAAGGTGGGTCAACGCGGCTGTGACACTTTCCAGCGGCCAGACACCGGCCAGGTCCGCAAGTGCCGTAAGTAAGGCAATCCGCCCTTTTGACCGGCGCAAAGACGGACTTAACTCGCTCAGTGGTACGTTTGAGGCATAGCCCGCTACTGCCGCTAATTCGGCGCGCAGGGCCGCTTCAGGGTCCGCAAAAGCGCCCTGAAGCCACTCGTGATGCTTGCCAATCAGCCCGCTTAGGTATGGGCTACATCCCGCAGCACCGGCGACCACATCCGACAAAGGGCCATCGAACAGAACAGCGCGTTCAGCCCCGCGATCAGGGTCAAAGGCGCGTGGCATACGGGTGATAGCGTCTGTAAACTTCATATAAAACAACGTGATACGCGCGCCGTGATTGGTCAAGGACAACAATTGATCAAAAAGAGCGGATGCCCTTTATCGAAACACCCCAAACAACCACATAATTGCACATAACAAGTGAAACCACACGGATATCTGCCTATGCACAGCGCCCTTCCCGATCCCGTCGATCAAGCAGAGTTCTACGCGGATGTACCGCTGAAACGCTTGCTGTCGTGGGGGATTGATACGCTTATCATCGCGGCCATATCGATCGCGCTTTGTCTGCTTACGCTTGGGGTTGGCTTTTTCATCTTCTTTGCAGTCTTCTTTTCTGTCAGCTTTATCTACCGCGTGGTCACGTTGGCGCGCCGCTCAGCCACTGTGGGCATGGGGGTGGTGGCAATAGAATTTCGCACTGCCAAGGGCACCAAATTTGATGCCGGAACCGCGTTTTTGCACACTTTGGGATATGTCATTTCATTCGGGGTGCCGGTGTTGCAGTTGATCTCGATCGTCTTGATGTTGATCAGCGAAAAGCGCCAAGGAGCGACTGACCATCTGCTGGGGACCGTGGCCATTAACCACGCTGCACATTCGCGTTAACGCACCACGCAGACAGGGGTTGGCGAGACTGTTTTCGCTTGCTAGGGTTTGCGTGTTCAAGAATTGGATTATTAATGCGCCACACCCTGCCAATTGCACCACAGTTTTATGTGACCGCACCGCAGCCCTGCCCTTATCTTGAGGGTCGGATGGAGCGTAAACTGTTTACCGCATTGCAGGGTGAAAGCGCAGAAAAGCTGAATGACGGGCTGTCCAAGCAAGGCTTTCGCCGCTCACAAAATGTACTTTACCGGCCGTCGTGTGCCGATTGTACCGCGTGTTTGTCCGCGCGCATCAAAGTGGCTGATTTCAAGCTGAGCAAAAGCCAGAAACGCGTGATGAGCCGCAACAAAGATATGCGCCGCCGCGTGACAAGCCCTTGGGCAACCGAAGAACAATTTGCCCTGTTTCGTGCGTATCTGGATACGCGGCACGCAGATGGTGGCATGGCTGATATGGATATATTCGAGTTCGCCGCCATGGTCGAAGAAACGCCCGTGCGCAGCCGCGTGATTGAATACACCCGCGACGAGGTTTTGACCGCCGTTTGCCTGACAGATCTGCTCGATGACGGGCTGAGCATGGTCTATTCGTTTTTTGCGCCTGATGCGGCGCCAAGCTCGCCCGGGATGCACATCATCCTTGATCATATCGAGATCGCGCGGGAAACAGGCCTGCCATATGTCTACCTTGGGTATTGGGTGCCCGGATCGCCCAAGATGGATTACAAGGCGAAGTTCTCGGGCCTTGAGGTCTACCGTGGTGGTGCGTGGGAAACCATGAACAACGTGGCCGATTTTGAGCAAGAGACGCACCCGCTGTCCATTGATCCTATTGCCGAACAAGTCGCGAATATCTCGCTGCCTGATACGCTGTCTTCAAAAGTATAGCCTGCGGTATGAAGACGGCTGACCAAGGCTGACTGATCGCCCATCATCCTGGCAACCAAATGAAAACGGCCCCGCAGTTTCCTGCAGGGCCGTTGTCATTTTCAGGTCTGATTTAATCAGTTACCAATCAGGTTCGGCACGATTGTCACCACGCTTGGGAACGCCGCCAAAAGCGCCAGCCCTGCCACTTGGATCAACACGAAGGGCAATACACCTTGGTAGATGTGGCCAGTGGTGACTTCCTTCGGGGCCACGCCGCGCAGGTAGAACAGCGCAAAGCCAAACGGTGGTGTCAGGAACGAGGTCTGCAAGTTCACAGCGATCATGATTGTTACCCATTTCGGATCCATCGTGCCGCCGTAAATGACCGGCCCCACAATCGGGATGACGATGTAGATGATCTCTAGGAAATCAAGAACAAAGCCCAAAATGAACAGCACCAGCATAACCAGCAAGAACACGGTCCATTCGTTGTCGAACGAGCGTAAGAACTGTTGGATATAGTGCTCACCACCGAACGAGATCACCACAAGGTTAAGCAGCTGTGAGCCGATCAAAATGGTGAACACCATCGAGGTGACTTTGGCGGTTTCGCGCACCACGGGGCTAAGGACCCCGCCCGCAAACAGCACCCAACAGGCAAACAGGATGCCGAACATCGCGAATAGATACGCAGCCTTAGCGACGATGAACGCAAAGACGGTCTCGACACTGGTGTTGCCCGTACCCAAGCGCAGATCAAAGTTCACGCCCACAAGGATCAACACGATGATCGCAAAAGTGGTCATCAAGATCATCTTGCCCGAACGCCCCTCATCCGCGAGGCGGCGATACGCGGCCAACATGATCGCCCCGCCCGCACCAAGTGCCGCAGCAGGTGTCGGGTTGGTGATACCGCCCAAGATTGAGCCAAGCACCGCAATGATCAACACAAGCGGCGGGAAGACAACGCGCAGCAACTCGTTCTTAGCCAGCATCTTCAGCGCCCCCGCACATCCCCAAAGGGCAAGGCCCAGAGGCAATGCGATCAGCAACAGCCGTGCACCCGCAGATGTGGTGGGCCCCAAAAGAGCGACGTCAACAAAAAGCACGCCCAATGCGCCGAGTGTTCCTGCGATCAACGGCAAGCGGCCAGCTGATGGCGCAACACCGCGTGCAGTGGTCAGAACCAGACCCAGCAACATCATTGAAACAGCCAAACCTGTGCCGATTGGCGCAGCGGCTTCGATCTTTTCAAGGATCAACGTCTCACGCTCTTCCGGTGTCAGCTGACGGCTTTCTTGCACGCCCCCCGCATCATCGATGGCTTGCTGTTGTGCGACCGCTTCGTCCCATTTGGCTTGACCGTGCAGATCAATCATGGCCGCGGCACATTCAGGGCCAACAGACGTGCGAAGGTCTGCGGTACTGCCGGCGTCGGTGTAGCTGTCAACGATTGTTGACTGGCTGCCGACAAGGCCGATGTTCACGAACAGGATCAAACCACCGATCAACATGATCGGCGCGCCCAAGAACCATGTCAGCCCCTCAGAGCGGGTGATCGGCTCACTGTTGCTGCTGCCCATCTGGACCGCTGGCGCTTTGGACGGGTTGAAAAGCGCGTAGACAAACGCATAGCCCGCATAAAGCATCGCCAGCAAAATACCGGGCAACAGCGCCGCTTGGAACAACGTGCCCACAGAGACAACCGCAGGCTCACCCAGATATGTCAGCGCATCAGAACATCCCACCAATTGGGCACGCTCTTCTTGCGCGGCCGAGTACAAGTCCCCAGCCAATGTCCCAAGCAACACGATCACGATGGACGGCGGAATGATCTGACCCAATGTGCCAGAGGCCGCAATCACACCTGTCGAAAGCTGCGGCGAATAACCGTTCTTGAGCATTGTCGGCAAAGACAAAAGCCCCATGGTCACAACGGTTGCTCCCACAATACCTGTGGACGCCGCAAGGAAAGCACCAACCACAACCACGGACACCGCCAAACCACCGGGCAGCGGGCCAAACACCCGTGCCATGGTTTTCAGCAAATCATCCGCAATTTTCGACCGCTCAAGGGTGATGCCCATCAGAACAAACATCAAAACAGCCAACAGCGTTTCAATGGATTGGCCTGCCAAAACACGTTCGTTGATGCGGTTCACAATGAACGACACGTTACGATCAAGGGCGACTTCCCACCCTTGCAAAAACACAGGCTCTCCAATGCGCGGCAACTCAGGGTAGCGGAAAATCGAGACCGCCTCAGGGCGTATCCCTTCGGCCAGAAGGGCCGCGTATTGCGCGCTGTCTTTGTCGATTGCTTGGTGAATAAGCAGGCCGTTGCTATCGAGTGCCGCGATGATCCCGAATGAGATAACGGCAGAGCCACCGATTGCAAAAGCCACGGGGAAGCCTGACAAAATGCCCGCAAAGAGCGTCAGGAATACGATGATCAGGCCGACTTCTACGCCATCAAGTCCGAATAACATGTCTCTAGATCTTTCTTAACTTAATGGATGTTCGCGGCGAGTTCTGCGTCAGCATCGCCAAGTTTATCACGGTCAAGGTTTTTGCCTTCGGCCTCGGGACCTTCGCGCAACTCAAGGTAGCTGCGGTAAAAGAAGGTAATCGCCTGCAAAAAGACCATCGCCGTGAAGACGATCAGCAAAATCTTGAACATGAAATATGCGTTGAACCCGTTGGGCGAGAAACCGATGGTCTCAACATTCCAGCGCAGCGCGCGGGCTTTGTTCACCAAACGGTCAAGGCTGTCGGAGGCGGATGGGTTCGGCACCACAAGGTGACGCCACAAGAAATACCAACCGTACATCCACGTCAGCACCGCCGCTGGCATCATAAAGATGATGCTGCCCACCATATCAATGATGCGCTTGGTGCGGAATGAAACGGCTGAGTAGACCAAGTCAACACGCACGTGACCGCCCTGCACAAACGTATATGTCGCGCACAGGCACACCACGATGGCGTTGTATAACTTTAGCTCCTCAGACCACCAGCTGATGTCAAAGGCAAAGCTTTTGCCAAACCCGAATGACAATTCGGAAGCCGCAAAAATACGCTGCATGAATACGATGACGATTTGTTGCAGCACCATCAAAAGGCCGGCCCATGCAAAGAAACGGCCCACGGCGTTTGCGAACCCTTCAAATACCCGCACGCAGCCCCACATGAATGGACGGTACAGCAAGCCCGCGATGGTCACACAGATAAACAGGGTGAAGATCGCGAAGAACAACTCAACAGAGCCGCCGTAATAAATGAACCGCATCAGGGATTGTTTGTCTTCGGTGGTGTTGTCCCACGTCAGCCAGTCAAGCCAGCTTGAAGTGTTCAACAGCGCGTAGCCGATGTTGTAAAACGCCAAAGCGATATTTTGAAAAAACCAGATGATCCCGTCGAGCATGATATTCCCCTATGCCTTCAAGTCGTGGAGCGGCGGCTCGTAATAATTTCGGCGCAGTTATGATGTGCCACGCAACCCCAATGCCCATGGGCCATGGTTGCGGATGCAGTCAGATCATAATGCGGTAAAAGTTGGAGCGGCCAACGCATGCTGGCCGACCCAAAGATGCGAACGCTTGGGAGAGGACGCGCGCGCCCTCCCCCCTGCAATCGGGCGATTAGCCTAGAACGCGGTCGCGCTGTGTGCGGTATGCACTTTCAGACTGCTTGATCCAGCCAGATGACGCTTTGAGCGAGGCCTGGTAATCATCGTGGACCTTTTTGTAGAGGTCATCACCGAGGTTTTCGGCGTGGACTTCTTCACTTGCTTTACCGAATGCATCCCAAACGTCATCTGGGAATTCGAGAACTTTAACACCGCCGGATTGCAGACGCTGAAGCGCTGAACCGTTGTTGTTAAGGAACTGTGCAAGGTTCCACTGGTGTGTTTCAGCAGATGCGATTTCGATGATCTTCTGGTGCGCTGGTGACAGGCTGTCGAATACGTCGCGGTTTGTTGCAACTGACAGACCTGCGCCTGGCTCGTGGAAGCCCGCAGCGTAGTAGAATTTTGTGATCTCTTGAAAACCGGCTTTTTCGTCTGCCCATGGGCCGATCCACTCGGTGCCGTCAAGCGCGCCAGATGCCAAAGCTTGGTACACTTCTGCGCCTGGAAGGTTCTGAACAGATGCACCCAATTTACCCAGTGCTTTACCGCCAAGACCTGGCATACGGAATTTCAGACCGTTGAAATCAGCAGCTGAGTTGATTTCTTTACGGAACCAACCGCCCGCTTGTGCGCCTGTGTTGCCGCCCAAGAATGATTTCAGGCCAAAGATTTCGCCCAACTCGTCGTGCAGAGCCGCGCCGTTGCCGTGGTAGTACCAGTTTGCAAGCTCTTGTGCTGTCATGCCGAATGGCACAGCTGTGAAGAACGCATATGCAGGGTGCTGACCAACAAAGTAGTAGTCTGCGCCGTGGTACATGTCCGCTTGACCGGCAGTAACCGCGTCAAACACTTCAAACGCGCCAACCAGCTCGCCTGCGGCTTTTACGTCAACAGTCAACTGACCGTCAGACATTTCGCCAATTGTATCCGCTGCGCGCTGAGCTGCGTCAAAAACGCCAGCCAGACCACGGCCCCAAGTGGTAACCATAGTCAATGTGCGCTTGCCTTGGGCGTAAGCAGGTGCGGCCAATGTGGACGCAGCAGCAGCCGAGCCGCCAAGTGCAGATGTTTTCAAAAATGAGCGACGATCCATAGAGTATCCTCCCAGATAATAAAATCAGGCCGCCACCGCTTCACCAAAACGAAGCCGCGCGCCCTGTGGGTCGTTAACAATGGTCAGACATTAGCGGCACCAAAAAAAATCCGAAATACCAACTACTACGTAATCGGTTAACTTTTATGACCAACTCTGCCTCAATATTGAGCACCATACGTCTCAAAACAGGCCCCATGCTGCGTATTTTGCGCGCGGAACTGCGTAAGAAAGACTTAACAAGCTGCCGATTCCAGCGTATCGAATCGCAGATGCCGAATATGTTTCGTCTTTTGCGCACACTTCGCCCAAGCTACGGGCAAAAGCTGTTCATTCTAGCGACGGCCCCTTTGTTGGTTGCGGCCACTATCATCGGCCTTGTGGTCATCACGCAGTCACGCACCTTGGCCGAGCGCGAGATCGCCGCTCTTGAGACCCAACTTCTATCTGCCAAAAAAGCCGAGTTGAAAAACTACCTGTCCATTGCGCGCACTGCCGTTGTCGATATTTACGGCCCCGCCGGTACAAATGACGAAGCCGCCAAGACCGAGGTAAAGCAGCGCCTTGCCGCGATGGTTTACGGCCAAGACGGCTATTTCTTTGTCTTTGATTACGATGGCACAAACCTTGTGGCGCCGCGCCAGACCGTTCTGATCAACAAAGACTGGAGCGGGCTGACCGACCCCGAAGACGTGCCCGTTACCGACAAGCTGATTGATATTGCGCGCACGGGCGGTGGGTATCATTCGTTTTTATGGACCAAGCCAAGCACCGGCACCAAAGAACCCGCGATTAGCTATGTGCTGGGTCTGCAAGATTGGCAGTGGGCCATCGGCACCGCCATTTTTGTCGATGACATCCAAAGCACGGTGGCCGCGGCGCGCGCAGATGTAGAGAACCGCATCGATCGGACGTTCCAGTATATTGTGTTCATCACGCTTGGTGCGCTTTTGGCGGTTTTTGCCTCTGGCATGGTGCTGAACATCCGCGAGCGGCGCTTGGCCGATACCAAGCTAAAGGCCCTGACGGAGCGAATTTTTGATACCCAAGAAGAAGAACGTGGCCGCGTCGCCCGCGAGTTGCACGACGGCATCAGCCAGATCTTGGTGGGCGTACGCTATTCACTTGAGCTGGCGCGTAGACGTTTCAACAAAGGCGATGCCGCCGCCGGTGACAGCCTTGGTGCAGGGATCGACGGGCTGAACACCGCCATTGGTGAGGTCCGCCGCATCAGCCGTGATTTGCGGCCGGGCATCTTGGACGACTTGGGGCTTGGCCCTGCCCTGCAATCGCTGACCGATGACTTTGAGGCGCGCACGGGTATCGAATGCACGTTTGAAACTGTCGTCTTTCGCAACCGCCTTGATCCCGACAGCAAGATTGCGCTTTACCGCATTGCCCAAGAAGCCCTGACCAACATTGAGCGGCACGCCGATGCCTCGAAAATGGTGATGAGCCTGGCCGGTCACCGCCAAGGGGCGACGTTGATGGTAAAGGACAACGGCGTTGGCCTGAAATCAGGGCGCGGTCGCAACAGCTTGGGGCTTGGTCTGCGCAATATGGCCGAACGGATCGAGCAACTTGACGGCACGCTGAACATCGCGTCCACCGCCTCTGGCACCACCATCGAGGCGACTGTGCCGCTTACCCACCTTCTAAGTCCCGAAGCACCAGCGAAGATTACCCAATGACCCAAACACCGCCGCTCACCCGCGTTATGATTGTCGATGATCACCCGATGGTTGCCCAAGGGGTGCAATCGATCCTTGAGACTTATGACGATCTTGAAGTGGTCGCGACCCTTTCATCCGGACAAGAGGCCATCGCGCAAGTAGGCACGTTGCAGCCGGACGTCGTGCTGATGGACCTGAACATGCCCAACATGGGCGGGCTTTCCGCGACCGAGATTATCCTTGAGCAACACCCCGACACCCACATCCTGATCCTGTCGATGCACGACACGCCCGAATATATTTCAACGGCGCTGAGTTACGGCGCGCATGGCTACCTGCTGAAGGACGTCCCTACCGAAGAAATCAAAACTGCCATTGATGTGGTGCTGTCTGGTGGGCGGTATTTGTGCACGGGCGCGAAGGGCTCGCTTGAACCGGCGGTTGCGGGCGGGCGCGAAATCCTGACCGAGCGCGAGCAGACTATTTTGCTGCAACTTGCCAGTGGGAAATCCAACAAAGACGTAGCAGCCGTGTTGGATATTTCTGTGCGCACAGTTGAGACGCACCGCAAGAATATCAAACGTAAACTGGGTATTTCATCTACCGCAGGGCTGACCCGCTACGCGCTTGAGCACGGGGTTTTGCAGGGTACAGGGGCTAATTTGTAGGCCAGCATCCAATAAAAATGCCAAAAAGTACCCCCATACTTTCTGATAGTTTCAAAATTCATCACTCAAATCGCTATTTAATTATCCAAAACAGCCAAAAAACTACTGTGCGGCTGTTGACGCCCCCGAATGCCCGCCATAATGTCCGTGGCAATTGTTAAGAAAGGGCGGGCTATGAAAGACGTCGTCGTGATTTGCCGAAAGATGCGCATGGGATCGTAAGGTCATCCAGTTTTGAAACCATGCGCCCCCGACACAATCGGGGGTTTTTTTATGTCACCTTTTCTTTTCTGAACCTGAAACGAGCTAGCTATTGATTTGACGCGGAACCAGCCGCGCAATCGTTGAAAACCGGAGAGACCAAGATGCCCGCACCCATGACAGGCGCCCAAATTGTTATCCAAGCCCTTAAAGAACAAGGCGTCGACACGATTTTCGGCTACCCCGGTGGCGCGGTGCTGCCGATCTATGACGAGATTTTTCAGCAAAGCGACATCAACCACATTTTGGTCCGCCACGAGCAAGGTGCGACCCACGCCGCCGAAGGCTATGCCCGCGCGACAGGCAAACCCGGGGTTGTGTTGGTAACCTCGGGCCCCGGTGCCACAAACGCGGTGACAGGCCTTACGGATGCGCTTTTGGACAGCATCCCAATGATCGTTCTATCCGGTCAGGTGCCCACATTCATGATTGGATCTGACGCATTTCAGGAGGCCGACACCGTTGGCATCACGCGCCCGTGCACCAAACACAACTGGCTCGTGAAAGACACCGATGAGCTTGCTGGCACGATCCATGAGGCGTTTCACGTTGCCACATCAGGCCGTCCGGGCCCTGTGCTTGTGGACATTCCCAAAGACGTCCAATTCGCCAAGGGCAAGTATAAGTCTGCCGCGCCCACCAAGTCGCACTATCAGCCCCAAGTGAAAGGCGACATGGCCACCATTGAGGAATTGGCCGACGCGATGGCCAAAGCCAAACGCCCGATCATCTATTCGGGTGGCGGCGTCATCAACTCTGGCCCCGCGGCGTCACAGCTTTTGCGCGAGTTGGTGGCGGCAACAAACTTCCCCATCACCTCAACCCTAATGGGACTGGGCTGTTACCCTGCGTCCGGTGACAACTGGCTGGGCATGTTGGGCATGCACGGGCTTTATGAAGCCAACATGGCGATGCATGATTGCGATTTGATGATCAACATCGGCGCACGTTTTGATGACCGGATCACGGGCCGCCTCGATGCGTTCTCGCCCGGCTCAAAAAAGGCGCATATCGATATCGACGCCTCATCGATCAACAAAGTCATCCACGTGGATATGCCGATCCTTGGTGATGTGGCCCATGTGCTTGAGGATCTGCTGAACGTTTGGAAATCAAAGGGTCGCCAGACAAACAAAGAAGCGCTCACTAAATGGTGGAGCCAAATTGAAGACTGGCGCGCCGTGCGATGTCTGTCGTTCAAGCAAGAAGGCAAAGTCATCAAGCCGCAATACGCTCTTGAGCGCCTTGAAGCTCTGACCCAGAAATACGACCGCTACATCACAACCGAAGTCGGCCAGCACCAGATGTGGGCGGCGCAGTACCTCGGGTTTGAAGACCCCAACCGGTGGATGACGTCCGGTGGTTTGGGCACAATGGGCTACGGCACCCCTGCCTCAATCGGTGTGCAAGCCGCGCACCGTGATGCGCTGGTCATTAACGTGGCGGGTGAAGCCTCGTGGATGATGAACATGCAAGAGATGGGCACAGCGGTGCAATTCAACTTGCCCGTAAAGCAATTCATTCTGAACAACGAACGGCTCGGCATGGTGCGCCAGTGGCAAGAATTGCTGCACGGTGAGCGTTATTCACAAAGCTGGTCAGAAGCCCTGCCCGACTTTGTAAAGCTGGCGGAAGCTTTTGGTGCCAAGGGTATTTTGTGTGAAGATGCTGCGGACTTGGATGATGCCATCATGGAAATGATCACCTACGACGGTCCGGTCATTTTTGATTGCCTTGTTGAAAAGCACGAAAACTGTTTCCCCATGATCCCATCGGGCAAGGCACATAACGAGATGCTTTTGGGCGACGCCAGCACCAAAGGTGCGATCGATGCAAAAGGCAGCGTGCTGGTCTAACACCCGCACTACCCTTCTCTCTTATTGGCCTGATGTACCCTCTCAAGATTGGCGCGTCAGGCCCACACAAAACATACATGAACTGAGACACCCAATGGCTGCACTAAAACTCAAGAAAGGCGCATCAAGCCACAGCGCCTACAACCTTCGTCCAACCTTCTCTGACGTAGAAGAACGCCACACCCTTGCGGTATTGGTCGCCAACGAAGCGGGCGTTCTGGCCCGCGTCATCGGACTTTTCTCAGGGCGTGGCTACAACATCGAAAGCCTTACAGTTGCGGAAGTGGATCACGAAAAGCAGCTGTCGCGCATCACGATCGTAACAACCGGCACCCCGCAAATGATTGAACAAATCAAAGCGCAAGTGGGCCGGATTGTGGCTGTGTACGACGTGCACGATCTTACCGTCGAGGGCCCTGCCGTTGAACGTGAGCTGGCCCTCTTCAAAGTCACGGGTACCGGCGACAAGCGTATCGAAGCACTGCGTCTGGCCGAGATTTTCCGCGCCAACGTGGTGGACAGCACCCTTGATAGTTTCGTTTTTGAAATCACCGGTGACGTCGGGAAAATCGATGCATTTGCCGATCTCATGCGCCCCATCGGCCTGATAGAAATGGCCCGCACGGGCGTAGCAGCCCTTTCACGCGGACCCGAATAAGAGATAATTTACAATAAGTGAAAGACCAAAGCTAAAGCTCCTCGCACTGAACAAGCGCGAGGAGCTTTTTAGTTTCAGCATAAGTTCTTTTGTTTAGAAATATCCCGGGGTGTGGGGCAGCGCCCCACTGGATGAACGCCTGCAAAAACAGCGTTTCCTTCTGTTTACCCAAACCAACACACCGAACAAAAATGGGGCGCCCAAAGGCGCCCCAGTTTGTTCAATCAGGCTCGTATAATTTACCGCTCTTACGTTGTTTTATGCCTGCGGCCTGATCGTCATGGGCGGCCCTCGCCTGCTCGCGCAGGGGGCCGCCGCATCTCTTTAGCTACAGCCGGATGTGCCGCCGCAGGTGTTGCACTTCATGCAGGTGCCGTTGCGCACCAGCGTATAGTTTCCGCACTCACCACAGGCCTCACCCTCGTAGCCTTGCATCTTCGCTTTGGCACGGGCGTCCATCTGTACACCGCCACCTGAAACAGCGGCTTCGGCTACGGCGACGCCGGTTGTGCCATCAGCCACCACAGGGGTCACGGGCGCCACAGACGCTGCCTCGGTCATGCCCATTTGGCCGCCCTGCAGCACAGTCAACTCTTGGGGCAAACGCTTGCGCAGATAGCCCGTTGAGCTGATTGTCTTGAGCGCTTCAAGGGTGCGCGTCGCAGCAGTGTCTGACACTTCTTTGACGTTGCTCACGCCCTCTTGCTCACCGCGGCCGATATCATCGAATGTGGCGCCTTCAGGCTTCACATGGGCAAGATCGGTACGGTCAAGATAGGACACAGCCAATTCGCGGAAGATGTAATCCAGCACGGATGTAGCGTTCTTGATGCTGTCGTTGCCTTGGACCATGCCCGCGGGCTCAAACTTGGTGAAGGTGAACGCATCCACGAACTCCTCGAGCGGCACACCGTATTGCAGACCAACAGACACCGCGATGGCGAAGTTGTTCATCATGGCGCGGAAGCCCGCCCCCTCTTTGTGCATATCGATGAAGATTTCACCAAGGTTGCCATCTGCATACTCCCCGGTGCGCAGGTACACTTTGTGCCCGCCCACGTTGGCTTTTTGGGTATAGCCCTTGCGGCGCTGTGGCATCTTTTCGCGGTGCGATTTGATGACCTCTTTGACCACAACCTTCTCAATGATTTTCTCGGCGATGACTTGTGCTTTCTCCATAGTGGAGCCGTTCTCAAGCACATCAGCTGCCTCATCATCATCCTCGACCAAGGCCGCAGCAAGCGGCTGGCTGAGTTTTGAGCCGTCACGGTAAAGTGCGTTCGCTTTCACACCCAAGGACCAAGACAGCTCATAGGCTTTCTGACAATCCTCGATCGTTGCGTCGTTTGGCATGTTGATCGTCTTGCTGATCGCGCCAGAGATGAACGACTGCGCTGCGGCCATCATGGTGATGTGGCTGTCAACGCTCAGGAAACGCTCGCCTTTCTTACCGCACGGGTTGGCACAATCGAAAATCGCGTAGTGCTCTTTCTTCAAGTGTGGCGCACCCTCAAGGGTCATTGTGCCGCAAACGTGGTCGTTGGCTGCGTTGATGTCCGCTTTGGTGAAACCCAAGTGTGTCAACAGATCAAACGTTGGATCAGCCAACTTGTCCTGTGGGATACCCAGAACATTGGTGCAAAATTCTGCGCCCAAGGTCCACTGGTTGAACACAAAACGGATGTCGAACGCTGATGCCAACGCAGCTTCCACTTTTTCAAGCTCGGCCTGGCCAAAACCATGACCGATCAGGGCGGTGTGGTTGATGCCCGGCGCGTTGCCCATTGAGGCGTGCCCAACGGCGTAGCCGACGATCTCTTCGATCTGCGCGCTGCCATAGCCAAGCTTTTCAAGGGCTGCTGGAACAGAGCGGTTGATGATCTTGAAGTAACCACCGCCCGCAAGCTTCTTGAATTTTACCAGTGCAAAGTCTGGCTCGATGCCTGTGGTGTCACAGTCCATGACCAAGCCGATTGTGCCTGTCGGCGCAACAACTGTGGCTTGGGCGTTGCGGTAACCGTGGGCTTCGCCAAGGCTCAGCGCTTCGTCCCATGCGGATTGCGCCAGTTCGATCAAGCTTTTGTCTGGGCAAGACGCGTGGTCCAGCGCGACTGGCTTGATTTCAAGGTTCTCATAGCCGTCTGTCTTGCCGTAGGCCGCTGTGCGGTGGTTACGGATGACGCGCAGCATGTGGTCTGCGTTCTTTTTGTACCCTGGGAACGGGCCCAACTCACCGGCCATTTCGGCAGATGTTGCATAGCTGACGCCGGTCATGATTGCAGTCAGCGCACCGCAAAGCGCGCGGCCTTCATCGCTGTCGTAAGAGTAGCCCATGTTCATCAGCAAACCGCCGATGTTTGCATAGCCCAGACCAAGCGTGCGGAAGTCGTATGAGCGTTGCGCGATCTCTTTGGACGGGAACTGCGCCATCATTACAGACACCTCAAGGGTGACTGTCCACAAACGGCACGCGTGCATGTAGTCTTCTGACTGGAACTCACCGTCTTTGAGGAACGTCAGCAGGTTCATGGATGCAAGGTTACAAGCCGTATCATCAAGGAACATGTACTCTGAACACGGGTTGGAGCCGCGAATTTCGCCGTCTTCTGGGCAAGTGTGCCACGCGTTGACTGTGTCGTGGTACTGGATGCCCGGGTCGGCACAGGCCCAAGCTGCGTGGCCTACTTTTTCCCACAAATCACGGGCTTGGACCGTCTTGAACACTTTGCCATCTGTGCGGTTGATCAAATCCCATGTGCCATCTGCTTCAACAGCCTTCAGGAACGCATCAGTTACGCGGATTGAGTTGTTCGAGTTCTGACCGGAGACAGAGTTATACGCCTCGGAATCCCAATCCGTGTCATATGTTGGGAACTCAATTGAGGTATGGCCTTGCTTTGCGTAATCCAGAACGCGCTTGATGTACGTCTCGGGGATCGCAACTTTCTTGGCTGACTTTACCGCTTCTTTCAGCTGTGGGTTAACCTTTGGATCATAGGCATCCTCTTGCGCACCATCCCACGCTTTGATCGCAGCAAAAATCGCGTTGAGCTTTTGCTCGTGCATCTTTGAGCCAGCAACGATGGACGCTACTTTCTGCTCTTCAAGCACCTTCCACTCGATGAATTCTTCAATATCAGGGTGGTCCGCATCCACAATAACCATTTTAGCCGCGCGCCGTGTTGTGCCACCAGATTTGATCGCACCAGCGGCGCGGTCACCAATTTTCAAAAAGCCCATCAGGCCAGATGATTTACCACCGCCAGAGAGCCCCTCACCAGACGCACGCAGGCTTGAGAAGTTTGTGCCTGTGCCAGAGCCGTATTTGAACAAACGCGCTTCACGCACCCAAAGGTCCATAATGCCGCCTTCGTTTACCAGATCATCCGCAACAGATTGAATAAAGCACGCGTGTGGCTGTGGGTGCTCATAGCTGCTGGTGGATTTGGTCAGCTTGCCGGTCTTGTGGTCTACATAGTGGTGGCCTTGGGCAGGTCCGTCGATGCCGTAGGCCCAGTGCAAGCCCGTGTTAAACCACTGCGGGCTGTTCGGCGCGGCGCGCTGTGTCGCCAGCATGTAGCGCATCTCGTCGAAATACGCACGGGCGTCGGCCTCGGTGGTGAAATACCCACCTTTCCAACCCCAGTATGTCCAGGCACCCGCCAGACGATCAAAAACTTGCTTCGCTGATGTCTCGCCGCCGAAGGTCGCGCCTTTTGCTGGTTTGGACTTCCAAAGAAACTCAGGGACATCCTTCTCAGCCACTTTTTCAACTTTGGACGGCACGCCCGCTTTGCGGAAATACTTCTGCGCAATTACGTCACTGGCAACTTGGCTCCAGCTGGAGGGCACTTCCAGATCTTCGAGTTGAAACACAATCGTGCCATCGGGGTTCCGGATTTCCGAAACTGTTTTGATAAAGTCCAGTTCGGCGTATGCGTCTTTGCCGGCGGCGGTAAATGTGCGGTCGATTTTCATATCTCGGAGCCCTGTCCCTGTAAAATGTTTAACTGCAAAACACGCAGCGGCGCGTCTTGGCTGATGATGATAGGGACAAATCTTTTGCTCAGCGCCTCGGTTATCCGTAGTTCTGACGGAGTGCGTCTTGGCAAGTGGCGCCGCGCACATCCTATATTTGTTGTGGTCTTTTGAACCTGTCCCCACCAACCTGCGCGCCACTATATGTAGTGGCCATCATGTCAGCCTGCACAACCTGACGTAGTTCCACCTAGGTGGTCAACGGTTTTTTATTAATCAAAGTCTCAAAATAGTATTGACGGTAAGGGGCCTAGTATGGGCCAGACACAATCATGTGATTCATGTGCGTGAAGGCTGTGGATAACTCTGATTTCGCCCGCAACATGAACAACCGAATTTTTCCTTTTATTCCCGCAGTTTTATCGCGGCTCCTTAAGAAATCAGCAGACTTTATCCAGACGCTTTTCCACAGGCTGGCAGAATTAACGGCCAGCGTACTTGGGTTAATGGATCGCTAAAATTATTTTACTGAAGAGGAAAAATAGCCAAGCCGATCAGTATCAAAAGTATCAATTATACGGCAGATGATAGCAAATGTGGAAAGAGGCACGGCCTTTGCCACTAAATGTAGCACACATTCAATAAACCACTCCGAATCTAACACCACTACGATTTGTAGGGAATGACGCAGAGGACAGCCGCCCTTCTCAGCACATGACTAAATGTGTGAAAGCAATACAGACTACCCTTGGGGCACTGGCTCACTAACTAATGTGGTGAAGTGGTCGGGACGGCAAGATTCGAACTTGCGACCTACGGTACCCAAAACCGTCGCGCTACCAGGCTGCGCTACGCCCCGACTGATGCTGCGTTTAATCCGCCTTTACGCAAATGAAAAGCCCCTAACAGGGCCAAGATGCAACTTCTTTGTCAAAAATTTCATGCCGCATCTCAGAACCCGCGTTGATCCCGTAAATCTCAGACAATCCGCCGTTAATTTCGAGCACATACATGATGTTATCGCCCCCGGGGATCGGTTTCAGGTCACCAGGAAACGCGTTGGAATGCACTTTGCGCACCACCCCGTCCTCACTGGCAAAGATAATATCGAGTGGGATCAACGTATTCTTCATCCAGAACGCAACGGTTTGTGGGCGCTCGTACACGAATAGCATCCCTGCCCCGCGCGGCATGGCTTCGCGAAACATCAACCCTTGGGCACGCGCAGCGGGATCAGCCACGACTTCAACGTCAAAAACCGCCTTGCC
The DNA here is from genome assembly GCF_042939535.1 of Nereida sp. NH-UV-3. Classification (NCBI taxonomy): domain Bacteria; kingdom Pseudomonadati; phylum Pseudomonadota; class Alphaproteobacteria; order Rhodobacterales; family Roseobacteraceae; genus Nereida; species Nereida sp. NH-UV-3. Next base: position 125,489 of record NZ_CP132157.1, on the reverse strand, counting down.
CCATGTGCCGCGCAACTCGATCTGACTGTCGGAACACGCGGCCTGTGCGCCAAACGGCAGCACAACAAAAAAGCACGCAGCGGCCATCGCTACGTGCTTTTTGAAAATCGTTCTAAAAATGGAATTACTGACGCTCGACAGCGAAATCCCATGTGCAGACTTGCGCTGCCATTTTGCCGCGCTCACCGTCGATGACACGGATGCCAACGGCTTCGCCGCTTTGCAGATCTGCCAGACCGGAACGGCGCAGTACTTCAACATGCACAAAGATGTCTTCGTCAAAGCCAAACACATTCGCAAAACCGAAACCTTTGGTTTTGTCGAACCACTTAACGCGGGATGGCTCAAGCTCGATCTTTTGTAGCTCTTCGGGGCTAACGTGGACAAACTCGCCCAGTGTGCTGGTGCCGTCGTCTTCTGGTGGTGTGATCTCAAGGACCTCAACCGCCTGCACGCCGCGATCTGTGTGTTGAATTGCGATCTCAATTTCTGTGCCCTCCGCGATGGAGCCCTGGCCGAAATTACGCAAAACATTCGCGTGTAACAAAATGTCGGGACCACCGTCGTCAGCCACAACAAATCCAAAACCCTTAACCGGGTCAAACCATTTAACGACGCCAAATACGATTTCTTCTTCTTCGACGTCTACGTTCTCAATATTCTGCTGTTCTTGCATTTTGCACATAACCATCCCGCTTTGGGGACGCTCCATCTGTAATTACACTACTGATTACTGTGCTGTAGGTTACGGGCCGTCGGTGCAATTTATCTGCGGAATACCGACGGCCTCTTTAGGAACACTACGCTATCTTTGGTTTAAGTACGTAAAAGTCTAAGGATTCAAACGCACTACATCCCATGGCTCATCCGGTGTTGAGCGGGTCCAGCGGAACCGGTTGTGCAAGCGAAACTCCCCATCGGCCCAGAACTCAATCTCGATCGGCGTGATCCGGTATCCGCCCCAAAACGGTGGCCGCGTGGGGTTTGCGCCCATCTTGGCCGTGACTTTTGCCACCTCTGTCATAAGGCTCGCCCGTGACGCCAATGGTTTGGATTGATCCGATGCCCACGCGCCAAGGCGGCTTTTGAGCGAGCGGGAGTTGTAATATTCATCCGCTTGCGGCCCATCTTCTTTGGTCACATGACCGCGCACACGAATTTGGCGGCGCAAGGACTTCCAATGCATCACAAACGCAGCCTTTTCGGCCCCATCAATTTCCTGCGCCTTCTTTGAGGTGTAATTGGTATAGAAAACAAATGCCGTGTCCTCGACATCTTTTAGCAACACCATGCGCGCATTCGGCATCCCGTCTACGTCTACTGTCGAAAGTGCTATGGCGTTAGGATCATTGATCTCGCTTTGCTCGGCCTCGGCCATCCATGATTTTGCCAGCTCGAACGGGTCATCGCCCGCGAAAATTCCACTGCGTCCGGTCATTGTAAGAATACATCCTCAAAAAGGTAGTTAATGTCTGTTGTCTGCATCACGCTTGCGCCGTTTTGTGCATTTGGGCTCCCGCCGTTGCCCGTTGAACCGGCAATTGCCCAAGATAACACAGCACGGAGCCTTGCCGCTCGCTTAGGGCTGACGTAAACCTCACACAGAGGCGGTCAAGCGCCAGCACTACCCAAGGGGAAAACAATGTCAAACCAACTCATGGCCGGCAAACGCGGTCTCATCATGGGCCTGGCCAACGATAAATCTATTGCGTGGGGCATTGCAAAAGCCTGCGCCGATGCGGGCGCCGAGCTTGCTTTCTCATATCAAGGTGACGCACTGCTTAAACGTGTGGGCCCACTTGCGGCACAGCTTGGCTCTGACATGGTGATCCCGTGCGATGTGGGCGATGAAGCCTCAATTGACGCGCTTTTTGCCGAGATTGAAAAAGCGTGGGGCAAGATTGACTTCGTCGTACATGCTATTGGTTTTTCTGATAAAAACGAATTGCGCGGCCGGTACGTTGATACGACACGCGGCAACTTTGCAATGTCCATGGATATCTCCGTTTACTCATTCACAGCCGTCGTGCAGCGCGCCGAAAAGATCATGAACCCCGGTGGCTCGTGCCTGACGCTGACGTATTACGGCGCTGAAAAAGTGATGCCACACTACAACGTCATGGGGGTTGCCAAAGCCGCCCTTGAAGCGTCCGTGAAATACTTGGCCGAAGACCTCGGCAAAGACGGCATCCGCGTCAACGCCATCTCTGCGGGTCCGATCAAAACACTGGCGGCCTCTGGAATCGGTGATTTCCGCTACATCATGAAGTGGAACGAGTATAACTCGCCCCTACGCCGCAACGTGACTACTGAAGACGTGGGTAAATCCGCGCTATATCTGCTGTCTGATCTGGGCAGTGGCGTCACAGGTGAGAACCTGCACGTCGACGCAGGATATCACGTGGTCGGCATGAAAGCTGTCGACGCCCCCGATATCTCCAAAGAATAACGGCGCGCCCATGATTGCGGCCTTTATGACGGCGTATTTTCTGCATCTTGTCGCGGCGGCCTCACCGGGCCCTGCTATTTTGATGGCGGCCCGCGTCGGGCTGCGCGACGGGATGCGGACATCTGTCTTTTTGGCTGCTGGCATCGCCGTTGGGGCTTTGTTTTGGGCTGTTGCGGCCCTCTTTGGTCTGGCAGTTTTGTTTCGCGCAGCGCCGGGCCTGATGTGGGGCTTCAAACTTGCAGGGGGTCTGTTTTTGATGTGGCTCGCGCTACAAATGTGGCGTCACGCAGATGCGGACGTTGAGACGCCCGAAAACATCAAAACGCCCACCCCGCTTGCTGCCTTTTGGCGCGGGGTTGCAACACAACTAGCTAACCCCAAACCAGCCGTTTTCTTTGGTGCGGTTTTCGTGGGCACCATTCCAACAGACGCCTCGCCGCTTTGGGTGCTGGCCCTGCTTGGCGCTATTTTGATCAACGAGTTTGCCTGCTGCACGATTGTGGCGCGGTTGTTTTCTATTGAGCACATTCGCCGCGGATACCTCCGCCTCAAACACATTATCGACCGCGGTTTTGGGGGCATCCTTGCCCTATTGGGCCTTAAGGTCGCCTTCACTTAATTCCGCCGAAAGGACCACCATATGACTGATCGTTTGCCGCACGAAAAAGGGTTTCACATTTCATGGGACCAAATCCACCGTGACAGCCGCGCATTAGCGTGGCGTCTTGATGGCAAAGGGCCGGACGATGGAAACTGGCGTGCGATCGTGGCGATCACCCGTGGCGGCATGGCCCCAGCAATGATCGTTGCGCGCGAGTTGGATGTGCGGACCGTTGATACGATCAGCGTGAAATCCTACTCGCACCAAGACCAATCCGAGGCTTCTGTGCTCAAACGTCGAGACGCTGATATGATGGGCGATGGCACGGGCATTTTGATTATCGATGATCTGGTCGACAGCGGCAAAACCCTTGAACTGGTTCGTGAAATGTACCCCAACGCGCATTTCGCAACTGTTTACGCCAAACCAAAAGGCGAGCCCCAAGTCGATACGTTCATCACAGGTGTTTCCCAAGATACGTGGATCTTTTTCCCGTGGGATATGGCCCTACAATACGTGGAGCCCTACCGCGGCGTCTAATCCCAAATTGCCCTTCTTTCAGGAGCTTAGCTGATGTCACAGTCTCGCACACAAACCACTTTTGCGCCCCCCGTTATGGAGGCCCGCCGTTGGCTTGAGACTGCTGATTTCAGCGAACAACCCCTGATCAACGTCTCACAGGCAGCCCCCGTGAACCCGCCACCCGCCGAAATGCGTGCGGCGATGGCGGCCATGATGGAAGAAGATGACACCCATCTATATGGGGCGGTGTTGGGCAACGATGCGCTGCGCACCGAACTTGCCAGCCAATGGGCGCGTCACTTTGAGGGCACAGTGTCACCGGCGCAGGTTGCCATCACATCGGGGTGCAATCAGGCGTTCTCAGCAACGATTTCGGCAATTTGCACCGAGGGGGATGAAGTTCTGCTGCCAACCCCTTGGTATTTCAATCATAAAATGTGGCTTGATATGGCAGGCGTCACAACGGTGCCGCTTGATACTGGCGCTGATTTGACGCCGGATGTCGCAACGGCCAAAGCCCTGATCGGGCCGCGCACGAAGGCGATCGTGCTGGTAACCCCCAATAATCCTGCGGGAACCGAATATAGCAGTGAAACTGTGCGCGCATTCTATGATCTGGCCAAAGCGCACGGGCTGAAATTGCTCATCGACGAGACCTACCGCGACTTTGACAGCCGCGACGGCGCGCCACACACTCTTGTCGGGCTGCCTGATTGGGATGAGACACTTGTCCAGCTTTACAGCTTTTCCAAAGCCTACCGTCTGACCGGTCACCGCGTGGGTGCCATGATGGCGTCACCTGCGTTTTTGGCTGAGGCTGAGAAGTTCCTCGACACAGTTGCTATTTGTCCCAACCAGCTTGGTCAAAAAGCGGCCCTTTGGGGCCTTCAAAACCTTGGCGATTGGCTTGCGGGCGAGCGGCAGGAAATCTTGAACCGCAGCGCAGCAATTGCGCAAAACATGCCCGCGCTTGAGGCCAAAGGTTGGTCGCTCTTGGGCAACGGCGCGTATTTTGCCTATCTGCGTCACCCCTATGCGATGCCCTCGGATGAGTTGGCCAAGTGGCTGGTCCATAACGCCCAAATCCTTGCCCTGCCCGGCACCATGTTCCGGCCCAGCGACGACCCCGCTGGCGCGCAAGAAATGCGCATCGCTTTTGCCAATATTGACGCAAGTGGCATTGCGGCCCTTTTTGCACGGCTCAGCGCCCTTGAAGGTCTGCCCCTTCGCGCATAGACATCTTTTGAACATCACTGCGGCGGGCGTGTACCAGCCCTGCCACCCTAAACATTGAGGCGCGCGCGTTATGGCCGAGAAGAAAAAAGCATCGAAATTTCTGGGCACTGCCCTACTCGGTTTGTTGGGCGTTTCGCTGATTGGCTTTGGCACCGGCGGCTTTGGCACGAACATCTCAAGCATCGGCAAAGTCGGTGATACGACGATTGACGCAAACGATTATGCCCGCGCGCTGGATCAAGAGTTACGCAGCCTCGGCGCACAATTCGGCCAGAACATCACCTTCGCTCAGGCACAGCAATTCGGCATCGACCGATCCGTGTTGCAACGCGTTATCGCACAGACCGCCCTTGATAATGAGACCACGCGCCTTGGCCTGTCTGTGGGCGATGCGGAGGTGGCCGAGCAAGTGCGCGCAGTGCAGACGTTCCGTGGCCTCGATGGTCAATTCGACCGCGAAGCCTATGCCTTTACCCTTGAGCGCGCAGGCCTGAGCGAGGCCGAGTTTGAAGCCGACATTCGCAGCGAGGCTGCGCGCAATCTGCTGCAAGCGGCCATCACCACGGACACGACGCCCTCTGATGCCTATGTGGATTTGATGTTCTCCTACCTTGCGGAGCGCCGTAATATCACGTGGGGCACTGTGGCAGAGACCGATCTTGAGACGCCTCTGGAAGTGCCCACGCCGGCCGAGCTTCAGACGTTTTATGAGGCCAACCCCGCCACATTCACCACCCCAGAGGCAAAGCGGCTAACGTATGTGTGGCTCACACCCGCCATGCTGGCCGATACGATCGAGATTGATGACGCGACCCTGCGCGAACTGTATGAAGAGCGCATCGATCAATACGTCCAGCCCGAGCGCCGCTTGGTTGAGCGACTGGTATTTGAAGATCAAGGCACCGCCGAAGCCGCCGCTGCGCAGCTTGCCGTTGATCCAAGTGGCTTTGAAACACTGGTGCTTGATCGCGGCCTTACCCTTGAGGATATTGATCTGGGTCCTGTCGCCCAAGATGATTTGGATGGTGCGGCAGAAGCCGTTTTTGCCCTTGATGATACGGGCGTCACCGCAGTGGTCGAGACCAATCTTGGTCCGGCAGTCTTCCGTGTGAACGCTATTTTAACCGCCCAAGAAACACCCTTTGTTGAGGCCCGTGACGATCTTGCCAGTGACATTCTGGCCAACCGTGCAGCGCGCCAAATTCAGGACCAAGCCCGTGGCTTTGACGAGGAATTGGCCTCTGGCGCTACGCTTGAGGATCTGGCCGCTGAAAGCGATCTCACCCTGGGAACGATCGACTGGACACCGGACGCAGAGCAAGACATTGCCGCCTACGACGGGTTCCGTCAGGCCGCACGTATTGTTGGCGACGAAGACTTCCCAGAGATTGCCGAGCTTGAGGATGGCGGTATCTTTGCGCTGCGCCTCGACGAGGTCATCCCGCCCACGCTGCAACCGCTAAGCGATGTTCAACAACAAGCGACCCTTGCGTGGCAAGAGGCACAGCGCACCGCGGCCCGTGCAGCCAAAGCAGACGCCGCAGCCGATAGCCTGCGCGCGGGGACTGCCCTGCCTGATCTTGGTCTTGATGAAGTGATTGAACAGGACCTGACCCGCAGCGACACCATCCCCGGTGCGGCACCTGAATTGGTACAGACCGCTTTCGAAATGGCCATCGGTGATGTGCGCACGATTGAAGGCGAAAGTGCCACTTATATCGTACGCCTTGATGCGGTGAATGGCCCCGATGCTGACAACCCCGAAATCACGGCCCTGCGCGACGCAGTTGAAACCGCAGCACGCCAAGATATCAGCCAAGACGTACTCGATGCGTTTACGGCTGCTGTGCAAGCAGATGCCCGCGTGCAGCTGGACCAAGGTGCAATCAACGCGATCCACGCTGGCTTCAACTAAAGCGGGCCCAAAATATCGGCGGCTGCGCACCTGCGCGGCCCCGCCCCCATTTAACACCGTGCGCTTTAGATATGCGCAAAGGACACCATCATGACCCTGACCCCAAGCTATGATGATTTTGCGGCACAGTTTGAGGCCGGCAAAAACCAACTGGTCTACACGCGCCTTGCGGCTGATCTTGATACGCCCGTGTCGTTGATGCTGAAACTTGGGGGGGCGCAAACCAATAGCTTTATGTTGGAATCCGTCACTGGCGGTGAAGTGCGCGGACGATATTCGATCATTGGGATGAAGCCTGATCTGATCTGGCGCTGCACAGACCAAAAGGCTGCCATCAACCGCGAGGCCCGCTTTGACGACGACGCTTTTGTGGCGGAGGTTGATGATCCGCTGACATCTTTGCGCGCACTGATTGCTGCCTCAAAGATTGATCTGCCTGATGACTTGCCTGCGGCTTGTGCGGGGCTTTTTGGGTATCTTGGCTATGACATGATCCGGCTGGTTGAGAACCTGCCAAACATCAACCCCGATCCGTTGAACGTACCCGACGCGATCATGCTGCGCCCGTCTGTTGTGGCGGTGCTCGACGGGGTGAAAGGCGAAGTTATCCTGGTCTCCCCTGCGTGGGTCTCAAGCGGTCTGTCCGCCCGCGCAGCTTACGCCCAAGCAGCTGAACGTGTCCAAGATGCCCTGCGCGATTTGGACCGCGCCTTACCCGCAGACACACGTCAAATGCGTGACCAACCTGCACCGGCAAATGCTGTGTCGAACTTTGCCAAAGACGATTACAAAGCCGCCGTGGAAACCGCCAAGGATTACATCCGTGCGGGCGACATCTTCCAATGCGTGCCTTCACAGCGCTGGACCCAAGACTTCAAAGAGCCGCCCTTTGCGCTTTATCGCAGTTTGCGCCGCACCAACCCATCGCCATTTATGTTCTTTTTCAACCACGGTGATTTTCAAATTGTCGGCGCCTCGCCCGAGATTTTGGTGCGCGTCTTTGACGATGAAGTTACCATCCGCCCCATTGCGGGCACCCGTCCGCGCGGCGCAACACCTGCTGAAGATCAGGCAAACGAAGATGATCTTTTGGCAGACCAAAAAGAATTGGCAGAGCACCTGATGTTGCTCGATCTGGGCCGCAACGACGTGGGCCACGTGAGCCAAATTGGAACTGTGCGCCCCACCGAAGAATTCATCGTCGAGCGCTATTCCCACGTCATGCACATCGTGTCGAACGTTGTGGGCAAACTGGCCCCTGAACATGACGCGCTATCGGCGTTTTTCGCAGGTATGCCAGCGGGGACTGTATCCGGCGCGCCGAAAGTACGGGCGATGGAAATCATCGACGAGTTAGAGCCCGAAAAGCGCGGCATCTACGGCGGCGGTTTGGGGTATTTCTCAGCGGGCGGCGATATGGACATGTGTATCGCCCTGCGCACAGCCGTCATCAAAGATCAAAAGCTCTATATCCAAGCGGGGGGCGGTGTGGTCTACGACTCTGAGCCCGAATTTGAATATCAAGAGACCGTTCACAAATCGAACGCGATCCGCAAAGCGGCCGCCGATGCAGCGCGGTTCGGGTCTGGCAACGGCTAAGGGCTTCACGCAAGGCCCCTGTCTCTATCGGGCTTGCAGCACCACGGAGACAGGCACCAGTGAGACACGCGATGCGCGTTGTCCCTGCCCCCATTGCAAAATCGCCTCAACAGTCTCGGGGCGCGCGCGGGCAACCAAAACAATCGCGCCTTCTTGGGCCGCCTTGAACGCTGCCTGATCAAGAAAACGGCGGATCACCGCACCGTCTTGCCCGTCAGGATCAAGATCGCGAAAGACCTGTGCCGTGGGAACATCCTTTTGCGCCGCAACACGACCAAAACTGTTTAGACCCGTTTGATAGGTCATCACGCCCCAGCCTTTGTCCGCCGCAATATCTGTCACTTGGTCGCGCAAATCTTCGGCGCGCTGCAAGACACCGTCGCTTGTCTCAAAAATACCAACAGCTTCAGGGACAGCTTGTGACACCGCTTCAAAGGCCACTTCCAAATCTGCGGGCGTGGCAGTGGGCAAAACATCAACCAATGACAGCACTTCAAGGTCCGCGCTTCGGTAGAGGGCGGCGCGTGCAGTTGCAGTGGGCGCCGTTGCTTTCACCCCGAATGATACGGGAAATGGAAAGCTGTTGATCCCCGCCAAATCAAGCGTTGAGGTGCCATCGTCCAGCAAAACCAGCGCCATCAAGGGTTTGGTGGGATCAACGTCAGCGGGGGCTGCAAAATCGACAATCGCGCGGCCCGTTGGGGTAACTTGGGGCAACGCGCTGGCGGCAACCTCATCCTCAGGGGCCGTGTCTTGCTCGGCAGAGCGGTTCACTTTCACACCTTCGGCCAGATCACCGATTGTGCCGCCAGAGCTTTCAAAGCCCACCTCAGGTTTGTCGCTGGGCAGATCAACCGTTTCAGGCGCTTCGGTTACCTCGGGCGCAGATGCTTCATCAGTTTCGGGTGCCTCAACCGGAGCTTCATCCGCAGGCACAGCACTGCTTTGAGTATCAACCGCAATCGGCGCGGAACCATCTTCGTCGCTTGGCGCAGTCGGCGCAGCCGCTTGTGGCGCGGGCAGAACGGGTGCCTCAACCTGTACTTCAACACCAAGGGGCGCTGCCGCAGCGGGGCCTTCAACGCCACCACTTTGCCCCCCGATCACAGGGCGCGCTGCGGTCTGCGTGTCTGCATCTGGTGCCGCCACTTGGGCCTCGGGGACATTCACCGTTGGGGCTGCATCACTTGGCGTATCAAGAACGGGCGGCAGCACAGTTGGGGCCACATCACCCACAATCGGCGCCGAAGCCACAGGTGCGGGCGCGTCAGTTGGCACTGCTGTCGGAGGCGTTGTGGCAACCGGAAACGCAAGATGCGCACCAAGCAAGCCCGCTGCGCCAATCGCCGTGCCCCAAAAGGTTCCTGCCAATAATCCGCGTGCCACGTCTCAAGATCCTCTAATTTCTTGCCCAAACCGGCGCATTCCGCCCTCGCCCGTCTTGACCTCAGTCTTATTCCCTGACCATCTATAACCCCACAGCCATGCGCCGCGTAACCCCTTTTCGGTGCTCAACCTTTTGCCCCACGGAGGCGCAGCGATGCTGCTCTTGATCGATAACTACGACAGCTTCACGTACAACCTTGTCCATTATGTGGGCGGTCTTGGGGTGGATGTGAAGGTCGTGCGCAATGATGCGATCACGGTTGATGAGGCGATGAGCATGGGCGCAGAGGGGATTTTACTCTCGCCCGGGCCGTGTGATCCGGCCCAAGCAGGCATTTGTCTTGCGCTGACAGAGGCCGCCGCCGCCGCGCAATTGCCGCTTTTGGGTGTCTGCCTTGGGCACCAAACCATTGGTGAGGCGTTCGGCGGCAAAGTTGTGCGCCACTCAGAGATTGTGCACGGCAAAATGGGCACGATCCAACACAAGAACAAAGGCCTCTTTGCAGGACTGCCCCAGAATTTTCTGGCGACGCGCTATCACTCGCTTGTGGTTGATGCACCAAGCCTGCCCGATGCGCTTGAGGTGACTGCTTCCCTTGAGGACGGCACTATCATGGGGCTACAACACCGCCAATTGCCAATCCACGGGGTGCAGTTTCATCCGGAATCGATCCGATCTGAGCACGGTATGGCGTTGCTTAAGAACTTCACTGACCTGCTGCCAAGCAGTGCCAAAACACTCACCGCCGAGGGAGCACACCCATGAGCGATCAGATGAAACCCCTGATTTTCGGGGCCTCCGAAGGCCCGCTTAGCCGTACACAGGCGGAAGTCGCATTTGAGTTGTTGTTTGAGGGACAAGCGACAGACGCGCAAATTGGCGGGCTGTTGATGGCCATGCGCGCCCGCGGCGAAGCTGTTTCTGAATACGCGGCCGGTGCGGCTGTCATGCGCGCCAAATGTAACGCGGTCAACGCCCCCGCCGGCGCGATGGATATCGTGGGCACTGGTGGTGACGGCATGGGCACGCTCAACATTTCAACGGCCACGGCGTTTGTTGTTGCAGGCGCAGGGGTGCCCGTGGCCAAACACGGCAACCGCAACTTATCATCACTGTCAGGTGCGGCGGATGCGCTTGGGCAAATGGGCATCAACGTCATGGTCGAAGCGGACGTAGTAGAACGGGCCATCGCGCAAATCGGCATCGGCTTTATGATGGCACCAATGCATCATCCCGCGATTAAACACGTCATGCCCGCGCGTCAGCAGCTTGGCTGTAAAACGATCTTCAACATCTTGGGCCCGCTGACAAACCCCGCAGGTGTTACGCGGCAACTGACCGGTGCCTTCGCCCCCGATTTGATCATGCCGATGGCCGAAACACTGCTGCAGCTTGGTAGTGAAAAAGCGTGGCTTGTGCATGGCTCGGACGGGACAGATGAGTTGACTATCTGTGGCACCACGGCTGTGGCTGCCCTAGAGAACGGCAAGATCACCTCTCGCGAAGTGCACCCCGAAGACGCAGGCCTGCCCGTTCACCGCTTTGCTGAAATTCTGGGCGGCACACCGGAAGAAAACGGCGATGCGTTCCGCGCGCTTCTTGATGGACAGCCGTCTGCGTACCGCGATGCGGTGTTGTTGAACTCTGCCGCGGCGCTGATTGTTGCGGACAAAACCGACAGTCTGAAAACTGGCGTTGAAATGGCCCGCGAAAGCATCGATAGCGGTGCAGCAAAATCAAAACTTACCGAGCTTGCAAAGCTCACGTCGGAGGCCGCATGAGCACGACCATTCTGGATAAAATCAAAGCCTACAAACTTGAAGAAGTGGCCGCGCGCAAAGCCGAAACCACCTTTGAAGCCGTAACAGCGCTGGCCAAAGACGCGCCTGCGCCGCGTGACTTTGCAGGTGACGTGATTGCTGCCACCAAAACCGGTTACGGGCTGATCGCCGAGATCAAAAAGGCCTCCCCTTCAAAAGGGTTGATCCGCGAAGATTTCAACCCGCCCGCCTTGGCCCAAGCCTATGAAACCGGCGGCGCGACCTGTCTTTCTGTGCTGACCGACGGGCCAAGCTTTCAGGGCGCTGACGCATTCCTGACAGCCGCACGCAGTGCGGTCACCCTGCCCGCATTGCGCAAGGACTTCATGTATGATCCATTCCAAGTTGTGGAGGCACGCGCGCTTCACGCTGACTGTATCTTGATCATCCTTGCCTCCGTATCAGACACCCAAGCGGCCGAGCTTGAGGCCGCCGCGACCGAATGGGGTATGTCGGTTTTGCTTGAGGTCCATGACGCCGAAGAGCTTGAGCGCGCTTGCCTGCTGAAATCCCCGCTGATGGGCATCAACAACCGCAACCTCAAAACGTTTGAGACCACTCTTGATACAACACGCACCCTGTCAAAGATGGTGCCAGCAGACCGCACGATTGTGTGTGAAAGTGGCCTGAACACCCCCGCCGAGTTGGCCGATATGGCAAGCTATGGCGCGCGTGCGTTCTTGATTGGTGAGAGCCTGATGCGCCAGTCAGATGTGGCCGCTGCCACCAACGCACTTATTGGCAATCCCGTTCCACCAGTGTCGTCATGACCCAAGCAAAGCTTACGCATTTTGACACCGAAGGCCGCGCACAAATGGTCGATGTGTCGGACAAAGCTGAAACATCGCGCATCGCCGTGGCCGAAGGCTACATTAAGATGTCACCCCAAACTCTTGAAATTGTGAACGAAGGGCGGGCCAAAAAAGGCGATGTGATTTCTGTCGCACGTCTTGCGGGCATCATGGGCGCAAAACAAACCGCTTCACTGATACCACTGTGTCACCCGCTTCCCATCACAAAAGTTGCTGTCGATTTGGTAGCTGATGCGTCCCTACCCGGGCTACGCATCACCGCCGAGGTCAAAACCAAAGGGCAAACCGGCGTCGAAATGGAAGCGCTGACCGCCGTCAGTGTCGCGGGGCTTACCGCCTATGATATGCTGAAGGCCGTTCAAAAAGACATGGAAATTGGCGCGGTCCGCGTCACACTGAAAGACGGCGGCAAGTCCGGCAGGTTTACCGCGCCGTGATCACCGTTGCCCAAGCACTTGAGGCGGTGCTTACCCTTGGCACACCGCTTGAGACCGAAGTGGTCCCACTACGTCACGCATCAGGTCGTGTCCTGCGCGAAGCTGTCACGGCCGAGCGCGCTCAACCGCCTTTTTCCAGCTCAGCAATGGACGGTTACGCCATTCAAGACGCCGACCATGCTGCGGGCAACACCTTGCGCGTTATCGGGGAAGCCGCCGCAGGACACCGATTTGAGGGCGTCGTTCAGCAAGGTCAGGCAGTACGTATTTTCACCGGCGCGCCGTTACCCCACGGCGCAACGCGCGTCGTTATTCAAGAAGATGTAACTGTGGGCGACAGCAGCATCACGCTTGGGGCGTCTCTTGAGGCGGCAACACATATCCGCCCCGCTGGTGGTGATTTCAAACGGGGGCACGTTGTCAAAGCCCCCAAAAGGCTGACACCCGCTGACGTCGCCCTTTTGGCTTCAATGAATATCTCCGAGGTAACTGTGAGCCGCAGACCCGCAGTGGCATTGTTGGCCACTGGTGACGAGTTGGTCATGCCCGGTGAAGCGCCAAACGATGACCAAATCATCGCGTCGAACACCTTTGGCCTTGCAGCGATGTTGGAAGCCGCGGGCGCAACCGCCCGGATGTTGCCGATCGCGCGCGATAATCAGGCGTCCTTACGCCAGTCGTTCGATCTGGCGCGCGGTGCCGACCTGATCGTGACTGTGGGTGGCGCCTCTGTTGGGGATCATGATTTGGTGGGCGCTGTAGCCGCTGACATGGGACTTGAACGCGCGTTTTACAAAGTCGCCATGCGCCCGGGCAAACCACTTATGGCTGGAAAAATAAACGGCATGGCGATGCTGGGTCTGCCTGGAAACCCCGTGTCAGCCATGGTTTGCGGTGAGATATTTCTTAAGCCATTGATTGATCAGATGCTGGGCCTGCCTGCCACTGCACGCGAAACAATCACAGCCCCAACCAACAAAATCATTCCCAAAAATGGCCCGCGCGAACACTATATGCGGGGGCGTTACCGTGACGGCACCGTCAAAGTATTTGATCGCCAAGACAGCAGCTTACTCAAAGTTCTGCACGTCGCGAATTGCCTGATCAAACGCGCGCCAAACGCCCCCGAGATCGCCGTTGGTGCGCCCGTTGAGATCATCTTGATCTAAAGATTGACACAAAACAAGAACATCGATAGAACATCTGTAAACAAAACGCTTACAGGGGTGCATTATGCTGACTAAAAAACAGTTGGATTTACTTGAGTTCATTCAAGCACGTGTTCAAAAAGACGGCGTCCCCCCCAGTTTTGATGAGATGAAAGAAGCACTGGATTTGCGGTCAAAGTCGGGGATTCACCGTTTGATCACCGCCCTTGAAGAGCGCGGTTTTATCCGCCGCTTGGCCCATAAAGCCCGTGCGTTGGAAATTGTGAAACTGCCCGAAAGCATGGGCGGTGCCCCTACTGCCGGCTTCACACCCAAAGTTATTGATGGTGACCGACCTGATCAGACGCCACCACGGGCGCAATCTGTGCAAATTCAAGCAGTTGAATTGCCTGTAATGGGTAAAATTGCCGCCGGTGTACCGATTGAAGCGATCCAACATGCCTCACACAACGTGGCTGTTCCCGGAACAATGCTGTCGGGAAACGGTCATCACTATGCGCTTGAAGTTAAAGGCGATTCAATGATCGACGCGGGCATTAACGACGGTGACGTGGTTGTGATCCGCGAGACATCTACGGCAGACGACGGAGACATCGTTGTGGCCTTGGTCGAAGATCAAGAAGCAACCCTAAAGCGTCTGCGCAAAAACGGAGCATCAATTGGGCTTGAGGCGGCAAACCCTGCGTATGAAACACGCATTTTGCCCGCCGATCAGGTGAAAATTCAGGGGCGTTTAGTGGGTTTGATCCGCAGCTACTGATCAATTCGCCAAAGGTTTTTGCCACGTAGATCGGCCTCAATTTGAGCGTGCACATTAGCTAGCGCTGTCGGATCGTGCGCGCTCCAAGGTCGATTGCCAGAGATCCCATTTGCGGTTTGGATGCGCCAATTTACAGATCCACTCTGTAAACTGGCTCTGCTAAGTTGCTCCGTTTGCCGTGCATAGATTGCGACACTGCCAGTCATGCGCAGCATGTCTTGTCCCCAAATAGCACAATCACTGCTCTCAGGCGCTTGCACTTTCACAATATAAACATCCTCAAGATCACAGCTTTCCAGCAGGCCGATTTGTCTTTTTCCAACTAAATTGATGATTACACTATTAGGCAAGTTATCCGCCAAGTCACCACGATCAAATGACAACACCCCATCGTTTTCGAGCCAGTTTTGAGCGGCAAACCCCTCCCCCTTCTCACGGCTTAACCGCCGTGTCCCGTCTTGCATAATGCCCACTAAGCCGCCGGAACTCGCGATTAACACATCCGGACGTTCTGACTTGCCCCATCCAAACAACGCGCAGCACACGACGAACACTCCTGCCCATTTTCCACGCCCTACCCAAAGCACAGCGACCACCCCGCCAAAGCCGATCAGCGGCAAGACCCACAACGGCGGGGACGGTACACCAGATACAGCACCGTTCAGCGACGCAAAAAACGCAGCTACTTGCAGGATCCACCAACAGCCAACCGACATTACTTTAAGCCCGATCCACCCCAACCCGATCGGGGCCAAAAGGGCGCTTAACACCGCACCCGGGATTACAATGGCGCCCATCACTGGGACTGCGATCACATTGGCAAACAGGCCCACGTGGACAAATTGGTTAAAATGCGCAGCCGCCACCGGCGCTGTGGCCAAGCCCGCCACCGCAGAGGTTATCACCACTCCCGCTACGGATTTCACAAAGCGCGACCGCCGTTCGAGCCATGCAATCGGACGGTCTTTTAGCACCCGAAACACCACCACAAGCGCGATGGTCGCCGCGAACGACATCTGAAAACCGGGCCCAACCAATGCTTCTGGGCGCAGCAGCAACACGATTAGCGCGGCTGTGGCAACGGACCGAAGGCTTAGCACACGCTGGTCCAAAACGACAGCCAACAACATCACCAACGCCATGACAAACGCCCGTTCTGTTGCGACCGAGCCACCAGAGATTGCCAGATAAACCGCTCCCGCCGCCATTGCGACAACTGCCGCGATTTTCTTTGTCGGCAGCCGCAACGCGAGGCTTGGGATCAACGCCAGCCCACCGCGCACCAACGCGAACACAAACCCCGTTAGCAACCCCATATGCAGGCCAGAAATCGCCAAAAGATGCGCCAAATTCGTCCGACGAAGATTTTGCAGAACCTCTTGGGGCATCGCGGAACGATCGCCCGTAGTCACCGCAGTTGCGAAAGCACCAAGCTCCGGCGCCATATCCCGCTGCACCGTTCGGGAAATTTTCTGCCGTAACGCGGACGTAAATAGCCCCACCCCGCTTCGTTCGGCAGGTAACAACGTAAGAACTTCGGTGCGGGTATAGCCAAAACCGCCCAACTTCAAAAACCACGCGTGGCGGCGAAAATCAAAACCCTGAGGCTCAACAGGACCATTGGGTGGCGACATATTTGCGGTCAGCAGAACTATCTGACCAATCTCTAACGCGCCATGTTCCGCGCCCTGCTCAGCCGCGTCGCCGTGCAGACTAACCCGAACGCGGCGTGGTGTGTTCTGCGGAGGCAGTCGCGCCATCACAACGCGGTCCATTGTCAGCCGCTTAGCATCGGACGCGCTTTTATCGATGTGGATAATGCGGCCCTGTACGCTGCCGTAACTACGCCATTCAAGCACGGGGCCCGCCACAAAATGCGAGCGCGCCGCCGCCGTTAAAAAGCCAGATAAAATGACAAAGGTCAGCACGAGAAGTGGCGCAAACCTTGGGGTTAGAAACGCTGCGGCAGCCAGCGTTACAGCACTAGCCGCCACCAGACCAAGCAGCATAAAATCTGGCTCGAATAGTAAGCCAAAATACGCACCGATACCGCACGCAAAGGCCACGGGCACCCACAAAAAGACCCGTTCACGCTGAACTGCGAATGCTTCGACCAGAAGGGCCGCTGCCGCCACTTGTCACCGCCTTCCCGCCAGATTAGACCGATGCGCAACTGCTCCCCTATTCTCTTGCTAAAAGGTTAATTCCACATGACCGTCGTGACCCGTTTCGCCCCATCGCCCACTGGTTATCTGCACATTGGTGGCGCGCGGACTGCGCTGTTTAACTGGCTTTACGCGCGCGGCCGTGGGGGCAAATTCTTGCTGCGGATCGAAGACACTGACCGCGCCCGTTCAACCCCCGAAGCAACTGCAGCGATCTTGCAAGGGATGGCATGGCTTGGCCTAGACCACGACGGCGACGTCATCAGCCAGTTTGAGCGCGCCGACAGACATGCAGAAATCGCCAACACCCTGCTGGCCGAAGGCAAAGCCTATAAATGCTTTGCTACCCAAGATGAAATTTCCGCGTTCCGCGATGCGGCCCGTGCTGAGGGAAAAAGCACGCTGTACCGTAGCCCGTGGCGTGACGCCCCTGCGGATCAGCACCCCGATGCACCCTTTGTGGTCCGCATCAAGGCCCCTCAAGATGGCGCCACAGTAATCCACGATGAGGTCCAAGGCGACGTCAACATTCGTAACGACCAGCTTGATGACATGATCTTGCTGCGCAGTGATGGCACGCCCGTCTACATGTTGGCGGTGGTTGTGGATGACCATGATATGGGCGTGACCCACGTTATTCGCGGGGATGATCACCTCAATAACGCGGCGCGTCAGATGATGATCTATAACGCCATGGGCTGGCCGGTGCCGACATATGCGCACATCCCCCTGATCCACGGCCCCGACGGTAAAAAGCTGTCCAAACGCCACGGCGCGCTTGGCGTTGAGGAATATCAGGTCATGGGCTATCCGGCCGCCGGTATGCGTAACTATCTCGCCCGTTTGGGGTGGAGCCACGGCGACGATGAGGTCTTCACAGACACCCAAGCGCGCGAGTGGTTCGACCTTGGTGGCATTGGCAAAAGCCCTGCACGATTGGACTTTAAGAAACTGGAATCAATCTGTGGCGCACAGATCGCTATGGGCGATGATGCCGCATTGCGGCAAGAAGCAGAGGCATTTTTGGCCGCAGCAGCGCTTCCTGCGCTTACTGACGCGCAGTCAACTGCATTCGAGCGGGCGATGTATTGCCTTAAAGAACGTGCCAAGACATTCCCGCAACTTATTGAAAAAGCGCACTTTGCGCTTAGCGCGCGCCCCTTCGATATAGAAGAGAAAGCGGCTAAGGCACTTGATACGGTATCCATTGGTATACTGAAAGAATTGACGCCGCAGTTGCAAGCTGCTAGCTGGGAGCGTGACCAACTGGAGGCCGTGGCCAACGCGCTTGCGGCATCGCACGACATCGGTTTTGGCAAGCTTGCAGCGCCGCTGCGTGCCGCCCTTGCCGGACGTGCAGCCACACCATCGGTCTTTGATATGATGCTGGTTTTGGGCCGCGAGGAAACTCTCGCGCGCTTGGGTGACGCAACACAATAATAGACGGAGCCGTTTACAAATCTGTAACGAAGCCCGCTCAACATACGAAAATGGCGTACTGCGCCGCTGCTGGATAATGAGGGAACATATGGCCGAAACGACAAAGAACGCGACGCTTACTATTGGCGACAAAACAATCGAACTGCCGATTTACTCGCCTACTGCGGGTCCTGACGTGCTCGATATCCGCAAACTTTACGCCCAAGGCGACGTGTTCACCTACGATCCCGGCTTTACTTCAACTGCGGCGTGCGACAGCACCATCACATTCATCGATGGCGCCAAGGGCGAGCTGCTGCACCGCGGCTATCCTATTGATCAGCTCGCGGAAAAATCACACTACCTCGAGGTGTGCTATGTCCTGCTGTACGGCGAGCTTCCCTCCGCGGCCGAGTTGGAATCGTTTGAGAGCATGGTGACAAACCACACCATGCTGCACGAGCAGATGATCAACTTCTTCCGTGGTTTCCGCCGTGACGCGCACCCGATGGCCATCATGACCGGCGTTGTTGGTGCAATGTCTGCGTTCTACCACGACAGTACCGACATCACTGACCCGCATCAGCGCGAAGTGGCAACGATCCGTTTGATCGCCAAAATGCCAACAATCGCAGCGATGGCGTTCAAATATACTGTCGGTCAGCCATTTGTGTATCCGCGTAATGATCTGGATTACGCGTCGAACTTCCTGCGTATGTGCTTTGCGGTGCCTGCCGAAGATTACGAAGTGAACCCGATCCTGAGCCGTGCGATGGACCGTATTTTCACGCTACACGCAGACCATGAGCAAAACGCATCAACATCGACTGTGCGTTTGGCATCATCTTCTGGCGCGAACCCGTTTGCCTGTATTGCGGCCGGTATTGCGTGTCTTTGGGGCCCTGCCCACGGTGGTGCGAACCAAGCATGCCTCGAAATGCTTAAAGAAATCGGCAGTGTTGACCGCATTCCTGAATTCATCGCCCGTGCGAAAGACAAAGACGATCCCTTCCGCCTGATGGGCTTTGGTCACCGTGTTTACAAAAACTTTGACCCCCGTGCGAAAGTTCTAAAACAATCTGCGGATGAAGTTCTTGATCTGCTTGGCGTAGAGAACAACCCGATCCTTCAGGTCGCCAAAGAGCTTGAAAAACAAGCGTTAGCCGATCCGTATTTTGCAGACAAGAAACTGTTCCCGAACGTGGATTTCTATTCAGGCATTATTCTTGAAGCGATGGGCTTCCCCACATCCATGTTCACGCCGATCTTCGCCCTGGCCCGGACTGTTGGCTGGATTTCACAGTGGAAAGAGCAGATCAGCGATCCAGCGCTCAAGATCGGTCGCCCTCGCCAACTTTACCAAGGCGAAACCCTGCGCGATTACGTGGACATCGAAAAACGCTAGGCTTTCTGGCAAGCAGACATAAAAAACGCCACCGAAGAACATCCTTCGGTGGCGTTTTTATTTGAGTATTTTTGACCAAAGCGAAGACAGCCTGCTGTCACTTAAACGAACGAACTTGCATTAAAGGGCTAATTGCATATCCTGTGCGGGTATTTTGTTCTCAGGTTGCCCGCCATGTTGGCTCTTGCTCTTTTGCTTCTTATCCCTCTTGCCCTTGATGTGGCGCTTATTGATCAGTCACTTGATGCGCTGCGTAGTGACGATGACACGGGCGGCAGGTCTGAGGATGAGACCATCGATGAGCCCCCTCAAACAACAACCGACACAATTCGTCTTGGCGACCAGTCTGATGACTTTGAAGGCAGCTTTCGTGGCGAGACGATTTTCGGCAATTTAGGGGACGATAAGATCGACGGGCGCGGCGGGGACGATACGCTTTTTGGGGGCTCTGGGAACGATCTGTTTGACGGCGGCGCAGGTGATGACGCCCTGAACGGCAATGTAAACGACGACATTCTAGCCGGTGGTCCAGGGGCAGATACACTGCGGGGCGGCAACAATGACGACACACTTTTTGGGGATAGCGGTTCTGACCTGTTGCTCGGTGAGACCGGCGACGATGTGTTGATTGGCGGCGTAAATGCCGACGTTCTGAATGGCGGCGGCGGAACGGATGTGCTGTGGGGTGGTGCCATTTTTGATAGTGATACTCTTGAGACGGACAACCTTTCAGCGCTGCAATCTGGACCACCGCTAATCACCCGTCCGGAAGGTGAAGCACCCACTTGGGGCAGCAATTTCCGTGATGACGGCGTGGAAGACAAGCTGACCGGCGGGGCTGGCACTGACACGCTATTTTTGGCACGAAATGATATCGGCACAGGTGGCGGTGACGCGGATGAGTTTGTCTTGCTGCTGGAGCCAAGTAGCGATGATGGCAGCGCAAGCGAGACATGCACGCGCGTCACTGATTTTTCAAACGACGATGTTTTGATGATTGCTACGCAAACCGGCGCGCCCGACCCTGCGGTTAGCGTTACCCAAACAGGTACAGTCGTGACTGTATTCGCCGATGATTTCAAAGTTGCGGAGGTACAGCTTGGACCTGAGTTTGACCAAAACGCACAGCCCTTTGAGAACTATATCGAGTTGGTCAGTTACAGCCCGCCTGTCGTACTTGCCCCGCCTGTCTGATCCCTAACGGCCTTCGAACTTTGCAGGACGCTTTTCAAGGAAAGACAGCACGCCTTCTTTGAAATCACGCGTTTCACCACAAGCCCCCTGAAGCGATGCCTCAAGGCCCAATTGCGTTTCAAGGTCATTGCCAAAACTGGCCCGAAGCGCAGATTTCACATGTTCATAGGCAACTGTCGGCCCCTTGGCTAAATGCGCGGCACGTGCACGCCAATGGGCCTCAAATTCGGCATCGGACACAGCTTCCCAGATCATGCCCCAATCACTTGCTTGCTGCGCAGAAATGCTCTCACCAAAAAGTGCGGCTCCCATGGCTTTGGCCATCCCCATTTGGCGCGGCAGATAGTATGTACCACCCGCGTCAGGGATAAGCCCAATGCGCGTAAACGCTTGAACAAAAACAGCCTTTTGAGACGCAATCACAACATCCGCTGCCAGAGCCAGATTTGCACCTGCGCCCGCTGCCGCACCGTTTACTGCCGCAATCGTTGGAACAGGACACTCAATAATCGCACGCAGCATCGGGACGTATTCGTCGCGCAAGGTGCGCTCAAGATCAAGCTGGGCGGCTGAACCACCGTCGCCCAAATCCTGGCCCGAACAAAACGCATCCCCCGCCCCTGTCAGGACAACAACACGGGCCTCGGTACCAGCTTTTTTCACAGCATGGGTGATCTCGGCGCGCATCTGACCGTTCAAAGCGTTCTTCACCTTTGGGCGGTTCAAAGTGAGCGTCGCAACACCGTCGTTTAGCTCATATTCCAGCGCGTCATACATCATGGGAGCATCCTCATTAATCCATTCATTAGAAGGCACAATAGGGCCATGCGCCAGAGTTGCCAGAGGAACTGGGCACTGTGCGCAAGAACGTCACGACATCGCTTTTGTGCCAGCTTATTTATTCAGCAGCTCAGTGAGGCGTTTTGTTTCATCCGCGCTTAGCTCATCCGCAGGTACAGGAGCTGCGCGCCCGCGCAAATAGGCCGCAGCCCCAATGCCGCCGATCAAAAGCATCGCAGGTCCTGCAAGCCACAAAATTAGGGTTGAGCCTTTTGCGGGCGGGTTGAGCAAAACAAACTCGCCGTACCGCGCAACAATGAACGAAAGCGCCTCGTCGTTGCTATCCCCTGCCGAGACACGTTCGCGGACCAGCAGGCGTAGATCACGCGCCACTTCCGCATGGGATTCGTCGATGCTTTCGTTTTGGCACACAGGGCAGCGAAGTTCTTTGCTGATAACCCGTGCGCGCGCCTCAAGCGCGGGATCATCCAAGACTTCGTCGGGTTGCACTGCAAACGCAGGCATGGCCATCAAAACGATCAGCCCAACTAATCCGCACAGGCGTGAAGCAACTGCGATCATGACGTAACCGCCTTTGACCGCTGACCACCTGCAACACGCATCCGCCGATCCGTCAGCGACAACGTACCACCGAGCGCCATAATGATTGCGCCCGCCCAAATCCAGTTGGCGAACGGCTTGATATAGGTGCGCACCGCCCATCCCCCATCATTCTGAGGATCACCAATCACAACGTAGAGGTCACGCAAAATACCGTTTGAGATTGCCGCCTCAGTCGTGGGCATATTCGCCACCGGATAGACACGTTTTTCAGGGAACAAATGCGCCACTTCACGGCCACCGCGGTACAGCTTCATCTCTGCCATGGTTGAGATGTAATTCGGTCCTTCAACTTCGCGCACATCGATCAGCTCAACCTGATGTTGGCCAACTTCAAAACGGTCACCGATCTGTGCAATACGAATATCCTCGATCTGCCAAGCAAGCATCGCGGCGATTCCGAAGGTGGTAATTCCCATGCCCGCGTGGGCAACGGCCTTGCCCCAATCGGCGCGAGGCAGCCCTTTGAGGCGCGCGATTTTGTTGGCTTTGCCCGCCCTCTGCCAGATTTCAAACGCAGCCCCCAACACGAGCCACGCGCCAAGGATCACACCAATTGGTCCCAACGCAGAACCGCCAGTTTGGATCGCAAATGCCAATCCCCCCAAGGCCACCGACACCACCAAAACAGGCATCAACGATACAGTGATCCGCTTTAGCTTGGCCCTCTTCCACGACATCAGCGCACCGACAGGCAAGATCACCGACAAAGCGACCATGAACGGCGTGAAAGCTGCATCAAAAAACGGGGGACCAACGCTGAGTTTGCGGTCAAAGAACATCTCCGCCACGAGGGGCCAGATGGTGCCGATAAAGACGACGAAACAAGCAACCGCCAGCAAAATGTTATTGGCGACCAATGCGCTTTCACGGCTCACGACAGAAAAGACACCCTTGGCCTCCATCCGCTCTGCGCGCAGGGCGTAAAGCACCAACGCGCCACCCATGAAGATACCCGTGATCAGCAACAGATAAACACCGCGTTCAGGGTCTGTGGCAAACGCATGAACAGAAGTCAGAACGCCCGAGCGCACAATAAATGCGCCAATCAAGCTGAACCCGAAGGCAAGAATAGCGAGCAGAATGGTCCAGCTTTTCAGCGCCTCGCGCTTTTCAACAACAATGGCGGAATGCAGCAGTGCCGCCGCAATAAGCCAAGGCATAAAGCTGGCGTTTTCGACGGGATCCCAGAACCAAAAACCACCCCAGCCAAGCTCGTAATAGGCCCACCATGACCCTAACGCGATGCCGACAGTCAGGAAAACCCACGCTGTCAAAGTCCACGGACGGACCCACCGGCCCCATGCCGCATCGACTTTTCCCTCAATCAACGCAGCAACGGCAAAGCTAAACGCCATGCTGAGCCCGACGTAGCCCACGTATAGGAATGGCGGGTGAAACGCGAGGCCAGGGTCTTGTAAAAGCGGGTTCAGGTCTTGCCCGTTGAGCGGCGGAAACGCCAAACGTTCAAAGGGGTTAGACGTAAAAATGAGGAAGATAAAAAATGCAACTGCGATGGCTGATTGCACCGACAGGACGCGGGCCTTCAACCGTGGCGGCAACCCTTGGCCAAACCAGCCCGCCATCGCA
Organism: Nereida sp. NH-UV-3; assembly: GCF_042939535.1. Taxonomy (NCBI): domain Bacteria; kingdom Pseudomonadati; phylum Pseudomonadota; class Alphaproteobacteria; order Rhodobacterales; family Roseobacteraceae; genus Nereida; species Nereida sp. NH-UV-3. Next base: position 101,608 of record NZ_CP132157.1, on the reverse strand, counting down.
CCAAAGAGCGTCAGGATCAAAATCCACAAAAGCATAGACCCTTCGTGGTTCCCCCATACGCCCGACACTTTGTAGAGCATCGGCTTGGCTGTGTGACTGTTGAGCGTGACCACTCTGAGGCTAAAATCCGAGATCACGAACGCGTAAGTAAGTGCGGCAAAACTGGCCAGCGTCAGGCCAAATTGAACAGTTGCCGCGGGGGTGCCCGTTGCCATCCAGCCAGCCCAATTCTTTTGTGCACCAATCATCGGCACGATCATCTGAAAAACGGCCACCATCAGGGCCAAAATCAGGGCGAAATGTCCAAGTTCTGTAATCATAAACTTGGTATAGTCTGCCGCAGCCCCCTCGCCAATGGGCTGCGACAACACGGCCGCGTCAGACGGCTGATTTACGTAAGAAATTCACGGATCATTGCGTTTACCGCGCTGTCTGGCCCAATCGCGCAGGGCCGCGTTATCCTCAAAGCTGTCAGGGCCAAATCGTATGGGCGTCCCTGCCCCAATCCCGCTGACCGCAACAGAAACAGGGGCATCTTCGTTCGCCGCAGAATTTTGCCGTGCGACATCATTCAGTGCGGTCAAGTTCTCAATAACATGCGGTACCTGCGCGGTGGTAGCTTGGATAGAGCGTTGAAACTCCTGACTTTTCACCTGATGACGGGCGCCAAAATAGAAACTGACGATGGCACCCAACAGCCACCAAAGCGGTTCAGGCACAAGGGCGATGCCCTGCATTCTGCTGGCAAACCACACCGGATCAACCATCGCCGCCACAAACAGCCCCAGCGTACCAAGCGCCAATGCGGGGCGTGGCAAGCGGTTCAGCCCATCCATCACACGGTCAAACCTGCCCCTTCGCGGCACGCTGAATTCGGCTGCATATTGATCAAGGGCGTCGGCTTGGCGTTGCGCCGCGCGGGTTGCGCCCGCTTCGCGGTTTTCCCAAAACACCTCGGCAGTCTCACGGACAACATTTCTGCCGCCTCCGAATATCGCCTCAAACACCCGTTCAATCAGCCCCATGACGCCACCCGCGCACGATGTTCAGCGTCCGTTAAGTGATATTTTGAGGCGATGAATTCCTCTGCGCGCACGATCCAGCCGCCTTTGCCGCCATCCTGACGACGGGCATATTTGCGCGAACGCTTTCGCCGATCACCCAACGCGTAGTAATAGTTGCGCCGCTCAATACCATAGGCGTCGCCGATATGATCCGGCGCGTTTTGGGTCGCTTGACGCACGGCAGCAATCGTCTGCGGACCAATCTGACCGTCGACGCCAATGCGAAACCCCAGACGGCGGACAAGGCGCTGCAAAATCTTTACGGAATTCGCACCTGCATTGACGTTCATGTCGAAAACAGACGCCTGCAACACCTGCGGTAACTGTGCAATTTTTGAGCGGTGAAAGTAGTGATCAATGAAAATCTGTGTTGCGCGGTCACGGCTGAGTTTGCGCACATCAGAAACATCCACATCGCCGTCACCGTCTAAATCCAGCCCCAGACGCCGCATCGTGTGGATCGTCACCCCGTATTTGGTAGCACCGCCCGGATCATCGGTATCGTTCACAAAGCCGCCCTCGCGGGCCACAATATCGGACGCTATCTCATGTATTGATTGCATTAACCTGCCTCACATTAACCATCGTTCACGTTTCGTAACGGATAATCAAAATGAGGGACGGCGGTTAACAAGACAGAAAGGCTGCGGTCGCAACGTTCCCTTAAGGCTTCAACTTTGCACCACAAGCCTTTGAATTAATGTGATTATGTTTCCGGCTCAACATAGACGCCCTGCTCTTTCAGCGCGTCAATCACTTCGGCCGGCATGTAGGTTTCGTCGTGACGGGCCAAAATTTCAGTCGCTACAAATTGACCTTTCACATAGCTTCCAGTGCCGACCATGCCTTCGCCTTCACCAAAAAGATCGGGCAGAATACCAGTATAAACGACGGGCACAGTTGCCCCGCCATCTGTCACGCTGAACGAGATTGCAGCCCCCTCACCACGCTTCAACGACCCCTCTGACACCAGCCCACCAATGCGAAACACTTCGTTTGAGGGGGGTGGTGCGGCAATCACCTCGGATGGTGCGCGAAAGAATTGAAACGCATCTTGGCTCGCGTACCAGATCAAGCCGAACGAAACCGCAAGCGCACCCGCGGCGAGTGCAATAATCTGGATACGGCGTTGCTTTTTCAGGCTTTTCATTGCGCTACCTAAGGAAAATCACGGAAAGACAGGGGCCATCGTAAGACCCGCTGTCTCTGGTAAATCTAACATTAGGTTGGCGTTCTGCAATGCTTGGCCGCTGCTACCTTTTGTCAAGTTATCGAGAGCGGCAATCACAATCGCGCGCCCTTCTTTACGGTCTGCAACCACCCCAAGGTGGCAATAGTTAGAGCCACGCACATGGCGAACAGACGGGTGTTTGCCAAGGGGCAACACTTCAATAAACGGCTCGTCTACATATTGTGAAACAAACGTCTCATGGATCGCGGCGGCATCACCACTGACGTAGCAAGTCGCCAGAATACCACGGTTGAACGGCGCGAGGTGTGGAGTGAACTGCACCTCAACCTTGCGGCCTGAAACCGCTGAAAACTCCTGATCGAACTCAGCCAAGTGGCGGTGCACACCGCCAACTCCATACGCATGAACGCCTTCGGACAGCTCTGCGTGCAGCAAGTTTTCCTTCAACGCACGGCCCGCGCCGGACACGCCCACTTTCATATCTATGATGATATCGTCCAACCCAATCACGCCCGCTGCAATCAATGGACGCAGCGCAAATTGACCCGTTGCCGCATTACAGCCCGTGCCCGCAACCAAGCGGGCTTTCGCAATATCATCGCGGTAAAATTCGGTTAGGCCGTAAACCGCGATCTTTTGCAGATCAGGCGCGTCGTGTGGCAGACCGTACCATTTTGTATACTCAGCCTCATCACGCAGACGGAAATCTGCCGATAAATCAACGACTTTCACAGCATCAGGCAGCGCACGGATCACAGCCTGTGACGTCGCATGAGGCAGCGCGCAAAAGACCAGATCAACGTTTTCAAACGACAACTCATCAATTTTAACAAGCTGCGGCAGATCCATCTGGCGCAGATGAGGAAAGACATCGCCCATTTGCTGACCGGCTTTACGTTCGGCCGACAGACCAACGATATTGATGTCAGGGTGACCTGCAATCAAGCGCACCAATTCCGCACCCGTATACCCAGATGCCCCGAGGATCACGACGTTCTTGCCCATGATGCGCCTTTCTAAATTACCTTGGCGCCCTTTAAGCGCAAAGCAGCCAGCGTTTCAATCACAACTGCCAAATCCGCTCTAGAGCGCCTCAAAGGTGATGCCGCGCTTCATAAATTGGGTTGCGCGGTTTGATACAGTTGCGGGGTCGCCCGTGGTCAAAAAGCTGCGCGCCTTTGCATCACCAATCATATCAGGGCGTCGCTCAAGATAATCAGCAAGGCTATCAGCCACCACGCGCGGTTGGCTGAACACTTTGACATTGCCGCCCAAAGCCTTGGCAAAGATATCTTCTAACAGGGGATAATGCGTACACCCCAGAATAGCTGCATCAGGGCTTGGCATTTTGCGTTGAAGTGCGTCCACGTGACTGCGCACCAAAGCTTCGGCCAGGATCAAATCACCGTCTTCAATCGCGTCCACTACGCCGCCACAGGCCTGCGCCTCAACATCAACGCCGATCGCACGAAATGCCAACTCGCGCTGAAACGCGCGACTTCTAACTGTTGCGGGGGTGGCGAAAAGCGCCACGTGTTTCACATCAACTTCGCGCGGCGGCGAGTTATCGCCCCAGCCCCGTTCGGTCATCGCCTCAATTAAGGGGACAAACACACCAAGCACACGTTTGCCCTGTGGCACGCCCTCTTCCTGCATCCGACGTAGCGCCGCAGCCGATGCAGTGTTGCACGCAAGGATCACAAGATTGCAGCCCCGTGACCACAACTCATAAACGGCCTCGCGCGTTAAACGGTAAACATCATCTGCATCGCGCACCCCGTACGGCGCGTGTTTGTTGTCACCGAGATAGATAAACGGCACATCGGGCAAGCGCTCTTCCAAGGCCTGCAGCACGGTCAATCCGCCTAATCCACTATCAAATACACCTACTGCCATGCGCACCCTCCACGCGGCCAAATCCATCCACACACGACTTGCATCGTATGGGATCAGTATACACGCCGTTCAATTAATTGCTCTGCTGTTTTATGATTATTTTCAAACTCATACCCCAAAGTCTCACCAACTGATGGATCCCCAAGGGCGTATGTCTGCGCCCGGAGATATCCCATCATCGCGCGGGGGTCTTTTGCGCGGGCATCCAGCTCGCTCTGGGGCAATGGCGCACCGATACGCACGCCAACGGCACTATCAACGCGGCGGCGAAACTCATTGATCAAAAGAGCCATTCTGAGATTTGGATGGAGGTGACTGGCAACCTGAAAGAGCCGGCTGTTGGTCCCTTCAAAGTAAATCGGCAGGACAGTGGCACCAGATTTTGCCACCATTTTAGCCGTAAAGCTGCGCCATGCAGGATCAAGCGGGCGACCAAAAGGCCGTGCTGACGTGCTCACGGTACCACCCGGGAAAACGCCAACCGCACCGCCCTGCGCTAAATACTCAAGGCTGTGCTTTCGCGTCTCAAGGTTGATGCGCATAGCTTCTTTGGTTTGATCAAAACTGATCGGCAGCACAATGCGCTGGATGTCTTCGGCCTTGTGAAACACCGAGTTCGCCAAAATCCGGAAATCCCCGCGCCGCACGCGCGACAGAATGTAGCCCATCATCATCCCGTCCAGAATACCGAACGGATGGTTTGCAACCACGATCAACGGGCCTGATTGTGGAATGGCATCTAAGCTGCCCTCGCGCACATCAAGCTTTACCCCGTAGCGTCGCGCAAGGATTTCCCAAAAATCCCCTCCCGCTGCCACGTCTGCGTCATACCCGCGGGCGCGATGGATCAAGCCCAATCGGCCCGTAAAATTTTCAGTGGCACGAACCAAAAACTTACCGCCGCGAGACGCCGCAGAGTGGGCATAAGTGATTTCACGAGCGACTTCATGATCGCGAGACAGCCGGCGTGGGAGGCGTGAAGATACCATGATCTGATCCGTTCAAGAGTACGTTTAGCAACGCACACGGGAATTGGTTACTGCGCGCAGCATTTTACATCAAGCCGCTCAATTCTTGATCATGCCGTAGCGTAATCACCCATATTTCCGATTATTGAGACACCCAAACCAAGCTTACGTTGCATGTAGGCCGCTAAGTCCCTATTTTAACACCAAATACCGCTCTGTGCAGAGTGGCAAAACACCTACGGCGCGGGGCCTGCGATGGACTGGGATAAATTACGTATTTTTCATGCGGTCGCTGATGCGGGCAGCCTGACACACGCGGGAGACACACTTCACCTGTCTCAGTCTGCTGTAAGCCGCCAAGTTCGCGCGCTTGAGGAATCACTCAATACGACGCTGTTTCACAGACATGCTCGTGGTCTCATTTTGACAGAACAAGGCGAGCTGCTTTTCGATGCGACACAGGCCATGAACAAGCGTCTTGATGCGGCATCCGCCCGTATTCGTGACAGCGAAGAAGAAGTGTTCGGCGACCTGCGCGTCACCACCACTTTGGGGTTCGGAAGTTTGTGGCTGGCCCCTCGCCTGCCCGCCCTTTACGAGGATTTTCCTGACCTCAAGATTGACCTGATGTTGGAAGAACGCGTGCTTGACCTTCCTATGCGTGAGGCGGATGTCGCGATCCGGATGAAAGAGCCATCGCAAGCGGACCTGATCCGCAAAAAGCTGATGACTGTGCGCATGGTTTTATTCGCCAGCAAAAGCTATGTTGAGCAACACGGCGCGCCGCAAGACCTGAAATCCCTCGGGGATCATAGGTTAATTTGTCAGTCACCTGATTCCATCCAAGTAGGCGCGGGACAACGGCTTGCAGCCGAATTAATGACCCAAGACATCACTAGCTTGCTGACAGTGAACAACTACTTTGGTGTGCTGCAGGGCGTTTTGAACAACCTTGGGATTGGGGTACTGCCAGATTACGTCCAAGTAGACACGCCCGATTTGGTGCGCGTTTTGCCAGACGTCCAATCAACGGAAGTCCCTGTGTATTTAGCTTTTCCTGAAGAATTACGCCATTCCAAACGTATCGCCGCATTCCGCGATTTTGTTCAAAAACAGATCGCCCTTGATCGCCAAAAGGCTGCAGCACCGGTCATGCGCTAAGAGTAGTACTTTTCAGACGCCTCAATGACCCGTCAGCTATGCAAAAAACGCATAGCAGCATTGCGCAAATTTTAACCACTTAACTCTTGCGGCAATGGGAAACAGTCCCTAATTGGGCGGCATAGTTAAGCGATTGTTTAACTACCTCCCTGTTGGACTTCGCCGGGCCCCCGCAATTTGCGAGCCCGGCTTTTTTTTGCCTCTCGCCTGCGTGAACAAGGCATCTGGGCGAATGCTAGCGGCGCCTACACACCAGCGCACGGGCATATGGTTAGTTTAGTATTACCTTGGCACTAATTATTACTTCAATTTTAATTGGTAACCCCCCGTTTACCCGCACGCTTTAGCCACGCTAGCTGACCTACCCCACGAATGAGTTAATCGCGCGCCTATGAGTAGTTACATTGCCACAATCACCGGCACCAACGGATCAGACAATGTTATCGTATCTGGAAACGGTAATACCTCCATTTCAGGCGGCGACGGTGACGACTGGATTGAGGGTGGTGGCGGAGATGACAGCATTTCCGGTGGTCGTGGTAACGACGCTCTGGGTGGCAATGCTGGTAACGACAACATTCGCGGTGACGACGGCGATGATGATCTGTGGGGGGATTTCGGAAACGATACCCTAAGCGGCGGGCTGGGCAACGATAGCGTTCACGGCGGCGAAGGGAATGATCACATATTCGGTGGCGATGGTGCCGACACACTCGATGGCGGTGCAGGCCACGACACTATTTCTGCCGGCCAAGGTAATGATGACATCTGGGGGTCAGCCGGTGACGATTCGATCTCCGGTGATGATGGCGATGACGAAATATCTGCAGGGCATGGCAACGACACCGTGTCAGGCGGCGGCCAGAATGACATCATTTATGGTGGCGACGGCAACGACAGCATTGATGGTGGCAGCGGCCGCGACACGATCCGAGGCGAAGACGGTCATGATACACTTTTTGGCGGCAGCGATCACGACTACATCACCGGTGGGCGCGGTGATGACACGCTTTATGGCGGTGACGGCGATGATATTCTGCTCGGCGGGCGCGGCAACGACACAATTTATGGGGGCGCCCAACAAGATACGATCGAAGGCGGACCGGGCGATGATCGCATGGTTGCCGGCAACCTATCCACACATGATGTTTTCATCATTCGCGACGGGCACGGCAGTGACCAGATTGATGACTTCGATTATACCGAACCCGATATCATCGCCTTTGATATGGCAGAAATGTCGTCGTTTTCAGATGTACAAAGCCGGCTGAGCCAATGGGGAACGGACGCGGTCATCACGTATGACAACGCCGACTGCCTCGTCCTTGTTAATGTTGATGCCAGCACCCTAAGCAGTGCCAATTTCCGTTTCTCTGCCGCCCCGCTTTGTCTTGCGGCAGATACGTTAATCCGTACCCCCGATGGTCCGCATCCCGTTCAAACACTCACCAAAGGGCAGCTGATCGCGACCCACGATGCTGGCCCGCAACCGCTGCTGCGGCTCACCTCGGAAAGGCTACATTTTCACAGCCCCGATGATCCCGCAAAACCCATCCTCATCCGCGCAAATACATTCGGCAACGTACCCAGCACAGACCTTATCACATCACCGCAACACCGTATTGTCATCGATGGTGCACTGGTGCCCGCGACCAAACTGACTAACCGCAAAGGCATCAGGGCGATGCGCGGACGGCAAACGGCGCTCTATTGCAACTTACTGTTTGAGCGGCATCACATCATCTTTGCGAATGATCTGCCTGTTGAAAGCCTGCTCCGCGAAAGCCCAGATCACACGCCCCTCACGCCTGTTCTGCCGCTCTTGCACCATGATCCCGCCTGCTGAAACACAAACCAGAACCACAGGCGTGGCCCCTTCCCCTTTTCTCAAAGCTGCTCTAAGAGATACCCAACGCCACATAGGGGACTTTTTGCGCCATGACCGAACCCGCACTCACGCCTGATCTGATCGCTGCACACGGGCTTTCCCCCGACGAATACGACAGCATTCTTGAGATCATCGGCCGTGCTCCAACGTTCACTGAACTGGGTATTTTTTCGGCTATGTGGAACGAGCACTGCTCGTATAAATCCTCCAAAAAATGGCTTCGTACACTGCCCACCACTGGCCCCCAAGTGATCTGCGGTCCCGGTGAGAACGCAGGTGTTGTCGACATTGGCGACGGTCAAGCCGTTGTTTTCAAAATGGAATCTCACAACCACCCCAGCTACATTGAACCCTATCAAGGGGCTGCTACTGGCGTGGGTGGTATTTTGCGCGACGTCTTCACAATGGGTGCCCGTCCTATTGCTGCGATGAACTCACTCTCATTTGGTGAGCCAAGCCACCCTAGAACACCGCAGCTGGTCAACGGTGTCGTTGCGGGCGTCGGCGGCTATGGCAACTGTTTTGGCGTTCCGACTGTTGGCGGCGAAGTCCGCTTTCACGCAGCCTACAATGGCAATTGTTTGGTAAATGCATTTGCCGCAGGCCTCGCAGATGCAGACAAAATCTTTTACTCAGCCGCTTCGGGCCTTGGCATGCCTGTGGTCTATTTGGGCGCGAAAACAGGCCGTGACGGTGTAGGTGGCGCAACAATGGCCTCTGCCGAGTTTGACGAAAATATCGAAGAAAAACGCCCGACCGTTCAGGTTGGAGACCCGTTCACCGAAAAACGTTTGATGGAAGCGACGCTTGAATTGATGGCCACGGGCGCTGTGATCTCGATCCAGGATATGGGCGCTGCGGGGCTGACCTGCTCAGCCGTGGAAATGGGCGACAAAGGTGGCCTTGGCATCAAGCTGAACCTTGAAGACGTGCCTGTCCGCGAAGAGCATATGACCGCCTACGAAATGATGCTCTCCGAGAGCCAAGAGCGCATGTTGATGGTGCTCAAACCCGAGCTTGAGGCCGAGGCAAAAGCCGTCTTTGATAAATGGGACCTCGATTTTGCGATCGTCGGTGAAACCATCGCCGAAGACCGTTTCTTGATCATGCTCAACGGCGAGATTAAAGCCGATCTTCCGCTCTCGAAACTGGCATCAACGGCACCTGAATATGACCGCCCTTGGGAACCGACACCAGCGGCCGCTCCTCTTGAAGATGTTCCGCAAATCGATCCGATCGACGGTCTGCGCGCGCTGATCTCGACGCCAAACTACGGCGCAAAATCATGGGTATACGAGCAATATGACAGCATGGTTATGGGCGACACAGTGCGCATCCCCGGCGCGGGTGCTGGCATCGTGCGGGTACATGGCACAGACAAAATGTTGGCCTTCACATCTGACGTGACCCCCCGCTATGTCCGCGCAAACCCTGTTGAGGGTGGCAAACAAGCTGTTGCAGAAGCATACCGCAACCTCACAGCCGTGGGCGCGACGCCGCTGGCTACGACTGACAACATGAACTTCGGCAACCCCGAGAAACCCAGCATCATGGGCCAATTCGTAGGCGCGATTCAGGGTATCTCTGCGGCTGTTGAGGCGCTGGATATGCCAATCGTTTCCGGCAACGTCAGCCTTTACAATGAAACCGACGGTGCTGCTATTTTGCCAACACCAACAATTGGCGCAGTTGGCTTAATCCGTGACGAAGCAGCGCTGATTGCCCGCGACGTGCGCGAAGGCCACGTGTTGCTGCAGGTAGGCGAAGCCGAGGGTCATTTGGGCCAATCCGCCCTACTTGCTGAGGTCTTCAACCGTGAGGACGGTGATGCGCCAGCAGTTGATCTGGCCGCTGAAAAAGCCAACGGTGACTTCATTCGCGCCAACGCCGAATGGATCGATGCCTGCACAGACATTGCAGACGGTGGCCTCGCACTCGCCGCATTTGAAATGGCCGAAACCGCCGGTGTTGGTGTGCTTCTCGACAGTGCGGACACTCCGACCCTGTTTGGTGAAGATCAGGCCCGCTATTTGATTGCGACCTCATTCGACAAAGCCGAAGCATTGATGATTGCAGCGGGTCAAGCGGGCGTCACCATCACCTCGGTGGGCCGCTTTACGGGCGACACAGTCAAAATGGGCGGATCAGAAGCCCCTCTTGCGGAACTGTCACAGGTCTTCCGTACCAGCTTCGCGGCTTCCGTGGCCTAAACCGCCCCATACACAGATACGGTCCTGCGGCGCGATGACTTGCATAGAGCCGCAGGCCTGCCTATCTCTTGTCCCAAGCGAAAAGGACCACCACCATGCCCATCACAGCGACTGACATCGAAAGCCTGATCCGCGCCGAATTTCCCGAAGCGACAATTACCGTCCAAGGGGATGACGGCCAGCATTTCGCCGCCGAGGTCGTGGATGCCAGTTTCAAAGGCAAAAACCGCGTCCAACAACAGCGCGCCGTTTACGCAGCCCTGAAAGGCAAGATGGACGGCAGCCACGGTGAACTGCACGCGCTGGCGCTGACCACTCGGGCACCTGAATAACATTAAGATCACCGCCTAAAGCATTACTTCCGAAAGGTAATTTACGATGAGCGACGCAAAGACACGCATTTCCGAAACCAACGCGGCCAATGATGTTGTGCTCTACATGAAAGGCACCAAAGAGATGCCCCAATGTGGGTTTTCATCGCGGGTTGCAGGTGTGTTGAACTTCATGGGCGTTGAGTACGCTGATGTGAATGTGCTGGCTGATGAAGACATTCGCCAAGGCATCAAAGACTTCAGCGACTGGCCGACAATTCCCCAGCTTTACGTCAAAGGTGAGTTCGTCGGTGGCTGCGATATCATCACCGAAATGACCCTATCGGGTGAGCTGGATACGCTTTTCGCAGAAAACGCTGTGACGTTTGACAAAGAAAAAGCAGATCAAATTCGCGAAGCAAACGCGTAAGTATTTGATTTTGCCACGCTCCGAACGCTGGCAATGAAACAATAAAGCCCGCCGCGAACATCCCTCGCGGCGGGCTTTGTTTATAGTTGCGGGTGAAGCAGACCTAACCTGCCGCACGTTCCTCGGCTTTCTGGGCAAGGCTTTCAGCACGGGCCGCAAGCTCTTGCAAAGTGTCTGTGATGGACGGCGGCACGACCGCCACTTCAATCCGATCGGGCTCAGGCGCCGGACGGCCCTTCAGCTCAGCTAATTCTGCTTCCAACTCCGCGATTTTGGCATCTTGGGTTTTGGTCTTATCCTCAAGGGCCGCGGTTTTGTCCGCCAACATAAGGCCAGCCATCAAAAGCATCCGCGCCTCGGGCAGCCGTCCGATCTGTTCGATCAATACGTTCGCCTCAACGTCGAGCATGCCCGCCGCCGCCAACAGATAGCTTTCCTCGCCGACCTGGCATGCCACTTCGAACGTGCGGCCACCAACGGTGATATCAACTGTAGCCATTATACGGTCTCCTCAATGATCGGGCGCAGGTTGGTCAAAATCATATCCAATTCAGAACGGTCTGCAGCACGCGCCGCGCGCAAAGCCGTTAACTCGGCCTCGGCGGATTGGTTAATCAGTTCTGCATCCGCCAGCCTCTGCTCATTGGCGGCCCGCAATGCGGTGTTGTTGTCACGCAACTGCTGGTTCGCCGCTTGCAACGCTTGCACATCCGCGCTGAGCCGCGCCACATCTGCGGTCATGTCAGGATGGCTCACCTGAGGTACATGTTCGGCTTGGGCCGCCTCAAGTTGTGCAACGTGTGCAGACAGCTCCGCATTTTGTGCGTGCGCGGCATCTACCGCAGATTGAAGTGCAACTACCTGCGCTTCTGCATCACGGGCTTGTACAATCGCATTATCAAGCGCCGCTTGATCAATGGCCGCCTCGGTTGCAGGCTCAGCTTGAGGTTGCGTTGGCGTACCACTTTCAATCGCGCGATCAATACGCTCAAGGGCCGCTTTTAGGCGTCGGTCAAGATCTTCGATGTCGCTCATCTGCTCGCATCCTTGTTTTTCTTATCGCCTCAATATCTTTGCTAAGATCAACGAAATTGCAAGCAATTCGCCAGTTTTTGCGCCCAAAGCGGGCCTGCGCGCTTGATATTCACCCATCTGCGGCCTATCGGGAACGGGAATGCCACTATCAACGCCACTTCAAAGGAATTCACCCAGTGCCTGATACAAGCTTTGAGCCCGTCGACATTGCAACGCTCGCCAGCGCGAACCCTGACCACTGGAAGAAAGCCGCCGCGATCCGCGCGCTTGCTTTGGACGGTGTTGCAGCAGCGAATTCCGGTCACACAGGCATGCCCATTGGCATGGCGGACGTGGCAACTGTGCTTTTTGAAAAGCACCTGAAGTTTGACGCAAAAAACCCTGATTGGCCCGATCGTGACCGCTTCATTCTGTCGGCAGGCCACGGTTCCATGCTGGTCTATGCGCTGTTGCACCTGACGGGCTACGAGGACATGACCCTTGATCAGGTAAAAAACTTCCGCCAGTGGGGCGCGATCACCGCAGGTCACCCTGAATTCGGCCACGCCAAAGGCGTTGAAACAACCACCGGCCCGCTTGGTCAAGGTATCGCAAACTCTGTCGGTTTTGCCATGGCGGAAGAAAGCCTGCGTGCACATTACGGTAAGAAAGTTGTGGACCACCACACCTATGTTATCGCCGGTGACGGGTGCTTGATGGAAGGTATCAGCCAAGAGGCTATCGCCCTTGCTGGCCGTCAAGAGCTAAGCAAATTGATCGTGTTTTGGGACAACAACAACATCACTATCGATGGCACCGTTGAGCTGTCAGACCGCACAGATCAAGTGATGCGCTTCAAATCTGCAGGCTGGCACGTCCAAGATATCGACGGCCATGACGCAGCTGCCATTGATGCGGCTATTGTTGCTGCCAAGAAATCTGGCAAACCATCTATGATTGCCTGCAAAACCCACATCGCATTGGGCCACGCTGCACAAGACACATCCAAAGGACACGGCGCGCTTACGGACGCCGCTGCAATGGCAGAAGCCAAAGCACGTTATGGCTGGACCACAGGTCCGTTCGAAGTGCCCGCAGATATCAAAGCCGCATGGGAAGCCATCGGCAGCCGCGGCAACGCAGACTTCACCGCGTGGCAAGCGCGTTTCGCAACCCTGTCAGGCGGCAAGCAAGCCGAGTTCAATCGCGCTTTTGCCGGTGACGCCCCAAAGAAACTATCGGCCACGATCAAGGCGCTGAAAAAGAGCATCAGCGAAACAGCCCCAAGTGTCGCGACACGTAAATCCTCCGAGATGGTGCTGGCTGCGGTCAACCCGATCTGCAGCGAGACAATCGGCGGCTCAGCTGATTTGACTGGCTCAAACAACACAAAGACTGCCGATCTGGGCGTTTTTGATACGGACAACCGCAAAGGCCGCTACGTGTATTACGGTATCCGCGAGCACGGCATGGCCGCTGCAATGAACGGCATGGCGCTACACGGTGGCATCCGCCCCTACGGCGGGACGTTCATGTGCTTCACCGATTATGCACGCCCTTCTATGCGTTTGTCTGCGTTGATGGGAATTCCGGTGACATACGTCATGACCCACGACAGCATCGGTCTTGGTGAAGACGGTCCAACACACCAACCGGTTGAGCATCTTGCCATGTTGCGCGCCACGCCCAACATGCACGTGTTCCGCCCATGCGACACAGTTGAAACCGCCGAGGCGTGGGAACTTGCGCTGAGCAGCAAAAAGACACCAGCAACCTTGTCGTTGACCCGTCAGAACCTGCCAACCCTACGCACCGAGCACAAAACCAAGAACCTTACATCCCAGGGCGCGTATGTTTTGGCTGATGCAGAGGGCAAACGCCAAGTGATCTTGATGGCAACGGGTTCAGAAGTTGAGATCGCAATGGCAGCACGGGATATTTTGCAAGCTGAAGGCATCGGCACACGCGTTGTTTCCATGCCCTGCTGGGAGCTTTTCGCAGCCCAAGAGGAAAGCTACCGCAAGCGCGTGCTGCCCGGTGGTCCCGTGCGCGTTGCCGTTGAGGCAGGCGTACAATTCGGTTGGGATCAATGGCTGAGCGGTGAGCGCGGCAAAGCAGCAAAAGCTGGCTTTGTCGGTATGGAAGGCTTCGGCGCGTCGGCACCTGCAGAAGTGCTTTACGAAAAGTTCGGCATCACAGCACAGGCCGTGGCCGACAAAGCAAAATCACTTCTTTGATCACACGACGATAAGCGCGGCACGTCTCGCACTTTCGATGACACAACACACTACGGCGGCCTCACCATGGGGTCGCCGTTTGTGATTCTATCGAACAGCACAAATCGCATACAAATGCATACAAAATCTACCGCCGCCGTACGTAACTTCACACACGACCGCATCCGTTAGCGCAAACCGTTAGCGCGAACAGACACCACCAAGCCACCTTTATCGCTAACATGTTGATGCAAAACGCCTTTTGTCTTGGCCCCTGCCCCCAGACCCCCTAAGCCCATGGTAAGACGAGCCACTAACCAAAGGATCGGGTCATGACAGTTAAAGTAGGCATTAACGGGTTTGGACGTATCGGACGGTGCACCTTGGCGGCCATTCACGAGATGGGCCGTAACGATGTGCAGGTCGTAAAGATCAACGCCACTGGCCCGATTGAGACAAACGCCCACTTGCTGCGTTATGACAGCGTTCACGGACGCTACAACGGCACGATTACCACTGACGCTAATTCTATTGATCTGGGCCGCGGTCCGATTGACGTTCAAAGCACCTATAACCCGGAAGAGCTGGACTGGAGCGGCGTTGACGTCTTGATGGAATGCACAGGCAAATTCAACGACGGCCATAAATCCGCGATCCACCTTGAGCGCGGCGCCAAGAAAGTGCTGCTGTCCGCCCCTGGCACAAATGTAGATCGCACCATCGTATACGGTGTGAACCACCGCGATCTAAAAGCGGACGAGCGGATGATTTCAAACGGGTCATGCACCACCAACTGCCTGGCTCCGTTGGCCAAAGTGCTGAATGACACTGTTGGGATTGAGCGCGGCATGATGACGACCATTCACAGCTACACAGGCGATCAACCAACTCTAGACCGCCGCCACAAAGACCTTTACCGCGCGCGCGCAGCGGCCATGGCAATGATCCCGACATCCACAGGTGCCGCCAAAGCATTGGGCGAAGTACTGCCCGAGCTTGCGGGTAAATTGGATGGCACAGCGATGCGCGTTCCCACGCCAAACGTATCAGCGGTTGATCTGACGTTTGAAGCGGGCCGCGACGTTACCGAGCAAGAGATCAACGACATCATGGCCGACGCTGCAGCCGGACAAATGAGCGCCGTTCTGGCTTATGATGCTGAGCAAAAAGTCTCGATCGACTTTAACCACACCCCTCACTCATGCATCTTTGCGCCTGACCAAACCAAAGTTGTGGGTGGCCGCACTGTGCGCGTTCTGGCATGGTATGACAACGAATGGGCGTTCTCTGTGCGTATGGCCGATGTGGCAGGCATGATGGGACGTCTGGTTCACTAACCAGCGCCTCGGTTCTTTCCGCTTATTTACAGCATGCCGGAGCGCCTGAATATTTAGGGCGGCCGGCACGTGGCAGACGACAAATGACCAACAGGCTGGCGATACTTCTTGGTGCTGTGATCATTGGCGCCATCACGTGGGATGTGTTGCGTAACGATAGTGCCGCGACCGTGTTTATGGCGCAAAAAGGTATCGAGCTTATCGAATACCTCGCTTTTTGGCGCTAATCTTTGCTTACAATTGATCACAAACGGGGTTCAGCCTTGACCTTTGGTCTCAACTCGTTTTGTTAGCGGTAACAGATATTCGAACAGTAAGGGAATGGGTTCCATGACAATCAAAGTAGCCATCAACGGATTTGGTCGCATCGGTCGCAATGTATTGCGTGCCATCGTCGAGTCTGGCCGCACTGACATCGAAGTTGTTGCCATCAATGACCTCGGCCCTGTTGCGACAAACGCGCATTTGCTGCGTTTTGACAGTGTTCACGGCCGCTTCCCTGCGACCGTCACAACAACCGACACCAGCATTGACGTAGGCTGCGGCCCCATCGCAGTAACGGCAATGCGTAACCCCGCTGATTTGCCATGGGCACACGTCGATGTTGTCATGGAATGCACAGGCATCTTCACCTCAAAAGAAGCGTGCCAAGCGCACCTTGAAAACGGCTCAAGCCGCGTTTTGATCTCGGCCCCCGGTAAAGATGCAGACAAAACAATTGTTTATGGCGTAAACGACGGTGAATTGACCGCAGATGACATCATTGTGTCAAACGCGTCCTGCACTACGAACTGCCTGTCCCCCGTTGCAAAAGTGCTGAACGACAACTTCGGAATCGTCAAAGGCATGATGACAACCGTGCACAGCTACACCGGTGATCAGCCAACGCTTGATACGATGCACTCGGACCTTTACCGCGCGCGGGCAGCGGCGATGTCCATGATCCCTACTTCAACAGGTGCGGCCAAAGCAGTTGGCCTTGTATTGCCAGAGCTTGCAGGCAAACTGGACGGTGTTGCAATCCGCGTCCCCACACCAAACGTATCGGTTGTGGATCTGACATTTGAAGCGGCCCGCGATGTGACAGCTGAAGAAGTGAACGATGCGATCCGCGCAGCTGCGGCCTCGGGCCCGCTTAAGGGTATTTTGGGCGTAACTGATGATCCGCTTGTCAGCATGGACTTCAACCACGACCCACATTCATCAATTTTCGCAACCGATCAAACCAAAGTCATGGACGGCAACATGGTCCGTATTCTGACATGGTATGACAACGAATGGGGCTTCTCGAACCGCATGAGCGACACGGCAGTTGCTATGGGCAAGTTTCTCTAAGACTACTGCACCAGATCAATGCAAAAGGCGCGTGTTCAACTTTGGATGCGCGCTTTTTCTTTGCTAAAACGCGGTCTAGGCCAGTTTTTTGGACAGAGCCTCTGCGACAGTTGGTGTGACGAATTTGTTCACGTCCCCACCAAGACGCGCGATCTCTTTGACAAGCTTGCTTGCGATCGCTTGGTGCTGTGCCTCGGCCATCAGAAATACTGTCTCAATACTGTCATCAAGCTGTCGGTTCATCCCAACCATTTGATATTCGTACTCAAAATCGGCAACAGCGCGTAGCCCGCGAATGATGACACCTGCTCCAACATCGTGGGCACAATCAATCAAAAGGTTATCAAAAGGATGAGCAATAATCTCAACGCCCGCGGCTTGCGCCAAGGGTGAGGTTTCGGCCTCGACCATCGCGACACGTTCCTCAAGACTAAACATCGGTCCTTTATCACGGTTGATCGCAACCCCAATAACCAACCGGTCCACAAGGGCCGCCGCGCGCCGGATGATGTCCATATGGCCCAATGTGATGGGATCAAAAGTGCCGGGGTAAAGTCCGATGCGCATGGGGGCCGCCTTGTCGTCAATTGTGCCTCAAACTGCACCAAGCCACACCATAACCGCAAGCGGTTTATGGAGCAGCCTCGTTTGGATACCTTAGGGGTTAGCTTGGTGCGGAACGCGGTTGCAACATGGGCTTCAAATAGCGACCCGTGTGCGAGGCGTCGACTTCCGCCACATCCTCGGGCGTGCCGGTGGCAACAACCGTGCCGCCACCGTCCCCACCCTCGGGGCCAATGTCGATGATCCAATCCGCCGTCTTTACGACATCAAGGTTATGTTCAATCACAACGACAGTGTTCCCCGCCTCTACCAACTCGTGAAGCACCTCGAGCAGCTTGCGCACGTCTTCAAAGTGAAGGCCCGTTGTCGGCTCATCAAGAATATAGAGCGTGCGGCCCGTAGAGCGTTTTGCCAGCTCTTTGGACAGCTTGACGCGCTGCGCTTCGCCCCCCGACAGGGTCGTCGCTTGTTGCCCGACTTTGATGTAGCCCAGGCCAACCCGCATAAGTGCGTCCATCTTCTCACGAATTGATGGCACCGCCTTAAAGAACGTCTGCGCATCTTCGACTGTCATGTTCAAAACATCCGCAATCGACTGACCCTTAAACTTAATCTCAAGAGTTTCGCGGTTATAGCGGGCCCCACGGCACGTCTCACATTCCACGTAAACGTCAGGTAAAAAATGCATTTCGATTTTGATGACACCGTCACCTTGGCACGCCTCACAGCGTCCCCCCTTCACGTTGAAGCTGAAGCGCCCTGGTTTATAGCCACGCGCCTTGGCCTCGGGAAGTCCAGCAAACCAGTCACGGATTGGCGTGAAAGCACCTGTATAGGTGGCAGGGTTACTGCGCGGGGTGCGCCCGATCGCCCGTTGATCGATGTCGATCACCTTATCTAGGTGTTCGAGGCCACGAATGGTTTCACAAGGTGCCGGCGTTTGTCGCGCACCGTTTAGCTGCATGGAGGCCGTCTTGAAGAGCGTCTCAATCGTCAGCGTAGATTTACCGCCCCCCGACACACCCGTAACGCAGACAAATTTACCAAGCGGGAAATCAACCGTCACATCTTTCAGGTTGTTGCCCGTCGCCTTGCGAACGGTAATTTTCTTTTTGTTACCCCTACGCCGGTCCGTGCTGTAAGGAATTTCGCGCACACCCGTAAGGTACTGACCTGTCACGGAGTTTTTGTTCTTCGCAATCTGCGCTGGCGTGCCTTTAGCAACAACTTGGCCGCCGTGGACACCGGCCCCAGGCCCAATGTCAAAGACATAGTCCGCTTCGCGGATAGCTTCTTCGTCGTGCTCAACAACGATCACTGTATTGCCCTGATCACGAAGATTTTTCAGGGTCGTCAAAAGCCGGTCGTTGTCCCGTTGATGAAGCCCGATAGAAGGCTCATCCAGCACGTAAAGAACACCTGTCAGGCCCGACCCAATCTGACTGGCCAAACGGATCCGCTGGCTTTCCCCGCCGGAAAGCGTACCCGCGTTGCGCGACAGCGTCAGATACTCAAGGCCAACGTTATTGAGGAATCCAAGGCGCTCGCTGATCTCCTTCAGAATTGCTTTTGCAATTTCGTTCTTCTGTTTGCTCAACTCAGAAGGCACGCTTTGACACCATTCAAAAGCCTCACGGATGGACATCTGAACGACTTGCCCCACGTGAAGCCCTGCAATTTTGACTGCTAGCGCCTCTTCACGCAGGCGGTATCCACCACACGCGCCACATGGGCGATTGTTCTGGTAACGCTCAAATTCTTCGCGGACCCAAGAGCTGTCTGTCTCGCGGTAGCGACGCTCCATGTTGGGGATCACACCTTCAAACGTGCGGCTGACCTGATAGACGCGGCCGCCCTCATCATAACGAAAGCTAATTTCTTCCTCGCCAGACCCGCGCAAAAAAACCTGCTGCACCTTGGCAGATAGGTCTTTCCAGCGGGTGTTCTTGTCAAACTCGTAATGTTTGGCAATGGCCTCAATTGTTTGGAGAAAATAAGGCGATTTACCTTTGCGCCACGGCGCCAGCGCACCGTCATAAATTTTGAGCGTCGCATCAGGGACCACTAAGCGTTCGTCAAAAAAGAGCTCGTGCCCCAGACCATCACACGCAGGACACGCACCAAACGGCGCGTTGAATGAAAACAGACGCGGCTCAATCTCAGGGATCGTAAAGCCCGAAACAGGACACGCGAATTTTTCAGAAAACGTAAAACGCTCAGGCTCCTGCCCTTCGGCAACGGCGGTTTCCAGAATGGTGATGCCGTCCGCCAGATCAAGCGCGGTTCGGAAACTATCCGCAAGCCGCGTCTCAAGCCCTTCGCGGACCACAATACGATCAACAACCACGTCAATGTCATGGCGGAACTTTTTATCCAGCGTCGGAGGCTCATCAAGCTCATAAAACGTGCCGTCTACTTTGACGCGCTGAAAGCCTTGCTTGCGCAGCTCTAGAAACTCTTTGCGGTACTCCCCCTTTCGGTCGCGGATGATCGGCGCCAGAAGATAACCACGGGTGCCCTCTTCCATTGCCATAACGCGGTCGACCATGTCTTGGACTTGCTGCGCTTCAATAGGCAGTCCCGTCGCGGGTGAATACGGCGTCCCGACACGGGCGAACAACAGCCGCATGTAGTCGTAAATCTCGGTCACCGTACCAACAGTAGAGCGCGGATTCTTTGAGGTCGTTTTCTGCTCAATCGAAATGGCGGGACTTAGACCTGAGATGTGATCAACGTCAGGTTTTTCCATCATATCAAGGAATTGGCGGGCATAGGCGCTAAGGCTTTCAACGTAACGCCGCTGTCCCTCCGCATAGATCGTATCAAACGCCAAGCTGGATTTACCAGAGCCAGAGAGGCCCGTAATTACCACCAATTGGTCGCGTGGAATATCAACATCAATGTTCTTGAGATTGTGTTCACGCGCGCCGCGTACTTCGATATTTTTCAGCTCTGGCATATCGCCCCCTTAAGTCTGAAGTATTACATAGGCGGCGTGGTCAAAACGGCCAAGGGAAAAATGCGAACGAAAAGTGAACGTCAATTCTGCGGGGCAACAATCTTTGCAGTCATCCAATAGATCAGGCCCAAACCAATCGCGCAGGCCCCCATGATGACGACCCACAGGCCCGACATTCCTGCGCTTAGCATGGTAAAGGCAAACACCGGCGTGCCCAGTGTGGTGCCGATATTCCCCATCTGTGACAACGCCCCCGCGGCCCTTGATCGGTCACTTGCAGAGGGGTTCAACGACGGGATCGCAGCAAAACACGCAGCAGGCACAATGCCCAAACCGAACGCCAGCAGATAGATCATCCAACCTGCACCCGACCATACCGCCAGCCCCGCCAAGATGATCCAAACATACCCAACGGCCGCCAAAGTATACGGGGCCACGCGGCGGGCGACCCAGCCTGTGGTAAACGTGGCAACAAGGCTAATCAGCGGGATAATCTGAAACAACTCAGGGCGTTCAAGCGTGACAGGGAAAAATGTGATGATCGCCAAATATATGAACGTGTATGCTCCAAAAGCCAGCGCTGGGGCCATGACCGGCGGGCTGCTGTAAATGGCCACATGAGTGCCCCAAAACGCAATTTTACCCGGTGTTGCGGGAACAACCGGCAAGCGCCAAATCAAAACCGCACAAATTACCGCAAAACCCAGACCGTGTGCTGCAAAAACCAACCCCACACCACCGGCCTGCATCAGTGGCGGCACCACAAGTGCTACAGCAGCAAAAGATGCGCCAAAAAACATGGCCCATAAGCTCATCGCGATTGGACGATCACGGTCATTGGTCACCGCCGCCATCAGCGTTGGACCTGCGACGACGATGCCCAAATGGGTAAGCCCTTCGAGCAGTCGCAACACGATCATACCCGCAAACGGCGGCAACAACGCCTGAAGGATAGATATAATCGCGGCAATACCTGCCGACCAAATGAACACGCGCGTCGGGCCGGCACGCGCAACAACGGCACCGCTTATCACACCCAAAAAGATACCCAAAAACCCAACGAGCGAGACAAAAAACGAAACACCGGCAATGTCAGTGCCGTAGAGTTCAGCCAATGGGGCAAGCGTCAGAGAGATTTTGCCGAATTGCGCCGCTGCAAAAAGCCCTGTGACAAACACAAGCGCTACCAACGTCCAATCACTTCGTTCAGAGGGGGCGCTTGCCTGCGCAATGTTCATTTTCATGGCGGTGAAATGACAGGGGCGGCTGCAAACTGCAACCGCCCATCAGATGTTCAAAACGAAAGGGTGCGCCTTTAGAAATGCATCGCACGACCATAGGCGTCCAGCACACTTTCGTGCATCATTTCGGACAGAGTTGGATGCGGAAAGACTGTTTCCATCAGGTCTTCTTCGGTGGTCTCCAACTTGCGGCCCACCACATAGCCTTGGATCAGCTCGGTGACTTCTGCACCGATCATATGTGCGCCCAACAATTCGCCCGTTTTTGCATCAAACACGGTTTTGACCATGCCTTCTGGTTCGCCAAGTGCGATGGCTTTGCCGTTGCCCATAAACGGGAACCGTCCCACTTTGATATCATAACCAAGCTCTTTTGCCTTGGCTTCAGAATAGCCAACTGATGCGACTTGCGGGTGGCAATAGGTACATCCGGCAATTGTTTCGGGCTTAATTGCGTGAACTTTTTTGCCCGCAATCATTTCCGCGACCATAACGCCTTCATGGCTGGCCTTGTGCGCAAGCCACGGCGCACCTGCGATATCACCGATTGCAAAGACGCCCTCAACACCCGTGCGGCAGAATTCATCCGTAACGACATGGGTGCGGTCGATCTTTACGCCCAACTTCTCAAGGCCAAGGCCTTCCACATTTCCAACAATTCCGACTGCAGAAATGACCGTATCGAACTCTTCAGTTGTAACTTTCCCACCATTCTCAATATGGGCAACAACTTTTCCTTTGCCGCGATCAAGCTGTTTGACCATGGTCTTTTCGCGTATTTTCATTCCCTGCTTTTCGAATTGCTTCTTCGCAAAAGCGCTGATTTCAGCATCCTCAACAGGCAATACGCGGTCCATCACTTCGACAACAGTCGTGTCCGCGCCAAGCGTGTTATAAAAACTCGCAAATTCGATCCCGATTGCGCCAGATCCAATGACCAGCAATTTCTTTGGCATGCGCGGTGGTGTTAGCGCCGTTTTATATGTCCAAACGAGATCACCATCCCCTTCAAGACCTGGCAATTCACGCGCCCGTGCACCAGTCGCAAGGATGATGTTCTTGGCCGTCAGGTCCTGCACACCTTTGTCAGTCTTGACCGTCACCTTGCCTTTCGCGGGGACTGACGCCTCGCCCATAATGACAGTTACCTTATTTTTCTTCAGCAGGTGACCAACACCACCAGCCAATTGCCCTGCAACACCACGGCTACGCTTTACGACCGCATCAAGGTCGTAATCAATGTTACCCGCAGACAACCCAAACTCTTTGGCGCGGTGCATCAAATGGAAAACCTCGGACGAGCGAAGCATCGCTTTCGTCGGGATACACCCCCAGTTCAGGCAAATGCCGCCCAGATGCTCGCGCTCAATAACTGCGACGGACAACCCAAGCTGCGCGCCACGTATAGCGGCCACGTACCCGCCCGGGCCAGCACCAATTACGATTAAATCAAAGGACGTCGCGGCCATAATAATATCTCCGGCAAATATAGTTTAACGCTAAACTATATTTATTCGCCAGAAATCGCAACACTCTCACGAGGATTGTGAATGGGCGTTTAAGCCACTGAATTCGTGTGATTATCCCGCAATTGCGCGGACAGCCGCACCATATCCACCCTCTGCTTCAAACGCTTCTTCGTGAACGGAGTAAGCTCTATCCAGTGCTGCGTTGCGGAAGGGGAAGCGACCAAAGCGGCGGATAACATCGCGGTGCGCCCGCGCGTGCAGTAAATTATCTGCGCCAGTCTCTGGCATTCGCGTCATGATTAAGCGCACAGACCGCTCCTGATCACACAGGTTTTCGGAATGCATCAAAGGCAGGTAGAAAAACTGACGCGCTGGCTCATCTATTTTCATATCCCAGCCTTTGTTCAAAGCGGCCTTTGCAGCGGCTAAGGCCATGCGGTCACTTGCAAATGCTTGGGCAGTATCGCGAAACATATTTCTGGCAAATTGATCCGCAAGAATAATGTAGGCAAGCGCCCCACTCGGGTAGGTCAGCCACATAGACATCCCACCAGCCATCATTTCATCCCAAGCGGGTTTGAATTTCAGGCGGACTTTGGCATCAAGTGCCTCGCCCCCCGCGTACCAGCCCTTTTCGCCGATTTCATCAAGCCAAAAAGAAAGAACGGTTTCTGGTGAGGTCATGAAGCTGCTCCTATGCATGCCTGTTACCAAATCGTTACTGTAATAAAAGAACCGCACAACCCCCTTTTGCGCAATCTTTCAATTAATCCCTACTGCAGTGATGCATTTAGGCCGCAGGAGTTTCCGTTGCGGCACTTTCCGCCTCTTCCAGCTCTGCTTCGATGTAGATTTCTTGGGCAACCTCAACAGCCACCGGGCTGGCCGTAGCCAAAATGGGCGAGTACGGCGTGGCTTCGTCCACATCGAACGTTGATGCGCGTTGGGTCATTCGGAAACCTGCGTAAGCGGCAAGCCCAAGCAACAGAACCGCCACAAACAAGAAGAACCCTTCAGGTCCCACCAACCCCATCATCCACCCCGTGATCAGCGGCCCCGCAATGGCGCCAATACCGTTGATAAAGATCAAACCACCACTCGCAGCGGCCATGTCTTCATGCTCCAAAAAGTCATTCGTGTAGGCAATCAGCAACGCATAAAGCGGGTTCGACATGCCCCCAATAATGAAAGCGGACCCCAGCAAAAGGATAAACACATCGTCATAAAGAAAGCCTGCGAAACCACCCAGGCCACCCAACACAGAAACAGCAAGGATCAAAACCCGCCGGTCCATCCGGTCAGAAAGCCAGCCGATTGGGTACTGCAACAACAGCGCCCCCAGATAAATTGCCGTCACAAAAATTGAAATTTCAGCAACCGTTAGACCCCGCTCCGTGCCATAAACCGCAGCCATCCCGAACTGTGCCGAGAACACGCCCCCCATCAAGAACATGCCAACACAGCCCAACGGCGAAATACGCGTCAGTTCGCGCAAAGTCATAGGTTTGGTGGTTTCAAAAGCGGGCGTTGGACTAACCGACAGCAAAATTGGCGCAAAGCTGATGGAAACCAACACAGACGGAATGATGAACAAAACAAAGCCCGATGGATCGCCAGTCAGCAAAATACCTTGCGCGGCCACAATCCCGAACATCTGCACGATCATGTAAAGCGACAGCGCTTTGCCGCGGTGCGCGTTGTCTGCAGAATTATTAAGCCAGCTTTCCGCCGTCACGTACACGCCGGAAAAGCAAAACCCGATCACGATGCGGCCAAGCGCCCACGCAACGGGATGTGGAAAAGCCGGATAAAGGATCAAAACGGCTGAGATAAAACTTCCAAGCGCAGCAAAGACCCGAACGTGCCCCACACGGCGGATCATTTCGGGCGCCATTTTGGAGCCGCCCAGAAAGCCAACGAAATAACACGACATCACGATGGACATCTCGAACGTGCCAAAGCCCTCAAGCCCGCCCCGCACACCAAGAAGCGTCCCCTGAAGACCGTTGCCCACCATCAGCAGCATCATTCCGAGCAAAAGTGCCCACGACCCTTTAAAAACTTGTAGCATGACGCCTCTCTTTACACAGTGCTGCCGTTGAGGCCCGCCCTATCTGAGTCGCGTCAACAATCAACAATCAAAATCGACATTTAGTGTCGTTTTAGAAGCTTCGTTGCATGCAAGCAGCGCCGTTTCAGCCGTTTGGCAATAAAAGCGAGCTGTCACCGTAACTGAAAAACCGATATCCCGTGTGCACTGCGTGGTCGTAAATTTCTACGATCCGCTCTTGTCCCATCAGGGCCGATACAAGCATCATCAGCGTCGACTTCGGCAGATGGAAGTTTGTCATCAGACCGTCGGTGATCTGAAACTCAAAACCTGGCGTGATGAAAATGTCCGTCTCGCCCCGCCATTCAGCCAGAGTGCCGTTTTTTGCTGCACTCTCGATCAACCGAAGCGCTGTGGTCCCAACGGGAATGACGCGGCCGCCTTCTGCCTTGGTCTGATTGATCTCGGCTGCCGCGCTTTTGGTAATTTCACCCCACTCCGCGTGCATCTTATGCTCTGAAATGTCGTCAACTTTGACGGGCAAGAACGTGCCCGCCCCCACGTGAAGCGTTACTTCGGTAAAGGTGACGCCCTGTCCGGCCAGCGCTTCCAACAACGGTTTATCAAAGTGAAGCGAGGCCGTCGGGGCAGCAACGGCACCGGTATGACGTGCAAACACAGTTTGGTAATCCGTCTTATCCTGTGCGTCTGCCTTCCGCTTTGCCTCAATATATGGTGGTAAAGGCATGGTACCGGCCGCGTTCAGCGCCGCGTCAAAGTCATCACCAGTAAGGTTAAACTCCAAAATCCCCTGACCGTCGGCCTTGGCGGTAAGTGTCGCGGTGAGATCATCGGTAAATACGATAACTTCGCCTTCTGCCACTTTGCGCAAAGGTTTGATAAGTGCCGACCATCCACCATCGGGCTGTGGTGTCAACAATGTAATCTCAATCTTAGCACTCACCGGCCCCTGCCCAGCATCGCGCGTCCGTGTCCCCGTCAAGCGCGCCGGAATAACTTTGGTGTTGTTCAAAACCAAGCGGTCACCTTTGCGCAGGTATTTGGTCAAATCGGAGACCCGCGCATCCGTAATGGCGCCTGTGTTTGCACCGCTTGCCACCAACAACCGCGCGCTTGTTCGAGGCACCGCAGGACGTGTTGCAATCAAATTGTCCGGCAAATCAAAGTCAAAATCAGAGAGTTTCAATTTGTCTTAATCCTTTAGTCGTTTTCACGCTGCGGCGGTGGTCGGCGAAATATCTCACGAAACATTCCAGGCGTGAATATCGACAATGGCTGGACTTGCACAGAGGGGTTCGGTGCATTGCCAGACAAATCGAAATTGAAGCCCAACAGCCCCTCGCCCCTTCTGGTAAATACCTGACCAATCCCATTCAAAACATAGAGCGGCGATGCCACGCCCTGCATATCAATCGCACGATCGGAAAAGCGGTAAACACCGTCCATGGAAAGCCCAATCGACGGACCTGTTGCTGCGCTAGAATAAAGCGTGAGCCCTGCAGGTGAGAGCTGAAATGATGCCTCAACATTGCTAAAATAAATGCCGCCTTGCGCCATTTGATCCAGCAATCCAACGACCGAAATCGCGTTCAATAATCCTGCGAGCGTGGGCGCTTCCAAAATGCGCGTATCTGTCACCAAAAGCGTTCCGTCATACACCCCAGACCTCGGCGTTGGCTGCAATATCAGATCAAGCGCACCGCCTTTAGCGGTTTCTATTAACTTTGCCGCAGCACCAACGCCGCCCGCATCATCACTGCGCAGCCGAATAGCTGTTCCATTGGCGACCGTAACCAAAGTTCCCGTGACTACAGCACCGCCATTCACGCGTGCTCTGAAACTTCCATTAAGTCCCCCACGGGGAGTTAATTCGCCCCGTAGGTCTGTAAATGAAAGGCTGTCACTCACGATCACTCGGTCAAGGGCAATGTTCATCGCGCCACCACTCGCCCCATTCACACCGCCGCTTTCAACAGCCTGACGGGCACGGCGCAAATCCAGCCGTCCGCCGGTCACGTTAACCTTTGGAGGCTGGCCAACACCTTGCCCGACAAGCTCAACTGCGCCCGCGAACCAATCACCGACCTCAACACTTGAAAACGATGCCACCGAAAGTGTGCCGCTTTTATCAAGTGTGATCTGCCCTGCTACACGAAGTCCGCTACCGGATAACTCAAACCGGTCCACAATTGCGGGAGTGTCTGCTGTTGCAAGCCTGCCTTCCACGACCAAGCTGCCCGTTGAAGCCGCGCCTTTTTGCCAGCCCAATTCAGGAATAGAGAGTTTCGCACCACGCAAATCGGAGCGCAGCGTAAAACTGCCCCCGTTTTCGTCTAACGCCACTTCAATATCTGCTTTAGTGGCCCCAACAAAAAGCCCCTCAGGCAGTACGATCCCGAACTCCGCCAACGCGTCGCCCGTAAGATCAATGACAGCACGCAGAATTGGTTGGGAAGCGGCATCATCCTCTTGTGGCTTCCCAATGGGTTGCTGCCAAACTCCACCGAAGTTTACACCATCAAGCTTAGCCTGCCCTTTTATTTCAATACTTTGTGGAGAGACCTTAATGTCTAATCGATCTGCAGAAAGGCGACGCCCCGCAACAAGAGTATCGCTGGTAACACCAGTCAGGACGCCCTCAGCGCCAAAGGTGATTGGGTCGCTGCTGCGGTCTTTTACAAGCGGGACGTCGAGCCTCGTATTTACGTCTGCGCGCCCATCCGAAAATGTCACAGGCAAAGCGCCATCCTTCAATATCTCCAGCGGGTCTTGGTTTAATAAGGCCAGCCCTGCGGTTATTGTACTGTCTGATTTCAGGTCTAGCGAAAGCAAAGCTCTGCCGTCTTTCGGACCGACCCACAGGGTAGAGCCACCCGCATTAATGGCCCCGCCTTGGGGCGCCAAAACGGCACCACTGCTAAGCGCTAACGCAAACGCAGCACTTTCAAAGCTCGCCACGCCGACACCATTTTTGATCGGCTCCATCGGCCGCAGATAGTGAACAGTAGCATCTGAAAAATCAAAACCGCCTTGCACAATCGGCTTTTGGTTCGGCAAAATTCGAACTGCCGCGCGGCCATTTTCAAGTGTGCCCCCATCGAGATTGTTAACCAACCAATTGCGGGTAGGTCGAAGGGCCGTCAATGGCCAAAGGCTAAGGGCCGTCGCAACATCCGTTCGGTCCCCTTCAAGGTTAAGGGCCACAGACCAACCATCCATGTTTGATGCAACACGCCCATCACTTCGCACCATTGGTGCCACAGCGGCATTATTTCCCAGTGGTTGTGGCCTGCCGTAAAGTTGCCCAATATCAACTGCAAACGGATCAATTTCCATACGAAAATCAATACCCGCGTCTTGAATTTCAATCGGCGCATCAAACGCGTCAGGCGGATCAATTAGCAATTTAGAGAATGCAAATTGCCCCAGAAGCGTTTCGGGCACACCATTAGTTTGATCCCGCAAATATGCCGTTCCAGACGCGACGGCCGTGACCAAATCACTAGCAACGCGCACCTCATCAAACGTCAGCTTTTCAGCAGGGGCATCATACTGAAAATACGCCCGCGCTGAGTTAAAGGGCAAAGGTTCGCTACCCGCCACAGGCGCCAGCGCCCCTGCACCCAAATCAAGTGTGCCAAACACATCCGCAGCCTCGCCATTTGACGTAATCGCAAATCGAAGCGCACCTGAAATTGGCGCGTCAAGAACGCCGAGCCACGCGAGGCTTGGCACCTGCCCCGCAACAAGACTGGCCCGCGCGTCAGTCAAGCTCAACCCGACAGTGCCAAGTGGCAAAGGTGCCTCTGTTTCTGCCTCCGTAACCCGCCTTGGCACATCATATGTGGCAGTAAGCGTGGTGACGTCCGCCCCCCCTGTTAGCACGGCTGCATCCGCACGCATTCGAACACCTGTCCGATCTTGCTCAAGCAGGACGCGTGCGCCGTCCACGGTCAGTACTTGGCCGCTGATCGCATCTTCATATCGAACACTCAGGGAACTCGCCTCAATCGCATCAAGCGTCGTTAGCCCTGGCTGTTCAAACACAGTCGCAAGATCAAGCATAAGGCCACCGAAAGAGGCATCCGAGACACTTTGCGAACCGAAATCAAGGTTAAAGCGACCGTCGATGTTACGGCTGACCCGCGCGCGTAAACCGCTTACCTCAAGACGTTTCGCCGCCAGCTCCCCCCGCGCTAAAGCTCGCCGCAAAAGATCAATACGAACATCCGCTAACACAGCAAGGCGCGCACCGTCTTCTGTTTTCAGCTCCATGTCTTGAAGGGTTATGTGCGTGTGCAATTGCCGATCAAGTGTCACCTGAAGACCACGTACAGCGACGTTCGCGCGCGGTAATATCTCGGACAATCGGGCCTCGACGTCCTTGCGAACCCAATCAGGCGCAGTAATCGCACGGTCCAGATTGGCCCCAACCGCGATCCCCAAACCCACGACGAATAAGAACGATATCGCGGCAATACCACGCAACGTTCCCAAGAACGAACCACGTCGCTTTGACACATCGACGGCGGCAGTGTCGGTCAAATCAGGATCGGGAGAAGTGTTCATATCGAAAAGACGGCCGCTGCGCTGTGACGTGGTCTTTATATTCGCCGCTGATGACCTAAAACAAAAGACCAGAAACGCATTGCACGCGACTAAGCGGTATCCGTAGCATCCGCACCCGCGAATACAAACAAACACAGGATAGAAATCATGACACAAAAAGAACTCAACATCGGCGACACCGCACCTACTTTCACCTTGCCCCGCGATGGCGGTAAACAAGTCTCTTTAGCTGATTATGCGGGCCAAGCTGTCGTGCTCTATTTTTATCCGCGCGATGACACGCCGGGGTGTACCAAAGAAGCGATTGGCTTCACCGAAATGGCCGCAGAGTTTACCGCCGCAAACACGGTGGTGATTGGCGCATCAAAGGATAGCGTGAAAAAGCATGACAAGTTTCGCGACAAGCACAGCCTTGGCGTTGTGTTGGTATCTGACGCAGAAAGTGATTTGTGTGAGACATATGGCGTTTGGACCGAGAAAAACATGTACGGCAAAACCTACATGGGGATTGAACGTGCAACATTCTTGATTGGGCCCGATGGGAAAATCGCGCAAATTTGGCGGAAAGTGAAAGTGCCGGGGCATGTCGAAGCAGTGCTTGAGGCCGCGCGCGCCCTAGACGCCGAATAACCCTGACGCTAAACGGCCAAAACCACATAAATGGAGCGCCCATGATCCCTCTCACGCAAATGGCGACAGATGTTTTGCAAACAGCAGATGGCGCGGAAAAAACGGCCCTGTCCCGCAAGTATGCGGCGCAATGGTTTGCCTCACGCGAAGCGGGCGCTCCCATTGAAATTGGCACGACAACGCCGCCGTTGCGCCCCGCGCGCCCACAAAAACCCGCGCTGCTTGATCCGCGTGATGTGCCCCGCCGCAAACCCGGCACACCCGAAGGCCGCGTTGCCATGTTGCATGCCGTTGCCCACATCGAGCTTAACGCCGTTGATCTACACTGGGATATCATTGCACGCTTTGGTGGGCGGGTCGACTTCCCCATCGGCTTTTACGATGATTGGGTGAAATCTGCCGATGAGGAGAGCAAACATTTCGGCCTCATGAGTGATTGTTTGGCCAATTACGGCGCGCACTACGGAAGCCTTGATGCGCACGCCGGTATGTGGTCCGCCGCCGAGGATACAGCCGATGACATTCTGGGCCGCCTCGCCGTGGTTCCTATGGTGCTTGAGGCACGCGGTCTCGACGTCACACCTGGTATGATCAAGCTATTCAAACAGGCAAAAGACACCGCCGCCGTTGAAGCGATGGAAGTCATCTACGCCGAAGAAGTGCACCACGTCAGCTACGGCTCCAAATGGTTTCACTTTATGTGTGGCCGCCAAAACCTTGATCCGACGCCAACATTTCACGGCCTTGTGCGCAAATACTTCCACAGCGCGCTAAAGCCCCCGTTCAACGAAGAAAAGCGTGCGGAGGCAGGTATTCCACCGGATTTTTACTGGCCGCTCAGCGAAAGTGCTGCAGTGCGCTGAGTATCTGCACGCTGACTTTAGTATTCGGCAAGAACCCGCCAGTTTTGAGCCGCCCCAAGCCCAAGCGCCTTTGCATGAGGCCAAAATTGTTTGCGGTCCATTAACCACAGCCTTAAACCATTGTGAAAGATGTACTTTGCAGACAGGTCGCAGAGCGATCGTGACGTAACAAACAGAAACGGAACAGTTTTTTGGCGCTACCTTTGATGAACCGTTTGAACCACCGCCTTGAAAACGTCTTCCCAGAGCGGCGGTTGTTTTTGCGTTCAGACAATGAAACCCGCTACATTCTGCTCAAACCCGTGACCCAATTGGTTGGCATTGTTGGCAGTACGGCCGTTGTCGCGTGGTCAATCATCGCCACCTCAATTTTGATCATGGATAACATCGGCGCTGGCAATTTCCGCGAGCAGGCGAAACGTGATCAGGCGTTTTATCTTGAACGGCTGAACGCGCTTGCGGATGAACGTGACACCCGCGCGGCTGAAGCACTTGCCTCTCAAGAACGGTTCAACACTGCCCTGAGCCAGATTTCTGTGATGCAGACGCAATTGTTGGAAACCCAGGAACGGCGCCGTGAGCTTGAAATTGGGATGGAAGCTTTCCAAGAAACGCTGCGCCGTGTGAGCGGAGAGCGCGAAGACGCCCGTGAAAAGCTGCAAGAGTTGAACGCGTCCCTTGAGGGTGAAACTGAAACCGGACAGAACCCGCTGAGCGCTGCGCGCGACCTTGAAACCACCGTCGATTATTTAGCCGGTGCACTTTCTGAAACCGCAGGCGAGCGGGACACAGTTGTGGCAGACGCGCAGGCCGCGCTAATTGCCGCCGATGAAATGGCAGCAGAGCTTAAAATCCTTGAAGACCGCAACAACGAGATTTTCCGCACCCTAGAAGAAGCGATGACAGTTTCAGTTGAGCCGCTAGACAAAATGTTCCGCAAGGCAGGCCTGTCGACGGACAATCTTCTCAAACAAGTGCGTCGCGGGTATTCTGGACAAGGCGGCCTCCTCGCCCCTTTGTCCTTCTCGACCCGCGGGGAGATTGATCCAAGTACCGAGCGTGCCAACAGCATCATCGGCAAACTCGATGAGCTGAACCTCTATCGAATCGCTGCACAAAAAGCGCCTTTCACCATGCCCGTGAAGAACAATTACCGCTTTACCTCTGGGTTTGGCCCCCGCTGGGGCCGCATGCACAACGGCACAGATTTTGCGGCACCGGTTGGCACACCGATCTATGCACCGGCAGACGGTGTAGTAACTTTTGCTGGCTGGTCGTCAGGATATGGACGTTTGGTGAAGATCAAACACGACTTCGGCATCGAGACAAGATACGCCCACCAATCCAGAATTCGCGTAAAAGTAGGCCAAAGGGTCTCGCGCGGGGACCGGATCGGTGATATTGGCAATTCTGGCCGGTCCACTGGACCGCATTTACACTACGAGATCCGCGTTGGCGGGCGTCCCATCAACCCAATGATCTATATCAAGGCTGGTCAAAATGTTTTCTAAAAGCAAAATCAACGATCCTGCACCCAAAAGCGATGACACAACTGCGGCCCCCGCTCCTGCGGCAGCCAAAGCGCCAACGCCCGAATTCAAGCCGTCTGCGCCCAAACCGAAAGCGCCGGCATCACTGATCTCAAGCGATCTGCACGTCAAAGGCAACCTGCGCACCGCTGGCGATATACAAGTTGAAGGCGAAGTCGAAGGCGACATCCGCGCCCATTTGCTGACCATCGGCGAGAGTGCGACAATCCGCGGCGAAGTGATTGCTGACGACGTTGTCATCCACGGTCACATCGTAGGGCGCGTACGCGGTCTGAAAGTGCGCCTGACATCAACTGCACGCGTTGAGGGTGACATCATCCACAAGACAATTGCAATCGAGAGCGGCGCGCATTTCGAGGGCTCTGTTCAACGTCAGGACGACCCGCTGGCAGCCGGTGCAAAATCAGCGCCCGCGCCAAAGCCTGCGCCAACCAAACCTGAATAACAGACGACGACATACAGTTTCAAAAGGCGTCCTTCGGGGCGCCTTTTTCTTATTATCCTTCACTGAAAGTCAGCCGGACTTTTGCGGGCAGGCATGATCTGAAATCTGTTGGATTTTATACAGGTGCCATGTGGCGTGCCCAAAAAGTGGCAGCATAATAAACATTCCTAGAAATGCGGGGATAATAGCCGCAACCGTAGCCAAGCCAATCACCGCCCCCCAGATCATATAGGGCACGGGATACGCCATCACCTGAGCAATTGATGCTAGACCCGCAGTCATGAAATCAACGTCGCGATCAATAAGCATCGGCAATCCGAAAAGCGTCATTGAGAAAATCAGCGTCGAAAAGACAGCGCCAACGCCTGTGCCGAGTGCCAGCATCGTAAGGCCGTTGGCGCTTAGAAACACCTCTGCACTGGACGAAATGTTGACCATCGGCTGTAGCCCCAAAAACAGCGCAAAAAGCATATGCCCAAGGAAAAACCAAAATAGCAGCATCACCACAATGATCACCGCAAGCCACGGCACTTGTCCATTTTTAAGCGCCCAGATAGCCCGTAAAATGCCCCACATTGTGATGGGTCGCCCACGATGATGTTGCCAACTGATCAGATAAAACCCAAGTGCCGCAAGAGAGCCAACCATTGGAAATCCCATAACCGCAAGCACCAACCAATAGCTGTGTCCTGCGGCATATGTCAGCGTGGAAATCGCAAGGCCGATGATTACAAAGGCCCCCGCAAACACCAGTGTAAACGCTGGGTAGCGCACCATATCAACCGCCCCTGCCCGAAGCGCACGCAGAAAATCACGGCGCTTAGGGGCACGAAACTTCGTCACACCATGCGGTCTATTTTTCAGGTAGTCATCCATAAGACGAGCGTAGCGCGCAGTGGATAAAGCGGTCAATCTTTGCCACGGAGCAGCGTCTATTGGCCAGCTAACTGCGGGGCTACGTTAGTCTTCTGCGTTAGCTTCTGCGCGCGATTTACCCGAAACATTCATCGCCAGCGTCGCCCCCATCAAGCCATCGAGATCACCGTCGAGAACCCCTTTTGTGTCGGACGTCTCAAAACTGGTGCGCAGGTCTTTCACCATCTGGTAAGGTTGCAGCACATACGAGCGGATTTGGTTGCCCCATCCTGCATCGCCTTTGTTTTCGTGCGCTTCGTTGATGGCCGCGTTACGGCGATCCAATTCCATTTGATACAAGCGTGATTTCAACGCCTTCATCGCAATATCGCGGTTCTGGTGTTGGGATTTCTCAGAACTGGTCACAACAATACCTGTCGGGTTGTGTGTAATCCGGACGGCCGAGTCAGTGGTGTTCACGTGCTGTCCGCCCGCCCCAGATGAACGATACGTATCAATCCGGATATCAGCGGGGTTCACCTCAATGTCGATGTTGTCGTCCACAACCGGATAAACCCAGACAGACGTGAAGGACGTGTGCCGCTTGGCGGCGCTATCAAACGGGCTGATGCGTACCAAACGGTGCACACCGCTCTCGGACTTCAACCAGCCATAGGCGTTCGGACCACTGATCTTGTAAGCCGCAGATTTAATACCCGCTTCGTCACCTGCCGATTCCGATTGCAGCTCCACTTTATAGCCCTTCTTTTCAGCCCAACGGACATACATCCGCGCCAGCATGCTTGCCCAATCACACGACTCTGTTCCGCCGGCACCTGCGTTAATTTCAAGGAAGGTATCGTTGCCGTCCGCCTCGCCGTTCAGCAATGCCTCAAGCTCCTTCGCAGCGGCCGTTTCTTTCAGGTCGCGCAGGGCTTGCTCGGCTTCTGCCACCACATCCGCGTCGTCTTCCATTTCGCCCAATTCAATCAACTCAATGTTATCTGCCAAGGCTTGGGTCAGGTTTTTCTCAACGGTCATGGCATCAACCAGAACCTGTCGTTCGCGCATTAACTTTTGCGCGTTGTCCGGATCATTCCAGAGGTCTGGATCTTCCGTGCGGGCATTGAACTCTTCAAGGCGGTACGGCGCAGTCTCGATATCCATACGTTGGCGGACCAACTCAAGGGACTTTTCGATTTCAGTAACGATGTTCTGGATTTCTGCGCGCATAAAATTTCAGGCCTTCAACTTGTCTGCCCCTGCTCTAGCCTAGGGGCGCGCGCCCCACAAGCCGGACCCGCAGAGGCGCCGCCCGCAGGCGGCAGTCATTTGTCTAATACAGACCACCAGATGAGAGTGAGCCAAAGCTCGCTTTGGGCGCAACACGGGCCTTTTTGCCGCTGGATGTGGTAACCTCACGGCTGGTCGCTTCCGCCACATCATCAAAGAGCGGAAGATCACTGCCCATTGCAAAGCCACCATCAAACGTCACCCCAAAGAGCGGCTCTTCGCCCTCGCGAAAACATTCCGACACGATACCCTCACCAGACGCATCTTGGGGCAAACGCGCACCCGTGATCCGGTCGATCTTGAGAAACTGACAGCTGCTTGGCACATCAAAAGAACCACCACCGTATTTCTCAACCGCTTTTGTCATGAACTGATTGAAAACCGGTCCGCACATACCGCCACCTGATGCCCCACGCCCAAGGCCGCGCGGTGTATCATGCCCGATGTAGCACCCCGCCACGATGTTCGACGTGAACCCCACAAACCAGACGTCTTTGGCGTCATTTGTCGTACCGGTCTTACCTGCCACGGGCACCGACAGATTTACCGTTGAGCGCGCTGTGCCCCGCTCAACCACACCGCTCAGCATCGATGTCAGCTGATAGGCGGTGATAGGATCAAGTACCCGCTCGCGGTTTGAAGTGATCCGCGGGGCAAAACCGGCCTCAAGGCTAGCAAATTGACAATCCTCACAGACGCGCTGGTCATGCTTATAAACTGTGCGCCCAAACCGGTCTTGCACGCGGTCAACCAATGTCGGCTCAACACGCTCACCGCCGTTGGCAAACATTGCATAGGCCGCGACCACATTGAACAGCGTTGTTTCCTGACTGCCCAAAGAGTTTGCCAAAAAGCGGCGCATCTCATCGGGGCCGTAGATGCCAAAGCGTTCCGCATAATCACCCACAACATCCATACCCGTTTCTTGGGCCAGGCGGATCGTCATCAAGTTACGAGACTGCTCAATCCCTGTGCGCACAGGCGTCGGGCCATAGAATTGCTTCGAGGCATTCTGCGGGCGCCACAGCCCTTGGGGGGTATCAATTTCAATTGGCGCATCCACCACGATTGTTGCGGGCGTGTAGCCACTATCCAAGGCTGCTGCGTAGACGAACGGCTTAAATGAAGAACCAGGCTGGCGCTTGGCTTGGGTGGCACGGTTGAACACAGAATGCTGGTATGAAAACCCGCCCTGCATGGCCAGAACGCGGCCCGTGTTGACGTCCATTGCCATAAAGCCGCCCTGCACTTCGGGTACTTGGCGCAGGGTCCAGCGGATAAAACTGCCATCTGCATCTGCGGTCATGCGGCGGACGTGCACAACCTCACCCACCTTTAGCAAGTCTGCAGGCACGCGGGCTTGGCGGCCGGTACTGCCATCGGCATTTTGGCGGCGCGCCCATGTCACGTCATTGGCCGCGATCACACCACCCGCTTCAGGATCTGCGACCCCTTCGATCCCAAGACGTGCACTGTCACCAGATACACTAAGGACCACCGCCGGATACCATTTGTTCTCAAGCGAGATATCGCGCGAAATATCAACGTTGCTGAGCGCCTCGCGCCACGCCGCCTCATCTTCCAGTACTTCTTCAGGCAGTGTTTTACCCGTAGGTCGCCAGATACCGATGTTGCGATCGTAGGCTTCCAAACCGCGCTGCAGGGCATCAGCGGCCTCAACCTGCATCTCGGGATCGATTGTGGCGCGGACTGACATGCCGCCACTGAAAAACTCGTCCTCTCCAAAATCGCGGCTCAACTGGCGGCGAATTTCATCTGTGAAATAATCGCGGTCCGGAAGTTGCGCCTTAAAGCCTTCGTAATCGCCACTTTGTACCGTGCGAAGGGGTTCTTCTTTGGCCAACTCATATTGATCGCGGGTGATGTAGCCGTTCTCCATCATCTCGCGCAGGACAAAATTGCGGCGCGTCACAGCGCGCTCAACCTGCCGCACCGGATGATAGCGCGACGGCGCTTTTGGCAGCACTGCAAGATAGGCCGCCTCACTGACAGTCAGTTCAGAAAGACCCTTGTTGAAATAGGTCTGCGCCGCAGCGGCAACACCGTATGAGTTTTGCCCAAGAAAAATTTCGTTCAGGTAAAGCTCAAGAATTTCGTCTTTGCTAAGTGTGTCTTCGATGCGCGTGGCAAGGATCAACTCTTTGATCTTGCGCTCAGCCGACCTGTCCCCCGACAGCAAAAAGTTTTTCATCACCTGCTGCGTGATCGTCGAAGCCCCGCGCACATCAGAGCCACGCGATTTCACCGCATCAACCGCAGCCGCCGCCATCCCGCGCGCATCATAGCCCGCATGGGTGTAGAAATTCTTATCTTCCGCCGAAATAAACGCACCCTTGACCAGCTCAGGGATCTCATCTGCGGGCGAGAACAACCGCCGCTCGCGCGCGAATTCATCAATCACGCGGCCCTCGCCGGAATAAATCCGGCTAATCGTCGGTGGTGTGTATTGCGCAAGACTTTCGTGGCTGGGAAGATCACGGCCGTACATCCAAAAGACAGCCCCAATGGTCAGCGCCCCAAAGAAAAGCGCCAAAGTCACACTGCTGAAAATCGCACCAAAGAAAGAAAAAATCGACCGCAGCATTTAATCCACCTGAATGCCCTGAACTCTGAATAGGGTATATAGTGGGGGCGCAGGCGCGTCAAAACAACCCGCATCACAGTTGTGCGAAAGACCGCCGCTCACTGACGTGTCCGTTTGGCCAATTCCGCATCCTCAGCCGCCCAAAGGCGAACCCCAGCCACCAGCCCCAAAATTGCCTGGGCGCGCCATTCAGGGTTGGTTAAATTTGCAAGGTCTTGGGCGTCCGACATGAACCCCAACTCGACCAAGACTGATGGAATATCTGGCGCCTTTAGCACTGCAAAGCCCGCCTGTCTGCGCGGGCGCGAGTTGATCCCGTCAACGCTGGCTTTGATGCCGCCCACTAATAATTCCGCCAACCGATCCGCGCGCGGTTGGGTTTCACGCCGCGCCAGATCAATCAAAACGCCGGCTACAGTGTCGTCTTGCCCCACAAGGTCCACGCCGCCCAAAATATCACTTCGGTCATGGCCGCGGGCCAACTGTGCGCTGGCCGCATCGGTCGCCTCATCAGCAAGGGTGTACACCGTAGCACCCCGCGCCCCACCGCCGCTTAGCGCGTCTGCATGTAGCGATATCAACACATCCGCTTGCGTTTTATGGGCAATCGAAACCCGTTCGCGCAAGGACACAAACACATCATCGTTGCGGGTCAAAATAACGTGGTGCCCATCGCGTATCAGCGCCTCGCCCAAAGCCCGAGCAAAGCCCAACATAAGAGCTGCTTCTTGGTAGGATCCTACCTCGGCGCCCGGATCAATACCGCCGTGCCCGGGGTCCAAAACAATGGTCAGGCCCTGATCGGCCACATTGGCATCGCTGTCTTGGACACCTGCCGTGCCCTCAATTGCCAACGCAACTCCGCGCCCATCTGCTTCAACAGCTGCGGCAAAACCGTCCTCATCCGTCTGGCGTAGAACAAAGCTAAGCATCGCGCCGCTGCCGTCTTGTTTGATCCGCATCTGCGATTTGCCAACGATCATCGGCCCATCCAGTGTGAGCACCATCCGCGACCATCCAGCCCGAATTTGGCCGAACCCAACATCCGTTACACGTTGTGAGCGGATCATATCATCAACATTAGCTTCGCCAGACAGGCCATTGAAATCAATTATAACTCTATGAGGTTCGTTCACATGTTTAATACGAAAAGGGACACCTTGGGTTAGTGACAATTGCACATCAACACCGCGCCAAATCGGAGAAACAGAACTGTCCTGCACCCGCAAATCCGCCCGCGCCGTCAGCGTTTGCGCCAACAGGCCGAATGGCTGCACAACCAAAGCGAGACAAAAAATAATTGCCAAAAAGATACAGTTTGAAAAACGGGGCATGACTAACCGTGCTGATGTTTCTTCAAATGTAGCGGACATGCAGCGTGGGCGCAAAGCTTAGCCCGCACGCGCGGACATAAAGGCAGTCAGTCGCGCCAACCCTTCGATAATGTCGGCCGTGCCGCGTGCATATGAAAACCGCAAGGTGGTCGCACCGCGCACAGGGTCGAAATCCAAACCGGGGGTTACGGCAACGCCAGCCTCATTCAAAATTTCTGACGCAAATGCACGGCTATCGTCTGTGTACTCACTGACATCCGCGTAAACATAAACCGCACCATCGGGCGGTGCAATCTTGTCAAAGCCCGCCTTGGGCAACCCATCCAACATCAAGCGGCGGTTTTCGCGGTACACATCCATATTCGCCTGCAGTTCTTCGTCACAATCCATCGCGGCTAAAGCAGCAACTTGGGCCACATGAGGGGCACAGATGAACAGGTTTTGGGCCAAGCGTTCTACGCGGCGAACCTGATCTTGGGGCACAACCATCCAGCCCACGCGCCAGCCGGTCATGCTGAAATATTTGGAAAACGAGTTGATGACCCACGCGTCGTCGCTGATCTCCAACGCCGTTACCGCTTTGGCCTCATATTCAATGCCGTGATAAATCTCGTCACTGATAAAGGCAGCGCCCTCTGCCGCGCAGGCCTCGATGAGCGCGCGCATCGCATCGTGGTCCAACATGGTGCCAGACGGGTTGGCCGGCGAGGCCACCAACATGCCATCAAACTTACGCCCACCGTCTTTGACAGCGTCTAAAATATCGTGCGCCACGGGCTGCAGGCGGTTTTCCGCGCGGGTTTGCAGATCAACAGGTTCCACGTTGAGGGCTTTGAAAATCTGGCGGTAGCTTGGATAGCCCGGCGCCCCAATCGCCACGCGGTCACCTGCATCAAAAAGCGCTGTAAATGCCAAGACAAACGCGCCGCTGCTACCGGGGGTGATGATGATGCGTTCTGGATCTACCGCAACACCGTACCAATCCATGTATAGCTGGCTGATACGCGCACGAAGCGCGGGCAAGCCTTTGGCGACAGTATAGCCAAGCGCGTCGTCTTCCATCGCTTTTGCCGCTGCGGCGCGTGCGCCCGCAGGTGCACCTGTGCCGGGCTGGCCGACCTCCATGTGGATAATAGTCCGGCCCTCGGCCTCAAGGCTTGCGGCTTCTGCCATCACGTCCATCACAATAAAGGGATCAACCGTGCCTCGCACCGATCCTTGTCTTGAAGTTCCCATGATGCCCTCCGATACTGCTTGTGAGTTCAAGACCAAACCCATGCGCGAAGGTCAATCATCATGTGGGCGAAAGTTATCTTGGCGTGTGCGTTGTGTATTGCCGCCATCCCCAGTTACGCCGTGACATTGCTGCGCGACGCAGAAGTTGAACGCGGCCTGCGGTCGATTGCCCAACCTATTTTCCAAGCCGCCGGCCTAAGCGCGTCACGGACCAAAATTCTGCTGGTCGACAACCAATCGCTCAATGCGTTTGTGATCGATGGCTCGGCTATTTTTATCCATTCAGGCCTGATCATGCGCATGGGCCGCGTCGAGGAATTACAGGCCGTTATCGCCCATGAAGCGGCCCACATTGCCAACCGGCATCTGGCACGCCGCGCCGCCAACTTTCAAAACGCGCGCACCGCTGCGGGCATTGGAACGGCTTTGTCATTGATCGTCGGAGCCGCAGCAGGCAGCCCCGAGGCAGGTGCCGCTGCCGCTGTCGGTTCATCAGGGTCCGCGCTTCGCCGCTTTTTCGGCCACACCCGCGCCGAAGAAAGCAGCGCAGATCAATCCGGAGGCCGCTATATGGTGCGCGCAGGGATTGACCCAAGTGCCGCCGTTGATGTGATGCGCCTTTTTCGCGGGCAAGAGGCGCTAAACATTGGACGTCAGGACCCTTATGTGCGCACCCATCCGCTGACCCGTGACCGTATTCGGGCCCTTGAAGCATTTGCCGCAGGCAACGCGGGCGACTACCCGACCCCTGCACTAAACGCCGCGTGGTTCGAGATTATCCAAGGCAAGATCAGCGCCTACTCCCGCGCACCAAGCTGGACGTTGCGCCGGACCCGCGGCCAAAACGACCACGTCGCGCTGATGCGCCAAGCAATTGCCCACCACCGCAAACCCGACCGCGACAAAACCCGCGCCACACTAAAGCGACTTGTCGCCAAAGCACCGGATAATCCGTACGTGCACGAACTTGACGGGCAACTGAAACTGGAAGGCCGTGACTTTGACGCGGCCGTTGCTGCATACGGCCGCGCTGTGCGCCTTGCACCAAATGAGCCACTTATTCTGGGCGGCTACGGGCGTGCTCTGTTGGCGGTTGGCCAAAATGCAAAGGCCCGCGACACACTTGAACGGGCGCGCGCACGCGACCCTCTTGATGGGCGCATTTTGCGTGATCTTGGCACCGCTTACGCCAAAACCGGAAACAACGGGATGGCGTCCCTTAGCATTGCCGAACGCTATGCGTTGCGGGGCCGTTTGAAAGACGCCGCCATACATGCAAACCGCGCTGCAGGGTTGTTGCCCCGTGGCTCTGCCCCTTGGCAACGAGCCAATGATGTGCTTGCTGCTGCCAAGACCTCAGAAAAAGGAAAACGTTGATGATCCGCCAAACTGCCAAAGCCCTCGCCTTTACGGTGGGAACCGCCCTACTGGGAACTGCCGCGCAGGCGACTGATTTATCTGCGTTAACCGCCGCTGAACGGGCTGATTTTCGGGCCGAAGTTCGCGCCTACCTACTCGAGAACCCAGATGTGTTGATGGAAGCTTTTGCAGTTTTGGAGCAACGCCAAGCGCAACAAGCCGCTCAAAACGATGCGCAGCTTTTAGCCGTAAACGCCAAGGCGCTTTATGAAGACCCCAACGCATGGGTCGGCGGCAACCCTGAGGGTGATGTGACGATCGTTGAGTTTATCGACTACCGCTGTGGCTACTGCCGCAAAGCACACTCAGAAGTTGAGCAACTGGTCCAATCGGACAAAAACATCCGCCTCATCGTGAAAGAATTTCCGATCTTGGGCAAAGACAGTCTACGCAGCTCGCAATTTGCGATTGCTGTAAAACTGCTGCACGGAAATGACGCCTACAAACTGGCCCATGATGCGCTGATTAGCCTAAAGCAAGGCACCTCTGACACCACATTGAGCCGTCTTGCAAGCAGCCTTGGCTTCAACGGTGATGAGGTGCTGGCAAAGATGAACGGTGTAGAGGTCAAGGCAATCATCGACGACAACCGTCTGCTAGGCCAGCGTCTATCTATTACGGGCACGCCGACTTTTGTGATGGGTGATCAAATGGTACGCGGTTATGTCCCACTGGACGGGATGCGCGATATCGTGGGCCAAGAACGCAGCTAAGCGGCGGACACGGGCATCGGAAGTTCATCACCGGTGTAGACGGGAAAATGCAGGCCTACACGGGTACCCTCACCCACTGTGCTGACCAGATCTAGGCGTCCATTTGACTGCTCCATAAAGCCGCGCGCCATGGACAGACCCAAACCGGACCCCTCGCCGACTGGCTTGGTTGTGAAATACGGCTCGAACACTTTTTCCAGCAAATGCGGCTCGATCCCGTTTCCGGTGTCACTAATCCAAAGGCTGAGTGTTTCTTGATCAAGCAGGCGCGTTGCACTGGCATCAATCATGATGTGCCCCCCGTTTTTCATGGCATCGCGGGCGTTGAGGATCAGGTTTAGCACCACGGTTTCAAGCTTACCTGCATCCACGTAAATCGCGGGCAGTCCCGTAAAGATGCCAAGTACAATCTGATGTCGGTCGCCCAGCAAACGTGCCGCAAGGGTGGTGACTGTATCACAAATCTCACTAACAGAGGTCTTGCGCGGCAAAAGGGTTGAACGGCGCGAGAAGGCCAGTAACTGGCTTGTCAGATCTGCCCCGCGCCACGCCGCGTCCTCAGCCTCACGCAGCAGTATTTCCAACTCCCACGGGTTCTTGGCCGTATTGCGCATCTCAAGGTTGCCTAAAATCACTGCGAGCAAATTGTTGAAATCATGGGCGACACCCCCCGTCAGCTGACCCACCGCACGCAAACGGTCTGCGTCACGCTCACCTTCCTGAACGATGGTGATGGTGTCGCGAAATTTCGATAATCTAAGCACTGCATATGCAAGATACATCCCAAAGCCAGCCACTGAAACGGCCATGATGAGACCATTTGGGTAAAACCCAACCCGCGCTGAATGCACAGCTCCCATGCCAGCCGCACATAAAATCAAAAGCATCAGTTCAAGGCGCAAAAACGTCGTTTTCATCGCCCTCATGGACACCAGTCGCGCAGTCTCACCCGCAAACAACAGCATCCCCAACACCTGTGCCGTGGGTTGCGGATATGCGAAAAGATACAAGATCAGACCAAGCAGGATGATGACCGTGACCGCAAACAAAAAGCCAACCCACACAAACAGCCCAAAGTTGACGTACCTCGGCATCAAACTCACCGTGGTGGCATATACAACAACCGCAATCCCGTAGGCGCCGAACATCAGCACAAACGCCGCATCGTCCAGCCAAAAAGACAACATGATTGAGGCCGTCGCCATGATCAGAAGGCGCAGCCACATTTCGGGATTGCTAAAATTATCGTTGGACTTTACGCCGCGCAAATCAAAGCGACGCTGCACTAAATTAACTACCATCACGCAGCAGTTTATACACCGCTTTGACAGCTGTCAGATGTTAATTACGCGCAATTTGAAAGTTATTCGGCGGCAGGTTGGTCCGCTTCAATTGCCTCTGCACGCTTTTCAACTTGCTCGACGATATGATCGACCATTTCCGCGTTGTTCATCTTGTGACTGGCCTTACCCGCCAGATAAACCATACCGCTACCCGCG
The DNA here is from genome assembly GCF_042939535.1 of Nereida sp. NH-UV-3. Lineage (NCBI taxonomy): Bacteria > Pseudomonadati > Pseudomonadota > Alphaproteobacteria > Rhodobacterales > Roseobacteraceae > Nereida > Nereida sp. NH-UV-3. The sequence continues at coordinate 57,271 of NZ_CP132157.1, read as the reverse complement.
CCGCCGCCGGTAAACCCGACATCAGTCATCAGCGCTTCGCCGGGCCCGTTCACGACACATCCAATAATCGACAGCGACATCGGCGTTTTGATATGTTCAAGGCGGCGCTCAAGGGTCTCAACGGTTTTGATCACGTCAAAGCCTTGGCGAGCACAACTCGGGCACGAGATAATATTAACGCCGCGGTGGCGTAGACCCAGTGATTTTAGAATTTCAAAACCGACTTTTACTTCCTCAACAGGATCGGCAGACAGGCTAACGCGGATGGTGTCACCTATGCCCATCCACAACAGATTGCCCAAGCCAATCGCCGATTTGATCGTGCCACTGACCAAACCACCTGCCTCAGTAATCCCAAGGTGGATCGGCGCATCCGTTGCATCCGCCAGCTTTTGGTAGGCGGCAGCAGACATAAAGACGTCGCTGGCTTTGCAGCTGATCTTGAATTCGTGAAAGTCGTTGTCTTGCAGAATTTTGATATGATCGAGACCACTTTCCACCATCGCATCGGGGCACGGCTCGCCGTATTTCTCAAGCAAATGCTTTTCCAGACTACCCGCGTTGACACCAATCCGAATTGAACAACTGTGGTCGCGTGCCGCTTTGATAACTTCCTTGACCCGCTTTTCATCGCCGATATTGCCCGGATTAATGCGCAGACACGCGGCACCGGCCTCAGCCGCCTCAATGCCGCGTTTATAATGAAAGTGGATATCCGCAACGATCGGCACGGGGCTTTCGCGGCAAATCTCTTTCAACGCTTTTGACGACGCCTCGTCAGGCACCGAAACGCGCACAATATCAGCACCCGCCTCAGCCGCCGCCTGTACTTGCGCGATAGTACCTTTGATATCCGTGGTCAGCGTGTTCGTCATGGTTTGCACGGCAATCGGCGCATCACCCCCCACCGGAACCGAGCCCACCATAATCTGGCGGCTCTTACGACGGTAAATGTTTTTCCATGGACGAACGTGATTGATGGACATCTGGCGGCCTTCTTTAAGTGTCAACCTTACCTTACAGTGCCGCGCGGGCAAGCGCCACGTCAGAGTTCACCGCAAGCGGATTTCTTGCACAGTGATACGAAATTTTACGCCAGAGAAAAGTGGAATTTGGCACATTACAAATCGGTCTATTGATCAAGCAGCGCTTTCAATGACGGTGATGCGTCCGTGTCCACCACCGAATATTTCGCACTGATATCTGAAGCCGTAAGCGAGACATTGCGCGCAGTTGCCGAACCGGACCCAACAGGACCAACCAGCGCGTCACCAAGCTTGAGGTAGAGCGCGCCTGAATTACCCGCCCGCAACAGCGGAGCGTCAACATCCGCAGGCAGAGTATATTGCTCACCGGGTTGCAAAGTCTTTTCAAACACGCGCGTTCCTTTTGCATCCGTAATGCGAACCCACGAAGGTTGCGATGCAACAAGGCTTACACTGCCTTTTGACGCAGCGATGCTCTCAATAGGGCGGGTGCGTGGGCGCGGCAAAACATCCGGGGCATCAAGGTTTTCCAGCAGCGCAAATAGCTCATTATCTTCCAGAGGATCAGCAACAGAATAAGCCGCACTCAGGTCAGCAGACGCAAGCTGCACATTATTTACAGTCGTTGCGCCCTGCCCTGCGGGCCCAACGATTTGTCCGTTAACCTTGAAATAGAGCGATCCTGAATTGCCTGCCCGCAAAACGGGTGTCTCTTCGGTGACTGGAAGCGCATAGTTTTCACCTTTTTCGAGGACTTTCTCAAACAAGATAGAACCGTCGGCGCTTCGCACGCGCACCCATGTCGGGTTCACGGCAAACAGAACCACTTCCGGCGCGGGGCCGTCTACGACTTGAACCTGCGGAGCCTCGGCGGGCACATTCAAAGCGGCAAAATCAACACCACCTGTGGCAAATGTTCCGACTGTGCCTGGATCAATGGTAGCAATCGGCGCGTCACGCGGGGTGAAGACTGGCACATCAAGCGCCTCGGGGCGGTACAGTCGGTCTAACGCATCGTTGTTGCGCGTCGGCGCAAGTGCAGCGGTTTGGGCGCCAGAGCCCGACGCGCCAGTATTTAGCTGGGGCACAGGCGCAAGAGGGTCGATGCTTGAGGCAACCACGGGGGTCTGTTCAACCGGTGTGAATTCAACCTGCTGGACTTGGCGCAAAATGGACATGCCACCAAACCCCATGCCACCAATTAGCGCAATCATAACGGCGACAGTACCAATGGCACCCGCATCTATGCGCGCAAAAAACGGGTCAGCTTTGGGCACAAACGGCGTAGCAGAGTCGTTGAATACATTACGGTGTGCCGAGGCTGCCAAGGGGGCTACGGGACGCGGGCTTGACGCCTCAGACGACATGCCATGCGCTGTCGCAAAACCGCTTTCCTCACAGAACTTCTGAAAGGCCCACTCGGGGTCCATCTGTAAATAGCGTGCGTAGGAACGCACATAGCCTGCGATGAAACCGGGGCTATCAAACTCGGTGGGATCAGAGTTTTCGATTGCCGAAATATATCCTGCTTTGATCTTAAGCTCACGCTGTACATCAAGAAGAGATTTTCCAAGGGTAGCCCGCTCGCCGCGCATCATGTCGCCGAGCTGCAGCTCAAAATCATCAAACCCTTTTGGGGCGACGATTTCTTCCTCGACATCCTGCGGTGCAAAAATGCGCCCGATCATACACTGCCCTACCACAATTACCGAAATCGCACGCGCGATTCGAGGCGTCCCCACGCCATTTACAACTTAATAACACATAACAAACAGGATTACAGCAGTATGGTTCTAACCGGTTAAGTCAGCACGATTCAGCGCACAATGAGACCACAGACTGTCCAATGCGCCTACCAATGCATCAATTTCTGAACACCCATGAACCGGCGACGGCGTAAAGCGCAGACGCTCGGTACCGCGCGGAACGGTTGGGAAATTGATGGGCTGCACGTAGATGCCATGGTCTTGCAACAAGTGATCAGACAGAACTTTCGTATGCACCGGATCACCCACGATCAGCGGCACAATATGGCTTCCGTGGTCAATTACCGGCAGGCCAAGCGCCTTGAAGCGTGTCTTCAAAATAGCTGCTTGCGTCTGATGGGCATCGCGCAGGTCTTGGCGACGCTTCAGAACTTCCACTGACTTCGCCGCACCCGCCGCAACCGCTGGCGGCAGTGATGTCGTGAAAATAAAGCCCGGCGCATAGGAGCGTACCGCATCCGCCATCTTTGCAGAGGTCGCGATATAGCCGCCCATCACGCCGTACGCCTTAGCCAACGTGCCGTTGATAATATCGATCCGGCCCATCAACCCGTCACGTTCTGCCACACCGCCACCGCGTGGTCCGTACATGCCAACGGCGTGCACTTCGTCGATGTAGGTCAGCGCGCCAAATTCGTCGGCAATGTCGCAGATTGCCTCGATTGGTGCGAAATCGCCATCCATTGAGTAAATTGATTCGAACGCGATCAGTTTTGGTGTGTTCGCAGGCAGCGCAGTCAGTTGCGCACGTAAATCATCCAAATCATTATGCTTGAAAATACGTTTGTCGCCACCATTGCGACGAATACCCTCGATCATAGACGCGTGGTTCAACGCATCAGACAAAATCACCAATCCAGGGAACAGCTTGGGCAGCGTTGAAAGTGTGGCGTCATTCGCGATGTAGGCGGACGTGAACAGCAGCGCGGCTTCTTTGCCGTGAAGATCCGCCAATTCCGCCTCAAGGCGTTTGTGATACACCGTCGTGCCAGAAATATTGCGCGTCCCGCCAGAGCCCGCGCCTGTCGCATCAAGCGCTTCGTGCATTGCGGTCAGTACTTCCTCGTTCTGCCCCATGCCCAAATAATCGTTGCCGCACCACACGGTGACAGGTTTGCGGCTACCGTCGGGATGTGTCCACTCAGCGTGCGGATATTGCCCCCGCGTCCGTTCAATATCAATAAACGTACGGTAACGACCTTCGTCGTGAAGGCGTTGCAGGGCTGCATCTAGCTGTGTGTCAAACGTCATGTGTCTCTCCCGATGGGGCGCTTATAGGGTATATAGGGTCCAGAAATCCACTAGCACACGCTACATTTTGTCACTTTGCGCCAGATCAATCCTGAACAGCGATGAGACAGTCGTCCGTTTGGGCCTGCTCAGCACATGCACTCAGCGCCGCAGACGCGGCCCCTTCACCAGTTGCAACGATAAAAGTCCCCACTGTTGGAGAGATCGCAAACGCCTTTTCACCGCGCACACGGCGGTACGATTTGCGCCAGGCTTCTGTAGCACCATGCGATAAAGTCAGCTCAACCGGCTCAAAGTTTCGCGGGCGCACCATTGCAACAATCTCGCAGGCGGTTTGCCCCCTTTTGGCCGCGTCACAGGCTGACAGCGCTTTGGCGCGGGCAACGTCCATCGTGTGATCGTTGGCCGCGGCGATGGTAGCTGGGTTCAAGATCCCATCATCTGGTGATGCGGCAATTGCTGCGTAATACAGCTGCTGTTCGGCTACTTGTTCAACCAACGCCGCATTGTCAGGTGTCAGCCAGTCACGGGGGATCAACTCAACTTCACGGCCCTTCAGGCTGAACAATTGCGCTTTTGCCTCAGCGTTGCTGACCGGCTCTGCGCCTGCAACTACCCCAAATACACACAGCGAAAACACCCCAATCGCCCCAACAATACGCATGATTTCGCCCCTTTGTTCTCAATTTCTGTTAACCTATATCCTGTTTCTGGACAGGTCCACCAAAGGCTCCTAGGGTGCGGCAAAACTTAGCTAAAAATAAGGCGCTAGCATGTCCAATCTCGATCCCGTCCTGTCACATATCGACGAAAACCTCAGCGCCGCGACCGAGCGCCTTTTCGAATTGATGCGCATCCAGTCGATCTCAACAGACCCCGCTTTCAAAAAACACTGTGACGCAGCCGCAGATTGGCTGGTAAGTGATTTGGCTTCAATGGGTGTGACCGCAACAAAACGCGCAACACCGGGCCATCCAATGGTGGTTGGTCATACAAATGGGACGGGAAAACACGTCACATTTTATGGCCATTATGACGTGCAACCCGTTGATCCGCTTGATCTTTGGCAAAGTGACCCCTTCGCTCCCGCGCTTGAAGACACGGACGCGGGCAAAGTCATTCGCGGGCGTGGTGCGGCAGACGACAAAGGCCAGTTGATGACCTTTGTGGAGGCGTGTCGCGCGTGGATCGCTGTGCACGGCAACCTGCCCATCAACGTCAGCTTTTTCTTTGAAGGCGAAGAAGAAAGCGGCTCGCCCTCTTTGATCCCGTTTATGCGCGAAAACAAAGACGAACTGTCATCTGATCTGGCGCTGATCTGCGATACAGGCATGTTCGACCCCAAAACACCCGCTATCTCAACACAGTTGCGCGGCCTTTTGGGCGAAGAGCTCACCATCACCGGACCACGGATTGACCTTCATTCTGGCATGTACGGCGGGGCAGCCATTAACCCTATTCGCGTGCTGTCAAAAATCATTGCCTCCCTGCATGACGCTGAAGGACGTGTGACTGTCCCCGGCTTTTATGAGGGCGTGCCCGAAATGTCGCCTGAACTTCAAAAGCAGTGGGAAGATTTGAACTTTGATGATGCGGCGTTTCTTGAAGCGGTTGGCTTGTCTGAACTGGCGGGTGAGCACGGCAAAACGGCCCTCGAAATGTTATGGGCGCGCCCGACCTGTGAGGTGAACGGCATCAACGCGGGCTACACTGGCGACGGGTTCAAGACTGTGCTGCCATCGAAAGCCAGCGCAAAGATCAGCTTCCGCCTTGTTGGCACTCAAGATCCCCACGCGATCCGTGCTGCGTTCCGCCAAATGGTACAAGACGCCTTACCTGCTGATTGTAGCGTTGAATTCAAAGGCCACGGAAATTCATCAGCCGTGCAAATGTCCACGGCTGATCCGGCGTTTGAAAAAGCGCGTCTTGCGCTGTCGGATGAGTGGCCAAACCCTGCAGCGTTTGTGGGCTGCGGAGGCTCAATTCCGATCGCGGGACACTTCAAAACCGAATTGGACACAGACGCGATGCTGATTGGCTTTGGCCGCGATGATGATGCAATCCACTCACCCAACGAAAAATATGACCTCGAGAGTTTCCACAAAGGGATGCGCAGTTGGGCACGGGTGCTGGACGCGCTCTCACGATAGTTGATTAATTATCTGCAAAAACAAATCAAAGCGCGGTGGTGAAAAATCGTCGCGCTTTTTTATAAACGGTGAATAGCGCTCGCACTGAAGCCACCAAACAATGGTCGTTCAATCGAAACAATTTATATGTGAACCAGGGTGAGAGTGGCGCGGTTGACGGGGCTCGAACCCGCGACCCCCGGCGTGACAGGCCGGTACTCTAACCAGCTGAGCTACAACCGCGCATCTCACACGTTTGGTTTGGACTTAGCAGCGGTGGCGCGGTTGACGGGGCTCGAACCCGCGACCCCCGGCGTGACAGGCCGGTACTCTAACCAACTGAGCTACAACCGCCCACTGCTACACGCCAAACCTGACGCGTTCCGTGCAGATACCCACGCACCGCCACCCCGTCAAGCGGAAGTCGCGGCATTTTGTAACAAAAATTCAATTATTTCGATGGCGGCAGTTGAAGTCATAAAAACGCTTCTAAAAACGCAACTTAAGCACAGTGCGTTTGCGGCGTGGACAACAACATCGGGAGGGAAATGGTGGGTCGTGAGAGGCTCGAACTCCCGACATCTTCCGTGTAAAGGAAGCGCTCTACCAACTGAGCTAACGACCCGATGAGCGGTGTATTAGCGCCAAACCTTTGGGCGCTGCAACCCCCTTTTTCACCCTTATTCGAGTTTTGTCTGAACACCACCGCTCAGACGGTACACAACACCCTGCCCGCCCGGCAATTTCCCAAGGTTTTCTGTGGGTTGCCCCAAAACGACCGCCCGCAACATTCGACTGGTAATCCCGTGGGTGATAAGCACGGTCGGCCCTGTCAAACTATCGAGTAATGATTGCGCACGGATACGAAGGGCCTCAAACCCCTCGCCCTGTGGTGCGAATTCGTAAAGCGCGATCGCCCCGTCCGGCGTATCTTCAACCACTGCATCGCTTGGCAGCTCCGCAAGGCAGTCCTGACGCAGGCGTCCTGACCATGTGCCAACGGTGATTTCCGCAAGACGGTCATCTGTCTCTATTTCGCCGAAACCCGCCACTGCAATTTCAGCAGTTTGCAAAGCCCGGCCTTGGGGGCTGCTCAGCACGTGCCACCCGTTGATCCCAATACGTTTGAGTATCGCGTGTTGCGCTGCGGCCTGCTGACGGCCAAGTGGCGTCAGGTTGCTATCAAGGGCACCCTGCATCCGCCCTTCACGGTTCCATTCAGTTTCGCCGTGGCGCATGATCAATAGGTCCGGATAAGTTTTGTTCATCCCAGCTTTACCTCGATTATATTGGATCAGGCTGGGTTGGTCCCTATCACGATCCGGCTGTTATTCGGTGTCTGCGCCAGCTCCATGCACCGTTTTGCGTTGCCGGATTTTGCAGACAAACACTTTTGCACCAGCCATTTCTTTTTGTCGATTGATCTTTAGCTTACCAAAAGGCTGCAGATTGAGTTCTTCGCCCTGTGCCAACGCATCTCCGAGCACATCAAGCATCGCCTCGACAACAGGTTTGGCATCTTTGCGCTTTGCGCCGCTTTTACGGACGACACGGTCGATCAACTCTTTTTTGCGAAGGCTAGGCGTCACCTCAACCGGTGCAGAGCCTATCCCCGTTTTCACCGCCACAACGTTTGATCCAGCAGTTGTGCCTGATGTTTTGCTCTTTGCTGTGGATACAGCCGCTTGAACCGGTGATTTAGGTGTCTTGGCCATAATGCGGCCTCCTACTTATTAAACGTTTCCAATACACTAGCAGGCTAGCGCAAAGCCCGCAGACCAGCTACACCCGACATGGACAAAGGGTTAATTGGGCCCGCCGCGCACCCACCTGTTGTGTCTGCGCACCACTTTTGGGCGGTTTTGCGGCGAATTAAGTCATATTTTACACAATAATTGACCATGACCACCAAGATGATATGACGGGGCATAGTTATAAACTTGCGGTCTATGAAAGCTTACAAAATGAAAAAAACACTTATCACAACATGTGCAGTACTGGCATTCGCAACACCAACATTCGCTGGCGGCTTGTCCGACGCAATGGTTGCTCCAGAAGTTATCGCTGCTGATACAACATCAAGCAGCTCACAAGGCATCCTGGTTCCAATCATGGCGCTTTTGTTGCTCGCAGCTGCAAACTAAGCCTAACCGCTTAGAAAAAAGAATTGGGAAAAGGCCTGCCATTTTGGCGGGCCTTTTTCGTTTATAACCAAGGGTGTGCGGTGGATCCAAAGTAAGGGTCCCCGCCTAGGCACCGCCCGAGCGTAAACTGCACAAACAAAAAGGCCGCAGAAAACCTGCGGCCCTTTCGTATTCCATCGCTCAACTACACAAGCAATTGCCTAATGTGCTGTCGCACCTGTTGCAGAGGCTTTTGCCGCTAAAGCTGCTGCTGCCGCCTCTTCTGCCGCTTCATCCCACTCAATCGCCTCGGGTTGGCGGATCAGCGCGTGCTCAAGAACTTCTGTCACGTGGGACACTGCGATAATCTCAAGGCCCTCTTTGACGTTGTCGGGGATGTCCGGCAGGTCCTTTAGGTTTTCTTGCGGGATAAGCACAGTTTTGATGCCCCCACGCAGCGCCGCCAAAAGTTTTTCTTTCAGCCCACCAATCGGCATGGCGTTCCCGCGCAGCGATACCTCACCAGTCATTGCGATATCTTTACGCACTGGAATTTTGGTCAGCACAGATACAATCGACGTCACCATCGCCAGACCCGCGCTTGGCCCGTCTTTGGGCGTCGCACCGTCGGGGACGTGTACGTGGATATCGACCGCATCAAACTTCGTCGGCTTCACACCAATCGCAGGGCTAACCGAGCGTACGTACGACGACGCCGCATCGATGGATTCCTTCATCACATCGCCAAGCTTACCCGTGGTCTTCATGCGGCCTTTGCCCGGCAGGCTCAGCGCTTCGATTGACAGCAGCTCACCCCCAACGGACGTGTAGGCAAGACCTGTGACGACACCGATCTGGTCCTCTTTTTCCGCAAGACCGTGTTTGTACTTCGGCACGCCTAAGAACTCATCAAGGTTATCAGCGGTAACTTTTACAGTCTCCGCCTCTTTCTTAATGATCTTCGTGACTGCTTTACGGGCAATCTTGGCCAACTCACGCTCAAGGTTCCGCACGCCCGCCTCACGGGTATAGGTTTGAATCACGCCCGTCAGACCATCATCGCTCAGCTCGAACTCACCCTTGCGCAGACCGTGGTTCTTTTTCTGCTTCTCAATCAGATGCTGTTTGGCAATCTCGGCTTTTTCGTCCTCGGTGTATCCCGAAAGGCTAATGATCTCCATCCGGTCCAAAAGCGGACCCGGCATGTTGTAAGAGTTCGCCGTTGTCAGGAACATCACGTTAGACAAGTCGTACTCCACCTCAAGGTAGTGATCGACAAATGTGCCGTTTTGCTCTGGATCAAGCACTTCAAGCATCGCAGAGGCCGGATCACCACGGAAGTCCTGCCCCATCTTGTCGATCTCATCGAGCAAAATAAGCGGATTGGTGGTTTTCGCCTTTTTCAACGCCTGAATGATCTTACCCGGCATTGAGCCAATATACGTCCGACGGTGTCCACGGATCTCGGATTCATCCCGCACCCCCCCAAGAGAGATGCGGATAAACTCGCGGCCCGTCGCGCGTGCCACAGATTTACCAAGCGAGGTTTTGCCCACACCGGGAGGGCCTACAAGGCACATGATCGGCCCCTTCAGCTTGGCCGAGCGTTGTTGCACCGCTAGATATTCAACAATACGCTCCTTTACTTTGTCCAAACCGTAGTGATCCGTGTCCAAAACCTTTTGCGCATGGCCAAGGTCTTTTTTCACGCGGGATTTCTTGCCCCACGGAATCGACAGCATCCAGTCAAGATAGTTGCGCACCACGGTCGCTTCGGCGGACATGGGTGACATATTCTTGAGCTTTTTGATCTCGGCATCAGCTTTTTCACGCGCTTCCTTGGACAGCTTGGTCGCAATGACTTTTGCTTCCAACTCGGCCACTTCGCCAGCGCCCTCTTCGCCGTCACCAAGCTCTTTCTGAATGGCTTTCATTTGCTCATTCAAATAATACTCGCGCTGTGTCCGTTCCATTTGGGACTTCACACGGGTCTTGATCTTCTTTTCGACCTGCAAAACAGACATCTCGCCCTGCATCAGCGCAAAAATCTGTTCCAGACGTTCGGCAATGTTCAGGGTTTCGAGAAGCTTTTGCTTTTCATCAACTTCAATGCCCAAGTGACCCGCAACCAAATCAGCCAGCTTCGCAGGCTCCTCGGCCTCCTCAACGGCTGTAAGCGCCTCCTCGGGGACGTTCTTTTTGACTTTGGCATAGCGTGCAAATTCCTCGCCCACAGTACGCACAAGCGCCTCAACGGTGTCCGCATCCCCGGGCAGCTCAGTCAAATACTCCGCACTGGCTTCAAAGAAGCTGTCGTTTTCAAGGTATTCTGAAATGCGCACACGTGCGACGCCCTCAACCAGCACTTTTACGGTGCCATCAGGCAATTTCAGCAGCTGCAAGACATTCGCCAAAACACCCGCTTTGTAGATGCCATCCGTGTCAGGATCATCGGCGGACGGGTCAACTTGGCTGGCGAGCAAGATTTGTTTGTCGTCGGCCATCACCTCTTCCAAGGCACGGACAGATTTATCGCGGCCCACAAAGAGCGGCACGATCATATGCGGAAACACAACAATGTCGCGCAACGGCAAAACGGGATAAGATGAATTCAACGGATCTTGCATGAAAATTTTCCTTTTGGCTGGCAGACGGCAGGGACCCCGCAGATGCAGCAATCCAACACATTCGACCGTCTCCGATCAGGGTTTGAAATGGGGCGTTCTGCCGCCGTTTTCAAGCCCGTGCTGTCATGTCGTCGGGTAGTTTGCCCCGAGCGTGCGGCACGCACAAGGCGCGAATGAGGCTCTTATTCAAGATTTATTGGTAAATATGCAGCCTTGCGAAAAACAGCCAAGCCAGACTACGCTACGTTAACCGGTAAGCTTGCGTTAAGTTTTTGGCTCACCGGAACGGATACATCCACACGCGGTAGTCATCGATTAACTCATGGGCCTTTTCAATTTGCGCTTGCGTCATTTTTTTCACCACCTCGTCTTGCGAAATAGCCGCGTCCGGATCGCCGCCGATCGCGCTAAGCACGTACCACATGTAGGCCCGCATCAAGTCAGGCTGGGGCATGCCAAGGCCAACCTCGTAGTACCAAGCAACACCGCTTTGCGCGCCCGGGTGGCCCTTCATGGCGCTGCGCAGGTACCAATCAAATGCGCGGGCACTGTCTTGCTCAACCCCCAATCCAAGGGCGTACATCACACCGATCAGCTCCTCGGCATCGGCATTACCAGACCGCGCTGCGGGCCAAAAAGCCTCCATTGCGCGCTCATACTCTCCGGCCTCCATCAGATCACGCGCATGTTCAATATCGGCCACAGCCGCCGGAGCAGAGGCAAAAACACACGCAATACTTATGATACCTGCACACAAAAACTTGCCCATCTCGTTACTCTCCTTGGCTTCGTGGCCGCACCTGCATGTGCGCAGACGCCACTGTCAGCTGATGATTTTTTGCCTGCAGATCCGGCACAGGTACAAATCGGCCAGCTATTGTTTTACGATAAAGTGCTGTCGGGAAATCGCAACATCAGTTGCGGGACGTGCCATCACCATGACCACGCAGGCACTGATGGGCTTAGTCTTGGCATTGGTGAAGGCGGTATGGGCGTAGGCCCAAATCGTACAATTGGGCAAGGCAAAGACCTGATCCGCAAGCGCATCCCGCGCAATGCACCCGCACTTTGGAACATAGGGCACCGCGACGTGAAAGTGCTGTTTCACGATGGTCGGCTCTCAGTCAGCGATCTTTACGGCAATGGTTTCAACTCCCCCGCAGAGGAATGGCTGCCCAGCGGCCTTGATAATATTGTGGCGGCTCAAGCGCTGTTCCCCATGACAGCCCAGTTTGAAATGGCGGGCAATTTGGGTGAGAATGACATTACACATGCCACACAAATCCGCATAGATCGTGCATGGCCGCTAATCGCAGAGCGCGTGGCCGCTATCCCTGAGTATGTTGATATGTTTGCCCAAGCGTTTGCAGATGTGTCGTCCCCCCGCGACATTACTATCGTGCACATCGGCAACGCACTTGGGGCATTCATCATCTCGGAATGGACCAGCATCGACACGATCTATGATCAGCATTTGCGCAATGGCACCCCGCTGCCGCCCACAGCCGCCGCAGGCAAAGAGCTCTTCTTCGGTGATGCTGGCTGCTCAGCATGCCACTCAGGCCCTCTGTTTTCAGACCGTGCGTTCCGTGCCCTTGGCCTGCCCGCTTTTGGGCCTGGCCGTACGCGCAGATTTGATCCCATCCCCCGCGATGTGGGACGAATGGGCAAAAGCGACCGTCTTGAGGATGCCTACCGGTTCAAAACGCCCTCTTTGCGCAATGTCGCTGTAACAGCGCCCTACGGTCATAACGGGGCCTACCCCACCTTGGAGCGTATGATCAGACACCACCTTGATCCGTTGGCCGAACGCAACGCGTGGAGGCGCCGCGATGCAGCTCTGCCCCCAGCGCCCCATATTGCTGCCATTGATTTTGTCATACAGTCCGACACCCGCGAGATGGCGCGACAGAGTAGCGTCCTTGATATTGACATCCCCTCGCGAACTCAGACAGAGATTGAACAAATCATCGCTTTTCTCGAAACCCTCACCGACCCTTCCCCATATGATCGACCATTGGGACGGCCGGAAACAGTACCATCAGGACTTCCCGTTGACTGAAACCAAACAAACCACCGCCAACACCCCGTTTAAACCTGGGTTTGACCCCCGTTGGCGTGATGCGCCTGATTATATTCTGGGATGCACCAAAGACATTTGGGAAGACCGCGGTATCCACACGCTTAACCACTATTACAGCGATACCATCCATGTACGCTCTCCTGCCTCAATGGTGATTGGCAACGCGGGCGTTATCCCCGCAACCATGGCAACGCTGTCCGAATTTCCCAACCGTCAGCTTTACGGCGAAGACGTCATCTGGTGCGACGCGCCCAACGATGCGCTTTTGTCGTCTCATAGGCTACTTTGCACTGCCACCCACGAAGGTGCAGGCATGTACGGCAATCCCACGGGGCGCAATCTAAGCTACCGGATCATTGCCAACTGTCACGCACAGGCAAATCAGATCGATGACGAATGGCTAGTGCGCGATCAAAGCGCAATTGTTGAGCAGATGGGCCAAGACATTGTGGATTGGACCCGTGACCTGATCAGTCGCGAAGGTGGCCCTGATGCTTGCGTACGCCCCTTCACGCCTGCGATTGATAGCCAAGGCCCCTACACAGGACACGGCAACGAAAACCCATGGGGCGCGCAATACGCAGAACATCTGACCGCTTTAATGCAGGCAGACTTTGGGACGGTTACCCGCAACATGGACCGCGCCGTGGAAGGGCACTACTGGCGTCACTCTGACGGGCACGGCACGCCGTTTGTCGACAAGACATGGATGGGCCTTCGCGCGGCATTTCCTTCGGCGCAATTTGACGTGATGCAAGTTATCGGTATGGACAACGATCTAATTGGGCCGCGTGCTTCTGTGCTCTTTTCCCTATCGGGGCGTCATGACGGTTGGGGTACGTTTGGCCGTCCTACTGGTGCTGACGTGTTCATCATGGGCCTTGCACAGGCCGAGTTCGGCCCACGCGGCATCCGCCGTGAATATGCGCTGATTGATGAAACCGCGATTTGGAAACAAATCTTGCTAGCGACAGGCGCTATATGACGGGCGCGGTATAGGCTTTACGCCCTACTCGTTCCCATATCCCTTTGGCGCTGCAAAACGTAATCAGCGCCAAAGGTAAGCTTAACCTCGTGTCGGCGGCCTATTTAGTCCTTCAGTCCCAGTCCGGCCACGCCAGAATTGCCAAGCTCTACAGTCGCAAATGGCCCCCCATGACACATATCCGCAGGATTCTGTGGATCAAGCGGCGGGTGCTCAGCAAATATTTTCTCGGCAAATTGCTCTGCATTGTCCTTCGGGCGGTATCCAAGGAACTGCGCCTTTGAATTATCTACGGGTGCGCGATCATTGTCGGAAATACCGTACACAACCGCAAATCCAGTGACTGGCGTATCAATGGCGCGGGTCACCAACTGGATAAGATCGTCATAGCTTAGCCAAGAACCAACGGCGCGGGGGTTGGCTACTTCCGCACAAGAATAAATGCGCATACAGACCGCCTCAATCCCGCGTTTATCCCAGTAAAGCGAGCCAAGATCCTCTGCAAAGCACTTGGCAAGACCGTAGAACGTATCAGGGCGGTGCGGGACATCGGTACCGATACACTCCGACTTGGGGTGCATTCCAACCGCATGGATAGATGACGCATAGACAACACGGCGCACACCGTTTTGATAAGCGGCCTCCCACACATTGTAGGCCCCCATGATATTTGCTGAATGGATCTGCTCCCAAGGCGCTTCATCACCGATAGCACCAAAATGCACCACCATATCCGCGTCTTTTAACAACTGCGTCATCGCCGCAAGATCTGCCAAATCAGCGGCTACATATGTCTCGTTGTTGGCCAAACTTTCAATGCTTTGGACGATATCTGTACTCACAAGCGTTTCACACATCGCAGAAAGAGGCGCGCGCAACCTTGATCCAAGCCGTCCTGCGGCCCCTGTCAGAACCAGTTTTTTCAACATGAGATACATCCCCTATCTATTTGCGATATCGTACTTTTTGGCGCCACTTCACGCCTTTCAATCCAAGCCTAGCGGAGCAGTTGAGATGGCTCAATGTAAATTCTGCACTCTATCCCCTTGCCGCTGCGCATCCGATGACTTAGCTACTACTCAATCCGTCGGGGGGCCTATTGCAGGCTGAGAGGTGCAGCGCACTGACCCGTCGAACCTGATCCGGACAATGCCGGCGTAGGGAACGGGTGACACGCGTCTAAGCGCATGCAAAAACCCAATCCCCTTCCCGCCAGCTGATGTCCCCAACTTGAACGAGGGCTTCATGAGCCAGCACACAGACGCGAGCCAAGCCGCGAAAACACCGATTGCCCTGACCATCGCTGGTTCAGACAGCGGAGGCGGCGCAGGCGTTCAAGCGGACCTAAAGGCATTTTCCGCTTTGGGGGTATACGGTGCCAGCGTGCTAACGGCGATCACTGCACAGAATACAGTGACAGTCAGCGCAGTTCACGAAGTTCCCGCAGATATCGTTGGCGCACAGATCACCGCAGTATTGGGCGATCTGGATGTAGACAGCATCAAAATCGGGATGCTCTTTTCCGTCCCCATCATCAAAGTCGTGGCCGAATGTCTTGATGCCTTCAAAGGCACAGTAATCCTTGATCCCGTGATGATCGCCAAATCCGGCGATGCATTGCTGCTAGCAGACGCAGTCGAGGCGATGAAAACACACATGCTGCCGCGCGCGGACCTCTTGACGCCAAACCTGCCTGAGGCAGCAGGCCTGCTTGGCACGGCCGAGGCGCAAGACCTGACCGAAGTACAATCCCAAGGGGCAGCACTTTTGGACCTTGGCCCGCGTGCGGTTTTGATGAAAGGCGGGCACAGCGCGGGCGACATTTGCACGGACCTGCTGATTACGGATCAGAACGGCGCGCGTCGCACCGATCGCTTTGAGGCCCCCCGCCTTCCCACAAATAATACCCACGGCACGGGCTGCACCTATTCAGCCAGTATTGCCGCCTATGTCGCGCGTGGCATGGCACTGCCTGAGGCCACAAAAGCCGCTCATACGTATCTGCAAGGAGCTATTCAGGCCGCTGACACCCTACAAATTGGTTCAGGCCACGGCCCCGTGCATCATTTCTATCAAAGCTGGCAGGGCACACAGTCATGAGCCAAGTCACAATCATCGGTGCCGGTGTTGCAGGGCTAACCATTGCGCGTGAGGTGCTGGACCGCGGCCTTAAAGTGACGTTGATTGACCGCCACGAAGGTATCGGGCCGCATCAATGCTCATGGTGGGCCGGCGGAATGCTTGCGCCGTTTTGTGAGGGCGAAAGCGCGGAAGAACCGGTTGTGCGTCTTGGTGCTGGTGCTGCGGCATGGTGGCAAAATCACACTGGGTTGGTCACGCAGGCAGGATCGCTCGTTGTTAGCCCCGCCCGTGACCGCGCCGATATGCGCCGCTTTGCACGGCGCACCACAGAATTCCGCGAGATCGGCGCCGAGGAAATCGCCAAACTTGAGCCAGATTTGGCCGGACGGTTCAGCAACGGGCTTTTGTTCGAAACCGAGGCCCATCTTGCACCCCGCAAAGCGCTGCAAAAACTGCGTGCAGGTCTGATTGAGGATGGCGCAACGTTTGAGATTGGTGAGGCAGACCCCGATCAGCTTACGGGCCTTGTGGTAGATACACGTGGCTTTGCCGCCAAACCCGCCCTGCCCGATCTGCGCGGTGTCAAAGGCGAGATGCTCATCCTGAAATGTGATGACGTCAACCTGTCACGGCCCGTGCGTCTGCTGCATCCGCGCATTCCGCTTTACGTGGTCCCACGCGGCGACGGTATCTTTATGCTCGGCGCCACAATGATTGAAAGCAGCGCCTCAGCGCACCCCACGGCCCGCGCCATGCTGGAACTGTTGTCTGCCGCCTACGCGCTTAACCCCGCCTTTGGTGAAGCTGAAGTTCTGGAAATTGGCGTTGATAGCCGCCCCGCCTTTGCCGACAACCTGCCCCGCATTCGCAGGCAGGGAAACATCATCCGCGCCAATGGTCTTTACCGACATGGCTTTCTGCTCTCGCCCGCTTTGGCGCGCATGGTGGCGGATGTGATTACAAAAGATGAAAAACCGGAGTTTTACGATGTTGCTTAACGTAAACGGAGAGCCCACCGAAACCGACGCCACCACATTGGCCGACTTTTTGGCAAAGCACGGCTTTGAAGGCGCGGTTGTAGCCACGGCTGTCAACGGCGCGTTTGTGGCCAAAACAGCGCGCGACAGCACACAACTGGCGGCTGGCGATCAGTTAGAAATCCTTGCACCAATGCAGGGGGGCTAACCGATGCGGCAGTTTTACGGAACAGAGCTGGCTAACGGGTTTATGCTTGGGACGGCACTTTACCCGTCCCCCGCCATTCTTGAGCAAGCCTTTCGCCAAAGTGGAGCATCTGTTGCGACCGTCTCACTGCGCCGCGAAAGCGGGCAAGCGCGCGAGGGACAGGATTTTTGGGGCATCATCCGCGAGCTTGGTGTGCACGTGCTACCCAACACCGCCGGATGCCACACAGTCAAAGAAGCCGTGACCACCGCCCACATGGCGCGTGAAGTCTTTGACACCAAGTGGATCAAGCTTGAGGTCATCGGAGATCAAGACACCCTACAGCCGGACGTGTTTGCATTGGTCGAGGCTGCTCGCATCTTGGCGGAAGACGGGTTTGAGGTGTTCCCTTATACTACGGACGATTTGGTGGTGGCGGATAAGCTGTTGCACGCGGGCTGCGAAGTTTTGATGCCTTGGGGCGCGCCAATCGGTTCGGGACTTGGCCTCAACAACATCTACGCACTGCGTTCAATGCGGGCTCATTTTCCCGATGTGCCTTTGGTGGTCGACGCAGGCCTTGGCCTTCCGTCCCAAGCCGCAGCCGCCATGGAGTTGGGCTATGATGCAGTGTTGCTCAACACCGCTGTGGCCAAAGCCGGTGATCCCGTTGGCATGGCCTGCGCATTCGCCAAAGCCGTGGAGGCCGGAACATTGGCCGCCACCGCAGACCCGATGGAGCCACGGGACATGGCCGCCCCCTCAACACCGCTAATTGGAAAGGCGTTTTTGTCATGAGCCTTGATCGCTTCTACCCTATTTTTGACAGTGCGGCCTGGATCGAGCGGCTTGTTCCGCTTGGGATCAAATTGGTGCAGCTGCGCATCAAAGATGCCGATGATCAAACAATCCGCAACGAGATTTTTGCCGCCAAAGAAGTTTGCGCCCGCACAGGGACCACACTTGTGATCAACGACTACTGGCAGGCGGCAATTGATCTGGGATGCGACTGGATCCACCTTGGGCAGGAGGATCTGGATGATGCTGACACGGATGCTATCCGCGCTGCGGGCATAAAGCTGGGCATCAGCACCCACGACCGCGCTGAGCTGGCCCGCGCCATGGCTTTGAAACCGGATTATGTAGCCCTGGGGCCTATTTACCCGACGATCCTCAAGCAAATGAAATGGCACGAGCAAGGCGTTGAGAAACTTAGCAAATGGCGGGCAGAAATCGGTGACACCCCTCTGATTGCCATCGGCGGAATGACAATTCAGCGCGCGGCAGGTGCTTATGACGCGGGCGCAGACGTTGTGTCTGCCGTCACAGATATCACCCTTAATGCGGACCCTGAAGCGCAGGTCAAAGCGTGGCTGCACGCAACGCGCACGCCACATTCCGCCTCACCGCGCGGTGACGCATGAGCCGCTACGCGCGTCAGATGATCCTGCCCCAAATCGGCGAGGCAGGACAGCGCGCCCTTGAGGCCGCGCATGTGCTTGTGATCGGTGCGGGCGGGCTTGGCTGTCCTGTTTTGCAATATCTTGTGGGAGCTGGCGTTGGGCGGATCACCTTGGTGGACGGCGACGTGGTCAGCGAAAGCAACTTGCACCGTCAAATTCTCTACCGGATGGATGACATCGGCGCGCCGAAGGCAAAAGCGGCAGCCACAGCAATGGCCGCGCTAAACCCTGTCTGTCAGATCACCACCGTTACAGAGCCACTCACCCCCGCTAACGTGGATAATCTATTGCAAAGCGTCACAATCGCCCTTGATTGCGCTGACAGCTTTGCGGCCAGTTACATCTTGTCAGATGCCTGCCTGGCCGCACAAACCCCACTGATCAGCGCGTCAGCATTGGAGACCACAGGTTATGTCGGCGGGTTTTGCGCGGCTGCCCCTTCTTTGCGTGCCGTCTTTCCCGAACTACCCCAAACGGCCGCAAATTGTGCCACCGCTGGCGTCATGGGACCTGTCGTGGGCACCATAGGCGCGCTACAGGCCCAGATGGCGCTGTGCGTTTTGCTAGGCACCCAGCCAAGCCCGCTTGGTCAATTGATGACCCTGAACTTGAGTGATTTCAGCACAGGCGGGTTTCGCTTTGATGGCGCCCCCGAGCCTGACGCCGCCGATGCGCTTCGCTTTATTGCCCCGCATCAGATCACAGCCGCAGACCGCGTGATTGAACTGCGCCCTGAGGCAGAGGCTCAAAACCCCGTCATCCCGCGCGCAGAGCGCCATTTGGTGCCGGATATGAGCCACATTACACTGACGTCCCCGACGGCACGCACGGTCCTGACCTGTCGATCTGGTCTGCGTGCCTGGCAAGCTGCACGCGCACTACAAGCGCGCGGACAGGCGGATTTTGCCCTTATTGCCATGGGCGATGCCCCATCACTGCTGACCGATCCATGACACAACGCCAACAGTCATAAACGCAATTACAAACACCTCTTCCCCCTAAAAAAGGACACACCTGATGAAACTTCTCTCTACCACCGCGGCACTGATCCTCGCCGCTGCGCCCGCATTTTCGCAAGACAAAATGACTTTGCTTCTCGACTGGTTCGTTAATCCCGATCATGGGCCCATTATTGTGGCGCAGGAAAAAGGCTACTTTGCTGAGCAAGACCTTGAAGTTGAAGTCATCGCACCCGCTGATCCGTCTGACCCACCCAAGCTGGTGGCGGCAGGGCGTGCCGAATTGGCCATCTCGTATCAGCCGCAGTTGCACCTTCAAGTACACGAAGGCCTGCCGCTTAAGCGTGTGGGCACATTGGTCGCGACACCGCTCAATTGTCTGTTGGTTCTTGAGGACGGACCAATTGAGACCCCTGCTGATCTGAAAGGTAAAAAGATCGGCTTTTCCGTGGGCGGCGTTGAAGAAGCCGTGCTGCAAAGCGTGTTGGGCACCCACGGGGTTGGCTTGGACGACGTAGAGTTGGTGAACGTCAATTTCTCGCTCTCGCCCTCGCTTATGTCCGGCCAAGTGGACGCGGTTATCGGCGCGTTCCGTAACTTTGAGTTGAACCAAATGGATATCGAAGGCGTGGCGGGCAAGTGCTTCTTCGTCGAAGAAGAAGGTCTGCCCCCCTATGACGAGCTGATCTATGTGGCAAATCCAGACAAAATGGACGCAGACATGATCGCCCGCTTCTTAGCCGCCACAGAAAAAGCGACCCAATACATCGTGAACCACCCCGAAGACAGCTGGGAGATCTTCTCAGCCACCTCAACAGAGTTGCAAGACGAGCTGAATGACCGCGCGTGGGACGACACAATTCCACGATTTGCCCTGCGCCCTGCGGCATTCGATGCGGGCCGCTACGCAGCCTATGAGCAGTTCTTGTTTGAGGCCGGTCTGATCCCATCTGTGAACCCGGTTGAGAAACTGGCCATCGACGTGACGGCCCGATGAACAGCCAATTGCCAAGCTACGGCGCCACGTTTGATGCGTGGCGCCTTGGCGCACCGGATGAATGGGCCGCCTATACCCGCCACGCCTTTGTCAAAGGGCTTGGGGATGGCAGCCTGCCACGCGCGGCATTTGTGCATTATCTGGTGCAAGATTATGTGTTCTTAGTCCATTTCTCACGGGCTTGGTCCCTTGGCGTGGTCAAATCGGAAACACTTGCGGAAATGAAGACCTGCGCCAGCACAGTGGACGCGTTGGTTAATCATGAAATGGCGCTGCACGTAAAAACCTGTGCCGCAGAAGGCATCAGTGAGACAGAGCTTTTTGCCGCCACGGAGGCCACAGAAAACATCGCCTACACCCGCTATGTAATGGATGCTGGTCTGCAAGGCGACTTTCTTGACTTGATGGCGGCCCTGATGCCCTGCGTTATGGGGTATGGCGAGATTGGCTTGTCTTTGGCCGCACAAGCAGAAACCTCGCCATATCGCGACTGGATCAACACCTACGCCGACCCCGAATATCAGGCTGTGTGTACGAATGCGGGCGCAATGCTTGACGGTGCTGTGGCCCATAGATTGGGAACAAACCTGCAAAATAGCCCCCGATGGGCACAGCTACAAGCGCGGTTCACCAAGGCCACTGCACTTGAGATCGGGTTCTGGCAAATGGGGCTAGACGGCGCATCATGACCCGTCCCGCCGCTACATCCTCCGCGACTTCGTCCACCGGTCCAAGCATCCACTTTGAAGGTAGCTTTACCTTTTCCACCGGCCCTCTTTTTGAGGATGTCTCACTGCGTCTTGGCGGCGGTGAATGGAATTGCCTTTTGGGGCCATCAGGCGTTGGGAAGTCGACAATTCTGCGGCTTATCTTGGGTCTGCAAACAGATGGGCATTTTGACGGAGAAATCACAGCAGATGACGGCGCAGCGCTAACCAACCGCGTCAGCTATATGGCGCAGTCAGACCTGCTGCTTCCATGGCTCAACGTGCTTGAAAATACCTGCCTTGGGGCGCGTCTTCGCGGTCAAACACCTGATACAGAACGCGCGCACAGCCTTTTGCACCGCGTGGGTCTTGGGGCGCATCTCGATAAACGACCCGCCTCCTTGTCCGGGGGGATGCGCCAACGGGCTGCTCTTGCGCGGACCTTGATGGAGGACCGCGACATTGTGTTGCTTGATGAGCCGTTCTCGGCCCTTGATGCGGGCACACGCGCCGATATGCAGGAGCTGGCCGCCAAAGCGCTGTGGGGCAAAACGGTCTTACTTGTCACCCACGACCCTGCCGAGGCTGCGCGCCTTGCCCATCAGATCATTCTTTTGTCCGCAGGCGGTGCCACCACATGGCCCTCACCAGCCAGCCCCCCTATTCGCGACATACACGCCCCCGATACCATCAGCTGTCAGGCAGCGTTGCTGGATCATTTGCGCGCCGGTACCGCCATAACCAATCAGAGACCACAGGAGGGCGCGCGATGAAGCGACTTGATGCACTGTGGGCCCTGCTGGCTGGAATTGCCGCGTGGCAAGCGCTTGTGATGATTACAGGTGCGCCACATTTTATCCTGCCCTCGCCCCTGCGCGTGGCGAGCACGGCGATCAAAAGCTATGAGATTATCCTAAGCAACGCATGGGTCACCGCCCTTGAAGTGGGGCTTGGCCTAGTGTTGGGAACTGCCCTTGGGGTGGCGACTGCGATCCACTTGACCACTTCGGCACTGGCCCGCCGCATCATGTTGCCCATGTTGGTTTTCACCCAAGCAGTGCCTGTCTTTGCGCTGGCCCCCATCCTGACGCTATGGTTCGGCTATGGGATCGGCTCAAAAGTTATCATGGCAGTGTTGATCATCTACTTTCCCGTCACATCCGCGTTTCATGACGGGCTGTCGCACACGCCCCCCGCTTTGCTTGATCTGGCCAAAACCATGGGGGCTACACCACGCCAATCACTGTGGCGGCTACGCATCCCACACGCCCTGCCCAGCCTTGGAACAGGTCTAAGGCTGGCCGCTGTTTACGCGCCCATCGGTGCCGTCATCGGAGAATGGGTTGGCGCATCAAAGGGGCTTGGATACCTGATGCTTTTGGCAAACGGACGGGCCAAGATTGACTTGATGTTTGCAGCACTCATTACGCTGGCAATCATGACTGTGGCGCTGCATTGGGCAATCGGAAAACTGGCCGCGCGGCTGGACGCCTATGCCCAAGGCTGAGGTGAAAGCAGCGGCGCCTCAAACAAAAAGGCCCCACCAAACCGGTGGGGCCTTTTGAGCTTACCAGTCTACGAAGACTTAGCCTTCTTTTGAAAGCTCAGCTTTCAACGCAGCAATGTAACCGTTCTTTGCTGTGTTATACACGGCAATTTCGTTCTTCAGTTTTGTCATCTGCACTTCCAAAAACTGCAATGAGGCAAGCTGTGCTTTGCCGTTATCGCTGAGGTCTTCAGTGTTGTATTCGATGCCATCTACGGTGATTTTGGGCATGTGTTTCGTCCTTTGGTGTGATTAATCGTCGTCGAAGAGAAAGCCGGCGCGGCTTTGGACCATCTCGGCTTTAAGCTCTGCGACATATGCGTTTTTGGCCTTGGTCAAGAGCGCCTGCATGTTGATCGCCTCCTGCATCTGCTCGGTCACATATTGCAAGCTGGCCAACTGGCTGCGCGCGGCGTCCGACATGGCATCGAGGTCATATTCGACACCATCAAGAGTGACCTTTTGCGACATTGCCTGCCCTACTCTGCCATCTCGCGCTTTAACGCGCCAAGATATGCCATGCGAGCCGTGTCAGCGATGGCCCACTCGTTGTTCAGCTGCTGAACCTGAGCCTCTACAAATTGAATGCTGGCCAGTGTCTCTTTGGCAGCATCGCTCATGTTAGACACATCATATTCAGTACCATCGATGGTGATAGTAGGTGCTTTTTCTTTTGTTTTAGCCTGCTTAGCCATGACTCGCCTCTTATCTAATTTCGCGGTCACAGTACTATTTTGAAACTAATGTTCAATGGTGAATTCTTAGGCACTACTACCGACAACGAAAAACCATAGCCCTGTGCAATCGATCTGGGGTCGGAAACCCTTAATCGCAATTACATCCAACCCTTTCATTCTCAGTGGAAACGGCCCTAATTTCAAGCACTCCAAACACACCACATAAGTATCATTATGACTCTTTTTAAGCTCTAGGACTTCCGAGACGTCAAATCGTCTATTGGTACAGTACGCCTCATGACGACCATTGAAATCGATACATTTGGGGGCGCGACCTGGAAACTAAAAGTTCACCCTACGCCCCCCTCCGAAACACTCAACTTCGGGCACCTAAGTTTTACACGCATCGCAAAATCAGAAAAAATATGATATATTACATACACCTTAAACAAATCTGCGGAGCTGAAGCTTAATATTAAAAAAACAAAAAAAGAAACTTAGTCCTGGACCACTCATCGCCGCCATCATCGCCGCAAACACAATTAACAAAATACTAAAATTAACTAATTTCAGTAGACAGCTAGTATCACTTTGGCACATTATATCGCAAGAGATTGAGCACCACCAAATAAAAGACCGTGGCTCACGACACTGATAAACACAAAACTTGCGGAGATATGACCGTGTCAACAGGCCTCAAACGAAATGCTGCTAAACCAAAACTTAATAGCGGCATCAAGCCGGTCACTTCGACACTTCCCATGGGGCTACTTCTCGCAGGGTGCGGTGGCGGTTCAGACGGAGCAAGCACCAACCCGTCACAAAATCAGTCGTTTGGTTCCAACTCACAAAGCCTGACTTCTTTCACGACGCCAGTATCGACGGTATTTAGCCAAACATATGCAAACCCCGTCTCATTATCTGCGCCGTCAACCGATCAGTCCCGAGCAGAAAGCTATTTGACCGCATTTAAGGGAAAAACGGCACTCACTGATCTGGCAAACAAAAATTCCATCGATGGCCTTTTGATTGCAAACGACACCACTCCGACAAAGACTGAGTATTGGAAAAACCAGAGCGCCCAAGACACGATATCATTTAGTTTCTTCGATACCGATCTGAAACTCCTCGATCAAACCGCATATGAGGCGGACCCCCTGACCCGTGAAGTCTATGAAAACGGATTTCACACATTCAGCGACACGCAGAAAGAAGCCGTCCGTAGCGCGCTCAATGAATTTGAAAAAGTGCTCGATGTTCAATTCGTTGAAGTGACGGAGCAAAACAACGAAGTCGGGACGATCCGCTTTGGCATGTCACAGAGCGCATTAGCTGGCGATACAGTAGCCTTCGCTCAAACACCTGGCGACTACTGGGCATCAAACGGAGATGTTTGGTTTAACTCGAGCTTCAAAGACGAAGATATTTCCAGTGGAACCTGGTTCTATCATGTCGTCCTCCACGAAATAGGGCACTCAATGGGGCTGTCACACCCGCATGAAGGCGGAGCGGTGACATTGGATAGCACGCTTGATCGAACCAACTACACTTTGATGAGTTACGAACAACCTACTTGGGCGTACTTTGGCTCTGGTGCAGATCGCTATTTCACCATTTCAGAAAGCCTCATGGTATATGATATTCAGGCGCTTCAACATTTGTATGGCGCAAACAGCACACACAATGCGGGTAACACAAAATATCAGTTTGATCCCGCCACGCCAACTTCGCTGACAATTTGGGATGCAGGTGGAGAAGACCTTTTGGATTTCTCCAATTTTTCGCAGGCGTGCATCATTGACCTAAACGACGGAAGCTATTCGACGATCAGGTACGCGTCTTGGAACCCAAGTGAAAACTTCGGAATTGCTTTTAACACATACATCGAAAATGTTTCAGGTTCACAGGCGAATGACACCATTACGGGCAATGAGCTGAACAATGAAATTTTCGGCAATAACGGCAATGACACACTGTATGGCCGAGCAGGAAATGACGTATTCAATTCATCCGCAACCAGTCGTGGCGGTGTCGACACCATGTACGGCGGTACGGGCGACGATACTTACTACCTTCTGAACGCAAGCGACGTTGTCATTGAGCTGGTGAGCGAGGGCACAGACACGGTCTATACCCAAACGAGTTACACCCTGCCCTCCAATGTTGAAAATGTGATTGGATACGGCACACAAGGTGGGCTTTCGGTTACAGGAAACGGACTTGATAACGTGATCTCCGGATCATCTGGTAATGATACCTTGGTGGGCGGGGACGGCGCCGACGACTTTCTACTTTATCTCGGCATGGGCGACGACCGGGTCACGGACTTTAACGAAACCGAAGGCGACGAAGTCGTCTTGGCCTACGGCTTGCTTGGGTACAGCTACGAAGAAACATCGACCGGCGCGACGTATAGCCTGTCCGATGGCTCGTCTCTTGAACTGGTCTACGAACTTGTTGCTTAAGAGTGCATTAGACACGCCTTAGTTGCTATCAGGTTTTCATTAAACCATGTAAATATTCTGTTTAAGGGCGTCATTTTGGCGCCCTTACCTGTTTTGGTGCCGCACGGTCTTAATATCGCCGCACTGTTTTCAGCTTAGCCGCCCTACTCCGCAGCCCACAAACTACAACGTGGCGCTGTTCACTCGCCCACCACACTCACTTTGTCCATGTTGCAAGCACGTACCCGTCCGTTGTTGGCGTGCAGAAACCATCCACTTTCACCGAACTTAGGCAGGTGCCATAGCGCATCACCACTCGGACTACTGGGCGGAGCAAACTAAGCGTTGGCTGTGCTGGTATTGTCAGTCAGCAGCGTACCGATTGTGATGCCAAGTCCGAGCAGTACTGCGGCTGAGAGTGCGTGTTTCATTGAAGTTGCCCTGTTGTTGATGGCTGTGCGTTGAACGTGAAAAGCCCCCCAAGTTTCCAAGGGGGGCTCAGTCTTAGCTAACGTCCCTCAAGAAATGAGCGGCTCTTGAGAGCGTCAGTTGTATCAAACGATATCGATGTTGGCCAACACCAAGGATGAGAGGTCTGTGACCCCATCCAATCCAGCCAGATCTATACCTTCAAGCAAGCCTGCAGAGAACGTAGCGGTACCGCTGGCATGGTTGTCAGCAGATGATACGTTTGCCGCAGCTAGCGTCACATCACCAGTAGTGGAGTTGCTGTATACGAAGAAGAAAGAGTCATCTGCAGAGAAGTTATTTGTGTGCGTAATTGTACGATCACCATTCGCCTCCATAGCATCAAGTGCCGCTGCATTGTTGGCATAAGTATTACCGCCAAGCACGATAATGTCGGCTCCTTCAATATCTGACGCAGTTGTCGAGTCGGTTGAAATAGTCACAATTTTATTTGTGCTAGTTGTTGTAACATCATCACCGGCAGCACCAGCTTTAAATGTTACGAAGTTCATTGTCGTAGCTGCAATGTTAGCAGCTGCACCCTCAAGGGCACTGATATCGAGATCGAGCTCGATCACCACCTGTACCAACTGTAAAGTCTTTCACGGTATCCATTGTCAGACCGCTAGAGATGACTACGTTATCTGCGCCTGCACCAGTAGTGATTGTGTCAGCGCCAACTCCGCCGGTAATGGTATCAACGCCAGCACCACCATCAATGATGTCAGCTCCAGCTGCACCAACGATAACGTCGTCACCGGCACCTGCGGTGATAGCATCAGCACCTGCACCACCTGTAAGAGTATCAGCTTTTGCTGTACCAGTGATTGCAACGGCTGTGTTAGAGTCAATTGCAATATCTACGCCGGCTGTGTTAGCGGAAGCGTCTACCACCTGCACACCACCGTCGAGCGCATCGTTGCCCAAATCAAGATACACGTTACCGGTGATGTTTACGGTAGTAGCATCTGCAACGATCAAATTTAGGTCGTTTTTGTCGGCTGCTACCAAGTCTGTGGCTTTGGTAGATGTTGAGTTGATATTGACGGTCTCAACAGCTGCAGCTTGCAAAATTCCAAGGACTTTTGTCCCACCAGCATGAACTGAATCTAGTGTCACATTCAAGACGTCAGAAATCGCCCCAGCCGCATCGGCATCAAGAACTGTTACTGCTAGTTTGTTTGACCCGCCAGCAGCAGCTGCACCCAATACAACCGTTCCACCAGACGCAAGACCCGTAAGTGTCTGACCAGCATTACCCAGACCAGCGGCATAGTCCACAGTTGTGATGTTGTTACCGATACGTGCAATGCCAACAGGATCAGCCGCACCAGCCTGGTCAGTGATTTCCAGAACTTCGAAGTCGTTAGCGATACCTTTTTTGGCGAAAGCTGCAGCACTCAGGTCTGAGAATACGTGACCCATAGCTGATTTCATTGCGAGAGTATCTGTACCCTCACCACCAGAAATAGTGATCTTGTCGTCTGTCAGATCTGCAGCAGCAACCATTGCGCCCAAGTCGATCTTATCGTCGCCAGCGCCTGTAGACACTGAGAACTCACGAGCAGTACCCGTAGCGTGATCCAATGTTACTGTCTTTTCACCAGCACCACCAGTTACAACCACTTTAGCAACAGCTGTATCAACAACAGTCTTACCAGTAGGTGTGATGTTGATAGCTGTCGCTACTTCAACATCCTCGATTGTGAGGTCACCAGCACCTGAAACGTTAACAGTTGCAAGTGAAGCACCTGTGTTATCAACGTCTACAAATGACGCTTTAGCGCCTGACACCAAGTTCAATGTGGCAACCGCATCGCCATCTAGGTCAAAATCAATAGCGTTTGTTGCGTCGCCTGAACCAGATACATTAATCGTCTGAGCTGTCGCTGTGTTATTAGACAACGTGATTGTGTTTGCAGTACCTGTTGTATCAGTCAACGTCAGGCTTGCACCTGTGGTAAGGTTAACGTCACGTGCAGCAGCCAAGCTAAATTCATCTAACTCAACTGAAGTCAAACCAGTTACTTCAGACACATCAAGATCGCCAGCTTGATCTTTAATGTATAGGCTTTCGACACCTGAGATAGTCGGTAGCGCAGCGCCGCCGTATAGCTTCAAAGTATCCGCACCGTCACCACCAGCGACTTGGTCAGCTTCAGATGTAGTGTTTGCATCACCGATAAAAGTGTCTGCACCAGCGCCGCCGACTAGATTGTCGATGTCGGAAGTGAAGTTCGAGCTGACTGGTGTTGTATCAGCTGCTTCAGTTGTAGTTGCCGTATCGCTTGATCCACCACAAGCTGACAGCGACAGTGCCATCAATGTGAAACCAGACGCTTTGGCAGCGTTCTTGGCGTTTTTGGATTCCCAAGCCTTCGCCAGCTTGCTGGTTGCACTAGCTGCCTACATCGGCAAAAAATTATCTTTTACTCACAAATACTTAAAGGGAAAATTTACACCCAGACTACATCATGACAACAACTTCAAATACCGACTCAGCCGAATAAACTGTTTATTTTCATCAACTTAACTAGATAGACGACAACTGTTGTCAGACTGTATTTTGAGTAAAAGGAACCTCAAAGTGCAGATCAACCTCACTGACAACATCATACGCAATTATATCAAAAAATGCAACGATAGCCGAATAAGCCTCACCGACAAAAAGGTACAGGGTTTGAGCGTGGAGGTGCGCCGAAGCAGCGCAACCTTCTATCTACGCACAGCGTATCAGAAGCGTTCTAAACGTATCACATTAGGCAAGTTTCCTGTATTGAGCGTAGCAGATGCTCGGAAACTATGCGCCGAGCACAAGCGTCAATTTATTATCCAAGTCCACGAAGGTGTGCTCAATACAAACGTGGATATGCGGTTTGACATTTACTACGAGCAGCACTTCTTGCCTTGGTGTAAAGTCTACAAACGCACTTATTCATCGCATCAGAGTATGTACAAGAACCACTTAAAGAAGCGGTTCGGTAAAATTATACTCAGCGATTTATCCACTCCATACATATTTGCCTTCGTTAACGATCTTTCAGCACGTGGCTACAATAACGGCTTCATCAATAAGTGCGTTCAACATCTGCGCAGCGCCCTCAATAGAGCAGAAGAGCTATGCGGTGCCGATACACATGCTAGCATTCGCAAATCATTCACGCAGCTGAGAACTGTAAACCGTAAAGAACGCTATTTGGATGCAGCTGAATCAACGCGGCTACGGGACTATATAGACGCACATCGCAGAGATGCAGTGTGTCTATTACTAGGGCTACTGATGTACACAGGCGCACGCAGGCATGAAGTGTTTGCAGCTGAGTGGCAGCACATCAATTTGGCGAATGGCAGCTGGTATGTGCCTGTCACAAAGAACGGTAAACCACGCTACGTGATGTTGAACCGCAGCGCCCAACAAATCATCGAGTATGCACGTGAACTACAAGCACAGCGGTACAGCCACAAACCTCAATGGGTGTTCATCAACCCACGAACGCATAAACCCTATCGCTGTGTGTTCAGCAAATGGAGCCGCATCCGCACAGAACTTGGATTAGATGATGTGCGCATACACGACTTGCGCCACAGCTTTGCCAGCACATTGGTGAACAATGGCGCTACACTCTACGAAGTGCAGAAGCTGCTGGGACACTCACGTTCCGCAACCACTGAGCGTTATGCACATCTTGCTAATCATCGCCTGCAACAGGCAGCTGGGCTGATAGACAAAGCGTTTGAGTGAAAGTGGCCTGTTCATTGATGAACATATTATCGTAGCTTTCAGCTACCAACAGCTTGACTGAACCTCAAAAGTAGCTAAAAGCTACTGAATGAGAGAGCTGAAGTATACAAAATCCGCTATCCGCTCGTTGCGAAAGATGCCGGCTAACACCGCGAATTTGATTATTTCAAAGATAGAAGCTTATGCGAATGAGCCAGAAGCACAGAATAACAACGTCAAGGCATTGAAAGGGCGGCAAGGGTTCAGGCTGAGAGTTGGAAGCTGGCGAGTGATTATGGATGATGACGGTAATGTTTTAGCGGTTTTAGACATTGGCCATCGCAGCAGCATATATGAATGAAGGAGAGAGTTATGAATGACATGGTTACAATCTCAAAAGCCGAATATGAAGCTCTGTGCACTGCAGCAGAGGACTTAGAGGATCTCAAAGCATATGATACGGTAAACTCAATGCTGGC
This sequence comes from Nereida sp. NH-UV-3, assembly GCF_042939535.1. Taxonomy (NCBI): domain Bacteria; kingdom Pseudomonadati; phylum Pseudomonadota; class Alphaproteobacteria; order Rhodobacterales; family Roseobacteraceae; genus Nereida; species Nereida sp. NH-UV-3. The sequence goes on along the minus strand of NZ_CP132157.1, from coordinate 26,614 downwards.
TAACGGGGACGAGGAACTTATCCCTGCCGAATTTGTGAACCGGCTTCTCAATGGCGATAACCCGCTCAAAGTGTACCGCGAAATACAAGGACACACCCAAGCTCAGTTAGCAGAACTGGCTGATGTGAACCGAACTACCATTGGTGAAATTGAAATTGGCAGAAAACAGGGTTCTGTTGCTACGTTGGGACGTTTGGCTACTGCGCTAAATATAACGATCGATGACTTGGTTTAACGCGATTAAAGCAACTCCACAGCAGCACTCATCTGCCGTGGATAGCAGGAAACGCTAGCTATATAATCACGCAGAATGAGCGGGACTTTCAGAAAATGAGCCTTCTCTTCCCTAACTTGGAAATCGTCAACGCAGCTGAGTTTTTAAAAATGTGGAGGACACTATGAGTGTTGTAACACTTCGTTTACCAGACGATCAGCATAAAAGGCTGAAAGCAATGGCACAAGCACGTGGCGTGAGCCTTAACAAATTGTTTGAGACACTTACGGCGCAGGCGCTAACAGAAAACGATATTGAATTACGTTACAGACGACTGGCAGCAAGTGGCTCAGCAAAACGAGGGATCGAGCTCTTGGACAAATTACAGGGGCTGGACGCTAAACACTAGGACTGCATTAAAGCAACTCCACAGCGGCGCTCATCTGCTGCGGATTAACATCAATATAGCGTTGTGTAGTTTGAATGCTGCTGTGCCCTGCCAGTTCCGCCAACACACTCACACTCACGTTCCGCAACCACTGAGCATTATGCACATCTTGCCGATCATCGCCTGCAACAGCTTATAGACAAACCGTTTGAGTGAAAGTGGCGTGTTCATTGATGAAAACTTGATAAACAACAACACTAGAACTACTATTAAATAGCAAATAGGAGTTTATCATGGGAAAAACTACGTCTTTTGTGCTTGGCGAACATTTTGAACGGCTTATCAATCAACAGGTAGGTAGCGGACGGTATGCGTCTGCTAGCGAAGTGGTAAGGGATGCATTGCGCATCTTCGAAGAGCAACAAACCGCTATGAAACGTCTGAACGATGCTATCGAAGAGGGCTATGCCAGCGGCATAAGCGATGCTTTTGATTGGGACGAACTTTTTGAGAAAACGGCTGCAGAAGCTTAATGTCCGCTGTTCAGTTTACAAATGCAGCTCGCAAAGACTTGCGTGAAATCTTTACTTATACAACGAGAACCTGGGGCATAGCTCAAGCAAGGCAGTACTCTGAACAGCTAAAGCAACACACAATCGCAATTGGAGAGTTTAGAGCACACAGCAAAACAGTACTCGGCTCCTCCTCTGACGTTCATCAATCGCATTGCCGAAAACACATCTTTGTATTTGAACGCAGGGGCGACAAGGTTCTAATCGTTCGCATATTGCACGAAGCTATGGATATTCCTCATCACCTTAAGTTGGACAATTAAAGCAACTCTACAGCTGGCAGCCAGCTTAATAGACAAGGCTTATGAATGAGTGTTCGCATGTTCATCGATGAACATTCAGTAATGAAAACGCAGCTGTGCTATTTCCAGAGACTGTGCTTCATCGCTACCAACAACCCGGTAAACCATTCTGTCCTCACGCGAAATACGCCGGGACCACCACCCACTCAAGTCGCCTCGCAAAGGTTCTGGTTTTCCAACACCGGTAAATGGTGTGCGTGTGCATTGCTTGATTAATTCGTTTATTCGAGTATGGATTTTTGGGTTATTGTTTGACCAAAACTGATAATCTTCCCATGCCGTTGAAGAGAATACCAGCTTCACTCTGTCAGCTCACGCTCTTGCCCACCATTAGCATCAAGTTCCGCAATAGAACTACGCAACCGAGCCGCATTGAGTGGAGTAGACAAAAGATGGAGCGTTTCATTAATCTCGTTCCACGCATCCAACGACACGACAACAACTGCCTCGCCCTTCTTCCGCGTCACCACGACTTCTTGTCCGTCCACTATTGCTCGATCCATAACGCCTTTTAACTGCGCTCTTGCATCTGTGTACGTCATGACATCCATAACAATCTCCTTACTCCAGGCGGCATTAATTGTACAATAAACCGTACAAGTCAAGGCTGAAGGTTTACAATAATTCCACTGCGGCACTCATCTGCTGTGGGTTTACATCTATGTAACGTTGCGTGGTTTGAATGCTGCTGTGCCCTGCCAGTTCTGCCAACACACGCACACTTACACCCTTGCTTGCCAGTTCTGTAATGAAGGTGCGTCTGCCGCTGTGTGAGCTGGCGTTCTCAAATCCTGCAGCACGATAGATGTTGAGGAACAGCTGCGTCATTGTATTTGCGCTGAACGCCCCACCCTTTTGACTGGCGAACAGTGCTCTGCTTGGATCTTTGAACAACAGGCTGCTGCGATACTGCTCCAGTTGACGACGCAGTTTAGCGTTTATCCATACAGTGCGTGTCTTTGCACCTTTGGTTTGAACAGCGTCTAGTACAAACTGTTCACGCACAGCACCCCCTTCATCATACACATCGCCAACAATGAGTGCTGCAATTTCTTTGGCACGGAGTCCTGCGTAGTAGCTGACATAGAAGATAGTTGTGTCACGTGTGCTGTGTCTGCGTGTTTGACACCACTTCAAGCAGCGTCGCAGTTGAGCGTCATTCAGTGTTTGCGCTTGTGCCATTCATCACCTCAAATCTAATAGTTTCATACGCACACACTAAAGTCTGATATTTTAGGTGGACAACCGATTTAGGTGGTGGATGATTATTCAATAAAAGCAGTTGGTTACGCTATAATATAAGAGTTTGTATATTCTCTGAGATTATTGATGGCAGAAGTTTTCACATAATCTACATATCACAAATGCCGTCGACAATTTGCTCAGGAGCGCTCAAATGAAAAATGTTCAAATCAACATCACTGGTAATTCGCTATTAGCATACGTCACATTTTATAACGACGATATCCTCACGAAGCTCAATGAAATGGACGAGGGCGAATATGATTTCATTGATTTTAGCGGTTCGCATGAAAAGAAAAGTGTCTTTCTAGGCAGAGGCTTTTGTGAAGATGGAAGCCTTTGGCTCGAGGTGAGCGTTGATGACGAAGAGTTATTTCACGGCGGCGTATACCTAATTGATTATGAAAATGCTCCTATTGAACAAATCAAAGAACAATTCCAAGCAGATTATGGTGACGATGAAAAATATGAGGAATGTTTAGTTGCAAGGCAGAGCGACTGCTTGGATGCCGACAACCATTTTTTTGCCGATGCGAGCGAGTACAAGTATTGTTCTCTTGAAACAGTAGAATGTTATAAATCGCCTAACAACATTAGCATTGAAGTTGATGACAATTTCAAACTATCGGACTTGAGGTTGGTTCTACTTGATGTTGACTCAGGCGACACTGGCTCAATTACACAAAAGCTTTATGCCTATACGAGGCTTGAAAAGCAGGCATTCGGAATAAAATACAAGGGTAAATTTTTCGAATTCTTCGGTGGCGAAGATGAAGGCGGTTCAAACGAAATCTGTTGGTTTGAGCGCAACGGCGAAACGTGGACTGACTCCGAAGCCATCCAGGAACGTATTGACGAAATAGACACGTGGTAAGCTACGAGCCATTTCTGCAGTGAAGTTTTATCAAAGTGATAAATAAACTAGTAAGGCAAAACAGTACAGGCGAGCACAGGCAAACCAAACGAGATCAAGGCTGGCACGCCGATTGTTATAGTGCTGCAAACCCGTTCTGATGTGAGACGGTGAGCAAACAGAGTGCTCGTAATCTGCTTCTTCGCACTACCCCATCCTCGTCGGTGGGATGCCTAAAACGAAGTCCCACTGGAGAGACATCCTTTTATCCTGAAAAATCGGAAGTGACGTTAACGTTTGCGCAAGTCGTAATGGTTGAGAAGGAACGCCTTCTAAAAGTGAAACGGATGACAACCTCGGAAACGAGAACCGTTAGCACACGGGAAAAGCTCGCTGTATGGCTCCTGTGTGTGCGTGATGCGCCAGTAATAGAGATGATAGCAAAACCTGCTCTTCCAAATATGGTTTGGTGATACAGCCTGCAAACGATGTGCAATGCACTTGGTTCGGATTGACGCCTTACTAGGCGTTGATCTGACTACTCCTTGCAATGCCTCATAATACTTAATCATTCATCATATATATTCATTCGATGTGTTTGAGCTGAAGTGATTATTCGAACGAAAAGATACGCAGTGCAGAGCTGTGATGCGAAGCTGAGCGAGCGTGAACAGCTCAAACAGCACATAGATGCGCAAGCAGATATGTTGATGCATCCAAACACAATCCAAGCTGTTCCACTTCGAGTTGATAAATACTTACATCAACAAGGAGTAACTATGAGCAGACAACTATTGCACGAAGTGCGTGATGTATTGAGAGCAGCAGATGCGATTGCGAGTGAACGCGAGTTTTGTGAACGTTGGTTGGGCAAAAGCGAATGTTATATGCGCACATTAAGGTTCAGCAAAATAGAGCCAAGTGCAGACGCACTGGCAACTGTGAGCAACAAACTCAAATACTATGCAGAGCAGATGCACAGTAAAGAAGCCCAACGCCTGAAGGATTTAGGTGTGGAATTTGAACGATTGGCTGAGGCGTGTTGGACAAGCATCCAAACCACAGCACGGCGCAAGTGGGCAGCTGTGGCGTGAAAGGGGTTCTGCACTCAAAATATCAAACTGCGCAGTTTCTTATGGTGGAGTACTTATCAAAGCGGGGTGGTGATTTTACACCCCCTACTCAGCAATGAGTGCTGTCCAAGACGTACAACATTCACTGAATACAATTCGTGCGCTGAGTGCAGATGAGGACGCACGGGTACAGCAGCGAATACTCGAGTTGATGTTGCAGGCGTCAATCTCACAGCTCAAGTCAATCAGTGCAGAGCCAGGCACCAACAACAGCGATACACAGCCACGCAAACCACCGCCCCTGCCAATACCCAAGCCTGCCAAATCCACAACAGCCAAACCCAAACCTAAACCCAAGCCGGAACCCAGCTTAAACACTCGGCTCAACCGCCTCCGAGCCGTAAAACCACAAGCGCCTAAGAGTTGATGCACACACAGTGTTGTTCAACACTGCCAAGTTCTTGGCTGTTTCTGTGAAGTTCGGTGCTGCTCTAGTGCTGCATAGAACAATTGACGCAACACGAGGCAGACATAGCGCAAATACTATTAAGTGGGTTCAGCATCGCAGTGTTGAGAGTGTAGGTTTCAAACCCACTGTTTTGAAACTGAAGTGCTGAACCTGCACTCGTTTTCAGCTGCTGGACAAGTGGCGGACGTAATCGCTGCTTTGATGAAGCACACGCACAACTAACAGCTGTTCCGCCTCTTGCAGCACAAACACCGTATGCTTTCCCACGAACATATAGCCAGAATTTTTCCGCCATTCCGCGAAAGGTAGGAGAACCTTCTCGCCCGCAGCTGCAGCTGTCAAACTGCGTTCAAGCTGCGTAACATAGTCATCCGCCTGCGAGCGTCCCCATGTCGCCAGGGTGTAATCGTAGATGTCTTCGATGTCTGATTGAGCGGCTCGACTAACAGAAAGGCGCTTGCTCACGTGTCAGCACTGCCTCTGCGTCGCACTGCATCCCAGCTAAAATCATCTGCAATGCCACTTTCAACACCAGCATCAAGTTGTGCTTTAAGTGCAGCGAGAGCTTCTGTGCGCTCTTCAACCAAACGCAATCCATCACGTATCACTTCACTTGCAGAGGCATAACGCCCACCCTGCACTTGGCTGGCAATGAACTCTTCAAAGTGATTACCAAGAATAAATGATGTTGTTTTGCTCATGTATATGCTCCCAATACTAGTTAATCGTATAAAGATATACGCTACAAAGCAACACGAGAAAAGGCATCACCTACGTGTCTTTTTGGGAAATTTACCCAGTGCTGCATTCTCAATATACTGCTCAGCAATAGTAATATGACGCTTGGCGGTGTTGGTTTTACGGCGTTTAATCACTCGTTCAACATCGGCATATGGCAAATCCAAACGCTTGAGTTCTGCAACAGTTTCTCCTTCAACCGTTTCATCTACCCATATGCCGTTACCAGCAGCTGCCAGTCTATCAGCACACACATCGAAAAGTTCGTGCAGCTTGAGTTTGGGTTGTTCTACATACGTGTCCCAAAACACCAGTGTTTGATACAAGCTGCCCAAATTGGGCTTTGCACACACTGGGTATGCCGCTCTGCTCACACTCTTTGCACGCCTTACTGCTTCGGAATTCGCCTGCAGCAGCTTGCGAAACGCATCCACTAAATAGGGCATACGCACTTCCAGCGGCACTTGGATGTGCAGAGTATCAGGTTGAGCAGTGCGAACATCAAGCTCATCAAGTTCACGCAACTGCCTCGCTGGTGGTTCCGCAAAAAGATGATTGTGCCCCCTCCACCATGCCCAAAAGTCATCCGTTGCGTGCACATTTCCAAAGTCCGCATACACGCTGCTGTATTTGCCTTTGCCCCTCTGCTCACAGCAGCGTTTGTACCCCATGTGTCTGCGTAAATATTCCCACCAGAAGTAATACACACTGCACTGCCAAGGCTCTGCCCCTCGAAACGGCGCATTTGGCTGAACACGTTTGCTGATTAGCTCGCCGTGCTTGTTGCGTCTTCCTTTGATGGGCGGCGCATACACATAAAAGAGTTTGCCAGAAAAATACCAATTGCTTCGTTCGTTCATATCAAAATCTATTTCTACGCCGCTATACTATCATCGTAACGCTCATCATTTGGCGTACAAATTATGTGGCATAGTGGAATAGTCAATGATGACAAACAAACTTTAATCCCGAGAGGACACACTATGACTACTGCAAACACACTTATGAAGAATATGGTTGCTACACAGAAGACTGCAAACAAGTGGACAAAAAACGCATATCGCACAGCAAGCACGGAACTGTATGAGCTGTTGGCTGAATGCTACGCACACACTCAGTTCTATCGTTCCGCAGACATCAGCTTCAAACTACAACTCAATCAACTGCTGCGCGACGCAAAGCACTCTTTCAATGAAGGCACACGCATCGAAACCAAAGTGGTGCGTGTGGTGTTTGGCGAAGTGTTCACAGGCGCAATCGGACGCAGTCGCGGTGCCATATACTCCAAAGTGCTCACAGCAGCACACGAGGAAAAAATCACCCGAGAAAACTTTGTCAAATGGCTCACAACACAAGGTGGTGTCGAAGCAGTACGCAAACAAAACAAAGGCAAAACTGCTGCTCAAATCAAAACAGAACGTGCACTAAGCGCACACGAACAGCTTGCTACACAAAGCGCACAAGACTTGCTGCTGAGCACACCTGCACAAAACTACGAGTACAGCTTGGCTGTTGTAGCACACACAGGCGGTGACAAGCGTATCGTCGCACTGCTCAACAACAACACATTGGTGAAAGAAGCACTGGCAAAAGCGTTTGCTGAACTGGAGGAGCAATCCAAGTCAAACAGCTCAGCTGAACCTGTGAGCAACGTCACAAAGATTGAAGCTCGCAAGCAAATCACTCAGCAAACCGCCACAGAGGAGGCAGCATAATGAGTGTGAACATTTTTTACGCGAACAAGCCCGTGCACTTCAACGACTGCTACTTTGCTGAACCTGCAATCAAACAAGAACTTTCAAGCTACGCAAATAATCCACTCAACGGCTGTGTGCTCCTCTATGGAGCATACGGTACGGGCAAAAGCACCGCAGTCGAGTTGATTGCACATGACAGAGGAGCTGCAAAGTCAGACATTCACTATGTACACGCTAATGGTAGTCAGTTCGGCGAACTTCGCAAAAGCAGCTTGCTGCTAAATGCAATGCAATGGGGCGTTATCAATCATCAAACACCCGTGTTGATAGTGGATGAAGTAGATGTGCTGTCCAAAGAAAATCAGCTGTGGTTGCGTTCATTCATCGACGACTGGCAGCATCGCGCACTGATACTGCTTACAACCAACTACATTGGCAACTTGGATGGCAGCATACGCGACAGATGTGATTGCTTGGAAGTGCGCGGTTTCACTGCACTACAAGCAGCACAACTCATTCATCAAGTTCTAGCACAGCACGATATAAAAATTGCTGTGTCACGCATCGAACAGCAGGCACAGCTGGAGCTGAGTTCAGAGGATGCTTTGCTGAGTTTGCGCACTGTTGGACGGCTGTGTGACAAGCTGGCGCTGCAGGTTAGTGCGACTAAACTGCGAGTTATCAAGTAGAGGTGCCAAAAGCGTAGGTTCGAAAATGTAGGTTTGAAACCCACTGTTTTGAAACTCTAGGTTCGACAACAACAAACGGGCAGCTACTCAGCTGCTCGTTTTTTTGTGCACACTGGCGTCAAACCACCCCTCAACGAGCTTCAACACGGCACCAACCATCCCCTGTGACTGGCACAGGGTGCGGTGTATGGGAGTTGAGGGCTGTGTGCCGAGTTATTCAACAGTCCACAAACTACAACGTGGCGCTGTTCGCTCGCCCACTACACTTACTTTATCCATGTTGCAGGCACGTACCCGTCCACGGTTGGCGTGTAAGAACCATCCACTTTCGCCAAACTTGGGCAAGTGCCAAAGCGCATCACCACTTTGTCCACTGGGTGGGGCGAACTGAGTGTTGGCTGTGCTGGTATTGTCCGTAAGCAGCGTACCGATTGTTATGCCAAGTGCGATGAATGCTGAGGCTGAGAGTGCATGTTGCATGATAGTTTTCCTGTTGTTAAAATCTGTGCGCAGCACGTGAAAAAGCCCCCCAAGTTTCCAAGGGGAGCTCAGTCTTAGCTAATCGTTCGAGCAACATGAGGGGCGCCACCAAAACCTAGCATCTCGCATTAGCATACAAGCACGCTCATATGATGAAAGTCTCAAAAAACTACTTTTTAACATTTTACCACAAAAAAGGTCGGAAACTAACTAATGAAATGGCTAGAAGCGTTAAGTTACTTTTCAATAAGCTGCTTACAGACTTTATGGCTATATGTAAATTAGCACGATACTCAGCGATAATGACAAGAGTGAGGCACTTAGATGACTGAACAAAGAACCGCTTTGGTAACTGGCTCGGCGGGCTTCATCGGGTTTCACCTGTGCCAAAGACTGCTGTGCGACGGGTTCCGTGTGATCGGTCTAGACGCCATGACTGATTACTATGACGTTGCCCTGAAGCAGCGCAGACATCAGATTTTACTTCAAAGCGAAGGGTTCACAGCCTGTGAAGACAGGCTGGAAGGCGAACAGGTGCTGCATAACCTTTTTGAAAAGTACCGCCCCGATGTGGTCGTGCATCTCGCGGCTCAAGCAGGTGTTCGCTATTCAATCGACAATCCGCGCAGTTATGTTCAGTCCAATCTAATCGGCACTCACGAGCTGTTGGAAGCGGGCCGCGCCTTTCCGCCCGCACATATGCTGCTTGCCTCCACCAGTTCCGTCTACGGTGCCAACACGCAAATGCCTTATTCAGAGACCGACAAGGCAGATACGCAGATGTCATTCTATGCGGCCACTAAAAAGGCAAACGAAGCGATGGCCCACAGCTACGCTCATCTGTTTAACCTGCCCATCACAATGTTCCGCTTTTTCACCGTTTACGGTCCTTGGGGGCGGCCAGACATGGCGTTGTACAAGTTCACACGCAACATTTTGGCCGGTGAGCCGATTGATGTGTACAACCACGGCGAAATGAGCCGAGACTTCACCTATGTGAGCGATCTGGTCGAAGCGATCCGCTTACTTATTGAAGCAGTCCCTGAACGTAGCGAAGATATCGCCCCGAATGATAGCCTGTCACCAGTTGCGCCATGGCGTGCGGTGAATGTAGGCAACTCGGAGCCGGTCAAACTGATGGATTTTATAGCGGCCATTGAAAAAGCCACTGGAAAAACCGCAAAACTCAACATGATGGACATGCAAGCCGGCGACGTGCCCGCGACATGGGCAAACGCGCAATTGCTAAAAGACCTGACCGGATACCAACCTCAAACAAGCGTTGCACAGGGCGTTGAGGAATTCGTGCGCTGGTACCGCGACTATTACCAGACATAATGAGTAAAAATGGTGGCGCGGGGGAGACTTGAACTCCCGACCTATCGATTATGAGTCGATCGCTCTAACCAACTGAACTCTATTTATAGCAAAGCAAATAATACAGGCTGGAAGACACTCACTAACCGTGAAATTGATAATCGTTGCTAACCAAATTAAATGTGAGGGTGCGAAGTTGACACGTATAACAAAGGCAGTTTTTCCCGTTGCAGGCTTTGGCACCCGTTTCCTACCCGCGACAAAAGCAATGCCAAAAGAACTATTGCCTATTATTGACAAGCCATTGATACAATATGCGGCGGAAGAAGCCGTAAGTGCAGGCATTGAAACATTAATTTTTGTAACTGGACGCAACAAAAGAGCTATCGAAGATCACTTCGATGTAAATTCAGCTCTGGATGCTCATCTTAGATCAAAGCGACTCGACGAAAAAGCTGACCAAATCAAACAAATACTACCGGCGAATGTAGATTGCATATTTGTCAGGCAAGCTGAACAACTAGGGCTAGGTCACGCAATTTTGTGTGCAAAAAAAGCAGTTAGCAATGAACCATTTGCGGTGCTACTGGCAGATGATTTTCTGGTACACTCCAACGAAAGCGATATGGCAAGGCTCTGCAAAGCCTTCGAGCGCACAGAAAAAACGCAACTACTAATAGAACATATCAAAGGTCCCAATATATCAAACTATGGTGTTATCAGGCCTGGAAAGAAATCTAATGACGTTCTCGGCTTAATAGAAAAACCAAGTATTGAAACAGCTCCGTCCCAATTGGCCAGCGTGGGTAGATATATTCTAAAGCCTGAAATATTCCAGATACTCCAAAACCAAGTGCATGGGCACGGCGGGGAAATACAGCTAGCCGATGCAATCAACACGATGGCACTGCAGGGTGATGTCAAATCTACAATGCTGAAAGCGCTGCGCTTTGACTGTGGGGCAGTGACAGGTTATATTGAAGCGATACGACATGTCGCTCTTGAGATGGGTTATTAGCCCCAAGTCACTCTCTCTAGTTTTTTTATCGACCCACGAACGCATAACTTTCAAATCCTGCCCGTTTCAAATCTTTTTCCGAATAAACATTGCGCAAATCTGCGAACCGCGGCGTGTTCATCCGCCGTGCAATCCGGTTCAAATCAAGCGCACGAAATTCGTTCCACTCGGTTAACAAAACACACAAATCAGCTTTCTGCACGGCCTTATATGCGTCCTCAGCCCAGACGACACCCGGCAAAAGCGTTTCGCCCTCATGTTTACCTTGCGGATCAGTAACGACTACTTTCGCCCCCGCGCCCACCAAGGCAGGCACAATTGTAAGGCTTGGCGCATCACGCATGTCATCTGTATTGGGTTTGAACGTGACCCCAAGAACGGCGATGGTTTTGCCGTTAAAGCTGCCATCACAAAGGGTGAGAAGCTTCTCAATCATGCCGCGCTTGATCTCTTCGTTTACCTTGATGACCGTTTCCGTGATCTGCATGGGCACAGCATGTTCTTGGCCAATACGCGCCAAGGCTTTGGTATCTTTGGGGAAACAAGATCCGCCATAGCCCGGCCCTGCGTGTAGGAATTTATTGCCGATCCGCCCATCAAGGCCCATGCCTTTCGAGACCTCCTTCACATCCGCACCAACTTTTTCACACAGCGCAGCAATCTCATTGATGAATGTGATCTTGGTGGCGAGAAATGCGTTGGCGGCGTATTTGATCATCTCTGCACTTTCCAAATCCGTGGTCACAATTGGAAAATCCCTCAGAAAAAGGGGGCGGTAGATTTCAGCCATCACGTCTGCGGCACGTTCGTTTTGCACCCCAACCACCACTCGATCTGGGCGCATAAAATCATCTATTGCCGCCCCCTCACGCAAGAACTCGGGGTTTGATGCCACATCGAACAACGCGCCTTTGTTTGCTTTGCGGATAATCTGTTTAACCTGACGATTTGTGCCAACGGGGACTGTCGATTTGGTCACCACCACTGTGTAGTCGTCGATTAGATGCGCAACCTCTTCTGCAGCGGCAAATACATATGTAAGATCCGCGTGTCCGTCGCCCCGACGTGTCGGTGTGCCGACAGCAATAAATACCGCATCGGCGCCCTTCATGGCACTGGCCAGATCAAGGGTGAACGACAGCCGACCTGCCCCAACATTTTTCGTCATCAGCGCTTCAAGGCCAGGCTCAAATATTGGGACATGACCCACATTTAGCTGCTCAATCTTGGCGGGATCTTTATCAACACATACTACGTCATGCCCAAAGTCCGAGAAACAAATCCCCGAAACAAGCCCGACATAGCCGGTTCCAATCATCGCAATGCGCATGAGTTATCCTTAAATATGTGATCGAACGCCCTATGCGCCCTTACGACTTTCTTTGTCTAAGCCTAACAAGTTGAATTGACTGGCATCATAAGTCTTTACTCTGCGCGAAAGATATCAGCCATGCTCCTCGTACCCCACTTATTTTTCAACGTATACCGTCAACGTAGTTATGGGGATAAATCACACTTTTGAAGCTCCGTTTCGCACCATGAAAACGACGTATTTAAATCAAATCCTAAACCGCCTACGCAGCCGTAATATATGGTCCAATGTGATATATTTGCTAACGACTTGTCGCTCAAGTTGTTACAATCAAATTAAGTATATCTTGTTCCACTAACTCCTCAACTTGATCCTATTTCGAGATAATAGTTGACCGCCTCCATCTCCTGCGCACCATTTTTGATCTTTCATTTGCTATTATCAACGAGCATCATCTGATCGAGGCAATCCAGCGTATTTTCAGGTGGAAAATTGTGGTAATGTAACTTACCTTTCCAAGAAAAAATCGAGATTTGTTCGCCTATTTAAGTCTACAAACTTCTGGCGCACAACCATTGCACGTTTTTCTTGAATATCTACGCCGCGCAAATGTACACTAAACCCCAGAGCATCCCACTCCTCTTCAACCAAACGAGTGGCCGCTTTGACTTTGTTGACTAACACATTGTGCTGTTCTTCCGGCATTCCCATTTTATTCCAATGAAACTCAGCTTGAATACAGTCAATTAACGATATCGTGTTAGTAGCAATTAGTCTATTTAAGATCTCGTACTCAGCACCTTCAACATCAAGCTTCAAAAAAATTCGATCATATACACTACTGGCAAGACTAATGAATTCTGAAAGATCCACTGTTTGTACATTGATCTTGCTAACCGGATACATAGCACTGTCTTGAGCAAAAAAGTCCAGCGTCTTAGATTCAATTAGCGATGACCCATCTGCATCTCTCACATCTAGACCAAAATCTGCCTCCCCGTTTGTGATCCAGGCCGCTTTTTTTATGAGCGTCGTCGGAACATCTACATAATACCGCCATAACTCTGGATTGGGTTCAAAGGAAACAGCATCAAACTCTGGATTCGATGACAAAAACTTAATCGCTGAACATCCATCATAGCCACCACAGTCTATAAAAAGTTTTTTTAATTCGACGTACTTTAATTTATAGAATAACCGCATAGGCTCTGTCGAAGTATGCGGTACATAACCAACAAATTCCACATCCCAATCAGTTAAGACGCTTTTGAAAAGTGCCATATGCCAGTTATGGCACCCCTCCAAGTCGTTACTTTCAAACCTAGGCCGCGCTGCACCATAACGCTGCAAATGGCTGCTTCCCTCAAAAAGTATCAAATTAGAACACTTTGAGATCCGCTTCAGTTCCTCACAGGCTAGCTTTGGACCTTTTATAGCCCAGATACGATGAAATACACTTAAAAGCAAAGCAGCGCCTACGGGCTTTTGAGTCAATCTCTTTTCATCAAACTCTGAATTATAGATAGAGCAATTCACTAAGCTTTTTGAACGCGAAATTTCCCAAACCTCAGGATCCGGTTCAAACCCAATTACATTGAAGCCACAGTTAACTACAAATTTACAGACCTCACCCGCATTTGAACCTACATCAACGATAACATCGTCTTTAGAAACGGCCTGCAATGCATCACAAATCAAATTATAGCGTAGTTCCACCCCAGCTCGACGATACTGAAATACAGGGTCAGATTCGTCAGTCCCAAATTCGCGCTGCCACCAAAAGCGCCAAATTCGGCTCATGTAATCATTTTGAAATAAAGCCTGGGAGACTATAGCTTTCTTTATCTCACTTAAACCAACAACTGCAACCGAGTTCTGCGGAATTTCAAACGAAGCATTCCTAAATATCAGGCTAACGAACAATTCACCGGAAACGCTTAATTGCTTACCATTTATTTCGTCTATTAATTTTGTCATCTCCTCGTGAACTACTCCACCGATGAGATCAAACGAATAAGACGCTACAACAAACGCATTACTAGGGTTAAATGACACCTCACTTGCAACAGGCGAAAATAAGAGTAAGGGCTCAAAGCCCGTCCAGTCACTCTTTCGAAGAAAAGAATACGCGTGAAATAAACATCTATCGTTGTAAATACGCGCTTTATTTGCTTTTACATTCCCAATCGTACCATACTGCCAATCAATAATTTTAATATTTCCGTTATCATCCAAAAAAAGTTCGTCAAACAAAGATAAGTCGTTATGTCGTAAATTCAGCCGTTCCATTTCCTGCAGAGTATTCTTTAATTCAACAGACCGGTCTTCAACCGATAGAAAGTCAAACTTTTTATAGCAGGGTGTTACATAAAACTTTTTTTCGTAATTTACATCAATTAATTGCGGCATAAATGAAGATCGCTCAAAATCCACTAAGCTTTGAACTTCTGTAGAAAATTCTTTCAGCGCACGTATCCGCTTCACACATTGATCATTAGGAGTTCTAATAACAATATTCTGCCTGGCGCTTAAAATCTCAGCGGTTTGGTATGGGGTTGTACTATTCAATAGTGAACTAAAAAGTTCTGCAGCTGTATCATAGGCCTGTACTACGTCCGGCAAAGTTCGGCATTTGGATAGAGTAACCGCCTGCGCCAGATAATAATCAATATTTGGATTGAGTTGGATCGCCTTGTTATACGCCTCTAGGGATTCCTCAAAGCTTTGTATTTTCAGGAATGAGTGTCCTAAATAATAGTAGGCTTGACAATCAACTGGATTGATTAGCGTCGCTTTTCTAAGTACATCTATCGCCTGTCGATAGTCGCCTAAACCATTAAAAGCAATTCCTTGCATCTTGAGTAGAGTAGCTTTTTCACCAGTCTTTGAAATTAGAGCATTTGACATGTCTATAGCTAACTCGAATTTCCCTTGGCTACAAAGATCCACTAAAATATTATATTGATCTATATATTCTTGGGAAAAGTCATTAAATTTATCTTCGGAAGCTGAAGACCGAAACACTTTCTTATCTTCGTTCGCTACAAGCGTAATTCGTGCTCTTAAACCCTGAAAATCAACCCCAACGATACCAGAATTTTTTGCCTTCTCTAGCAAGTCATTTGCTTGTGCCACATCACGTAATTCGATTAAGGCCTCAATGGCACTATTCCAAAACTGAGGAATCGACTGATCAATCCACAAAGCCTTATTAAATAGGCTTAGTGCGGCCTCACGATCACCACTAGCCCACTTTAACGTGCCTAAGTTATGGTGCGCATGACACTGTCGCGCGTCAATTTTTAAAACTTTTTTGTATAATTGAGCAGCATGTTTAACGTCCCCCGACTGGTGCGCTAAGATTGCCATCTTCAACGTCTGTTTTATTTTTTTTCTCACTATGCACTACCTTTATAAGGAAAAAATTTATGTCACTATTTTAGAAAAATTGACACAAATCACCGAAGTACCTGGTTAAGGAACTTATTTAAACGTTCCGTGTTACGTTCGATACAGTGAGTTCTTTCGGCATGAAGTATTGCTTTATTTGCGATGTCGTTGAATAGCGAACTATCAGTAAAGAGATTTTCAATGTAGTCAACGAATGGCTCAATATCATTTTTATTAGGCACCAAGTCGTAAGGCTCCTCATGAAATTTTGTGGGCATCTGGAATACCGCTCCACCGTCGCCGATCATTTCTTTATTACCCCCTATATCTGTACCCAAAACTGGGATACCCATACATTGAGCCTCGGCAATTACTCGGGCACCACTCTCTTTCCACAGACTTGGAACAATTAGTAGTTTTGTATCCCTATAAATTGAACGCACATCGTCAGTATGATCTACTTGAGTAACTGTATTGAGGTGGTCAACAGAGTAACCTTTCTCAATCATATAATTTTTCAAGTTAACTAACGACGCTCTGCCAGAAACACAGTTAATATTCCCTGTAAATCCTCTTTCTCTAAGGACTTGAACAATCTGAGAAAACAATAGTGCACCTTTTGTAAGTATTGGATTTATGAATGTGAGCGAATGACCTGATGAAGGCTCTCTGCGCATTTCATAATCAATAAACTTTCCAAATGGGTGAACTGTGAGATCGTGGCGTGTGCGGTACAAGTTAGCTGTAAACTGGCTGTCAGTGATAATCTTGCTAACATAATTGAAGCAATTAGGGTTTTTATAGTTTTCGTTGACCAAATAAGCAACCGTGGGAATGTTAAGTAACTTTGCTTCCCTATATAGCCATTGTTCGGCGACCCGAGCTCCAAAAGACATAACAATATCCGGTTGCCACTCGTTAAAAACTCTCTGTACCTGTGTTAACCAGCCCCATAACTCTTTGTTCGTCATATCATCTGATCTTGCAGAGCCAGACTTCATTACAATTTCTGTAAAATTCGAATGCTCGTACCTTACAAGCTGTTTATCTGTTTTTTTTGCAAAGTATTGAGTTACTGGGCAGGTTGTAAGCACATCAAAATTAGCAGCTGTAACTGCAATGATCTCATTATCTTTTTGAGCTAATTTATTTAGTATTGTCGAGATTGAACGACACGCACCGTTTGTTGTATCGCTCAGGCAATGTAGGTTTGCCCAAAGAATTTTCATTACTATTTTCCATACAGAAAAGGGCACTCAGAGTATGAGTGCCCTTTAATTTGGTCAAAGATATTTACGCAATAAAGCCAATATCTCCGTTTTCAAGATCTGTTACGCCTTTCAAAACAGCACCCAAGGCCAAGTCATCTGCCTGCACGCCGTTTGTACTGTCTTCAGTCCATTGCCAGATATAAGTATCAGTTCCATCATTGACAGCAAACATAACGATATCGTTTGCTGAATCATCGACGTTCGTGATTGTGAGGCCATCGAGGAAAGTTGCGATCTCGGCGGCAGTATCTGCGCCACCTGCTACAGTTGCAGTTGTGATCTCAATATAACTGTCGTTCGCAGCTACTGTGCCCTCATTAGTAATGGACTTAAGAGTGGCTGATGCAGTGCCGTTTTTAGTCAGATCATTAGCAAAAACGATTACATCAGTACCGTTTGCACCACTTTCAAAACCGGTAATCACATCGCCTAAACCGCCAGCTAGGATCACTACAGTATCAGCTTGCTGATCAACCGCGAGGTTAATGACATCAGCGCCTTTACCACCAGCAATAAAGTCAGCACCTGTGCCTGCAGTAATAGTATCAACACCGTCAGACGACGCACTACCATTTGTCGCAGCTTCACCTGAAACTGCACCAGCTCCGCCACCGGAAACATAGTCAAAATCAGTAAAGTTGCCATCAACTTCGGCAGTAACGGTGATACCACCGTCATCACCAGACGATGTGGCAGTAGCAGTGACCAAGTTACCCAAAATGGCGTGGTCATTGATTGCGGCAGCAAGAATGTCATCCATTTCGGCGCCAGTATCAGTGGCGGTGGTGCCGGCAGACGCAACTGTGACAGTTGCACCGAACATAGTTACAGCAATAGTATCGCTGGAAGCAGTGAAACCACCTGACCCAATCACAGTCGTCATTGCTTCCTTAGTGGAGCCGCCACCGTCACCGATGAGAACGTCACCACCTGCGGCACCAACAATAGTATCCAGGCCATCCGCACCAAAAATTGTATCAGCCGATGCACCACCAGTGATACTATCTGAACCAGTACCACCACGGATACTGTTAACACCAGCAGCACCAGTGATCGTTGCACCAAGAGCAGAGAAGTTATTGTCGAGACCATCGATATCTAACGCACCTGTATGCTCAGCAGCATTCAGAGTGCTTAGGTTCGAAGTGTTCAAGTCAGACAAAACTACTTTTTTGGCAACAACGTTTGAGCTGTTTTTCGCGCCCGAAATGTTGATAGTTTGCAGTACAGAACCGTGGATATCTTCAATGGTAGAAGTATTAGACGCATGGTTGTCGTTTTCAACGATGTTTAGCGTCTCAACACCATCAATACTTAGGCCTGTGAGATCTGAGCTGCTCGTACCTTGATCCAAAACAAGGTTTACAACGTCATCAGTTCCAGCCGTAGTCGCGTCAGTAACACTAACGATGAAGTTAGTTTCACCTGTCGCACCCGCAATATCACCGCTGCCATCTAGCTCCAGGGTGAAACCACTTGCCGCCTTCACTGTAAAGGTATCATTGGAGTCAACTGTAACAGCGGCTGCCAACTTCAGCTCGTTCATTCCGGCTTCTTTGGTTAGGTCGACAGTGACATCACCACCACTGGTAGCTAAGTCCAGTGCATTGTTGATCTCAAGGATCTCAAAACCCGAAAAGCCTGCAGTGTTCCCAGTGGTGCCTGTGTTCGATAACACAGCTGTCGATGCAGCAGTACCAGCTTCAATTACGAGAGTATCTTCACCAGCGCCGCCAACAAGATTGTCTTCGTAAGTAAGCTTCGTATGCACGTCGATGCGATCATTACCTGTACCACCGGTGAATGCTGTGTTTGCAGCGACATCCGCCATCGTCAGATCAACGCCACCAGTATTAGCTGCAGCATTTATTGTGGTGAACAGCTCATCGACAGTACCGTCGACAACAAGCTTTTTGTCACCAGTTAAGTTCAACGTTGAACCCGAGGTAGTAGTGATAATGTCTGCAATGCTGTTAGTTAATGCTGCCCCAGCCGTTGTAGCGGATATGCCAGTAGATTCAATGGTCACATTGTTGACGCCAGTAACTGTCAAATCGTCAATTTCTTGGCTTTCAGTACCCAATTTGTCGTTCATCACAAAGGTGATCGCGTCAGATGCAGATGTAGCATCTGCCAGCTCAAGAACGAGGTCATCAGCAGCCGCCCCAGATGAATAACCATTCATTTCAACAATCTGCCCGGAGGTCATGTCGTCAATTTTGACGGTACCATCGATTGAGTGACCCTTAGTGCCTGAGTGAGTTAGAATGAACTTGTCAACACCGGTCATTTTGGACGCATCGAGGATATGTGATGCTGTGAGGTCACCTTTACTTGAATAAGCAACAACACCAGTAGCTTCGGAAGCATCGATAGTAGCTTCAACACTTGATGATGTATCAGATCCAAAATCAGCCCAACGGCCTGTGATCGTGATATCTGTATCACCAGTGACAACGATTTTATCGCCAGCCTGCTCCCGCGAGATGTCTGCAAGAACAACCGTATTAGCCACACCGCCAGTTGAATTGATATTTAACGTGGCAAACTCAACCTGGCCGCTGCCGTCATAATCCAAGGTGGTAGAGCCACCAGCAGAGACGCCTACATTCAGCTCTGCAGCAGCAGTCGCCGCATCAACTGTCAAGTTGGCAGCAGCGGAAGTGGCACCATAAACTGACGTATCCACGATGTTAATCGATGTGCCCGACGCAACATCTGCCATAGTCAGTGTGTGCGCAGCAGCAGTCGAACTCACATTGATTTCATTGGCGCCCAGAATCATACCAGTTGCCGTAACATCACCACCCAAAGTCAAATTTACGGTTTCGATATTCTGCAAGAGCGAACCAGTCGTAGGAGCAGCAGTTACAAAAATGTTCGCTACATCAGAGTCAGTGGTCGACGCATCAACAATGACATCCGCCTTATCACCAAAACTGTTGGCGACTTTACCGTCTACTACGTCGTCGCCAGACGTCAAAGTAACCGAGTCCGGCGAGGTTTGGACTTTCAAAGTGATGGGAGTGACAGTAGAACCACTCGAATCTCCTGCTTCTACTTCTGCAGGAGTTGAATCGGATCCACCACAAGCTGACAGCGACAATGCCATCAATGTGAGACCAGACGCTTTTGCAGCGTTCTTGGCGTTTTTGGATTCCCAAGCCTTCGCCAGCTTGCTGGTTGCACTAGAACCGCCAACTTTCTCGGCGTTTTTCATCGTGCTGTTAATATCTAGAGCCTGCATGTGTTTTTCCCTCATAAGGCGTGAGCATTTGCTCGGTTTAGATTGATATCCCAGCGAGATTCGTCGCCAGGAAGTGTCGATCAGGTCCCAAAAAACACAATTCCAAACAGCCTTTCAATTACATTAATTCCCAATTAAATTACTGTTATTAAATAATAATAGTCAATTTATGTAGGTTATTTACATAATAAATTGCTGTATACATTTCTGTGGCTTGTCAGCGGTGCTTTAACTATTTGGGGTTTAAATGCAGTAACCAAGCACCGGAGAATTCCACATGCTATTCCGCCCCAAAATCACATCATGTCTGGTGGCTTTAGGCCTTGTAGCGGGATGTGCGCAAGCCCCTACAAACGGCGCATATGTTTCGGACGCAGTCGGTGACATAATAAGTAGTGGGCCGGCGGATGTGGTTAATTCTGCTATCACGGTGAAACTTACAGATTACCAACCATCCATTAAAGCAGCAGCTCTCTCAAGCAGCGCCTATGCCGGATCGCAAGCGGCCATCGAAGGTGCCGCCCAAGGCGTGACTGTCGCCAACAGCGCCCTCGCCCCGCAAGTATCTTTGCAATCGCAATTGGGCGGTGTCTCCGAGAAAGACACAACCGGCACCGAAAACACCACCGGCGTCAGCGCAAGCCTGGCCGTCAATAAGCTCATTTACGACGGCGGAGCATCAGTCTCTGGGATCAACGCGGCTTTCGCCCGTGTCATCACAGCTGAGGCCCAAGCCGAGGAAGCCATCACGGGCATCGTGGCCGACATGGCCTCTGCCTGGATTGATCTGTGGCAGTATCAACAACGCAGCGCTCTGTTGGCCGAACGGTCACAGGAAGGGCGCGACATTGTGCAACAGATGGACCGCCTCGTTGCCAGCGGCATGGTAGACAAATCATCAGTCGCCAGCGCCAAGATCCAGATACACGATCTCGACATTGAAGAACTGCGGCTGAGCGAGCGCGTAAGTGATGCGCAAAGCCGCTTGTCGAAATATCTCAAACACGATGGAGGTGCCGTTGCGCGCCCTTCTCAAATTATCTCGCTGCCCACCGGCAAAAACGCTGCAACAGCGTGGCAGGGTAATCCTGCATTGCGTGGCACAGCCGCATCAATTGTGGTCGCGGAACAAGACGTTCAGATTGCAGCGGCACAAAAGAAGCCAAGCGTTGGTTTACGCGCTGGCGTGGATAGCCCAATGTCCGAAACAAGCAGTACTGACGTAGCCCTCGGGCTTCAGCTGAGCTGGACATTGGGCGACGGCGGGCGACGTGATGCGGAGCTAGCCGCGCGCAAAGCCAACCTGACCCGTGAGAAACAGCAGTTTGATACGCAGAAGCGCGAAACCGTTGCGATGCTGTCTCAAATGATGAAGACCCGCGCCTCACTGTTAAGTAGCCAGTCTTCTATACGCGCCAAAAACGCAGAGGTGCTCGCCTCACGCGATACGCTCAAAAAGCAACTGGCAACCGGTCAAGCCGATCTGAAGCGCGTCATTGACGCGGAAATTCAGGCGCTGCGCACTGCCGACCGCGCCATTGAGATCGACGCAGAGATCATGAAGCTTGATGTTAGCATTGCTGCCCAGTCGGGGCGTCTTCTATCCAGCTTCGGCATCCCTGCCCCCCAATCAAACATTACTAAAGCGTTAGACAAATGAACGAACTTACACCAAAGGCCGCTTCGCAAGATGACGCATCTTCCGTTGAGGGCGCCGAGCAGGCAACAGACACGCAACCAGATGAGCAGTCTGGCTCTGTCGAACTTGCGCGCATCGACGTTGAAACCCAAGAATACGAAGTAGACGGTGACAGTGCCGCCACTGATGAGGCCGCTGCAACACTTGTTGAGACGCTGAAAATCGCACTCAAAACCGTTTCACTCACATTTAGTACTGCGGCGCTGCGGGATATGGCGCCAATGAGCGAAACACCGTTTGGACCCAAAGATGTTGTCTATATCTTTAATGAGCTGGGTTTTGACGCCAGTTTTGGCGAGTTGAAGGCTTCAGCTATTAAAGAAAGCCACCTGCCGATGATTGCCTTCCAAGAAGATGGCAATCCGTTTCTGGTGACGCAGAAAAACCCGGACGGCACGCTCACAGTTCAGTCTATTGAGGACAATTTCACCTCACGTGACATCAGCGCCGACGAGTTCGCCGAGGTATACGCAGGCTTTACACTTCTGTATCGGCAGTCTGCGCAGTCAAAACAAAATGGCCAAGGCGGTCACTGGTTTTGGAGCGCCTTTTCCAAAAGCAAGTGGATCTACGGTCAGGTTATTCTGGCCGCAGCGTTTTCAAACTTTCTTGGACTGTCGACCTCACTGTTTATCATGGTCGTTTACGACCGCGTTGTCCCGAACGAGGCGATTGAGTCCCTATTTGCGCTGACTTTAGGTGTGATGATCGCGCTGACGTTCGACTTCGTGATCAAGTCATTGCGCGCCAACTTCATTGACCGCGCTGGCAAGCGCGCTGATGTCACTATGGCGCGGATGATCTTTGACAAGATTTTGCATCTACGCCTTGATGCAAAGGGCCGGAAATCAGGTGCTGTAGCAAGCGTTGTGCGCGAATTCGATACGCTGCGCGACTTCTTCACCTCTGCCACCCTGATCGCTATCGTTGATTTGCCGTTTATCTTTTTCTTTATTTTCGTGATCTATTTGATCGGTGGCAACTTGGCGATTGTGCCTTTGCTGGCAGTTCCTATCGTGATCATCCTTGGCCTTGCCGTGCAGCCTGCTTTGGCAAAGCTTGCCTCCGGTGCCATGGAAACAGGTATGTCCAAGCAATCTGTTCTTGTTGAAACCCTGAGCGGCTTGAACACGATCCGCGCAACAGGCGCAGGCCGTTTTATGCGTCAGCGCTTTGAAGAAGCCTCGGCAAACCAGTCAGAATTGGGACTAAAAAGCCGGATGTTCTCGCAATTTGCGATCAACTCCGCCGCGTCCGTTCAGCAGTTTGCCCAGATCGCGCTTATCTTCTACGGCGTGTTCCTGATCCGTGAGGGCAGCACAACGATGGGTGGCTTGATTGCGTCAGTTATCTTGGCAGGCCGTACGCTTGCACCGCTGTCGCAACTGGCTGCAGCACTTGCGCGTGCAAACTCTGCACGCCAAGCCTACCGCTCACTCGGCTCGTTGATGACCGAAACCTCTCCCGAGGATGAGATTCAACAACGCCTCAGCCGTCCGGTTCTGCGCGGAGAAATCGAGTTTCGCAACGTAAGCTACAGCTTCCCGGGCGCCAATGAGCCAATCATCCGCAACCTGTCGGTGAAAATTCCGGCGGGTCAGAAAGTTGCACTTGTTGGCAAAATGGGCTCGGGCAAATCCACGTTCTCAGGCCTTGCTGCAGGACTTCTCACTCCAAGCGAAGGTGCGGTTTTGATCGACGGCGTTGATATTCGACAAATCGACAAAACAGACCTTTTGCGCAACGTCGGTGTCATGCTTCAAGAAACGTGGCTTTTCTCCGGTACGGTGCGTGAAAACCTGCAAATGGGCTACTTTGAATACGACGACGAGCATATCCTTAAGGTGGCAAAAATTTCAGGTGTTGATGATTTTATCGGCAGCCACCCGTCCGGCTATGACCTGATGATCCGTGAGCACGGTGTGGGTCTGTCTGGTGGTCAAAAGCAGACTATCAATCTGGCCCGCGCCATTTTGCATGATCCCAACATTTTGATCCTTGATGAGCCGACCAGCTCTATGGATACCGCATCAGAGGCAGCAACGATTGAACGCCTCAGCGCTGCAATGGACGGCAAAACGATGCTTGCTGTTACCCACCGCAACTCAATGCTGAAAATGGTGGACCGCGTTCTGGTGATTGATCGTGGTGCGATCATGCTCGATAGCCCCCCCTCCCAACTTAAAGCCGCACAGAAGTGATCCGACATGAGCAGTACTGATTTCAAAAAACTCTCCCGCGAGATGTCCGGCCGCAACAGCGCCAGCAACTCAGTGGTTCTCTTCTCCATTGCAGGTTTTCTCGGGATCGCCCTGACTTGGGCCGCAGTGACTGAAATTGACAACGTCACTCGCGGTGAAGGCAAAATTGTTTCGCAGATGCAAAACCAATTGGTGCAATCTGCAGAATCTGGCGTCGTGTTGCGCCGTAACGTGCTTGAAAACGACCGCGTTACAGCAGGTCAGATCTTGTTTGAGATCGACCCGATTGAAGCGCAAGCCGAATACGATCGGATGTTCCAGCGTCTTGATACCCTCAAGATCAAGGTCGCCCGCCTTGAAGCTGAAATCGCAGGCACAGATTTCACCCCTTCTACGGATATAGTCGGGTCATCTGTTCAGATTGGCGCCAATGAGCTGAGCCTTTTTGAAGCGCGCAAACGCGAACTTCAGGGCGCGATCACGATCTTGGAAGAACGCCGTGCGCAAAAAGAGACCACGCTTAACTCGTCTCGCCAATCTGTTGGAACTGCCACTAACCTGTTGGCGCTCATTAAAGATGAGATCGCTGTGGTCGAGCCGCTGGTCCGCGAAAATATTGCCCCAGAAACTCGCCTGCTCGCGCTTAAGCGTGAACGCGAACAAGCGATTGGCTCGCTCAGTGATGCTGAGGCCTCTGTCCTTGCCGCACAATCCTCGATCCAAGAGATTACAAGCGAGATTGCCAACCGCAAAGACACATACCTGCGCCAAGCCATGGAAGAGCTTGCGCAGACAGTGGCGGAACGCGCAGAACTTGAGAAGGCCCTCCCTGCCCTATCAGACCGGATTGAGCGTACTGTGATTGCCGCCCCTGTAGATGGCATCGTAAACCGTCTGAATTTTCGCACAGTCGGCGCTTTCGTAAAGGCGGGTGACGCGGTGCTTGAACTGGTGCCAACGAACGATGCGCTAAAAATTGAGACGCGCATCGCGCCCAAGGACATCTCTAATATTAAGGTTGATGATTTGGCGCGCATCCGTCTGTCAGCCTACGACTCCGCTCGCTACGGCACGCTGGATGGTTTCGTCACCAACATCAGCCCAGATGCGACCCCTGTCCGCGAGGGCGAGACACAGTCGTTCTACATTGTGGACGTCGCAATGTCTGGCGATATGGTACTTAACGATGGGACTGCCGTTTCGCTGCTGCCAGGCATGACTGCTACGGTAGATGTGGTTTCTGGCAAGCGAACTATCCTTGAGTACTTCTGGTCGCCGGTTGCGCGTATTCAGGAGCTGGCCCTGCGCGACTAGTGTCAGCGCCACACTCAACAGCTTAAAGCCCGTCAAGCCTTTGGTTTGGCGGGCTTTTTCTTATTCGCCCGTTATTAGTGTCACCAAGGGACTACAGGACGCCTATCAGTATCATATGATACCCAGCCTCTCTTTGGTATCAGGGTATCGATTCAATCTTTTCACATGAATTTAACACACTAAAGTATCTAAATAATACTTTATTGGCCATTTTTATAGAAACAGCGAATCCGCTTTTGCTATAAAAATAAACCAATAGGACGAACAAGATCGCGAATTAAGTTTCAAGACAGGAGTTCTAAGATGCTAGTGGAATTGGAATTGGAAGTTCTGGAGAGCTTACCGCCAAAATCAGCGCTGGCTGACTTCTCAAAAAGTATTGTCAAATGGGAACTTCTTTTGCTGGTGGCTAAGCTGAACGGCAACACCGAGTATGGGATTTGGAACTACATCGACAGTTTGAAAACGCGGACTGAAAACTCGATGACCATTTACACGTTCATCAAGTCGCGCATTGAAAACGGAAGTTTTGTTGTCGTCCCCGGTGAAAAGAAAAGCCGCAAGACCCTCGCTCTGTCACCTCAGTTGCGTGAAGAATTGATGACATATCTGGCTGCCCGTACGGAACACACGCTGCAGCGTTCAGAGCAGTTGCGTTCAGAACTCATGGCGATGAGCGCTTAAGGGCACTCCCCTGCTAAGCCCACGTTACTATGCCAACCAACCGCGCTTTGATTGATGGCGCGCAAAGCGCATCCAGCGCATCGCCAACATCGCCGCAAGCAACACAACCAAGAAGCCCAATACATCCCCGATCGTGATGAACGCGACCTCTTCCAGACCTTGGTCAAAACCGATGGTCAGCAGGATCGAGTTCAAGAAGCCTGACAGCAGCCCCACACACAAAAGCTCGCGCCAATTAAGACGCAATGTCGGAGGCTGTGGCGCGATCACCCGTGACCAACGCAATATATTGAATGAAACAAACGGCGCCAAAAGCGATAGCACAGCCATCGTGATTAATTCGTCAAAGTTACTGTTCCAATCACTGAGCGTCATGAAGTGCCCCACAGCAACGGGAAGCAGATACAAAAAGCCCCGCCAGCCAAGAGTGTAGATCGCCAGAAT